>JAXDKG010000035.1:0-65095 GCA_034667225.1 Acidobacteriota bacterium
CGGCCACCAGGTCCTTGGCCGCCGCGCGCGCCTGCACGATGGCCTTGGGCTCCGAGAAGGCGAGGTCGAACAGCAGCAGGAAATGCCGCCGCGCCGGCACGGGCACCTCCTGCGCCTTGTCGTCGGGGATGGCGACGAGGTCCACCGCCTCGAAGCCGGTGACAGGCTGCTTGCCCTTGTCCTGGTAGACGACGAAGTTGTCGGCCTTCAGGTCGCGCACCGGCTTGCCGTCGAGAAGCACCTGGACGGGGATCTCGACGACGTTGACCTCGGTGACGTCGGAGTAGGTCGGGGTCTGGGCGGCGAGCGGTGCGGCCGCAAGAAGTATTCCGATTAATAAGCCGGTCAATAAGCCGATCAGGGAGAATAGAAACCTTTTCATCAAGAACCTCCAAGCGGCAGTCATGAGTTCCCCTTCCCGCGGCTCGCCGCGGCGGTCATGCCCTCCGCCTGGTGCTCCTCTCCGAATAGATCAGTTCACGACAAACGGAGCGCTGCTGGTGCGCTCCCCACCCTCGCCGCTCACGGTCACGCGCAACAGGTACTCCCCCGGAGCGAGCGGGGGTGTGAGGAAGGCGGCCCGCAGGCGCTGTGCGCCGTCCGCGGTGCCGCTCTCCCGCCCGAGCACCCGCAACCCGCCGGTCGAGACCTCGCGGCCGTCCGGGGTCGTCACCTGGGTGCGGATCTTCAGGTCTCCCGCCAGATGGTAGCTCACCAGGGCCACCGCCGTCTCCTGTCCCTGCCGCAGCTCCGGCTGCGGATCGGGCAGCCAGGCGACTTCTCCCTGGGTGAAGGGGAACGGCACCTCCTCGCCGCCGGACGAAGCCTGGCGGGTGAGCACGCCCTGCCCGGGCCGCTCCGGGAACAGCGGCGGCAGCAGGACCGGCTGGCCTGCACCCATCTCCGGAATCTCCACCCGGGCGGTGCGCAGGCCATAGGCGCCGGTGCGGCCATTGAGAGCCAGGACGCGCAGGGAGAAGCGGCCGGGCGGCAGCTCCAGATGGCCGAGGAAGCGCAGGCCGCCCTGGCGCAGCTCGGTTTCGACCTTCGCCAGCTCCAGGACGAGCGCCTGGGCCAGGTAGTCGCGCACGCTCCCGTTCTCGTCCAGGGCATAGATGTAGATCTCGGCGAGCAGCTCGCCGGGGCCGTTGCCTTCGAGGAGGGCGGGGCCGCCGGCCTCGATCAGCACAGGGACATACGCGGTTCCCCCCTCCAAGCGACCTTCCTTGGGGAATGGGGTGGCGAGCACCGAGGTCGGGACGGAGCCGGGCTCGTCGCCGCTCAGCAGCCGGGCGCCGGTGGTCAGGGTGCGGTCGAGCTTGCCGCGCTCGGCAAAGTGGCGCGGCGAGTAGTAGCCGGGGCGATGGACCACGCGGGCGCCGTGGGGCGCCTTGCCCTTGCGCAGCTCCACGCGCAGCGGGTGGTATGAGCCGTCCGCCTTCAGGTCCTCGGGCTGAATGGTGAGCACGTAGGTGACGCCGGAGCGCTCCAGCATCTTGCCCACGGCCGCGGACAGGTCGTTGAAGTTCTCGTAGGCGTCGCCGCCGGTGTCGCGGGCGATCTGGAAGAGGCTGTCGCGCGCTCCGTGTCCGTCTCCGGGCTCCCCGGCGCGCAGGCCGGCGACGTCCACCGTATGGACGCGGCAATCGGAGCGGCGCAGCTCCTCCAGCATGCGCTCGAGGTCGCCGAGCGCCTCGGTGCTGCCGAAGCGCTCCTCGGAATCGACGCGCCAGACCGCGCCCACCTCGGACCCTTCGACGTACATGCGGTCCCGCTCGTCCTTATCCACGGTGCCCTGGACCACGGCATTGTCGAAGCCCTCGGAGAAGAGGAGGACCTCCTTGCGGCCTGAGATGCCCCGCATGAGCCGGGCGATCTCCGAGAACGAGTCGGACAGGGCATCGAGGGCTGCCTTCTGGGCCTCGCGCCCGGCGTCCTCCGAGCTCTTGCGGGCGTTGTACAGCGGGTCCATCAGCCCTGAGAAGGGATTCGAAGTCTTCATGTACCGTTCACCCGGGGTCGACGACGGCCTGGGCTGGGGTTTGATCCGGGTGTCCAGGTTCATGTTGGGCCCGTTCCCGCCGACTCCCTCCGTGTCGCCGAAGCTGTTGTCGTGCTCGACCACGAGGATCTTGAGCGGATCGGCGGCGCGGTCGATCAGGTCCGGCAGTCCGAGGCTGTGCAGGGCGGCGACGATCTGGCCGCGGTCGGAAGTGAAGCCGAGCACCATGTCGACGCCGGTGCGGCGGTAGGTGGCGACCGCCACCAGGTCCGAGGGATGAAGGAGCGGGAGCATGCCGATTGCGGCCTCGCGCCCGTCGGCGATGCCGTCGGGCTCGGAGAAGGCCAGATCGAAGACCATGAGGAACCAGCGCCGGGCCGCGCCCGGGACCTCGGCACCGGCGGGCAGCGTCTGGAGGTCCACGGAGTCGAAGCCGACCACCGGGCGCTGCCGTCGTCCCTCGTAAACCACGAAGTCGGCGGCGCCGAGCCCGCGCACCGCCTTGCCGTCCGCGACCACCTGGACCGGGATCTGGACGGCGGTGACGTCCGTGCTGTCCGAGAACTGGGCGGAAACCGGCGCGGCGGGGACCAGCGCAAGGAACGCAAGGAAGAGGACCAGCGGGCGGAACGCTCTCATTGCTCCCCCTTTCGGCGGGACGGCTCAGCCCTTCATGGTACTCCTTCCGGCAGGCGGGCTTTGAAAATGCCGCGCCTCTAACCACTCGTTTGAGAGAGCTACCCAGTGGGTAGACGCCTCAAACGACTCGTTTGAGCCGCCTACTCAGCCGTTTGAGCCGCCAATCACTCGTTTGAGCCAGCAACCCGCTCGTTTGCGCGAGCTACCCAGTGGGTAGACGCCTCAAACGGCTCGTTTGAGCCGCGTATCCAGCCGTTTGAGCCGCCAACCACTCGTTTGAGCCAGCAACTGCTCGTTTGCGCGAGCTACCCAGTGGGTAGGGGGTAACTCGGGCTGTGACAACCTTGCCTACCGCTGCACCACCTGGAACGGCAGCGAGCTGAGCTCCTTGATGCCGGTCGAGGGGTTGGTCACCGCGATCTGGAGCACGTAGTCGCCTGCGGCGAGCCCGGTGGGCTCGAAGGTGGTGAGGAGCTTGTCCACTCCGGAGATGCCGGTCGCGGTGCGCTCCACCTGGGCGATCCGGCCTCCGGCCATGGCCTTGCCGTCCGCTCCCGTGACCTGGGCGTCAACCGCCAGGTCCCCGGGCGACAGATTGTAGGCGACCAGGCAGAGGCGGGCCTGGCCCTCCGATTTCAGCATCGGCTTCGCCGAGGGGACGTACGGCTCGCCGTTGACCGTGAAAGGGTAGACCACCGACTGCCGGCCCGACACCTCGGAGCTCTCGCGCACCAGGACCCAGCTGCGCTGCTCCTCCATGAAGAACGGCGGCAGCAGGACCGGATCGCCGGCGGAGTAGGCCGGCACCTGCACCGGCACCATGCTGACCACCGTGCGGCCGGTGTCGGCGTTGCGCACCAGCACCCGCACCCGGTAGTCGCCCGGCGGCAGGTCGAAGTGGCCGTAGTACTTGATGCCCCCCTCCTGCAACCCCTGGCGGCCGCGGCCGATCTCCAGCGACACCACCTCGGAGAAGTAGTCCAGCATCGACCCCACGCGATCGTTGACGTAGGCATAGAACTCGACGTTCAGGCGGTCGGCGCTGTGGCCGTCCAGGAGCTTGCGCCCCGGCACCTCGATGATCACCGGCACGTAGGACATCTTCTCGCTGGAGCGGAAGGGCGCCACCAGGAGATTGAGGTCAAGATCCCGCTTCGGCGCCGCGTTCATGATGCCGTTCGAGGCGAGGAGGCTCTTCTCCAGCGGGTCGAGCTCCTTGAACGGCCGCGGCTCGTAGTAGCCGACCCGGTGCGAGAGGCGGGCGCCCTGGGGGAGCTTCGCCTTGACGCGCAGCCGGTGGTACGAGCCGTTGAGCTTGAGGTCGGAGCGCTCGAAGGTCAGCAGGTAGGTGACGCTGGTGCGCTCCAGCACGCTCTGGAGCTGGTTGCCCAGGTTGTTGGTGTCCTTGAACAGCTCGCCGCCGGTCTCGTTGGCGATGTAGAAGAGCGCCTCCTGGCCGCCGCTGCGCGGGCGCCCGCCGGCCGATTCCGCCGTGGTCCTCAAGCCGCCGATGTCCACCGCCTGGATCACGCAGTCGGCGCGCTTGAACTCCTCCAGCATCCGCTGGACGTCACCCTGCAGCCCGGTGCTGCCGTAGCGCTGGTCGCTGTCGCTCATCCAGACCCGGCCGCGGAAGGCGTTCTGCTCGTCGGTCCGGGCCTCTTCGTCGGTCGTGTCGCTGCGGCCCATCAGGAGCCGGCTGTCGAAGCCCTCGGAGAAGAGCACGATGTGCTTGCGGCCGGCCACGGAGTCGAGGGTCTTCGCCATGGCGCCCATGGCCTTGGTGAAGCTGGTGATGCGGCTGCGCTCGAAGGTGCGCTCGTCGCGCTCGGCCACGCTGGTGATGGACTGCATGAACTCGAGCGCGGCCTGGTCTTCCTGGGCCCGCAGGTCCGGCCCGCGGCCGGCGCTCGTGGCAAGGTCGAGCTGCGCCGAGAGCGGGGGCTCGACCATGAACCGCAGGGGGTCCTGCTTGAAGCCTTCCGAGTACCCGCGCTTCATCCCCAGCGTGTCGATCGCCCGGGCGAGCTGCGCCCGGTCCGGCGTGAACGTGACCACCAGCTGCGGCCCATGCTCGACGGAGTAGGTCGCCACCGCTGCGAGATCGCTCGGATGGAGCCCGTTGAGCAGGAAGTCGCGCGCCGCCAGCCGCGCCTTGAGGGTGGCCCCGGGCGAGGAGAAGGAGAAGTCGAAGAGCAGCAGGAAGTGGCGCCGCGCGGAGGGCGTTTCCTCCTCCGGTTCCTGCGCGGCGGCCGTGCCCTTCACCGACTCCCGCGTCCGCAGGTCCACCATCTCGAAGCCCGAGACCTTCTGCTGCTGGCCGGCGTCGTAGACCTCGAAGTCGTCCGCGGTCAGCCCGCGCACCGGCTTGCCGTCGCGGCCCACCACGTTGACCGGCACCTCCACCGCCACCACCTGGGAGGTCTCCTCGAACGTCTGCTCCGCGACCTGTGAATAGGCGGCCGGGGCGCACACCATCAGCAGGAGGGGGAGGAGGAAGGGGCTCGGGATACGTCGGACCGGGGTCATCGCAGCCTCCTTATACGAACCGAGGGCAACTCCGTGAGTCCCCTGCCGCCAGCAGAAGGTTCTCTCCGCTCATCATTGTCCGATCAGCTTGGCGTAAGCCAGCGCGTCCTGGTTGGTCGCGTCCAGCTTGAGCGCGCGCTCCAGGTGATGCTTCGCCTTTTCCAGGTCGCCCAGGGCGACGTAGACCTTGACGAGGCCGATGTGCACCTCGGGGAGCTCGCTGTCCTGGCGCAGGGCGCGCGCCATGTAGGCAATCGCCTTCTCGTGCTCCCCGCGGCTGAGAGCCATCTCCCCCTGGTAGACGAAGAAGAACGGATTGGACTCGTTGCTCGCCTCCAGGCGGGCGAGCAGCTCGTCGGCTTCCTTGGCGCGGCCCGTCTGCTGGTAGAGCCGCGTCAGGTTGGTCAGGATCATGGGGTTCTCGGGGTCGATCGCCAGCCCCTTCTGGTACCACTCCAGGGCCTTGTCGGGCTGGCCGCTGCGCGCCAGGGCGACGCCCATGTTGTTGAGCCCCTTCTCGAACTTCGGCGCGATGCCGGTGGCGATCTCCAGATGCTTGAGCGCGGCCGGCAGGTCGCCCGCCATCAGCGCCTCGGCGCCGAGGTTGTTGTAGAAGTGGGCGGCGGCGGTGAGGTCGTCGATCGGGTTGAACGAGCGGTAGGCCTTGGGGCGGTAGGGGAGGAAGTCGTAGGTCTTGAGCTCCCCTTCGAGGTACATGCCGGCGACGATGTGCCCCTGGCTGACCACCATGCCCTCGCGGTGGTTCCACTTCTGGTAGTCGGTGACCTCGACGTAGAAGGGGTTGAGCCCCAGCTCGCGGGCCACGCCGACGAAGAGGTTCACGAACGAGAGGCAGTTGCCCTTCTGGGTCTCGTAGGTCTGGACCGCGTTGCGGGTCGGGGTCAGGGAATAGCCGAGGTCGAGGTCCTCGAAGATGAAGCGCAAGACCTCGTTGATCTTGCTGCGCTCGGACGGGGCCTGGCGCAGGCGCTGCTCGAGCGCCGAGCGCAGCTCGGGGGTGATCTCGTAGGGGACCTCGATGCCGGCCGAGCGTTCGGGGCCGACGCGTTCGGAGAACTGCTGGCGCAGGTGGCCGGCGGAATCGAAGTCCTGGTACTGCACACAGGCGGATACACAGCCCACGGCGAGCAGTGCGGCAAAGAGCAGGGGGCGGCGGAGGATAGGGGTACTCATGGGACATTCAATATAACAGGGAACGCAAGCCAGGGAGCCTGCCGTGAGGGCTGCCGCGGCTCTCTCCAATCTTTTGGATCAGACCCGTTCAAGCCGCTGGATTCGGAGGCCTCCCGGGCCTCTTCCCAAGGTAGGCCCGGATGGTGTAAGGTACTCCCGTCATTGAGCTTATTTCGCTGTCCCAGGGCCGGTCCTCCGTGGCACCCCGCTTGCTTGACCCGGCCTTGACATGTTTACTAGAGTTCCGCACTCAGCAGTAATTTCAAACACCCTCGCAGGGTACGTGAAGGAGGTGTTGCCTGGAGAAAGCGCAAAGCAACGTTTGCTCAGTTCGTTCGTTCGGGGCCTGGCGCGTGAGGCGCAGAGCCCTACAAACACACATGGGAGGTTCAACTAATATGAAGAGCATCAATCTTTGGGGACGGGTGGTTGCCGTCGCCGCGATGCTGCTGATGGCCGTGGTCCCAAGCTTCGGCCAGGCGCAGTCCGGCAACCTGTACGGCACCATCACCGACGACCAGGGCGCATCGCTGCCCGGCGTCACCGTGACTCTTTCGGGCAACGGTGCTCCGATGGTGCAGGTGACCGACGCTCAGGGACGGTTCCGTTTCCTGAACCTCGGCCCCGGCTCCTACAGGCTGGATGCGCAGCTGGAAGGGTTCTCCAGCGTCGAGTACCCGAACATCACGGTCAACGTGGCACGTAACACGGAGATCGAGGTGACGATGAACGCGGCTGTCGAGGACGTGATCACGGTCACGGCCGAGTCGCCGCTGCTCGACGAGCGCCGGATTTCGACCGGCTCGACCGTCAGCCAGACGGAGTTGGAGAAGATCCCGACGGCCCGTGACCCCTGGGCCATTCTGCAGACGACCCCTGGCGTTCTCACCGACCGCGTCAACGTGGGCGGCAACGAGAGCGGCCAGCAGTCGGCTTATGTCGGCCCCGGTTCGGGCGGCGACCAGTCGGTGTGGGCGGTGGACGGCGTGGTGATCACCGACATGGCGGCCTTGGGTTCCAGCCCGGCCTACTTCGACTTCGACTCGTTCGAAGAGATGCAGGTCACGACCGGTGGCTCGGACACGACCCTCGCCACCCCGGGCGTCACGCTCAACATCGTGACGAAGCGGGGCACCAACGAGTGGCGTGGCTCGGCCCGCTATTTCCTGGCCGACCAGGATTGGCAGTCCGACTTCAGCACCTCGGGCGTCGAGCTCGGCCCCAACCAGACCACGTTCAAGCAGGGCAACCGCATCGTGTCCGTCGAGGACCGCGGCGGTGAGATCGGCGGCCCGATCGTCAAGGACCGCCTGTGGATCTGGGGCGCCTACGGCCTGCAGGAAATCGACCTGCTGACCATCGCCGACGTCTCGGACTTCACCGAGCTCGAGACGATGAACGTCAAGCTCAACGCGCAGCTCGCCCCGAGCAACTCGGCGACGGCCTTCGCGCTGAACAGCGACAAGGTGAAGCTCGGCCGCAACGCCGGTCCCACCCGTCCGCAGAAGACCACCTACAACCAGTCGAAGTTCGGCCCCGACCCGACCGCGTGGAAGGTCGAGGACACCCACATCTTCAGCTCGGCGTTCTACCTCACCGGTATGTATTCGGTGGTGAACGGCGGCTTCCAGCTCGTGCCGCAGGGCGGCCCCGGCCGGACCGATCCGAACACGCAGTGGGACGAGAACTTCATCTGGCAGCAGAACTTCCTCCTCTACCAGACCGAGCGTCCGCAGGAGCAGATCAAGGCTGACGCTTCGTCCTTCTTCAACACCGGCACCCTGAGCCACGAGCTCAAGTTCGGCGCCGGCTATCGCGAGGCGGAGGTCACCTCCCTCACGCGTTGGCCCGGTTTCGGTGTCGAGTTCAACTTCTACCAGTCCTACGGCTACACCTACAACGCCATCGAGCTGACCCGCGACGCGTTCCCTGCCATCAAGCAGGAGTACACCAGCGCGTACCTGCAGGACACGATGACGTTCGGCAACCTCACCGCCAACGTCGGCCTCCGGTACGACATCCAGGGCGGCGAGAACCTCCCCAAGACGGTGCTGGCCAACCCCGCCTACCCCTCGATCCTGCCTGCCGTCAGCTTCGCCGGCGGTGACATCGGGTTCGAGTGGAAGTCGCTGACCCCCCGCCTCGGCCTGACCTACGCCGTCGGCGAGAGCCGTCAGACCCTGCTGCGCGCCAGCTACTCCCAGTTCGCCGATCAGCTCGGCACCGCCAACGGCGTTGCCATCAACCCGCTGTACGGCGCCACCTACGCCTACTTCTACTACAACGACGTGAACCACAACGGCACTGCCGATGCGGGCGAAGTCCTCACCAACGGCGGCGTTCCGTTCAAGGCCAGCGGCAACTACGACCCGCGCAATGGCGGTCTGCTGGTCTCCAACGGCGTGTCTTCGGACCTTGACGCGCCGATCACCGACGAGCTTCTGCTCGGCGTCGAGCACGCCCTCCGTCCGGAGTTCGTGGTCGGCCTGAACTTCACCTACCGTCAGCTCACCGACCTCGTCGACCTCGAGCGCCTGGTGTTCGAAGGCAACGCTGGTTCCGAGGCCAACCTGAGCAGCATCGGCCGCAAGCACAGGCGGAGCGACTATCAGCCCCGCAACATCACCGTCACGCTGCCCAACGGCGACGTGCGCAACGTCACCGTCTACGATCTGAAGCCGGGCATCACCTCCCGCGGCGGCGTTTTCTACGAGAACGGCGACCGCGAGCAGGAGTTCCTGGGCGCTTCGCTGACCTTCAACAAGCGTCTCGCGAACCGCTGGATGCTGCGCGGCAACGTTTCCTGGCAGGACTGGAGCTGGAACGTTCCCGACAGCGAGCTCGAGGATCCCACCCCGCTTCTCGGCGGTGGTCAGGACGGCGACCCCGTTCTTCAGGGTTCGGGCACCGGCTCGGGCTCCAAGGGCGGCGTCTACATCAACTCCAACTGGTCCTACAGCGTGAACGGTCTCTACCAGATCGCTCCGGACCGCCCGTGGGGCTTCAACCTCGCGGGTAACCTGACCGGTCGTGAGGGCTATCCTGTCCCCTACTTCCGGCGCCTCAACCGGACCGGCATTCCGACGGCGGCCAACGTTCAGGTCACCGAGGATCCGGACGAGTTCCGGACCGATGACATCAACGTGTTCGACGCTCGCGTCGAGAAGGAGTTCACCTTCTCCGACTTCGGGCTCACCCTGGGCGTGGACGTGTTCAACGTGCTGAATGAGAACTTCGTGCTGCAGCGGCGGCACCAGGTCGGCATCGGCGCCACGAACAACGTCACCGAGGTTCTCAGCCCGCGCATCTTCCGTGTCGGCGCGCGCCTGAGCTTCCGGTAAGCCTTGGTTCCTATCGTTTGATGGAGCGCCGGGGGGTCAAACCCCCGGCGCTTTTGTTTTGGGGCGTGGATGGTATATTCCGCGGGCGTTCGCGCGCATCGTGGGCGCAATAAACCGGGGTGTGCCCCTGTTTAGGGACATGAACCAGAGCACCCAAGGAGAAGATCAAAATGCGCCATAAGAATCTGGTTTTTTCGCTGTTGCTGCTTTTGCTTTTCGCGGGCCTGCCCGCCTCCGCCCAGCGCTGGGCCGGCAAGGGCCGCCTGCACGGAGAGATCAAGGACGAGCAGGGCAAGCCCGTCGAGGGCGCCACGGTCTGGCTGCGCCTGGGCGACGCGGCTATCGACCCGAACAACCCGGGCGACGGCCCGAAGGCCATCACCACGAACAAGAACGGCAAGTGGTCGGTCCTGGGTCTCGCGGGGGGTGGCTGGCGGGTCCTCATCGTCAAGGAAGGCTTCCTGCCCTCCGAGGGCAACGTCAAGGTCAACGAGTCCGGCCCGCCGCCGCAGGCCATCATCATCAGCCTGAAGTCCATGTCGGCCGCTCAGGCGCAGGCCGTCGCGGCGCAGCAGGGGCCCAGCGTCCTCGACGTGATCGAGGAGGGCAACCAGCTCCTGACGCAGGAGAAGTACGCCGACGCCCGCGCCGCCTATGAGAAGGCCCTGGTCCAGCTCGAGCCGGAGAACCATCCGGCCATCATGCGCGGCATCGCCCGCACCTGGTTCCAGGAGAAGCAGCCGGACAAGGCCGTCGAGGTCCTGAAGCAGGCCCTTCAGATCAAGCCCGACGACGCCGAGAGCCTGCGGCTGATCATCAATCTCCTCGTGGCCCAGGGCAAGGAGAAGGAGGCCGCCGAGTACATGGCCAAGCTCCCCCAGGGCGAGACGGTGGACCCGGCCACGCTGCTCAACATCGGCATCAAGTTCTACAACGAAGGCAAGATGGCCGAGGCCCTGACCGAGTTCAACAAGGTCGTGGGCGAGAACCCGAACCTGCCGGATGCCTACTATTACCGCGGTCTCGCCTTCCTCGCCTCGGGCAAGTCGGCCGAGGCCAAAGCCGACTTCCAGAAGCTCCTGGAGCTCGATCCGAAGCACGCAAACGCGGACGAGGCCCGGGAGTTCCTGAAGTCGCTGTAAGCCCCCGGCATGCGCCGACCGCTCGCCGTCTCCCTCGCGCTCCTCGTCCTTCTGACCGTCCTCGGATGTCGAGGAGAAGGAGGGAGTGCAGGAGACGGCGTCGGCATTTCGAGTCGGCCCGGTGAAGCTGTCGATGTCATCCTGATCACCATCGACACGCTGCGGGCCGACTCGGTCGGCTTCATGGGCAACCGGGACGTCTCCACCCCGGTCTTAGACCAGTTGGCGGCCGCGGGGCGGGTTTACACGAACGCCCACGCCCATAATGTGGTCACGCTCCCTTCGCACACCAACATCCTGACCGGCCGCTACCCGTTCCAGCACGGGGTGCGCGACAACAGCGGCTTCACCCTGCCGGAGACGGTGCCGACCCTGGCCGGGCTGCTCAAGCAGGCCGGCTATGCCACGGCGGCCTTCGTCGGCGCCTATCCCCTGGACTCCCGCTACGGGCTCGGCCGCGGGTTCGACGTCTATGACGACGACTATCCCCGCGGTTCGAACCCCTCGGAGTTCGCCATGGCCGAGCGCCGCGGCGACCAGGTGATCGCGCCGGCCCTGGCTTGGTGGCAGTCCCAGAAAGGCTCCGAACCCAAAAAACCCCGCTTCCTCTGGGTCCATCTCTACGATCCGCACGCCTCCTACGATCCGCCGGAGCCGTTCAAGTCCAGGTACGCGGCCAAGCCCTACCTGGGCGAGATCGCGGCCTCGGACTCGTTCCTGGCCCCCCTGCTGGAGCCGGTGCTCGAGGGGAAGGAGACGCCGGCCCTGGTGGTGGTCACGGCCGATCATGGCGAGGGGCTGGGGGATCATGGCGAGCTGACCCACGGCCTGTTCGCCTACGAGGCCACGCTTCACGTGCCCCTGGTGGTCTGGGGAGCCGGGGTGAGCCCGGGCCGGGACGACCGCTGGGCGCGGCATGTCGACATCGTCCCCACCGTGCTCGGGCGGCTCGGGATGGATCTTCCGGACGGGCTCCCCGGCCGCTCGCTCCTGGAAGCCCCCGCCGACGGAGACTCCTATTTCGAGGCGCTTTCGACCAACCTGAACCGCGGCTGGGCGCCCCTGCGCGGCGTGATCCGCGCCGGCAGCAAGTGGATCGAGCTGCCCGTGCCCGAGCTCTACGACTTGCCGAAGGATCCCGGCGAGCAGAAAAACCTCGCGGACCAGGAGCGCCGGACCGTGGCCGCTCTCCGCGGCGCCCTCCCCGAGGAGGCAATTTGGCCGCCGCGCAAGGGGAACGTCTCGCCCGAGGAGGAGCGCCGTCTGCGCAGCCTCGGCTACTCCGTGGGCAGCGGGTCCTCCAAGGCCGTCTATACGGCGGACGACGATCCCAAGAACCTGATCGGGGTCGACCGCAAGCTCCACCAGGTGGTCGACTTCTACTCCCGCGGCAATTATGAAGGGGCCGTGCGCCTGGCGCGGGAGGTCATCGCCGAGCGGCCGGAGCTCGCCGAGGCCTACGAGCATGCCGCCCTTGCGCTGCGCCAGCTCGAGCGCCACGCCGAGGCGATCGAGGTGCTCCGCAGCGGGCTGGGCCAGGCGGTGGACGGCGAGCTGCTGCGCCGCCACCTGGGTATGGCTCTCGCGGAGACCGGCCGGGGGGCGGAGGCGGTCGAGATCCTGCAGCCCTTCGCCGAGACCGGCGATTCCGCCACCCTCGCCGCTCTGGGGATCGCGCTCTCCGACGCCGGCCGCCATGCCGAGGGCGAGCAGGTGCTGCGCAAGCTCCTGGCGCAGGACGACTCCGATCCCAAGGCGCACGAGAACCTGGGCATCGTGCTGCTCCGCATGACCCGCACGGCCGAGGCCCGCGACCAGCTGAAGAGGGCGATCGCGCTCAACGACCGGCTGCCGATCGCCTGGAACACCCTCGGCGTGGCGCTCTTCCAGCTCGAGGGTCCGGAAGCGGCGCTCGGCGCCTGGCGCAAGGCCTACGAGCTCGATCCGAAACAGTACGACGCCCTCTACAACACCGGGCTGGTCGCAGCGAGCCTGGGCCGGCGGGACGAGGCGCGCGCCGCCCTTGCCCAGTTCGCCCGTACCGCGCCGCCGCAGCGCTTCGAGGCGGACATCCGCAAGGCGCAGGCGATTCTTCAGGAGATCGGAGGATGAAGCGCTCCGCCGCCGTCCTTGCTGTTCTTGCCATCCTCTCCGGCTGCGGTAAAGAGGCCGAAAAAGGCCCGATTTTCCTCATCACGATCGACACCCTGCGCTCCGACCACCTGCCCGCCTACGGCTACGACAAGATCGAGACCCCGGCGTTCGACGCCTTCGCCAAGGACGCGATCCTCTTCGAGCGGGCCTACAGCCACTATCCGCTGACCCTGCCGTCCCATGTCTCGATCCTCACGGGCGAGCTGCCGCCGGTGCACAAGATCCGGGACAACGTCGGCTATCTGTTCGAGAGCACGAAGCACCCCTACCTGCCGCGGCTGCTCAAGCAGGCCGGCTATGAGACCGGCGCCGCCGTGTCGGCTTTCGTGCTGCGTCCCGAGACCGGGCTGGCCGAGGGCTTCGATACCTACGAGGGCGACCTCCACGCGGAGCTGGGGCAGAGCCTCGACAGCGTGATCCGCCCCGGGGCCGAGACCCTGAAGCTGGCCCTGCCCTGGATCCGGGAGCGCGCGGCGAAGCCGTTCTTCTTCTTCTTCCACATCTACGAGCCGCACGCGCCCTACGAGCCGACGTACGACGCGGACATCGTCACCGCCGACAAGGTGATCGGGGATCTCTTCGCCGAGCTGAAGCGCCTGGGGATCTACGACCGCGCCACGATCGTCCTGCTCGCGGACCATGGCGAAGGGCTCGGCGACCATGGGGAGAAGCAGCACGGGATCTTCCTCTACCGCGAGACGCTGCAGGTCCCGCTGATGATCAAGCTGCCCGGCGCGGAGCGGGGTGGCGAGCGGGTCTCGACCCCGGCCCAGCTCGTGGACGTGACGCCGACGCTGCTCTCGCTGGCGGGGGTGAAGGTTCCGAAGGAGCTCACCGGCTCGTCTCTCCTGGATCTCCCGGAGAAGCCGCGGCAGGTCTATTCGGAGACCTTCTACGCGCGCATCCACTACGGCTGGAGCGATCTCGCCTCGCTCATCACGGACCGCCATCACTACATCGAGGCGCCCGAGTCGGAGCTCTACGACCTCGCAGCCGATCCGGGCGAAAGGCACAACGTGCTCGCCGCCGAGCGCCGGACCTACGGCTCGCTGCGGCAGGCGATGAAGGCGTACGACCGCCGGCTCGTCGCTCCCGCCGAGGCCGACGAGGAGACCGCGGCAAAGCTGGCTGCGCTGGGCTACATCGGCAGCTCCATGGCCGAGCACGAGGGACCGTTGCCGGACCCGAAGACCCAGCGCCACATCCTCTCCGACCTGGAGGAAGGGCTCGGGGCCAATCAGGATGGCCGCTGGGGCGATGCGGCAGCGCTGTTCGAGCGCCTCCTGGCCGCGAACCCGAACATGCAGGACGTGTGGGCGTTCTATGCCAATGCCCTCCATAAGCTGGGGCGGGACGAGGAATCGGCCGTGGCCTATGAGAAGGCGCTCAAGCTCTCGGGCGGCTCGCCGCAGCTCGCCCTGGCCACGGGCGCGAAGATGTTGGAGCTCCGCCACTTCGACGATGCCCGGTCGCACGCCGAGCTGGCCCTGAAGCAGCTCCCGGAGCGCTCCTACGACCTGCTCACCCAGATCGCGCTCCAGGAAGGCAAGGAGGACGAGGCGGTAGCGGTCATGCGCAAGGCGATCGCGGAGGGGCATGCCAGCGAGGCCCTGCGGCGCCAGCTGGCTCTCAGCCTGTCGGGCCGCGGCCAGCCGGGCGAGGCCATCGCGCTCCTCCAGCCGCTGGTGAAGACCGCCGAGCCGCCGACGCTCAACGCGCTGGCGATCGCCCTGTCTGACGCCGGACGCCACGCCGAGGCGAACGCCATATTGCAGCAGGCGCTGCAGAAGGACCCCAAGAATGCCCACGTCCACGAGACGCTCGGCATGGTCGCGCTGCGCCTGCGCAACCCGCAGGAGGCGCGTACTCACCTGCGGCGCGCGCTCGAGCTCAACGACAAGCTGCCGATCGCCTGGAACACCCTGGGCGTGGCCCTTTACCAGACCGAAGGCCCTGCCGCGGCGGTGGATGCCTGGAAGCGTTCCGTGGAGCTCGATCCGAAGCAGTACGACGCCCTCTTCAACCTGGGGCTGGTCGCGGCGCAGGTAGGGCAGCGCGCCGAAGCGCGCAAAGCCCTGCGCCAGTTCGTCGACACCGCACCGCCACAGCGTTTCGCCGTGGACATCCGCAAGGCGCAGGGGATTTTGCGGGAGATCGGCGGATGAGGAGGGTCCTTGCTGTCCTTGCTGTCCTTGCTGTCCTTTCCGGCTGTGGTGGCGGGGGCGGCAGCTCCGAGCCTGGCCCCTACAAGAAAGCTCCGATCATCCTGATCTCGGTGGATACGCTGCGCTCCGACCGGCTGCCTGCCTACGGCTACGGCAAGGTCAAGACGCCGGCGTTCGACGCCTTCCGCCAGGACTCGGTCCTCTTCGAGCGCGCCTACAGCCACGTGCCGCTGACGCTCCCCTCCCACTCCACGATCCTCTCGGGACGGCTGCCGGGGGAGCATGGTGTGCGCGACAACAGCGGCTATCTCTTCGACGCGAAGCGCACCCCCTACCTGCCGAAGATCCTCAAGGAGGCCGGCTACAAGACGGGCGCCGCCGTCTCGACCTTCGTGCTGCGGGCCGAGACCGGCCTCGCACAAGGGTTCGACTTCTACGAGGCCGATATCGATGTACGCGCCACCGAGTCGCTCGGCAACAGCCAGCGCTCGGGCCGCGAGACCTCCCGCGCCGCGCTGAATTGGGTGAAGACGGTCTCCTCGGAGCCGTTCTTCCTGTTCGTCCACATCTACGAGCCGCACACGCCGTACGCGCCTGAGCCGGCTTTCGCGAGCTATCCGGACCCCTACGACGGCGAGGTGGCGACCGCGGATGCCATCGTCGGCGAGCTGCTGGACGGGCTGAAGGCGCAGGGCGTGTATGACAACTCGATCATCCTTCTCCTCTCCGATCACGGCGAGGGGCTGCGGGACCACGGCGAGCAGGAGCACGGCATCTTCCTCTACCGCGAGGCGCTCCAGGTGCCGATGATGCTCAAGCTCCCCGAGGGCGAGCGGGGCGGAGCCACGATCAAGTCCCCGGCGCAGCTCCTCGACGTCTTTCCCACGCTCCTGAAGCTCGCGGGGCTCCCCGTCCCCGAGGGCACCCCGGGCGCCTCGCTCCTCAGCCTGGACGGTGCGGACGCGCCGGAGCGCACCCTGTTTGCCGAGACTTTCTACCCGCGGCTCCACCTCGGCTGGAGCGAGCTCTTCTCCGCGGTCCGCGGCGGCTCGCACTACATCGAGGCGCCCGAGCCCGAGCTCTACGACCTGGCGTCCGATCCGGCGGAGAAGACGAACGTGCTCACCCGGGAGCGGCGGACCTACGTGGAGCTGCGCAAGGCGATCGAGGGGAACAAGGTATCTCTGGCCGCGCCGTCCGCCGTGGACGAGGAGACCGCGAGCAAGCTCGCCTCGCTCGGCTACATCGGCTCGTCCGTGAATGCCGGTGACGGACCCCTGGCCGATCCCAAGGGGAAGATCCACACGCTTGACGACCTGGGCCAGGCGCTCAACCTCTTCTCTCAGCAGCGTTACGCCGACGCCGTGCCGCTCTTCCAGGGGCTGGTCGAGGCCAACCCGCTCATGCTCGACGCCTGGGAGAACCTCGGCCAGTCGCTGCAGAAGCTCGGCCGTTACGACGAGGCGCTCGCCGCGTTCGACCAGGCGATGAAGGTTTCGGGCGGAGCGGGCCACGTGGCGCTCGCCATGGCCTCGGCGCTCTTCGACATGGAGCGGTTCGACGACGCGCGGAAGCACGCCGAGATCGGCCTGCCTACGAGCCCGGCCGTGGCGCACAACCTGCTCGCCCAGATCGCCCTTCAGGAGAAAGACCTGCCCAGGGCCGAGAAAGAGGCACGGGCGGCGCTGGAGGCCCGCGGCTCGCGGCTCGGCCCCGTGGTGACACTGGCCAGCATCCTCCAGGTCCAGGGCAAGCTGGAAGAGGGGCTCCGGCTCACCGACCAGGCCATCGGCGAGATGGGCGCGGGGCAGAAGTTCCCCGGGCTGTTCCTGGTGCGGGGAGACCTTCTCGCCCGCCTGGGCCGCGCCGGGGAGGCCGAGGAGGCCTTCCTGCGCGAGATCCGCGACTTCCCCGGCGACACCGCGGGCTACACCCGCCTCGCCGTCCTCTACACCTCGGCCGGCCAGCCCCAGAGTGCGATCGCCGTAATCCGCGCCATGGTCGAGAGCCAGAGATCGCCGGCCGCCTACGTGGCGGCCATCAAGACGCTCCGCATCCTGGGCGACCCGCAAGGCGCGGCCGCCCTGCTGCGGCACGGCATGGCCATGCATCCCGACAGCAAGGAGCTGCGGGCGCTGGCCGGCTGACGCCGCTCCGTCCAAACTCAGGAGTCAAAGATGAAGATCCACAAGATCGCGCTTCTCCTCGCCTTCCTGTCCGCCTGCTCGCCCGGGGACTCCCCGGCCGACGCGGAGCAGCAGCCAGCCACCCCGGCAGACCCGGCGCAGCCGACTGCCCAGGCTCCCGTTCAGGGTCCGACCCTGGACATGACCAAGGGCCAGGGTCAGGCTCAGGAACCCGCGCCGGCTGGAGCGCCGGCCGGAACAGAGGCCCCAAAGAGGCCGCTGACCCCCGCCGAAACCCGCTTCCAGGAGGCCCTCGCCTTGATCGGGAAGGGGGACGCGGCCGGCACGATCCGGATCCTGGAGGCCCTGCGTCAGGAGAAGCAGGCGACCCCGCCGATGCTCTCGCTGCTCGGCGCGGTCTACCTGCAGGAGAAGCGCGCCAAGGATGCCCTGGACGTGCTCCGCCCGCTGGCCGATTCCGAGGAGACCGATCCCGCGGTGCTCTACAACGCCGGCCGCGCCGCGCTCGCCCTCGGGCAGGCCGACGTGGGACAGCGCTACCTCGAGCGTTCGGTGGCGAAGATGCCCCTCTCTCCGGCGGGCCGGGAGCTGGGCCTGCTGCTGAGCCGCCAGGGCCGGATCATCGAGGCCTACCGGCTGCTCCGTCCCTGGGCGCTGCGCGACAACGACCTGGAGACGAAGATCATCGGCGCCAACCTGGCGCTGCAGCTGGAGCGTCCGGTCGAGGCCGAAGAGATCCTCTCCGGCCTGTCGGAGAAGGAGCCGGCCATCCAGCTCCTGCGCGCCCAGGCGCGCATCCAGCGCGGGGATGGCAAGGCGGCTCTCGCCCTGCTCCAGCCCCTGGAGAAAAACCATCCCGCGAGCTTCGACCTGGAGGTGCGCCGCAGCCTTGCCGAGGCACATCTCGTGGCGGGCAATCCGGCCGCGGCGCTCCAGGTTCTGCAGGGGCATACCGGGAACCATGCTGGCCTGATCCTGCTGGTCGCGAAGGCGCAGCGGCAGTCGGGCAACGCCCAGGCGGCCATGGCCACCCTGAAGCCGCTCGTCGATCAGCTGCCGGCGGACGCGAAGGCTGTGGGCGATCCCCGTCCGGCCGCGGGCGTGGCGGTCGAGTACGGCCGGCTGCTCCTCGGCTCGGGCGATGCCTCCAAAATCGCGGGAGCGCTGCCCCTGCTGGAGAAGGCCACGCGGCTGTACCCCGGGAGCCGGGACGCCTGGGAAGTCTACGCCGAGGCCCTGACCGCGGCGGGACGCGCGCAGGACGCAGCGCAGGCGAAGCAGAAGGCCAATGAAATTGTGGCGGCTGCCGCGGCTCCGGCGCCGGCTCCCGCGCGCCCGGCCCAGCAGGCCGAGGCGCTCTCTCCGAACCTGGCCGAGGCCGAGCGCCTGATGGCCGCAGGGGATAGCGAGAAGGCCCTGGCCGCGGTGCGGCGGGAGATTGCGGCCAACCCCTCGAGCGTCGGCGGACGGGCGATGGAAGTGCAGATCCTGCTCCGGCTCAAGCGTTTCCCCGAGGCGCTCAAGGCAGCGGAGGCGGCAGTGCAGTCCGACCCGAAGAACCCGGACTACATCTATCAGCGAGGCGCCGTGCAGATCGCCCTGCGCAAGTTCAGCGAGGCGGAGAAGGATCTCCGCAAGACACTGGAGATGGTGCCCCGCCACACGCCGGCGATGAACGACCTCGCCGTGGTCAAGATGCTCCAGAACAAGCCGGACGAGGCGCGGAGGCTCCTGGAGCAGGTGCTCGCGATCAACCCCAACGACCAGAACGCGAAGGCCAGCCTGGAGAACCTGAAGAAGATGGCGAGTGCGAAGGGGAAGGGGTAGCCTCTAGCAAGCTGATGCCCTTCATCGCACTCCTGATCGCCACGCTTCTCGCGTTGCCCTCGCCGGACGACCTCGCGGCCCGGTCCCGGGAGAGCTCCCGCCAGCTCGCTCGCCAGGGGACATGGACCCTCGCCGATGTCCAGGCGCTCGTGACGAAGCAGCTCGTCGACCCCGAGCGCTTCGTGACGGATGAAGCCTTCCGCGCCCGGGTGCTGGAGGCGCTGCCGCGCAGCCTCGATCCCTCGGCCCCGCCCCGGCTCCGGGACGATCTGCTCCTCGAGCTGAACCAGGTCCGGGGGATCGACTTCGCCGCGTCCGAGGCGATCGAGACAGGCTGGGGGGCGGCGCCTCGGCGCGCTCTGGAGAGAAAGGTCCCCTTCCCAGTGGCAGAGGCGGACCGCCTCCGCTTCTTCGATGAGGCCGAGGACCCGCTCGCCGCGTCGGTCTACTCGCTGCCCTCCTTCTTCTTCAGCCCCGAGGCCGCGGAATCCTTCCTCGCCGGGGTCCGGCGGGCCGCACCCGACCGCACCCTGATCGTGCTCACCGACGTGCCGCTGCGCCGCCGGCTGGAAGGGAGCGGCCTCAAGCTGCGGCTCCTGGAGACCTATGGCCGGCCGTACTCGCCCTGGCCGCGCGATCCGTTCAGCCTGGTGCGCTCGCCGTCGGGCGCGGTGCGGGTCCTGGTCCGTCCAAACCTCCAGCCCGACAGGGAGGAGGATGCGAGCCTCGGCCCCGAGCTCATCCAGAACCTGCCTGAAGACCTCGACCGCGCCTGGGGAGGAGCCGCCTGGGCGGAAGCGCCGGTCCCCTTCCACAACGGCCAGGTTCTGCTGACCCGCGACGCCGCCTGGATCACCCTCCATACCCTGGAGCCGCACATCCTCTCTTGTCTGAAGCTCGACCGCGTGCCGGTCGGGATCTTCTCGGATGCCAAGGAGATCGACCGCTATGCGACCGCCGCCGAGAAGGCAGCCAAGGAGCTGGAGACCCTATATGGGCGCCCGGTGCGCTTCGTCCACCCGCTGCGCTCCGAAGCCAGCCCGACTCTGATGCGCCGGCTCGGCGGAGGCGCCGGCTACGACCTCGACTCGATCGTGACCCTGCTCCCGGGCAGGAAGGCCCTGGTCGCGGACGCGGACGCCGGCCGCGAGCTGCTGTCGAAGATGAAGGCAGAGGACTGGAAATCCCTGCGGAATGGCTATGGCTTGCTGCCCAAGGGCGAAGCCCTTGCGCCATCCGCCGACCTCGATATCTTCCTCGACCTCGTGGCGGACCACCTCCGGAAGGAGGGGATGGAGGTACGCCGGCTGCCGCTGCTCGCCGTGCCGGTGGCCCTGCTGCGCAACCATGAGGGGCTGAGCCACGATGAGTTCCTGATCACCTGGAACAACGTCGTGGCCGAGACCCGCGCCGGCCGCCTCCGGGCCGAAGGCTTCGCCTCGCTGATTCCGGCGGGCGACCGAATGGCCCGGGAGGCCTTCGCCGCCTCGGGAGCGCAGCTCGACCTCTTTCCGCCCCTGGTCCGCAGCGTCATCCTGAACGGCGGCTACCGTTGCGCCTCGAACCATGTGCGGGGAGTGGCGGCAAGGTAGGCTTACACGTGAACACGTGTTATCCTTCCTGAATGGGTATGGGACTGGCAGAGAAGCAAAACATCACGCTGGCGATCCCCAAAGATCTGCTGCAGAAGGCGAAAGGCATCGCGGTGAGCCGGCGTAAATCGATTTCTGGCCTGCTGACTGAGATGATCCAGGACTTGGTCCGCTCGGAAGAGGAGTACGCCCGAGCGCGCGATCGCCAACTCGCCCTTCTCGAGCGAGGGCTCGATCTCGGGACTGGTGGCCGGGCGACCTGGACCCGGGACGAGCTCCATGAGCGGTAGCCTGGAACGGCAGTTCGTCGATTCCAACGTCCTTATCTACGCCAACGATATCTCCGCAGGGATCAAGCGCGAGCAGGCACGGGAACTGGTTGCCCAACTCTGGCAGCAAGAGGCAGGGTGTGTGAGTATCCAGGTGCTTCAAGAGCTCTATGTCAACCTGACCCGCAAAGTGCCACAACCCTTGGATGGGGCCACCGCCTCACGGATCATCGCCGACCTTTCGCAATGGCAGGTCCACTCTCCGGAGCCGCCGGACCTGCTGGCAGCCATCGAAATTCAGCAGCGGAACCAGATTTCGTTTTGGGATGCCATGATTGTTCGGAGTGCCGCCCGCCTCGGCTGCCTCCGGATCTGGTCCGAGGACTTGAACTCGGGACAGGTTTACGAGGGCGTTCGGGTTGAGAACCCGTTTGCGTAGCCGCCCGCCTCGCATTGACACCCGATCTCGCGTTTGCTACCCTACGCTTCCCTCGGCGACAGCCGTTTGGACGGTTTGTTGCCCAAGGGGCGAGGAAAATTGACAAAGGCCCATAGCTCAGCTGGTTAGAGCGCTACGTTGACATCGTAGAGGTCAGCGGTTCGAGTCCGCTTGGGCCTACCATGGATAGCAATCGGTACTAGATGCTCAGGCGCTTAGCTCAGCTGGTTAGAGCGCTACCTTCACACGGTAGAGGTCAGCGGTTCGAGTCCGCTAGCGCCTACCAATCCCTCCGCTCGTGACGCCCTGGCTGGTGGGGCGCTCGCTCCAGATCATCAAAATCCCGCTCGACGTTTTCTTCAACGGGCTCCAAGACGGCCTTTCGAGGCACTGAGACTTAGAGGAGGAAGAGAGATTTGAAACGAATCATCCGGGCTGAGGCTCGGCGCTCCCAGGGGGTGAGCTGAGTATCGACAAGACGACGCGGGTCAACGAGCGGATCCGGGTGCGCGAAGTGCGCCTGGTAGACGAGGACGGCGGCCAGGCAGGGATCGTCCCCATCGAAGAGGCGCTGCAGCGCGCGCGTACGCTGGGGCTGGACCTGGTGGAGGTCGCTCCGACGGCCAAACCGCCGGTCTGCCGCATCATGGACTTCGGCAAGTTCCTCTACCAGCAGAAGAAGAAGTCGCATGAGTCCAAGAAAAAGCAGAAGATCATCCATGTCAAAGAGGTCAAGTTCCGGCCGAACATCGACGACCATGACTATGACTTCAAGCTGAAGAACGCCATTCGTTTCCTGGAAGAAGGGGACAAGGTCAAGGCGACCGTCCAGTTCCGGGGACGCGAAATGGCGCGCCAGGACCTCGGCCACAAGCTGATCCGGCGGTTGACGGCTGACCTGGGAGAGGCGGCAGTGCTAGAATCGTCGCCCGAAATGGCGGGCAACCGGATGCACGTGATCTACGGACCGTCGCGCCATATCGTCAAGAAGGAAAAGGAAGTGAAGGAAAAGACCCCGTCCGACGCCCCTCCGGAGCCCCCGGCGGGAAAACAGGAAGCGGTCTGAGACGCAACGAAGCAACGGATAGAGGAGAACACCCTTGCCTAAGCAGAAGACGCACAAGGGTGCAGCGAAGAGGTTCAAGGTCACGGGCGGTGGCAAGGTGATGCGGCATCAGTCGATGCACAGCCACATCCTGACCAAGAAGACCACGAAGCGGAAGCGCAATCTGCGCAAGGCCGTCGAGGTCTCGCCCGCCTTCGCCAGCACTCTCAAGACGATGTTGAATCCGCAGTAGCCGGCTTCTCCAGAAGCCCAACCCAATCGATCGCCGGCGGGAGAACCTGTCCGCCGGAGATCGCGGCCCCCGGCTCGAGAGAGCCGCGCGGGTCTTAACCGCTCCCCGTCAAGGACGGCGGAGCTGAAACGAGGTTCGAAATGGCACGTGTCAAGCGTGGAAACAAGCGCGTCCAGCGCCGCAAGAAGATCCTTGGCCTAGCCAGCGGCTACTTCGGCATGAAGTCGAAGAACCACCGCATAGCCAAACAGGCGGTGGACAAGTCGCTCGTCTATGCCTACCGCGACCGCCGGCAGAAGAAGCGCGACATCCGCAGCCTGTGGATCATCCGCATCAACGCCGCCGCCCGGCTGCACGGACTCAACTACAGCCGCCTGATCGCCGGCCTCAAGGCCGCGGGCTCCACCCTCGACCGCAAGGTCCTCGCCGACATCGCCGTCCGCGACGAGCAGGGATTCGCCTCGATCGCCGAGATGGCGAAGAAGGCGCTGGAGCAGGCTGGCGGCCAGGCTGGCGGTGGTACCAAGGCCCCCGCGCCCGCGGAGGCCTGATGGCCGAAGACACCGCCGCCACGGTTGGACTCTCGCAGATCGACGAGCTGACCGAGCGCTTCGAGCGCGAGGCGGCCGGCGTCTCCGACCGCGCCGCGTGGGACGACCTGCGCGTCCGCTGGATCGGCCGCAAGCAAGGGATCGTGCGCGCCGCGCTCGACGGCATCAAGACCGTCGAGCCGGCGCAGCGCCGCGCCTATGGCGAAGGCGTCAACCGCCTCAAGGAGCAGGTCGAGCGCCGCCTGGCCGAGATGGACGAGGCGATCTCGGCCCGCGAGCAGGAGGCCGTCCGCCGCAGCGCCGCCGTGGACGTCACCCTCCCCGGCCGCCGCCCCTCCCTCGGCACCATCCATCCGGTCTCCCAGGTCATCCGCGAGATGATCCAGATCTTCAGCGAGCTCGGCTACAGCGTGGCCGAAGGGCCCGAGGCCGAGGACGATTACCATAACTTCGAGGCGCTCAACTTCCCGAAGGACCACCCCGCGCGCGACACGCAGGCCACGTTCTTCCTGGAGAACGGCCTGCTCCTGCGCACCCACACGTCGCCGGCGCAGATCCGGACGATGCTGGCGCGGGCCAAGGACATGCCGAAGCCGATTCGCGTGATCTGCCCGGGGCGCGTCTTCCGCAACGACAACGATCTCCGCCATTCGCCCATGTTCCACCAGGTGGAGTGCCTGGCGGTCGCCGAGGGAATCACCGTCGGGCATCTCAAGGGGACGCTCCTCGCGTTCCTCCGGCGCCTCTTCGCGCCCGATGTCGAGATCCGCCTGCGGCCGAGCTTTTTCCCCTTCACCGAGCCCTCGGCCGAGGTGGACATCACCTGCCAGTTCTGCAAGGGCTCCGGGTGCGCCACCTGCTCGGGCACCGGCTGGATGGAGCTCCTCGGCTGCGGCATGATCGATCCCCGCGTGCTCGCCAACTGCGGCATCGATCCGGACCGCTACTCCGGCTTCGCCTTCGGCATGGGAGTCGACCGTGTGGCCATGAACCGTTACGACATCCCGAACATCCGGACGCTGTTCGACAACGACGAGCGTCTCCTGCGGCAGGTGCGCGGCTGATGCTGTTCTCGAAGAGCTGGCTTTCCGAATACGTGGAGCTGCCCTCGGACAGCGAGGAGATCCAGCGGCGTCTGACCTCCGTCGGCCTCGCGGTCGAGGGGCTCGAGGAGCGGGGCGGCGACACGATTCTCGACGTCGACGTCACCACGAACCGCCCGGACTGCATGAACCACCTGGGCATCGCGCGCGAGCTGGCCGTGATCTACGGCCAGCCCCTGAAGCGGCCCGAGGCTCAGCCGCAGGAGGCCACGGAGCGGGTCGAGGATGCTGCCGCCGTGGATGTGGAGGATTGGGACGGGTGCCCGCGCTACGTCGCCCGGGTGGTCCGCGGCGTCAAGATCGGCCCCAGCCCCGACTGGCTCCGCGAGCGTCTGGAGGCGATCGGCCTCCGTCCCATCAACAACGTGGTGGACGTGACCAACTTCATCCTCTGGGAGATGGGCCAGCCGCTCCACGCTTTCGACCTGGCGAAGCTCGCGGGCAGCCGGATCGTCGTCCGTCCGGCGAAGCCCGGGGAGACCCTGGTCACCCTGGACAACGCCGAGCGCAAGCTCACCCCCGAGATGATGGTCATCGCCGATGCCAGGCGTGCCGTGGCGCTCGCCGGCGTCATGGGCGGAGCGGACAGCGAGGTCACGAAGTTCACGACCAACATCCTGATCGAGGCCGCCCACTTCGACCGCAAGCACGTGCGAGCGACGGCGCGCGGGCTCGGCATGCACACCGACGCCAGCCATCGCTTCGAGCGCGGCACCGATCCCGAGCTCTGCCTGGAAGCGGCGAGCCGGGCCGCCGCCCTGATCGCCGAGATCGCGGGTGGAACGGTCCTTGCCGGCGCCATCGACCGCCGCAGGGAGAGCTTCCCCCCGGTGCTCCGGGGCCGGCTCGACCTCCAGAGGCTCGACGCCTTTGCCGGCGCCTCCGTCCCGAAAGAGGACTCGCACCGCTGGCTCGCAGGCCTCGGTTTCAATATAAAGAACGGCGGGCAAGTCTGGGACGTCACCGTCCCCTCCTGGCGCCTGTTCGACTTCCAGCCGCGGCCGGACGGCTCGGTCTACGAGCAAGACCTGTTCGAAGAGGTGCTGCGGCATTTCGGCTTCGACAACATCCCCGCGGCCCTGCCGGCGCTCTCGGGAGCCGACGCTCCGAAGACGCCGCGCCAGATCCTGCGCGAGAAGGTGCGCGACCGCGCGGCGGCCTGCGGTCATGCCGAGACGGTTCACTTCGCCTTTCAGAGCGAGGAGATGGACAGGTCCTCCCCGAGCCTGCGGCCGGATGCGAAGCCGTTGCGCGTCGCCAACCCGCTCTCGGACCGCTACAACGTCATGCGTCGCTCGCTGATCCCGAACCTGGTGGAGACGGCGCGCTTCAACCAGCGCCGCGGCCTGCCGGCGGTACGGATCTTCGAGATTGCCACGGTCTTCTATGCCCACCCCGACTTCCCAGACCAGCCCGAGCACGTCGGCCTGGTCTGCGGCGGGTACGTCGGAAGCCCCTGGCATCGGGAGATGGAGCTCGACTTCTTCGACCTCAAGGGAGTGGTGGAGAGCGTGGCCGACGCGGTCGGCGTGCGTCTGGACTTCCGTCCGGCGAGCCTGCCTGGTCTGCTGGAGGGGAGCGCCGCCGAGCTGCTCCGCTCCGGCCAGAGGATCGGCTATCTCGGACGGGTAGCAGAGGAAGAGGGCTATCCGCTCTACGTGGCCGAGATCGCCCTCGACGGGTTGGAAGGGGGAGACGTGAGCCTCCAGGTCGAAGCCCCCTCGCGCTTCCCTGCCATCGACGCCGATCTCACCTTCACACACTCTCGGGACACGCCCTGGGCCGAGATCGACCGGACTATCACCGAGCTGCGCCCGCCGGACCTGGTCTCCTGGGAGATGACCGTTCGGTATCTAGGGCAGGGCGTGCCCGAGGGCGGGGTGAACACGACGATACACTTCCTCTACAACTCGCCCGAGCGCTCGCTCACGCAGGAGGAGGTCAACGAGCGCCAGCTCGCCCTCGCCACCGAGTTGCAGCGGCGCTTCGGCTGGAAAGGATGACGTAAGTGTCCATGGAGTGGCTGGAAGAGCTGGAGACCCGGGTCCGTGAGGCGGCCGAGCGCCTCGGCGAGCTGAGGGAAGAGAACCAGGGCCTGCAGGAGCGAGTCGACGAGCTGGAGACGAAGCTCACCGCGGCGATTCCCGCCAACCTAGAAGCCGCAGAGGGTTCGGAGGTGGCGGCAGCGAGGGAAGAGAACGAGGCCCTCCGCGAGCAGATCGCCGACTTGGAGCTCAAGCTCGCCCGCACCGAAGAGGTTGCCGCCCGGGAGCGTGAGGAGATTCGGGGCAGGGTGGAGCGGTTGACGCGGCAGCTCGAGGGGTTGATTCAGGCCTGAAGCCCCACCTCTTTCCCCCCCCAATGTAGAGACGCCCCGTGGGGCGTCTCCTCAGGGGCGACATCCTTTCAGCGAGGGCAGAACCATTGCGCGCGGGCCGGAGGAGACGCCCCACGGGGCGTCTCTACATTGGGGGGGTACATGCCGTGGGTTATTTCTACCGCCCCGACCCCACCACCGCCCCGATCCCCTTGAATCCCTCCCGCTCCATGATCTCCAACAACTCCCGGTTGATCCGCCGCACCAACCCCGGTCCTTCATAGATCAGCGCCGTATACACCTGCACCAGCGACGCACCCGCCCGCAGCCTTCTCCACGCCTCCGCCCCCGAGTCGATCCCTCCGACGCTGATCAGCACGGTTCGTCCGAAGAGCCGGCGGGCCACGGCCTCGAAGACGCGGAAGCTCTTCTCCCTCAGCACCTTCCCCGAAAGACCCCCGAAGTCCTTGCACCCCGGCAGCAGGGCGTACTCGGTCGTCGTGTTAGTTGCGATGATCCCCGCCGCTCCGGCCTCGACGGCCACTTCGGAGAGATCCGCCGCCGTCTCTGGAGCCAAATCGGGAGCGATCTTCACGAGCACGGGCTTGGTCGTGATCTCCTTGGCGAGGCCGAGCACGGCACGCACGAACGGCTCATTCTGAAGGTCTCGGAGACCGAGCGTGTTCGGGGAAGAGAGGTTCACGACCAGGTAATCCCCGAGATGGGCGAGGCCGCGCATCAGGGTCTCGTAGTCGTCCAGGGCGCGGTCGGGCGTCGTCGCCTTGTTCTTGCCGATGTTGATCCCGAGAGGGACCTCCAGCGGATAGACCGCTTCCAGCCGACGGCGCATCGCGTCCATCCCTCCGTTGTTGAACCCCATGGCGTTCTGGAGGCTCTCGGCCGCGGGGAAGCGGAACAGCCGCGGGCGCGGATTGCCCGGCTGGGCCAGCGGCGTGACCGTGCCGACCTCCAGGAAGCCGAAGCCGAGGGCGGCCATGCCGTGGACGGCGACCGCATCCTTGTCGAGCCCGGCGGCGAGCCCCACCGGGTTCGGGACCTGGCGGCCGAAGAGCGTCTGGCGCAGGCGCGGGTCGTCCACGAGGTTGCGGCGGACCAGGGCGCCGCGGACCGGAGGCAGGGCCTGGGCGGCGCGCAGGGCGGCCATGCCCGCCGCGTGTCCGGCCTCGGGATCGAGGCGGAAGAGGATTCGCCGGAGAAGAGGGTAGGTAGTCATTGCCGGAGACGGGCCGGATTGTACCTCCTGGCAGTGTGGTATATAGTGGCCTTCGCCAAACCCCTGGCAGGACGTAACTTGCTGCCCGGGTGGCAGACTGGAGCGGACGACTACGCCATGCCTCCAACCAATATCGAGGTTGAGATCTTTGGTGGGGTGTACAGCGTCCGCGGAAGCGAAGATACGGAGTACCTCCAGAACCTGGCGGCCCTTGTGGACCGCAAGATGCGGGAGGTCGCCCAACATGTGAAGGGCGACGTGACCCGGATCGCCATTCTGGCGGCACTTAACTTGGCAGACGAGCTGTTCCGGGCACAGAAGCAGCAAGAAGGGGAACGGGTCGAGATACGGGAGAAGGTGGCGGAGTTGACCGAGGAATTAAGCCAGGCCCTCAGCCGTTGAATTTGGGAAGCCGGCTCCGCCAGCTGCGAGATAAAGATGAAATCAAAGTTTGCATCTCTTGTGCGGTCCGTGATGGGTACCACGATTTTAGAACCTACAACATTTCCTAGGGAGTTCTACACCTGCGTGGCCTGTGCCAGCCCCGCCCGAACGGGGACGCTAACGGCTCGCAGTGCGGACACCCACCTGGCGCGTTTCAGGTTCTAGACGCTCGGGCCCTCACGGCCGCGCAGGGGATGCCTTTAATTTCCTCACCTCCCTTTTGAGGGGAGGCGCCCTCCCGAAATTCGACCGCTTCCCCTTCCCCTCCCCGGGAACAGAGGGGGTATACCGGTGAACACCGAATCGATTCTGGTCATTGTGGCCGTGGTGATCTTCATCGCGGCAATCGTGACCTTTGTGCTGCTGGCGCGCGGCGGCAAGAAGTCCGCCCAGCGGGCCCTCGACGAGGCCCGCAGCCAGGCCGAGAGGATGAAGGAGGAGTCCACGCGCCAGGGCGAGACCCGGATGCGCGAGGCCGAGATCGCTGCCAAGGAGAAGCTCCTCCAGGCCCGCACCGAGTTCGAATCCGCATCGCGCAAGCGCCGCGACGAGCTGGAGACCCTGGAGCGCCGCCTCACCCAGAAGGAAGACACCCTCGACAAGCGCACCGACGAGCTCGCCAAGCGCGACAAGGAGCTCAGCCAGCTCGACCGCACTCTGGCCGGCCGCGAGAAAGCCCTCGAAAAGAAGGAAGAGGAGCTCGACCGCATGGTCGCCGAGGAGCGCACCAAGCTCGAGCACATCGCCGGCCTCACCGCCCAGCAGGCCCGCGAAGAGCTGGTCAAGATGATGGAGGACGAGTCGCGGATCGAGGCTGCGCACATCGTCAAGCGCATCGAGGATGAAGCCCGCGAGACGGCCAACAAGCAGGCCCAGCGCATCATCGGCATGGCCGTCCAGCGCGCCGCCTCCGACTACGTCTCCGAGACTACCGTCTCCGTGGTCGTGCTCCCCAGCGACGAGATGAAGGGGCGCATCATCGGCCGCGAGGGGCGCAACATCCGCGCCCTGGAGACCGCCACCGGCGTCGACCTGATCGTGGACGACACGCCCGAGGCCGTGATCCTCTCTGGCTTTGACCCCTATCGCCGCGAAGTCGCCCGCGTCGCCCTGGAGCGCCTCATCGTCGACGGCCGCATCCATCCGGCGCGCATCGAAGAGATCGTCGAGAAGGTCAAAGCCGAGTTCGAGCAGAAGATCATGCAGGAAGGCGAGGCCGCCCTGCTGGAGCTGGGCATTCCCGGGATGCACCCCGAGCTCGTCAAGCTCCTCGGCCGGCTGCGCTACCGCACCTCCTACGGCCAGAACGTCCTCCAGCACAGCAAGGAAGTCGCCTTCCTGGCCGGTACCATGGCCGCCGAGCTCAAGTGCAACATCCAGGTTGCCCGCCGCGCCGGCCTCGTCCACGACATCGGCAAGGCCATCGACCGCGAGATCGACGGCACCCACCTCCAGATCGGCATCGACCTCCTCCGCCGGTTCGGAGAGACCGAGGACGTCGTCCACGCCATGGCCTGCCATCACGGCGACTACGATCCGCAGACGGTCGAGGCCGTGCTGGTCACGGCGGCGGACGCGCTCTCCGCGGCCCGTCCCGGCGCCCGGCGCGAAGTGCTGGAGACCTACGTCAAGCGCCTGGAGAAGCTGGAAGAGATCGCCTCCAACTTCAAGGGCGTGCAGAAGACCTTCGCCATCCAGGCCGGCCGCGAGATCCGGATCATCGTGGACAGCGGCAAGATCAGCGACGAGCAGGCGCTCTGGCTCTCCAAGGACATCGCCCGCAAGGTCGAAGCGGAGCTGACCTATCCCGGCCAGATCAAGGTGACGGTCATCCGCGAGACGCGTTCGGTCGAGTACGCTCGATGAAGCTGCTCTTCGTGGGGGATGTCTTCGGCAAGCCGGGTCGGCGGGCACTGGCGAACCACCTTCCCCGGCTGATCGACCACCACCGGGTGGACTTCGTGATCGTCAACGTCGAGAACTCGGCCGGCGGCTTCGGGGTGACTCCGGACATCATGGCCGAGTTCGAGCCGCTGGGCATCCACTGCTACACGAGCGGCAACCACATCTGGGACAAGAAGGAAGGCGTGGCGCTCCTCGACAAGCTGCCGAACCTGCTGCGGCCGGCCAACTATCCCAAGGAGAACGCGGGCAAGGGCGTCTTCGTGGGAGAGACCGCGGCCGGGATCCCGGTCGCGGTGCTGAACCTCGAAGGCCGGGTGTTCATGGACCCCCTGGAATCCCCTTTCGAAACCGCCAACCGGCTCCTGAAGGAGCTGGACCCGCGGATCAAGGTGATCTTCGTGGACTTTCATGCTGAAGCCACGAGCGAGAAGCAGGCCATGGGCTTCTTCCTCGACGGCCGGGTGAGCGGCGTGATCGGCACCCACACCCACGTCCCCACGGCGGACGAGCGCATCCTGCCGCAGGGCACCGCCTTCCAGACCGATGCGGGCATGACCGGCCCCTACGAATCGATCATCGGAGTCCGCGTCGACCGGATCATAAAGCGCTTCCTCCTCCAGACTCCGACCTCCTTCGAAGTCGCCAAGCAGGACGTCCGCCTCGCCGGAGCGCTCATCGACATCGACGAGACGACGGGCAAAGCTCGCTCGATCGAGCGCGTGATGGTGCGGGACCAGCCGGCCTAAAGTTCGGGGCGGCCGTTCCAAGCTTTCTCGGGAGGCGGTCGCCGCGATGCAGCACGGCGGGCATGCGATGCCGAGTGCCGTGCTGTACCTCATGTGCGACGACCTGGAGAGCACCATGCGAGACCTTGGGGAACGTGGGGCCCGGTTCGCCGAGGTGACGACAGAGCCGTGGGGGCGGAAAACATGCATCCACCTCCCGAGCGGCGCCATGCTGGGCCTCTATCAGCCGTCCCATGTCGTCGCTGTGCAACTGCGGTGACGGTGTAGCCAATACCGTTCGCCTAAGGGCACTGCGGTAGACTGGTCCTGGCTGCCATGGGTGTCACAGAGCATTCCTCACGCGAGTATCACGCCCGGAAGGACCAAGAGCGCCGGGCTGAGGTGGAGGCTTTGCGCCTGGAAGTCCTGGAGCGGGCAAGGGCGGCGATCCGGCAGCGGGCTCCGGAGCTCCCGGCGATCCGCGCCGCTTATCTCTTTGGCTCCATCCTCCAGCCGGGCCGATTTCACGCGGAGTCCGACGTGGACGTCGCCATCGACTGCGACGACCTGAAATCCGAGACCCCGTTCTGGCGCGTCCTGGAAACAGCCTTGGAGAGAAACGTCGACCTGCGGCCTCGCGAGGGGCCGATCGCCCGGGCGGTGGAGGACTACGGAGAGCTCGTCTATGAACGAGAAGTTCCTGATCCTTGAGCGGAATGTCCAGTCGGACCTCGCGGTCATCGACCGTATCTACTCGGAGTTGGGCGAGCCGGAGCTCGCCGAGTCGGACGAGCAGGAGGCGCTGATCGTCATTTCCTACCGCCTCCACAGTCTGTACTCCGCGTTCGAGAACATCTTCCGCAACATTGCCACAAGCTTCGAGAACCATCTGGACCCTTCGAGCTGGCACCGTCAGCTTCTCGGGCGGATGCAGCTGGACCTGAGCCCGGTCCGTCCGGCGGTTATCGACGAGGAAGCTTTCGAGAAGCTCGACGAGCTGCTTCGCTTCCGCCACCTCTTCCGGACCGGCTATGGCCTGAAGCTCGATGCCCTGCGACTGCAACTCGTCGTGCGTAAGGCGCTGGAGCTGAAGCCCATCTACCGCGGACAGATCGGCCGCTTCCTGGATTACCTGCGCAGGTTGGAGTAGGGCAGCCCGCTCCGGCCCGTTTGTCGCCGTCCGGAGTCCGTTCGACGCTTTTGGCGCTCGCGGATGATTCTGACGCGTCGCGGACTCAGGAGGGCGCGCTGCCGAGCGCCCCCCGCCTTTTTCTCCCCCCCTCGAAGGGATTCATCCCCGCTGAACGCCGCCGAGCGTGCGCCGCGGCTTTGCTCCCTCGCGGCCAGTCTTCCTTGGCCGATGCTCCGCTGATTCCTCGGAACCTGGCCCTGAAGCTCTTCGCCAGGATTTAGACCTACGCGGCGCCAATCTGGCACTCTAAATTCAAATCTCGAGGTCCAAAAGGCAAATTGGCACTCTCGCGGGCATTTCTGGCGCTCTAAATTCTGGCGCAGAGGTCTGGAAGGCGTTTTGGCACTCTGTATTCTGGCGCAGAGGTCTGGAAAGGCGTTCTGGCACTCTAAGTTCTGGCGCAGAGGTCTGGAATGCGTTCTGGCACTCTCGCGGGCAATCTGGCACTCTGGATTTGCGCCGAGAGGTCCAAAAGGCAAATTGGCACTCTGCGGGGAAATCCGGCGTGCTGTGGCCGGGCTGAGAGTGTCACTTTCACTTGTTGAAGACGACGTTGATTTCACGCACGCCCTGAACTGGGGAGGCATGGGTGTACAAAGCCCGCTTGACCTGCTCGGGTGACGCAGGAGCCCGGCATGTTATCAGCGCGCCAAGGATGCCCAGATCAATCGAGGCAAGTCGTTTCCTCGGGAGCTCCTGTTTTCCCTCTGTCGCGGCGAGGCATCCATACGGCAATGAGCAGGAACTAATAAGGTTCGGCCGGCGCCGGATTCTTCCTCCTAGCGCCGGTTCAGGCGCTTCTGCGTCCCGATTGACACCCTCCAGTGCCGGGCTTAAACTTGCTAAGTCTAAGTTTCTGTGAAGCTTCGAGGGGGCGGCTACGTGGAATTGCTGACGCCATATGACACTGATCTGGTGTCCTAGTCCTGCGAGCGGCACGCGTAGACACCAAGGTTAGCTGCCAACCATTTGAGGGTGCGCGAGAGAGGACATAGTAATTGAAGGTATATCTTAGTTCCACATTTGCCGATCTCGGGGAGTATCGAGAGACTGTCACCCATGTCCTCCAGCGCTTGGGCTTCGATTACATCAGTCTCGATGATTTCGGGACGTTCAATTCGGCTATTCTTGAAAGTTCATACAAGGCGATCGCCACCTCTGATATCTTTGTCCTGCTCCTTGCCCATCGCTACGGATACATACCCTTGCATGAGACTAAGAGCATATTGGAGCTAGAATACGAGCAGGCGACCAGACTGAAGAAGCCGGTTCTCGTCTTCGTCATCAGCGATGAAGCACCCTGGCCCATTGACAAGATAGACCTCGATAGAGGCCGGGAAGCGTTGCTAGCGTTTAAGGCTCTACTCCTCGCGCGTCACCTCGTAGCATTCTTCAGGTCACCGGACGAGCTCGCCCAACAAATTGCGATTGCGATCTCGCAATACTCACGGAACATCCAAGGGATTCCAATTGAGCCCCTTCCTACAATAGAAGCCAACCTACCGGAATTCTTCACCATCGGAGACGTGATGAGAGCTGTTAAGGATATCCATATAGAACTCTCCGTACTCCGAGGGTTGATCGCTGACACGGCGCAGAATATGCGCCAGACAAATACAGATGTTGAGCGGCCTGGCAATCGTACGGCGGCATTCCTGGGACCAGGCGCTGTGTCGACGAATCCCGGTAGATGCTTCGTCATCATGCCGTACTCAGAGCGGTGGTCCGCTGACGTCGAGAAGATAATCCTAGAAGTGTGTAACGAGGTAGGGCTTGAGTTCACTATAGCTAAGAGTATGGAGGGTCGTTTCGTTCCACATGACATCTGGAATGGCATTACGGGCGCAGGGGTAATAGTGGCAGACCTTTCAGGTGCAAACCCAAACGTTACCTATGAAGTCGGGCTTGCAGATGTGTTGGGGCGCGAAGTGATTATGATCTGTCAAGGTGTAAAAGTACCGTTTGACTTCCTGGGTCAACGCCTAGTTCAGTACGAGGATTCGTTGACAGGTGCTAGACTGCTCAGGGAGGAGTTAACCACCCGACTACGAAGGCACAAAGACAAGATCAATGGCGAATCTCAGCAAGGCCATGGCAGCTAACCAGCCGATCGAGCGGACGGCAAGCCGCCGCTCATCGGCAAACTCGTTAGGCGCCATATCAAGTATATGAGACTACGTCGGACAAGTGTTAAGTTCGGGGAGAAGAACCGATGAGTTTTTCAGCGGAATGTATTCATTGTGGCAGTAAAGAACATGCGACGAGCGACTGTCCTCATGGCTATCTCTCGTCTGAATGTCGACATTGCGGGAGCAAACATCACGCCACTAGCGATTGTCCACACGAATTCTCGCCGGAGTGTACGTATTGCGGAAGCAAGGACCACGCATCAGGTGACTGTCCCCATGGTGGCTTCGCGTCGGAATGTGAACGCTGCGGTGGCAAGAATCACGCCACCGTGGATTGCCCTCATGATCTATTCTCCTCCGAATGTTTTCTTTGTGGAAGTAAAGAGCATGCGACGAGTAATTGCCCGCATTGAGTGCTCGTCAGATATAGAGTAGGACAATCGCTCTTGGGGGCACGAATGGAGGCAAAGTTGCGGCTATATGGGAGTTCTATTCGCAGGTCGGTTTCTGTCCATCAGTTTATCGATGAGGTTTTAAAGGCATTGATGAGGTGGGATGGCCGCCCAACCCCCGCTTCCACCGGACGGCCGGCGGCGCTGGCGCGTTCGAGAAGTGAGGAACCTTGAGTAAACGGGACCTTATCGCCGAAATCATTGCGAAGAAACTCCGCTCTAAAGACAAATGGTCTAGGGCGAGTTCTAGCCTCTATGGGCTGGAGCGAAGTTTCGGGTCGCAGGAAAATGAAGACAAGGGCCCTTTCGCTCTGTACTTGATTGGGGTAGCTTCCTGTATAGAGGTGGCGGTGAGAGAGGCGGTGCGCCGACTAGTTGACCACGGCTCGCCATACTTGGATCGGATAGACGAGTTCAAGCAGCATTTGCGCTTCGACCTCGATGTGGTCAGGGCCCTCGGCGATCAGCACATCTCGTTTGGTGATCTTGTTGCGCATCTACTCCCCGTCAGCAGCGTGGAGCACATTGACTCTCATTTGGGAGCCCTGCTTGACTGTAGACTGCGTCAGTCTCTGGCGGATATATGTGGGTTTGTGGAGCCGCCTGATTCGACATGGCTGGGGTCCGACGATTCTGAGGAAGTGCCTGACAGCACAGACAGGAAGAACCTAGTCCCTAATCCGGATGAACTATTGGCAGGTCTTAGCAAGATATTCACTGCGCGTCACATTGCGGCCCACGAAGCTGACTTCAGTTCCGTCTCTCGAGTTGATCTCGTGCAATTCTTTCAGACTGCTCGGAATTTCATCGATGCCCTAGAGGAGATAATAGATCAGACGCTTCGTCCCAATGCTCCCCGCTCTTCGTTCGGCCTTTCCCTTCAAGTTGCTAACGAGGCCGGAGAAATCTATTCTAGTATGGAGGAAACTGCTCAGCAAGTTTTGAGGCTACTCCAAAGTGATGCCGCTAAGGAATTGCCTCCTGCCGTAAAGGAATTCCAGGCAGCTCAAGATGCTTTCCACGCCTACCTGGAAGCCGAGACCGCCTTCGAGGAAGCTCGTGTTCGCCCCTTCTCTGGAAATGCCCTAAGGTTTATTGATGCTCAAGTCCACTTCTCTCTCTGTGGGGCACGCAATGCCAGACTGAAAGAGGTCGTCAATGACATAGAAGAGCTGATTTCGATTCGTGGTGGACCGTGACTAAAAACATAGCGCCTAACTCTGGCCTCAACCGGACGGATACCGCGCTATCGCGCGGCCCCGCCGGTTAGGCCCGCAGCGTTATGCAGCAGGACGACGCCGCCAATCCACAGACGCTCGGTTATCCGACCCCGGCTCGTCGCCGATCCGCGCTTGCCGTGGTGGTTCCCACAGCCGCTATTCATTTCGCCGCGTTTGTGGCGTTGTTCTTCTTTACGTTCAGTCGCGAAATGTCGCGGTTCGATTCGGGTGCGGATCCCTCCGCTCTCGAACGCGTGGCCAATGTTGCGTTCGCTGTACTGTCGTTTCCCGTGCTGCCGCTTTTGAGGGCAGGCCATTTCCACGTTCCCGGGCCAGCGGGGTGGTTGGTGTTCGCAGCCAACAGCCTGCTTTGGGGACTGGCGCTTTGGCTTGTCGTCCGCTCGCTCCGGCGGTTGCGGCCTGCTGCATAACCCGCCATTGGAGCGCAGACGACTTAACGGCAGGTGGCCCCGCCGGTGAAGTAGAGGCGAACGTCCTTTTCCGCTTCGGGGCCGAGCGCCTGCATGAAGCGCCGGAGGCGCTCGGCGTCTACAGGCCTCCGCATTCCGCTGCCCGTTCGAAGCTGACGAGTCTCCGCACCAAGGCGTTGTACCGGGAGTGCGCGGAGTCGGATCCCGAGCTGGCCAGGAGGTCGTAGAGCCGGTGCTCCGCGATCGGGATGACGTGCTCGGGCACCGGGAGGCCGATCCTCCGGAGCCGGGGAGCGCCAATCGAAACCAGGAGAGCCGGGATCGATTCGATGCCCCGGGCGAGGTCGGAGAGCCCCTCTTCCACCAGATCCCCTCCAGGCAAGGCGCGCAGGTCCAAAGTCATGATGCTCAGGATTATACCGGCCCCGTAACAACTCCCACATGCCTGTCGCCTGAGTATCCAGAGTCGAATCGCAGTGCTTCGGACGACCTGCCGTGTGGGCAGGCCGACGAGGCTTCGAATCGGATCGCTTTGGAAGGAGGCCGTATGGGCAGGATCTTTGGATTGGCCGCTTGGGTGGCTTTGGGTGTCGTCGGGCTGTTCTCGCTCGTCGACCTCGGTTTCGGTCCCATCGTCATCTGCCCGCAGTGCGGCAGCGGGCTGAACATGTTCATCAGCATCCTGCTGATCGCGCTGTCGGTGGCGGCTCTTGCCACCAACCGTAGCGCTGCGACCGTCGCTCGGTAGTCAAGAGCCTTCAGCCTCCCACCACCGGCAGCGGTCGAGGTCTGACCAGGAGACCACTTCGGCGAGGGACCGCTTCTGCGTCTCGGCGCCTCCGTAGACGAGGAAGCTCTTCGGCTGCCGCGGTGGATGGGAGGCGGCCGCCATGGCCACGAAGCTCTCCAAGCCGGCGAAAAAGTCGCTTGCGATGGTCTGGCCCGATTTGGTCTCGACTGCGACGAGCGCACGGCCGTCTTCGACGATCAGGTCCACCTCGACTCCCTTGCGGTCGCGGAAGAAGGAGAGGCTTGGCTGCAGGCCGCGATGGACCCGCGCTTTCAGGATCTCCGACGCCACCCAGGTCTCGAAGATGGCTCCTCGCAAGGGATGGTCGCGGAGCTGGTCGGCCGAACGGATGCCCAGCAGGTAGCAGGCGAGGCCGGAATCGATGAAGTGCAGCTTGGGGGTCTTGACGAGGCGCTTCGACAGATTGCTGTGGAAGGGTGGCAGCCGCCACGCGACATAGCCGGCTTCGAGGACCGACAACCAGGAGCGCGCCGTGTTGTGAGTCACGCCGGCATCCGCGGCCAGTGCCGAGAAGTTGACGAGCTGGCCCGTCCGGCCTGCACAGAGTCGCAGGAACGTCTGGAAGGTGAGAAGGTCGCCAACGGACAGGATCGCCCGCACGTCCCGCTCGAGATAGGTGGCGACATAACTGGGATACCAGTCGCCGGCCTCCAGCCCTCGGTCATAAAGGGCCGGATAGCTTCCGCGCCAGAGCATGGTGAAGAGATCGACCGGCGGTTCCGGGAAGCGGCGGATTTCTTCCAGAGAGAGCGGCAGGAGCTCAAGGAGAGCGGTGCGCCCGGCCAGCGACTGTCCGAGCGATTGGAGAAGCGCGAAGTTCGCCGATCCGGTGAGGACGAAGCGTCCGCGGTCGGGCCGTTCGTCCACCAGGGGCTGGAGGTAGGAGAGGAGCTCCGGCACCCGGTGCACTTCGTCGAGCACGGCGCCTTCGCTGCGCTCAGCCAGGAAGCCCCGCGGATCGCGGCGCGCATACTCCTGGATGTCAGGCGCTTCGAGCGAGACGTAGGGCTTGCCCGGGAAGACCGCGCGGCACAACGTCGTCTTGCCGGATTGGCGCGGTCCGGTGACCGTGACGATGGGAAACTTGCCGGCAAGCTCGCGCAATCGGGCTTCGAGGATTCTCGGAATCATCTCGATCCCTATCCTGGATGCTTCTGGGGCTGATTGTCAATCCAACTCTCAATCAGCCCCGCGGCCGGCCAGCCGGCGCTATTCCGCTTTGACTTCGAGCAGATACTCGCCAAGGAGCTCGGTACGGTCGGGGCTCAGGCCTTCGATCCTTAGACGGTAGTTCCCGGGGGCGAGGCCGGTGAGCGACAGCGTCGTGCCGGCATCGCCCAGGAGGGATCTGCCCGGACGGCGGCCGGCCCAGAGCACCTTTCCGTCCTGATCCACCAGCTCGAAACGGTATTCGGGGTGGACGGGGTGATCCGACAGGTCGACCGCCAGCGTGACGCGGTCCGCCTGCCGCACGGGGTTCACCGCGCCTCCTCCGCGCAGGACGCCGTCTCCGGGCTCCTGCCCGCGCAGGGCGAACCGGGGGGCGATGGAGAGGTCGATCTGGCGGGGGCCGGCAGTGATCCGGTCGTGGCCGCCAGGGAGGCGCGGGGTCCGGCGGAGCTTTTCCAAGTCGGCGGTCAGCTCGGCGATCCGGGCTTCGAGCTCGGTTGCCCGCGTATCTGGCTGAGCCTCCTTCTGCAGGTCTTGGATGTGCCCCCTCGCCGCCTGGAGCTGGCGCTCGGTCTCGGCCAGGGAGCGCTGCGCGGCAGCGAGGGCCGATTCCCGCTCTTCCAGCCGCTGTTCGAGACCTGCCAGCCGCCGGCGCTCCTGGCGGACCATGACCGCCGACCAGATGGAGAGACCGATGACGGCCAGCAGCAGGGCGGCCGCCGCGGCATAGACGAAATAGGGGACGGGCCGCCGCCGGGGAGGAAGGGTGGCGATCGGCCGGACTCCTGGCGGTGTCTGCACGCGGGGCAGGCGCCGGACGAGGGACTCCCAGGCTTCCTGCCGGAGCGGCTCGGGGCCTGCCTCGACGGCTCCGGCCGCGGCGGCTTCGAAATCCCGCAGGTCGCGCAGCAGCCCCGTGCACCTGGGACAGAGCGACAGGTGTTCCTGCAGCGCCTCGCGTTCCGCTTCGGGCAGAGTGCCCTCACGATAGGCAATCAGGCGCCTGGTTCCGACATGAGGGCCGGGTGTCAGGTCATCGTCGCTGTTCTCGTCCACGGTGCCTCCTCACAAGTCGAAATCTGCAAAAGAGCTTCCCAACTCCATCTGCAGTCGTTTGCGCGCCTTGAACAACTGGACCTTGACCGTCGAGGGCGAGAGCTGAAGGATCTCGGCGATCTCGTGGTAGTCGAGGTCCTGGAGCACCCGCAGCCGCACGCAGCGCCGCATCTGGGGCGGCAGACCCTCGATGGCCTCGCTCAGGAGATCCTTCATTTCCTTGCCCAACAACTGCCGCAACGGCTCAGCCGTGCTGCGCGCACTCCCCCCGGCTGCCATGGCCTGCAATTCCCCCTCGTCCTCCTCTTCCAGAGGGACTTCCTGCCCGGCCCGCTTGGCGGCCGCCCGGTGACGCAATGCTTTGATGGCCGTGTTGGCGGCGATCCGGAAGAGCCAGTGTTCCCACCGGGACTCCCCGCGAAAAGCCTCAATGCCACGATAGACCCGAATAAACGTCTCCTGGATTAAGTCCTGGCACTCTTCCGGCGAAAATTTCCGATGTTCGAAGAATCGGAACAGCGGCCAATAGAAGCGGTCGAACAGGATGCGGAAGCTTTCCTCGCGGCCGGTACCGTCCCGGAACCGCTGGATGATGGGCTCGATCGGCTCGCCTTGACGACTCATCGCCAGTCGCCGAAGAGCTGGAAGGCAGCCCAGTAGAACGGGGCCGAGGCGTCCATTTCCAGAGCCTGCCCGTTGGCGGTGGTGATCCCGAGCGGCTCGCGGATCAGCTCGAGCTGGGCCGCCCGCAGGGCCTGGTCCTTGGGGAGGCCGGCCGCGAGATGTCTATGGAAGCGCGTCATCAACTCGGCGGTGACCTGGTCGGCGACGCTCCACAGGCTGGCCGCCACCGAGTGCGCTCCGGCGTACTGGAAGGCGCGGGTGAGCCCGATCATGCCTTCGCCGCTCAGCTCTCTCCCCAGGGCGGACTCGCAGGCGGAGAGCACCACGAGGTCGGCGTCGATCCGGACGCCCTCGAAGATCTCCCAGACCTGGAGCAGCCCGTTGTCCCTGGTAATACCCCGGTTGGCCAGCTCTTCCGGGATGGTCAGGACCAGGGCGGAGTCGAGCGGGGTGCGGTCGTCCGTGTAGCCGTGGGTGGCGAAGTGCAGGATGCGCGCGCCGTGGATGGATTTGGCGCGCTCCTCCGTGGCCTCCTCGCCCAGATAGACGAGCGCTCCGGGATAGACACCGGCGATCTGCTCGACCTCGCGGCGGCTGTAGGGCAGGCTCGACCAGTCGAAGCTGCGCAGCCCGGGCCCCAGGCCGCCCTTCGCCTGCATGTCTTTCGGGAAGCGGGGGTCCCCGAAGGCGACGAGCTTCCCCAGCTTCTGCGGGTCGCCAGGAGAGGAGGAGCGAAGGGTGCCATAGACGGTCAGCGAAAGGGCGGTATGAAGAGGCTTCTCTTCGATCAGGAACCGCCCGTCGTGGACCAATGCACCGAAGGGGAGGCGATGGAGGGGGCCGTCGGGGAGGATCAGCACCCTCTCACTGCGTTGTACGAGATCGGCCACCGGCCCGATCAGCTTGCTGTAGAGGTCGTTGGTGGGCGCCTGCTGAGAGCGGACCCGCTCCAGGAAGCTCTCGACCTCGCGGCGCAGCCGCTCCTCGCCGAGAGCCAGAATCTTGACTTGAAGGCCCCCCTCCCGGGTCACGGCGAAGAGAACGGTCTTGTCCTTCCCGACGCTGTAGGAGAGGGCCAGCGTACCGGGATCGAGGACCTTGCGGGCGGCTTCCAGGGTGAGGGGCTGCGGCTCGCGCAACGCGGCGAGCCGGGGTGAGGCCGTGCGGATCTTTTCCGCGACCTCGTTGCGCTCCTGGCGCAAGCTGTCCAGCTCGTGCTGGAGGGCTGCTGTCGCCTCTTCTCCGTCGGCCGTCCCGGTCTGGAGGGTCAGCTCGCGCGCCTTCTGGTCGTAGCGGGCCGCGATGTCCCGCCGCGAGCGTTCGAGCGCCTCGGGCAGCTCGCCGAATGCGAGATCGCGCTCCGCGAGGAGGGTCAGGAAGCTCCGCGCCCGGGAGCGCTCCAGCAGGTGGAAGGCTTCGGGTGCATGCCCCCGCGCCAGCTCGACGTCGATGGCGTCGAGGTAGATCTCCTCGTGACGCGCGCGGAAGGCGGCCTGCAGGTCCCGGGTGCCCCCGAGGCGCCCGGTCTGGGATTCCAGCGTATCGACGGCTCGGGCGAGGAGCTGCGCCGCCAGGTCGGAGCGGCCCATCCGGTGGTGCAGCCGCCCGAGCTGTTGCAGCGCCAGGGCCTCTTCAAGCTCGCCGGGCGTCAGGCGCTCGGCGGAGGCCAGAGAGCTCTGGTAGAGCTCCAGCGCAGCCTTCAGATCCCCGCGTGCCTCCGCGACATTGCCGAGCAGGCCAAGGACGTTGCTCACGTCGTCGTAGCGGCCGGAGTGCTGCTCGCGGATCTTCAGGGCACGCTGGTGGAGCTCCCAGGCCTTGTCCAGGTTGCCGCGCAAGCGCTCCACGATCCCCAGGGAGTTGAGGCTCGTCATCACGGCCGAGCCCTTGGGAGCGGCTTTTTCCGAGATCTCCAGGGATTGCTGGAGGAGCTGCGCGGCCTTCTCCAGATCGCCGCGCTCGCTCGCGAGCCCCCCGAGGTTGGTCAGGATGGAGGCGGTCCCGAGGCTTGCGGGAGCCAGCTTGTTCCGGATGGCCAGAGCGCGCTGCAAATGCTCCTCCGCCGCTTCCGCCTCGCCGAGCACCCTGGTGACCAGCCCGAGCCGGCCGAGGGCCGTGGCCAGCTGGATGCTGTTGGGTGACCGCTTCTCGAGGATCGTCACGGCGCGCCGGAAGAGCGCCTCGGTCTCGGCATAGCGGCCCTGTTCCGACGCCAGCAGCGCGACATCGTTCAGGGTGTCGGCCATCGCCAGGGTGTCGGGGGGGAACCGCTCCTGGATCGCCATGGCCCGCCGAGAGTACATGGCCATGGCTTCCATGTCCTTTCGCTCCCAGGCCACGAGGACGAGCTGGTGCAGGCTGTCGGTCACTTCCAGGCTGTCCGGCGCCAGGCGCTCGCGGATCTTCAGGGCCCGCTCCTGGATCTGCTCCGCCTCGTCGAGCCGGCTCTGGAGCCGAACGACGTTGCCCAGCCTGGCGAGGGTGCCGGCCACCCTAAGACTCTCTCCCCATGCGGTCTGACCAATCTCCAGCGCGGAACGGTAGCCGGCCTCGGCCTTTGCAAGCTGTCCGGCGTACTGCCAGCTCTCCGCCTGCGCCTCCAGCTCCGTGACCTGGGTCTTCACGTCCGACAGGAAGAGGAGCGCAATCAGGACGAGACCTGTCATTTCCAGTCTCCGAAGAGCTGGAAGGCAGCCCAGTAGAACGGGGCCGAGGCGTCCATCTCCAGAGCCTGCCCGTTGGCGGTGGTGATCTCGAGCGGCTCGCGGATCAACTCGATCTGGGCCGCCCGCAGGGCCTGATCCTTGGGAAGACCGGCCGCGAGATGGCGATGGAAGCGCGTCATCAGCTCGGCGGTGACCTGGTCGGCGACGCTCCACAGGCTGGCCGCCACGGTGCGCGCTCCGGCGTACTGAAAGGCGCGGGTGAGCCCGATCAGCCCCTCGCCGCTCATCTCTCTTCCGAGGGCGGACTCGCAGGCGGATAGCACCACGAGGTCGGCGTCGATCCGCACGCCTTCGAAGATCTCCCAGACCTGGAGCAACCCGTTGTCACGGCCTTGAGAGAGCTTTTCCGGGATGGTCAGGACCAGAGCGGAGTCGAGCGGCGTGCGGTCGTCAGTATAGCCGTGGGTGGCGAAGTGCAGGATGCGCGCGCCGTGGATGGATTTGGCGCGCTCTTCCGTGGCCTCCTCTCCCAGGTAGACGAGCGCTCCGGGATAGGCCCTGGCGATGCGCTCGACCTCGCTGCGGCTGTAGGGCAGGCTCGACCAGTCGAAGCTGCGCAGCCCGGGGCTCAGGTCGCGTTTCGCCTGCGTGGCCTGCATGTCCTTCGGGAAGCGGGGGTCTCCGAAGGCGACGAGCTTCCCCAGCTTCTGCGGGTCGCCAGGAGAGGAGGAGCGGAGCGTGCCGTAGACGGTCAGCGACAGGGCTGTGTGCAGAGGCTTCTCTTCGATCAGGAACCGCCCGTCGTGAGCCAATGCACCGAAAGGGAGGCGGTGCAGGGGGCCGTCCGGCAGGATCAGCACCCGTTCGCTGCGCGCGACCAGGTCCGCGACCGGCGCGATCAGCTCGCGATACAGGTCCGCGGCCGGCTTCCCCTGGGAACGGACGCTCTCCAGGAAACCCTCCACCTCCCGGCGAAGCTTCTCCTCGCCGACCGGAATGGTCTTCACTTGCAGGCCGCCTTCCCGGGTCACGGCGAAGAGGGCGGTCTTCTCCTTGCCGACGCTGTAGGAGAGGGCGAGCGTGCCGGGATCGAGCACCTTGCGGGCGGCTTCGAGGTCGAGGGGCTGCGGCTCGCGCAGGGCGGCGGCCCGGGGAGAGGCCTTGCGGATCTCGTCCGCGATCGACTCGCGCTCCTGGCGCAGGTGGTCCAGGTCACGCCGGAGGGTCTCTTTCGTCTCCTCTCCGGCTTGGGCCAGCTCGCGCAGCTTCTGGTCGTAGCGCGCCGCGTTGTCGCGCCGGGAGCGCGCGAGCTCGGCGGGCAGCTCGCGAAACTCGAGATTGCGTTCGGCGAGCAGCGCCAGGAAGCTGCGCGCCCGCGAGCGCTCTACCAGGTGGAAGGCCGCGGCCGGGCGCCCGCGCTCCAGCTCGAGCTCGATCGCGTCGCGGTAGATCCCCTCGTGCTGGGCCCGGTATTCGGCCTGCACCTCCTGCGAGCCGAGCCGCCCCACCTGCGATTCCAGGATTTCGACCGCCTCGGCGAGGGCCTGCGCCGCCTCGTCGCGGCGGCCCAGGCGGCGCAGGAGGCGTCCGATCCGGTGGAGCGTCAGAGCGTCCTCGATCGTGGCCGGAGGGCGGCGCAGGGCCTGGGAGCGGCGCTGGAGGTCCAGCGCCTGGCCGAGGTCGTTGCGCGCCTCGGCGACGAGCCCGAGGAAGCCCAGGGTGTCGGCGGTCCGGGTGACGTGGCCGAGCCGCTCGCAGATCGCCAGGGCGCGGCTGTGGCGGTTCCAGGCCTCCACGGCGTCGCCGCGCAGCAGTGCGATGGTGCCGAGGAGGTTCAGGAGCTCGGCCACGCCGAGGCCGTCGGGCACGGCCTTGGCGGAGAGATCCAGAGCGCGCCGCACGATCTCCTCGGCCGCGCCCAGGTCGCCGCGGTCGCGGGCGAGCGCGCCGAGGTTGGACAGGATCACGGCGGTCCCGAGGCTCTCGGGCGCCAGCCTCTCGCGGATCGCGAGGGCCTGCCGCAGCGCTTCGTCCGCGGCCTCCGGATCGCCGATCAGCATGAACGCCCGGCCGCTGCGGGCCAGGGTGGTGGCCAGTTGGAGGCTCCCCGGAGCCTGCCGCTCCAGGATCTCCAGGGCGGGCCGGTAGGACTCCACGGCCTTGTGGTGCTCGCCGCGGTACATCTCGATGTAGGCCACGTCGTTCAGGGCGTCGGCCATGGCCAGGGTGCCGGCGCCCCGGCGCTCCAGGATGTCGAGGCCGCGCCGGGAGAGCTCGACCATGGCGTCCAGGTCCTCCCGGGCGTTGGCCAGGAGAAAGAGATGATGCAGGCTGTCTGCGACCGCCGGGCTGTCCGGCGCCAGGCGCTCGCGGATCTCCAGGGCGCGGCGTTGAATCCGCTCCGCCTCCCCGATCTGGCGCCGCAGCCGCAGCACGTTGCCCAGCTTCGTGAGCGTGGCCGCCACCGGCAGGCCGTCGCCCCAGGCGGCCTCGCCCGCCGCGAGGGCGGAGCGGAAGCTGGCTTCGGCGCGGGCCAGATCGCCCGCGTACTGGTAGCTCTCCGCCTGCGCCTCCAGCTCCCTGACCTGGGTCTTCGCGACGCCCGGTATGCTTGTCTCCGCCGCAGCGCTGGCAAGGCTGAGAAAGAGGAGAGCCACGGCGAGCGCGAGTTGATGGCGGAATTTCATAGGAGGAGTCTTCGGGTCAAATTATAGCGGCTCAACGCGCACTGTTCCCGGGCTCTCCCGGTGTACGGAGCGGTGCCGGAATCTATCTACGCCAATCCCCGAAGAGCTGGAAGGCGGCCCAGAAGAACGGGGCGGACGCGTCCGTCTCGATCGCCTGCCCGCTGGCGGTGGTGATCTTGACCGGCTCGCGGATCAGCTCGAGCTGGGCCGCCCGCAGGGCCTGGTCCTTGGGGAGGCCGGCCGCCAGATGCCGATGGAAGCGCGCCATCAGCTCGGCGGTGACCTGGTCGGCGACGCTCCACAGGCTGGCGACCACCGAGCGCGCTCCGGCGTACTGGAAGGCGCGGGTGAGCCCGATCAGGCCCTCGCCGCTCAGCTCTCTTCCCAGGGCGGACTCGCAGGCGGAGAGCACCACGAGGTCCGCGTCGATCCGGACGCCTTCGAAGATCTCCCAGACCTGGAGCAGCCCGTTCTCTCTCCGCTTGGTTGGCTTTTCCGGGATGGTCAGGACCAGGGCGGAGTCGAGCGGCGTGCGGTCGTCCGTATAGCCGTGGGTGGCGAAGTGCAGGATGCGCGCGTCGTGGATCAACTTGGCGTGCTCTTCGGTGGCCTCCTCGCCCAGGTAAAGGCGCGCCCCGGGATAGACCCCGGCAATCTGCTCGACCTCCCGGCGGCTGTAGGGCAGGCGCGTCCAGCCGAAGCTGCGCAGGCCGGGTCCCAGGTTGTCTTTCGCCTGCATGCTTTTCGGGAAGCTGGGGTCTCCGAAGGCGACGAGATACCCGGATTTCCCGGCAGGTGAGGAAGCCGCGCGGAGCGTGCCGTAGACGGTCAGCGAGAGGGCCGTGTGGAGAGGCTTCAGCTCGGTCAGGAACCGGCCGTCGTCGCGGACCAGCGCGCCGAAGGGGAGGCGGTGCAGGGGGCCGTCCGGGAGGATCAGCACCCGCTCGCTGCGCTCCACCAGGCCGGCCACGGGTGCGATCAGCTCGCTGTACAGATCCTTCGCGGGCGCCTGCTGAGAGCGGACCCTGTCCAGGAAATCCGTGACCTGCCGGCGCAGGCGCTCCTCGCCGACAGGCAGGGTCTTCACCTGGAGGCCGCCGTCCTGGGTCACGGCGAAAAGGATGGTCTTTTCCTTTCCGACACTGTACGAGAGGGAGAGCGTGCCGGGGTCGAGGACCTTGCGGGCGGCGTCCAGATCGAGGGGCTGCGGCTCGCGCAGCGCGGCGAGCCTCGGCGAGGCCTTGCGGATCTCCACGGCGACGTCGTCGCGCTCCTGGCGCAGGCGGTCCAGATCGCGCTGGAGGGCCTCTTTCGTCTCCGCGCCGGTCGCCTGGGAGATCTCGCGCAGCTTCTCGTCGTAGCGGGCCGCGTTGTCCCGCCGGGAGCGCTCCAGCGCTTCGGGCAGCTCGCCCGGGAAGGTGAGGTCGCGCTCCGCCAGCAGCATCAGAAAGCTCTTCGCCCGGGAGCGCTCCAGCAGATGGAACGCCTCGGCATCGCGTCCCCTCTGCAGCGCGACCTGGATCGCGTCGCGGTAGATCTCCTCGTGGCTCGCCCGGTATCCGGCCTGCGTGTCGCGGGAGCCTCCGAGCCCCTCTGCCGTGGATTCCATCGCTTCGACGGCCTGATCGAGGAGCTGCGCCGCCCGGTCGGGATGGCCCATGCGCAGGTGCAGCCGCCCGAGCTCCTGGAGCGTCACGGGCGCCCAGTACTGTCCGGGCGCGCTCTGGTGGATGGCAAGGGCCTGCTGGTGGAGATCGACCGCCAGCTTCAGATCGCCGCGCGCCTCGGCGACCCTGGCGAGATGCCCCAGGACGACGCCTTTGATATCGGAGCGGGCGATCTCCAGGGCCTTGCGGTGGAGCTCCTCCGCCTTGTCCAGCTCGCCCCGCAGCCGCGCGATGATGCCCAGGGCGTTGAGGCTGCCCACCACGCCGTTGGACTTGGGAGCGGCCTTCGTCCAGATCGCCAGCGCGCGCCGGCAGCGCTCCTCCGCCTCGTCCAGGTTGCCGCGCTCCTGGGCGATCGTGCCGAGATTGAGCAGGATGGAGGCGGTCCCGAGGCTCTCGGGAGCCAGCCTCTCGCGGATCGCCAGGGCGCGGTTCTGCAGCTCCACCATGGAGTCCACGTCCCCGAGCATCTTGTCGATCAGCCCCAGGCGGGCGAGGCTCGTGGCCATCGGGATGCTGTCGGGAGACCGCTGCTCGAGGATTGTCAGTGCGCGCCGGAGCGCCGCCGAGGCGTCGGCGTAGTGGCCGCGCTCCGCCACCAGGAAGGACTGGGCGTTCAGGGTGTCGGCCATCACCAGGGTGTCGGCGGGCCAGCGCTCCTGGATGGCCAGGGCGCGCCCGATGGACTCCGACATCGCGTCCAGGTCCCCCTGGTCCCACGCCACGAAGGCGAGCTGGTTCAGGCTGTCGGCGACTTCGAGGCTGTCCGGCGCCAGGCGCTCGCGGATCTCCAGGGCACGGCGCTGCAGCTTCGCCGCCGCGTCCAACTGATATTGCAACCGCAGGATGTTGCCCTGCCGGGCCATCGAGGAGGCCACCTGCAGGCTCTCGCCCCAGGCGGCCTCGCCGGCCTCCACGGCCGCGCGGAAGCTGGCTTCGGCCCGGGCCATCTCGTTCGCATACTGGTAGCTCTCCCCCAGAGCTTCCAGAATGGCGACCCGGGTCTGCGCGTCCGGCGCCTCCGCCAGGGCCGCCTCCAGATCGGTTCGCGACTTGCTCGCCGACTTGCTCGCCGGCTTGCTCGCGGGGATCTCCTCGAGGGCGGCTGCGCCAAAGGCAGGTCCGAGACAGAGCAAGGCCATGGCCAGCAAGACATGAAACCGGGCTTTCATGACACTGAATTATGTCAGAGGTATCATCGCCGCCACTTTGAGGAGACTTCCTTGGTAGAGACGTCACAGCGCTTCCGTCTGAGCCTCCTGTTTCTCGCGCTCTCCTTCGGCACGGTCGCGACGGGCCGGGCCGCCACCCTGGCCGAGCGCGCCGCGCAGATCGACGCGCCGGTCCGCGGCGGCGAGGTGACGCTCGCCGGCCCGCTCCAGATCGGCCGCGCCGAGATCGTTCCCGAGCCGGGGACCCGGGTCCATACCCTGATGGCCGGCGGTATTGGTGGCGTTCCCTGCGGGCTCGTCCTCGAAGGGCCGGCGCAGCTGCGCTACCGCGTCGAGGACCGCTTCAGCATCCCGGTGGCCGAGCGCAACGTGCGCCGGTTCTCGACGCTGGTGACGAAGCGCCTGGACAAGGGGACCGAGGCGCTCGAGATCTCCACGCGCCTCGACGGCGCCGTGGTCTGGGGCCGGGGGCTGGGCGAGGCGAGCCAGGCGAGTCAGGAGAAAGCCGCAGGATTGCCGGACTGGGCCGCGAAGCTCCTCGCCGGCCGCCGCTTTCCGGCGCCGTCGCACGACCTGCTGGCCGCGGAGGCGAACGGGGTCGAAGGCGCGCGCTACGCGCTGATGCGCGGCGAGCTCGTCGACCTGCTCCTGCGCGTCGATCCCCGCGCCGGGGAGGAGAACCTCTACCGCGTGGCCAAGGGTGTGGAGAGGGGAAACACCTTCCGCGAAGGGCTCTGGGACACGGCCCTGGTATCGCAGCCGATCGGCCGCGCCTGGTGGGACCGCCCGCCGGCGGAGCTGGTCGCCGAGCACGAGCGGCTCGCGGTCGAGAACCCTCGCGGCGAGCTGGTCCGCATCGTCAGCCTGTCCCGCCTGCGCGCCCGCCGCGCCGGCATCTCCCTCTGGCGGGCGGACCTCCTCGACCGCCTCGTCGACGTAGACGGCCCGCATCCGATCACCGTTCGCAGCGTCCGCGTCGACGGCAAGGACGCCGACTTCCTCCACCGCGATGACGAGCTCCTGGTGCCGCTCGGCCGCGCGCTCGCCGACAAGGAGGCGGTCGAGGTCGAGGTCGCCTACGACGGCGATCTCGCCCAGCGGCCCGACGGCAGGACGTACTGGGTGCTCGACACTCACCCCTGGTATCCCCGCCAGGGTCTGGAGGGCGAGCTGGCCACGCTCGAGATCAGCGTCGACGTGCCGGAATCCTCGACGCCGTTCGCCTCGGGGCCGGAGGTCTCGCGCACGGAAGAGGGCGGGCGGCGCAAGCTCGTGACGCGGATCGACGAGCCGACGCAGGCCGCGGTGGTGGCGGCCGGCAAGTTCAGCGCGATCGAGGAGGCGCGGGACGGGGTGACCTGCCGGGCCGCGGCGTCCGTCATCACGGAGGAGGGCTCCGCGCGCAAGCTCCTCCGGCGTTTCTTCGACGCCCGCGCCTTTTACGAGCAGCTCTTCCAGGAGCCCTATCCCTTCCGCGACATCTCCATCGTCGACGTCCAGAGCCGATTCGGCCAGGCTCCCCCCGGCATCCTGTTCTTCGCCCCGGGGTTCTATGCCGCGCCGATGGAGTGGTCGCAGCGCGAGTTCCACCACGACATCGACCCCCGTTTTCTGCATGAGATCGCCCACGGCTGGTGGGGGCACGTCGTCAAGATGAGCTCCTCCGACGAGACCTGGCTGATCGAGGGGTTCTCCGAATACTCGGCGACGCTGGCGGTCTGGTACCTGCTCGGCAAGGAGCGCGGCGACTACGAGCTCGGCGAGAAGGTCAAGGACTGGGTCAAGGCGGCGAGCGAGCTGCGTCCGGGAGCGAGCCTCTACCTCGCCGACCGCATCGCCCTGCACGACGTGCGCGACCGCGATGACTTCTCGCGCCTGCAATACGGCAAGGGGCCGCTCGTCGTGCATGCCCTGCGGCTCGAGCTGCAGCGCCGGAAGGGGAGCGCCGCCGCGGGGGACCTCGCCTTCACCGAGCTCCTGCGCAGGCTCCTCAAGCGCAACCGCCACGGCCATGTGACGACGCCCGGCCTGGTGGCGGAGATCGACAAGCTCACCGGCGGCGACTGGCAGCCCTGGTTCGAGCGCTACGTCTACGGGACCGAAATCCCCAAACTGCCCAAGTAGAGGGATGACATGAACCGCATCGATCTGCAGTCGAAGACTCAGGCGGAGCCGGGAGAATTCTCCTGCTACTGGTTCGAGAACGAGAGCGTCGGCCTGGCCCGGACCAAGTTCTGCCGCTTCGAGATCCCCCTGGCGCCTTTCGACTCCGGCCTCGACTACGAACAGCAGCCGGTGAAGACGGATCTCCTGATCGAATGGCTCCCTCTCGACGCCGCCTCCACGCAGGAGCTGGATGGATTGATCGTCAGCGCGGAGACCCACCCGTCCGTGGAAGGCTCGATCTATCTCGGCGCGGCCCACAACTGGTGCGATGTAAAAAGCCTGCGGTTGAAGAGGATCAACGACGAGGAAGTCGAGGTGATCGGAGAGATCTTCATCGAGCTGCAGCACGAGGGCATAGCCCCGAACGAAAGCTTTTCTTTTGCCACCCGGGTATTCTGCGATTTCGAGCCGACGTCGGAGGACGAATATTGGAACATGACTCTTCCGGATTGAGACCAGTCTTCTTCCCTGAGCCCGCTGAATTCCGCGCCTGGCTGGAGAAGCATCACGAGCGCGAGCAGGAGCTGTTCGTGGGCTTTTACAAGAAGGGTTCCCGCCGGCCCAGCATCACCTGGCCCGAAGCGGTGGACGAGGCGCTCTGCTTCGGCTGGATCGACGGCGTGCGCAAGAGCCTGGGCACGGAGAGCTACATGATCCGTTTCACGCCGCGCAAGCCCGGCAGCACCTGGAGCGCGGTCAACGTCGGCCGGGTGGAGGAGCTGACCCGGCTCGGACGCATGCGCCCGGCGGGCCTCGAGGCATTCGCAAAGAGGTCCGAGGCCAGGACCGGCACCTACTCTTACGAGCAGAAGGAAGAGGCCAGCCTGGAGAAGGCCGAGGAGAAGCAGTTCCAGGCGAACAAGGCGGCGTGGGAGTTCTTCCAGTCGCAGCCGCCCTGGTACCGGCGCACGGCCATCTGGCGGGTCGTGAGCGTGAAGAAGGAAGAGACCCGCGTGAAGCGGCTGGCGAAGCTCATCGAGGAATCGGCTCAGGGCCGGCGCACCTGAGGACTGCTATCATGTTTACTACAATGCGCCGCCTTGTCTTGCTGGTCTGCCTCGTAGCTCTGGTCCTCGCGGGCCTCGTGCACGCGCAGGAGACGGGCGGCAGCATGGGTGGAGCGGACTTCTCCTCGGGCGATAGCGGAGGTGGCTCCGACTCCGGATCGTCGTCGAGCGGCGACTCCGGGTCCTACTCCTCGGGCGGCGACAGCTCGTCCTATGGCGGCGGTAGTGGTGATGGCGGTGGCGGCGGCTTCATCTTAGTGATCATCGTGATCGTGGTCATCTTTATGGTAGTCAAAGCCGCGGGCAGCAAGGGCACTTCCGTAGCCGACGATACGCTGTATCTCTCTTCTCTCATGCTGGGCATCGACTGGCACGCCCGCGGCGCGCTGCAGAAGAAGCTCGCGGCGCTCGCCGCCAAGAAGCTCGGAGGCACGGCGGAAGGGCGGGCGAAGATGCTGCACGAGGTCGTGCTGGCGTTGATGCGGGCGGAGCTGTCGTGGCTCTACGCCGCTTTCGAGCCGGCGGCTCTCGCGCCGGCCGAAGCGGAGTCGCGGTTCCTCGAAGCCTGCAACAAGGCGCGCTCGCGTTTCCGCCGCGAGCTGATCCGCAACGAGGGGAGCGAGCTGACGACCGAGGAAACGGGTGCCGTCGCGATCCGGCCGGAGGAGGGCGCCGGGACGGTCGTCGTCAGTGTGATCCTGGTGACCCGCCAGCCGCTCTCCGGCAGACCCGGCATGTCGGACGCCGCGGAGATCCGCGCCGCGCTCGCCGACCGCGCCACGGTCACGAGCATGGACCTGGTCGCGATCGAAGTCGTCTGGTCGCCGGCCGCCGAGGACGACCGGATGAGCACGTCCGAGCTCGAGCAGCACTATCCGGAGCTGGTCCTGATCGATCCCAAGAGCATCGCCGGCCGCATCTTCTGCCCCTACTGCGGCGGCGCCTTCGCCATGGAACTCCTCAACTGCCCCCACTGCGGGGCGGCGGTCACCGGCTCCAAGACACCCGAGGGGTAGGGGACGGCCCTGGCCCCACAGGGCCGGGGTCATAGGCGGCCACGGCCGGGACCCCGCGGGTCCCGGCGCCTCGTCTTCATGTGCCGTCCGAGCTTCGGACGCTTCCGCTCGGCCTTCGTCGCCTTTCCCGCGAGCTTCAGCACCTTCCGCCCGACCGTTTGAGCGTTCCGCTCGACCTGCTGAGCGTTCCGCTCGACCCTTCGCCGACTCCGTCCAGGGTCCAGCCGCTTCGGCACGGCCCCGGGTGCTCGCTCCCGACCCTGGCCGGATGCCGCCGGACCTTCCTCGTCGTCCGCGCAGGCTCGGACAAAACGCTCCGGACCTCGCGCGGAAGCGTCCCGGCCGTGGATGGCTGCGTCTATGCCTCGCGCATCTCCCGCACACTACCGAGCAGCGAAGGCAATCTCATCTTCTTCTGCTGCCGACGCTTGCGGGGAGTCCGCTCACGAGCGAGGACCAGCGCAGCGAGATATCCTGGCGCAGAGTACCGACACGTGGCAAACACAGAATGCTGAAGTATCTTGAAGGACCAGATTGAGTATTGACAAGACCACAAACGTCGGGCATCCTACCATTCGTCGTTCAAAGAAGCTCAGGACGGATATTGAAGAAAAGAGGTGTTATTGTGTAGATAGATAGGCAGAATGAGAAGAGAGAGCCCGTAGTAATCCCTCGCCGGGTGGTCCGGCAGAGGGGAGAAAACATCAACAAGCAGTAGAATGAAAGGAGAAGCATCATGCCTGACATCTCGTCGTTCGCCGATTTTCTGGCCGATTGGGACCTCTTGCTCAAGGGGGTCGCTAACAAGAATGGCTCGCTGCCCGACCTCTCGGGGCTCACCATGCCTCTGGAGGAGATCCTGGAGGAAGGGAGGGACCAGGAGGCGGACAAGGCCGCCGCCCGGGCTCAACTCAGCCAGGGGTCCAAGCGCACCCGCGCCCTGGTGACGGACGGACGGGCTGCGGCCTCGCGGCTGCGCTCCGCCCTGAAGGCCCACTACGGCGGCCACAACGAAGTGCTGGTGGAGTTCGGAATTGCGCCGCTGCGCAAGCGCCGCACTACCCTGCCGACCGACCCGCCGCCTCCCAACCCGCCCATCGCGCCTCTGCCGGAGTAGCTTGGCTTGGGGAGGAGGCGGCTTCCTCACGGACCCGCCTCCTCCCGACGTTCATTGACAAATAACGGTGAGCCAAGCAGCTTTTGCCGCAAAATTTGGCTTAACTACTTGTAGGACAGTCACTTAGAGGGGATGCCCGAAGTAGGCCTGAAGGCCGCGTAACCCGTGCGTAACCCAGTCGGGAACCTCTTCTGACGCCTCTCTTCTGCCTTTGGAGAGCAGGGGGCAGGGCGACTCTCGCCAGAGTCGAATTTGGTGCAAGGTGACGGCTTAGCTCGACGCTCTACAGGCGCTTAGCATCGCTGGTTGGCTCAGGGCTAGGCTGCTCTCGTCGTTGCGGCTGGAGGGCGCTCAGAGGGCGCTCCAGGCCGTGATCGGCAGGCGGCTGCCCCAAGGGGGGTGCCACTCGCCGCAGAGACAGCGGCGCAGTGCCTCTGGTTGCGAAGGGGGAGTTGGTGCTGCTGCGGGACGATCGAGGTGAGATGGACGTTGCGGCCCGAGAGAGATCACGCCTTGGAGTGCTACTGCCCAGGGCTCGGCCGCGGCGCCGAGTGCAGCTCGCTGCCCCACCGGTCTCGGTCGCGCTTTCCGAAGTCGGTGGGTAGGAAGTGGGCCAGGTGCTGCCATGGAGATGGAGGGCGATCTGGACTTGGTTGACCAGAAACGCGAAAACCACGAGTGATGCGCATCAGAAGGATCGCGCCCCAGCAGGCCGGGGTGGTACAGCTCGCAAGCATGACCGCCTACTCCTCGGGGCCGGGATCGGCGGTGCTCTTGCGCGTCTGCCGTTCGAGGTAGTCGTTGATGTCGCGCAGGCGGTAGATGACTCGCGAGCCACATTTGACGAACTGAGGCCCGATGCCCTTGTAGCGCCAGACTTCGAGGGTGCCCGGTTTGACGCCGAGAAGCGGCGCGGCGGCGATGGTGTCGAAGACGGGCTCGATCTTGGAAACGTTAGTGTTGTCCATGAAGGATCTCCGAAGCGGTTGCGGGGTTACAAAGGTTGGTCGCGGCCGGACCTTTCGAGCCGGCGGCCGAGGTGCGGGCGCAGGCTGCGATTTTCACGCGGCTCTCCTGCGCGGGAGGTTCATCGGTTGCTTCGAAGCCTGGGAGAAGGAGCGCCGCCGCCGCCGACTCTGGGGATCGCGGTATCGGTCGAGAATTTTCCAGATGCCCATCGAGGTAAGGGGTCCACGGCACCCGTGGAAGACGGGCTCCGGGAGACCCCAGATCCGAGCTTCCGTGAGCCAGGCGAGCAGCCGGCCTCCGAGATCATCAGGCAGCACGATGGACCAGGAGATGCCGTGGCGGTGGACTGAGACCACAGCTTGGCGATTCGCCATTGTGACGGCCGCAGCTCGGAGGGCGGCGATCTCGACGGCAGTGAGGCCTGCGGCGACCAGAGCGAGGACGGCTCCGTCGCGCAGCCCCACGGCTCTGCCGGAGCGCACCCGACCTGGATCGATGCGAGGTAGGAGGGTGTGTGCCTCTTCGGGATCGAGACGCATCAGTGTGGCTCCAATCCGGTTGGTGCCGGTATCTGTGGCTTCTGGGACGGTCGGTTCGGCATGGTGCGTCCTCCGTTCTTCTGAGATCAGAATGCACCAAGGAGCGCAAGACTCCAACTTAGCCGCTTGCTGGATTCCTCGCAACCTTCTCAATTGAATAGACATAAAGGCCAAAGTATTGAGGGAGGATCGTGCACTTCATCTTTCCAAATCCGATCTTGGCCTACTGGCATAGCTGAGCCTCTCCGTGGCGGCACTGGAAGGACGGCGGTGCAAAGCGAGTCTCAGACGGGGTACCGACCCCGGACCCGAGGAAGAACAGGAAACTCCAGAGCTGCGAGAGTCGAAGCATGGACCTCCTGAGGGCCGCACGGCACCGGCCGCCATGACCAGCGGGGGCGGACCTCTACAAGGGAAGTGTGCGGGCACCATCCTCCTCCGGACTCACCCGGAACAGAGCTTCTGATCGGTAGCGACGGACACGGAGGTCTGCCGGGCGAAGCTGAGAGCTGCCGGCGTGGCTCTACACCCGCAGCTGCCCGCCTGAACGGGGGAGTGGCCGAGGGGGCAAAGGGCCCCCTTGGCGGGCGGAGGCTCACGATCGGAGACGCGCGCAGCAGGAAGAGGGTGACACCGTTCCGCGCTCGCTGTCAGTGTTTCCGACTGTCTGGACGCTCGGAATGTCCCAGCGAGGCCTACGTGCTGCCAGGCCTCCATACAGCCGCTTCTGGCACTCGGACTGAACATACGACGCGGGGGGGCATTCAGGGCATGCTTGCAGGCAGAAAATTCTCGATCTCTCTATGTATATCATCAAAAAGGCCAAGCGGCATTAGCAGGTAAGACAGCGCCTGTTCGAAGGCAGTGAATTGAGATCTATCGGCCGGCTGCGGCAGCAAAGGGTCGTCATTTAGTGCGCCGGTCTTCTTAAGAAGTTGGGTTATACCAATCACGAGCCGCTCGAACAAGGCTTTGCGCTCCTCGTCATTGTCGTCTCGACTCATAAGCGCTTGGAAGCGTAACAAAACATGGAGGAAGATAGGGATCCTCTCGTTTGGGTCGATGGCGCCCACGACCAGCGGATTGCGAAATGCTGTAAAGAAATCGAGGTCTCCCAAACGGACACTGATATAGCAAGATACTACTTCCTCTGCGAACTGGCTCTTTCGATCGACATACGAGTAAATGGAACCTATCCCCATCGGTCGCAACCATTCCATCGAGAGAGCAATCAGGTAGGCGACTTGGAGCCGAGCCTTTGTAGCACCTAGGGGTTCGAAGGTAAGTCCCTTGCCGCTGGACGAATCGGGTATCGCGTGAACGTCGCGCTTGTCGGCAGACTTTGCCGTCGCTCGTCCGTAGCATTCAGCCCACATGTCAATACCAATAATCGCTGCTGGAGAGAAAGAGACAATAGCGGTGATGACATCTACTCGGGGATCGTTGTCTCTAGGTTGCTCTTGAATCAGATCTTCTGCAGACCATCCGGCCGACCTCGCCCGCAACCAGGCGCTCTTGGCTAGTGTCTGCTGGAGATTAACCGCTCCTTCGGGAATTGAGACATACGCAATTTCCTTCCTCTCCCCTTCACAGTCGAAGTCGAGCTTGATTGCTGGCTCCCCAGTCTCCAAAAAGGCTGTCAAGTGGCCCCCGAAGGTAGGATCGGCTTCGATGCTCCTTAACAACCGAACGCTATCCTTTGAACTGGCCTTATCCCGGATCAACTGCAAGATCGATGCGCAATCCTGCTGCACCAAGTAAACATTCTTGTATCGTAATTCTGCCAAATACGGCTTACCGATGATCCTGTCGACAATTTCGGCAGCATACAGTTGCAGCAAATGGCCGTCTAAGAGCTCCTCCTTGGTCGCGTGCCCTTCCCGCATTGAGGTGGTACTGGTGAATTCACCTTGGGCAAGCTGACTGCTGAGCCGCTTGACCTCCCCTTCAAAAAGTGCATCCAATGCCTTCAACTGCTGGTGGGCAGAGCGCAGGCGAATACGTAGCTGCTCGAGATGCTTGATCAGGCCGATGCGCACCTCCGCATCGCGGCCTGCAGTGTCCCCGCCTAGGATTCTGTGAGCCGCCTCAAGGGAAGTACATCTGGCCTCGTACTGCTTTTGCTGGGTCAGTCCGGAGACGAAGTCCTTCCAAGCTCCTACCAGAGCCTCGTATTCAAATTTACCTGCTGTGGCAGAAAGCTTTCGCACCAAGTGCTCATTGGATTCAGCGAGCATCCGAGCCCTTTCCATCTCGGCCCTGGCAAAGTGGGCCCCCACTTGGTACTGCTCGTTTTCTTGTCTCAGCATACCAGCACTCGAGTCCTCCGTTCCAACCAGCAGATCGATGATACTGATGGCATCGCAGAGAGACCCGCGCCCATCCAGAGAAAAGTCGCCGAGGTCTTCGATCTGTCTCGTGACCGCTTTGAGAGTTTGCAGGGCGAGCAAGCGCCCATTCTGTCCAACTACAGAGGCGATTAACCCTGAGATGCGAGCCGAGATCTCCTGTTTGAAGCGATCGAGTTGCGCGGGGAGGCCCCTCAGCAATTCGCTGTCTTCAGGGGGCACCGGGAAGGCAGCTAGGATCATCTGATATATCGAGTCAAGCAGGACGGCCCCTTTTGCTCCATCCTCCAGTGGCTCGCGCGGTGTGAGCAGGCAAACCAAAAGGCCCGTATTATTCTTCCGACTAGACTCGTCTTCAACTGCATGCCCGCAACCGATCGACGTCAGGATCTCATGGGCCGCCGCTTCGCAATTTATGACACTCCGGACGTTCTCGCCTGTCAGGGCATTGAGGATTTCGACCGCGGTGAGCGCTGCAGCCAAATCCAGAATGTCCTTGCGCGAGGACTTGAAACTCTTCGCGCCCCAAGCCGAGCAGAAGCGCTGGTTTCCATCAAGATCATATCGATCACTATACGCCAATTGGTCGATGAATGCGGCATTGGCCGTCATCCCAAGGATTGAGGCTGTGCGCAATGCCAGAACCTCGGCGATCTGTGGCTCGAACGCTTCTGCTGTCAGATCTCCGGCGGACGAATGCGACGGGTTCAGGAGCTGAATCCGATCATAGGGTGGCTTCTGGCGAACCTTTCCGGCGAGCGTCACCTCACCGAAGACAGGAGTGTAGGCAGTTAGGGGACTCTTGTAAATTCTCGGAGTTGAGTAGTGATTCAGTTCAAGAAGCGATGCGTAGCAGTTCACCGCATAGGGGCTTGGCTGGCCAGCGACATCAGCAAGAGCGAACGTGCCACACGTCGTGAAAATACCCTCGATAGAGTCGTCGTTTTCCCGGCCCAGTTCGAAGAGGAAATCCCGAAGGAGATACCCCGTGCCCAGAGCCATGCCTGAGCCGGTGCCGGAAACGAGGTTACCTACGATATAGATATCAGTCTGCCGGCTATCAAGTCTCCTGCCTTGATAACGCGGATCGATCCGGACCAACTCGCGCAGGTTAGCATCCTGCAATTCGCTATAGATTGCACGCAGTCGGTCCTTGATTAAGCGCCAGTTAGTCACAAGGAAAGCGTGGCCGATTGGCCGGCATCGCGTTGTACCCTCTTCATTGGCGCGTGCCAGAAAGCTAGCAAGCCGAGCACTTATAACACTTCGCAACCTGCTATAGTGGAGCGACGGAGGAATGCTGAGCCGGAGAATTTCACTGTGATCAAGTTGCGGTTCATCTACAGTCCGATTCGTAACAACTTTAGATCGAGGCCCAGTATCAATTGAAAGAAATGCAATGTGTGGAAGGCGATTGCGATCATTGCCATTCCTCTCCAGGAGAATACGCTTCAACTGCGTACATACGTTGCGCCCACTCCCGCCGAGGCCAATAACGATTGCTCGCCTGAGGGCGGGCTCTTCTTGCGACTCCGGCTGGGCTGCTCGCGGAGCCACAACGGCTTGAGGCTGGGCTTCTGTGGCACATAGCGGTTTGAATACGAGCTTCTTGCCCTCCACTATATTCGGAACGGTATGGATGTCGCGGTGGCCAGCAGAGCTAGCCGCAGCGCGCTTGTACGATTGCGCCCACTTATCAACGCAAACTATGGCTGCCGGAGAGAAAGGGAATCTGACTGTGAGCACATTGATCCGGGGATCCTCATCTCCTACGCGTTCTTCAACCAAGGACTCGGCTGAGTTATTGCCGGCTCGCTCCTGCAGCCACTCGCTCTCCACCAGCATATTCCGGAGGAGAGGTACTCCTGCCGGGACCGAGATATATGACCTTGTTTTGCTATCTGACCCTATACCGGTATCGAGATTGATCGCGGGCTCAGCGCTCTCTAGATGCTCGATCAATCGCCTGTCAAGAGTCTGGCCTGAGGAGCTGAAGCTCTGCGCACCCCAAGCCCAGCAGAAGCGCTGGTTGTCATGCTGGTCGTACTTATCTTGGGCTCTCCATTCGTCGATGATTCTGGCGTTGGCCATCATGCCAAGAATAGAGCCGGTGCGCAGTGCCAGGATCTCGGCGACCTTCGGCTCGAACTTTTCAATTTCCAGGCTACCGGTGGCCGAGTGCGAGGGATTGAGAAGTTGTACATGATCGTACGGCGGCTTCTGGCTGACCCTTTCGACGAGCTTTACCTCATCGAAGCCAGGGCTGTAGGCAGTAAGGTGGTTCTTATGAATGCTCGGGCTTGCATAATGGCTCAGCTCCAGCAATGATGCGTAGCAATTCACCGCGTAGGGGCTCGGCTGACCTGCGGCTTCAGCAAGAGCAAAGGTACCGCACGTCGTGAATATACCTTCAATGTGATCTTCGTCCTCCCGGTCAAGCTCGAAGAGGAGATCGCGGAGGAGATATCCAGTCCCCAGAGCCATGCCTGAGCCGGTACCGGAGACAAGATTCCCAATAACATAGATATCTGTCCGCTGACTATCAAGGATTCTGTCGTGAAAGCGCGGGTTGATCCGAACCAGCTCCCGCAGGTTGGCATTCTCCAGCTCGCTATAGATTGCACGAAGCCGGTCTTGGATCACATGCCAGTTCGTCACAAGGAAAGCGTGCCCGATCGGCCTACATCGCATTGCACCCTTCTCATTGGCATACGGCAGAAAGCTGGCGACTCGATCACTTATGAAATTTCTTACGCGATCTCTGTTGAGAAGAAGTGGGATTTTCAGTCCCAGCATCTCGCTCGTATCGAGCTGTACGATATTGCCTATTTGTTCTTGTACTCGTCGAACTCGGATATCAGTGTCAATCGATAGAAAACGGACATGCGGGAAGCCGCCACGATCGTTTCCGCTCCTCTCCAGGAGGAGACGCTTTAGCTGAGTACATACCTGGCGTCCCGTTCCGCCGAGCCCGATGACAATAGAACGCCTGAGCTCAGGTACTTCTAGCAACCCTCGCTGGGTTGATGACAGAGCCTGAATCGTCAATGCCTTTGTCAGTGCTTCAAGGAAATCAGCTACAGAGGCGAAGCGCTCAGCGGGCTCCCAGGCAACTGCCTTGAGAATAGCCTCCTTGAGTCTATGGGGGCAACTCAATCCTTTGACGAAGGATCTGGTGTCTCTGAAAACTGCCGACCCTAGATCCCTGCCGCAGAGTGCAAAGATGACAGTCATACCTAGAGAAAAGACATCCGCAGCTGCACCGACATTCTTCGCACTTTCCATTGCCTCAGGTGCCGCATAAATCCAGGTACCCAACCCTTCGGTACGGGTTCCACCAGTCGAGTCGAGAGCACGTACTAGATCAAAGTCCGCCAGCTTGGGTATACTATTGCTATCCAGGAGTATGTTGGCAGGTTTAACGTCCCGGTGGATCACACCATGCTCATGCGCAAACTGGAGAGCTTCGCCCACCTTTTTGATAACGCGCAACCGTTCGTCTTGCGTCAGGCGATTTTCGAGAACGGCTTGACGGAAATCACCAGCGCCCATGTATTCCATCACGAAAAAATGGTAGCCCTCGTCCTCCAGGTGCTGCTCGATGACGCGCACGATCCCCTGGTGGTGAAGCTGTGCCATCTCGCGTGCACCTCGGAAGAAGCGCTCTTGCCGGGTCTGATCCCTGACATGTTGACCATGAAGAACCTTGATCGCGACCTCGACCTTGTCCCGCCGGTCATAGACTCTCCAGACCGTACCGAAGCTTCCCTTTCCAATCTCTGCCAGGAGCCTAAAGCGGCCCCGATAGAGAATCTCTCCAGCGTTGAGCTGTGGACCCTCCCGGAGACGCCGATGGAGTTCCAGGATCTTGGCCTCCAGTGTGCCGGTGTCTTGGCCGGAGCTGACGAGGCGCTCCTTTTCTTCATAGGCGGCATCGAGCTCATCACACAGAGCTTGCCGCTCCGCCTCCTTCCCCGCAGTCTGAGGAAGTGGTGCCACACTCCCGGGACCCTGATCAGTTGACCGAGAAGATTTCGTGCCTGTGATCCCGAAGACGAAACGCTCTAGCTCTGAATCCGTGAAGCCTTCGCGGAAATCGATCCAGGCGAAGTCTTTGAGGAAGGGCGGAAGTTTGGGTTTCCGACGAATCCCTGGAAGCAGGACTGGAATGACGGGTAGGCCACGGTCCAGGAATTCCCCCAAGAGGGCGCGCATCTCCCGGTTCTGCCAAGGCCCCATTCCCTCCTGCCCCACTAAAACAGCCGCAGCCCGCACCGTCGAGATGATCTTCTCCACCTCCTCCTGCCAGGGCTTCCCCGGACGAAGCTCCTCGACATCGAGCCATGGGCGGAATCCCCGCTCGACCAGGGCTCTCGCGATCTGCTGAGCGGCGCTGATGTCCTTGCGGCTATAGCTGAGGAATACGTCGAAATGCTCGGCGGCCGAGAGCGAGCCTCGTTTCTTTCGACTTTGCATGCAGGGTAAGCTCCACGGGAAGCTTACCACCTGCCCGCGCTACTCAGAAACCGTGAGCACTCCGACCAGGAACCCGACAGGACCAGGCCACTCGGGAAGCGACAGGCGTTTCGAGAAAAGAGAAGGCGTAACCTCGGCGGCAGCCTCGGCCAAAGGGGCTCTGGCGAGCAGGTGACCGTCGTTGTGACGCAGTTATCCCAGGAAAATCACCTGCGATAGCCTCGGAGCGGGCTCTCGGGGACTCCCGCAGTGTTCTGCCGACGTTAGGCTGGCACGTGAACAGAAACGACTTTGGCACCATTCGCCTTGGGTGGAGGCGGTAGCCAATAGAGGTGGAATTTCCGTCCCGGAAGCAGGCTCGGGAAAGGGCGGCGCCGGCATCGATCTGACCAGTTCCCGGGCGCGATCGAGAGGGCCGTGCCGCTGGGATCTTGGTCGAGGGCCCCAGGAAGGCCTTCGGCATTCTGCGGCTTTGCCACTTCGGCCCGCGGCCGCTGATCGTGGACGGCAGCGTTGAGTCGGGTTCCTCGACGCTAGTCAACGGCACTTTGGGGTTACGACCTCGGCAACGGCTTGCGGCGTGCGATCGATGGTTTCAACCTGTTGCAGGAGCGCGTGAGCGACATCGACTGCCTCTATGAATCGAGGCTGCCCGGTAAGACGGAGCCGGTGCAAGACATCCGTTTCCACTAGGCCGAGGCGCGATCGGCCCGCTGGTTGTTGAGTGGAGGCGCTCTGCCGGAGGAGCCTCGAGAGGGCTTGGGCGCCTTCGGCGACCTGGGCTCGCAGGGCGGCCAGTTCGGTCTCTCCGGATATGCAGTTGGCTTGTCCGGCGGCGGGGTCGCCGCGGCACGATGGGCACCGGCCGAGTCCAGACGCGATGGGACGTGTGCTGCGCCGGATCGCGCTGCTTGCAAGAGAGCGCCGGCCTCTCTACGCTAGCGGTCCAAAATGCTCGCCTGATGAGGGTTGCTCTTGAACGACTCGGTTGATCTCTGGCCGCATCGGCTCTTCTGGATGGGTGACCCACGAGCGGTGGCGATTTTTAGCGTAAAGGTGCCGAGGGACGAGCCGGGACCCTGGCTCGGGATGGGAAACTGGCGCCCATGGCGGCAACGCTCAACCTCCACGAAGCGGCTCGATTGGTGGTTCCGGAACAATGAGCCGCACCTCCGCCGGGACGCCTTCGCGACCATCAACCGCTTCTATCGCTGGGAACGCGCCCAGGAGTATGTCGTCCGCTTGGGCGCGGTCTTTGTGGACATCGACTGCGGCCGGAAGTCCTCGGACTGGTCGGCCTGGGAGGCTACGGAGATTCTCCGGGATCTCGTGCAGCGCGGCCTGCTGGTGCGGCCCTCGATGTTGCAGTACTCCGGCCGGGGTTTGTGGGCTTTCTGGCTCCTCCGCGACGAGCAGGACCCGAGCACCACGCCCTTCGCCAACGCCGACAACCGGGAGCTGTGGATGTCGCTCCAGCAGCGCACGGCCGATACGATCGCGACAGGGTTCCCGAGCCTGAAGCTCGATCGGCTGGCCGGCGATCTGACTCGCGTGACACGGCTGCACAGGAGCGTGAATGCCGCAGCCGATCGGCGGGTGCACTATGAGCTGCTCCCCGGTCCGGCCGGCGAGCCGGTCCGCTACAGCTTGGAGGAACTGGCCGGCTTCTACGGCCTGCCGCGCCATGCACGCACCTGGGTTCCTGTCGAAGCCGAGGAGGACCGACGCGATTTGGCGCTCGAAGCCCATCGCCGGCGCCAGGACGAGCGCGAGGAGGAGCGCCGGCGGAGAGAGGCCGCTCGAGCGGGGGTCGATCCGCGGCTCTCGGATCTGGGACGGCAGGGACACATCAAGCTCTGGCGAAATCGCTTGCGCTTTCTCGATCGAGCTCGGGTCGAGGTCCATGGCGGCGTGATCCCCTGCGGCCACCGTTACCGCATGCTCTCGGCCTATGCCTACTGCTACGCGAAGCTCACGTGGGATCTTTCGGAGATCGCGGGGAAGGTGGCGACGATCGGTCGCAAGTTCTGCGAGCAGCCGGCGGAGGACCGGATTACGGACACCGAGTTGCGGGGAATCACGGAACACGCCCTGGAATGGGCACGGAGCGGGCGCAAGATCACGAATCGGAAGCTTGCGGCCTTTGCGGGCCTCGATCCGGTGGCGGATCGGGAGCGGATCGAGCGGATCGGCTTGAATCTCTCGACGGGACCCAAGGGCCGGAAGGAGCGGACGCGGGCGCGGTGCGAGCTGGCGCGGGAGATCGTCCAGGCGGCGCTCGATCGCGGCGAAGGTCTGCCGAGCGTTCGGAAGCTCGCGCAAGCGCTCACCGAGCGGGGCTGCGCCACCGGGCGATCGACCGCGCATGCGCTCCTGGGGGAGCTCTGGGCCGAGCTCCGGCCCGGGGACGGCCCGGCTCGATCCTGGAATAGCTCTCGGCCGCGGATGCGCGGCGAAAAAGGGTGAAATTTTCGGCCACGAGCGCGGTCGGTGAAGCAGGCCCAGGTTTGGGCCAGAAAGTCGCTAAAGCGACGCCCGCACCCCCTATAAGGCCAGAAGTCGGACACCCTTGCCCTCACTCCGGCCCCGGCTGCGCGCCGCCGAGGACACCTTTTCGGTTGGAAAAAGATGGCATGCAGGACACCCTTTCTCCCGGAAAACCGGAAAGGGTGACATCCAGGACACCTTTTGCGCGGGAAAAGGTGGCGTGGATGACACCTTTTCCGGCAACCCGCCCGCCCGCGCAAGCTCCGGCCTGGTCGTGCAGCCACGGCAGGCGCTCGTCGACCCGGTCGCCGTTCCCGTCGAACTGTGCTGGCTCCTGACCTCGTCCACTTGACAGGCCCTGGCCTCACCAGACAGGGTGTTTCCATGGACACAAAAGCTCAATCTGCCAAGGCGCCAGTAGTAGAGGGCGATCGCAACCATCCTGAAGACCTCGAAGCACATCGCGGCGCTGAAGAGTGGATGGACGATCCGGCCATGCTTGAAGCCTGGATGTCGTCCCTGGTCAGCGTTCGTGGGCGGTCGCAAGCCACCGCCAAGAGATACCGGCGGCTTGTGGAACGGCTGCTCGAGGATGTGGGAAAGCCGATTGCGCAGCTCGACCAAAGGTTGATCGAGAGGCATGTGCGGCGCCTGCACGTGGCGGGGCGGGGCGAAA
>JAXDKG010000036.1:0-157287 GCA_034667225.1 Acidobacteriota bacterium
GCTCATCAAGGTGGGGAGAGAGAAGGTTGAATCGGTGTCGTATCGCCTCTTCATCAGACATTGTACTCCAAGAGTACAACAAAAGACCCCTAAATCCGCTAGCGTTATTGCATGACGCGCCCTTAGATCCGATCTAAGAAGCTTACGGCGTTTTCCAAGGAGCTTAGGACGGATTTAAGAAGCTTAGATTCGATCTGAGGGTCTTAGGACGGATCTAAGGATCTTAGGGCCGATCTAAGAAGCTTAGGTTCGTTCTAAGGATCTTGGATCGGTTCCAAGAGCCTTGATGCCGTCCAAGGAAATCCTGGCCCGCTGCAAAAAGCTTGGACCCGCTCCCCGCGGCAAGGATCGGTCCCCATGCTTCTCCCTTCCCCCTCGCCTCGATCCCCATCGCCGTGACGGCCATGGCCTTCGGAGCCTTGCCAAGGAACTTGCCGTCGCGGAAAACCTCATTCGCCCTTCCCGGATGTCCGTTGGAGCGAGCGGCAACGAGTTTGCCGGCTTCCCGAAACGCATTGCCGTCTCGGCAAAGTCCATGGCCGCGAGGCTCCGCGTTTCGGAGCGTCGCCGCAACGTTTTGCCGCTTCGCTGAACGCCATCGACGCCCGCCCATGGGAATTCGGGCCGTGGCCATGGAGATTGGAGACACGCCGAAAGAGTTTGGCGTCGTCCGAACGGCCATTGCCGCTCGCCCATGGATTTTTGAGTGTCGCCGATGGCCATTGGTGAGCCGCCGATGGGAATTGGCGAGTCGCCAACGGAGATCGGAGCATCACCGATGGCCATTGCCGGCGGCCGATGGCGATGGGCGAGCCGCCGATGGAGTAAGGCGAGCCGGCGATTAGCATTGTCGAGCCCGACAAGTTTCGGCGAGGCGCCGATGGCCGTTGGCGAGCGGCCGACCGGGTGGGAATCGTCCCCAACCCGGGGGAGTCGTCGAGAGGTGCGGGGGGATCGCTTCTCCGGACGGATGCCCCGTTTCCGGCCCACGCGAGGCGGCGCTTACACGTCCAGCCTCGGGCGAGAGGCATTCACGCCCTGGGTGCCTGGGCGGTCGTCTTATCCGTCACGTTCTGACGCAGGACCTCACCCTCCCCGGATAAGCCCCTTTATCTGTCACCGATAACATTCCCCAGCCGTGGTCCCGCGGCGTCGTGCTTATGTACCAAGCGCAATCGCTTTGACGTTGACAAGAGAAAGATGTAAGCTGGCCTAAGTTCTGAAGCTGCTGAGAGATAGGGTCCCGGTCTTCTCGTTGTTTGCAGCTATTCTGAGTAGCTAATTGAAAATGCAGAGGCAGAGGTTGGGCGAAAGGCATAAAGGTAGGCAATGAGATATGGATTGACTCTTATGGTTCAAGCCGACGGCCCCAGGGTATCTCCTAGCGCCTTGCGTACAATTGGAGTCTATGATCAGGGAAGTTGCTGGGGGGTCTGGATATTCCCGAGCGAAGATCCAATGGTTGTCCAGCCTCAAGAAGACGGCAAGCCGCACCTCCTGCTTTCATCAATCCCTCCATCGTCTTGGCCCTATGTTTTTCGAGCGCAATTGCGCTTAGCTCATCATCCAGGTGCTATGACTGCCGCAGCTGAGGTATTTGTTAGCAATGGGGTAAACATCTTGTTCGCTGAATGCACGGAATCTGGCTTTCATCATGCCACCTGGAACATTATCGGCGAGGCACTGAGTCTCAAGGAGGAAACGACAGAACTCTACGAAACTATTTTAAGGGCCGCGGATCTCGAAGAGAGGAAACGGCACGCAGCCCGGATAACGCAAGAACTTCTCCGATACCTACCAGATCTAATGAAGTCGATTCACCTCCGGGATGAGCAGGAGCAACGCCCCTTTCTGAGAGTACGCTTTAAAGTTCCCCGGCTATGTTCATATGAGGAAAATTACTTTACAGATCCAACAGTTTGGCACGACAATCAAGGAAGGATAAGCAAGCAGGTAACCTATTCTGTGCTCCCCAACTTGACACACTTCTTTCGTCACGGTGCCGACATCCTAAACCCTATTCGCTTTCACTATGACGAGCGCAGAGAGATCTTGACTGCTGATGATGCCGCAGTCTTTAACGACGAGATAAGGGAAAAAGGCCTGTCTGTGCCTAGTAGGGCTATGGCGTCGTTTGACACGGACGAACATACCATGCGGGTTCATTTCTTTGAGAAGGAGAGGATGTCTCGAATTCTCCACATAAATATAGATTACCGCATGAAGCTAAACACGCCTCAGCACCCGCAAGTAAAATCTTCCATGGGGGTGATCAAGTATATATCTCGTGCTGCGGCAGACGTGGGCCTGAATCTAATCAACATGCGGAATAGCATGACAAAGCAAGACAGAGGTTCAGAATCAGGTTATTTCGACTTACTTGGCGAAGTTGACGGCTATAAGTCAGAGACCCTCGCGCGCATTAAAAGTAGATTCGAGCAAATGATAAGAGACATACCTCTCCCCGAATTGATCCTGCGAGACATTCGAATTAATACGATGGCCCTTCCAAAGGTTTTTCTTTCCATGCATATCTTGGCAGCTAGGGCAAAGACCGTCAAGCGAGTGATATTTGAACGTGCCGAACGGCTTGGAGTCGAAATCGTCTGGTGTGAGACCGATTCAGAAACTGTGACAGAGAATGTAGTGCGTCAGATGCGTGAGTGTTCGGGTTTTATTCAGGTGTTGTCTCATCGGCAAGGTTATGGTCAAGAGTTAAATGCGGAATGGCTCACTGCCGAATACTTTGGTGCAATTGCCTTGAGACTGACGCCACTACGATTCGTTGATACATCAATACAAAGCGTGGAGCAGTGGCGCACTTACCTTAGAGTTGCGGCTGATCGTCCCCTCCATCCATTCGACTCGCGCGAAGACGACGAGGATTTGGAGAATGCGCTGGGTTCCAAGTTAGATCGGTTCCTTATGAGTCTTGCTGATAGGCCAGAGGCCCAACCCATCGCTCGAGCGGACGGCTGAGGCCGCCGCTCAGCGGTAACTCGGTTGGGCGATAAGAGATCACCATGGCACGAAGTGCACAACGGACATTCATGCGGCAGCTTGGGCTTCGGCAGTTAGAGCCGTTGATTTGGCTCTTACTTGCCGCGTTAGTGCTAGGCCGGATGACAGTTCAATTGACCATTTATGCACAGATGCCGACATCTGATGTTCCCTTCTCTCTTGACTTTGCAGAGCTTATTGCGCGCGATTTTTATTTTGATGTTTTTCTTGCAATTATAATGTGCCTTTTCCCGATAGTGTTCCGGCTAAATTTCCTGCGCTATCCTTTGGAGTTGCTACGCGAGCAGTCGCGTGCGAGAGAGAGACCGACCGCTATTATCTTGCCAGCTCGGAAAACATCAACGTGCACCTACCGGGCGCAGCCATTCATGCTCTGAAGGTGCAATCCCCAGACGACACGTTACAAACGCTGGCCGTGACATCAGGAATCATCGCGGACAGGATCTATTCTAGGTCTGGAGTCTATTTATTGATAGGTGTTCTAATTGCTTTCTCGGGCTTGACATTTTTTTATCTTCAAACACTTCCGTTGGCGCCTGGCAAGGATCTCTATGCCGTGCTTGTAGCTCTCTTGCCGCGATTCGGCGTGCTCTTTTTCATAGAACTCATAGCGTTCTTCTTTCTGCGACAGTATCGTGCGGCAATGGATGAGTTTCGATATTTTGAGGCGATAAAGAGGTCCAGGGAAGATAATGTGGCGATTGTGGCTCTCGCAAAAAGCGAGAGCGCAATTGACATTCTTAAGGTGATTGAGATTTGCTCTTTCAACGTCGTGATTGGCAAGCTGGGCCAAGGCGAACTACTGAGATGGTTGAGACAAGAAAGCTAACAAGGGATGAGCTCGTATTTTTCGAAAAGGTTTTAGATCTTCTTGGCCACGGGAGGAAGTGACCGGCTAATCTCCGTTACTGCCGTTCCAACAAAAGAGTCCTATGGCTATCCCGTTTACCTTTGCCCCGCGGACCGCAATCGAGAGTGCCGAGACTGGATCGGAGGCAAAGGAACCCAGAGAGGGGCCGAACGAGCGGCGACTGAAGCGGGTGCTAAGGACTGACGTGCAACCCAGTCCTTTAGGGTTCCAGGGGAGTGTAGAAGGGACCCTCGAGAGTGTCCGGACGAGTACGGAGGAGGAGGTGACGCTCCTCCTCTGCAGGCTCCGCGGAACAGCCTACTCTTTGGGGGGCGACGTCGTCGGACCCATCGTGTAGGAAGCCGACCAGACGTACGTCTTCCCACCCGAGTTGGGGATCGTGCAGTCCTGGCCGGTCTCCCCTACCTGGTAGGGACCGTTGTAGACCGGGCACGCGCAATGGATCGGATCGCCGTTCTTGTGTGAAGCCGGATCGCTGCCGTCAGCGAAGCTGCAGGGAGCGGTCATGCACCCGGCATAGTCGTTTTGCGGGCAGGGGGCAACCGGCTTGGTCGAGACCATGTACGGCGGGGTCATTGCAAAGCTGAACGTCGAGATGATCTGGGCTTGGGCTTTCGGGTAGAAGGAGTTTGCGGAATTGCCCAGCGGCTGGTTGTTGACGTAGTTGCAGACGTTCGCCTGAGAAACACCGCTCGGAGCCGTGCTGCCCTGAGCAGTGTTCACGATGTTCAAGCACCCGCTGCCATCGGCCCCGCACTGCTGCACGGCCTCGAAGTAAGCCCCCTGGTTGAGGATGCCGTTGATGTCGACGAAGTATTGACCCGAGCTGTAGTACTGGCAGGTGCAATCGGCGACGTGGCCGTCGGGGCCGAGAACGCACGGCAAGGGCTGCCCTCCCGCGGTGCCTCCCGGAGGTCCCGAGAAGAAGCAGAGCGCGTACGGGCCACCCTGGCACGACAGCATGTTGGGCGAATGGTTGGCAGTGGCCGTGGAGTTGGCCGGGACGAGGACGACGTCCGCACGGGCCGGTCCGTAGGTCGTCGTCCAGCAGTCCGTGGGCGCGAACGGGGTGTTGGTGCAGGTGCTGCCGCAGGATGGAGTGATGTCGGAGCAGAGCTGCGAGCTCGTCGTGGTGGACGCCGCCGGCTTCGCCGGGGGTTCCGCCGCCGAGCCCGCCGAGACAGATACCGCGCAAATCGATGTCAGCAGAAGGACTCCCAGGCACACGCCGAGCCCCGGCCGTCGGGCAATCTTCATAGAATCTCCCCCTTCTAAAGTGATCTGTATTGAGTGTGGCCTTTCAATCCCCTGCGCACTCCACCTTGTTCTTCCCCCGCCGTTTCGCCTGATAGAGCGCCTGATCGGCGCGGGCGATCAGCTCGGTGGGCGAGCCTCCCCGACGCGGCAGGGCTGACGCGACCCCGACGCTCACGGTTACGACCGGGGCGACCGGCGAGCTGCCGTGCGTGATCGCCAGGTTTTCGACCGCGAGCCGGGCGGCGTCCGCGTACTGGAGCGCCCCTTTCAGATCGGACTCCGGCAGGACCGCCGCGAACTCCTCGCCTCCGTAGCGGGCCACCAGGTCGCCTGCTCGTCTCAGCACGTCGCGCAACGCGGTTGCCACCTGGCGCAGGCACTCGTCCCCGGCCTGGTGGCCGTACGCGTCGTTGAAGTGCTTGAACTCGTCGAGGTCGAACATCACCACCGAGATCGGCGTGTCGTGGCGGAAGGAGCGCCGCCACTCCGTCTGCAGGGTCTCGTCGAGCTGGCGGCGGTTGGCGATGCCGGTCAGGCCGTCGAGGGAGGAGAGACGCTGCAGACGCTGGTTCGCCTCCTCCAGCTCCTGGTTGATCGCGGCCAGGTGGATGGCGCCGGCGAGCTGGTCCGCGAAGGTCTGGAAGACCACCAGGTTCTCGGCGGAGAAGGAGTCCGGCGTCGTGCTCTCCAGGTCGAAGACGCCGAGGGTGCGGTTGCGGAACCGGATCGGCACGACCAGCTCGGAGGTCACGTCGTCGTGCAGGGGGAGGTAGTCGGGATCGGTGCGCACGTCGAGCGCGAGCTGCGTCTTGCCCAGGCGCAGGGCCCGTCCCACGATGCCGGTGCGCAGCGGCCAGCGGGTCCCGGGATCGACGCGCAGCTTCAGGGTGCCGGCGCGGGCCGTGAGCTCGAACTCCGTGCGCTCCGGGTTGACGAGCAGGATGCTGACCAGCGCGAGCTCGAAGTGCTGCTGCACGTAGCGCACGATGCGGTCGAGCAGCGGGGCGAGCTCGCCCGCGTCGAGCGCCGCCTTGGATACCTCGCTCACCCTTTCGAGCAGGCGGGCGCGGCGCTGGACCTCCTGGTACAGGCGGGCGCAGGCGATGGCACCGGCGATCTGCTCGGCCACGGTCTCCAGCAGCGGGAGCTGGTCGTGGAAGGCGCCCGCCTCGGTGCTCTCCAGGTTCAGGATCGCGACGATCCGGCCGCTGTGCCGGACCGGCACGCAGAGCTCGGAACGGGCGCCGGGCATGGTCTCGACGTAGTTGGGGTAGGTGAGCACGTCCTCGAGGAGGATCGGCTCGCCCTTGAGCGCCACCTCGCCGACGATTCCGGTGCCCAGCTTCCGGGTATAGCCGACCTTGACCGCGGAGGGCAGCAGGGTCGAGAGCGCCTCGCAGACGAAGACCTCCTCCTCCTGATCGACCGACGCGAGGGCCACGAACGGCCAGCCGAACTTCTGCATGAGCGTGTCCGTGATGCGCTGGAGCATCGGGCGCAGCTCGAGGTCGAGTGTCGCGGTGCGGGCGATCTCGTTGAGGGCCTCGAGCTCCCGGGACCGGGCCATGCCGGCGATATTGGCAAGATCGGCAATATCCGCCGCGTCGGGCTGGGTCATCAGGCCGCCGAGCGGCTGGAGAGAGTCTCGGAGCCGCTCAAGAGATCGCTCAGAGAGCGTCCGCCGAAGGCCAGAACGAGCGGCAGCCCGAGGAAGAGGAGGGTCACGATCCCTCCGATCCAGCGGCGGGCGGTCTGGTCGAAGGCGAGCGGCTCGCCGTCCCGGCTGCGCGCGTCGAGCCCGGCCCAGGCCATCCCTGGGGTATGGCCCCAGAATGCGAGCGGCACGACCGTGTAGAGGAAGGAGAAGGAGAGCAGGAACAGGGCCACGGCGGGCCAGTCGGAGAGGATCGGATGGACGCCCATGAGACGGCACCCGATCAGCACGCCCACCGCAACCGACGCGTGCACGATGAGATCGGCGCCCGCGGCCGAAATCCGGCTGCCGAGCCCGGCTCTCCCGGCCGGACCTGCCGGCTTGGCCGGGGGCTCTTCATCCGGCTCGTCGAAGGTCAGGCTGGCCTTCTGGTGCGGCGCCTGGGGAGCAGGACGGGCGCGCTTGCGCTCGGATATTGGGGCTGGGGGAGCGCTCCGTCCCCGCTCGGGCTCGAGCGGGAGATCGAAGAGCAGGGGCTCGTCCGGGATGTCTTCTTCGCGTCTCATCATCGCAGGGGGAGGTGCTTGACGTAGATCCGGTAGAGCATGTCCTTGGAACGGCTCTGGTAGGCCTCCGCGAACGCGATCTGCCGCCGCAGGTCGCTGTCGTTCGGATTGAGGCCCTGAGCCTCGCGCAAGTTCTGCAGCGCCTGTTTCGTGTCCATCCTCTGCAGGTCGCGCAGCGCCAGGTTGTAATACGAGTCGACCATGAGCCGGGTGACGTCCCTGTTGCCCGGGTTGGCCTCGTGCATGCGCCACAGGTCGCGCAGCGCGACCTCCCACTCGTGCTGCTCGAAGAGGTTGATCTGCGCGGAGATGGGCTCGAGCTGGCGCTTGGCGTTGGCGAGCAGCTCGGTGTCGGAAGGATCGAGCCGGCCTTTCCGCTGCGCCACCTCGTAATGCTCGATGGCCTCCAGATAGCTGCCGCCCTGGTACGCGTCCCGGGCCGAGGTGAGCAGCGCCAGCCGTTCCGGCGGAATCACAGGGGCGGCCGGGGCGGGGGCCGGCACGGGACCACCGGGCACGCCGGGTGCGAGAGCCGGCGACGTATCCCACTGAGAGATCAGCTCCTGGGCCTTCGAGTAGGACGGATGGTCCGCCGGCAGCCGGCGGAGCTGGGCGAGCGCGATCTGGGTCTTGCCCCCCTTGTGGAGGTCCAGAGCGCGCGCGATCGGATCCTCTCCGGATGCCTGCGCGGCCGACGGGTCCTCCGTCTGCGAGTTGGGGAAGAGGCGGTCCTTGTTGAGGTAGACGAACGCGCCGCCGGCCAGGGCGAGCACGAGCACGGCGCTGCCGACCAGGGCGAAGGTCTTGCGCGCCTTGCCTTCGCGGATGGGCGCGGTTTTGATCTTGGGCTTCTGGCGCTCGGCCGCGGCCACCTCGCTGGGATCGGGCGGGATGAGGATCTCTTCCTTGAGCTCGCCCGTGGCGCTTTCGAGGTCGAGGTCCGAGGGCATGGGCAGCGCCGGCTGGGCCGCGGGCTCGTGGCGCTGGGTGGGCCGCGCGATGGGCACCTGGCCGGCCTCGAGCTGCTGCAGATACTCGCGGGCGGCGAAGTAGCTCGGCTGGATCTCGAGCACGCGCAGGAACGTCTGCTTGGCGCCCTCGAGGTCGCCGGCCTCGAGCTTGCCGAGGCCCTCGTGGAAGACCTCCTCGGCCTGGCGCTCGCTCTCGGCCTTGACCTTGCGCGCCTGCTCGATGCGGCGGGCGGCCTCCTGATGGTCGATGTCGATCAGGAAGATCCGCGACCAGGCGTCGATGGCGCCCTGGACGTCGCCTGCCTGGTAGGCCGTCTGGCCCTCGTCGAGGAGCTGCTTGATCCGGCGGTCGGTCTCGGAGTCACCGCTCGACAGCATGTCGGTCTGGAAGTCAGCGGCGGAGACCAGCTCCGGATCCATGAGGGAAGGAGCCGCCGCGGGCTCTTCGAAGCCGAGCAAGGGCTCGTCGAAGGTGAGCTCGGGCAGCTCGGTGCCGAAGCCTGTATCCAGGGTCCCGAAGGAGGCTTCGTCGAGAGACAGCTCGAAGCCGGCATCGCCAGCATCACCGGCATCCCGGGCGGGGAAGGCGTCGGCCGGGACGGCTGGAGCGCCGGTCAACTCGGCGATGGCGGGATGCGTGGGGTCGAGCGCGCGGACCTTGTCGAGGGCGCGCGCGGTCTCCTCCCGATTTCCCTGGCGAGCGGCTTCGCGGGCCGCGCTCACGAACTTGTTCACATACGGCTCCGCCTCCAGCCGCTCCTGGGCCTCGGTGGCAATGCGCATCAGCTCGGCATCGGTGCCGACGGCGGCCTGCTGTTGCTGGGCGAGCGTCATCAGCTCCTGGAACTGGCGTCCATCCAGGAGGGCCTGGAAGCGGGAGCGGAGGTCGCCGGCCGCCGGAGGGGCGGCGTCGCCGAACCCGGGCAGATCGGGGAGGTCGATGGCCCCGGCGAACGGATCGAGCGCCACGGGAGCGAGGAGGTCGTCCACGCTCACGGGGCCGGAGCTGTTGCGCAGCCGTTCCTGAAGCTGGCGCGCGGGCTCGAAGTGGGGGTCCATGCGCAGGACGAAGTCGCAGCCCAGGAGGGCTTCCTGCCGGCTGCCCTCCGTGGCGAGCCCGAGCGTCTGCTCAAAGGTGCCGAGGACCCGGTTCTGGATATCGGATGAGAGCGAAGGATTACCGGCGTATGACATGGCACACAGGTAGATATACGTCCTCGGGGTCAGAAAAGTCGCGGGTATCGTAGCAGAGCAGCTCCCCGGCGTCCAATTGATCCCATCCAATTTGATCCCATCCTCCCTCTCCCTCACCTGCGTGAGGGAGAGGGGGCTTTGCACTGAGTTACCCGGAGCAAGGGGAGGGAGGCGTCCTCTCCCGCGTAGCGGGGGAGGAAAGAGGAGGGGGTTCCGGGCCTTTGCTGTATTCTGCCGCCCGTGCCTCTGCTGGAGTGCGTCCCCAACGTGAGCGAGGGCCGCCGGCCCGAGGTGGTGGCCCGGCTGGCGGCGGCGGTGACCTCGGTCCCTGGGGTCCGGCTGCTGGACGTCTCCTCCGATCCCGACCACAACCGCTCGGTGCTGACCCTGAGCGGCGAGCCTCGAGACCTCCACGCCGGGCTCCTCGCCCTCTACGAGTCGGCGGTCCGCGAGATCGACCTCACCCGGCACTCGGGAGTGCATCCCCGGGTGGGAGCCGTGGACGTGACCCCCTTCATCCCCCTCGGGGACACGCCCATGAAAGAGGCCGTGGCCGCGGCCGAGGCCCTCGCCTCCGAGGTGGCGGAGCGTTTCGGCCTGCCCGTCTACCTCTATGAGCAGGCGGCCCGGATGCCCGAGCGCCGCCGATTGGCGGACATCCGCCGCGGAGGCTTCGAGGGCTTCCCGGCCAGAATGGCCGACCTCGCGTGGGCTCCCGACTTCGGACCCGCCCGGGTCCACCCGACCGCCGGAGTGACCGTCATCGGCGCCCGCTTCTTCCTGATCGCCTTCAACGTGGTGCTGGAAACGGCCGACGTCACCATCGCCAAGGCCATCGCCCGCAAGGTGAGGGAATCGGGAGGCGGGCTGCCGGCCGTCCGGGCTATGGGCGTCTACCTGGAGAGCCGAGGACGGGCCCAGGTGAGCATGAACCTGGTGGATTTCCGGCAGACTTCGGTCCTGACGGCGTTCCACCGGGTCAGGCAGGAGGCTGAAGAACTGGGAGTCCGGGTTCTGGAGAGCGAGCTCATCGGACTGATGCCGGAAGAGGCGGCTCTGGGGATCGTGGCGGAGGCGCTGAAGCTGCCGGGGTTCGGGATGGACAGGATCGTAGCCTAGCGTCGCGGATCCGAGGCCCGAGGGCTTCGGGCTGTGCGCGAACGTCTCATGCATCGCGAGCGGCTCAGGCAGCGCGCGAATGGCTCGGGCGCTGGATGAGCGGCTCGCGCACGAGATGAGCCGCTCGGGCTGAGCCTGAATACCAAAAGGCTATGGGTTTTCCGCTCGCGCAATGGTTCTGCCGCTCATCTTCAGCCCGAGCCGTTTATCTGCGGCTTGAGGCGTTCGTCTGCACGGGCCGCAGCTCGAACGCGACGCCGGTCTCCTCAACCAGGGCAGCCACGAGATCGGCGGCGGAGCGGGGGATGGCCAGGGGCGCTGACTGGCCGCCGTAGAACGGCAGGAGATCGGTCCGTACGGCGCGGGCCGCCGCGAGGCGAAGCTCCCGGGTGAGCTCGTTCTGGAGCGGATAGGGGAGGAGCTCGGCGGGCGGCCGGGCCATCTCATCCGTGACGCGGTTGGCCAGCATCCGCGCGAGTCGGCCGGTGTAGGCCCGGGAGAGGGCGGTGCGCCTCGCGCGGGTGCGGTCGGCGAGGGCCGCGTGATGGAGATCGCTCGCTCCGGACTCTCGGCACATGAGAAAGGCCGTGCCGATCTGCGCCGCCTCGGCGCCGAGCACCAGGGCCGCCGCGACACCGCGGCCGTCGGCGATGCCGCCCGCGGCCAGAACTGGGACGCGCACGGCGCTCACCACCTGGGGGACGAGCGAAAACGTTCCGGTGAGCGACTGTTCCGCGGGACGAAGGAAGCTCCCGCGGTGCCCCCCGGCTTCGAATCCCGAGGCGACCACGAGATCGACGCCGCTCTCCTCCAGGGCCTCCGCCTCTTCGACTGTCGTCGCCGTGCCGATCAACGCGATCCCCCGCCGGCGCGCCTCCGCCATCAGAGGTGCAGGCAGCAATCCGAAGATGAAGCTGAAGACTGCCGGCCGCGCCTCGAGCACGGCTTGGAACTGCTGCTCGAAGTCCTGCACGGTGGGCGCGGGAGGCTCGGCGAAGGGGGGTAGGCCGAGCTCGTCCCGGTACGGCTGGAGACGCGCCAGAGCCCGGGCGGCCTCGGGCGCGCCGAGGCTCCCGCCGTCCTCCCGTTCACGAGGGATCCAGAGGTTGAGGTTGAACGGCCTGTCGCTCAGGCGGCGGATGTCGGCCGCGGCGCGCAGGATCGCGGCGGGCTCCAGGTGATAGCAGCCGAGCGATCCCAGCCCGCCTGCATTCGAAACCGCCGCCACCAGCTCAGGGGTCGAAGCACCGCCCCCCATCGGCCCCTGCACGATCGGATAGCGGCAGCCGAACCTCTCCGTAAACCGGGTGGACGTCCACATCGGTAAGCTCCTTCCACCTCTCGCTCCTTAGTATATGGTCAGCTCAATCGAGGAGGAGTGAGCCCTGCAAGTCCTGCCGCCATGCGACGGCGGAGTCATCCGCTCCGGCAAAGCTGAAGTCCCGTGCCGAGGGGCGGGGGAGCGCTGGGTGCTGGCGGCCACCATTCTGGGCTCCAGCATGGCGTTCCTCGATGGCACCGCGGTCAATGTGGCGCTGCCGGCTCTCCAGGCACAGCTCGGGGCCACGGTGGCCGAGGTGCAGTGGGTCGTGGAGGCGTATGCCCTCTTCCTCTCTTCCCTGCTGCTGGTCGGCGGCGCGCTGGGCGACCGGTTCGGCCGGCGACGGATCTTTCTCCTGGGTGTCGCTGGATTCGCGTTGGCTTCGGCCGGGTGCGGCATGGCATCCAGCCCCCAACAACTCATTGCGGCTCGGGCGGTCCAGGGGATCGCCGCGGCGCTCCTGGTGCCGGGGAGCCTGGCTCTCCTCTCAGCCTCTTTCGAGGCGAAGCGGCGCGGACGGGCCATCGGCACCTGGTCGGGCTTCAGTGCGATTACTGCGTCCGCCGGTCCTCTTCTGGGCGGCTGGCTCATCGATCACGCGTCGTGGCGGTGGATCTTCTTCCTCAATCTGCCGCTGGCAATCGTGGTCCTCGCCATCGGCTTGCGCTTCGTGCCGGAGAGCCGCGATACCGAAGCGGACAAGCGGCCCGATTTCGCGGGCGCCCTGCTCGTTACCTTGGGATTGGGCGGATTGACGTTCGGACTCATCGAGTCCTCGCGTTGGGCGCTGATCCTCGGCGCGGCGGCTCTCGCTGGATTCCTTTGGGTCGAGGCCCGGACGCCGGCTCCCATGATGCCCCTGTCGCTGTTCCGCTCGCGGACCTTCGCCGGAGCCAATCTCCTGACCTTCTGGCTTTACGCCGCTCTCGGAGGGTCGCTGTTCTTCCTTCCCTTCAATCTGATTCAGATCCACCGCTACTCCGCCACAGCCGCCGGGGCGGCGCTGTTGCCGTTCGTCCTCCTCGTCTCCTCGCTGTCCCGATGGTCCGGCGGGCTGGTGGATCGTTACGGGGCCCGGCTGCCGCTGATCGCCGGTCCGGCCGTGGCAGCCGTCGGGTTTGCTCTGTTCGCCGTGCCCGGGACGGGCAGCGGATATTGGACGGCGTTCTTTCCCGCCATGGTGGTCCTGGGGCTGGGCATGGCGATCAGCGTGGCGCCTTTGACCACGACGGTCATGGGCTCGGTGGAAGAGCGCCATGCCGGCATCGCCTCGGGGATCAACAACGCTGTCTCGCGAGGGGCGGGGCTCCTCGCCGTCGCCGCCTTCGGAGTCGTCATGCTGGGACTCTTCGGCCGGGACCTGGACCGCCGGCTCGCGGACCTCGGTCTACTCCCCGAGGTGCGGCAGGGGATCGCGGAGCAGCGGGAGGATCTCGCGGCTCTGGAGATCCCCGCGGCGCTGGGCGAGTCGGAGCGGACGCGCATCCGCTCCGCTCTGGACGAAGCCTTCCTGAAGGGATTCCGAGGGGTCATGCTGACCGCGTCCGGGCTCGCCCTGCTCGCCTCCCTGAGCGCCGCCTGGTTGATCCGGAAAGAGCCCGACCCCTAAGCACTCAGTCGAAAGCCGCGAAGAGCCCCTTGCCACTGCTCTGGCGCGCGATGACTCCGATGTCCGTGCCGCTGTTCGGCGGTCCAGAGACGCAGGCTCCGACGCAGCCGTCCGCGAAGCCCACCAGCACCCGGCCTTCCGCATCGACCGCGATGTCCATGAAATCGAGCAGGTTGCGCGCGGCGCCGCAGGTCGTCCCCTGGAGGCAGATCGCGCCGCGCTGCACGGGATCGCCGGGTGTCGCATCCACCGTCGTCCACGTCGCTCCGCCGTTGTAGGTCGTGGCGATGTAAAGGTGCCAGACGCCGGGGAAATTGACGTCGGTCCCCGTGCCGGCGCCGCCCGTCGGAGTTCCCAGGAAGGCGAAGGCCGCCCGGCTGGGGTCGCCAGCCACCACGGATGGGAAGACCGCGTTCTGGATGCCGAACGGCGTGCCGACATCCTTCGGAGTCGACCAGTTGGCGCCCTTGTTGTGCGAGACCGCCACCCGCGGATGGCCGTCAGCTCCGATAAATCCGAAGTAGGCGGTGCCGTCGGAGGCGAGGCCCACCGATGGATCGCTTTCGCCCACCGTGCTGCCCGGCACCTTGCGCACTGTCCAGGTCAGGCCGTCGTTGGCCGAGACGACGACCGCCTGCTGGGTGCCGCAGCCCTTGTTGGGGACATAGGCGCTGCCGTCCGGCGCGACCTTGACATGGCCGTGCAGACCGCCGCACTGGAGCAGGTTGTAGATGGGAACCGCCGGGTTGAAGGTGAGGCCCCCGGTGAGGCTGAGCGCGCAGCCGGCGAGCGCCACCCCTTGCGAGCAGTAATAGACGCCGTTCGAATAGCCGACGCCGGGCAGGGAGGCCAAGGGGCCGCCGCCGACCGTCTGGTGGTCCACTCCGGACACGAGGCCGGACGTGGACGGCAGCCAGTTGTCGCCGTCGTCGTCGGTGAAGGCCATGAGGCTTGCCGGGCCGGCAAGCTGCGCGACGAAAGTCCTGCCGGTCTGGGAATCGGTGAACAGGATCGGGTCGAGCGTGAGGGCGCTCGTCAGCGGGAACGACACGTCCTGCCAACTGGCCGCCGCCGGGGTGACCGAGTCGTCGAAGCTCACGCGCAGGGTCTCGAGCGCTGCGATGAACATGACGTTGCCGGTATTCCAGTTGACGCCCAGGCTCGGCTCGCCGGCGCTCTGGCCGAGGGGAGGCGGGGCCGTGTAGATGTCGTACGTCGGCGTCTGGGCGACGGCAACCGAAGCGAGGAACGCGGAAATCAGGGGGATTGCGAGGGACCGGGTTTTCACGGGTTATCTCCTTTTGACCAGCAGTTGAGTCGGCAAGCGAGAGTCGTGCCACGCGCCATCAAAGGTCATGGTGCCGCTGGACCGGAAAGGAGAGCTTGTGAAGGGAAAGACGTGGGCCGGTGTGGAGACACCGGCCCACTTTCTGAGGATGGGATCAGTCGTCCCGGCCGCCGCCGCCGCCGTCGTCATCGAAGATGCGCCCGAGGCCGTCGGCATCCCCGATGACCGCTCCTGTGGCATTCGAGAGATCGATGAAGAACACTTCGATGTCTTCCGCCACCGTATCGCCGGTTACCAGGATGGTGATCGGCTTCGTCAACTCTCCGGGCGCGAAGGTGAGGGTCCCGGAGGCCGCGGTGTAATCGCTCCCGGCCAGAGCCGTGCCGTCGCGGGTGGTGAAATCGACCGTCACCGGCGTGGCGCTCGACTCTGACAGCGAGACGGTGAAAACGAAGGGCGTGGTACCCGCGTGGCCTTCGACCTGCTCCACGGTGTCGATCGCCAGGAGCAGCTCCTCGCCGCCGCCACCTCCTCCGGTGACTTCCGAAAGGGTTTTGCAGACCGGATCGCCGGTGATGTCGTCGAAGCCCACCAGGAACTTGCCGGCCGGGCAGGAGAGGCCGGCGTGGTCCGGGAAGCGCTCGAACTGGAAGCGCAGCCCGACCACCCGCAGGTCGCCTTTCGGCGAGGCCAGGAAGTGGAGGGCCACCACGTCCTCGCCGGCAGCCAACGCCGGGAACAGAGAAGAGGCGTCGAGAGCCGCCAGCTTCTCCGTGCTCAGGGTAGCGGTCAAGCCGGTGGCGCTTGCAGTGAAGGCGTTCTGGCTTTCGCCGGCCTTCGCGATGGAGAGGTGCAAAGAATAGGTGATCGGCCCGTTCTTCTTGCCGATCACCATCACCTGGGCGCCGACGAAGCCGTCCAGGGAGTCGGGAACGGCGAAGGTGAAGTGGGCCTCGCCGGCCGGGGTGAGGCCCCAGTCGCCCACCGCGACGTCACCCTTCTCGCCCGGGGCGATCCAGGTCTCGTCGGCATTGGCGGGCAGCGCGAGGAGGGTACAGAGGGCGAGGAGCGCGAACACTGACAGACAGCGCGGGCTCATGACGGTTTCCCCCTTTCCGCAGAGGATCAGCGAACTTGACGCAGTGTGCTGATCCTAGACCCGTTGCGGAGGGACGTCAAAGCAACCCATCTGGTCCAGACGGGCGAAGACGGCGGCGACCATCCGGTCGCAGCGGGGGGCTTCGAAGAGATAGAGCCGGCGCACCTCGCCGCCGATCCGCTCGTCGAGCGTCTGCCGCAGGCTGCGCTTGGCCCGGTGCAGGCGCACTCTCACGTTTTCCACGGATAGACCGAGGGCGTCGGCGGTCTGCTCGGTCGAGAGGCCTTCGACCTCGCGCAGGCAAAAGACGGTCCGCAGCGGATTGGGGAGAATCTCCACGGCGTTGTGGAGGACGGCTTGCAGCTCGCGGTTCTCCATGTCCCGCTCGGGACCGGCGGTCTCCGATGGAGGTTCCGGCGGCTCGCCGCCGCCACCTTGTCCAATAGGGACCAGCCGCCGCCGTTTCCGGACGCGGGCCAGCGCCTCGTGGCAGGCGATCCGGGTGAGCCAGGTGGAGAAGCGGGCTTCGCCGCGGAAGGTGGCGAGCTCGCGGAAGGCCCGCACGTAGGCTTCCTGCATGACGTCCTCGGCCTCCGAGTCTTCGGCGAGGATGGAGCGGGCGACGCGGAAGAGCCTCTGGTTGTAGCGCCGCATCAGAATTTCGAAGAGCGAGGCGTCCCCAGCCAGCACGCGCTCCACGACCTCCTCGTCCGACAAGGTCGTGGGCGTGCAGGGCGAAAGGATGGGTTGGAAGGCTGGCTGGCTCATCGTCTTGCCTCCGAGTTTACGCCCGGCTCTCCCTGAATGTCGCGGGTACGGCTGAAGGCGATTCGTGCCGCAGTTCGGCAAGACGGGCGAGGGTGTAGGCGCCGACCGCCATTGCGAGGTCCCGGACGGCGATGTCGAACATGCCCAGGGTGACGAGGTTGACCGCGATCAGGACGAGCCAGGCCATGGCGATCCAGGCTCCGAGGCGGGTCCAGCGGGTGAGCACCATGAGGCCGACGGCGATCTCGATGATCCCGACCGCGTGCATGAAGGTCTCCGCCGAGACCGGCAGCAGGCCTGCGATCGCGGGGCTCAGGTACTTCGGCCAGTCGGTGAGCAGGTTGAGGAACTTGTCGAGTCCCGCGAGCAGCGGGACCAATCCATAGGTCAGCCACAGGGGGCGGTAGAGCGACTCCAGGTTCAGGTTTGGTTGTGTCGTAGTCATCGGATCGTCCTCCTTCGCCTATAGAGAGTCGCGCGGCCGGAGAACGTTACAATCAGGCATGGCACGAGGATTCGAGAGCAAGTCCGTCGAGTCGCAGCAGAACACCGACTCGCGCCAGGACCGGGGCGGAGCGCTCACCCCCGAGCAACGCGAGCTGAAGAAGAAGCGGGAGGGGTTGGAGCTGTCGCGGCGGCGCGTCCTGCAGGAGATGGAAACGACCCGGTCGGCTGTCCGCCGGGCTTCTCTCGAGCAGGCGCTGGCGTTCCTGGAGGGGGAACTCGGAAAGCTCGGCGCGCAGTGAGCTTCTTCAGCCTGCTCGCAGGCGGGCGAGGAAGTCAGGCAGACCGAGAATGCGGATTCCCTCGAAGGGGTCAAGGGCAAAGAGGTCCTCGTCCCCCGTCACGATCACGTCGGCCTGACCGAAGAAGGCTGCCTCCAGCACCTTGTTGTCCTTGGGATCGCGGCACGCCTCGATGGCAGCGGCAGGGGAGACCTCTTCGCCTTCCTGGACGATAAGGCTCAGGATGTCGGAAACATCGTCGGCGGAGACTCTGTACTTGTTGCGGAAGCGGGGGCGGCCCAGGACGTCGGCAAGCTCCTCCAAGAGCGGCTCGGAGTAGAGCAGGCGAAACCGGCCGGCCTTCAGCTCTTCCAGGAGCCGGCCCGTGGGACCTTTGGGATTCAGGATGGAACGGATGAGGATGTTCGTGTCGATGACGGCACGTATCATCCGGCGATTTCCCGGCGGGCCTCCTCGATGTCTGCCGAGATTTCCTCGTCACTGTGGCCGGCATTGTGCTCCGCCATGCGCGTACGGAGGCGCTCGATGCGCTCCCAGACCCGTTCCCGCTGGAATCTCTGGAACCTCAGATACTCATCATAGGGAACGAGCACGGCCTCGGGTTCGTCTTTCTCGGTAACCACGCAGGAGACGTGGCTCTCGGCGACCTCTCGTAGGACGGAACGCACGTTGTGCTCAAGGTCGGTGGCTCGAATTGTCTTGTTCATGTCACGTCTCCCCGTACATTCTAGTCGTTTGCAGCGGTGTACACTATGCCCGGTCGTCCAGCCACCATGAAGACACGCGCCGCCGTACTTCACCAGATCGGACAGCCGCTGGTGGTCGAGGAGCTCGACCTCGACAGGCCCGGCCAGGACGAGGTGCTCGTGCGCATCCGCGCGGCGGGGCTGTGCCACTCGGATCTCTCCGTGATCAACGGCGACCGGCCGCGGCCGGTGCCGATGGCCCTCGGCCATGAAGCGGCAGGCGAGGTGCTCGAGTGCGGTCCCGGCGTGCGCGACCTGATGCCGGGCGACCGGGTCGTCATGGTTTTCGTGCCGAGCTGCGGGGGTTGCGTTCCCTGCTTTGAAGGCCGACCGGCCCTTTGCGAGCCGGCGGCGGCGGCGAACACCAGCGGTACGCTGCTTTGCGGCGAGCGGCGCCTGCACCTCGACGGCCATGACGTGCATCATCATCTCGGCGTGTCGGCTTTTTCCGAGCACGCCGTGGTGTCGCGCCGCTCGTTGATCAAATTCGATCCATCGCTCTCCTACGAAGAGGCAGCCCTGTTTGGTTGCGCGGTTCTGACGGGTGTCGGCGCGGTCGTGAACACGGCCCGGGTCCCTGCCGGCGCAATGATCGCCGTGGTCGGGCTCGGCGGCGTCGGTCTCAATGCCCTGCTGGGCGGCCTTCTCGTGGGTGCCCGCGAGGTCATCGCGGTCGATCTGAACGAGGACAAGCTGACGCTGGCGAAACAGTTGGGCGCCACCGCAGCGTTCAACGCGGGGGAAGTCGATGCACTGGCCAGATTGCGCGAGCACACGAAGGGCGGCGTCGATTACGCTTTCGAAATGGCCGGCTCGGTGCACGCGATGGATTTCGCGTACCGGGCGACGCGCCGCGGCGGCATGACGATCACGGCCGGTTTGTCGCACCCTGATCACAAGTGGGCGGTTCAGCACGTGAACCTCGTTGCCGAGGAGCGCACGGTCAAAGGGAGCTACATCGGGTCGGCCGTTCCGCTGCGCGACATTCCGCGGTACATGGCTTTGTATCAACAGGGCAAGCTTCCGGTCGACAGGCTGATGAGCGATCGCATGCCGCTCGACGAGGTGAACGCCGGCTTCGATCGATTGGCCGCCGGTGGCGCCATCCGCCAGATTCTCACGTTGTGACCGAAACGCGCGCCGCCTACCGGCATTTCCTTGCCATCCCGACGCGGTGGATGGACAACGACATCTACGGCCACGTCAACAACGTAGTCTATTACTCGTACTTCGACACGGTGGTCAACGAGTACCTGATCCGCGAAGGCGGCCTCGACATCGCCGGCGGCGCGACGATCGGCTTGGCCATCGAAACGTTCTGCCAGTTTCACCAGCCGCTCTCGTTCCCTGAAGTGATCGACGCAGGACTACGGGTTGGGAAGCTTGGCAACTCGTCGGTGCGCTACGAGATCGGCCTGTTCCGGCAGGGAGAGGCCGATCCGGCGGCGACCGGCCATTTCGTGCACGTCTTCGTCGATCGCCAGACGCGCAAGCCGACGGCCATGCCGCCGGGCATCCGCGCCTGCCTCGAGCGGCTGGTTATTTAGGTAATCCTTCGTAGAGACGGTAGGGCATCCCGTCGAAGGAGCCTGAGGACATGGTGACCAGGACGTCCCCTTCGCGGGCCTCTTCCAGGGCGATGCGCAGGAGGTCGGCCGTGTCGGCTCCCACGGTGGTGAGGACTCCGGCGGCGGAGATCTCTTCGGCCAGGGCGTGGAAGTCGAGCCGCTCTTCGGGGCTCAGGCGGCCTTCGTGGAAGGTCGGGGCGAAGAGCGCCCGGTCGGCTCGGGCGAAGGCATCCCGGTAGGGCTCGTAGAAGAAACCGCGGCCCGCGGTCAGGCTGCGGGGCTCGAAGAGGACCACCAGGCGGCGACCGGGATAGCGCTGCCGCAGGGCGATCAGGGTCTTGTCCACCGCGGTCGGATGATGGGCGAAGTCGTCCACCACCGTGATGCCGCGGGCCGTGCCCAGTTCCTCCAGGCGGCGCTTCACGCCATGGAAGCGGGCCAGTGCGGAGACCACGTCCGCGGCCGGGATCCCGTCGTGCCGGGCCGCGGCCCAGACTCCTAGACAGTTGGAGACGTTGTGGGCTCCCGCCATCGGAAGCAGGACGTCTACCTCTCCCTCTTCCACATCGGCCACCCGGAAGCGGCTCCCCTCCGGGCAGGCTTCGATCTCTCCCTCGGGGTGGAGCTCGTTGGACGGATCGAGCCCATAGAAGAGGACGCGGCAGGGGGCCTGGGCAGCCAGCTCGCGCACCTTGGGATCATCGCCGCAGGCGACCAGCAGGCCGGTTTCGGGGAGCAGGCGCAGGAGCTGCGAGTAGGCGTCCCAGAGGACTTCGGGGCTGGGATAGAGGTCGGCGTGGTCGTACTCGACGCTGGTCAGGATCAGCGTGTCCGGCATGTAGTGGAGGAACTTGGGGCCGCGATCGAAGTAGGCCGCGTTGTACTCGTCCCCCTCGATCACAAAGCGCTGGCCGGCGCCATCGTGGAAGCTCGCCGGGAGATCGAGGGGCGCGCCGCCGATCAGGTAGCCGGGGTCGGCGCCGCAGGCGGTATAGACCCAGGCCGCGAGAGCGGTCGTGGTGGTCTTGCCGTGCGTTCCGGATACCACGAGCGACCGGTGGCGGGAGAGGAAGAAGCGGGCCAGCGCCTGGGGCATCGAGAGCACGGGCAGGCCCAGGCACTCGGCCTCGACCGCCTCGGGGTTGTTGCGATGGATCGCGTTGCCCACGATCACGAGGTCGGGGCGGGTTTCGAAGTGGGCGGGGTCGTACCCGACCTGGGGATGGATGCCAGCGCGCTCCAGGAGCGTGCTCATCGGCGGGTAGAGGGGGCCGTCGGTCCCCCGCACCTTATGGCCTTGCTCTTGCAAAAGACAGGCGAGCGGAGCCATCCCGGTACCACCTATGGCCATGAAGTAGATGTCGAGCTGTGGGGAATTCACGTCGTGTGTTCTCTTGTTTTCGGGCGCCAGAGTGTAGCATTCTGAGCATCCGAGCGAACCGTTTCAAAGGAGCCGTCTGTATGAACCGTCACATGAAGACCGCCATTTTGGCACTCTGCTGCGTCCTCCTCGTCGCGGCGACCCTTCTAGCGCAGGGCACCGCGGGCAAGCCCAAGGCTGTGGCCGTCGAGCCCATCAAGGACGTCGGCTTCGTGGCGAAGGGGGATATGGCGAGCAATGAGTTCGTGATCCGCAACGACGGGGACGCTCCCCTGGAGCTGCGGGAGGTCCGGGCCGCCTGCGGCTGCACGGTGGCGGATTTCGACAAGCTGATCGCTCCCGGCAAGACCGGCAAGGTGCGGGTGACGGTCGATACGAAGAGCTTCAACGGTCCCACCGCGAAGGGCGTGACCGTGTACACGAATGATCCGGCGGCGCCCACGATCGAGCTGACGGTCCGCGCCGACGTCGGCCAGTTCATCAAGATGAAGCCGGGCTACGCGCGCTTCATCACGGTCCAGGGTGAGGCGAAGGAGGGGAAGATCGTCCAGACCCTCTGGACCCCGGACAAGACGCCGCTCGAGATCGTGAAGGTCGAGTCCCCGTACCCGTTCCTCAAGGTCCGCTACTGGGAGGCCAAGCCGGAGGAGCGCCTCGCGGAGAACGCGGACCAGCAGCAGTGGAAGGTCGAGATCCTGCTCAACAACGACGCGCCGATCGGCGCCCTGTCCGAGCCGGTCAAGATCCACACCAATCATCCGAAGCAGAAGCTGGTGCAGGTCCCGGTCTCCGGCTTCGTCCGGCCGGTGATGGCGGTCACGCCCCCGATCGTCGACATGGGCCAGGTGAGTGGCGCGAACCCGGTGAGGTTCTCCCTCAACGTGCGGAACTTCGCCACCGAGCCGATCAAGGTGACCAGCATCGCCGGTGACCTTCAGGGCATCAACGCCAAGATCGAGCCCGTGACGGAGGGACGCGAGTATACGGTGCAGGTCACCTTCCAGCCCGAGGCGCGCAAGGGTCCGGTCAACGGCAAGCTCACCCTTACCACCGACAGCAAGAAGGTGCCCTGGATCGAGGTCCAGCTCAAAGGTAACGTGATCTGATCCGAAGCTCCGTCGCTTTCTGAGAAACGGCCGCCGGCTCCGGCGGCCGTTTTCTTTTCCGTCTCTCCGCTATTTCCTGGTACTCTCTTTGCAGACTCGCCTCTCCGGCAGACATCACTCGGGAGCATTTGGTGCTTCCAAGAGAAAACTCCGGAGCTTGGCCGGATGCGGAGAAGCCTCGTCTCGTCGTCAGCGATCTCGTCGGTCGGGTACGACCCGAAGGCGAAGGTGCTGGAGCTGGAATTCAGTAGTGGCGGGGTCTACGACTATTACGAGGTGCCGCGGAAGGTCTACACCGCACTGATGTCCGCGGAGTCGAAGGGGCGGTTCATATCGGAGCAGATCCGGGGTCAGTACCGGTCGGAAAAACGCTAGGGCCTGCCCCAGAGGTCCTTTTCCGACTTGGCGGGCGCTTGGCGGCGGCGGCCCCGGGCGAGCACGTCCCGGACCTCTTCCATGGTGGGACCGAGGACTGCTTTCTGGATCTCGGCCAGCTCGCCGATGCCCTTGAAAGCCAGATCCACGAGGGCATCCATCTCCTCCCGGCGGAAGCTGCGCTTCTCTCCCGTGCCCTGGATCTCCACTACCGATCCTCCAGCCGTGGCGACCACGTTCATGTCCACCTCGGCCCCTTGGTCTTCCACGTATTCGAGGTCGAGCAGCGGCACGCCGCCCACGATCCCCACGGAGACGGCGGCGACCTGGTCGCGGACGGGCCACTCGGAGATGTCGCCGGTGAGGAGGAGCCGCGCGAGGGCGAGGTTGGCGGCCACCCAGGCGCCGGTGATCGCCGCGGTGCGGGTGCCGCCGTCCGCCTGGAGCACGTCGCAGTCGAGGGTGAGCGTGCGGTCGGGCATGGCGGTCATGTCGATGGCGGCGCGCAGGCTGCGGCCGATCAGGCGCTGGATCTCCGAGGTGCGGCCGGAGGGGCGGCCCTGGGAGACTTCGCGCGTGTTGCGGGTGTGCGTGGCGCGCGGGAGCATCGAGTACTCGGCCGTGACCCAGCCCTGGCCCTTGTCCTTGAGAAAGTGGGGTACCCGGCCCTCGACGCTCGCGGCGCAGAGGACCCGCGTGTCGCCGACCTCGATCAGGACGGAGCCTTCGGCGAACTTGAGCGCGCCGGGTGTGATGCGGACGGGGCGGAGGGCGTCGGCGGCGCGGCCGTCGGGGCGTCTGGTCTCAGTCATGCGGCGCATTCTAGTGCCTTTCACTCATCCGGACGGTGGACGGCTCCGTAACCCCTCATGAAACGCGGAGCTCAAGGTGGGCTTCGATCCAAGTAAGCAACCAGAAGGAGGGTCGTACATGAAGAGCCGTATCGCGCTGTCAGCCCTGCTCGCCTTGGCGCTCATCCCGGCGCTGGCGGGGGCCTCCAGCCACCGGGAAGCGCCCGGGATCACCGAAATGCCGAAGGTCGACGGGACCGACTTCTATATGTTTCACAGCTACGAGGCGGGGAGGAGCGGCTACGTCACCCTGATCGCCAACTACATCCCGCTCCAGGACGCCTACGGCGGCCCCAACTACTTCGCCCTCGACGAGGACGCCCGCTACCGCATCCATATCGACAACACCGGCGACGGCGTGGAGGACTGGACCTTCCAGTTCCGCTGCCAGGAGGAGCTCGCCAACATCCAGATCCCGGTCGGCGGCAAGAACGTCTCGATCCCTCTGATCAACGCCGGGCCGATCACGGGCGCCCCCGGCGACCCCCTGAACCGGCTCGAGCTCTGTGCGCTGGCCGTGAGCCAGGGCCGCATGCGGAACGCCTCCAAGTGGCAGTTCGCCACGGACTCCGCCACCGGCTCCAAGGGTTTCCGCAAGCCGGTCGACAACATCGGCGAGAAGTCGATCCCTGACTACGAAACCTACGCGCGCCAGTTCATCCATACGATCGACATCCCCTTCTGCGACGCGGGCCAGGGCCGCCTCTTCGTCGGCCAGCGCAAGGAGTCCTTCGCCGTCAACCTGGGCGAGATCTTCGACCTGGTGAACATCGCAAATCCGCTCGGCCCCCGCGATGCGGAGCCGAACACGCTCGAGGACAAGAACATCACGTCCTTCATCCTGGAGGTCCCGGCCTCCTGCCTGACCAAGGGGACCAACCCGGTGATCGGCGCTTGGAGCACGGCGGTCCTGCCGCGCAACCGCACGCTCTCCAACACGCCGAGCTTCGATCAGCCGGACAACCAGCAGGGCAGCCTGGTGCAGGTTTCGCGGCTCGGCATGCCGCTGGTCAACGAGATCGTGATCGGCCTCAAGGACAAGAACCTGTTCAACGCCGCGACCCCTGAGGGCGACGCCGCGCTCGCCACCTACGTGACCAACCCGACCCTGCCCGAGCTGTTGGAGATCCTCTTCGGAGGGGCCGGAGTGCGGGCGCCGAACAACTTCCCGCGCACCGATCTGGTGGCCGCCTTCGCCACCGGACTCGCAGGAGTGAACCTCCTCTCCGACGGCAAGCCCCACGAGATGCTGCGGCTCAACACGTCGATCGCTCCGACCGCGGCCGGCGCTCAGAACAATCTCGGCGTGCTCGGCGGTGACAACGCCGGATTCCCGAACGGCCGGCGGCCGGGCGACGACGTGGTGGACATCGAGCTGCGAGTGGCCATGGGCGTCCTCTGCCATGCCCTCCCGGGTGTCTTCTGCAGCCCGGCCGACGCTCCTTCGGGCAATCTGCCGTTCACCGACGGCACGCTCCAGGACGCCAGCCAGTTCGATGCTACCTTCCCCTACCTGAGGACGCCGCTCCCGGGCTCTCCCAACGGCGCGAACGGTATTCCGGAGTAGCCATGGCTAACCGATCGCGATCCGCTCTGACCCTGCTCGGCCTGATGCTGGCCGGTCCTGCGCTGGCGCATGACTTCTGGATCGAGCCGTCGAGCTTCCGGCCCGCGCCGGGGGAGCGGGTCGCGGTCCGGTTGCGTGTGGGAGAGAACCTGAAGGGGGATCCGGTCCCCCGCGAGCTTGGCCGCATCGAGCGCTTCGCGGCGGTCGGGCCGGCCGGAGAGGCCGAAGTGAAGGGGGTCGAGGGAGTGGATCCTGCCGGCTGGGTCTCGCCGGCCGGCCCCGGTCTCCACTGGCTCGTGTTCGACAGCAATCATGCCTCGGTGGAGCAGACCGGACCGAAGTTCGACAATTATCTCGGCCAGGAAGGGCTGGAGCGGATTCGCAAGCTCCGGAAGGGCACAGGCCCTGTCAAGGAGATTTATTCGCGCTGCGCCAAGTCGCTGATCCGGGTCGGGAACGGTTCCGCCGGCTTTGACCGGGTGCTCGGCCTCGAGCTGGAGCTGGTGCCGGAGAAGAACCCTTACGCCTTGAAGCCCGGAGAGGCGCTGCCCCTGCGCCTGCTCTACAAGGGGAAGCCGCTGGACGGAGCGCTCGTGATCGGGCTGGCGCCCCAAGGAGCCAAGGTTTCGGCCAGGACGGCCGGCGGCCGGGCCTCGCTGGTGCTCGACCGTCCCGGCCTCTGGCTGATCAAGGCCGTCCACATGGTCCCTGCCCCCAAGAGGAGCGGGGCCGAGTGGGAGAGCCTCTGGGCCTCCCTCACTTTCGAGCTGCCAGTACCGGGTCCATAAGGGGCTCGAAACTTGCTAGACTCCTGGGGAGCGCGCGGGCTGAGCGGCTTCCCCTCCATGGATCAACGGACCCCTCTGAACGAAACGGACCTGCTGCGCCGGATTGCAACCGGCGATGGAGAAGCCTTGAGCCGCTTGTTCGAGCTGCACTCACCGGTCGTGCTGGGCTTGCTCGTGCGTATGCTCGGCGGCCGGGCCGAGGCCGAGGAGGTCCTGCAGGAGACTTTCCTCCAGGTCTGGATGCAGGCCGACCGGTTCGAGGAGTCGCGCTCCAGCCCCCGGGGATGGATCCTGATGCTGGCCCGCTCCCGCGCCTTGGATCGCCTCCGCCGCCGGGTATCCCGGCAGCGCCGCGAAGATGAAGTCGCCGCCGGGGAGGGTACGGCCATACGCCCGGTTGGGACCGCGCGGCTGGAGGCGGCCGAGCAACGCAGCCGGGTCGGCGCCGCGCTCGGCGTTCTTTCGCCCGAGCAGCGGCACTGCATCGAGCTGGCGTTCTTCGAGGGGCTGACCCACACGCAGATCGCGGAGCGGCTGAAGGCGCCGCTCGGCACCGTGAAATCCCGAATATTGCTTGGCATGAACAAGCTTCGCCAGGCGTTGAGCACGTCATGAGCGCGGACCACTCCACCCGCCACGAAGAGCTGCTCCCGGCGTACGCCCTCGGCGCCGTGGACGGGGAAGACCTGCGCGAGATGGAGTCGCACCTTGCCACGGGCTGCGCCGAGTGCCGCCGCCAGCTCGACCTCTGGCAGGGGGATCTGGAGGAGCTCGCGGCCTCCGTGGAGCCGGTCGCTCCTTCGGAGACGGCGCGCCGCCGTGTTCAGAAACTGGCAGGAGCGACTGTGCCGACCCGATCCCGTGGGTCACGCTGGCCGGCGATCCTGGCCGCCGCCTCCCTCCTTATCGCGGTCTGGTCCGGTTTGCGCCAGGCGCGGCTCGGGAACGAGTTGGAGCGTCTCGGCGCCGAGCGCGACCGGCTGGCGAGGCAGGTCTCCGGGCTGGATCAGCAACTCGGGCTGGCCAAGGCCGAGGCGAACCGCATGGCCGAGTCGCTCGCCATCATCACCTCGCCGGGCTCGCACGCCATCGTGCTCGCCGGCCTCGGTCCGAGCCCGAACGCGAAGGGCCATACCTTCGTGAACCCGGAGCGCGGCAAGGCGGTCTTCTACGCCTTCGACCTGCCGGCGCTCACCCCGGACAAGACCTACCAGCTCTGGTGGATCGAAGGCGGCAAGCCGGTCTCGGCCGGAGTCTTCAACGTGGACGAGCGGGGCACGGGAAACGTCCAGGTGGAGCGCGCTCCGCGAGGGGCTACCGATGCCTGGGCCGTGACCGTCGAGCCCGCGGGCGGCGTGCCTCAGCCGACGGGCGAGATGGTTTTGAAGGGGTAGAGGCCTTAGAATCCCCAATCCATGACCGGCAACCTTCTCGATCGCCTGCGTTCGCGGGCCAGCCAGGTGGGCGCCTCGATCGTGCTCGCCGAGGGCGAGGACCCCCGCGTCCTGGCCGCGGCGGAGCAGGCCTCGTCCCAGGGGATCTGCCGCGCCAGCGTGGTGGGCCGGCGCGAGGAGGTGATGCGGGTGGCGACTGCCGCCGGTATTGCCGGGATCGGTTTCACGGTCCCGATCCTCGATCCCATCTCCGAGCCGGACCTCCACCACGTGACCCAGCGCCTCGCCGAGCGGCTCGAATTGCGGGGGCTCGACCCGGCGGAGGCCCCCCGTCTCGCCCTCGATCCGCTCTACTACGCCGACCTGCGCGTGGCCTCGTCCCGGGCGGACGGCGCGGTCATGGGCGCCATCAACACCACGGCGGCCACCCTGCGGGCTGCGCTTCGGGTGATCGGCCCCCGTCCCGGGCTCAAGACGGTCTCCTCCTGCTTCATCATGGCCATGCCTGACGGCCGGACTTTCATCTATAGCGACTGTGCTGTGGTCCCCGATCCCACCCCCGAGCAGCTGGCGGACATCGCCGAGGCATCGGCGGCGAGCTGCCGCATCCTCCTCGAAGAAGAGCCGCGGGTCGCCCTCCTCTCCTTCTCGACCCATGGGAGCGCCAGCCATCCGCGGGTGGACAAGGTGCGCGCGGCCCTGGAAGTTCTGAAGTCGCGCAATGTCTCCTTCCAGGTGGACGGCGAGCTTCAAGCCGATGCGGCCCTGGTGCCGCACGTGGCCGAGCGCAAGGCGCCGGGCAGCCCGGTGGCGGGGCGGGCCAACGTGCTCGTCTTCCCCGATCTCGACTCCGGAAACATCTCCTACAAGCTCACGGAGCGGCTGGCGGGAGCGCGGGCCGTCGGCCCCCTGCTCCAGGGGCTCGACCGGCCGGTCAACGACCTCTCCCGGGGATGCTCGGCGGAAGACATCGTGGACGTGATGGCGGTGACCGCTCTCACTTCCGCCGAGAGGAAGGCGACGTGAAGGTCCTGGTGGTGGGCGGCGGCGGCCGGGAGCATGCCCTCTGCTGGAAGCTGCGCCAGAGCCCGCTTCTGACCGACCTCTATTGCGCGCCGGGCAACCCCGGCATCGGGGAGATCGCCGATCTCGTGCCGATCTCGCCCGAGGAGGTCCAGCGCTTGGCCGACTTCGCCACCGAGATGAAGATCGACCTCACCGTTGTCGGTCCCGAGCTTCCACTTACGCTGGGGCTCGTCGACGAGCTGACGAGCCGCGGGTTGCCGGTCTTCGGCCCCTCGATGCGCGCGGCCGAGCTCGAGGGGAGCAAGGCGTTCGCCAAGGAGTTCATGGAACGCCACGGCATCCCCACGGCCCCTTTCGTGGTCGCTCATGACGCGGCCGAGGCGCGGGCCGCGAGCGGCCGGTTCGGCTGGCCCGTGGTCCTCAAGGCCGACGGCCTGGCCGCGGGCAAGGGAGTCGTGATCGCGGCTGATGAAGCCGAGTACGAGCAGGCGGTCCGCGACCTCTTCGAGGAGCGCCGATTCGGCGCGGCGGGCGACCGCGCTGTCATCGAGGCCTTTCTCCCCGGCGAGGAGGTCTCGTTCATGGCGCTCTGCGACGGCGAGCGCGTCCTCCCCCTGGCGACTGCCAAAGATTACAAACGGATCGGCGACGGCGACACCGGCCCGAACACGGGCGGCATGGGCTGCCACAGCCCGGCCGGAGTGCTCGCGGCCGAGACCGGGGCCGAGATCCTGGAGAAGGTCGTCCGCACGACCGTCGCCGGGATGGCCGCCGAGGGGCGGCCCTTCGCCGGCGTGCTCTACGCCGGCCTGATCCTCACTCCGGAGGGTCCCCGCGTCCTCGAGTTCAACGTCCGCTTCGGCGATCCCGAGTGCCAGGCGCTCCTCCTGCGCCTGGAGGACGACCTGCTCGCCGTCCTCGCCTCCGGGGCGAGAGGCAGCTTCGACGTCCGGCGGCTCTCCTTCCGCAAGGAAGTCTCGGCCTGCATCGTCCTGGCGAGCCCGGGCTATCCGGGCAAGCCGGAGATGGGCGAGCCGATCGGGCTCGACCACGCCTGGACCCTTCCGGGCGTCGAGATCTTCCACGCGGGAACAACTCTCCAGAACGGCGACCTGGTCAGCGCGGGAGGCCGGGTGCTCTCGGTCTGTGCCGTTGATCCCGACCTCGCCGGAGCCCTGCGCAAGGCTTACGCCGCGGTCGAAGCGGTGGACTGGCCGGGCAAGGTCTACCGCCGCGACATCGGGCGGCGGGTCTTGAGCGGGTCGTGATAAGGTAAAGCGCTTTCTCCCCTGGTCGTACCGAGTTGTAACCCCTTGCGCCTCGGCGGCGGCCGAAGGGGAGGCTGGTATCTTCGTGCTGGTATCCGTCGTGCATAGTCGTTGCTTCGCTGTTGCAAGGGACTGGAAGGACTTATGAGCTGTAGCGGTTGCTCGTTCAAGGGAATGTCGACGGCAGTCGAGGACGCCTTCGTCGGTGTCCGCTTCCGGGAGGAGACGAATCTGACTCTCTGCACCACGGGTGGGCGCATCTTCGCGCGCGGGGAAAAGGTGGTGGTGGATCTCGAATCGGGGCCGACGTTCGGCCACATCGAGCAGTCGCCGATGCCTGTGTTCAAGCCCTGCCAGAAGTCGAGCGCCCGTCCGATCCTGCGGGCGGCGGATTCGAACGACCTGTCGGCGTACGACCGCCAGATCCAGAACGAGATGAACGGCAAGCTCTTCGCGCAAGAGCGGTCGCGCGCCCTCGGGCTGGAAATGAAGATCTCCCTGGTGGACTTCTCGCTCAACGGCAAGAAGGCCGCCTTCTACTTCACCTCGGACGGACGCGTGGACTTCCGGCAGCTCGTGCGCGACCTGTCGAGCCGCTTTTCCGTGCGGGTGAAGATGGTTCAGGTGGGCGCGCGGGACGAGGCCGGGCTGGTCGGCGGCATCGGAGTCTGCGGGCTCACGCTCTGCTGCTCGACGTGGCTCAAGGACTTCCGGCCGATCTCGATCCAGATGGCGAAGCGCCAGAACCTGAGCCTCAACCCGTCCAAGATCTCTGGCCAGTGCGGGCGTCTGCTCTGCTGCCTGGCTTATGAGGATGATCATTACAAGGCCAGCAAGAACCAGGACCGGGGGCAGGCTCCGACGCTTCCGGTACTGGCCTAGAGGGCCGATCCCATGGCAATGGATCCCAACATGGCGAACCGTAAACTGATACGCCCCGACATGAACGAGCTCAAGAAGGAGCTCCCCTCGCGCAGCGTGCGCCGCAAGCAGACGCCGCCTGAGCAGACCAATGCCGAGGAGTTCTACTACCTCAAGCAGATGGCGTCGAAGACGCCCATGGTGGTGGTCCTGACGGACGGCGAGGAGCTGCGCGGCTGGATCGAGTGGTACGACAAGGGGGCGTTGAAGCTGAACCGCCACGTCGGGCCGAACCTGCTGATTCAGAAGCACTTCATCCGCTACATGTTCAAGGAGGAGGAGCTGAAGCAGCGCGGGCGCGGCAAGCGGCCGGAGACGGTCGAGCTCGACCGCGACTGATCGATCCTTCCCTGAGATGACACGGCCCCTCCTCGTCCTCACCCAGGGGGACCCCGCGGGAATCGGGCCGGAGATCCTCCTCAAGCTCCTGGCGCAAGGTCCGCCCGCGGAATGGCGGCCTCTCCTGATCGCGGAGCGCGCCGCCCTGGAGGCCCTCCGGCCATCCCTCCCCTCATTTCCGTGGGACCGCCTGCGCTATGTCTCTTCGCCTCCCAAGATGGATGAGGTACAGACGGATGACATCCCGGTGCTCGATCCCGTGGGCTCGGCCCGCCAGATTTCGCTGGGAAGCTCCGGACCCGCGGACGCCGCCGGCGCCATGGCCGCGCTCGATGCCGGCATTGCTCTGGTCCGAGGGGGCCTGGCCGATGCCCTGGTCACCGCGCCGGTGAGCAAGGAGTCGATCGCCCGGCAATTCCTCCCCGGCTTCAAGGGTCACACCGACTATCTCGCCGAAGCCTGCGGCCTGGAGCGCTACGGCCGGGACTACCTGATGGCCTTTCTCGCGCCTGGGCTGCAGGTGGCGCTCCTCACCGTGCACATGCCCATGCGGGAAGCCCTGGACGAGATCCGTGAGGAGACGATCGCCGAGGCGCTCGACTGTCTCCACCGTCACGCCGGGGGAACAATCGCGCTCGCCGGCCTGAACCCGCATGCCGGGGAGGGAGGTCTCCTCGGGGAGGAGGACGGCCGCATCCTCGTTCCCGCCGTGGCCGCGGGCCGCGCGAGGAGGATCGACGTCCACGGCCCCGAGAGCGCCGACTCCCTGTTCGCAAGAGCGCAGCGAGGCGAGTTCGACTGGGTTCTGGCCCTCTACCACGACCAGGGGCTGATCGCCGTCAAGACCGCCGCCTTCGGACTGGCTACCAATTGGACGCTCGGGCTGCCCTTCCTGCGGACCTCCGTGGACCACGGCACCGCGTTCGGGCTGGCGGGGAAGGGGTTGGCCGACGAGGGATCGCTGCGGGCGGTGGTGGAGGCGACTCTGGGGATTATCCGGGGAGAGCTTCCTACGAAGCGCCTTTTCCGCTGAGCACCACCGGGATCGTCTTCAGCAGAATCTTCACATCCAGCATGGGCGTCCAGGAGTCGATGTACTCCAGGTCGAGCTGCATCCAGCGCTCGAAGTCGATGTTGTTGCGCCCGCTGATCTGCCAGAGGCAGGTGAGGCCCGGCTTCATCGCGAGGCGGCGGCGCTGCCAGCGCTGGTACTGGGCCACCTCCTCGGGGATGGGCGGCCGCGGTCCCACCAGGCTCATGTCCCCGCGCAGCACATTCCAGAGCTGCGGCAGCTCGTCCAGGCTGAAGCGGCGCAGGATGCGGCCGAGCCAGGTCACCCGCGGATCGCTCCTCAGCTTGAACACCGGCCCCTTCATCTCGTTGAGATGCAGCAGCTCGCGGCGGCGATCCTCGGCGCCCTCGACCATCGTGCGGAACTTGTAGAGCGTGAAGAACCGGCCGTTGAGGCCGCAGCGGGTCTGGCGGAAGAGCACGTTGCCGCCCGAGGTCAGCTTGATCAGCCCGGCGATCAGAGTCACCACTGGAAAGCCCAGCAGCAGGAGGAGAGACGCGAGCCCCACGTCGAGCGCCCGCTTGGCCATGAGCTGGATCTGGCTCGTCGGCGTCGTGGCGAAGGAGAGGAGCGGCATGCCGTCCAGCTCCTCGATCTCGACCCTCGCCCGGGTGTGGGGGAAGAGGTCCATGGCGAAGCGGGTGCGGATGCCCTGCTCCTGCAGGCTGAGGAAGAGGTCCTCCAGACGGTCCAGCTCCCGGCGGTGGACGGCGAAGATCACGTCGTCCACCACATTGCTCTCCGCGATGCGGGGGATGTCCTCCACCTCGCCGAGCAGCGGATAGGGTCCGCTCCACGGCTCGCCTGGATCCTCATTGGTATCGCAACGGATGAAGCCGAGCACTCGGTAGCCCCAAAAGCGGTGGCCGCGGATCGAGTCCGCGATGCGCAGGGCCGCCGGGCTCGTGCCCACGATCAGCACCGTGCGGTAGTTGTAGCCCCGCAGCCGGATGTAGCGCGAAGTCGTGCGGATCGCGAGCTTCTCGGTCAGCAGGAACAGGCAGGCGAGCACCGCGAACAGGAAGACCCAGAAACGGCTGATCTTGTCGTTGCCCAGGAGCCGCTCGTCCACCCGGGCCACATAGAGGATCAGGGTGAAGACCGCCGAGCTCATCAGGCAGACGCGGAGGATCGCCCAGGCCTCGTCCAGGATCGGCACCGTGCGGTGCGAGCGGTAGCGGCCGGAGGAGAGCAGGAAAGCGCCCCAGATCGTCAGTGCCAGCGGCAGCAGCGGCAGGTACTCCGACAGCGGATACAGCCGGCTCGGAAAGGCCCCCGGCGCCATGAAGGGCAGCAGCGTGCTGCGCACCGCGAAGGCAAGGAGGAAGGCTACCGCGACAAAGGCCAGGTCGAGCAGGAAGATGCCGACCGTCAGGATCCGGGCACGTTCTTTCAGCATGGATTGGGGAGTTCTCTCATCATACTGCCTGCTATTTTAACGTGCGGGAGGTGCCTTCCGTCCAAAATACCGTCCAGGTTCTATGCTCCGCGGCCATTTTAGCGGAGAGACAACTTTCGGAACAGGGCCTCGTACCGGTCCGTGACCCGATCCCAGTTGAAGAGCAGGGCCGCCCGGCGCGCCGCGGCCCGTCCGCGGACCCGCGCCCGATGCGGATTGCGCCGCACCAGCTCGAGTTGCTCGGCAAGGGTGCCCGGCGTCCCGGCCCGGAAGTAGAGGCCGACCCCGCCGGCTGCCTCCCGGTTCTCGGGCGTGTCGTTGACCACCACGCAATTGCCATACCCCATCGCCTCCACGAGAGCCGGGTGCGTGCCGCCCACCTCCGTGGCGTGGATGTACGCCAGGGCATGGGAGAGCAGCTCCCGGTATCCCTCCCCATAGACCGCGCCGGGGAAGAGGATGCGGGGGTCAGAGCCCTCGGTAAAGCCACGGATGAACTCCCCCGCGTAGGGCGCCCCTCCCACCATGACGAGCGGGATGTCGCCGCCGACCTGCCTGTACGCCTCGGCCACCCGGTGCGGGTTGTTCTCCGGCTCGAACCGGCTCACGTACAGGAAGTACCGGCGATCGGAGAGGCCCAGACGTTTCAGGACCCCTTCTTCGGCGGGCGGCCGCGGATCGACGCCGTAGGCGATCGGGACCGACTCGGTCCTGTAGCGCCGCAGGTAGTGCTGGCGGATGACCTCGGCGTCCGTCACCAGGAGGTCGGGCAGGGCGCAGGCCAGCCGCTCGGAGAGAGCGTAGACGAAGCGGCCGACCGGACCCCACTTGGCCCGGCGCTTCTCGATCCCGTCGACGTGGAGCGCGACCGGAATGCCGCTCAGGCGCAGGAGCGGCACGAAGATCGCGTTCGCCGAGTTGACCACCAGGGCCGCGTCGAAGTTCTCCTGGGACGCGTGCAGGCAGGAGAGCAAGGTATGGACCGGAGTGTCCAGGTACTTGGTCCGCAGCGTGGGGAGGACCACGAGGTCCGCCCCCTGCCAGCTCCGGAGCGAGCGCGGAGTGGAGTGCGAGCGGCAGTAGACCGTTACCTGAAACCCGCGGCGTACCAGCCGCACCGCCAGCTCCTCCATGAGCGTCTCGTAGCCTCCATAGCGGTTCGGAATCCCCCGGCTGCCAATGAGAGCGACCCTCATAGCGCTATCCCATTGACCCGGAACCAGGGGTCGACGTTTACCTTCTTCCTTCCCTGGATGATCCGCCGCCGGCGCAGGAGGTCGCGGCGGTTCCGCCAGAGCCAGGAGTAGGCGGCCAGAGAGGAGCGCTCGCGGAGGAGCACGTAAGCGAGCGCTCCTACGTCGCGGGCGAGAGCCGGGACGAGCGTCCGCGCCAGATTGGGCCCGGTCTGGTGGTAGATGCGAAGGAGGTAGCGGTTTTTCAGGGAGTGGAGGTTGACCATGGCCGGCATGCCGGAACGGCGCTCGGGGAGATTGAACCGCCGGTGCTCGCAGACCGCCGCCGGCTCGTAGAGCACCTCCCAGCCGCGCTCCCGCAGGCGGAAGCAGAGCTCGGCGTCCTCCCGGAAGGAGTGGAACCGGGGATCGAAGATCTCGCCCTCGACCGCCGCGTCGTCCAGGGCTTCCCTCCGGAAGAGCGAGGCGGCCCCGGTCGCACCGAAGACCCGCTCAGGGATGGAGAACTGGCCGCGGTCCGGCTCGCCGGAGCCGCGGTCGAGATGCCGCCAGTTGGAAGTGAGGCGCATGCCACAGGCGTCGAGCTCTCCCGAGGGACGGACCAGCCGGCCTGTGACTGCGCCAGCAGTTGTCCCATGCTTGGCCGCCCGAGCCAGCAAACGGGTCGCGTAATCCGGGGAGGGGCGGGCGTCGGCGTTCAAGGTGAGGACGAAGGGCGCCTGAGTCCGAGCGAAGGCGGCGTTCATGCCCGCGGCGAAGCCCAGATTTTCCGGAGAAGCCACGGCTTCCAAGGGGATTCCCGCCGGAGCGTGGCTCCGGGCGACCTCGAGGCTGCCGTCCCGGCTGGCGTTGTCCACGACGACGATCTCCAGCGGCCGGTGGTCCAGGCGGCCGATCGACTCCAGACAGCCGGGGAGGTCCGGCGCGGAGTCGTAGGTCACGATACAGACGGCGACCTTCACTTCCATCCCCTGGCAGCTCCGCCCAGCACCCCGATCAAACCCCGGAACGCCTCACTCCGGGACTCCGCCCGCCGCGGACGGCGAAACGGCAGCAACACCAGACGGATGAGCACCCCCGGAATCAAAGCAATCCGCGCCGCCAGCGGCCAGAACGGTCCGTGGTGCTTCCTCAGATATCGGGTGAGATTCTTGTAGTAGATCCAGAGAAAGCGTCCATACCCCAGGCGGGGGACGGTGCTGCCCAACCCGTGCCGGAAAACTGCCGCCGGCCAGTAGCGCAGGACGAGGCCGGCCTTCTTCATCCGCAGCGCGAGGTCCACGTCCTCGAACCAAGCCGGGTAGAAACCAGCATCGAACCCAAGGAACGCCTCCCGCCGGAGAGCGAGCGCCGCGGCAGCCGGTTGCTCGACCGGGGCTCCGGGCTCGGGCTCGTCCTCCTCTGGCGTACCTACGAAAGGGAACGCCTGGAGCAGAAGCCGCCAGGGGGAGGGGAGACGGCGGAGCTGCCATCCCGCCTGGGGCTCGCCGCCAGGCCCGACCAGCTTCGGCGCCAGGCCGGCAGCATCGGGAAAGGCTTCGAAGCCCTCCAGCAGGCGGTCGAGGGCGCCCTCCTCGGGGATGGCATCGGGGTTCAGGATCAGCAGGATCGCTCCCCGCGCCTCGGCCGCTCCCGCGTTCGCCCCGCCGCCGAAGCCGAGGTTGCCCTCCGGTTGGACGAGCCGCGCCGGCCCCAGCTCCAGAGGGCCGGACGAGCCGTTGTCCACCACGATCAGCTCGAAACGCGGGTCGCGGGGCCAAGCGGAGGTAAGCCGGGCGAGAAGCTCCTCGTTGCGCCAGTGGACGACGACGCCTGAGAGCTGAGGCGGCTGCATGCGGGCAGAGGTTATCAGGTGCTCCAGGATTTCTCGGATCGGTCCAAAGTTTCCCGGATCGGCCGTAAGCTTCTCAGATCCGCGCTAAGCTCCTTAGATCGGATCTAAGCCTCTTAATTCCGGTCTAAGCTTCTTAGATTGGATCTAAGCTCCTTAAATCCGGCGCGAAGCTTCTTAGATCGGATCTGAGCCTCTTAATCCGGCGCGAAGCCTCTTAGGACGGACACAAGCTTCTTAGATCCGATTTAAGCTTCTTAAATCCGGTCTAAGCCTCTTGAATCGGGCCCTAAGCTTCTTAGATCCGATTCAAGCCGCTTAAATCGGGTCGGAAATCCTTGGAGCCGGTCTGAAGACCTTGGACGCGTCCAAAGATCCTTGGACCGGGTCTGAGCTATTCGCGGCCTCGACGGAGAGCGCGGAGCCAGCCGGAGGGTATTCCGGCCACCCGAGAAAGATCGCCGCTGCCCAGGGCGCGGCCGAGGTCGACGAGGTCGCGGACGGCCATCCGCCAGAAAGGCTGGCCTCGGGCCACGAGCCACCGGTTGCCATAGACGAGGCGCCACCGCTCGCGGCTCATCGTGCCGCCGGTTGCCGATCCCGCATGCCGCGCCCGGGCCGCGGGGACGAGGAGGGCGCTCCAGCCATCCGCCCGGAGCCGTCCGGCGAGGTCCACGTCCTCATAGTAGGAGATCAGCCGGGGATCGAAGGGTGTCTCCCCGAGAGCCGCCCGCCGATAGATCGCGGCCGTGGCCGACACGCCCCAGACCTCCCGGGGCTCGGAAAGGGAAGGCGCCGGCCTGCCATGGCCGACCTGGACCGCCTGTCCCCACCGGTTCCACGCGATGCCGCAGCCGTCCACGAGGCCGTCCATCGACAGGCTGATCCCCTGGGCGGCGGCGGCCTTAGGATGCTGGTCGAGTGCCTCCACCAGCCGGGCCGTCCATCCCGGCTCGACAATGGCGTCGTCGTTGACCGTGGCCACGTACTCCCGGGAGGAAGCCGCTATCCCCAGGTTGGTCCCTGCCGCGAAGCCGAGATTCTTCCCCGGCCGGATCACGCGGTCGGCGAGAGGGAGGTCCAGGGGCTGCTCGCCCTGATCGACGACGATGATCTCGACGGCCTCGCGCCGCAGCGCCTCCAGGCAGGGAGCAAGCCAGGGGCTACGCCCGAGAGTGGGGATGACGGCGGTGACTCTGGAGCCCGGGGACACGGATCAGGCTAGCACGGCTCAGTCCTGCTTGCGGCTGCGCTCCAACTCGGCGCGAAGGCGGGCGACTTCGTCCTCCAGAGTTCGAGAGCGCTCTTCCGCCGCTTGGCGAGCCGCCTCCGCTGCTTGCCGTGCCGCGGCCTCCTCATCCGGCCAGGGGAGCGGCTTGCCGGTCCCGGGCTCGACGAGCCGCGCGCGAGTCCCTTCCGGCCGCAGCAGCAGGCCCGTGGTCCGCAAGAGGAGCCCACCGTCCCTCTCCAGGGACATGGGCTCGTAACCTGCCCGGGTCAGGCGGTATCCCTGGAGACGCGGCTTCAGGTACTCGCCGTAGGGATCGAAGAGGACGTACTCCTCGATCCCGATCCGCTGGTAGATGTCCTTCTTCTTGCCGAGGTCCTCCCGCTTCGTGCTCCGGGAGGTGGCCTCCACGATCAGGCTCGGCGGACGCTCCTGCCAGAGCAGGTAGTTGTCGCGGGGGTATTTGGCGACGCCCCGGGCGAAGAGCACGTCCGGCGCGAGCGCGGCGGCGGGGTTTCCTTCCTGGTAGCAGAGGAAGAGGTTGCCGCCCACCCACACGTCCGGCACGGTCCGGAAGTGGCTCTCCAGACCATGAATGAGATCCTGCATGACCACTCGATGGAGGGTCGTCTCGGCCATGGGTTTGCCGTCGGAAGTGGGGTACTCGATCGGCTGCTTTTCGAGAGGGATCGCGGCCATACATGCCATCCTACTCCCACCGCATCACCACCCGATCCAGGATCGCCCCATTGGGAGCCCCCGGCGGGTACGGCCCATACGCGGCGAGCACGAGCGGCTCGCCCGCCGGCCAGTCGAAGGGTCCCAGGACGACCGTCTCCCAGACGCGGTGCCGGCCCGGCACCCACACGGCGAGGAGACGCTCTCCCGCCTGCACGTTCAGGCGGAACGGCACCGGCTGGTTGCGGACGAGCTCGGCCTGAAGCTCGATCGTCACCCGCTTCCCCCCAGGCGCAACCGGCGCCTTGAGCCTCTCGCCGATCCGCAGCACCCACGCTCCCCGATGGCGCGCCCGCTCGATGATCCAGAGCTCGGGATGGATCTGCCCGCCGCTCTTCCAAACGTAGGTGTCCTCCAGCTCGACGACCCGGGTGGGCATCCGCTCAGCCACCAGGGGGAGAGCCGCGGTGGCGGCGAGCACGGCGGCCAATCCAGCGAGCGCCGCTCCCTCTTTCCCCTTGCGCAAGGGCAGCCACCAGATCATCGTCACCAGCGCGAGAGAGACCGGCGGCCAGATCCAGGTTGCGGCCCGCGGGCGCACCGAGCTGGGGAAGAAGCGCGCGAGGTCCAAGCCCAGCCGCTCGCTCAAATGGTCGAGCGGATAGGTGCGCCCGTTCGCGAAGCTGTAGGTCCAGCCGGGCACCACCAGCCAGACCAGCGTCAGCGCCAGAGTGAGGGCCGCCAATCCGGCCAGCAGCGCTCTGCCTCCGGGACCGCGCCGGGCGAGCAGCGGCACCAGGGAGATCGCGAGGAGCGGCAGCGCGATGAGCGCATAGCGGAAGGGCGGAGACCAGCCGCCGTACCACTCGATCCGCGGCACCACGATCAGCAGGTAGGGCAGGGCCAGCACGGCGAGATGCAGAAGGAGACGGCTGCGGCGGACCACCAGCAACAGCACCGCCGGCAGCACCAGCATCCAGATCGGAGCGCACCCGAACAACCCGAAGGCCGTGTCCCAGAACAACCCGAGCCCGCCCCTCAGGTAATCGAACCAGGTGTGGAGCTGCGGGTCGATCTCCTCGAAAGTGTGGATCTTGAATGGGTTGCGGTAGAGATGGTTGTTGTAGAAGAGGATGCCCGCGCCGAGCGCCGTGAGCAGCCCGCCCAGGATCAGGATCGGCTTGCGCGGCCGGCCGGCGTGCCACCAGGCCAGCGGCACGAGAGGGCCGGCCAGCATCATGAGGCGCATCTTGACCAGCGGCAGCAGCAGCACCGGCAGGCCGATCGCCAGCCACTCGGCCCAATCCCACCGGCGGCGGCGGTCGAGGCCCAGGATGCGGTCGAGCGCAACGACCAGGAGAAGCGTCGCCGGCACCTCCACCCAGACCTGGGAGGCGTAAAGGAGGATCGGCGGCGTGAAGGCGAACACCGCCCAGGCCGCGAGGGCCTCGCCCGGATGGTCCGGGAAGTAGCGGCGGGTCAGGCGCAGCGTGGCCCAGGCCAGGGCGGCACAGAAGACCGCCATCATCGCGAGCGCGCCCGTCTTGCCGCCCAGACGGTAGGCCGGAGCGAGCGCCAGGGGCAGCGCCTCGTTGTGCCGCGAGTAGAGCTCCCCCTCCGGACCCACCGGGTCCCCCGGCTGCGGCACGATGGCCCGGTCCATGAAGTTGCGCCAGTCCTCCCGGGCATAGTTGTCCGTGAGATCCGCGTCGAAGTCGTACGCCAGGCTGTGGGTGATCAGGAGATACCAGGGCTCGTCCCCGTCCGGCTGGCGGTGCGAGGCCGACCAGGGGAGGACCGCCAGGTAAGCGACCAGCGGCAGCAGGAAGAAGACCGCGGGCAGATGGTCTGGCAGGCGCTCGCCGAGCAGCGGACGCAAGGCCCACACCTGCCGGGCCACCCGGCACGCGAGCAGGAGCGCGAGCGCGGCGGCGATCACCTCCTCGGCCCGTCCCAGGTTCAGGTGCGAACGGGCGAGCACCAGCAGGATCAGGACACCGAGAGCCGCGAGCTCGGCCGCCGTCCCCGTCCGGTCCAGAGGCGGCGCCCCCTGCTCGACCGCCTTGCGCTGGACCCAGGCGAATCCCAGGAGGATGAGCGGCAGGATCAGAAGCGTGCCGCGGAATGGATCGCCGGGAGGAATGGGAACGCCGGAGAGCCGCCGGACCTCCACTTGATGGACGGTCACGGTGACCTCCGGCGGGAGGTCCGGGTTGCGCTCGATCCGCGCCCGGGAGAACTTGCCGGGCACTGGGAGGTACCATTCGGAACGGTAGCGCTGGGCCAGGAAGCCGTCAGAAAACCAGGTGATCCAGGGCTCGGGCGAATGCAGGCGGGCTGTCGGGAGCACATCCGCCCGCTTCGCCGCCCACTCCCCCGTGTCCGTGCCGGCCCGGATCGTCCATTCGGCTGTCTGGCCGGACGGGTCGGTGAGGGTCAGCAAGGCCACAGGCGTACCGTCCGCCAGGCCGGCACCGTTCGACAGCGCCGACTCCAGGACCAGCGACGAGATGGGGTCGAGCGGGATGTCCTTCTCCCGGTAGGGGAAAGTGGCGTCGAGGGTGACCGAGGTTTCCGGCGGGAGGAGGGGTGTCCCAGGGGTGGGAACGAAGAGATCGAGAACAGCCCGCAGCGGCTCCGCGCGGCGCCAGGGATAGGCGTCGAGCAGGGCCGTCAAGGCGAGGAGGACGCACAATGGCAGCAGGACGAGGCGGTTCGGCCGAGGGAGCTTCGGAAGGAAGAACCCGACCGCGGCGATCGCGATCAGCGCGAGGGTGGTGGTGACGTTCCACCCCGGTCCGAAGAGGACCGCCAAGCCGGAGGCGAGCAAAGCGATCTCTCCGCCCTGCCGCGCCGCGAGGAAAGCCAGGGCCACCCCGGCCGCCACGGGCAGGGCCAGGAGCGCCACCACGGTTCGCAGGCTGAAAGGCTCGAACAGCAGCTCGCTCCGGAGCAGGAGCTGAAGGCCCAGGGCCAAGGGGATGGACACGGCCAGGGAGAGATCGTCCCGGGACAGCCGCCGGATGCAAGCAGCCATGAATGTCGCTGTGAGCAGGAGCATCACCGCCGCGCCGCGCCCCGGTTCGGGAGGGAGGGCCCAGACCGCCGTGACCGCGAGAACCGACCCCAATCCCAGCTCGAACGCTGGAGCCGGGGCGAGAGCGGCTACGACGAGCATCACCGCCGCGGACAGCATGCCCAGGAAGAGGCCCTCGGCAGGATTCTCATGGACGGCAAAAGCGGCGATGGCCCCGAGCACCGTCAGGGGGAGGAGGAACCGGACGAGCTCGGAAGGGGTGCGCATAGAAGGCATCGTGATGTTATCCCTTACTACGGACGCGCGGGTACAAGCGTTGGGATAGACTCCCGCGCCATGCTCTCCCGAGACCTTTTGCGCGAAGACCCCGAGCGCGTCCGCCAAGCCCTGGCGAACCGGAACGCGGACCCCACTCTCCTCGAAAACTGGCAGAAGCTGGATGCCGAGCGGCGCGCCGAGCTGGTCGAGGTCGAGGAGCTGAAGCGCCGCCGCAACGACGCCAGCCGCGAGATCGGCAAGATCAAGCAGCAGAAGGGAGACGCGTCAGAGGCCATCGCCGAGGTCGGCAAGATGAAGGAGCGGATCGAGGAGCTGGAAGCGCGCCTCGCCGCGATCGATCCCGAGCTGCAGTCGATCGAGCAGTCGATCCCGAACCTGCCGCATGAGAGCGTGCCGGTCGGTCGGGACGAGTCGGCCAACCGGGTCGAGAAGGTAGTGGGCGAGCCCCGCCAGTTCGACTTTCCACCCAAGGCCCATTGGGACCTGGGAGTCGAGCTGGGCATCCTCGACTTCGAGCGCGGCGCCAAAATCACCGGCGCGCGCTTCACGGTCTATTTCGGAGCCGGCGCCCGTCTGGAGCGTGCCCTGATCTCCTTCATGCTCGACCTCCACACCGGCCGCCACGGCTATACGGAGGTCCTGCCGCCCTTCATCGTGAACCGCGACTCGCTGATCGGCACCGGGCAGCTCCCCAAGTTCGAGCAGGATCTTTTCCATCTGGAGGGGTATCCCTACTACCTGATCCCCACCGCCGAGGTGCCGGTGACGAACCTGCACCGCGACGAGATCCTGGACGAGTCCCGCCTGCCGCTGCGTTACACGGCCTACACTCCCTGCTTCCGGAGCGAGGCGGGCTCCTATGGCAAGGATGTGCGCGGCCTGATCCGCCAGCACCAGTTCAACAAGGTGGAGCTGGTCCATCTCACCAGTGCGGAGACGAGCTACGACGCCCTGGAAGAGCTGACCGGCAACGCCGAGAAGGTTCTGGAGCTGCTCGGCCTGCCCTACCGGCGGATGGCCCTGAGCACGGGGGACATGGGCTTCGGAGCCGCGAAGACCTACGACCTGGAGGTCTGGCTGCCGGGGCAGAGCCTCTACCGGGAGATCTCCTCCTGCAGCAACTGCGAAGACTTCCAGGCGAGGCGCGCCAACCTGCGCTACCGACCGGAAGGCGGAGGCAAGACGAAGCTCCTGCACACCCTGAACGGCTCGGGACTGGCGGTGGGGAGGACCCTGATCGCGATCCTGGAGAACTACCAGCAGTCAGACGGCTCGGTGGAGATCCCCGAGCCTCTGCGTCCCTACATGGGGGGGCTGGAGCGGATTACGCGCCCGCAGTAAGCTGTTGAAGTTCCAGCCGGAGGGGTGGCTGAGCGGCTGAAAGCAGCGGTCTTGAAAACCGCCGGCCCGCAAGGGCTCGTGGGTTCGAATCCCACCCCCTCCGCCAATTTGTTTACCTCCCCAGCATCCCTTCCACCCGCTCCACCACCTTCTCCGGCGTGTAGCCGAACTCCCGCGCCAGATCCTTGTACGGAGCGGAGGCCCCGAAGCGCACGATACCGTGGACCTCCCCCTCCATTCCCACGTACTTGTGCCACCCCAGGGGAACGCCCGCCTCGACGGCCAGGCGCTTGCGGACGGCCGGCGGCAGCACATGATCCTGGTACTCCTGCGGCTGGTCGTCGAAGATCTCCCAGCAGGGCATGCTCACCACCCGCGCCCGCACTCCCTTGCCTTGTAGGGCCTTGCCGGCCTCCAGGGTCACCCAGACCTCCGAGCCCGTGGCGATCAGGATCACCTGCGGGTCTTCGGCGTCCAGCAGGATGTAGGCGCCTTTCGCTACCCCCTCCCTCGCGCGCTCCGCCGTCTCGGCCAGGATCGGGAGGTTTTGACGAGTCAGCGCGAGGGCTGTGGGACCATGGCGGTGCTCCAGGGCGACGCGCCAGGCTTCGGCGGTTTCGATTGCATCCGCCGGGCGCATCACCCTCAGGCCGGGCATCGCCCGCAGGGCGGCGAGCTGCTCGACCGGCTGGTGCGTGGGGCCGTCCTCGCCGAGGAAGATGGAGTCGTGGGTGAAGATGTAGATGGCCTGCAGCTTCATCAGCGAAGCCAGGCGGATCGGCGGGCGCATGTAGTCCGAGAAGATGAGGAAGGTGCCGCCGTAGGGGATCCAGAGACGGGAGAGCGACAGGCCGTTCAGGATCGAGCCCATGGCGTGCTCGCGCACTCCAAAGCGGAGATTGCGGCCCTCCGGATGCGCGTCCGAGAAGTCCGGCGAGCCCTTGATGACCGTGTTGTTCGACGGCGCCAGGTCCGCCGAGCCGCCGGCGAGCTGCGGCAGCTTGCCGGCGATGGCGTTGATCACTTGGCCCGAAGCCGCCCGGGTCGCGATGTCTTTGCTTCCCACCTCGAACTTCGGGAGCGCCTCCTGCCATCCCTCGGGCAGCTTGCCGGAGAGCCGGCCATCCAGGTCGGCCGCGGCTTCAGAGTGCGCTTGGCGGTAGCGCTCCATCAACTCGTTCCACTCCCGCTCCAGCTTCCGTCCGCGTTCCCGCGCCCGCTCGAACGGCTCGCGGGCGGCATCCGGGACCAGGAAGGTCGGCTCCGTGGGCCATCCGAGGGCCTGCTTGGTGGCCACCACTTCGTCAGCCCCGAGGGGAGCGCCGTGGGCCTCGGCCGTCCCTCCCTTTTTCGGGCTGCCATAGCCGATCACCGTCCGGACTACTACCAGTGTCGGCCGCTCGTTCTCCTTCTTGGCATCTTCAATGGCTTGCTCCAGGGCGGCGAGATCGTTGCCGTCCTCGACCCGCAGCACCCTCCAGCCATACGCCTCGTACCTCTTGCCCACGTCCTCCGAGAAGCTGAGCGAGGTGGGGCCGTCGATCGAGACCTCGTTGTCGTCGTAGAAGACCTTGAGCCGGTCCAGCTTGAGATGGCCGGCGAGGGAGGAGGACTCGGAGGAGACCCCTTCCATGAGGTCGCCGTCGCTCGCGATGACCCAGATGGTGTGGTCGATCACCGGGAAGCCGTCGCGGTTGAAGGTGGCGGCGCCCATCTTCGCGGCCATGGCCATGCCGACCGCGTTGCTGATTCCCTGGCCGAGCGGACCGGTGGTGGTCTCGACACCGCGGGTCAGCTCGTGCTCGGGATGGCCCGGGGTCTTCGAGCCCCACTGGCGAAAGCGCTTCAGCTCCTCCATGGGCAGGCCATAGCCGCCGAGGTGGAGGAGCGAATAGAGGAGGGCCGAGGCGTGGCCGCAGGAGAGCACGAAGCGGTCGCGGTTGGGCCAGTCCGGGTTGTCCGGGTTGTGGCGCATGTGGCGCGTCCAGAGCAGGTAGGCGAGCGGCGCCTGACCCAGCGGCGCGCCGGGGTGGCCCGACTGCGCCTTCTCCACCATATCCACTGACAGGAACCGGATCGCGCCGATCGCCAACTGGTCCTGGTCCTGCGTTTCGTGCTCGCCCATGATTCGCTCTCCCTCCAGAGGGGGATAGTCTATCTTCCGAAGTTGCCTTTTGACTCCCGGACCGGGGGCATCTACAATGAGGTCCCCTGCCGGAACCGCAGGAGAGGTGCTGGAGTGGCCGAACAGGGCTGCCTGCTAAGCAGTTGTCCGGGGTAAACCCGGACCGAGGGTTCGAATCCCTCCCTCTCCGCCATCATTCTCGCCATCATCATTATTCAGATGAAAGCCGTCAATCCCGCCACCGGCCAGCCGATCCGGGACTATCCCGAGCACGACGAACCCGAGGTCGCCGCGCGCCTGGAGCGCGCCGAGCGGGCGTTCGCCTCCTGGCGCAGGCATCCGTTCGCGGAGCGCGCCCGGCTGATGCGCGCGGCCGGCGACATCCTCCGCGACCGCGCCGGAGATTACGGCCGCCTGATTACCGAGGAGATGGGCAAGCCGATCGCCGCGGCCGAGGGCGAGGTCGACAAGTGCGCCTGGGTCTGCGACTTCTACGCCGAGAACGCCGAGAGCTTCCTGTCGGCCGAGCCGGTCAGCACCGATGCCAGCCGCAGCCTCGTGCGCTATGACCCGCTGGGTCCGGTGCTGGCGATCATGCCCTGGAACTTCCCCTTCTGGCAGGTCTTCCGCTTCGCCGCGCCGGCTTTGATGGCCGGCAACGTCGGCCTGCTGAAGCACGCCGGCAACGTCCCGGGCACGGCCCTCGCCATCGAGGAGGTCTTCCGCGACGCCGGCTTCCCCGAGGGGGTCTTCACTACGCTTCTGGTCCCCTCCTCGCGGGTCGCGGAGCTGATCCGCCATCCGGCGGTCCGCGCCGTGACCCTCACCGGCAGCGATAGGGCGGGGATGGAGGTGGCCGCCGAGGCCGGCCGCCAGCTCAAGAAGACCGTGCTGGAGCTGGGCGGCTCGGACCCCTTCATCGTCCTCGCCGATGCCGATCCGGTCGAAACGGCCAAACAGGCGGCCAAGGCGCGGACGATCAACACCGGCCAGAGCTGCATCGCGGCCAAGCGCTTCATCGTCGAGGAGCCGATCGCCGACCGCTTCGAGGAGGAGATGGTCAAGGCCATGGAGGCCCTCAGGATCGGGGACCCCATGGACCGGGGGACCGAGATCGGCCCCATGGCCCGCGAGGACCTGCTGGACGACCTGGACGACCAGGTGCGCCGTTCAATTGAAGCTGGAGCCGAGCTGAAGACCGGCGGGAAGCGACTTGAGGGGCAGGGCTGGTTCTACCCGCCGACCGTGCTCTCGGGCGTCCGTCCCGGCATGCCCGCGTTCGACGAGGAGACCTTCGGACCCGTGGCGGCCGTGATCCGCGCCCGGGACACGGACGAGGCGATCGAGCTGGCGAACCGCTCGCGCTTCGGCCTGGGGGCCAGCATCTGGACCTCCGATGCCATCCGCGCCGAGGCGCTCGCGTCCGAGATCGAGGCCGGCTCGGTCTTCGTGAACGGCGCCGTGAAGTCGGACCCCCGCCTCCCCTTTGGCGGCATCAAGACCTCGGGCTACGGCCGCGAGCTGGCCGACGTGGGCATCCGCGAGTTCGTGAACATCAAGACCGTCTGGGTGAAGTAAGCGTCATCACCGGGCAGGGGGCGTGCTGGATCACGCGCGCCGCGGTGCTGCCGATCAGCAGGTGCCGCAGGGCGGAGCCGCCGTGGGTGCCCATGGCGATGAGGTCCACCCCGCGCTTCCCGGCCTCGTCGTCGATGACATCGGCAGGATCCCCCTCCCGGGCCACGGTTTCCACCACCAGGCCCTCGCGCAGCAGCCGCTCCCTTGTCTCCTCCAGCCGGCGCTCGGCTTCCAGCCCCGTGTCCTTCAGGAAGTTGATCGAGGTCGGGATCGGCCCGTAGGCGGTGTACTCGATGGGCAGGTTGAACGCGTGAAGGAGGACCAGTCGGGCATCCTGCTCCAGCGGGGCGAGGAGGCGATGAGCGGCTTCGATGGCCAGCTCGGCGTCCTCGGAGAAGTCGGTGGGCACCAGGATCGAGCGGATCGGCCGGTGGCCTCCCCGGTCGCCGGGGTGGACCGACAGGACCGGGCAGGGCGCCCGGTGCATCACCCGCTCGGTGGTGCTCCCCAGAAGCAGATGGCGCAGACCGGTGAGGCCGCGGGTGCCCATGACGATCGCGGCAGCCTTGAGCTGCTCGGCGCGGCTCAGGATCACCTGCGAGGGCGTGCCCACCCCGAGATGGGTCGAGACCTCGCCGCCCGCCTCCCGCAGGCGGGCCGCGGCCTCGCCGAGACGGGACTCGGCCGCGGCGCGGACCTCCTCGTCGAAGACCGGGCCGGGCGGGACGAAGCCGGGCAGGGAGGACGGCACGTTCACGGCATGGACCAGCTCCAGCCGGGCTCCCTGGAGCCGAGCCAACTCAGAGGCCCAGTCGAGAGCGGCTTCGGCGGTTTCCGAGAAGTCGGTGGCGGCCAGGATCACAGGGTGGGTGGAGGTTCCGGGTTCCATGGCCGCCATGATACCGTTTCGCCCCCATGACTACCGAGACTCACGGACCGGTCCGCGTGCGCTTCGCGCCCTCGCCCACCGGTTTCCTGCATGTCGGCGGAGCCCGCACCGCCATCTACAACGATCTGCTGCGCCAGAAGCTGGGCGGCGCCTTCATCCTGCGCATCGAGGACACGGACAAGGAGCGCTCGGACGAGGCCATGACGCGCCAGATCCAGTCGGCTCTAGCCTGGATCGGCACTGCCTGGGACGAGGGGCCGTTCCTCCAGAGCGAGCGCCTGTCGCGCCACCACGAGCGGGCCGAGGAGCTGCTCGCGGCCGGCAAGGCCTACCGCTGCTTCTGCTCGGCGGAGGAGCTGGACGCTCAGCGCGCCGAGGCGCAAAAGAAGGGAACCGCCTTCCGCTACCCGCGCACCTGCCTCCGTCTGTCCCAGGAGGAGGTCGAGGCTCGTTTGGCCGAGGGCCGCCCGTTTGTCGTGCGTTTCCAGATGCCGGACGACCACATCCGCTTCCAGGACATGGTACGGGGCGACATGGACTTCCCGCCGGATGCGCTCGACGACTTCATCCTCCTGCGCTCCGACGGCAATCCGACCTACCACATGTCGGTGGTCGTGGACGACATCGACATGCGGATCACCCACGTCATCCGGGGCGAGGACCACCTGTCGAACACGCCCAAGCACATCCCGCTCTTCCAGGCGCTGGGCGGCGAGGTGCCGACCTTCGGCCACCTGCCGCTGATCCTCGGTCCGGACAAGAAGCGGCTCTCGAAGCGCTACGGCGCCACGTCGGTCGAGGAGTTCCGCAACGAGGGCATTCTGCCGCAGGCGCTCTACAACTTCCTGGCCCTGCTCGGCTGGAGTCCCGGCGACGACCGGGAGATCATGACCCGGGACGAGATGATCCAGCTCTTCTCCGAGGACCGCCTGAACGCCTCGCCGGCGGTGTTCGACCGCGAGAAGCTGCTCTGGATGAACTCTCAGTACATGGCCCGGCTCACCACCACGGAGCTGATGCCCCACCTTCATATGTTCCTGGAGCAGGCCGGCCTGGCCGACGCCGATCCCGAGCGACTGGCCGCGACCCTCGAGCTGCACCGGACCCGCGCCCGGACTCTCAAAGAGATGGTCGAGCAGGTCCTCCCCTACTTCCGTGAGTCGCTGGAGTACGACGCGGCGGCCTGCGCCAAGTTCCTGAAGGACCCGGCTCTGCCGGAGCTTCTGGAGACCCTGCGGGATCGCTACGCCGCCCTGCCCGAGTTCAGCAAGGAAGCGCTGGAGGCGGGGCTGCGCGCTCTAGCGGAAGAGCGCGGGGTGAAGGCCGGCGTGCTGATCCACCCGGTGCGGATGGCGCTCTCGGGAGCCACGGGTGGTCCGCCGCTCTTCGATCTGGTCGAGGTGATGGGCAAGGAGGCATCGCGAAGGCACCTCGACCGCTTCCTTGGGTACCTCCGGGCCGGGAATGCTGCAACCGGGTTCCCAGGTTGACCGGAAGAGAGGGCTCGGTTATCCTACCGGGCCTGTCCTGCTGGGAGGTCGTTCAACGGTAGGACATGCGGCTCTGACCCGCAGAATCGGGGTTCGAATCCCTGCCTCCCAGCCAATTCTCCTCATCAGGTAAACTGTCCGCGCGATGAGCAGCCTCATACTGCAGCGGTACCACGCGGAGATCATTGAGTCGGTCCTGCGCCATGGCGCGAAGGACGTGCGAGTCTTCGCTCGCTGGCCCGCGGTGAAGGCCGGGACGACAACGACCTGGACGCTCGGAGCCGGGCGCTCCTGGACCTCGTGGGTCTCAAGCAGGACTTGGAGGATCTCATCCATCGCCCGGTGGACGTGGTGACGGAGGAAGCCCTGTCTCCCTACCTGCGCGAGCAGGTGCTCGCCGAAGCCGTCGCCCTGTGATCCGATCCGATCTCTACCTGCAGTACTCCACCTGAGCTAGCTTCGGCAATTCGGAAGCTTTGCTAGAAGCCGGGTCGTACCATCGGCGGCCAAAATGTGGTATCTCGGTCGCAACCATCGTAGCACGCACAGGTGCTTTCGCGTTCCAAAAGGCAGCTAAGCACAACCGCACTGTTCTTGTCGGCCAAATCGTACTTCGGGCAGTAGCCAGAGCGAGTAGCCCAGGATCCCAAATGGTAATACCATTGGAGGTAAATCAGGTTTTGGAATTCCCCCACGCTATCAATAGGTAACGCATTCATGGGTCTCTGGAAAGAGATCTGGGCGTTTGGCGCGGTTCTCTCCAAGAGAAGTCCGTAAGTTTTAGCCGTCAGTGTTAACGTAGTAGCCTCCGCGTATGTGACTTTGAGACGGTCCGACAACTCGCGCGGAAGCGCCCCTCCGGGGTCGCGATCCGAGCGATACCACAACCTGGGCCTGCCGGTTGACCACTTTGCGCCGGTGCTCAGCACTCCTTTCGGGAAGTGGATACGGGCGGGAACATAGTACGAATCCTCTAGAATCTCCTTTCGTACCGCTCTGAACCGTCGATCCACCTCTTCTAATCGCGGCAGATGCCGCAGGCCGTCAACAAAGAGATTCTGCGCGAGTTCTCCCATGTTTGGTTTTATAACGATTTCCTCATCCGGGAAACGGCATTTTACAATAACCTCCTTATCATCGCAGTATGTCTTCTTTGGAAGTTCCGTGTAGTCGAATTCCAGCTTGGAGAAACGCACCTCTAGTTCCTGGGTCACATAGTTTGACGGTCCGCAAATTTGGCGTTGTCCGTCTATCTTCAAAACCCAGGCAGTGTTCCAATCCGTCATAGTCACCGGGCAATCCGGTTGTCCAGTAAAGCAAATCAACATCAGGCCCGTAAAGTAAACGTCGATAGTCATAGCCATGGCTCACCTCTTGGCCTTTAGGCCTACGAAGAGTTGAAAAGGAGTCCAAGCGAATGGCGCGGCCGATGACGGTCTCGCCAGCAAAGCGATCTGTGCGAGACGTAGCGCTTCAGGCGGCGACTTGCCTTCCAACAGCCGGCTGTGGAATACCCTGGCCAGCTGGGCAGCAGCTTGATCATCCACCGCCCAGAGAGTGGCCACAACCGCCGGAACCCCGGCGCCAAGGAAGGCGCGGGCCAAACCGGCTACGCCCTCCCTGTCACCATCTGTAAAACCAGGTGCGGTATCGCACGCGGCCAGAAAGACGAGTTCGATACTGGCAAGCCGCTCAGCATCAAGGTCGACGGCGCGCAGAGGCGTGCGCCCCGGGTCGGCAGTAGCCACAAACGTTCCGAGCGGGTTCCTCGGATCGACTACGGCGTGCGCTGCCAGATGCAGCACCTCGGTTCCTGGTAGTTCTTCGAGAATCCGCTGTCGCGTGGCCTCTTTGTCCACGAGCGGGAGCCCGTCCTCGTACAGCGCGGCGACCGCGAGCGCCTCCTGTCGAGCAGAAGGCAGGTGTGGCAAGTCAGCGAACTGTGCGCGGTCGAACGCCGGATCTCCTACCGCCAGCACCCGGCGCGGCTTCGGAGTGGCCGAGGTGTCGCGCTCCTGGGATGCCAGATAGATCTCCAGGCTCGGCACGACGAGGCACGGGTGGTCTTCGATCAGGTAGCGGCCCCGCGATGTATTGAAAAGAGCCGAGAAGGGAACCCGATGCAGCTCACGGTCCGGCATGAAGATCAGCTCTGTCTCGGCTGGAAGGCCTTCCAATGCCGGGCGGAGCAGGACATCAAAAGCCTTTGACGCGGCCGTCTTGCCGGCTTCAAGTGAGCTTGCGTCCGCCAATGCGGCTCGGAGCGAACCCACTTCTTCCGCGACCTCACGCCGTGTCGCCGGCAGAACGTACATCTTGAGCGAACCCTCACGCAGGCGCCAGACCAGCAGCGTCTCGGGCAACGCCATATAGGCGAAGATGGCCACGTTTGATGGGATGCGGTCGAGTTGCTCGTCGAGAGAAAGAGGCTCCCCCGCTTCGCTCCTGTCTTCCAAGCGGTCGCGCAGAGCCCTCGCCCGAACCCGCTCGGAGTAGGAGAAGGCAACGCGGGTGTCACCACGTTCGAGGGCTTGGAAACGGATCATGGCGTCGAAGCTCGCCTGGGCGGTAGAGAAGAAGCTGATCCGGAACTCTTCGCCGGCCGTGCCTTCCCGGCGTGTTTCGTAGATCTGAAGCGCTTGGTCGAAGGCCTCCTCGGCGGCTTCAGGGTCGGCGAGGGAGACTCGTGCACGAGCAAGGGCGAGTAACGCACGAGGCAGGAGCAAGCCGTCAGCGCTCGCCTCGACTCGGGACATCGCACCCAGGATCAGATTCAGGGCCTCGGTCGGCTTCGTGGCGAGCTGCTGCTCTCCAGATGCGACCATCAGCTCGGTTTCAAGGCGCTCACGGTCGGCGGGCTGTCGATAGTGCTCTAGCACCTGGGCGCAACGGGCGATGTCAGCGGCGGCTCGATCGCCAGATCCGCTCTGAAGGTCGAGTTGGATGCGGCGCAGCAGCGCCTCGGCCTCTGCGCCCGGATCGGACCAGGCGCGCGCATTGGCGAGCATCTCGTCCAGCACCAACTGGGCCGCTTCACGGCGATCCGCACCGACCAGATCCCGTGCCAGACCTGCCAGGACGGCATGGCGCACCTGCCTGTCGCCGGCCGCTACCGCGCTACGGAGCGATTCCAGGCGATAGCGCCACGCGGAGTTCCGGTCACCGAGGAAGCGGTATGCTTCGTCGAGCATGCCGTAGAGCCTCCTGACATCGTTCTCGCCGATGCCTCTCAGGAGCTGGACAGCCCGTTCGTAGTGAGCAATAGCCTGAGAATGCCGCCCGTCGGCCATCGCGCACAGGCCGCGCATTGCTTCGGTCTTGGCTAGCAGCGTGGGATAAGTATGCCCCTCAAGCTCGGAAGCCAACTTGTCGAGAGACTTTTCGGCGTCCGGCGGGTGATTCCGATAGATGCAGACAAGCTGCTCGTACCGGGCCGCTTCCGCGAGGGGGCTGCCCTCCTTAGACAGCCGCGCCAAGGCACGCTCGAACAGGGGCATCGCTTGGGAACAGTCCCCGCGGATCATCAGTCCGCTGGCGTAGGCTCGGTGCCCTTCCGCCAGGGCCCGAGATACCTCCGGGCGGCTTTCGATGACTCCAATTGCGTCGATGTAGATTCGCTCGCCGCTATCGGCAAGGGCCTCGGCCACCCGCTTCGCTGCCGCAAGCCGGGCTCCCTCGGCGGGCGTCCCTACGGCCTCCGCCCAGGCGAAAAGCAGATCGCGCTCGAGTAGCTCTTTGAGCTCCCGTGGGAACTGGCGCGCCAAGTGGATCAGGGTCGCTCGGTCAGCCGAGGCGACGCGGCCCTGCGCTGCCTCCCAATTATCGCGTGCCGTCGGTTTACGCAAGCGGGTGAGTCGCTCGGACGCCTCCTCCTTCCACGCCTCGTCATTTTCCAGCGGGAGGTAACGTTCCCAGGCGAGGCTCGCCTCGTGGGCCAGTGATAGCCGTTCGAGAGCCAAAGCGAGGTTGAACGCGGCGTAGGGCTCGCTAGGCGCTTGCTCGACGGCGCGGGTGGCCGCCACGACTGCGTCGATCTGGAGCCAGGGACGATCCTCCTCGGCAAGTGAGAGATAAGCTGCCGCGAGGTCGCTCAGGACAGCCGCAGACGGGCTCCGTTCGGCTGCGGCTTCGAGTGCCGATACAGCGCGAGCGGCCTCTCCGTGGTAAAGCGCGAGCAGGCCGAGGCGGTGCAACTCTTCGGGCTCGCCTCCGGCTGGAGAGGGCCGCGATCCGCGAAGGACCCGTTTACTCGTTCCTTCGGAGAGCGGGGCGGGATTGTATCGATGCGCGCCGGGACTTTCGCCCCAAGGGGCAAAGAGGGTACTCACAGACAGGCGTCCCTCGACGGGCCTCGGATATGCGAGGGCGGCCTCTTTGAGCGACCGCTCGGTCCGATCCTCACGGTTCCCGCAACCGCTCAGCACAAGGATGAGGGCCAAGACAGGCCGTCTGAGGGCAGCGTGAGAGGAACTAGCCATGAGGCCTACTCGCCACTCCGGGTTCACTTTCGCGAGTTCGTCCAGAAATCATAGCTGATCCTTCCGTGACCCATTCAGGCCTCTGGCCACGGTCGTCAGAGATATAGACGTGTGCGTTTGGGGATTTCTCACCGCAGTCCACAAATTCCGGCGCATCCGTACCTGCAAGAAGGCCGGGCCTACGGCCCAATGTCTTTGAGGATGCCGGAGAGACGCCAGAGTTCCCAGGGAAAGCGCGCCGTACTCCTGGTGTTGTCGTACCAGCATTCAGATGTGACAGAGCACTAGCCCGTGCCCCAGCGGCCTACCCTGTTCCCGACATCAGCGATTTGGGTATGGACATACCAGACCCGCAGGGTGGATGATGCCCTGCATGGATGTCAAACGCCCTTTCGATATCGACAGTGCGGTACAACGGATCCGTCACGCCGTCCGGCGCTATCCGAAGGCGGCGATGTTCGAGCTTGCCGAGGAGGGTTTCGCGACACCGTTCGAGATGCTCGTCGCCTGCATCATCTCCATTCGCACTCGCGACGAGACCACGGTCGTCTGTGCTCGGCGGCTGTTCGGACTCGCCCGCACGCCGGACCAGATGAGCCGGCTGACCGCGGAGCAGATCGATGCGGCGATCCGCGCAAGCACCTTCCACGAGCCCAAGGCGCGGCAGATCCGGGAAATCTCTCGCCGCATCCTGGACGAGCATCAGGGCGATCTTCCCTGCCGCGACGAGGTCCTGCTCTCGTTCCAGGGCGTCGGTCCGAAATGCGCCAACCTCGTGCTGGGCATCGCCTGCGGCCAGACCCGGATCGGCGTTGACGTCCATGTCCACCGCGTCACCAACCGTTGGGGCTACGTCCAGCAGGCGACGCCGGAGCGGACGATGCTGACGCTGGAGGAAAAGCTCCCGAGGAGGTACTGGGTGGAGATCAACCGCCTGCTGGTCCCCTTCGGCAAGCACATCTGCACCGGCAAGCTGCCGCGCTGCTCGACCTGCCCCGTGCTGGACATGTGCCGGCAGGTGAGGGTGACGAAGCATCGCTGAGCGTCCGGGCATAGGGAATGCCGCCGTGTGGCCGCTTTGGAGAGAAGACCTCGCTGATCTGGGTCATGTCCGAGATCGGGCGCAGCGCAGGGCCGCCTCGGGGCACCGCATGTCGTCCCTGTCTTTTCGCGCAGGGTATCGCAAGTTGCCCGTCCCAAGCTCCTTGGATCGGCCCGAAGTTTCTCAGATCGGCTCCAAGCTCCTTGAATCCGGTCTTAAGCCGCTTAGATTGGATCTAAGCCTCTTAAATCCGGCGCAAAGCTTGTTAGGACGGATCTAAGCTCCTTGGATCCGATCCAAGCTTCTTAGATCGGATCTAAGCCCCTTGAATCGGGCCTAAGCTTCTTAGATCCGATTTAAGCCTCTTAAAATCGGGCCGGAGCTTCTTGGGACGGATCCAAGCTCCTTAAATCCCATCCAAGCTTCTTAGATCGGATCTAAGCTTCTTAAATCGGCCCGGCGGCCGATCGGTCGGTGGCATGGACGTCGTACCTGTTGCCGCGGGGGCCATGGCTGTCGCCTAAACGACGAATCAACGGTAGGACATGCGGCTCTGACCCGCTATCTTCATATCCAGAGGGGCAAAAGAAAAAGGGGGCGTTTCCGCCCCCCTTTCGTTCCAATCCTTAGCTTCGGATCAGAAGTCGTAGCGCAGCGCGAGCTGGAAGGTGCGCGGCACTCCGACGCCCACTTCCTGCCCGAAGGTGGCAGACGGGGTCTGACCCGTGCCCCAGCGGGTGTCCGTCACGAAGCGGTTGCCCGCGTCCGTGCAGTTGAAGCACTCGGCGAACACCGAGATGTCGCCGGGGCCGATGTTGAAGTCCTTTGCGAGCCGCAGGTCGAGGCTGAGGAAGTCCGGCTGGCGGAAGCTGTTGCGCTCGAAGTGCACGCCGCCGACTGTCGGCCGGTCGGTGCCGCTCTCGCCGTCGTTGTTCTGATCCACGCCGACCGTGGCGGAGTAGGGCGAGCCGCTGGCGTAGCGGAAGGCACCGGAGAAGCCGATGCCCCACCAGGGGGTGTCCCACAGGCCGTTGAGCACGCCGCGCCATTCCTGGTCGCGGTTGGAGAAGGCCCAGCTGCTGTCGAGGTTGTTGTAGTCCTCGGCCTGGATGCCGGAGAAGTTGCGCTCGTTGGAGTCGTTGTCCTTGTCGCGCGACCAGGTCACCGAGCCGTACATGCTGAAGTTGTCGGCATACCGGCGACGGAGGGTCGCGGTGACGGCGGTGTACTTGGACTCGCCATCCGAAAGGCTCTCGATGACGCGGCCGTAGAACGGGAAGGGAGTGGTCGAGCTGTAGCGCGGCAGCCCGTTGGCGGCCGTGGTGCCGTCGTAGACCCGGTTGAGGTTCCTCAGGCGCTGGAGCTGCTTGCCTTCGGCATAGGTGAAGTCGAGCGCCAGGGCGGTCTTGGAGAAGATCTCGCGCTCGGCACCGAGGGTCACGCGGTCGGTGTAGGGGTTCTCAAAGTCCTCCCCGATCGTGAAGACGCCCGGGCGCGGCACGTTCGGAACCTTGGTGAAGTCGATCCGCTCGACACCCAGGGGGTTCCAGTTGTTTCCCCAGCCTGGAGCGAGAGGGTCGTTCGGCTGGAGAACGTTGCCGGCGGCATCGCGCGGAGCAATGATGTTGTACTGAGTGGCGCGCAGGCCGTTCGAGGTATAGAGCTGAGCGAGAAGGATGGCCGGCGTCCGGCTCCAGAAGCGGCCGACGGAGAAACGGACCGCCGTCTTCTGGTCCGGAGCCCAGGAGAGGCCGAGGCGGGGCGAGATCTGGTCGGTGAGGTCCATGTCCGGGACCTGGGTGGACAGCCTGAAGGAACCGTTGGGGTTGCGGTCGTTCGGGTTCAGGATGGCGGCGTTCGGGTTGTCCAGCGATTCGAAACGCACACCGGCCTGGATGGTGACGTTCTGGCGCAGGAACCACTGGTCCTGGAGGAACAGCGCCTGCTCCTTCTGGCCGAAGCTGGCGCGGCCGGCCTCTTCCGAGGTCAGGCCGCCGAGGCCGCCGAACTGCCGGTACTCGTTCCATCTGCCAGCGATCAGGTCCGCCTTGTTGCTGAAGATGAACACGCCGCGCCAGTTGCCGCGGAAGACCTGGTCGATCGAGGTGTCGTTGTACTCGCCGCCGCCCTTGAGGACGTGGTCGCCGGCCAGATACGTCACGGTGTCGCCGAACGCCTGGCGCTCGGTGGTCGTGGGATCGACCGGGAGGAAGCTGACCTCACCCCAGCGGAAGGCGCCCTGCTGGATCTCGGGGAGGTTGAGCCCCTTGTCCTTGCGCGGCGTGTCTTCGTGGATGTAGTTCAGGTTGAGGTCGTTGAGCAGGTTCGCTCCGAACTGGCCGGAATAGGAGCCGACGTAGGAGTCGGTGCTGAGCCCCTCGATGCCGTTGTAGCTCGCGGAGCGGGTCTGCGCATCCGAGGTGCCGTTGATGCCCTCGTACTCCGTGAAGTTGCCGCGGAGCATGAAGCGGTGCGCGTCATTGGCCTGGAAGTCGAGGCGGCCGAACATCACTTCGCCATCCCGCGTCTGGACGTACTCGGAGGGGGAGGCGAGGACGGGGTACTTGGCGAAGAGGGCCTGGTCGAGCACCTGGCCGGTGATCGGCACCGTCAGGCTCTGGTCCTGGTTGTCATAGGACATGAAGTAGAACAGCTTGTCCTTGACGATCGAGCCGCCCAGGGAGCCGCCGTACTGCTCCTTCTCCTGGTCGCCCGGCTCCACGCCGTTGGCGAAGTCGGAGATCAGGCTCTGCGGCTGGTTGTAGTAGAAGACCGAGCCGTGCAGGTTGTTGGTGCCGCTCTTGGTGATGACGTTCACGAAGCCGCCGCCCGACCGGCCGAACTCGGCCGAGGCACCGTTCGTGATGACGGTGAACTCCTTGATCGACTCCTGGGAGATCGAGAGCGGCGAGCGGCCCTCGGCGCCTCCCACCGTGCCGCCGAAGAAGGCGTTGTTGTAGTCCACGCCGTCGATGGTCACGTTGGTGTTGATGCCGCGCTGGCCCGAGATCGACAGGTTGCCGCGCTCGGAGTCGAGGCGAGTCTGCGGGGTCAGCAGCACCAGGCCCTTGAAGTCGCGGCCGGAGATCGGCAGCGCCTCGATCTGCTCCTGCTGGATCGTCGTGCCGGCCGCCGTGTTGGTCACCTCGACCACCGGCACCTCGGCCGTGACGGTGATGGACTCCGACACCGACGAGCTCTGCAGGTTGAAGTTGATGGTCGGGGTCGAGCCGAGCAGCAGGCGGACGTTCTCCGCCGTCGCAGTGGCAAAGCCGTCCAGCGCGGCCTCGATGTTGTAGCTCCCTGTCGGCAGGTTGAGCAGGCGGTAGAAGCCGCGCTCATCGGTGACGCCGACGACCTGCAGGTTGGTCTCGACGTTGGTGGCCGTCACGGTCACACCCGGAAGCGGGGAGCCGTCGGCGTCCTCCACCGTGCCGGAGATGCGGCTGGTGGTCACGTCGGTCTGGGCGGCGGCCCATGGCGCCAGGCCGATGAACAGGGCCAGGAATGCCAGGACGCACGCCATTCTGCGCTGTGCGCACGAGGCGGAAGAGACACGCACCATAGAAAAGTCCTCCTTAGAAAGTGCGTCGGTTTCGGAACGAAATCGTATGCGAACAGGGCAGGAGCATTCCAGGATCGCTTGCGACTTCTCTGCGACAGACCTGTGGCTTCGACATGCCGGACGAGCGCCTCGCGCCCTGTGTTAAGCTCCGCCCCCAATGCTTGATCCCGGGAAGTATACCCCGGGACCCGTTCCTTCACACCCCCTGAAACGAACATGACTTCCGACCCCCGGCCCCTGGTGAGCGTCATCATGGGGAGCAAGTCCGATTGGGAGACGATGCGCCACGCGGACGAGATGCTCACCCGCTTCGGCGTCCCCCACGAGTGTCTCGTGGTCTCGGCCCACCGCACCCCGGACTGGATGGGCGAATTCGCCCGAGGCGCCGAGGCGCGCGGCGTCGAGGTGGTCATCGCCGGGGCCGGCGGCGCCGCCCATCTGCCCGGCATGGTGGCTTCTCAGACGCTGCTCCCGGTGCTCGGAGTGCCGGTCCAGAGCCATGCCCTGAATGGCCTCGACTCGCTGCTGTCCATTGTCCAGATGCCGTCAGGGGTGCCTGTCGGGACCCTCGCCATCGGCAAGGCCGGAGCGGCCAACGCGGCGCTTCTGGCGATCCGCTTCCTGGCCCGCAACCGCCCCGAGCTGCGGCAGAAGCTCCAGGAATTCGTCGAGGAGCAGACCCGCCGGGTCCGGGACGAGACCCTCCCTTGATTCTCCCCGGCGCCACGGTCGGCGTCCTGGGCAGCGGCCAGCTCGGCCGGATGTTCGCCATCGCCGCGCGCCGGATGGGCTACCGGGTCCACACCTTCTCCCCCGAGTACGACACCCCCACCGGCCAGGTGGCTGACCTGGAAGTCACCGCCGCTTATGACGACTTGGACAAGGTACGCGAGTTCGCGCGCGGAGTTTCCGTGGTCACCTTCGAGTTCGAGAACGTGCCGGCCGCGACCGCCGAAGCCGCCGCCGAGCACGCGGAGGTCCGCCCCGGGGGATCGGTCCTCCATACGACCCAGAACCGTCTGAGGGAGAAGGCGTTCCTGGCGGGTTCCGGGTTCCCGGTCTCCCCCTTTGCCGCGGTCCGCTCGGCAGAGGAGCTGCGGCGCGCCTTGGAGGAGATCGGCTGCCCGGCGGTCCTCAAGACGGCGGACTGGGGGTACGACGGCAAGGGCCAGGTGAGGATCAACGGGATCGAGGAAGCAGGCTCGGCTTGGTCTTCCCTCAAGACCCATGAAGCGATCCTGGAGGCCTTCGTGGATTTCGAGCGCGAGGTCTCGGTCGTCGCGGCCCGGGGGGCGGACGGCTCGTTCGCCCACTTCGGAGTGTTGGCCAACGACCACTGCAACCACATCCTGGACATCACCGTGGCCCCGGCGCCGGTTTCTCCCGGGGTGGAGAAGGAGGCGGTCGAGATCGCCCGCGGGATCCTGGAGGGGTTGGAGGTCGTGGGCGTGCTCTGCGTGGAGATGTTCCTGACCCGGGACGGCAGGCTGCTGGTCAACGAGCTGGCGCCGCGGCCCCACAACTCGGGCCATCTGACCTTCGATGCCTGCGTGACGAGCCAGTTCGAGCAGCAGCTCCGCGCGATTTGCGGCCTGCCCCTCGGTTCCACCGAGCTGCTCCGGCCGGCGGCCATGGCCAACCTTCTGGGCGACCTCTGGGGTGGCGGCGAGCCGGACTGGGCCGCGGCCTGCCGCTTTCCCGAGGTGAAGCTGCATCTCTATGGCAAGGCCGTGGCGCGTCCGGGCCGTAAGATGGGTCACTTGACCGCACTCGCCGCCACTCCGGAAGAGGCGCGGGCGCGGGTGCTGGCGGCAAGGGAGGCCTTATGTGGATGATCTACGGCGCGAACGGTTATACCGGCGAGCTGGCGGCCAGGGAAGCGGCGGGAAGGGGTCTGAAACCGATCCTCGCCGGGCGGAACGCGGAGGCGGTCGGAGCCCTCGCCTCGGAGCTGGGGCTCCCTCACCGCGTCTTCGGGCTGGAAGCGCCGCAGCTTGAGGGAGTCTCGACAGTGCTCCACTGCGCGGGGCCGTTCGTCCGCACCAGCCGGCCCATGGTGGAGGCCTGCTTGGCGGCCAAGGCGCACTACCTGGACATCACCGGCGAGATCTCGGTCTTCGAGAAGGTGCTCGCCCTCGGCGAGAAGGCCAAGCAGGCCGGGGTCGCGCTCCTCCCGGGAGTCGGGTTCGACGTGGTCCCTTCCGACTGCCTCGCCGCCCAGTTGGCGGCTGAGCTTCCGGATGCGACCGAGCTGATCCTGGCCTTCGCCTCCACCAAAGGCTCGATCAGCCGGGGGACGATGAAGACCATGATCGAGAGCTTCCCCCACGCCGGAGCGATCCGCAAGGACGGCAAGATCATGCCCGTCCCCATCGCCTTCGACGCGCGGAAGATCGACTTCCCCGGCGGGTCGCGCTGGGCCATGACCATCCCCTGGGGGGATGTTTCGACTGCCTGGTGGTCCACCGGCATCCCGAACATCCGCGTCTACACCGGGACGCCGCCGAAGCAGATCCGCCGGATGCGCCGGATGGCGCCGTTCCTGCCGCTGCTCGGCTGGAAGCCGCTCAAGCGCTTCCTCCAGAGACAGGTGGAGAAGAGGGTTACCGGCCCCTCCGAGGAGATCCGGCGGACGGCCAAGGTCGAGCTCTGGGGAGAGGTCCGCAACGCTGCCGGCAAAGTGGTCACCCGCACGCTCGTGACCCCGGAGGCCTACCAGCTCACCGCGATCTCCGCGGTCGAGGCCGCGGTGCGGGCGTCGGAGGGCCGGGTGCAGCCGGGCGCCTGGACGCCTTCGAAGGCGTTCGGCAGGAATTTCGTCAACGAGCTGCCGGGCGTGGGCCTTGGCTCTTGACCGCCGGCTCCCCACTCTGGGGCTGATCCTCGCTGGGGCGCTCGCGCTCGCCGGGTGCAGGGCAGAGAAGCCGTCGCGGCTGGTCCTGATCGGCATGGACGGCGGATCGTGGACCCTGCTCGATCCCATGATCCAGGCGGGCGAGCTCCCTCACTTCCAGGGTCTGATCGATCGCGGAGTCTCCGCGGACCTGGCCTCGGTGGAGCCGCTGTTCTCGCCGCCGGTCTGGACCTCCATCGCCACCGGCCGCAGCCCGGCGGCGCACGGGGTCGATTTCTTCTACGCCAACCGTTTCTCGATCAAGGTGCCGACGATCTGGGAGCGGCTCTCGGCCGGCGGCGTGCGGGTCGGGCTCTACGACTACCTCGTCACCTGGCCGCCGCGCGAGTACCCGGGTGGCTTCGTGGTCCCGGGATGGCTGCGGCGGAACGAGGCCGTGTGGCCGCCCGACCTCTTCCAGAAGATCGGGATTCCCCGGTACGCCTACTCCGTGGTGTCGCTGGGCGGGCCGGAGAAGGTCGTGGCCAACAGCGAGCGCGAGCTGGTGGAGAAGCCCCGCACCTGGAACCGCCTCTGGAAGGAGATGAAACCGGACGTCGGCGCCGTGACCTTCTATGCCCTGGACGTGATGGGCCATCGCTTCTGGCAGAAGAAGGACGTGATGCGCCGCACCGCCCTCGGGATGGACCGGGCGCTGGGCGAGATCCTGGCCTCCCTGGGCCCCGACGACAACGTGCTGATCGCTTCGGACCACGGCTTCCAGCTCAGCCCCAACCCCTCCCGCCGCTGGGGGTTCGACGCCCGCTGGCTCCTGGAGCAGGGCGGGATCGGAAACGATGGCATCACGGTGGTCTCGGAGTGGGTCAACATGACGCTGCGGATCAATCCGGGTCCCGAGGCGCAGCGCGAAGCCACGCTGGCGCGCCTGGGAGAGCTCTTCGGGTCCATTCGCGCGACCGACGGGTCTCCAGCCTTCGAGCTGGACGTGGTTCATGTGCCGGAGAGGCCGTCCGAGGCCCGGGAGCGGCCCAGGATGCTGACCCGGACGATGCAGCGGCTGCAGCCGGCGTACGCCTTCGTCGTCGCCGTTCCCATACCGGACTCCATGGAACGGATCGGGCGGGAGGGGATCGTGGGGATAGGCGGCCGGCGCTTCCCGGCCGAGCGCTTCGCGACCGCTCACGACTTCACGGGCGAGCACAACCCCGTGGGGATCTTCCTGGCCGCGGGCAAGGCGATCCGCCACCGTCCCGGGAGGGCGCGGCTATCCGTCCTCGATATCGCGCCCCTGATGACCTACTTGGCCGGCCAGCCCATCCCCGGCGATTTCGAGGGACGGCTTACCCGCGCGCTGCTCGACCCCGGGTACCTGGAGCGCCACCCGCCCCGCCACGTGAGCGCGGCCCAGGCACCGCGATTGCCTGCAGAGCCGGGTATGCCCGGCATGCCGGGAGCGGCCGACTCGGAGACGGAAGAACGCCTGCGGGCCCTGGGTTACATCTAGGCCTTCCTGAGCAGGGCGATCTGCCCGCCGTGGTAGGCCAGGTGCTGCACCACGCCATGGAGCAGCACGTAGTTGGGATAGGTCCGGCCCGGAGAGGTCTCCTCGATCCGCGCCTCGTCGAGCCAGGCGAGCAGCTCCCGGAACTTCCCATAGGCCTGACGGAGACGGTCCAGCGCCTCTCTCCACTCGGCCTCTCCTGTCTCCCGGACAGGGGGCCAGTCCTCTTCGGGCGCGGCCTCGATGGCCTGCCTCTCTTCGATGCGCCGGCGCGGGATTTCAAGCCAGGCGGTCAGGTGGACGACCAGCTCCCAGATGGAGTGCGCATCCGGCAGGGGCCGGGCTGCCGCGGTCTCCGCGTCCACGCCGTCGAGCAGGGCGGACAAGGACGGCCCGTGCCATGGGTCTCCCTCGTACATCCGGCGAAGCTGGTCATCGATCCTCTGCAACTCGCTCATCTGTCCTCCTCCTGGCCCGCATCTTGCCACGACCCGAGGTCGTGATCGATCTCTGGTACAAGGACGCGGTCATCTACTCCCTGGACGTGGAGACGTTCCAGGATTCCAACGGCGACGGCATCGGTGACTTCCGGGGCCTGACCGAGCGCCTGGACTACCTCTCCAGCCTCGGCGTGACCTGCCTCTGGCTGCTGCCGATCCATCCCACCCCCAACCTCGACAACGGCTACGACGTCCAGGACTACTACGCGGTCGATCCCCGCCTGGGCACCCTGGGGGACTTCGTCGAGTTCATGCACCAGGCGCGGCAGCGCGGTATCCGAGTGATGCTCGACCTCGTGGTCAACCACACCTCCACGCAGCACCCCTGGTTCCAGGCCGCGCGCCGCGACAAGGGCTCCCTCTACCGGGACTTCTACGTCTGGTCCGATACCCTGCCGGCCAACGCCCGCGAGGGAATGGTCTTCCCCGGCTATCAGGACGCGGTCTGGACCTGGGACGACGAGGCGAAGGCGTACTACTTCCACCGCTTCTACGCCCACCAGCCCGATCTCAACATCTCGAACCCGGCCGTGCGCGAGGAGATCTGCCGCATCATGGGCTTCTGGCTGGAGCTGGGAGTCTCCGGGTTCCGTCTCGACGCGGCGCCCTTCCTGATCGAGATGAAGGGCGCAAATTCTGGGGGAGAGGACCAGTACGCCTACCTCCGCGAGTTCCGCGACTTCCTCTCCTGGCGGCGGGGCGACGCCATCCTCCTGGCCGAGGCCAATGTGGAACGGGGCAAGATGGACCAGTACTTCGGCGACGGCGTCCGCCTCCACATGCTCTTCAGCTTCCTGGTCAACCAGCACTACTTCCTGGCCCTGGCGCGGCAGCAGGCCGAGCCGCTGATCCGTGGCCTGAAGGAGCTGCCGCCGCTCCCCCCGACCGGCCAGTGGGCGAACTTCGTGCGCAACCACGACGAGCTCGACCTGGGCCGGCTCACCCCCGCGGAGCGGGAGGAGATCGCCGGCCAGTTCGCACCCGATCCCGGCATGTGGCTCTACGAGCGGGGCATCCGCCGCCGCCTGCCGCCCATGCTCGGCGGCGACCGTCGGCGGATCGAGCTCGCCTACAGCCTCATGTTCAGCCTGCCGGGGACCCCGGTGCTGCGCTACGGCGAGGAGATCGGCATGGGGGACGACCTCTCCCTGCCCGAGCGCGAGAGCGTGCGCACCCTGATGCAATGGTCGCGGGAGTCGAACGGCGGGTTCTCGACCTCGGACCAGCCGCTGCGGGCCGACATTGCGGACGGGCCGTTCGGATATCTATCGGGAGTCAACGTCGAGGACGAGCACCGGGACCCCGGGTCGCTGCTCCACTGGATGGGACGCCTGATCACCACCCGCAAGCAGTGCCCGGAGCTCGGCTGGGGGAGCTGCGAGGTCCTGGAGAGCGGCGACCCGGCGGTCTTCGTCCATCGCTGCGACTGGAGCGGCGGGACGGTGCTGACCGTGCACAACCTGGCCGACCGTCCCGCCCGGGTCCGGCTTCCCTGGAGGAAAGAGGATGAGCGCCAGCCGATGGTCGAGCTTCTGGGGGATCGCCAGAACCAGACGGTGGAGCCGGACCGGGCGATCGAGCTGCAGCCTTACGGCTACCGCTGGTTCCGCATCGGCGGCGCCCGTCGCTTCCTCTTTTAGACGACTGCGGCGACCGCCCAGGTAAGCCCGCCGAGGATCAGCATCGGCACCAGGAAGACTGCCGCGATCACCAGCAGGATCGGCCCGATCACCACCGCCAGAACGGTCCCTACGACGGCCAGGATCGACACGACCACGAACTTCACCAGCACGCCGATCAGGGCGAAGGGCAGGACCAGGAGCTTGAACAGGCCGCCGATCAGGGCCGAAGCCAGGACGATCACCCCGACCGCTACGAGGATCACGAACAGCGCCGCCATGAGCTCGAACATTTTCATTCACCTCCCGCAGATTCCTACGGAACGGGAATGCAGCGGGTTTCAGGTCGAGAAGGCTAGCGTCAGCAGCGTCTGCTGCTCTACCGCGTGGGCCTTGGCCGAGCCGGTCGCGGGGCTGCCGCTGGCCGAGCGCCTGACCGACCGGATCGACCTGCCCGCCAAGCGCTCGATGCGCGGCTGGACGAAGAAGAGAGCACCCATGTTCGCCGGCTCCTCCTGCACCCAGAGGATGTCGCGCAGGTTGGGATACCCCTCCAGCATCGCGCCCAGCTCCGCCTCGGGGAACGGGTAGAGCTGGTCAAGGAAGACCACGGCCGTGCCCGTGTCCTTCCTCTTGTCGCGCTCGCGCCGGAGCTCGTGCCCGATCTTCCCCGTGCACAGGATCAACCGCTGGGCGTCCTGCACCTGCGCGTCGGGCACCACGTTCAGGAAGCGGTCGCGGGCGAGGTCGGCCACGGGCGAAGCCGAGTCCTTGTGGCGCAGCATGCTCTTGGGCGTCATCACGACCAGGGGCTTGCGCCAGCTCCGCATCGCCTGCCGCCGTAGCAGGTGGAAGTACTGGGCCGCGTTGGACGGCTGGCAGACCTGGATGTTGTCCTCGCCGCAGAGCTGCAGGTAGCGCTCCATGCGGGCGCTCGAATGCTCCGGCCCCTGCCCTTCATAGCCGTGGGGGAGGAGCATGACCACGCCCGAGAGCAGGCCCCACTTGTCCTCGCCCGCGGTGACGAACTGGTCGATGATGATCTGCGCGCCGTTGGCGAAGTCGCCGAACTGCGCCTCCCAGAGCACCAGCGCCTCCGGATAATCGCGGCTGAACCCGTACTCGAAGCCCAGCACCGCGGCCTCCGAGAGGAAGGAGTCGTAGATGTCGATCCAGGTCTTCTCCGGAGCCACGTGCGCGAGAGGCACGTGCTCCTGGTTGTTCTCCACGTCGATCAGCACCGCGTGGCGCTGGTTGAATGTGCCGCGGCGGCTGTCCTGCCCGGTCAGCCGGACCGGGATGCCCTGCTTCACCAGCGAGGCGAAGGCGAGGGCCTCGGCCATGCCGTAGTCGATGGGCCGCTTGCCCTGGCCCATCTCCGCCCGCTGCTCCAGGAGCTTCCTGATCTTCTCGTGGACGTGGAAGCCCTCGGGCCAGGAGGTGAGCGGCCGGGTCAGCTCGGCAATTTCCTCTACTGGCACTCCGGTGCTCACCTCGTACTCGGCCTTGTACCGGCCGCCCGGATAGGGGGCCCAGTAGGGGGGGAGGGTGCGCAGCGTCGGCTTCTTCTCGATCCGCGACGCCTCCTGGTGGGCCTCCTCCAGCTCCTGGCGGACGGCGGCCACCCGGCGCCCGCCTTCCTCGTCGGAGACGCCGATGGCCTTGGCGTAGATCTTCCAGATCGGCGGATGGGCCGCGATCTTCTTGTAGAGGAGCGGCTGGGTGATGGTCGGGTCGTCCACCTCGCTGTGGCCGTGTCGGCGGTAGCCGATCAGGTCGACGATCACGTCGGTCTGGAAGGTGTAGCGGAACTCGACGGCCAGCCGGGCGACCCGGGCCACCGCGTCCGGCTCCTCGCCGTTGACGTGGAAGATGGGGACGGGCAGCCGGCGCGCGACCGCGGTGGCGAAGCGCGACGAGTGCAGGCTCTTTGGCTCGGTGGTGAAGCCGATTAGGTTGTTCACCACGACGTGGATGGTGCCCCCGACGTCGTAGCCCGGCAGGCCCGCGAAGTTCAGGGTCTCGGCGAGGACGCCCTGGCCGGCAAAGGCGGCGTCGCCATGGAGGATGATCGGGAAGACCCGCTCACGATGTTTGTCGTCCAACCGGGTCTGCTTGGCCCGGACCCGTCCGACCGCCACGGGATCGACTGCCTCCAGGTGGCTCGGGTTCGACACCAGGTGGACGTCGACCGTGTGGCCGCAGCGCCCGGAAAAATCGCCGGTCGCGCCCATGTGGTACTTGACGTCGCCGCCCCCCAGGATGCTCCGCGGGTCGACATCCTCGAAGCCGGCGAAGATATCGGCGGTCTTCACACCCACGGTGTGGACCATGACGTTCAACCGGCCGCGGTGGCTCATGGCGAGCACGACCTGCCGCGCCTGGCGCTCGCACGCGGACTCCAGCATCTCGTCCAGAAGGGGAAGTAGGCTCTCGACCCCCTCGATCGAGAAACGCTTCGTGCCCAGGTAGCGGGCCTGAATCATCTGCTCGAACGTATCCGCCCGGATGAGCAGGTCGAGGATGTGCGAGCGGTCGAACCGCGGCGCCTCCGCCGGTTCTCCCTCCATCATTTCCATCCGCTCCTGCACCCAGCGCTGGCGCTCGGGATCCTCGATGTGCATGTACTCCACGCCGATCGGGCCGCAGTACCAGCGGCGGGCCTGCTCGGCAATCGCCGGGTTGGCCGGGTCGGACTCTCCGAGCAGCGCCTCCGGCTCCGGCGTCAGCCGGTTGAGCGGATCGAGGTCGGCATAGAGGTAGCCGAGGCGGCGGAAGGCGTCCAGGGTAGAGCTGGCGAGGGGGGGCGCGGCGGTAGCCATGACCGCCCGAGAATATCGCAGAAAGCGCCCCTCCCCCCTGTCTACTACGGGCAGGTCGCGAACGCGCTGGTGTCGAGCACCGGCACGAACGTCTTGTTGATCGGACTGTTGTAGGTCTTTACCGTGCCGTTTTTGGTATCGGTGACGGTCACCTTGACCCCGACGTTGGTCAGGCCGCTGATGAAGACCCAGTAGTGGCCGCCGAGGTTGCAGCCGTTCAGGAGCTTGACGGTCAGCTCGACGTTGGACGGGTCGAAGAAGGTGAAGAAGCCGCTCTCGTCCGTGAGCTGGATCGCCTGGCCGGCGCCGTTGCCGGTCGCCGTCGTCCAGATCACCTGGACCTGGAAGCGGCTCTTGTTCAGGCAGAGCGCCGGGCCGCCGCTGGTGCACTGGCCGGTGACCTCCACGGAGCCGATCTCGCAGGCGGTTTCCGAGCGCTCGGCGCCCCGCTGATCGACCGGCTCGCAGTCCGCGCCATGGTCGATGGCCGGGCTGCCCGCCGCGGGCCGGAGGACCGGCGTGGGGCTGCCGGTCTCGGCGAAGGCGAGCAGCTTCGGGTCGAGAGGCGCAGCTATGGTGCCTTCCAGGTCGCCGGGGTGGAGGCCGAAGTCCAGGCAGCCGCTGCCTTCGCCAAGCAGGTTGTGGCCGGCCGAGAGGGCCACGCCGTAGCAATCCCTGTTGGCCGTCGCGGGGTTGGAGCTGCTGCCGGCGATGATCGAGTTCTCGAAGGTGAGATAGTCGACGGCGATGAACGGCTGATCCACGACGTAGACGCCGCCGCCCGAGCCCGCCACGACGCTGTTCTGATAAAGGGTGGAGTTGGAGACGGTCCCGATGGCATTCTCGGCGGCGTAGATGCCGCCGCCGCCGAGCTGCTCCGCGACGTTGCCCCACACGGTCGAGTTGACCATGTGGATCTCGCCCTCGAGGTAGATGCCGCCACCCTGGTTGGTGGAGCGGTTCTGCAGGATGGAGCTCTGGTCGACGTCCAGCACGGAATGGATCTGGGCGGAGATGCCGCCTCCTTTGCCGTTCTCGGCCCGGTTCAGGCTCACCACGACCCTTTTCAGGTCGAGCTCGCCCAGAAGACGGATACCGCCGCCATTCGCGCCGGAGACGGAGCCGTCCGTCACGGTCAGGCTCGCCAGCTCGAGCTTGACGCCGGCCGGGACGTCGAACACGCGGTCGATCTTGTTGGCGTCGATCACGGTGCCTGCCGCGTCCCGGCCTACGATCGCCAGGTTTTCAAGGATGTCGAGGTCGCCGGTGGCGCCGAGGTCCTCGCCGGCGCCGGTCAGGCTCAGGGAGTAGATGCCGGCGCCGAGGACGATGAAGTCCGGCCCGTCCGCCGTGTCCGCAGCATTGGCGGCGAGGACGGCCTCGCGCAGCGAGCAATCGCTGTCGCAGGCCCCGTCCGCGCTGTCGGTAAGCTTGGTGGGGATGAACACCGCGGCTCGCGCGGGGATGGCGGTCGTCAATATCGCCGGTATCAGCAGCACGGCCGCAAGGAAGAGAATCCGGTACGACTTCATGACTTTGCTTCTCCTTTTGTAACGACCGCTGCAGCGCTCGGTTCTGTCAGAGTTGTACGCAGTTCAATGCATCCGTGTCCAACCGGGGCTGAAGCGGCGTTCCCGCCGCGTGGCTGTGAGTCCAGATGTTGCCGGTGGCGGTATCCTCCACCGTGACCTCGACTCCGACATCGGTCAGGCCGCTCAGGAAGACCCAGAACCGCTGGTTGACCGAGCAGCCGTCCAGCACCTTCACGTTCATCTCCAGGTTGGCCGGGTCGAAGAACCAGAAGGCGCCCGAATCCAGGGCGAGGGGCACGGGCTTGCCGGTGCCGGCCGTGCCCTGGGCCGTCCATTGGGCGGTGACCCGGAAGCGGTCGCCCGCGCCCAGGCAGAGGGTGTTCTCGTCCGGCTGGCAGGCGGGCAGGCGCTCGACCGACCCGGCATCGCAGAGGGCCGCGCCGTCTCCGTTGCCATCCGCGGGCCGCTGCCGTCCGCGCTGGTCGGTGGCCGGGCAAGTCGGCCGGGACGAGATCGATCGCCGGGCTGTCCGGCAGCAGGGCGTGGGTCGGCGTGGGGCCGCCACCCCCGCCACCCCCGCCAATACCGCTGAGCGGGGTGAGCCGCGGGTCGAGCGGATTGGCGAGCGTGCCCGCCCGGTCGTCGAGCCCGGGAGCGCACCCCTCGCCGACTCCGAAGAGATTGAAGGCGCCGGCGTGCGCCGGCAGGTCCCAGCAGTCCGGGCGGGTGTGGCCCGAGTTGCCGGCGATCAGGGTCCGCTGGAGCTCGAGGTAGCCGCTGCAGGGACCGCCCGCGCAGTCTTGCAGGAACAGGGAGAGGCCCCCTCCGATGGAGGCGGAGTTGCCGGTGATGGTCGCGTTGCGCAGCACCGCGCTATTGAAGTAGAGCAGGACCCCGCCCGCCCTGTCCCCGGCCTGGTTGCCGGAGACCGTCACGTTCTCCATCTCCACGAGCTCGGCGGCGAGGCCGCCGCCCGAGTGGTTCGCGATGTTGCCGGAGAACGTGCTGCCGCGGGCCGCGAGCTCCAGGGCGAGGACGCCGCCGGCGTCATGGTCCGAGCGGTTGGCCGTGACCTGGGCGCGGACCAGCGTCAGGGGGCCGGAGCTCCGGATGCCGCCGCCGTCGCCGAACTCGATGGCGGTGAGTCGGGCCCGGCCATTGCGCACGGTGGCGTCGTACAGCTCCAGGCTGCCGGTGGAACGCACGTCCAGCACCCGGTCGATCCCGTTGCCGTCGAGGACCGTCCTGTCCGCTCCGTCGCCCAGAATCACCAGGTCTCCGGTCACGTCGAGGTCGCCCGTCTGCGCCATGTCCTCCCCGGCTCCGGGGAGCGTAAGGGTATGGACGCCCGGGCCGATCACGATCACGCCCGACTTCGCCAGGTTGGCCGCGGTCACGGCCTCGCGCAGGGAGCAGTCGTGGCCGCAAACCCCGTCGTCGGTGTCCGCGGTCTTGGTGACCAGGAACACCTTGAAGAAAGACGGGCTGGGCGGGGGCGGCACGCGTGTTCTGCGCGACGATCGAGCCGTAGAGCTCGGGAGGAAAAGACCCCGGGATGAGCGGGAACTGCCCCAGGCGCTGGCGCCGTCCTCCGCCTGGGGTTTGAAACCCCAGGCTAGACGGGTGTCGCTCCTCCAGAGCGGGGGAAAGGGCTCAAGTGCTAGACTCCCCCGCCGTCATGACCGCGAAAAAGCTCAGCGCTTCCCTCCTTCTCTTCCTCCTGGTCTTCGCGCTCTCCCCTGTCCAGCTGCTGGCGCAAACCGGCGCTCCCTCGGGCGGCCCCTCTCCCCTGGAGCCCCCCTCGACCGGGGGCGTAGCCGTCGTGGACCGGGCGCTGGCCCGGCTCTCGACCTACAAGCGCCTGCTGGTGATCGCAGCCCATCCGGACGACGAGGACACGGCGCTGCTCACGCTGGTGGCGCGGGGATTGGGGGGCGAGTCCGCCTACCTCTCGCTCAGCCGCGGCGAGGGAGGGCAGAACCTCATCGGCCCCGAGCTCGGGGTCGGCCTGGGGCTGATCCGCACCCGCGAGCTCCTGGCCGCCCGCGGCGTGGATGGCGGCCGGCAATTCTTCACCCGCGCCTACGACTTCGGCTACACCCGCTCGCTGGAAGAGACCCTCCGCCTCTGGCCGAAAGAGATCCTCCTGGAAGATGCCGTGCGGGTCATCCGCCGCTTCCGGCCGCAGGTGGTGGTCTCCATCTTCCCGGGCCAGCCGCACCCGAACCACGGCCAGCACCAGGCCGCCGGGGTGACCGCGCACGAGGCGTTCCCTCTGGCCGGCGATCCTGATGCCCTGCCGCAGCTCCGTGCAGAAGGCCTCCTCCCCTGGACGCCCCAGATCCTCTACCGCTCGGGCTTCCGCGACACGACGGCCGCCAACGTGATCCCGGTCTCCGTCGCCGGGGTCGATCCCCTTGCCGGCAAATCCCTCTACCAGATCGCCTCGGCCAGCCGCAGCATGCACCGCTCCCAGGACATGGGACGCCTGCAGGAGCTCGGGCCGCAAGAGACCCGCGTGATCCCCGAATCCGGCTCGCCAACTGGCGCAAAGGATCTCTTCGCCGGGATCGACACCCGCTTGGCAGCCATGGCCGCGACGGTGCCGGACGCCGAGCGCCGCAAACATGCCGGGGACCATCTGGATGCGGCGCAAGTCGTCGCCGAGCGCACCCGCGCCTCCCTCAACCCGGCGCGGCTCGGCGAATCCGTGCCCGGCCTCCTGGAAATCCTCAAGCACCTGCGGGCCGCCCAAGGCTATCTGGACCGCCCCGAAGAGCGGCCGGCCGCGGACCTGATCGCGGAAAAGATCGACATCGCGGAAACCGGGCTGGCCGCGGCAGCCGGCATCGCCCTCGATGCCACGACCGAGCGCGAGGCGCTGATCCCCGGCGAGACCTTCCCGGTGCAGGCAGTCCTCTGGAACAGCGGCACCCGGGACCTGGCGAAAGCCACGGTCGAGCTGGTGCCCCAGGCAACCCAGGGCGCCGCCGCCCAGGACCCGGCCGCCGGAGCGCTCGCGAAGTGGGAGCTTCAGGCCACCGCGCCGTCCTCCATCACGACGCCCTACTTCCTGAGAAAGCCGCTCCAGGGCGGCCTCTACGACTGGTCGGAAGCACAGCCCGAAGAAAAGGGCGAGCCCTTCGAGGCGCCGCCGTTCCTCGCCCGCTTCTCCTTCGCCATCGAGGGAGTGCCCGTCGAGATCGAGCGCGAGGTGGTCCACCGGCACCCCGACCAGGCGTTCGGCGAGATCCGCCGTCCGCTCCGCGTGGTGCCGAAGGTGGAAGTGGCGGTCGCCGACGAGCTGCTGGTCTGGCCCCTGGCCCGCAAGGAACCCCGCAGGCTCCAGGTGGCGCTGACCTCCCACGCCAGGGAAGCAGTCAGTGGCCGGCTGCAAGCGGGAGCCGAAGGCTGGCCGCCCGTTGAGCCGGTGCCCTTCACCCTGGAGCCCGGGGAAGAGAAGACGGTCGAAGTCACCCTGAAGCCCGCGTCCGGCCTCGCCCCGGGCAAATACCGCGTCCGCCTTGCCGCCGTGCTCGAAGACGGCGGCCGCTTCGGCCTCTCTGCGCCGGTCGTGGATTACCCGCACATCCGGCCCACGCCGAACCCCGAGCCCGCCGAGGTGGCGATCCACGCCGCGGACGTGAAGCTACCCCCCTTGAAGAAGGTCGGCTACGTGCGAGGGGCCTCGGACCGGGTGCCGGAATTCCTGCTCCAGGTTGGAGTGCCGCTGGCCCTCCTTGGCCCGCACGAGCTGCTCGAAGGGGATCTCTCCGGCTACGACGCGATCGTGGTGGGGAGCCGTGCCTATGAGACCGACCCGGCGCTCGCCCGCGCCAACCATCGCCTGCTCGACTACGCCCGCAACGGCGGCCTGGTGATCGTCCAATACCAGCAATACCCCTACGTGGAAGGCAAGTTCGCACCCTTCACCGTGGAGATCGCCCGTCCGCACGACCGGGTGACAGATGAAACCGCGGCGGCGACCCTGCTCGACCCGGCGAACCCGGTCTTCAACACACCGAACAAGATCGGCCCCCAGGACTGGGAAGGCTGGGTCCAGGAGCGCGGCCTCTACTTCCTCCACACCTGGGACCCCGCCTTCGTGCCCCTGCTCGCCTTCACCGATCCGGACCAGCCGGAGACCAAGGGCGGCCTGTTGATCGCGAAGCTCGGCAAAGGCCACTACGTCTACACCGGCCTGGCCTTCTTCCGGCAGCTCCCCGCCGGGGTGCCGGGAGCTTACCGGTTGTTCGCGAACCTGCTGGCGCTGCGATAGGGCTGCCCTCCCGGCTCGACTCGCCCCTACACCTTCCGGCGGACGCTGTCGGGATCGAGCATCCGCTTGAGCTTGCCGAGCAGCAGCTTCTGGTCGTAGGTGTGGGCCGTCGAGACGAATAGGGTGTCGTCGTCGGCCACCATGCCGGTGATCTCCTCCCACTCCTGGGATTTCAAGGCCGCGGCCACTGCCCGGCCCGCCCCCGGATAGCAGAGGATCACCGTCAGGTAGGGGCCGGACGGGACCACCTTCTTAATGAAGTCGTCGACCCTTTGCATCGCCCTGTCGTCCCGGTCCCAGGTCGGAATCTGGTAGCGGCCGTTGACGCGGATGATGGCCAGGTCCTTGAGGTCGCGGCTGACGCTCGACTTGCTGGCCTCGATCCTCCGCGTCTCGAGCTGGAGCAGGAGATCGTCCAAGCTCTCGATCCGGTCATGGCCGTTGAGGATGTTCAAGATCTCCTTGCGGCGCCGCGTCTGCTCATCCCGGGTCTTCGGCATAATGGCTCCCTCCCAACGTTTTGCAAGAGCGTACCGTACAATCTTCCGGACCGCAATTAGAAAGGGCTTGACAAGCCCAATCCGACGTGGCTAGAGTTTGCACAACGTAGTCGCAGTACGATCCCTGAGCGGGCCCCACAGCGGCGTCAATTCCGGCGCCGTATTCATAGGGAAGAAGGAGAGACCGATGGCAACCGGTAACAAGATGGAGACGTTGGGAGACTTGCAGCGGTTCAAGGAGGCCATGTTGGCCAACGTGGACAAGCTCACGCCGTACGAGGAGAGCCGCGCCAAGTTCAGCGGCTTGGTGAGTGGAGCGCAGGAGCGCAATCGGGAGCAGGCGGCGCTGACGGCGGCCAAGCAGGAAGCCTCCCGTCAGTTCGACGAGGCGCTGAGGGAAGCGCGGCTGCTGGCGACGGTGCTGCGCTTCGCGATCAAGGAGCTCTTCGGGGCCGATTCGGAGAAGCTCGTCGAGTTCGGCCTGCAGCCGTTCCGCGGCAAGGCTCGGAAGAAGAAGGAGCCGGAAGTGCCGCTGCCCGAAGCGCCGGCCCCTGCCGCCGCCGAGTAGAGCTCCCGCATCACATCCACATCCTTTCGGGGGGCGCGTTCCGCGCCCCCCTTTTTATCTACGCCACCAAGCCAACTGACCCAGGAAGGTTCCGGGACGATTCGGGCAGTCGCCCGGACGACCTGGGCAGTTGCCCGGACGACTTGGGCAGTTGCCCGAAAGACTTGGGTAGTTGCCCGGATGACCTGGGCAGTTGCCCGAAAAGTTTAGGCAGTTGCCCGAACCATCCGGGGAGTTGCCCGAACCGTCCGGGCAGTTGCCCGGATCGTCCGGGAAGCCTCCCGGAAGCCCGGGAAGTCTACTGGCTTCGGAGGGAAGGGGAGCCTGGCCGTTTCCAGCCGTCCTTGAATCTCAGCTTCGGATGCAGGCGAGCCTTCTTGAGGAAAGACATCAGCTCTCGAATGAGATCGGCCGTCACCCTCTCCTGACGCACCGCATCCCGGAACAGAAGCAGCGCCGCGTGCACCTCGCGATGGACATCCTGCGCCTCAAAGACGCGATGCGCCTCTTCCGCAAGCTCCCCCAGCTCCGCGGTTCTGCCTTGTCTGAGGTAGACGAGAGCGAGGTCGAGGGAAACCATGGCAGCATCGTAGGCGTTGCCTTCCGCCAAGAACTTCTGGCGAATGGCTGCGAAGGCCGCCTCAGCCTCTCCCAGATTTCCGAGACCGGCCGCGATCTTTCCTTGCAGCCAGGTGAGTCGAGACTGCGTATAAAGATCAGGGTGCTCCCGATAGAGCTGTAGCCCCGCCGCAAGGTTGTCTTCTGCGGCGGCGTAGTCGCCGATCTCGCAGAGGGTTAGCGTAAGGTTGTGGTGGGCATAGCAGTAGAGGCGAGGCTCGGACTCGGGCTGCACAACCTGCAGCATCACCTTGAAGATGTCCAAGGCCTGCTTGTACTCTTGGCGGTCGTAGCAGAGGAGGCCGAGGCTCATGAGCGGGTAGGTGGCCGCGGTCTCCTCGCCCGCGATCCGGTAGAGGGTCACAGCCCGGACGAGAAGCTCCTCCGCTTTGCCGAACTAGCTGTCGGTAAGGCGGAAAGTCGTTGAATATTGATCGAGATGTTGGGCGGCAGGGCTGAATACGGACGAGTAAATGCGAGACGACTTTTCGGTTGCAGTGAAGGATCTCTTGGCGAAGCGTGTAGCCTTTCAGTGCTCACGTCCCGGTTGCGGCCAAGTGACCAGCGGGCCTCAAGCGGATCCTACAAAGCATATCAACGTTGGTGTAGCAGCACATATTACCGCCGCTTCTCCAGAGGGCCCACGTTTTGATCGAGCGTTAACTCCAGAGGAGCGTTCTTCCCCCTACAATGGGGTATGGCTCTGCCAAACGTGCGCAAAGCTGGTCGACAATGACCCTGTTCGGTATCCTGCTGATATGCTTCGAGAGTGGAAGCGGTTTGCTGAAGACCGAGCAACTCAAGCGCTTGAGGGGCGATCAGTCGTCAACTACGGTGCAGTCGCGGCATTCCGCAGGATCGAGCGGCTGCTCCCAGAGTTGCTAGCTGAAATGAGGCGCGACTTGGTTGCACACCCTCTTCGGCGCGAGTGTGCCCTTTTGAAGAAAGCGTGGTCCTATGCTTCAGCTGGCGCGGAGTTCGTGTACTACTTCGAAGACCACCCCGAGCTCGACAGCCAGTTCAAGATTCTTGAGAACTACGGGCTCGTTATAGATGTAACAACCAGGAATGTGACTAGGTATCGAATCAGTGAGGATTTGGCTGAGTACCTTGGTGTGGTATGAGAGTCGGGCCAGTAAGCGCCCAACCGGTCGGTCGAGCGGATGCCTGACGTCGCCGCTCACCTCTAATCCCGTTAAGCGGCGCGCAGGTTGCGATCAACATTGGCTGAAGGAGGAGCATACATGAAGGTATTGGTGGGTATCGTCCTTGGCCTTGTCTCCGGATTTCTCATCTATCTTATTGCTGCCATGGTTGTCGGGCCGGAGACTATTTCCGGAGCATTTGTTGCTATAACCTTTCTTGGTGGTTGGGCAGTATCAAGTTTCCTTCTGATGCGTGGTGCACGGTCAGTGTCGGAGGTGTTCTCTCGTGCCTTTCTCCTTGGTGCAGCCGAATGGCTTGCTGTGATCCCTGCCGGTTTAATCATGGGTGGACAGGCGTACTCTGAAACGGTGGAGAAGGTAGGCGGTGCGGGAGTGAGCGATGCAGGTCAAGCAGGGGCAGCTATGGGTGCCGGGTGCTTCTCCGTTCTCACCGGCGGTTTTGCGGTTGCAATGGCGGCCGTCTGCCTTATAGGGTTTACTATATCCTATTTTATGGGTCGTGAGATGAAACCCGGAGCCCCAACGCTGACGCGGAAGTGCCCGGAGTGCGCGGAGTTAATACAGACAGAAGCTAGAAAATGTCGGCACTGCGGGGCTGTGTTGGTAAGTCCGGTAGAGACAGAGGGAGGCGGAGTGGGGGGAACCGCTTAACCAGCCGATCGAGCGGACGGCAAGCCGCCGCTCATCGGCAATCACGTTAGGCGCTAAGGCAACACATGGCATACCAGTACTCATTCGATCGCACCCCTTGGGGCACCCTCCGCTACTGGAACAAGACATACGTGGTTGTTCAAGATGGGCTCAAACTCCTCAGAGATGAGATCGAAGCTTGGAACGAGAAGGCGATTCAGAACGGCGCAGTCAGTGCCCCGTACCAAGAGGAAATAGCGGACCTAAGCAGCATGATCGAATATGGCGAAAACGAACTCTCACCTGGCCATGACCACATGGTGACATTCCCCACTGTATCTGTTGGTAGTGTTCGCTACATCAAGGCCGGACTTACCTAATGATGGCGCGCCGCGAGAGCGAGATCTCTGAGAAGGTTCGCGCAGGGTGGCCTGGGGGCGTTATCGAAGCCTTGCGGCAAAGTCAAGAAGTGATGAATCGTATTTCCCAAGACTTCAATGTCCCGCCGGCTGAAATTTTGGATGAAGTCACCGTTGGGCTAGGTAGGATTCCATCGGCAAACGCCCCTGAGTGGGACGTATTTATCTCGCATGCTTCGGAGGACAAAGAATCCTTCGTGCGACCTCTGGCTGAGAAACTGGCAGCCCAAGGCCTTCGGATCTGGTTTGACGAGTTAACGCTAAAAATAGGCGACAGTCTGAGGCGCTCGATAGATGCAGGGTTGAGCCGCTCTCGATTTGGAGTAGTTGTCATTAGTCCTAGTTTCTTAGCCAAGGAGTGGCCTCAACGCGAGTTGGATGGACTTACGGCCAGGGAGGTCGATGGGAACAAGGTTATCCTCCCTATTTGGCACGGAATAGATTTTGATGGAGTACGGCGCTTTTCTCCAGTTCTTGCAGATAGATTAGCGGTAAAATCGGCCGTAGGCGTTGACCGAGTTGTGGAGGAACTTCTTCAGGCGATGCGAGCTTGAGGTGAAGGAATCGGGAGTAGGCCATGGAAAATCATCGCTCTGCGCCTAACCCGGCTGCTTCAGCGGACCGAAAAGCCGCTTTCCGGCCGTTGAGCAGCAAACCCGTTGGCCGTCGGAGGCGCGCACAGTCAGGCTTCCTGAAGGAGAGTGGTCATGGCAGCTCCATGGATAAGGGGAAGGTTGCCAGGAATTCTCAGTGCTGGAATTGCTCTCTGGTTCCTCAGCTCTTCCCTGAGAAATGTTGGTGGCCAGCGGATCACCAGTCTCTGGATCGGCTTGCTTTCAGTAGTTATCACTTGGCTCTTCTTTGCCAAGAATGAAGCGACGAGAAAGTGGCTCGCAGCAGCAATATTAATTGGTTACGCGACGTACTTGTGGTTCCTCATTATTTCAGCACTGCCAACTGGTAGCACGATCTGGTGGATAATGCTATGTGCCATCAGCCTTTTGCTTGTGGTTGGGGCTATCGATCTAGTGCGCCGCTGGTCTTCAGAGGCGTCGGTCGTTAAAGATTGAGTTGGTAGACGTTTTCGGGCCTTCGGCCTATAAAGACAAGAGCCGTAACCGTAGCGAGACTCTGGAGGCGACCATGGTCCAGCAGGCAGCGCGAGGTCCAAGTTCCCGTGGTCGGGCCCGCGAATTGCTTCGCAACTCGCTACGGTCGTTCTCGGATCCGGATCCAGTCTCAAAACATGCAGCTTGGCCTCCGCTTCGCTGCGGCCAAACTGCCCGGTCTGCAGACCGGCCGAGGGGGCAGGAACCTCTTGGAGTCCAAGCGGGGGCCTTGGTGGCTAGAGGAGCCGACCATGGCCCCGGCGGTCTCCTGTCACCAACCGGCAAGTCCGTTGTAGAATAAAGAAAGGCAGCGTAGGAGCCATAGCCATACGTGAGTAGGAAACTTTGGTTCGGCCAACCAAGCGGCTACAGCGGACGGCTGACGCCACGCGCTGAGCCGCCACAGCGTTGGGCGCCACATGGCGAAGAGAGAGCAGAAGAGATTCCTGGCTAAGCAGAACTGGATCCGAGTGCCCGTCAGCCTGCGATACGCGAGTACCATATGAACCGCTACTTCGACGCTATTATCGTGAGTGCCTGCGCCTTTTTAACCTTTCTCGCGGTTATTTGGCCAGTAGAGGGTGGCGGTCGCGCTCTGCCACCGCCTATGCAAGAGCCAGGACTTGGCTACCTTGGTCAGTATTTGTCTACTCTTGTGGGTACCTTGGTTGTGGTAGCTATCATCAATCGTTTTCGCGAATCACCTCTTAACCACTGGCGTGCGGTAATGCTGACCTGTGCCATAGTGATGGTTGGTAACATCGGCATTGTATTCATGACGCGAGGACTACTCTCGCCTAAGGCGTACGCCGCATTCCTGGCGGATGTCACGACCGGTGGTTGGTTAGTTCTCGTGCCTACGTGGTTTGCCTCAGACAACTACAGGCGTAACCTTCAGACGTCTTCAGGTTCCGATTAGATATCATGAGTCACTGTTTCAAGCTCTACGTCGACTGCCGTGGATGTGTTGCCGGATTTCTATGGTCTCCGAGGCCGCCGATCTGCCGGCCAACCTCCTTGATGAACTGCCCGGTCTCCTTCATCTGGCGCTGGGTCTCCTGCTGGGCTTCAGCCAGTGCGGCGTGCTTTTCCGCCAGCGAGGCCACCAGATTCTTCAGCTCTTGATCGGTCATCGGCGTATTGTTCTCCCCGGACACATCCGGAACCCCTTTACGGCATCCTAACAGGGAACGCGGGTGGGCCCCGGAATAAGTTCCTACCCCCTATGATTCGTACCGCGAGCTTCTTCGCCCCGTTGGACGCCCGCTCCCTTTCCTGAAATGATTCGCTCGCTCTCGGTCACAGACATCGGAGGCAGACGCTTGCCGTCCCGCCTCCGGATACCCTTCTGCAAAGGAGAATGGTCATGTCCCTTCCGCACGGTCCCGGTTCAGGAATACCCGACCTTTCCTCGCCGATCACGGTCACCAGCCCGCGAGCCCGGTTCATCAGCCGCACCTACACCCATCTCCTGGGAGCGGTCCTCGGCTTCATGCTCCTCGAGGTGGCGATCTTCCAGTCGGGTGCGGCGGCTTCCATCGCCAACGCGATGCTCGGCACGAGCTGGCTCCTGGTGCTCGGAGCGTTCATGCTGGTGAGTTGGCTCGCGACGCGCGCCGCTCACACGGCCGGGTCGCTCGCGGTCCAGTATGCCGCGCTCTCCGCTTTCGTGGTGGCCGAGGCGATCTTGTTCGTGCCGCTCCTCTACCTGGCCGAGGCCATGGCTCCGGGCACGATCCGGAGCGCCGCGCTGGCGACCCTGCTCGGCTTCGCAGGTCTGACCGCGGTCGCTTTCGTAACCCGCCGGGACTTCTCCTTCTCCCGCGGTCTGCTGCTCTGGGGAGGTGTCGTGGCTCTCGTGGCGATCGTGGCGGCCAGCCTTTTCGGGCTTCAGCTCGGAACCTGGTTCTCGATGGGAATGATCGCTTTCGCCGGCGTCGCGATCCTTTACGACACCTCGAATATCATCCATCACTTCCCGGAGGACCGTTATGTCGCGGCCGCGTTGGAGCTTTTCGCTTCCGTGGCGCTGATGTTCTGGTACATCCTCCGGCTCTTCTCGCGCCGCTGAATCTACCGAGAAGATCTCGCGGCTCACATCGAGGCTACTCTCAAGCGCCTCGAACAGAGTGACGGCAAGTAATGTTCGCGATCAAGGCCGAGGTTGGCGATCCGTGGGCGGAGACGTTCGCGTTCGGCGAACAGAAGACGATGTATGGTGGCAACGAACAAGATTGTCGGCATCTCGGATGAAGCGGCGGCGTTCCTCCACGGATTCTTTTAACGCCGGCCGGTCGAGCGGCTTCGGCCTCTTCTAACCACCCGCGTTGCTGCAATCGGTCGCCAAGCCGCCGGAGGTTTTGGCATGAAACGCACTTGGACGATCATCGGGGTGAACGACGTCCTGTCGAGTTTCAAGTGGTACCAGTCACTCTTCGGCCAGCCGGAGACGGCACCGGCTCACGTGCACTTTGGCCAGATCCTCGACTCGGATGGAACGGTCTTGCTCTGCCTGCACGAATGGGGCGCTCACGAGCACCCCTCCTTGATGAGTCCTGATCACGCGACACCAGGCAACGGCCTCCTCTTGTTCTTTCGCGTCGACGATTTCGACCTGACATTACAAAGGGCCCGCGGGCTCGTCCCTCGGCTCCAAGAGGAGCCACATATCAATCCGAATACTCGAACGGAGGAGTTCTCGGTTCGAGATCCGGACGGATACTACGTCACGATCAGCGCGCTTTAATTTAGGGGTGGAGCAGAAAAGCGCGGCGCCATTCGGCGCCGCGCCCTCTTCCGGCTTGGAGGTGATTTACGGCTTGGTTCCCTTGGGGCCGATCGCGTAGAGGTCGATGTAGTAGGCCGTTCCGCTGTTGCCGCCCACCGACCACTCAACCGTGATCGTCGCCGAGGTCGCCCCCTTGACGAAGCCGGCCGGTTGGTTGACGCTGCCGCCGCCGTTCATGATCTGGACGCCGAAGTCCATCTTTTCGAGCGTCCAGCCAGAGGCGAGCTTCACGGAGTAGACGTCCTTGCCGGAGTCTCCGAAGAGACTGCCGTCCGTCTGGTGGAAGCTCTCGATGGACGAGAACGAATTCAGCGGGTTGAGGAAACCCGTGGTGTCGAGGATGCAGCAGAAGACGTTGGTGTCGATCGAGTACGCGTCGTTGCAGTAGTTGGCGTCCGCCGAGGGGGAGCAGGAGACGACCTGGATCTTGTCCTGCGGCAGGAGCACCATCTCCTTGAGCGTTTGGAACGAAACCGGCAGGAGGTTGCTCTGCGAGCCCGGATTGCGCACCACGAGGGAGCCGATCTGGTCTTTGGCGACCAGCGACTCGGGCACGTGGGCGGCGATCAGGTGGGGGAAGATGCCCTGAATCTCGAGCTCGACCTCCATGTTCGAAGCGGGCAGGAGGAGGTACAGCTTGCTCTGGGGGCCGTAGCCGCACCCGAGGACCGAGACGAAGCTTCCCTGATACAGCGTGTTCGCGGGGCCGGAGGTGATCTGCGGAATCACGCAGTTCTCCGGGTTGCCTTCGCTCTCGTCCGAGCAGTCGGTCCAGCGGCAGTACTCGGTCTTGTAGAGGATCTGGCCGCTCCCGCCCTGGTCCGCGCCGACCTCGCCGCCGACGCCGACGATCTGATCCTCCGTCGGCACGCCCTGGTTCGAAAACCAGGTGATGTTCTCATGGACCATGTCCCACTGGAGCGTGTAGGTGCCCGGCACGGCCGGCGCGATCAGCGTTGCCTTGAGGTAGACGGTCTCGCCAGGCGCCACGTCGTACGGCAGGACCGTCCGTTCACCGTCGTACAAGGAAGCGGGCCCGGCCCAATGATAGGAAAGATGGAAGGCATTCGGATCAGCCGCCACCCAGGTCATGGTGCCCGCGTTCGTCACGGACACGATGACAGTGTAGGTCATGCCGGGGGTGATACCGTCGAGGAAGGTCTCGGGATTGTTCAGCGCAGCGGCCTCCGGCGCGAGTGACGGGTAGTAGACGGCGCCGTAGTTGGCGGCCTGCGCGGCGCTCGGCGCCAGCCAGAGACAGACGGACAGGAACGAGAATACGGTGAGTTTGCAAACCAGTGTCTTCACGAGATTGATCTCCATCTAGAAAACCAGCCCGCCGTCAGGCGAGCCACCTTGTCTTGAGAACGACGGAGAAGCCAGCCACACGCGGCCCTCCGCGGATCCGGGGCGGCCCTCGTCGGTTTCGACTCTCGGGTCCACCAAGCCTGATCGCCGTTGATAGGCGCAATCGCTCAGTTTTTATTACACCCTTCGTCGAGCAGAGTGCAATAGAAATGCGAGTGGCGGGAAGGGTCCGGTTTCTGCGTAGAGTACTTTGATGATCGTCTGCTCGGTGGCGTCGCTCAGGCTCGGGCGTTCGGCACTGACGGGAGCGGAGCAGCCGCCCTGTGCGATATCAGGGGTGGCACACGATTGCGCAGAAGCTCGACACAGCGGGTCAGCCGAGTATGCCCGAAAGTGCCATCTGCTCACGCCGGACCACCCCGAGCGCCTACTTTCCCTCTGCTCGAGACTGTGGCGTACAGATCGGTTAAGCTGTGTCTGTTCCCAAGGGCAGGTGTAACTGATTGGAGGCGGATGGGGGTGGTGCCTCCTGAGGATTGCTCCTGCCTATCGAGCGTGGCAGGTCGCATACCCCGCTAATGTGCGCGCGGCCCTGCCTTCCATGGGAGGCAGAAGGGAGGGCAAGCCGTTCCAAAACCCTGATAAAACCTGACCTTCAGGGTGCGGCATGCTTCTTGCGATTCCGGGAATTGCTGTCAAACTCACGACTTTGGAAGGATGAGATGATGCCCGATGTGAACGTTGTCTACGATTTCGAATCGAGGACAGTTACTGTCGATGTCGTCGTAGTAGATGAGGAGATCTTCGCGGCTCTCCCCGTGCTCCTGCGCGGGCCATGGACGGTGATCTGGACCGTGAATGGTTCCGCCTTTATTTTCGATCTGCACGATGGCATCAAGATCCACGATGCCGAGTTACCCGTCAATCTCACCTATAACCGTGAAGAGTCGCAGCGAGTGCCGGATCATAAGAATTGCTGGAGCATCCCCTTTCAGAATGATTGCCAAACCACCAACTCCGTCAACTACGGAATAAACCTTCAACTCCCGGAATCAGATGACAGCGGGGATGTGAAGATACGAAAGCCGGAGTTGAGGTTACATCACGACCCGACGCTCTCGGTGGTCAGCGATCCTCCGACCGGCTGAGGGCCTGGAAATCCGGCTCGTCCCGCAGAGGATCGAAGAAAGGCAGGGCGAACCAGTAGGCATCCATCCCTCCGCTCGCTGCCTGCCGGGCATGAAAGAGCGCGGAGCCGCGGTCGCCGACGAGAACGAAGACGACCGCGGCCTCGTAAGCGAGCTGAGCATTGTCTGGAGTGAGCCGGAGGGCCTGCTGGATCACCTCGACGGCTTTTCCGGCCTCGCCAAGGTGGGCGAGGGCTTGGGCCTTGGGGCCGAGGAGCCGCCAGTCGCCGGGCGTGGCCATGCGATCCACGGTGCTGATGACACGAGAATAGAGCGCGCGGGCCTCGGCTTCCTGGCCGCTCAGAATGAGGCAGTCAGCCAGGTTGAGGGTGGCGGAAGGATCGTCCGGCTGTAGCTCCAGGGCCTGGCGGAGGCTCCGCTCGGCTGCGTCATAACGGCGGAGCAGGAGGAGGTAGGCTCCGAGGTTGGTGAGGGATCTGGGCCCGGGATCGTGCCGGACAGCCTCACCGAGAAGCGCGACAGCCCGGTCCGGTGCTCGTAGCAGCTCCATCTGCGCCAGGGTCAGAAGACCTTCGACGTTGCCGGGAGACCGCTCCAGGAGCTCTTCGAGGTGCCGCTTTGCGTCGTCGAGCCGGCCCTGGCGGTACTCGGCGAGGGCGACGGTGAGGAGAACCTTCCAGTTAGGCTGGAGGCGTGCGGCCTCGGCCATGAGCTTCAGGGCTTCCTCGGGATGTTCCCGGCGCTCGGCGAGCTGGCCGCGCCGCAGGAGGCTGCCGGCGGGATCGGCTTCCTCCATCCGTTCGAGGATCGCCTCGGCATCGTCGAGCCGTCCGGATTGCAGGTTCAACGTGAAGAGGGTCTCGAGAGGCCGGGGATCGTCCGGCACCATTTCGAGCGCCTCTTTGGACCTGGCGAGGCCCAGGTCGAGGTAGCGCTTCTCTCCCGTGTCCGAGTAGAGCTTGCGGGCGACCCGCGCTTCCAGCAAGTAGATTTCGAGGAAGGAAGGCGCCCGCTGCCGGAGCTCTTCCAATCCAGCGAGCATCCCGGCGAGAGCATCGGGCTCGCCGAGCCGCTGGCGCAGGGTGAGGAAAGTCTTGTAATCCTGCGGGTCGATCTCCAGCTCGAGGCTGGGCACGCGCAGCTCGCGATCGGCATAGCCCTGCCGCAGCGAGGCGGCGACGGCCTTGTCGAAGAGGTGGGGATCGGAGGGAGGGAGGCGCAGGGCGGCGGACCAGAGCACCCGGCCATCGGCGCCGTCGAGGCGGCGCAGGCTCACCCGGCAGAGATCTCCGGCGCAGTCGGCCTGCGAGGCCACGACCTCGCCGGCCGCCATGGCACGGGCGACCGCCGCGGGCGGCCCGTGCACGGCGTTGACCTGGTTGGTGTCGAGGGCGGCCAGGCCGTTCAAGGCTGCCACGGCGCGCAGCAGGGCGGCCTGGAGGTTCACCTCCACCTGGGCGACGTCGTCCGGGAGCAGGGAACCGGTGACCTCGGGCTTGAGCACGGCGACGTAGACGGGAGGCTTCGGCTGCCGAGTCAGCAGGAAGGCGGCGGTCCCGGCTGCCAGTATCAGGAGGGCTGCCACGGCGTGCCGGAGCCAGTGCCGGGGCGTCCGGACCGCTGGAGTGGCCACCCTCGAGCCGGAACTGGTGGACTCCCAGAGCCCGGCCGCCTTCAACTCGGTCAGGATGGCCGGCGCGTCCGGTCGCTCCCCTGGCTCCTTGGCGAGGCAACGGGTGACGATCCGGTCCAGGGCTTCGGGCACGTCCGGGCGGAGCTGCCGGAGGGGCGGCGGGTCTTCGAACAGGATGGAGTGGACCATACCCTTGCGCTCGCCGCCGAACGGGCGCTCCCCGGAGAGCATCTGGTAGAGCACCACGCCAAAGGCCCAGAGGTCCCCGGCGGAACCGCTCTCGCTGCCGCGGAGCTGCTCGGGTGCCATGTAGGCCGCCGTGCCCACCACTACGCCTTGCTCCGTGACGGTGGGAGCGTTCGCCCATTTGGCCAGCCCGAAATCGAGGAGCTTCACCCGTCCGTTTTGGGTGATCATCACGTTCTCGGGCTTCAAGTCGCGATGGACGATGCCAGCGGCGTGGGCCGCTTCCAGAGCCGAGGCGAGCTGGCCGGCGAAGAAAGCCGCCCCGGGCGTCGCCAGCTTGCCTTCCGGCTCGCGGGCAAGCCGGGCCGCCAGGGTCTCGCCGTCGTAATAGGCCATGGCGATGAAGCGCCGCCCGCCATGCTCGCCGACCTCGTAGATGGTTCCAATGTTGGGGTGGTCGAGCGCCGCGGTAGCCTGCGCCTCGCGGCGGAAGCGGGCGTCGTCGCGGGGGTTGTGCGACGTGTGGGAGAGGAATTTCAGCGCGACCACGCGGCCCAGCTCGAGGTCGACGGCCTTGTAGACGACGCCCATGCCGCCGCGGCCGAGGAGGCGCTGGACGCGGAAATGCGAGATCTGCTGGCCGAGGAACTGGTCTCTCGGGAAGTCAGCCGCTTGCGAGGGGCTCAATCCTTCCGGCAGCGTCAGGTCTTCGAGCGAGGGCATCGGGAGCGGCTTCCCGCAGGCCGGGCAGTCAGAATCGAACTCCGAGTAGCCCTGGCCGCAGGCCGGGCAGAGGAGCCCGGTCATCCTCCCTCCGCGGCGAGGGCCGGCCGGTGGCGGGCGAGGAGCTTCTGCAGGTAGCTCCGATGGAGCCCGGACTCGCGGGCCGCCCGCGAGACGTTGCCTTCGCAACGCTCCATGAGCTCTTCGACGAAGCGCCTCTCCACCTCGGCCACGCTCGCCTCGCGGGCCTCGTTCAGCGACTCGCCCGTGAGCTCGCGGAAGATCGGCTCGGGAGCGGGCGCGCCAGCCGCCATGCCGGCCACTTCCGGCGGCAGGAGGTCGAGATCCAACTCGGGCCCCCGGGCCAGCAGGCAGGCCCTCTCCACCAGGTGCGAGAGCTCGCGGACGTTGCCCGGATAGTGGTAGCTCGCGATTACCCGCTCGGTGCGCGAGGTCCAGCGCGGCTTCTCGCCCGCCCGCCGCCAATGCCGCCGCAGGAAGTGATCAGCCAGCAGGAGGATGTCCCCTCGGCGCTCGCGCAGCGGCGGCAGCTTCAGGTCGAGCACTTTGAGCCGGAAGTACAGGTCTTCCCGGAAGTGTCCCTCGCGGATCATCTGCCGGAGGTCGCGGTGGGTGGCGGCGACCACCCGGACGTCCACCTTTTCCGTGCGGTCCGAGCCGAGCCTCTGGATTTCGCCGAATTGGAGGAAGCGGAGCAGCTTCGCCTGCGCCTCGATGGGAATCTCGCCGACTTCGTCGAGGAAGAGCGTACCGCCATGGGCGGAGGCGAGCCGGCCCGGGCGATCGCGCTTGGCGTCGGTAAAGGCGCCGGCGACGTGGCCGAAGAGCTCGGATTCGAGCAATGTCCCGGGGAGGGCGGAGCAGTGGACGGTGACGAAAGGCCGGCCTCGGCGCGGGCTGTTGACGTGGAGCGCCCGGGCGATCAGCTCCTTGCCGGTGCCGGTCTCGCCGAGGACGAGGATCGGAGCGTCCGCCGACGCGACCTGGGCGACGACCCGCAGCAGCTCGATCAGGCGCGGATCGCGGGTGACGATCCCCGCGAAATCATTCTGGGAGAACAGATCCTGCTCGAGGCTCCGGTTGCGCTGCCGGAGGGCCTCGCGCTCGCTCGCCCGCAGGAGGAAGAGTCCGGCGACCTCGGCGAGCTCGCCGAGAAAGGCCCGGCATTCCGCGTCGAAGCTGTCCACGCGCGCGCGGTTTTCGAGGTAGATCACCCCGTAGACCTCGTCGCCGTGGCGTAGCGGCGCGACGAGGGCGCAACAACGGCCGATGAGGAGGGCGCTCTCGCCGGAGCTGAAGCGGTCGTCTTCGATCAGGTTCGCCAGGTAGATGACCTTCCCGGTCTCGATCGCCTCGCGCACCAGCGTGCGGCTGTACCGGCGTTCGGCCGCGGAGCGCTGCCCGCGGTCATAGCCGACGTCGAATTTCTGCTGGAAAGAGCCCTCTTCGCGCACCACGACGAAGCCGGTCTCTGCGCCGCACCGCTCGACGATGCGGCGCAGAAGGACCTCGGGAGTCCGCTCGCCGTCTTCCTCGGCCAGGAGGAGCTTCGAGATCTGGAAAAGCTCCTCATAGAGGTTCATACCCCCTGCCTCCGATCGATGACATCTGCCTCTGGGATCAGACACATCTTAGATCAAAGAGGGAGAAAAGTCTTCCTGCCGCCTTCGGGAGCCAGCCAAGTCTCAAGAGATGGGGAGCCCGAGCAGAGAGGGATCTGCCTTCATCGAATGGCAGCTCTGGGCCGGAAGGTGGCTGAAAACCCTGCACATCAACGTTTTCCGATACCGGCTCCACTTGGCAGAATGGTTGCTCTATGGGCTGATGACGGCAACGAAGATTGGCAGCTTCCGGCCGTATAGATCAAAGCGGATGCTCTTATTGACCTCTCGAAAGGAGTAAATCATGCCAACTGCAACGAATCTGATGGCAACCAAGCTAAAGACGCAGTACAGGGCCAGCCTTTTCGTGCTTGCCTTGATCGTCAGCTCGCCGGCCGCGCACGCCGGGTTGATTACTTGCTGGTACAACGAACACCAGAAATTTACGGGAGCGGACAGCGCTGCACCTGGAGCGACCGCAGGCGGCCCCATGCGCGTCAGCGAGTCCGGTGACTATACCTGGGCTTATACCATTGAGGCCCCTGATGGCAACAGTTGCCCATCTGACATGCCCAATCCTGGGAATTGACCAGACCGGCCTGGCGTGAGAAAGGAAGAAATCATGACAAACACTCTTGCCCTGGTCACCACCAACCAGCAAGCGACCAAGTTCCAAATGATTGTCGTTTCGTGGGTTCACAACACGACCAATCTGTTTTCCATCCAAATCTCGGCGACCAACCCATCGCTGGGTCAGCTTCTGGTAAACATCACGAGTCCGAACACTGTTGAAGCTCAACGGCGGCTCTCGGAATTCCATGACAAGCTCCTCTCGGCCATGGGAAGGTTCAACACTCAGATCACGGCATATACGGGTGCACCAGCACTTCCCAAGGACTCACTCGAAGTCGATCTGACTAAACAGCTCGTCTATCTCATCGTTGATCCCTGACGGAGAGCCTGATGCGCCGTGTGTCAACCGGGGGCGACCGGCGACCGCCCCCGGCATCGAATAAGGGGAGCTTGACCTTCTTCCCCGTCCTCGTCACCATACCGGCGACAGCTTGCACCTCGTCAGGAGGATCCGATGAAGACACCGCTCGCCCTGCTCACTCTCACCGCGTTCGTCCTGTTCACGGCTCCTGCTCGCAGCGACCAGGCGGGAGCCCGCGAGAAGCTCGAGAAGGACGGTATCGCGTTCACGCCGGAGGCGTTCCTGCAGAAGGTGGCCGAAGGCGACGCTAGCCATGCGGCGCTCTTCGTCGAAGCCGGCATCGATCCCTCGGTGAAGAGCGGCTCGAATCGCACCGCTCTCTGGATCGCGACCGAACGGCGGCAGCTCGATGTTCTCAAGGTGCTGCTCGGCGGCGGCGTGAAGCCAGATGCGAAGAACGCACCCCCCATGGAATACGGCAAGACGATCGTCTTCGAGGCGGTCGACACGGGAGAAACCGAGTTCGTGCGCGTGCTCACCGAAGCGGGCGCCGACGCCAAAGCGGCCAATGAATACGGCGTGACTCCGCTCGCCGAAGCGGCGCGCACAGGCAACATCGAGATGTGCCAGGTTCTGCTCAAGGCGGGCGCCGATCCAAATGCCGCGCCGGGTGGATTTCCCCTGCTGTACGGTCCGGTCAACGAGAACCATATCGAGGTCGTCCGGCTCCTGCTCGCCGCCGGCGCCAAGCTCGGCGAGCACAAGCAGAGCCTGATCGAGGCGGCGAAGGAGCCTGAGCTCCGGGCTTTACTCGAGGCAGCCGAATAGGTTCCTTCGGAGGGTTGATGCGATCTCAGGAACAGAAAGCGGAAGCCTTTCGCGCCCTGCATCAGCGGGAGGGCGCGTTCATCATCCCTAACCCATGGGATATCGGCACCGCGAGGCTGCTTGCCCACTTGGGTTTTGAGGCGCTGGCAACCACGAGCGCCGGATACGCTTTTTCCATGGGCCGGCAGGACAACGCGATCGGCCGCGACGAGACGATGGAGCATGCGCGGGCCATCGTGTCAGCCACGGATCTGCCGGTGAGCGCCGACCTGGAGAATGCCTTTGGCGATGATCCCGAAACGGTTGCGGAGACCTTTCGGCTTGCCGCGGCCACGGGGCTTGCCGGCGGCTCGGTCGAAGATGCCACCGCCCGCCCGGATGATCCGATCTACGATCATGATCTGGCGGCCGAGCGGGTCCGTGCCGCGGCAGAGGTGACACACGCTCTTCCTTTTCCTTTCATGTTGACCGCGCGGGCAGAGAACTATCTTGTAGGCCGCCGGGATATCAAAGATACGATCAAGCGGCTTCAGGCCTATCAGGAGGCCGGAGCGGATGTGCTCTATGCGCCGGGCCTCACGAGCAGGGATGACATCGCCGCTGTGGTCGGCTCCGTCGATCGTCCGGTGAATGTCGTGATGGGGCTGCAAGGAGTGCAACTGAGCCTCGGCGAGCTTTCCGAGATCGGGGTGAAGCGCATCAGCGTTGGCAGCGCTCTCTCCCGGGCCGCCCTCGGCGCGTTTCTGCGCGCTGCCCGGGAGATGCGGGAGCACGGCACATTTACGTTCGCGGACGAGGCTGTGAACTATCGCGAGATCAGCTCCCTTTTCGGAGGCTTCAGCAGATGAGCCAGGTGAACCTCGAAGCGAAGCTGGCGACGTTTTCCGAGCACTGGCAGCCCCGCACGGTAGCCGAGTTCAACGGACATGACGTGATGGTGGTCAAGGTCCAGGGCGAGTTCGTCTGGCACAAGCACGACGACACGGACGACCTTTTCCTCGTGCTCAAGGGGCATCTCACGATCGAGCTGCGCGACCGCGAGGTCCATCTGGGACCGGGCGAGCTCTTCGTGGTGCCCAAAGGTGTCGAGCATCGTCCCGTGGCGAGGGAGGAGGTCCACCTCCTGCTCATCGAGCCTTCGGGCACGCCCAACACCGGCGATCCGGCCACGGCCGCGGCCCGGCGAGTCATCTAAGCGTGCTACCATGAAGGCGAGCGTTGCGTCCTGACGGGTTCTGTGCTCTGATCCGGCGACCCGTCGGGGAAAGGAATGACGCATGGCCGCGATCCCGCTGAAGCGAGAGGAGATCGAATACCCCACCTCCGACGGCCAACCCATGGCCGAAACGACCCTTCATCGAAGGATCATGACCGACCTGATCCAGGGACTGGAGCGCCGGTTCCGGGACGTTCCTGACGTGTGGGTCGGCGGCAACCTCTTCTTCTATTTCGAGCAAGGGCGGCCACAGGCAGTGGTGGCGCCGGACGTCCTGCTGGTCAAGGGGGTGCGGAAGTGGGACCGGCCGATCTACAAGCTCTGGGAGGAGGGGCGGGTGCCGAGCTTGGTGGTGGAGGTCACGTCCGAGAGTACCCGGGATGAGGACCTCTCAAAGAAGAAAGGGATCTATCAGCGGCTCGGCGTCGAGGAGTACTTCCTCTTGGATCCCTACGGCGACTATCTGGTACCGCGCCTCCAAGGCCAGCGGCTCGACGCAGGGCGGTATGCCCCGATGGTCCCGAAGCCGGACGGCTCGCTATTCAGCTCCACGACCGGCCTGATCCTCCGTCCCGAGGGCGAACGGCTGCGGCTGGTCGATCCCGCCGCCGGGTTACTCCTTTGGCCCGAGGAGGTCGAGGCAGCTCAACAGGCAGCCGAGGAGCGGGCACGCCGGGAGGCCGCCGCCCGGCAGGCAGCCGAGGAGCGGTCCAGGATGCTGGAGGACGAGGTGGCCCGCCTCCGGGCTGAGCTGGACCGTAAGCCCCGGGGCGGCTGAAGACCCCGAACCGGGATAGTATCCGGCGGAGGCGGCGGGGCTCCGCCCCCGACCGACCTGATCCCGGCCATGAGAACCATTCGAACCCTGCTCTTCCTACTCCCGGTGCTCGCCGTCCTGGGCTGCGGCGACGGCCGTGCTCCTCTCGTCGTCTACTCGCCCCATGGGGGGGACCTCCTCTCCCTGATGGAAAAGGCCTTCGAGGCCAAGAACCCGAAGGTGGACGTCCGCACGCTCGACATGGGCTCGCAGGATGTCTACGACCGCATCAGGTCGGAGGCCGCCAACCCGCAGGCAGACGTCTGGTTCGGCGGGCCGCAGACGATCCTCGGCCGGGCAGCCCGGGAGGGGCTGCTCGCTCCGTTCCGGCCGAGCTGGGCGGAGGCCATCCCTCCGGAGAGCCGGGGCGCGGACAACCTTTTCTTCGCCTCGTACCGGACCGCGCCGGTCCTGGTCTACAACGCCAAGGCGGTCTCGGCCCAGGATGCCCCGCATGACTGGGACGATCTGCTCGATCCGAAGTGGACGAAGAAGATCCTGATCCGCGATCCGCTCGCCAGCGGCACCATGCGGACCATGTTCGGGATGATCCTCGCCCGCTCGGTCCAGGAGACGGGCAGCCCCGACCGCGGGTTCCAGTGGCTCCGCCGGCTGGACGCGCAGACCAAGGAGTACCTCCAGCAGCCGGCGCTCATGATCGAGAAGCTGAACCGGCAGGAGGGGCTCGTCACCGTCTGGGAGCTGACCGACCTCCTTTGGCAGCGCAAGCGCGGCTCGCCGCTCGCCTTCCACTTCCCGGCTAGCGGCACGCCGGTCATCGACGATTCTCTCGGCCTCGTCAAGGGCGCGCGCCATCCCGAGGAGGCCAAGGCGTTCATCGAGTTCGTGGGCAGCCGCGAGGGGCAGGCCCTCGCCGCCCGCGACGCGTTCCGGCTGCCGGCCCGCACCGATATGCCCGCCGATCAGCTCCCGCAATGGGCCCAGGAGGTGATCCGAGACTGGAAGCCTGCTCCGGTCGACTGGGATCTCATCGAGAAGAACGGCCAGGAGTGGATGGCCACCTGGGATCGGACCATCCGCGGCAAGGGCTGAACCGGAATGCCGTTCCTCGTCCTCGACGGGCTCGACAAGAGCTTCAGCAGCAACCGCGTCCTCCGCGAGCTCTCCCTGGAGATCGAGAAGGGGGAGGTGCTCGCCCTGCTCGGGCCCAGCGGCAGCGGCAAGACGACCGCGCTCCGCCTGATCGCCGGCTTCGAGGCCCCGGACCGCGGCCGCATCCGGGTAGACGGCGAGGATGTGACCGGCCTGCCCCCGTCCCGCCGCCGGTTCGGCATGGTGTTCCAGCACTACGCCCTGTTCCCTCACCTGACTGTGGGGGAGAACGTGGCTTTTGGACTGGATAAGGCGAGCAAGGAGGAGTCGCGGCGGCGCGTGGCCGAGGCCTTGGCCCAGGTGGACCTCCCCGGCTTCGAGGCGCGGCGGGTGGGGGAGATCTCCGGCGGGCAGCAGCAGCGCGTGGCGCTGGCCCGGGCGCTCGCCCCGGAGCCCCGCGTTCTCCTCCTCGACGAGCCGCTCTCGAACCTCGATCCCACCTTGCGCGAGCGCACCCGCCGGGAGCTGCGGACCGCCATCCGGAAGATCGGCATCACCACGGTCCTGGTGACCCACGAGCAGGAGGAGGCTTTCCACCTGGGCGACCGCGTCGCCGTCCTCCACGGCGGGATCCTCCATCAGGTGGGCTCTCCCGAAGACCTCTATGAGCGGCCCGCAACTCGATTCGTGGCCGGGTTCGTGGGCCGGGCGAGCGCGTTCCCGGGGATCTATGAAGGGGACGGAAAGGTCCGGCTTCCGTCGGGGGAGGCTTGGGCGGGGGAACCCGCTACGGAGCTGAAGCCGGGCGAGCCCGCCGAACTGGTGGTCCGGCCCGAGTCCCTGATCTTCATACCGGGCGGATTGCCGGGCCGGGTCACGGAGCGGCGCTACGCCGGACCGGTCTCCTTCTTCCTGGTGGCTCTGGATGGCCATGAGGTGGAGGTGATGGCCCCCTCGGGCGCCGCTGCGGAGGGGGACGCGGTCTCGGTCGGCCTCGGAACTTCCGGGCCTCGGCCCCGTATCTTCGGAGTCGGCAAGGCATGAGAAGGAACCGACTGCCGGTAGCCGGGATTTTCCTGGCTCTGCTCCTCGCCTGGCTGGTGGGATATCCGCTGCTGATGACGCTCGTCGACGCGCTGAGGGGACCGGAGGGCTGGACGGCCACGCATGTGCGCGAGTTCGCCTCCCGTCCGGATGAGTGGCTGGCTCTGTGGCGCAGCCTCTGGATCTCTCTCGCTTCGGTGGGATTGGCCGCGGCGATCGGCGTGCCCCTGGCTTTCCTCTTCGAGCGCGCCGACTTCCCCGGCCGGCGATTCCTCGCCGCGGTCGTGGCCCTTCCGGTCGCCCTGCCTCCCCTGGTGGGCGTGATCGCCTTCCTCTTCCTCTATGGAGAGAGCGGCTTCGTGTCGCGGGCGGTCCAATCGCTGCTGGGGTTGGAGGCTCCCCCCTGGCGGCTGGCCGGGCCGGGCGCAATCCTTCTGGTCCATGCCTATTCGATGTACGTCTACTTCTATCTCTTCACCCGGGCCGGGCTGGCGCGGCTCGACGCGGCTCTCCTGGAGGCGGCGGCTTCGCTCGGCGCCGGGAAGGCACGGTCCCTGTTCCGGGTGACGCTGCCCCTGCTCCGGCCAGCTCTGGCCGGAGCGGCGCTGCTGACCTTCATGACCTCGCTGGCCTCGTTCTCGGCCCCGTATCTCTTTGGCGGGAGCTTCCGGGTGATGACCACGCAGATCGTGGCCTCGAAGCTGAACGGAGAGACCGGCCTGTCTCAGGTTGAGACGGTCATGCTGGCGGGGCTCGCCCTTCTGGCCCTGGGTGGGATGCGGTGGATCGACCGTTCCGGTCTTGCCGCCACGGGCGTGAGAGGTGTCGCGCCGGCCCGCCGCCGGCTGGAGAGCTCCTGGGCGCGGATCACGGCGGGGACTCTCGGGTGGCTGCTCGTCGCCTTCCTGCTCCTGCCGCACGCGGTGCTGCTCCTGGTCTCTTTCGTGCCGCCGTTCACCTGGACCGCCGAACCCTTCCCGCCGGTCCTCGAGCTGCGCAACTGGATGGCGCTGGCCCAGGCGGAGAAGCTGCGGCCGGTGGTCAACTCGCTCTGGATGGCCGCCGTTTCGACGATTGCGGCGGTCGCGCTGGGTCTGACCGCGGCGCGGATGGCGGTCTCCCGTCCGGTGGACGGGGGCGAGCCGCGCCGGCCCTGGCTGTCGAGCGCTCTCGAAGGACTGATCGCAGTGCCCTGGGCCGTGCCCGGGACCGTGTTCGCCATCGCCCTCGCGACCACCTTCGGGGTGAATCAGCCGTGGATCGGGCGGTTCGTGCTGATCGGCACGCCGCTGATCCTCCCCCTGGCCTACCTGGTGCGCAGCCTGCCGCTCACGGGGCGCGGATCGATCGCCGGGCTGCGCGGGCTCGATCCGGCTCTAGAGGAGGCTGCGGCGTCGCTCGGCGCGGGGCGCTGGCGCCGGCTGGGCAAGGTGGTGTTGCCGCTGCTCCGGCCGGCGATCGCGGCCGGGGCGGGGCTGGCGTTCATCACCGCGCTCGGGGACTTCGTCGTCTCCATCGTGCTCTACACCTTCGAGACGCGTCCGATCTCCATCGAGATCCTGTCGAGCCTGCGGCTTCAGGACCTGGGGATGGCGGCGGTGTACGGAGTCATCCTGATGACGGCGAGCGCCGCGGCCTTTCTGCTCTGGGGCCGGGGCGAGGCGAGCTAGAAGTAGAGGTAGCGATGGAGTCCCGCGGTATCAAGCAGCTCAGCGTCCTGATGGCCACGGTGTTCGTGGACATGATCGGCTTCACCATGGTCCTGCCGCTGCTCCCGTTCTACGCCACGCGGCTGGGAGCGGACGCTCCGCTGGTCGGCATGCTGGTCGCCTCGTACCCGTTCGCCCAGCTCGCGGTATCTCCTTTTTGGGGGAGGCTTTCGGACCGTTACGGCCGCCGGCCGCTGATCCTGGCGGGGCTGATGCTCTCGGCCGCGGCCTACGTGCTCTTCGGCCTGGCCGAGAGCCTGTGGTTCCTGTTCGCCTCGCGCCTTGTCCAGGGGGCTGGCGGCGGGACCACGGGGGTGGTGCAGGCCTACGTGGCCGACGCGGTTGAGCCCGAGGAGCGCACCAAGGCGCTGGGCTGGCTGACTGCGGCGACCAGCGCGGGCGTCATGATCGGCCCGGCCAGCGGCTCGCTCGCCACCTACCTCGGGCCGGAGGGCCCGGGCTTCATGGCCGCGGGGCTCTGCGTGCTCAACATCCTCTTCGCCTGGAAGTGGCTCCCGGAGCCGAAGAGGTACGCCAGCACCACCTCCGAGATGGCCGCCCCCAAGCGGTCGCTGCGCAGCACTTTCTATGAGGTGCTGAGCCACCCCACGGCCCCGGTCAGCGCGCCGATCTGGGTCTACGCCATCGGCATGATGGCCTTCATGGCGATGAATGGCGTGCTGGGGCTCTACCTGAAGGACGTCATGGGGGTCACCGAGAAGACGATCGGCTACTTCTACGCCTATGTGGGAGGGATCTCGCTGGTCATGCGGGCGTTGCTGCTGGGTCCGGCCGTGCGGCGCTTCGGGGAGGTCGGGGTGACCCGCCTGGGCGCCCTGTCCCTGGTGATCGGGCTGGCTGGCATCCCCTTCACCGACGGCAGTCTCCTGGGGCTCGCCCTGGTGGTCCTGTTCGTGCCCGTGGGGACGGCCCTGCTCTTCCCGGCAACCACCTCGCTCGTGTCCCGGCGCTCGTCGCGGGCAGAGACCGGGCAAACCCTCGGAGTCCAGCAGTCCTTCGGCGGGGTCTCCCGGATGCTCGGCCCTCTCTGGTCGGGCTTCGCCTACAAGGTGGATCTCCGCTACCCGTTCTGGATGGCTTCTGTCCTGATGATGAGCGTCAGCTTCCTGACCCTGCGCATGCGGCGGGAGGAGAGGCCTGAAAGCAAAAAGACCGGCGATCTTTTGCGATCGGGCCGGCCTTCCTGATTCGAAATTGGTTGCGGGGGCAGGATTTGAACCTGCGACCTTTGGGTTATGAGCCCAACGAGCTACCAGACTGCTCCACCCCGCGTCACCGTTTTTCAAGTTCCCCTGTTTCGAGGGGAGGGAGATACTCTCATAACTCCCTGGGACTGTCAAACGTAATCCACAACAGCGCCAGAACCGGGTTCATTCCAGATATCCCAGCGCCCGCAGCTTGCGCTCCGCCTCCAGGCTTTCTTCGGCGTTGCCCGAGCCTTCGGTCTTGCCGAGCCACTGGGTGAGCGCCTGGCGCAGCCGGTGGAAGACCCTCCGCTCTCCGCGCAACGAGTCCTTTTCCTCCTTCGGGTCGGCCTTCAGGTCGTAGAGCGCGAAGCTCCCCTTTCCGAGGTCGTGGATCAGCTTGTGCTGGCCGTCGGCGGCGCTGCGCAGGGTGCCCTGCATGCCGTACTGGTGCGGATCAAGCTCGCCGGTATCCTCGATGAGCGGCCGCAGGCTCTCCCCCTCGAAGGTCAGGCCTTTGGTGTCGATCTCCAGGTAGTCGAGCAGCGTGGGGACGACGTCGAGGTTCTGCACCGGCCGGTCGAGGACGCGGGGTGCAGTCCCGGGGAGATGGAGGAAGAACGGGGTCTTGATCGAGGAGTCGAAGAGGGTGCGGCAGTGCTTGATGTGGCCGTGCTCCAGGAACTCCTCGCCGTGGTCCGCGACGAAGACCAGGGCCGTATCCTCCATCCGGCCGGCCTCGCGGAGTACCTTCAGGAGCTCGGCGAACTGGGAGTCGAAGAAGGCGATCTCCTCGTCGTACAGGTCCATCAGGTATTGGATGTCCTGCGGCGTGGCCCCGGGGTCGGGCGCTCCCTTGTAGAGCATGTCGCCGATCGGGTTGGGGTTGCCGTCGCGGACGAACCTCTTCTCCGGCCGCCCCAGGGCCCAGCGGCGCTGGTGGCTCTTCGGCGGCGTGTAGGGGCCATGGGGGTCCATGTAGTGGAGATAGAGGAAGAACGGGCGCTCGTCGTCGGACTGGATCAGCGGCATCGCCGCCCGGTTGACGCAGGCGGCGTTCTCCCAGACGCAGTCCTCGTTGAAGCTCTCGAATCCGCGGCCGAAGCCGGCCCCGGGGTTGAAACGCCCCGGCGAATTGCGCACCACCGGGCTCGCCGAGACCGCGGCCGTGCGGAAGCCGCGCTCGAGGAGGATCTCGGCGATGGATGGGATGCTCTCCGGGATGCCGAGCGGGCTCGGCGCCGGCTGGCCGAGGAAGGCCGACGGGTAGCGCGAGGTCAGGATTGAGTTGGCCGACGGGAACGTGCAGGAGGCCTGGCTGCGGGCTCCAGTGAACTTGAGCGACTCCGCGGCAAAGGCGTCGACGTTCGGGCTGGTCGGCCGGGGGTAGCCGTAGGCGCCCAAATGGTCGGCGCGCAGGGTGTCGACCAGGATCAGGATGACGTTGCGGGGCTTCGAAGGCTTCGAGCAGGAAAGGACCAGAAGGACCAAAAGGAAGAAAAAAACTCTTCTCATCAATCGGCCAGGTGGATCAGGAACTCGCGCTCGATCAGCTCGCGGAACTTCTGCAGGCGCTCCGGCTGGGGATCGCCCCGGCGCGCCTCGGCTATGATGACGTGCGGCAGGTCCGGGGCGTCTTCGTAGATCTCGTGGCGCTCGATCCCCTGGAAGGCCGGCAGCTCGCTCTCGCCCCAGCGGCACCAGCGCACCAGGTCGAAGCCACAGGCCGCCAGGGCCTCGCCCAGGATGTGGCGGTTCCAGAGGAACTGGTGGCGCCAGCCGTGAAAGGCGCGGTTGATCTGCAGCGCCGCCAGCCGCTTCGTCTCGTCGTCCAGGTCGAGCCGGTAGTGCGTGACCCAGACCCACTCCAGGTTCGGCGTGGACATCCGCAGCCACCCGCCGGGCTCGAGCACCCGGTGGCACTCCTGCAGGAAGTTGAGCGCGTCCGCGAGCGCCAGGTGCTCCAGGAAGTGCTCGGCGAAGACCGCCTCCGCGCCCGTGAAGCCCAGGCCCTTGGTGACGTCGCAGACCACGTCGACTCCGGGAAGGGCCTGGATGTCCATGTTCACCCAGCCTTCCAGGCGCGCCTTGCCGCTGCCCACGTGCAGGCGGAGAGGGCCGGGAGGGGGGACGAAGGGGGCGGGAGTTTCTTCAGCCATTGAGCGGGGGAGTCTAGCATTTCAAGATGACTGGCAGGCCGGCTTCGACACAGCCGGCGAGCCCGCGCTCGATCGCCCAGGCGTCGGGGAAGCCCTCCTCCCTGAGCTTCGCCGCCACCCGGGCGGCCAGACCGTCGTCCAGTCAGGTGCAGTAGGCGAGGATCCAGCCCTGCGGTATTTGGCTGATGCGCCCGAGCACCTGCGGCAGCCCGCGGGTCCCTTCGACCCGCAGATCGCCCTCGATCCTTTCGTTGGAGCGGGCATGCGCGGCCCGTCCCCGGGAGTCGAGCACGGTGACGTTTTCGCCCTGTTCCAGACGGCGGCGGACCTCCTCGGGGGCCATTTTGAGGGTTTCGGGCATCGCGCTTGCTTTCAAAGTACGGCAGCAGTCCGTTTTTCCTTGAAAATGTTAGGGTTTTGCAGATAACCTTTCCAGGTTGCAGTCTACCGGACACCTGGGCTGAGGAGGGGTGATGTTCGTCATCGAAGAAGTCGTGGGCCATGAGATCCTCGACTCCAGGGGCAATCCGACCTTGGAGGTTGAAGTCATTTTGCAGGGCGGCATCTGGGGGCGGGCGTCGGTACCGTCCGGGGCCTCCACGGGTGAGCGTGAAGCTTTGGAGCTGCGCGACGGCGGCGACCGCTATCGCGGCAAGGGAGTGCGCAAGGCGCTGGCCAACGTGCACGACGAGATCGCGCCGCCGCTGCGCGGGCTCGACGTCCGCGATCAGGCGCGCATCGACCGGCTGCTGATCGAGCTCGACGGCACATCCGACAAGAGCCGCCTCGGCGCCAATGCCACCCTCGGGGTCTCCCTGGCCGTGGCCCGCGCTGCTTCGAAGGCCTGCGACCTTCCGTTCTACGCCTACCTGGGCGGACCGGCGGCGACCGTGCTGCCCATACCGCTCCTCAACGTGCTCAACGGCGGAGCCCATGCCGACAACTCCATCGACGTCCAGGAGTTCATGCTGGTCCCGTTCGGCTTCGACCGCTACTCCGAGGCGCTGCGCGCGGGCGTGGAGGTCTACCATACGCTCAAGGAGATCCTGAAGAAGGAGAAGATGGTCACCGCCGTGGGCGACGAGGGCGGATTCGCTCCGAACCTGAAGAGCAACCGCGACGCGCTGGACTACCTGATGCGGGCGATCGAAGGGGCCGGCTACAAGCCCGGCCGGGACATCGGGCTGGCCCTGGACGTGGCCGCCAGCGAGCTGGTGGAGAAACGTCGCGCCAAAAAAGTCACCTATTCTCTGGAGGGGGAAGGCCGCAAGGGCCTCTCCAGCGCCGACATGATCGCCATCTACCGTGAGTGGCTCGATGCCTATCCGCTGGTCTCCATCGAGGACGGCCTGGCGGAGGACGACCACGAGGGCTGGAAGCAGTTGACCGACGAGCTTGGCGGCCGGGTGCAGCTCGTGGGCGACGACCTCTTCGTGACCAACCCGGAGATCCTGGCGGAGGGCATCCGCAACGGTCTCGCCAACGCCCTGCTGGTCAAGGTAAACCAGATCGGCACCCTCTCCGAGACGCTGGAAGCGGTGGAGCTGGCCAAGACCCACGCCTACGCCAACATCATCAGCCACCGCTCGGGCGAGACCGAGGACACCACCATCGCCGACCTCTCCGTGGCCACCCGCTGCGGCCAGATCAAGACCGGCGCCCCGTGCCGCAGTGATCGGGTCGCCAAGTACAACCGCCTGCTGCGCATCGAGGAGGAGCTGGACAACGTAGCCTCCTTCCCCGGTGCCGCGGCGTTTCCACGCTGGACTCCTTGAGCACGACTCCCGCGCCCCCCCGGCCCGATTCATTCCGCCCGGTGGTGGGCGCCACTGTCCTCCTGTTCGTGGCGCTCCTCGGAATCGCGGCCTGGAAGGGTTCCCGCGACCTCGCTTCCGCCCGGGAGCGCGAGCGCCTTCTGGAGACCCGGATCGAGGACACCCAGGGCCGGATCGACGGACTGCGAGGCCGGATCGACCGCCTGCGCTCCGATCCGGGCACCCTGGAGCGTCTCGCCCGCGAGGATCTCGGCATGGTCCGTCCGGGAGACGTGATCATCGAGCTTCCACCCGATGACCTCTCTGGAGGACAGGGCGCCCCCGGTCCCCAGAGGGCCTCTTCGACCACTTCTTCGGCACCCCGCTGAAAACAAAGAGCTTTCTCTACCTGGGCAAGCTGGCACGCAGCTTGCCTTTATAGGAGGTGCGACTGGACGCGGAGACCCCAGAGGAGGTACTGACCATGAAACCGCGAATGACCTCACGAATCAGCCGACCAAGCCCCTTCACGGCCGCCATGGCCGTTCTGATGATCGTCGTACTCGGGTGCGCTACCACGGCGGGCGCCGCCTTGAACCTCGTGTCCCTCGACCAGGAGTGGGGGATGCGGAATGACCTTCGGTCCCAGGTGTCCCAGCAGGCCCGGGTCATCGACAGCTCCTACTTGAACACGGTGGGGCGGCGGATCGCCAGCCAGACTCCGCTGGGCAACCGGCGCTGGGACTTCGCCGTCGTGCAGGATAAGACCGTGAACGCCTTCAACCTGCCGGGCGGCTTGGTGTACGTCAACTCCGGGCTGATCGCCGAGGCGGACACCCTGTCCGAACTGGCCGGCGTGCTCGCGCATGAGATTGGCCACGGCTCGGCCCGCCACGGCACGCAGCTCATGACCCGGGCCTACGGTTACAACGCGATTGCCGGCCTGCTGCTGGGGCGCAATCCGGGCCAGGGCAAGCAGATCGCCGCCCAGCTCCTGGGCACCGGCATCCTGACCAACTACAGCCGCAACGCGGAGCTCGAGGCCGACCGTCTGGGAGTGCACTACACCTACGCGGCCGGGTACGACCCGGCGGGGATGGTGGGCTTCTACGGGGAGATGCTGGACATGCGGAAGCGCCAGCCGTCCAAGGTGGAGCAGTTTTTCTCCAGCCACCCGCTGACCGAGACGCGGATCCAGACCATCCAGGCCGAGGCGTCCCGGCTGCCGCGCCGGTCGTCCCTGACCAACGACACCAACAACTTCCAGCGCTTCCGCTCCCAGTTCAGGTAAGTGCCCACACACAAGAACGCCCCGCTGGGAACAGTCCCAGCGGGGCGCTCAGGCAAAGGGGAACGGCTCAGGAGACTTTGACGACGTTCTTCGCCTGAAGTCCCTTTGGCCCTTCGACAACATCGAAGGTAACCTTGTCCCCTTCGGCCAGGGTCCGGAAACCCTCGGCGACAATCGAGGCGTGATGGACGAAGACGTCCGGTCCCCCCGGCCGCACGATGAACCCATAGCCCTTCGCGTCATTGAACCACTTCACTACACCTTGTTCAGACATACTCTCAGCTCCTTGAAACAAGTGTTTCCGTTTCGCCGTGTTGCCACGACCACCTCCGCCCCTCCCAAGAGGGACAAGAAAACAAGAAAAAACACGCTTCAGCTCTCCTCATCCGAACGGACCCTGCACCTCCGGTACGGCAACTTCTGCTGCAAGGAGCCGCTCGTCCGACATACCTGACCCGCTCGACTGACTCTGGCGCTTCGACGTTCCACTCCCCTGTGCACTCCACACTCTCCGGGTTTCGATGCGTTTGGGTACAGTTCCTGCGGGCAAGGGAAATCAGGCGGGCAATGTCTTCGAAACAACGTCCAAAGTCTGTATCCGAGTCGTTAAGGGGGATGGTGGCATCTCTGGGGGACAAAATCAAGGGGGGAAGATAGAATCCCCTCCGTGACCTCGACCCGCATCCCCAGAAAGCTCGATCCGGCCGAGATCCGGGTGCTCGGCTCGCTCCTGGAGAAGGAGCAGACGACCCCGGAGGCCTACCCGCTGACGGTGAACTCCCTCCTGCTTGCCTGCAACCAGAAGACGAACCGCGAGCCCGTCATGGACCTGACCGAGGGTCAGGTCATCGAGGCCCTGGAGCGCCTGCGCCAGGAGGTGCTCGTCTGGAGGACCGAGGGGGCGCGCAGCGAGAAGTGGCAGCAGAGCGTGGTCCGCCGCTGGGGTCTGGACCGGGCGGGCAAGGCGCTGATGACGCTGCTCCTCCTGCGCGGCCCGCAGACGCCGGGCGAACTTCGCACCCGCAGCGAGCGCATGCATCCCTTCGCCTCGGTCGAAGAGGTCGAGGAGGCGCTGCAGCGCATGGCCAACATAGATGAGCCGCTCGTCTTGGAGCTGCCCCGCCGCCCCGGCCAGAAGGAGATCCGCTGGACCCATCTGGTCGGCGACGTGGTGGAGCCAGCCTCTCCCCGGGGCCGGGCCGCCACCCCAATCCCCGAGCCGGAGCTCCCGGCCGGCCCCCTCCCCGGAGCGCTCTCCACCCGCGTCGCGAAGCTCGAGGAGATCGTCGCGAAGCTCGCCGAGGACGTGGAATTGCTGAAGTCGCTTCTGAGCTGAAAGGAAAAAGAACAAAGCTCCGGTCCGGTGTCCTTGAGGTCCTTGGGCCCGAGTAGTTGTATCCTGTCGTCAGTCTTGCGCATCTCCGCAACTCCGGCTCGCGAGAGCCTTGTCCAGGGAGAGTGAGCCATGCGAAAGAGCCTCATCCTTGGTTCCGTCCTGCTGGCGCTGGCTGCTTGCCAGCCAACCGCTGAGGAACCGGAGCCAGCCGCCGCGGCCTCCGACCAGCCGGCTGCCGCCTCCGAGCCCGCCGCCGTCCCCGCGTCCGATACTCCTGCCGCAACCGTCTCCGAGCCGGCCCCGGCCGCCCCTCCGGGCGCAATACCTGCGGCGGCAGGCACCGTCCTCGCCAGCCAGGAGACGAACTGGAAGGGGGTCGTGGCCGAGGTCACCGAGTTCCGCCGCAAGGGGAACACGCTCACCGCCAAGGTCCGCCTGCGCAACCAGGGGAGCGAGAAGATTCAGCCCGAGGTCAACTACAAAGAGGTCTACCTGATGGACCTCGGCGCTGGAAAGAAGTACGAGGTGCTCCAGGACGAGAAGGGCGCCTACATTGCCGGCTTGAAGTCGGGCTGGAACGACCGCTGGTACGGCGAGCTCGCTCCGGGCGAGAGCTACACGATATGGGTGAAGTTCCCGGCGCCGCCCGCGGAGGTCAAGTCGGTCACCCTGCAGGTCCCCGGCGTGCCGCCGTTCGAGGACCTGGCGATCCAGGACTCCTGATCATGGCCTCCCGGACGGCTCTCATCACGGCAGCGGCGCTGCTGGTCCTGCCGGGTCTGTCCCGGGCCGCGGACCCGTCCTATGCCGATGCCTGGGACCCGGCCGCGCAGGCCGCGGCCGAAGCCGCGGCCGCGAAGCTGGGAACGAAGCGGGCGCTCGACGTGGTGCCCTCGGTGCTGGAGATCCGCGGCCTCCAGTCCGGCATCGTGTCCACCGTGCAGGAGGTCCGGCAGGCCATGCGGAGCCTTGGAGCGACGGAGACGGACCTCGAGATCCGGGTGGAGCTGCCGGCGGATGTCCTCTTCGACTTCGACAAGGCCGACATCCGCTCCGATGCGGCCAGCGCCCTGGCGCAGCTCGCCACCCTAATCCGCGCCTATCCTTCCGGCAGCGCGACTCTCGAAGGCCATACCGATTCCAAGGGGGACGACGCGTACAATCAGCGCCTCTCCGAGCAGCGGGCCGGGTCGGTCAAGCGCTGGCTCGTGGAGCGCGAGGGGATCGACGCGGGCCGGCTCACCCCCCGGGGCTGGGGGGAGCGCAAGCCGGTCGCGGGCAATGAGGACGACGCCGGGCGCCAGCGCAACCGGCGCGTCGAGGTCGTAATCCGCAAGCAGTGAGCTTCTTCTTCTGATCGTCAACGGAGGGTCTGCATGTACGACAAGCTTTCGACGTCTCTACTCGCCGAGTTCATCGGCACCTTCGCCCTGATCTTCATCGGGGCCGGGGCCGGCGCGCTCGCTGCCGACGGTGGCGGGCTGGTGGGGGTCGCGCTCGCCCACGGCTTGGTGATCGTGGCCTTCGCCTACGCCTACGGCCACATCTCGGGGACCCACATCAACCCGGCGGTGACGCTGGGCGTCTGGGCCGCGGGCAAGATCGACACGACCCGCGCGCTCGCCTACGTGGCCGTTCAGCTCCTGGGCGGCATCGTGGGCGCGGGCGTCCTCTCCTGGGTGCTCGGCGCACGCGGGGGGAGCCTCGGCGCCACGGTCCTGGCCGACGGCGTCAGCCCCGCCCAGGGACTGGTGCTGGAGCTGATCCTGACCTTCTTCCTGGTCAACACGATCATGAACGCCGGCATCAGCGGCAAGGCCACGATCCCCGCCGGCCTCGCCATCGGCCTGACTCTGACCTTCTGCATCCTCATGGGCGGTCCGCTGACCGGCGCCAGCCTCAACCCGGCGCGCACCCTCGGCCCGGCGCTCGTGACCGGCAACTTCGCCGACATCTGGCTCTACTTCGTGGGGCCGATCGCGGGCGGAATGATCGCAGGGCTGCTCTACAAGACCGTATTCGAGGAGAGGAAGCCCCCGAGCGCCCGGTAGCTCATTCCGGTAACACGTCCGGCCACCAGCCGTCTGTCCGGTTCACTGGCAGGGGGCAGGTGGCATGGATGTGCAGCTCATGCAGCATCCTGTGGTCGTGCCTGAGGGCGAGGCCGAAGCTGTCCGAGCCGTCGTGGCCCGCGCAGCGGTAGTGCGTGCTGCCCAGGGGGATGAGCAGGAGGAGGAAGATCTCGGCCGCCGTATAGACCCACAGGCCGATCCACAGGCCGCGGGAGACCCGGCCGGCATGGCGGCTGCGGCCGAGGACCCCCGCCCAGAGCACCAGCGGCAGCACCGCGGCGTGGAGGACGATCAGCGCCTGCCACATCATGATCGTGGTCGGGGAGAGGGAGAAGACCACGACCGCGGCGACGAAGGTCCACTGCACGTATCCCTTGAGCCAGGTCCGGTCCGAAGCCCCCGCCGGCAGCTTCTTTCTCCAGTTCCTCCGCCAGAGCCGGATGTTGGCCAGGAGGGGGAGGACCAGGGTCAGGGGGAGCAGCACGCTGGCCACGGTGGAAACCTGCGCGCCCAGCCGCGCGCCCGCCTCCGGGTCGAGGAAGTCACCGAAGTCGAAGCGGAGCATCTTCTCCGACGCCGCCAGAGATGAGTAGCGGAACCAGTAGATGATCCCGCGTAGCAGGGGGAAGACGTAGAGGAGCCCCCGGCCGAGGAACCCCTTGTCCGCCTCGGTGAGGATGGCGGGCTGACGCATCAGGTCGAGCACCCAGGGGACCAGCGGAAGCGCGGCCAGCACCGCGCCGAGGATGCCGCCGGTCCAGTGCGGCTTGAAGTACCCCCGCCACCAGAGGAAGATGCTCGCGACCGCCAGCAGCAGGAACGACGCGTGGATCTGGAAGGCCAGCAGGAGCCCGGCGCCGAGCAGGAAGGACGGGACGAAGCGGGCGCGCTCGCGCTGAGTCCAGCAGGTCCACAGGTGGACCGCGCCGAACAGGAAGAGGTAGTTCGGGTTCCAGAGGAAGGCCGAGAAGTACATCCGCCACGGGTTCAGCCAGTAGAGGACGGAGAAGAGCACCCGTTCCCGCGGGCCGAAGACTCGGCGGAGCGTCCGGTCGAGGATCAGGTACGCGAGCACGTGGCAGAGCAGGATGACCAGGGTGGGGGCGCGGTGGTCCCGCCAGACCATCAGGGGGATGCCGACGAGCAGGCTGGTGATCCCGCCCGGAGCCTTGCCGCCGGTGGACATCGGATTGCCGTACGAGATCCAGTGGCCCTCGTCCGCGAGCAGCCATCCCCGGCCGAGGAGGTTGAGCTGGTCCCCTCCAACCTGGCTGCGCGCCACCATGAAGAGGGAGATGGCGAGCCCGAGGGCGAAGAAGGCCCAGGTCAGGCGCGAGGCGGAGCGGTCAGAGAGGTTGCGCAGGTTCATAGTTGGTCGGGGAATCGGGGAAGGATACACGCTGCCCGGCTGGTACAATGCAACCATGAGCCTGCCCCTCGCGATCGAGCCGCTCCCCCTGACCCCCGATGCGGACGGAGCCGTGCGGGTGGGTGGCACCCGGGTGACCCTCGACACCCTCGTCGAGGCCTTTCACGAAGGCCTCACAGCCGAGGAGATGGCCCAGCAGTACCCCAGCGTCACTCTGGCGGATATCTACGCGGTCATCGGGTACTACCTGCGTCGGCGGACCGAGGTGGAAGCCTACCTTGAGGAGCGTCTCCGAAAGGCGAGAGAGGTTCGGGAGCTGAACGAAGCCCGGACAGCCCCCCGAGGCATTCGCGAGAAGCTCCTCGCCCGCCGCCAACACTGATCGGCCTTTCCATCTCCCTCTCCCTCCCTAAACATCCCCGAGCTCCAGCAACCCGAACAGCTCCGGCTTGTGGAAGTCGGCAGGGCTCGTGAGCGTCGGGGACCAGCAGGTGAATTCGGGAGCGCCGTCCCGCGGACGCTCCACCCGGTAGAAGTTCGCCCGCCAGACTCTCGACGGTCTCTCCCAGGGGATCGACAGCTCCGCCCACCAATCCTGCCTCTCGGCTCCGCGTCCGACTTCCCAACGGAGCCCGGGGCAGTCCCAGGCGAGATCCGCGGTCATGTCCGCCCGCAGCCCGGTGGGGTTGTGGATGCGAGCGTCGAAGAGGACGCCGAGCGGGCTTACCTCGATCTCGACGTAGCGGACCGGATCCTCCTCCCCCGGGGCCAGGAAGACCTCCACCACTTCCTCCTGCCAGAGCGGATCGTCCCGTTGCCGGAACGTCCCCCAGGCGTCCCGGTCCTCGCAGTCGAACCGGACGTGGAGGGCCTCGTCGTCCCAGCAGAGCCGCACGATTGTGGCCTGCTCGGGCGCGCCGCTGCCGTCGGCCAGGGTGAGAGACGCCGATGGGATCTCTTCCCATGGTTGACGCCGGGGGACGGTCCAGCGGGGGATGCCCATGGCCATATACGGTAGACTGCCGCCGACCCATGGGGAAGCCGTTTCTCACCGACGAGGCGAAGAAGGCGCTCACCGAGGCGGTGCGCGAGGTGGAGGCTTCCACCAGCGCCGAGCTGGTGGTGGCGGTCCGCGCCCGCTCGGGCTCGTACCTCCACGCGGACCTGATTGCCGGCATCGTGGTGGGGCTCGCCGCCCTCGCCTTCCTGCTCTTCTCCCATTGGGAGTTCGGGCTCCTCTGGTTCGTGATCGATCCGCTCGTCGCCGGCCTTCTCGGCGGGCTGATCGCGTCCCGGTTCCCGGGGCTCCTCCGGTTGCTGACCCGCCCTGCGGTCCGCCGCGGTCTTGCCGAGACCGCCGCCCGCCGCCTGTTCCTGGAGAAGCGCGTCCATGGCACGACTGGGCGGACCGGCTTCCTCCTCTACGTCTCCGTCCTGGAACGGGAGGCGGTGGTGGTGACCGATCTCGGGCTCGAGGCCCTGGCCGCGACCGAGTCGTGGCAGCGGGCCATCGGCGCCATCGAAGCCGGGGTGCGACAGGGAGAGGACGGCGTCCGGATCGCGGAGAGGGTGAGGGCCCTCGCTCACATCTGCGGCCCGGCCTTGCCTCGGGCCGATGACGACGTCGACGAGCTGGCGAACGAGGTGTGCGAGTGAGGCGCTTCGCCTGGCTGGCGATCGCCGTCCTACTCCTCGCTCCGGCCCTGGCGATCGCCCGTCCGGGAGGAGGAGAAGGCTACGGCGGCGGTGGCGGCGACGGCGGGGGGGATGGCGCGGGCGAACTGGTCTTCTTCCTGCTCCGGCTCTGGATCGAATTCGTCATCCACTACCCGGCGATCGGCATCCCCGTGACCATTGCGGGCATCGTCGCCTTTCTGGTCTGGAAGAAGCGGCGGGGCCAGGCGGGTTCCCAGAACTGGGACCTCACGCCGCAGCATGTGGCGCCGCCGACCCGCCCGCGCTCCGCCGACCTCGACGCCATCCGGCAGCTCGATCCGAAGTTCTCGGTCGTGCTGTTCGAGGATTTCGCCTATGCCCTCTATGCCCGGGCGCACCAGGCGCGGACCGACCGCCGGGCCTTAGACGGCCTCGCTCCCTACCTGAGCGCGGCGGCGCGCGACCATCTCCAGCAGCGTCCGCCGGCCGGAGCCCCGGTGACGAGCGCGGTGGTCGGAGCCATGCGCGTCCTCCACCTAGCCTTTCCCCAGGGTTGGATCCAGGTCGGCCTGGAGTTCGAGTCCAACCTGACGGTAGGGGAAGGTGGCCAGTACGTGAGGGAGCGGTGGAGCCTGGTCCGGAGCGCCACGGCGCAGACTAAGCCGCCGGAGCTGGTGAAGAGCTTCAAGTGCCCGAACTGCGGCGCGCCCTTCGACCCGGCCGGCGCGGCGGCGGGCGACCGCTGCGGCTTCTGCGGCGAGGTCGTGTCCGGAGGCCGGTTCGACTGGACCGTGCAGAGCATCGAGGTTCTCAAGGTCGAGGCGCGCCCGCCGTCCCTTGTGAGCACGGTGCAGGAGGTGGGCACCTCCTGGCCGACCGTCTACCATCCGCAGGTCCAGCCACGCCGCGCCGAGCTGCTGGCGGACGACCCGGCGACCACGGACGAAGCCCTGGGCGCGCGCCTCCGCCTGGTCTACGAGCAGCTCAACGCCGCCTGGACCGCGCTCGACCTCCGGCCCGCCCGCCCGTTCGTCTCGGACGGCCTCTTCGACTATCTCCAGTATTGGATCGCAGCCTACCAGCGGCAGGGGCTGCGCAACGTCCTCGAAGGGATGCGGATGACCGAGTGGACGATCGCCAAGATCGTGCGCGACGCCCACTTCGACTCGATCACCTTCCGCATCTGGGGGAGCGGCCGGGACTACACGGTGAGGCAGGCGGACGGCCAGACCGTCTCGGGCAACCCGAAGCAGGACCGCCTCTACTCCGAGTACTGGACCCTGATCCGCGCCGCCGGAGTCCACGCCGCCCCGCGGGCCGACCGGAGCTGCCCCAACTGCGGCGCCCCCGTCGACCAGGTGAACATGGCGGGAGAGTGCGGCCACTGCGGAGCCAAGATCACCCGCGGCGACTTTGACTGGGTGCTCTCCAAGATCGAGCAGGACGACTCGTACTCGGGCTGATCCCGTCCTGCCGCCCATTCGCAGCATCCCGGGCTCCGGCGGCAGCGGCTCAAGGTCATTATGCTCCGAATCGAGACTTAGCAGGCTCGGCTTGCTCCCAAGATGCTCCGAAACGGACGTTAGATGCTCCGAATCGTGCACGAGTAGCTGCGACTCACTTTCGAGATGCTGCAACTCACCCCCGAGTCGCAGCATCTCGACCCCGAGCGGCAGCCGCGCGCGCTCGTTTCGGAGCATATCTGTCCCGTGCGGGCCTGCTGGACCTCCGGATGCTGCGAATGATGGGGGCTCATGTAGTTGCCAAGCGGTCAAGAAGCACCCGCAACGGGGCCACGGTGACGCCCTCCCGGAGCGGATACGGCTCCGCAACCGGCGCGACGACCCAGGCTTCGTCGATGCTCAGGTCGTCGAGGGCGCTCCAGAATCCGCGCGACACCGTGGGGGCCGTGGAGACCTTGCACTCGACGGCGATGCGCCGCCGGCCCCGCTCCAGAATGAGGTCGACCTCCGCTCCCGCGGCGGTGCGATAGAAGCCACACTGCCAGCCGGGCAGGGCGGCGATGACGTTCTCGATCACCAGCCCCTCCCACGACGTGCCGCAGGCCGGATGCGCCAGCAGGTCGTCGAGGCTGTCGATCTGGAGCAGGCTGTGCAGGATGCCCGAGTCCCGGAGATAGACCTTCGGCGACTTGACGATCCGCTTCTTCAGGTTGGCGGCGAAAGGCTCCAGAAGGCGCACCATGAACGTCTGGGTGAGCAGATCGAGATAGGAGCGCACCGTGGTATGGCTCACTCCAAGGGCCGCGCCAAGTTGAGAGCCGTTGGGCATCTGCCCATGGAGATGGGCCAGCATGCGCCAGAGGCGATGGAGCGTCGCGGCCGGGACGTTGAAGCCGAGCTGCGGGATGTCGCGTTCGAGGAACGTTCGGGTGAAGCTGTCGCGCCAGGCGCGGCTGCTCTCCTCGCTCGGGGCGAGGAAGCTGCGGGGAAACCCTCCCCGGAACCAGAGGCGGGGGAGCACTCCCGGGTCGTCAGAGGGCAGCTCGTTCGCCAGGAACGGCGTCAGCTCCAGGTAGGTGATCCGGCCGGCCAGCGTCTCGGAGGTCTGCCGGAGGAGGTCGCGCGAGGCGGAGCCCAGGAGAAGGAACTGCGCATTGCGCCTCTCCTCGTCGGACAGACTGCGCAAGAGAGGAAAGATCTCCGGGACCCTCTGGATCTCGTCGAGGCAGAAGAGAGAGGCGGTCCCCTGGGAACGGTGCAGGTTGAAGAAGAGCTCGGGATCGCGGAGCTTGCCCAGATCCGAAGGCCGCTCCAGGTCCAGGTAGACGACGCCGGGATGGCCACCGACCGTCTCCTGGACCAGAGTGGTCTTGCCGCACTGGCGCGGACCCAGGATCGCCACGATGGGGAAATCCGCCAGCCGCGCCTCGATCAGCTTCTGGATCTTCCGAGGGATGTAACCACGCATTTTGAAAGTCTAGCTTTCATTTTGCATGGTTACAAGTGACCTACTCGCCGCTCGACAGATCCTCCAGCGTCCGCCCTGAAGCCAGCCATTCGATGATCCACTGCGGGCGCTTGCCGCGGCCGGCCCAGGTCAGGGCGGAGTTCTCGGGGTGGCGGAAGCGTACCGAGGTGGCCGGCACCCGGGCGCGCTCGCGTCCGCGCTCCTGCTTCAAGAGATCCTCCAACGACATGCCGAGAGAGCCGGCCATCTCGCGCATCTGGGCGATCACCCGCTCCCGATCCGCCTCGCGGCGGCCGATGATCTCCTGCTCGATGTCTCGCGCCAGGGTCTGCAGCTCTTCGAGGGAGAGCTTGGAAAGGTCGATCTTGGCCATGGAATCTCCTCCTCCTCAATAGGGTGGCAGGACACCGAGCAGGTCGCCGCGCTCCTCGGAGGTGAGGAAGGCCGCGGCCACCGCGTTCTCCTGCATCTTCCTCAGGTCGTCCTCGCTCAGGCCCAGCTCTTCCTGCGCGATCCGGTACTCGTGTGCGAGGTCGATGCCGCTGATGCTCGGGTCGTCCGTGTTCAGGGTGACGGCCAGCCCGCGGGCGAGCAGGGCGGGCAGGGGATGGGATTGATAGTCGGGCACGGTGCTCGTCTGGACGTTGCTGGTCGGACAGACTTCGAGCGGGATGCCGCGCTCGGCGAGCAGGTCCAGCACCTCGGGGTCCTCGATCGACCGGACGCCGTGGCCGATGCGCTCCGCTCCGAGCCCGAGCACCGCCTGCCGGACGCTCTCCGCCCCGGCCGCCTCGCCGGCGTGGGCGATCACCCGCAGCCCGGCCTCCCGCGCCTTGCGGAAGTGGTCCACGAACAGCTCGCCCGGGAAGCGGGCTTCATCCCCGGCCAGGTCGAGCGCCACGATGCCGCCGATACTGCGGTCATGGCCGCGGATCGCCGCCTCCAGCTCGGTCCAGCCCCGCTCCGCGCCATAGTGGCGGGAGATGATCCCGATGAGCTTCGCCTTGACCGGGAGGTTGTGGCCCTCCTCCAGGGCGTCGCAGGCGGCCTCGGCCACGCCGAGGGTGTCGAGCCCGTGGTACTCCGCCATGAATGCCGGGCTGAAGCGCAGCTCGACGTAGTCGATCCCCTCGCGGACGGCGTCCTCCAGGTTCTCGCGCACGATCCGGCGCACGGCGTCGTAATCCACCATGACCCGCCTGAGCATCTCGAACTTGGCGATGAAGTCCATGAGGCTGGGCTCCCGCCCCACGATCTGGACATAGGGGCGGATGCCCTCGACCGTATCGGCCGGGAGGTCCACGTTGTGCTGCCGGGCGAGGTCGATGACGGTTTCCAGGCGGACGTTGCCGTCCAGGTGACGGTGCAGCTCGACGAGGGGATAGCCGTTCCGCATGGGAACGCGATCTTATCGCGCCTCCCTCTCCCCCGGCACGGGGGAGAGGGTTGGGGAGAGGGGGAATGGGATCAATCTCTCTTAGCGCAGGCCAGCCAGCCGTCGAGCCAGATCGGCCCGCACCTGGGAGAGCCCCGGCGCCTTGTGCCGGCTCTGGAGCTGAAGCGGGTCCGCCTGCATGTCGTAGAGCTCCCGGCTGCCGTTGCGGTACTCGATCCACATCCAGCGGTCGGTCCGGACCGCCTCGTAGGAGGGGCGCGACTTGTTGCGGCTCAGCGCCTCGAAGAACAGCGTCCGGTCCTGTCCGGCGGACGGGTCCAGGGCCACGGGCAGGAGATTTCGGCCGTCCATCTTCCTCCGTGCCGTGGCCCCGGTCAGGGCGACGATCGTCGGAGCGATGTCCACGTTCGAGACCAGTTGGAGGGCCGTGACTCCCACGGGGAACCCGCCGCCGCGGATGATCAGGGGCACGTGGATGGCCTCTTCGTAGGGAAGGAGCTTGCCTTCCGGGATCCGGTGCTGGCCGTGGAAGAAGCCGTTGTCCGAGGCGAAGAGGATGACGGTGCGGTCGAGCTGGCCGGTCTCCTCGAGGGTTTTCACCAGGCGCTCGACCAGGTCGTCGATGGCCAGGAGCGATTCCAACTGGGAGCGGTAGGTGCGGAGGATCTGGGCCTTTCTCGCCTCGCCCAGCGGACGGAGCTTCTGGATGTGGGGCGGCTTGTCCTTGACATCCGCCTCGTCGAAGGAGGCTCCTGCGGGCAGCGGTTCATGGGCGAACCGGCCGATGTGGCGCTTTGCCGGCCGTGGGGCAGTCCCCTTGCCATTCTCATCGCTCCGCTCCAGATGCGGGGCGACCGGGGCCACGCTGAGGAAGAAGGGCTCCTCCATCTCCCGCAGGATCTCCTCGGCCTTGGCGGCCAGCACGTCGGTCTGGTAGTCCTCCTCCGCATGGCCGTAGTGCTCCGCCTTGCCGCCGTCGATCACCGTGTAGTCATAGAGCTCGTAGGTGCTCGGATCGGCAAGCCCGAACCAGTGCGACCAGCCCGGCGGCACCTCGGGTCCCTTGTAGCCGTTCAGGTACTTGCCGACGTGGGCGGTCTCGTACCCCGCTTCCTTCAGCCAGACCGGCAGCGTGTTGGAGTGATCGAGCCGGCCATAGCCCCCGTCCGGCGGCTTGTTCGCCATCACCTTGTGGTTGTGCGCGTACTGCCCGGTCAGGAGCGTGGCCCGGGACGGGCAACAGACGGGGTACGAGACGAAGGCGCTCGCGAACGTCGTCCCCTCGTGGCCCAGGAGCCGCTGTGTTTTTTCCAGGACACGCATGGATTCCAGGGTCTGGTCGTCGGTAAGGATGACAAGGATGTTGGGCCGCTCCGAGGCGGCGGCGCCGTTCATTACCAGGAGGAGGAGCAACAGCAGGGCTTTCATGCCTCCATGATAGCCCTGCTGGTAGAGTAGGCGGCCCATGGAAGCGCACGAGAAGCCTCCAAAGGACGTCATCAGGAAGCAGCGCCGCACCGCGGAGAAGCTGCGCCTGGACCGCATCGAGCGCCACATCTTCCTCTGCTGCGACCCCACCAAGCCCAAGTGCGCCAGCCGCAAGGAGACGCTCCGTTCCTGGAAGTACCTCCAGAAGCGGCTCAAGGAGCTGGGGCTGGCGAGGAAGGGGGGCGTCTACTGCAGCCGGGCCAACTGCCTGGACATCTGCACCGGCGGCCCCATCGCGGTCGTCTACCCCGACGGCGTCTGGTACGGCCACTGTGAGCCGCCGGTCCTCGAGCGCATCCTGCAAGAGCATCTCCTCGGCGGCAGGATCGTGCGCGAGTTCCGCATCCTGGCGCGACCGCTCCCTGAACGCCCCCTCACTGCCGAAGAGCTGGAAGAGGATTGAGCATGAAACGGATTCCGCTTCTTCTGCTGATCTTAACCCTGGCCTCCTGCGCCTCGCAGGGGACGCGGACCCCTGCCGACACACCTGCTCAGGGCGAGCGCAGGGCGGTCCTCCTGCACATCAACGACGTCTACCGGATCGAAGGGGTCGAGGACGGGCAGGTCGGCGGGCTGGCCCGCCTCCGCACCCTGCGCAAGGAGCTGGAGGAGAAATATCCCGACCTGGTGCTGGTCCACGGCGGCGATTTCCTCTTCCCCTCCTTCGCCAGCCGCATGTTCAACGGCGAGCAGATGGTCTCGGTGATGAACGCGCTCGACGGGAACACGGCCTTCGACGACCGGATGCTCGTCGTCCTCGGCAACCACGAGCTCGAGAAGACGAAGCTCAAGGACGCGACCATCCTGGACCAGCGGATCGAGCAGTCGCAGTTCCGCTGGCTCGGGAGCAACATCGTCTTCAAGAAGGGGGAGGACGGCAGGCCCCTGGTCGAGGCTCCCAACCTGGCACGGACCAACGTGCTGGTGAGCGGCGGCATCCGCATCGGGTTCTTCGGCATCACCATCCCCACGGCCGGAGTGGCCTACGTGGATGAGTTTGCGGACCCGATCGAGACGGCGCGGGAGCTGACCGCCGAGCTGCGCGCCCAGGGGGCCGAGGTCGTCGTGGCCATGACCCACCTCCGGGCCGAGGACGACCGCCGGCTTCTCGAGACCCTGGGAGACGAGGGGCCGGACCTGATCCTCGGCGGCCATGACCACGAGAGGATGGCGATCGAGGTGGGCCACCGCCTGATCCTCAAGGCCGACGCCGACGCCCGCACGGCCGACGTGGTCCGGCTCTCGGTGGGACGGGACGGCCGCGTCAACGTCTCGCACGACTTCCGGGCGCTGGAGCACGTGCAGGTCAGGCCGGACCCGGACGTGCTCCAACTGGTCGGCGACTGGCAGGCGAAGCACGAGCAGCAGTTCTGCACGCAGGCCGGCTCCTCCCCAGGCTGCCTGGGCGAGATCTACGGCCTCACGCGCACGCTCCTGGAGGCCGAGGAGAACAAGATCCGCGGCTCCGAGACGTCGCTGGGCGACTGGGTGGCGGACCAGATGCTGCAGACGATGAAGGAGTGCGGAGCCCAGGTCGCCTTCATCAACTCGGGCTCCCTGCGCCTGAACACGGATCTCCCCGCCGGCACCCGCATCACCCGCCGGCACGTCGAGGAGCTGTTCGCCTATCCCACGCCGCTGCGCCTGATCCGCATCGACGGCGCCACCCTGCAGAAAGTGGTGGACAACTCGGTCCAGCACTGGCCCGGCAGCGGGAGCTGGCTCCAGATCGCGGGGATGGCCTACGTTCACGACACCAAGGGGAAGGCGGCGAAGAACCTGAGCCTGCTCGGCGAGGGGGGAGCCCGGGCGGTCCGCTCCGACGAGACCATCCTGGTCGCGACCAACGACTACATCGTGAACCCCGAGGCCGGGGACCAGGACGGCTACACCATGCTGAGCCCGAATCAGAAGGTCGAGGGCTGCTCCGCGGAAGACCGCGACCTCAAGGAAGTGGTGGAGGAGGCCCTCCGGGCCGCCGGTACTTCCGCCTTCCAGGGCCAGGGGATCGAGCCCAAAGCCGAAGGCCGCATCTGCCAGCCTGATGACAACCGGCCGTGTCTGGCGACGGGGGCTTCAGAACAGCCGGCCGGCCGCCGTCCCTAACATCGCCTCGCGCACCAGCGGGATCGGCGGTCCCCCATAGGACAGGAACCGGTCGTGGAACTCGCGCCAGGCGGCCCGCCCGCCCCTCGACGAGGTCCAGTCCTCGCGCAGACGGCGCACCATCAGCTTGCCCAGCGTGTAATTGAGGAAAGCCGGGTCGAACGTGCCGCGCGCCGCCTGCTGCCGGGCGTTGGCCGCGTCCTGGAAACCCTGCTCGCGGAACATCAGCTCCGCCTCGGCGAGCGTCATGCCGCCGGTGTGGAGGCCGAGGGCCACCAGGTAGCGGACGTTGCGCAGCAGGGCATTCTGGAGCTGGCCGATCCGCGTCTTGGGATCGCCCGCTCCGAAGCCCGCTTCCCAGATCAGCTCCTCGGAGTAGTGCGCCCAGCCCTCGGCGAAGCCGTAGCCCACGAAGAGCCGGCCCACCTGCGACTCGGCGCGGTTCGAGTGCAGGAACTGGAGGAAGTGCCCGGGCCAGACCTCGTGCGCCGTGATGAACAGCAGGTCGGCCTCGCCTGCGATGTAGGCGGCGCGCTCCTCGGGAGTCCACTTGGAATCCGGCGGCGAGATGTAATAGATCGCCGGCAGGTGCTTGTCATAGGGGCCGGGAATGTCGATGTACGCGGAGTTCCAGCGCTGGTACGGCGGCGACTCCTCGACCTGGGCCTGCTCGTCGCCGGGGATGCTGACCAGCCCAGCCTCCTCCACGAAGCGGCGCAGGCCGGCGAGCTGGCGGCGGGCCGCTCCGACCGGTCCCTCCGGCGGCTTCTCGGACTGCACCCGGGCCAGGCACTCCGCAATCGAGACGCCCGGAGCCCATTCGGCGCATGCCTCGCGCAGGGCCGACTGATTGCGCTCCAGCTCGCGGCGGCCGGCAGCCTCCAGGTCGGCCAGGGAGACGTCCACCCGCTCCGTCTCGCGGAGCATCCTCAGAAAGAGATCGGCGCCGAGGGCGAAGCCCTCCTCGGGAGCCGAGGCGATCTGCCCTTGGAACCAGGCGCCCAGCTCCCGGACGGCCACGGCCGCGGCGGCATTCGCCTCGCGGAAATCGGCCTGCAGATCCGCGTTCTCCACCGCGGCGAAGACCGGGGGGACGTCGCTCTCGAAGTAGCCGGCAAGACCGCGGAAGGACATCTCGCCCAACTCGGCGAACGTCCTGGGCATAGGAGTCTTCAAATTGGCGCGGACCTGGGCCGCAGTCGCCGGGATCGCCTTCGCGTACTTGACGTAGGCGCGCATGCGCTGCTCGAGCGGGGCGTACTCGCGGGTCAGGTAGAGCGCGGGGTCCATCGGTCCCGCGTAGTAGATCGGATTGCGCCAGGGCCAGCCGCCCTCGACCCAGAAGAGATCGCTGTCGATCTGGGCTATCAGGGCCTCGCGCTCGACCCGGCGGCGTTCGTCGAGGCAGTCGGGGTCGAAAGCGAGGGCGCGCTCGCGCTCCGCGCTCAGCCATTCAGACCGGTCCGCGATACCTGCCGGGCTCCAGTCCGGCAGCCGGCCGTCGTGCTCGTGCCGTCCGGCCCACTGCGAGAAGGTGGGGTTGCGCTCGAAGTAGCCCTCCAGGAACGACTCGGCGAAGCGGTCCCAGGCGGGCGCCACGGCCGAGACGTCCAGGCAGGGGAGTCCCTTGGCTTCTGCATCCATGGGCGGGAGTTTACCAGGGCGATCAGGTAGGATTTGCCCATGACAGAGCAAAGCTACGCAAATCACAGCCGGCTGGTCCCCGGATTCCACTTCGTGACCCTGGGCATTCTGGCGATCAACCTCTTGTGGTCCATCTACCGGCTCTTCCAGCCATATGAGGAGGGGATACCGGTGTTCGACAGGGTCCTATCGGTTCTGGTGGCCGGAGGGCTCGCCGCCCTCGCCTACTATGCACGGATCTTCCCGCTGGCCGTCCAGGACCGGGTGATCCGCAACGAGATGCACGCCCGGCTGGAGGCGGTGCTGCCGCCGGACCTCCGCTCCCGGATCGGCGAGCTGCGGCGCGGACAGATCGTCGCGCTGCGTTTCGCGAGCGACGAGGAGCTGCCGGAGCTGACGCGGCAGATCCTGGATGGCAAACTGACCCAGGGGGACGAGATCAAGCGGGCGGTCCGGACCTGGCGGGCGGACCACCTCAGGGCCTGAGAGCCTGGAAAAACGAAAAGGCGAGCCCGAAGGCCCGCCTCAAAGTCGTTCAGGTTGCAGGTGTTACGGCTGGGGCGGCTTGTTGTCTTCCTCGCCCTTGTCGTCGGCCTTGCCCTCGCCGGGCATGGTCACGTCGACATCGGGGACGGTGACCTCGGTCTTCTTGGTCTTCACGTCCACATCGGCGGCGTCGACGTCATACTCGGGCATCTTGCCGCCCTCGGCGGACACGTCGACATCCGGCATCTTGCCCTCTTCGGTCTGGCGGACCCGGCAACCGGTGGCGAACACCGTCAGCAGGGCCAACAGGAGGACGAAGGACATCCAGCTCTTTTTCTGAGAACGAACCATGATGGTGTCTCCTTTAGCGATATTGAGTAACTGATGCTTCTCGTCGAGTTGGGCCCCTGAAACGGGCTCTACTTGTCCTGATAGACTGCATGGCCCATGCCAGCTAAGCGGCTCCCGATCCTGCTCCTGTTCTTGCTCCTGACGGCTCTCCTCTCCTCCGGCTGTCCTCGACTGAGACCCGCTACCGTGCCGTTGCGCACGATCGAAATCGAGCCGGGTGTTCCGGGCTCGCGCTCCCTCGTGGTGCTCCTGCCCGGGAGGCGGGACAGCCCCGAGGATTTCAAGCGCTTCGGCTGGGGCGAGCTCGCGCGCAAGTCCGGCGTCGGAGCCCGCTTCGTGGCCGTCGATGCCCACATGGGCTACTACCAACGGCGTACGATCGTGGACCGGCTGCGCGAGGACGTGATCGCCCCGGCCCAGGCGCAGGGAGTCGACCGGATCTGGCTGGCGGGAGTCTCCCTCGGCGGCACAGGCTCGATCCTCTACTCCATCGAGCACCCGGAGGACGTCCAAGGGATTACACTGTTCGCGCCGTTCCTGGACCTGGAGGAGATCCAGAGCCGGACGTCGTCCTGGCTGGCAAACGGGCCGGACCTGCCCATCTATCTGGGATGGGGGACCCGGGACGATTTCGCACCGTCGAACGGCCGCCTTGCCAAATCCCTTCCGCCGGAGCGCGTCTTCACCATTCCGGGAGGGCACGACTGGCGCACTTGGACGAAGCTCTGGGAACGGTTCCTGGAGACGGGGGCGCTGAAGGACTAACTCCCTCGCTTCTTGTGGCGAGGCACATCCAGGTTGGAGTACTCCAGCTCCTGGTCCTCGCGCACGGCGCGCAGCAGCACGGAGCCGCGGCTCATATCGCCGATCCCCACGAAACAGCGCGGGAAGACCAGCCGGTCGCCGAAGACGGGCAGCAGGAGGTCCACGTACTTGCCCGTGGCGATGCTGCCCAGGAGCACGACCTGGGTGTCGTCCGGCAGAGCTTCCTTGAGCATCTCGGTGTGCTGCCGCATGGGCTCGCAGTACTCGGGGTTCTTGAGGTCGATCGGCGTGCGCCGGACCGTCTCCACCCGCTTGGCCGTAAGGGGCCACCCCTCCGGCACCAGGCCGAACCCGGGAGCGATGACCAGCACCCCGGATGCAGGCAGATCCCCCGGCGGCTTCGCGAAGTGGCGGGCATACGCGATCTTTCCCCGGAAGTAGAGCGAGCTGAGGAAGGTGAAGGCCTCCTCGATGGGCACGCCCTCCCGGCTGCGGTAGCGCCGCGCCGTCTCGAAGCGCGCGTCGGGCGAGAGGAGCTGCCGGCCGCGCTCGCCGGTGAGGCTGGCGGGGGAGAGGATGAAGATCTTGTTGGGCGCTTCAGGCATACCGTTGTTCCAGAACAACGGTACTATCGTACTGCATTCCTGCAAAGTTGACCCCGTCCCCCCTCTCCCCGTCCCTCTCCCCCGTGCCGGGGGAGAGGGGGATCAGCTAACCGATCGTCCTGAAAAAGGCACCGGGCTCGGCCATTCATGGACGGCGCGGGTGATCAGCTCCTCGACCTCGTCGCCATCGACCGGGTGGGAGAAGAAGAACCCCTGGCCGTACTCGCAGCCCATGCCGCGCAGCTTGGCCACGTGCTCCAGGCTCTGGATGCCCTCGGCCACGACTTTCATGCCGAGCTGGTGGCCCAGGCTCACGATCGCCGCCACGATGGAGATGTTGCCGCCCTCCTCGCCGATGCGCGAGACGAAGGAGCGGTCGATCTTCAGGATGTCCATGGGGTAGCGGTGGAGGTAGTTGAGCGAGGAGTAGCCCTTGCCGAAGTCGTCCAGGTAGAGCTGCACCCCGAGGGCTTTCAGCCGCAGGAAGCGGCTGGTCGCGGACTCGGCGTGGCGGATGATGACCCCCTCGGTGATCTCCAGCCCCAGGTACTCGGGCTCCAGGCCGGAGATGGCCAGGGCCTCGGCGATCTGCTCGTGCAGGTCGGACTGGAAGAACTGCTTGTTCGAAAGGTTCACGCTCACCCGGAGCTCCCGGTGCTCGGGATACTTGGTCTGCAGGTGGCGCACGCGCTGGCAGGCCTGGGTTAGCACGTAGCGGCCGAGCGGGAGAATCAGACCGGTCTCCTCCGCCACGGTGAGGAAGTCGTCGGGGAGGATCAGCCCCCTCTTCGGATGGACCCAGCGCATCAGCGCCTCGACGCCGGTGACCGTGCCGGTCCCCAGGTCCACGAACGGCTGGTAATGCACCTCGATCTGGCCGCGCTCGATGGCGCGCCGCAGGTCGCTCTCGAGCTGCAGGCGCGCCATGACGAAGTGGTGCATGCCGCGGTGGAAGACCACGTGGCAGGCCCGGCCCGAGCTCTTGGCCCGGTACATGGCCGTGTCCGCGTCGCGCAGCAGATCCTCGGGCTTCTCGTAGTCCGGCGTGCAGATCGCGATGCCGATGCTCGCCGTGATGAAGACCTCGTGCCCGCCCAGGTTGATCGGCGCGGCCAGCCGCTCGTGGATGCGCTCGGCGACGCTGGCCGCGTCTTCGACTTCGTGTCCCCTCTCCAGCAGGATGGCGAACTCGTCGCCGCCGATCCGGGCGATGGTGTCCATCGGGCGGAGGGCCGAAGACAGGGCGCGGGCGATCTGGATCAGGAGCTCGTCGCCGACCAGGTGGCCGAGGCTGTCGTTGACGATCTTGAACTGGTCCACATCCAGGAAGAGGACGGCCATCAGCCGGTCAGGCTCGCGCCGGGAGCGTTCGACCGCCTGCCAGAGCCGGTCCATAAACAGGGCGCGGTTGGGCAGGCCGGTCAGCTCGTCGTGCAACGCGTCGTGGAGGAGCCGCTCCTCGGCGCGCTTGCGGTCGGTGATGTCGTGCGAGTTGAGGACCAGGCCCAGGACCGAAGGATGAACGAGGAGGTTGGAAGCCGTGGACTCGATCGTCAGCCAGGTACCGTTACGGTGCTGGCAGCGGTATTCAATGGTCAGGTTCTCGTGCGGCAGGTCCACCAGGCACCCGAGGGCGTTGGCCACGAGGGGACGGTCCTCGTAATGGACGAAATCGAGGAAGTTGCCGCCCACGAGTTCCTCGGGCGGATGGCCGAGCAGGCGCTGGTGCGAGGGGCTGGCGTAGAGCACGGAGCCGTCCGGGTCGAGGATCGAGATCATGTCCGAGGCGTTCTGGACGAGCGCGCGGAAGCGCTCCTCGCTCGCCTGGAGCGCGTCCTGGGCAAGCCGCCGGTCCGTGATGTCCTCGAAAGCCCCCTCGTAGCGGATCACCCGGCGGTCCTCGTCCCGGATCGTGCGCAGGCTGAAGCGCACCCAGATCACCCGCCCGTCGTGCCGGCGCACCTGCGACTCGAAGGCCCGGATGCGGGAGCCCTCCTCGTCTTCCTCCTCCTTCTCGACCGTCCGCTGCCAGCGCAGGCGGTCCTCGGGATCGAGGTAGATGTCGCCGACGTTCGCGTCGAGCAGGGTCTCGCCGTCGGGGTAGCCGAGGACGCGGACCAGGGCGTCGTTGGCATCCAGCAGCCGTCCGGCGGGCGTGGTCCGGTACAGGCCGATGGGCACGCCGTCGAACAGGCTGCGGTAGCGCTCCTCCGACTCGCGCAGAGCCTCCTCGGAACGCTTGCGCTCGGCGAAATCATCCACGAAAGAGCCCAGCCGGAGCTCCGCCATGCGCAGCCTGAGCCGCAGCAGCTCCGGGTCGACCGGCTCGACCAGCCAGTCGTCGGCGCCGGCCTCCATCAGAGCCCGGGTGTGCTCCGGACTGCCGTCCCGGGTCACGACGAGGACGATCCCGTGCCTGGCGTGGGGCAGCCCGTGCGCCAGGCGGCAGAGCTCGATGGCTTCCTCCAGGTCGTTCCGCCAGACGATGAGGAAAGGATGGGCTTGCGGCCGCAGGCGCTCGAGAGCCTCGGAAGGATCGGCCGTGACGGCAAGCTCGTGCCCACCCTCACGCAGCGCCTCCTCCAGGACAGCCTGGCAGACGGACGCCTCCTTCAAAAGCAGCGCTCGCATTTTGCTCGGAACCTCCCCGTTGGATCTTCCGCAAAGTATAACCGTTTCATGGAATTGCGCCATCCCGTGCCTCTGTAAGATCACGCTGAAGAAATGCTTTTGCCGGTCCAGGGCACAATATGAGAGTTGCCTATGTTCAGACGTACCGCAGCCCTTATCGCCGGCATGGCCGGTGCCCTCGCCCTGCTCCCAGGCATGGGTGCAGGTGCCATGGAGCACGGCTTCCCCCAGATCCAGCATTACACCCCCTCGCTGCCCGAGGCGGAGACTCAGAACTTCGGTATCGCCCGCGATCTCCAGGGGATCCTCTATATCGCCAATGGCAGCGGCATCCTGGTCCATGACGGAGCATGGTGGCGGCTCGTCGAGATCGGCGCGGCGAGGACCGCCTTCTCCGTGGCCACCGATGCGACGGGGCGGGTGGCGGTCGGCGGAGTCGACGAGATCGGCTACCTGAAGGCGGACGCGGGAGGCACGTTCCGCTACGTCTCCCTGGCGGGGCTCCTGCCGCTTGACCAGCGGAAGATGGGGCAGGTAATGAACGTCCTGCCCACGCCGGACGGCTTCGTCTTCCTGACCAGGAAATGGCTCTTCGCCTGGGACGGCAAGACGGTCCGCACCCTGGCCACGTTCTCGGGAGACCGCCCTTACGCCGCGATCTTCCCCGTCCGCGAGACGATCTACGTCTGGACGAGGGATGGACTCTCACGGATCGATGGCCTGCCGTTGCCCGGAGGGGAGCTGTTCCGCGGGCGGCGGATCGATCTGATCCAGCCGGCGGACCCTGACGCGCTGCTGATCTCCGTTCGCGGCGAGGGGCTTTTCCTTTTCCGTGGAGGCCGGGCCGAGCCGTTTGCGCCCGAGGCCTCGCGCTGGGCGGCCGAAAACAAGCTGCTCGAAGGCGAGCGGCTGGCCGACGGCCGCTGGGTTTTAGGATCGGTCCTGGGAGGAGCGCTGCTGCTCCGGCCCGACGGCAACGTGGACCGGGTGATCGACACGGCATCGGGCCTGGCCGACGACTTCGTGAGCGGCATTGCAGTCGACCTCGAAGGCTCGCTCTGGCTCGCCCTTAACAACGGGCTCGCGCGGGTGGAAGTGGCGTCGCCCCTGTCGGTCCTCGATATCCGGTCGGGGCTCAAGGGGAGCATCTACCATGTGGCGCGGCACCGCGGGGAGCTCTGGGCAGCGACATCGGCGGGCGTGTTCCGGTCCGAAGGCGAAAGAATGCGCGCCGTGCCAGGGGTGCCCGCCTCGGGCTGGAGCCTGCTCTCCCGGGGGGACGACCTGCTCGCCGGGACGGCGTTCGGAATCTACGTGATCCGCGGCGGCAACTCCCACCCACTGCCGGACCTCGGCGAGCGCACGGTCTACCTGCTTGCCCCCTCGAAGTCCGATCCCCAGCGCGTCTGGGTTGGAATGGGGGAGGGGCTCGCGGCGATCCGCAAGGAGGGCGCGGGTTGGCGGTTTGAGGGGATGGTCGAAGGCGCGCCGCCGGGGGTGAGGGCGATCGTCGAGTCCGGCGGCGTGCTCTGGTGTGGCACGGAGCTCGACGGTCTCGTCCGGGTGGAGCTGCCGAAAGGCTGGCCCGCCTCGGGACCTCCAAAAGTGCGGCCCGTGGCGGACAGCTTCGGCGCCCGTCCCCATGCCGTGAGCGGAGGCATCCTCGTCAGCCTGGAAGATCGCCTGCTGCGCCTCGACGAGGCGAGCGGCCGGCTGGTGGAAGACCCCGCCATCGCGGATCTGGCCGGCCGCTTCAGCATTCTGGTCGAAGATGCCCAGGGGAACCTCTGGCGCAACACCCGGCCGGTCTCCGTGGCGAAGGCTGGACGGCAGGCGATGCTCGTCGAGTTGCCGGCGCGCGGGATCGAGACGATCGTGGCCGAGCCGGACGGCGTGGTCTGGCTGGGAGGAGACGGCGGGCTCTTCCGTTACGAGGGGAGCTTCCGGGGAGCAGGAAGATCCTTGCCGGCCCCCCGCCTGGCGCGGGTGACGGTGTCCGGCAAGGAGATCCTGTTTGGCGGAGCGCCGGTGCTCGGGTCCGACGCCCGCCGGCTGCGGATCGAGGTCGCGCCACTCTCCTTCCGCGCGGGCCTGCGCTACCAGACGCGGCTCGATCCCCTGGATTCAAGCTGGGGAGCGCCGGCCGGCGAGCCATTCGCAGAGCTCACCCGCCTGCCGCCGGATACCTACACCTTCCGCGTGCGCACCGTCGGCCCCAGCGGCGAGACGAGTCCGGAGACTTCGTGGTCCTTCCGCGTCCTGCCGCCCTGGTACCGGACCGTTTGGGCCCTCGTCCTTGGCGTTGTCCTGGCGCTGGTGTTGGTGCGTGGCTATGCCCGGTTCCGCAGCCGGAGCCTGCACCGGCACGCCGCCGACCTCGAGGCGCGGGTCGCCGACAAGACCCGCGAGCTGCAGCGCACGCTCGACGACCTGCAGCGCGCTCACGACGAGCTGGAGGTCGCCAACGAGCGTCTGGAAGACCTGTCGCTCAAGGACGCGCTCACGGGCGTGGCCAACCGCCGCCGTCTGCAGCTCGTGCTCGAGGATGAATGGGGCCGCTCGCGCCGGAGCCGCTCGCCGCTCGCCTTCGCCCTGCTCGACCTCGACCACTTCAAGCTGCTCAACGACACGCGGGGTCACGGCGAGGGGGACCGCTGCCTGCAGATGGTGGCGCGCTTCCTCTCCGGCAGCCTGGGCCGGCACTCGGACCTGGTGGCGCGCTATGGGGGCGAGGAGTTCGCCATCCTCCTTCCCGAGACCGACCTGGACGGCGCGTTGCTCGTGGCGGAGCAGCTCCGCGAAGGAATCGAGGGCCTCCCGATCCAGGTAACCGCGAGCCTCGGAGTGACCTCGCTGATCCCGGCGCCCGGCCAGCGTCTGGAAGAACTGATCGAAGCCGCCGACCGGGCCCTCTACCGCGCCAAGGCGGACGGCAGGAACCGGGTCTGCGCCGCCAGTGGGCCGCGTCAGGTGGGCAGCTCGAAGGTTGCCACGACCGGAGCGTGATCGCTGGTCCCGACATCGGCGAGCACCCGTGAAGCCGTGGCGCGCTCGGCGAGGGGGAGGCTGGCGAGGATGTAGTCGATCCGCCACCCGATGTTGCGCTGCCGCATGTTGCGCCACGGAGCCCACCAGGTGAACAAGCTGTCGTTGTCCGGATCGAGGGCGCGGCCGACGTCGACCAGCCCGCGGGAGATCACCCGCGCCAGCAGGTCCCGCTCCTCGGCCCGCTGTCCGATGATCCCCGGCTTGCGCTCCTTCGGATGGACATCGCGGTCGGTCAATGCGACGTTCAAGTCGCCGGAGAGCACGAGCCGCCGGCCCGCGGACTCCAGCCCGGCGGCGTAATCCCGCATGGCATCCAGGAAGCGGAGCTTGGCCTCATAGTCCTTGCCTCCATTGGGCACATAGACCGAAGCAAAGGTCACTCCTCCAGCCTCCGCCGTGACGATGCGGTTCTCGAGGTCGAAAGAAGGATGGCTGTACCGGGGCTCCTCCGGGAACGTATCGCGCCGCAGATTGAGCCCGACACCCGAGTAGCCGCCGGAGCCGTGCCAATAGCACCAATACCCGTCCAGGCTGCAAACGGTCTCGGAGAGCTTGTCCGGAGACGCCTTGATCTCCTGCAGGCAGATCACATCGGGCCGGTCGCGCCCGACCCATTCCAGGAACTGCGCCTCCCGGGCGCGGATACCGTTGACGTTCCAAGTGGCGACGGTGATAGGCATGGGGGAATGATATCGCAGGGAGCCGGCGGCGCGGATATCGGGTATACTTAGTCCGTAGGCGACACGGTAACGGACGCCTGCAGGAGACTCGGAACGTGAAATCTGCTCAGGCACAACCGAAGCATTACCCGGTAAACCCCGCTGCCCCCGGGTGGGCTATCCTTGGGTCGATGAAGTACAAGGTCGCTCTGCGCCAGTCCGAGGAAGGGTACAGCGTCTCGGTGCCCGGGCTTCCAGGCTGCCTGTCCCAGGGCGAGACGGAAGAAGAGGCTCTCGCGAACATCAAGGAAGCTATCCGGGAGTATCTGGAAGTGGCGGAAGAGCTGCTCCAGGAAGCCGAGCTCGTTCGCGAAGTCGAGGTCGCCGTCTAGCTTGGGCAAGATCCCCGGGATCCCTCATCGCCAAGCCGTCCGAGCCTTGGAGAAGGCTGGCTTTCGTGTCATCCGAGAAAGCAAGCACATTGTCATGTCTGACGGAATGCGGATCTTGACGATCCCTCGCCACGATCCGATCAACGCCTTCACAATGGCTGGCATCGCCAAAGTTGCCGGTCTTAGCGAAGAGGAGTTCCGAAAGCTCCTGTAGGTCGGCTCCAAATCCGCAGGCTTCCTTCCCGGCTTCCCCATCGAGGACGGTATTTACGTGGGATTCGGAGTAACGGCGGGAGGCTGGTAAGTCGCTTCCGCGCCTCACGAAGTCAGTTACCCGGCTCAGGGAGTGACTTACCAGCCTTGGTAAATGACTTACCCGACGCGGGAAAGTGACTTCCGGGCCCTGGTAAATGACTTCCCATCCCTGGTAAATGGCTTACGGGCCGAGGTAAGTCACTTCCCAGTCCGGGTAAGTGACTTACCTGGGCAGGAAAGTGACATTCCTCCCACAGGGAAGCGAGCTCCCCGGCATAGACTTCGAGCATGGAAGCCGCCGCACCCACCGCCCGCCTCCCGGAATCGAGCCGCCCGATGGAGCGCCTCTTCGGCTACCTGCGCTCCTATCAGGCGCGGCTGCTCTGGGCGAGCGGGTCGAGCATCCTCAACAAGATCCTCGACCTGATGCCGCCGCTCCTGGTCGGCTGGGTCATCGACTCCCTGCGCGGCTCGCCGCCGGGCTGGATCTCCTCTCTGGCCGGCACCTCCGACCCCTGGAGCATGGCCGTGGTCCTCTCCGGCCTGGCGGTTGCGATCTTCTTCTTCGAGAGCTTCTTCCAGTGGCTCTACCAAGCCGGGTTCATGGGCCTCGCCCAGCTCGTTCAGCACGACCTGCGCATGGACGCCTACAACCGCATCCAATCGCGGGAGGTCTCGTTCTTCGAGGAGCACCGGCTGGGCGAGATCCTCTCCATGCTCAACGACGACGTGAACCAGCTCGAGCGGTTCTTGAACACCGGCTTCAACGAGCTGCTCCAGATCGTCGTGCTTTTCTTTTTCGCGGGCGTCATCATGTTCTCCACCTCCTGGCAGCTCTCGCTGGTGGGCATGGCGCCGATCCCGCTCATCCTCTGGGGGAGCGTCTACTACCAGCGCCGGATCGCGCCGCGCTACAGCCGCATCCGCGAAGGGGTCGGCGGGCTGGCGAGCCGGCTGGAAAACAACATCGCGGGCATTCAGGTCATCAAGAGCTTCACCGCCGAACCCTTTGAAACGGAGCGCGTCCGCCGGGTCTCGGCGGAGTACCGGGAGGCCAACTTCCTGGCGATCCGGCTCTCGGCGATCTATGTGCCAGTCATCCGGATGGCCATCGTCATCGGCTTCGCCGGGGTGCTCCTGGTGGGCAGCTACTGGGTGCTCCAGGGCCGGATCCTCACCGTGGGCGAGCTGGTCCTCTTTGCCATGATGACCGAGCGCCTGCTCTGGCCCCTCACCCGCCTGGGCACCACAATGGACGAGTACCAGCGCGCCAAGGCGAGCGCCCGCCGGACGTTCGGGCTGCTGGAGACGCCGCCGACCATCGTGGAGCGCGAGAATCCCGTGCGCCTGCCCCGGGCTCGCGGCGAGGTCGTCTTCGACCGGGTCGAATTCCGCTACCCGAGCCGGCAGGGAGACCTGCCCGTGCTCGACGAGCTGAGCTTCCGCATCGCTCCCGGAGAGACCCTGGGAGTCGCCGGACCCACGGGAGCGGGCAAGTCGACGATCATCAAGCTCCTCCTGCGCTTCTACGACGTGACCGGCGGAGCCGTGCGGCTGGAAGGCCACGACGTGCGGGATCTCTCCCTGTCCGATCTGCGGACCAACATCGCCTTGGTCAGCCAGGACGTTTATCTCTTCCATGGCACGATCCGGGAGAACATCGCCTACGTAACTCCGGACGCGCCGCTCGAAGAGGTCATCCGAGCCGCGCAGCTCGCCCAGCTCCACGACTTCGTGGTCACGCTGCCGCAGGGCTACGACACGCTGGTGGGGGAGCGCGGGGTGAAGCTCTCGGGAGGCCAGCGCCAGCGCCTCTCGATCGCGAGGGCGATCCTCAAGGACGCGCCCATCCTGATCCTCGACGAGGCCACCAGCTCCGTGGACACCGAGACCGAGCGCGCCATCCAGCAGAGCCTGCGCACGATCACGGCCGGCCGCACCGCCCTGGTGATCGCCCACCGCCTCTCCACGATCCGCCACGCCGACCGCATCCTCGTCCTCCGCGACGGCAAGGTCGCCGAGGAGGGGCACCACGACGACCTCCTCGCCCGCGGCGGGACGTACGCGGATCTGTGGCATATCCAGTCGGGAGAAATTGAGGAAACTTTTGCGGCCAGAGATCTTGAAGCTTAACTTCGATCTTGGTAGCATGTCCTTTCACAATGAAAGCAGAGACATCCAGTGCACCCACTGAGCTCGAAGCAATTAGGCAAAGGGGCGATCGGTTCACCTTCTGGTTCATGCTCGCATTTCTATTTATCCAGCTAGGTATAATCATTCCTGCCTTCCACCCATCTGTGACGGCACTCGCTATTGACGACTCCAAGCGGCAGATTGAGATTCTTCGCGCGGAGCTTGGAGCGCAACCGCTCGAGCCAATTTCGAGAAGCGAGCCTACCGTAATGGCGGGCACTAGGAGAGAGTTCGGGAAAGCAGGTCTCAAGGTAGTGACTAGCGAGCAGGAAGAGGTCACAGCCCTGATTGCCTCACCTTCGGAAGCCCAGGAAAATTGGGTGGTAACCCCCGCGCCTCAACAGATTGAGAGCGGTCCACCGACGCCAACACGGGAGGCCAAGGAGGACAAGAAGGATCCCAGGCAAGAGCTGCTGGATTTAAACTCCCGCTACATAGAGCTTGAGAAGGAGAAAAGGGCCCGAACGTTCTCGCTCCCAGTGTTAGGTGTCGGCATCGATGAAACCGTCGTCCTGCTTTTATACCCAGCCTTTGTGGCCATTGGTTTGGCTGGCATACTCAAATCCAGGATGGATTATCTAAGTGCGCTTACCTCTCATCCCTCTGACACGCGTCCTAATAAGCTGCCTTTCTGGGCATTGCCCATTCCTCAGCGCCTTACTCGCGATTCGCTTCCGGTCTGGGTTTTCTGGAATTGGCTAGGTCTCTCGGCACACCTTTTAGTGATTTATCTCGTAGGGGCGTCGCTCCTCTCTCCTTGGATCCGGACCTATTTTCAACCAGAGTCGGCGGCGGTCAACGCCATACTCGCCTTGGTGACTGTGGGCTTTTACTTGGCAACATTGGTCAAAAGCATTCAATCGGACTTGGGGAAGCGCCTGTGAGAAAGGAAACTCGGCGGACGTTCCTGGGGTGGATCGCCTCTCTTGCGGGGAGTGTGGCAGTGGTCGGAGTCTTTCACTCCCTATTTAGAGAGGTCGGCGCAGGCGCAAAGCTCACTAGATTTTTACGCGGGCATGCAAGCCACCCCGCTAGAGAGGCTAGACATAGGTACCGAGGGATTGGAGCCTGGGACGCGCTGGGTTTGATTCGTAACTCCTCGTCGCAAGTCGTCCACTGGCCAGCATCGAAAGCCTTCAAGCTTCGCTATCAGGTCGCGGAAGAACATCGACAGATTCGGCCAAAGGCATTTCCCTACCGGGCCACCCCGAAAGATCGGCTAAACCGAAGATATAGTCAAACAATATTAGAACTCCTCGCACTTCGGCGCTTGAAAGAGATGCCAAACCTCGAATTCAAGGGGGTAGCAGAAGCACTCGTGGTTCTGGACCATGCGCTTGCCCTCCCCGAGGTTGCCCGAAACCCCAGTCGCCGTCTATATGAACTCTATGCCCGTCTGATCTGCTTGTCCGAACCCAACCGGACACAAGCCATGAGGAGGATTCGTTCTACGAAACATATCGAGCGGCTCCTTCCTTGGACCAAGGACGATACACGTTTGGTTAAGTGGTATGATCGGACAACAGACCGGACCTATGGTTCCTTCAGAAAGGATCTACGAAAGAGGGTAGCAAGGGCAAAATTGATCTAGTATTGGGCGCATCTTCTAGTGGGAAGGATTACTGCCTTAGTGCAGAGGGCTCCGGTTCGAATCCGGGGTGCGCCCTTGTTTGACTCCTGCAGGAACCCCGCTCTTGACCATCATCCTACTCGCCATCGCCTTCTGGTTCACCACTCTCCGGCCTGAGCCTGATTTCGACATCATCCTCCGGAACGGTATGGTGGTCGACGGCTCCGGGGTCCCTGGCGTTCGGACTGATGTGGCCATCCAAGACGGCAAGATTGTGAAGGTCGGGAATCTGTCCGAAGCCAAGGCAAAGCGGGTGATCGACGCCTCCGGGCTCATCGTGGCCCCTGGGTTCATCGACGTCCACACCCATGCGGACGACCTCGCGGAGAACCCGCGGGCGGAGAACTATCTCCGCATGGGGGTCACCACGGTCGTCGCCGGCAACTGCGGCTCCTCGGCGCTGGAAATTGGTAAGGCCCTTTCCGGTATCCGGCAGGCGGGACCTTCGATCAACTACGCCACCCTGATCGGCCACAACACGGTCCGCGAGGCGGTGATGGGAGAGGAGCGCCGCGCTCCCACGCCCGCCGAGATGGAGAAGATGAAGGCGCTCGTCGCCCAGGGGATGAAGGAGGGGGCGGTCGGATTCTCCTCCGGCCTCCAGTACACACCCGGGACCTGGGCCGATCCGTCCGAGATCACCGAGCTTGCCCGCGTTGCCTGCGCGGCGGGCGGCCTCTATGCCTCCCACATGCGGAACGAGGGGACGGAGATCGAGAAGTCGGTCGCGGAGACGATCGCGGTGGGGGAGTCGGCCGGCTGCCGGGTCGAGATCTCGCACCTCAAGATCGACAGCCCGCGCAACTGGGGGATGAGCGCCAAGGCTCTGGCGTTGATCGACAGTGCCCGCTCACGCGGCGTGGACGTCCACGCGGATCAGTACGCCTACACCGCGGCCGCCTCCAGTCTTTCGATCCGCTTCCCCGACTGGGTCCTCGAAGGAGGACAGGAGGAGGTCCGCAAGCGGCTGGATGATCCAGCCACCTGGGCGAAGATCCGCGACGGGATGAAAGAGCTCCTCGCCGCCCGCGGCTTTCAGGATCTCTCGTTCGCCGTTGTCTCTTCCTACCCGCCCGATCCCTCGCTTCAGGGCCTCTCCATGAAAGAAGTCGCGATCCGTCTCAAAGGGAACGGCTCGGCCGACGCGCAATTCGAAGCCGCCCGCGACATGCTCCGGGCAGGCGGCGCCGGCATGGTCTACCACCTGATGTCCGAGGACGATGTCGCTACGATCCTCAGGCACTCCCAGGTTGCCGTCGCTTCGGACGGCAGCCTCCCCGTCTTTGGAAAGGATGCCACCCATCCGCGCGCCTACGGCAACAACGCCCGGGTTCTCGGTCTCTACGTGCGGGAGAAGAAAGCCATCCCGCTGGAGGAAGCCATCCGCAAGATGACCTCGCTTCCCGCCGCTCACTTCAAGCTTTCCGGACGTGGCCTGGTGAAGGAAGGTTACGCGGCGGACCTCGTCCTCTTCGATCCCGCCAAGGTCGGCGACGCTGCTACCTTCGAGAAGCCCCATGCCTACGCGATGGGCTTCCCGTATGTCCTGGTCAATGGCGTGCCGGTGATCGACGGCGGCACGCACACGGGAGCGAAAGCGGGGCACGCGGACGCCGATTGAAGGTAAAATCGACCGCCAGCCCATGTCCGCCGAACGCACCATCGCCGTCCTCGCCGAAAAGCCCTCCGTCGCCCGGGACCTTGCCAAGGTCCTGGGCGCGGGACAGCGCGGCAACGGCTTCCTCTATGGCAACGGCTACACGGTCACCTGGGCCATCGGCCACCTGGTCGCCCTGGCCGAGCCGGGGGACATCCGGCCCGAGTGGCGCCGCTGGAGCCGCATCCAGCTCCCCATGCTCCCCGCGGAGTGGCCGCTGGTCGTCTCCAAAGACACGAGCGAGCAGTTCGAGGTCGTCCGGAAGATCCTCAACTCCCCGAACGTCGAGCGGGTGGTCTGCGCCACGGACGCGGGCCGCGAGGGGGAGCTCATCTTCCGCTACATCTACGAGGCCGCCGGCTGCCGCAAGCCGTTCTCCCGCCTCTGGATCTCGTCGCTGACCCCCGACGCCATCCGCAAGGGCTTCGCCAAGCTGCGCGACGGCCGCGACTTCGACCCGCTGGCCGATGCGGCCCGCGGACGCAGCCGCGCCGACTGGCTCGTGGGCATGAATCTCTCCCGCGCCTATACCCTCGATTTCGACGAGAACCTGTCCATCGGCCGGGTCCAGACTCCGACCCTCGCCATGGTGGTCGAGCGCGAGCTGGCCATCCGCGCCTTCGTGCCCGAGGACTACCTGGAGGTCCTCGCCACCTTCTCCCCCGGACCGGGAGTCTCGTACCGGGGGACGTGGTTCCGCGGGGAGAATCCCACGCCCGAGGCCAAGCGCCTCAAGGCGGACAAGGCCCATCCCGGCAAGGAGTTCGAGGAGGCGGCGCGCATCGTCCAGAGGGCACGGACCGGACGGGCAGAAATTGAGTCCGTCCGCTCCGAGACGAAGCGGATGGGGGCGCCGCTCCTCTACGACCTGACCGAGCTGCAGCGACATGCCAACCGCCTCTTCGGCTTCAGCGCCCAGAAGACGCTCGGCCTCGCGCAGTCGCTCTACGAGCAGAAGAAGCTCATCAGCTACCCGCGCACGGACAGCCGCCATCTCTCGCAGGACGTGGCTGCAACCCTGGGGGAGATCGTGAAGGTCATCGAGGGGCCGTATCGCGAACTGCTCGCCCCCGGCACGGGAGAGCGCCCCCTCGGCCGCCGCTTCGTGGACGACGCCAAGGTCACCGACCATCACGCGATCATCCTCACCACGACTTCGCCCGAGGGAGCGTCGATGACTCCCGACGAGCGGAGCATCTACGACCTGATCTGCCGGCGGCTCCTTTCCGCCTGGCACGAGGACCACGTCTGGTCGGTCACCACCGTGATCACCGCCATCAGCACCCCGCCCCGCTCCGGCATCGGCGATCCGTTCCTGGACCGCTACCACAGCACGGGCACCATGGTGGAGAAGGTGGGATGGAAGGTGCTCGACCTCGACAGGAAGAAGGAGAAGAAGGACGAAGACGAGGAACAGGATCTTCCGGCTCTGACCACCGGCCAGCCGCAGGAGGTTCTGGATGCCAAGGCGGTCGCGAAGCAGACCCGTCCGCCCAAGCGATTCACCGAGGGCACGCTGCTGACCGCCATGGAGACGGCGGGCAAGACGCTGGACGACAAGGAGCTCTCCGACGCCATGAAGGAGAGCGGCCTCGGCACGCCCGCCACTCGCGCGGAGATGATCGAGACTCTGTTGCGACGGGAGTACATCGAGCGGCAGGGGAAGACCTTGGTGGCGACTGACAAGGGGATCCGGCTGATCCAGGTGGTTCATCCGCACGTGAAGAGTCCGGCGATGACCGGGAAGTGGGAGGCGGAGCTCAAGCGGATTCAGCGGGGGGAGGGGGAGTTGGGGGCGTTCATGAGAGAGATTGAGGGATATGTGCGGGAGGTGGTGGGAAACCCTCACCCCCCGGCCCCCTCTCCCGCGCGCACTCTCGCCCGCCCGGGAGAGGGAGAGGGGAACGGAGCAGGTAACAATGGGAAGGAAGTTGGACGTCCTCCGGCCCCCCTCTCCCGGGCGGCCGGGAGTGCGGATGGGAGAGGGGTTGGGGGTGAGGGTTCCGGGGGCAACGGGATCAATCGAAGCCGCGATCTCGGCATCCTCCTGAAAGAAACCTTCCGCCTCCCCTCCTTCCGCCCCTATCAGGAAGCCGTCTGCCGCGCGGTCACCGAAGGCAAGGACGTCCTCCTCGTCATGCCCACCGGAGCGGGCAAGTCGCTCTGCTACCAGCTCCCGGGGCTGGCCCGGGGCGGCACGACGCTCGTGGTCTCTCCTCTTATCGCCCTCATGGAGGACCAAGTCGCCAAGCTGCGGGAGCTGGGACTGCGCGCCGAGCGCATCCACTCGGGACGCGACCGCGCCTCGTCGCGGCAGGTCTGCCTCGAGTATCTGGCCGGCCGGCTCGATTTCCTGTTCATTGCGCCCGAGCGCCTGGCGGTTCCGGGCTTCCCCGAGATGCTCGCCAAGCGCAAGCCGGCGCTCGTCGCGGTGGATGAGGCCCACTGCATCTCGCAATGGGGACACGACTTTCGCCCCGAGTACCGGATGCTCGGCCAGCGGCTGCCTCTCCTCCGGCCGGCGCCGGTCATCGGGCTCACTGCCACCGCGACCCCCGTCGTCCAGGACGACATCGCGGCCCAGCTCGGCCTTCAAAGCACGGGGCGCTTCATCCACGGCTTCCGCCGCACGAACATCGCGGTCGAGGTAGCGGAAATGCCCCCCTCTCAACGCCGCGATGCCGTGCGCCGCATCCTGGCCGATCCGGAGCGCCGGCCAGCCATCGTCTACGCTCCGAGCCGCAAAGAGGCCGACGCCCTCGGCGCCGAGCTCCGGCAGGACTTCTCGGCCGCCGCCTACCATGCCGGCATGAACGGCGCGGATCGCGACCGGGTCCAATCCGGCTTCCTCTCCGGAAAGCTGGAGGTGATCGTCGCCACGATCGCGTTCGGTATGGGAGTCGACAAGGCCAATGTGCGGACCGTCATCCACACCGGCCTGCCCAGCAGCCTGGAGGGTTACTACCAGGAGATCGGCCGCGCCGGCCGAGACGGCAGGCCCTCTCGCGCGCTCCTCCTCTACTCCTGGGCCGACCGCCGAAGCCACGAATTCTTCCACTCCCGCGATTACCCGGACTCCAGCGTCCTCCGGCAGATCTTCAAGACGCTCACGGCGGAGCCGCAGCCGAGCGACAGGGTCCGCAAACGAGTCGGGATCGACGAGGAGCCCTTCGAGAAAGCCCTGGAGAAGCTCTGGATTCACGGCGGCGCCCTGGTGGATGCAGACAGCAATGTGACCCGCGGGGTCGATAGCTGGGAGCGTCCCTACCTCGCGCAGCGGGACCATAAGCTCGCCCAACTCGACCAGATGGTGCGCTGCGCCGACGCCCACGGCTGCCGCATGCTCCATCTCGTCCAGCATTTCGGCGACCAGGAGGACTCCGGGCAGCCTTGCGGCGTCTGCGACGTCTGCGACCCGGAAGCCTGTCTCGTCCGCCGCTTCCGCCTGCCGAGCCCTGCCGAGGCGCGGGTCCTCTCGGAGGTGCTCCACGCCCTGCGCCGGAGGGACGGCCAGAGCACGGGCCAGCTCTTCCGCGAGATCAGCGCCGAGGACGGCCTGCCCGACGGCTTCGACCGCAAGGCATTCGAGCGCCTGCTCGGAGGGCTCTCCCGGTCAGGCCTGGTGCGCCTGAGCGAAGACGAGTTCGAGAAGGACGGCAAGACCATCCGTTTCCAGCGCGCGGCACTGACCGGGGAGGGTATCCGCACCCCGCCCGATGCCGTGGCGCTCGCCCTGTTCGTTCAGCTCCTGGAGGACGCCCCGGCCGGAAAGCCCAAGCGGCGGGAGCGGAAGAAGCTGGATGTCTTCGCGCCGATCAAGGCGATCCGCGAGCGCCGAGGCCGGAAGAAGGAGGTCCAGGATGTCCTGCCCGGGGCCGAGGAGCTCATGGACGAGCCGCTCCCGGGCCTGATAGACGCCCTCAAGGCCTGGCGCCGCGCCGAAGCGCAAAGGCGCCGGGTGCCCGCCTTCCGCATCCTGACCGACCGCGCCTTGAACGCGCTGGCAGCCGCCCGCCCCGGGGATGAAGTGGATCTGCTGAATGTCCCTGGGATCGGGCCGACGATCGTGCAGAAGTACGGCAGCGAGATCCTGGGGATTCTGGAAAAGGGCGGGTAACATAACAACCAAATGCCCACGATTCCTGCCCCCGCGCCGGCCGAAGCCCGGACCTTCCTGGCCTCGGTGCCTCTCTTCCGCGAGCTGGACGAGGCCGACCTCGACCAGATCCTCACGCATCTCGACTGGATGCTCGTTCCAGGCGGCCATGTCGTCTGCCGACAGGGGGACGAGGGGGACCGCCTCTACCTCGTGGCCAGCGGACGGCTGGCGATCGTCCGGGAGCTGCCCACCGGCGAAGACGTCCTGCTGAGCCACGTGGGCCGGTTCGAGAGCGTCGGAGAGGTGGCCGTGCTGACCGGCAATCCCCGCTCGGCCACGGTGCGTGCCTTGCGTGACTCGGTGATCGCCCGCCTCGACAGGACGGGGCTTTCCCTGCTGCTGGAGGAGCATCCCAGGATCGCGCTCGCATTCACCCGGCGCCTCGCCGGCTGGATCTCGCCGGTGCCCAAAATAGCGGCGAGCCGGGGCTGCATCGCGGTCGCCGTGGTCGCCGCCCAGGAAAGCATCCCGCTCGCCGACCTCACGCGGCGGCTCGCGGAATCGCTCTCCGCGCTCGGTCCGACCCTCCTCCTGACCGCCGGCGAGATCGAAGGGCGCTTCGGACCCGGCTCCGCTGCGAGCGCGGACGGCAGCGCGGAGCACGGCCGGGTGGCGGCCTGGATCGACGGCCAGGAAGCCAGTCACGCCTTCCTCGTTTACGAAGGGGATCCCGGACCCACGGCCTGGACCCGGCGGTCGCTGCGCCAGGCGGATCGCATCCTGGTGCTCGCGAATGCCTCCGATACTGCGGCCGAGCCGTCTCTCGGCTTCCTCGCCAGGGAGCTGGAGAGCTTCGAAAGCCGCTCCCGCGAGGAGCTGGTGCTGCTCCACGACAATCCGAAAAAAAGGCCGCACGGCACGGCGTCATGGTTGGCGCTGCGCCCATTTGACCGCCATCATCACATCCGGCCAGGAGTGGCAGGCGACTTCGCCCGCCTCGCCCGTTTCCTGGACGGCAAGGCGGTGGGGCTGGTGCTGGGTGGAGGCGGGGCCCGCGGCTTCGCGCACATCGGCGTCATCCGCGCGCTGGAAGAGGCCGGCATTCCCATCGACCGGGTGGGGGGGACCAGCATGGGCGCGGTCATCGGGGCCCTGTACGCCCGCGGCTTCGACTGGAAGCACATGGTCCGCCTCAACCGCTGGGGCTGGGTCAAGTACCAGCCGCACAAGCTCTACACGCTGCCGATGATCTCGCTCGTGTCATCCCGAAAGGCAGAGCGCATGCTCGACATGATGTTCGGGGACGACCTGATCGAGGATCTCTGGCTGAATTTCTACTGCGTGTCCACGAACCTGACGCGGGCGGAAACCGTCGTGCACCGGCGCGGCGACCTGGAGCGCTGGATCGGGACGAGCATCCGTCTTCCCGGGGTGGTCCCGCCGACCGTGGAGAATGGCGACCTGCTGGTGGACGGGGGAGTGCTGGACAATCTGCCGACCGGCGTGATGCGCCGTCTTGGGGAGGGTCCGATCATTGCGGTGGACGTCTCGGCCGCGGTCGACGTCCGGGCCGATCCGAGCTACCGCGCGGCACCCTCGCCCTGGCATCTCCTCCTGAACAGCTGGCGGAAGACGGCTCCGCCGTTCCCGAACATCCTGCAGATCCTCCATCGCTCCGCGGTGCTGGCGAGCGACATCTACGCCAAGCAGGCGAAGAGCGAGGTGGAGCTCTATCTCGACCTCCCGATGGAGGGCTACGACATGTTCGAGGTGGAGGCGCTGGACGAGATCGTCGACCTCGGCTACCGCTACACCAAGGAGCAACTCGAGAAGAATCCCTGGAGCCCGGCGATATCGGCGACGTCGGGCCGGGTCGTCGTGGTCTAGAGGATCTCGATCCAGGCCGAAGGGCTGCCCGCCAGCAGGGGGATGGCTCCGGCAGGAGTCTCCGCACCAAAGCGAAGCCGCAAACGCTCGATCCCGAGCCGCTCCGCCAGCGCCCATCCCACAAGGCCGAACGTCATTCGGGCGTTGATCTCGCCCAAGGGATTGAATGCGTCGCCGTACGACCACGCATCGATCCCGAACGGACCCACATACCCCGCGCGCCGCAATGCCCCGGCAACGCCTTCGACGGCCATTTCCGGGACCTCGACCGGCAACTCAATCCCGACGAACTGACCTTTGATGTCCACCATCTGGCGATGGAAGCCTACGATCCTCAGCTCGGATTCGGTGAGGAGAGCGGAGCATCCGAAGTCCGCCGTCCGCTCCATCCAGGGCTCGAAGAGAAGAGGGCCGTGCGCCCGGAACAGCCGCTCCACCGTCCGGCGTGATTTGGGATCGGAGAGGAGCGGCCCCTTCCTTTCTATGTAGCGGGATCGTCCCGACGCGGACAGCGGCGCCTTGACCACCCAGGCGGAGGGAGAGGAAGGAAGGATGCGATCGAGCTCCGCGATGGATTCCACCATCCGCGCTCCGGGGAGAGCGCAGCCCAGCTCTTCCGCGATTTGGAGATGAAAGGCACGGTGATGGACCTTCGCGACGACGGAAGGCGGAGCGGTCGGGAGATGCCAGAGCAGCTCGTGGAGAGGGAGATCCGAGACCAAGCTGCGGGGCTGTTTTCGAAGAGCGGCGGCCTGGGGAGTTTCGCACCAGGCGAGCAGCTCATCGGCTGGTTCGATGGGACCGCTTTCCAGGATCGGAAGGCCTGGAACGGGGAGGACGCGCTCGGGATCGAAGGCGGCTGGAGTCCAGAGGCGGTCGCCTTCCCGGGCGAAGACACGGAGGAGGGTTGAGAGGCCGGAGACGGTTTGGAGGGTCTTGCGCGAAGAGGATCTTCTCGCAAGCTCGTCTTCGCAGAGGAGGTTGGCGAGGATGGACCTCACAACTCGCTCTCCTCCAACCGCCGAATGAACTCCGCATCCATCCCCGCCGCCGCCCGCCCCTCCCGGTTGAAGATCCTGCCGCCCTTGGCTTTTGCGGGTCGTAGCGGCCAGGTGAGATTGGCGCGGAAGGCGTCCCAGGCGGACTCATCCTCCTGCTTGAAGACCTGCAGCCACTCCCAGCCGAAGCGGACGTGCTCGATCTCGTCCCCCTGGACCTGCTCGATCACCGTCGCAGTCTTGGGATCTCCCGCTTTCAGCGCTGCCTCGGCGTACTCCTCCGTATGGTCGAGGTTCGCGTTCTCGAAGGTCAGCGACATGGCGCAGAGGAAGCGCAGGGGAGATGTGATGTCCGGGATCTTGCTCCAGAAGTAGCCGTTCACGGGCCAGTCCCCGAAACGCGCGCCGTAGGCTTCGAGGCGGGCTAGGTACATGCGCGTGTGCCGCTGCTCGTCCTGAAGGATCCTCAACAATCCGCGGCGGAAATCGGACCGCGAGTCCGGAAAGGCCAGGAGCGCCCAGGCGAACAGCTCCGCCGCTTGGAACTCGTGATTGGCGAGTGCATGGAGGATGCGTGGCCGCTGGGCAGGATCGGGCATCCCCTCGATCGGGGGCACGTCGATCCTCCTGGAGAAGCGGAGCTCGGCCGGCCGGCCAGGCTCCTCCAATCGGATTGCCGGACCGGGAGCCTCGTCCGTCAGCTCAGCGGCAGGCGGCGAGAGCTTGAGATCCAGGTCCTCCGTCCGGACCACCGTGAGCGCAAATTCGCGGATTTCCATCGTGCTAGGCTTATCGGAACGTTATGAATATGAAAGCGCGAAGCCTGGTTCTCGGAGCTGTCGTCCTCTCTCTTGCCTCGATCGCCCAGGCTCAGCCGGGCGGGCCGCTTCCACCCCTGTTCCCTCCGGACAACGGGTGGAACGTGGACGTCAGCTCGGCTCCGATCGATCCGAAGAGCAGCCAGTTCCTCGACTTCATCGGCCGCGGCACGCCGCTCCATCCGGACTTCGGCGGGTTCGCGGACTCGCCGCCCGAAACCTACGGGATCATCTACCTCAGCGTGCCTGGTACGCAGCCGCTCGTGCCCGTCACGTTCGTCGAGTTCGGGGACGAGAGCGACGCCGGGGCTCCCGGACGCCCTCCAGGCTATCCGATCCCGGACGCGGCCAAGACCCAGCCCGGCTACATCGAGGGAGGATATCCCGGCAACGTGGATGCCGGAGGCGACCGGCACATCCTCATCGTGGATCGCGACCGCGACCTCCTCTTCGAGCTGTACCACACGTTCTGGGACTCCTCGTCGAGCCGCTGGGAAGCGGGCTCGGGCGCGGTCTTCCCGCTTGACGAGAACGCCCGCCGTCCCGAGGGTTGGACCAGCGCCGACGCCGCGGGCCTCGCGATTCTCCCCGGCCTGGTGCGCTACGGCGAAACCTTCGGCTCCGACCCGATCCGCCATGCCTTCCGCTTCACGGTCCGGCGGACCAACGGCCATGTCTTCCCAGCCTCCCACACTGCGGGCAGCACCCAGGGCGCGCCGCCCATGGGCACCCGGCTGCGTCTCAAGGCGGGCAAGAACATCTCGGGATATCCGCCCGAGGTGCGGAAGATCTTCCAGGCCATGAAGACCTACGGCCTGATCCTCGCCGACAACGGCACGGACATGTACATCACGGGCGCTCACGACGCGCGCTGGGACAATGACGTCCTGAACCCCGCCTTCGCCAGCCTGACCGCGGACGACTTCGAAGTCGTGCAGCTCGGCTGGAAACCTTCCACAACCGCGGCTTGCGCCCCGGGCAACACGCGCCTCTGCCTCGGAGGCTCGCGCTTCCAGGTGGACGTGCAGTGGACCCGGTCGAACGGCGAGACCGGAGCCGGCCGTGCCGTGCCCCTGACCAATGACACGGGCTACTTCTGGTTCTTCGACAGCACGAACGTGGAGATGGTCATCAAGGTCCTGAACGGCTGCGGTGCCAACAATCGCTACTGGGTCTTCGCCGGAGGCCTGACGGACGTCCGCGTCCGGATCACGGTGACCGACACGCTGCGGGGAGTCACGAAGCAGTACGACAACCCCCAGGGCACCGCGTTCCAGCCGATTCAGGATACGGGGGCTTTCGCGACCTGCCCGTAGCCCGGCTCTTACACGGGCAGGCTCATGTTATTGTGTAAGAGGAGGTGTGAACGTGCCCACAAACCTGGCCATCGATGATGAGCTACTGGAAGAGGCGCTTCGGGTCGGCGGACACCGGACCAAGAAGGCGACGGTCACAGAGGCTCTCCAGGAGTACATCCGGCGCCGGAAACAGGCCGAGATTCTCGACCTGTTCGGTCAGATCGACTACGACCCTGAGTACGACTACAAAAGACAGCGGAGCCGCGGGTGAGCGTGCTCGTGGATACGAGCGTCTGGTCCCTGGCGCTCCGCCGCCGGAATCCTTCCGGCGATGGAGTGGTCCGCGAGCTCCAGGAGCTGATCCGGGAGGGGCGTATTCATCTGATCGGGCCTATCCGGCAGGAGGTTCTCTCTGGAATCCGGGAGGCCGCGCAGTTCCAGGCGCTGCGGGACCGGCTGCGGTCCTTTCCGGACCTGCCCCTCGAAACGGTGGATCACGAACGTGCCGCGGAGCACTTCAACCTCTGCCGCCGCCATGGGTTACAGGGCTCGAACACCGACTTCCTCCTCTGTGCCGTGGCCGAGCGTCACAACCTGGCCATCCTGACGACGGATGGGGACTTCGCGGCGTTTGCGAGCCATCTCCCCATTACGCTCCATCGGCCTCGTCTCGTAGCGCTGACTTGAATCGCTGGCCTCACGGCCGCTTGTAGACCTCGCCCGCTTTCATAACGAAAATCACTCGGCCGAGCGTACCGATATCCTTGAGCGGATCGCCTTCCACGGCGATCACGTCCGCATACTTGCCGGGCTCGATGGTCCCGAGATCCTTCTCCATCCGCAGGAGCTCGGCGCCTCGAATTGTGGCGGAGCGGATCGCGTCGAGCGGGCTCATGCCGTACTCCACCATGCGCGCGAGCTCGCGGGCGGAGGTGCCGTGCTCAAAGGCTCCGACGTCCGTGCCGAAGGCGATCTTCACTCCCTTGCGCAGGGCTTTCTGAAAGACCTCCTTGTGGCTGGCGAGGATGCGCTTGCGCAGGTCTGTCATCTCCTCCTCGGAGTCCGGGAAGTAGACGGAGAGCGTGGGGCACCACCAGGTGCCGTGCTGGACCATGAGATCGAGCCCCTCGTCGTCCAGGAGCATGCCGTGCTCGATGGAGCGGACGCCAGCTCGGATCGCGTTCTTCGCCCCTTGGCCGCCATAGGCGTGGGCCGCCACGTCCCGATGCCAGCGCCGCGCCTCTTCCACGATGGCGCGCAGATCCTCCTCGGAGAACTGGCTCAGTGGTTCCAGGGTGACCGGGTCGATGTGGCGCAGCGTGCCGGTGGCGTAGACCTTGATCCAGTCCGCTCCGTACTTGACCTCGCGGCGGACCTCGGCGATGGCGGCGTCCCGCGAGTCGGTGAGGGTGGCGGGCTCTGGAAGCTCGATGTCCGGGTTGATCCCGTGGTGGTTCATGTGCCCGCCGGTGATGGTCAGGGCGTAGGTAGAGACGAACAGCCGGGGTCCCGGGACGATGCCCTGGTTGATGGCGTCGCGGAGGGCCACGTCGGCGAAGCCGGCGCCCTCGCTGTCGAGGTCGCGCAGCGTGGTGAAGCCGGCCTCCAGGTCCTTGCGCGCCGCCGCGACTCCCTGAATGGTCCGGAAGGCTTGCGATTTGTTCAGGACCGGCGGGGCGCCACGCTCGTCTTCCGGCTGCAGGAGCACATGGGTGTGCGAGTCGATGAGCCCGGGTAGGCAGGTGTAACGGGAGAGATCCACGGTCCGGGTTCCTGCGATATTTGCGGGCAGGGCTGTCCCGACCTTCTCCACCCGCTCGCCCCGGACCAGGATCACCGCGTTCTCCGTCACCTTCCCGCTCGCCGGATCGAGCAGGCGGCCGCACTGGATCGCCGTGGCGGCCTCGTCGGCGGGGAAGGCGGGCATCGCACCCAGCAGGACGGCAAGGAGAAGGGAGAAGGGCAGGGCACTTTCCTGTCTCATGGAGTCACCTCTGGAATTCCCGGAGCATAGCAGCGCTTTTTCTCTCTGGAGGATCCAGGTGCCGTCCACGATCGATCAGATCCGGGAGTCGCTCTCCCGTCATCAGCCTCATCTCGTCCCTTCCGAGCCGGAGAGCTCTGCCGCCGCCGTGGCGCTCGTGCTGGCCGGGAGGGAGGACGATCTCTCCCTCTGCTTCATCCGCCGCGCCGAACATCCGCTCGACCCCTGGTCCGGCCACATGGCCCTGCCCGGCGGCCGATGGGACCCCACCGATCCCCATCCCCGCGCCGCCGCCGAGCGCGAGACGCTGGAGGAGGTCGGAATCGCAGTGGGCGATCCCCACTGGCTCGGTGCCCTCTCCGACGTGCTCGTTCGCCTGGGCGGCAAGGACGACCGGCGGATGATCCTCTCGCCGTTCGTCTACTACCTGGGCGAGGAGCCCGCTCCGCTCATCCCCAATCACGAGGTGGCCGAGGCCTTCTGGATCCCGCTGAGTCATCTCTGGGATGCACGCAACATGGGCAGCCTGGAGTGGGAACGCGAGGGCAAGAGCCTGCTCTACCCGGCCATCCGTTTCCAGGGCCATTCCATCTGGGGGCTCACCTTCCGCGTCCTCACGCTCTTTTCGGACGTTCTCGACGCGCCGCTGCCTCACCTGGAGGAGATCCCCGGGATGGGGCGGTGATGCGCATCGTCCTGGCCTTGATGGCCGTTTTGCTCGGATGCGCTGCCCCGGAGTCGCCGGCTGCCGCCGGGCCTCCGAAGCAGCTCGTGATCCCCGGGCTTACCGAGTACGAGCGGCCGAACGCCACGCTGATCCCCGGCCGGCTCTTCCCGCTGGGATGGTCGCGGGACGGCAAGCTCGCCTACGTGTACGAGCCGCCCGACGAAGCCTGCGGCTGTTATTTCTTCCGCCTGGTCGTCCAGGATCTGGTGAGCGACAAGGTGCTTTGGGAGTACAAATACGATTCCGGAGACCTGACGAAACCGGGGGAGATGTCGAGCATGGCCGAGGTCTGGGGGGCGAATAGCAAGGATTTCGAGGCCCGCCTGCGTTCCTTCGGCATCGTCAGGAGCGACGCAGTCCTACAGCCGCTCTCTTCCCGCCTGGAAGCCGCCTTCCATACCAGCATGGTGACGGAGAACCCGTTTGGCTTCCCCTACATCTCGGCCTACGAGATCGAGATGAGATCGCCTCAGGGGGCCAAGACGATCTTCAAGAGCGGGCAACTGGAGCCTGGGCCGCTCAAGGTCTCGTCCCCGGGCTACTTCGCGAGCCCGTTCGAGGAACGGATCGCGGTGGTCGTCCAGGAGACGTGGCGGGGGTGGGAGGGTCCGCCCCACACCGCCCGCTTCCGCTTGGTGGGTTGCCATCTGCGGACCGGCTGGCGCTAGCTCTTCCAGGCCGCGATCTTTTTCGCGAGCTCGGTGGGGTTGGCGGACCCGCTGGTCTTGAGGAAGCTCACCAGGTCCTTGATCTGGGCGTGACGATCCCAGAGCTTGTCATAGAACTTCACGCGCAGATCCTCGCGGGCCGAAGCGACCCCGGGCTTTTTGGCCGCCGTCTCCGCCGCCAGGTCCTTGTTCTCGGACTCCGTGGCGTCCAGGGCCAGGGCGGCGACCGTCGCCTTCTCGGCGTCCAGGATCTTGACGAGATCGGCGTTGCTCTTGAGCGTAGCGTCGCCATTGATCGCGGCTTCCAACTGGGTGACGAGGCCGGGATAGGCGATCCTGGCGGAGAGGACCTCCTTGATATTCTCGCCCTCGCCGATCGTCTTCCACGAGGCGGTCTCATGAGGCAGGAGATCCGCTTCCGCCAATCCGAAGTCGGTCATCAGCTGGTTCGCGAGCAGGAACGAGGAGCGCTTCTGCGCGGCGTTGATGTCGCCGTAGATCTGCCACTTGGTGGGATCGCCGTCGAGGCGGTTGTCCCTTGCGAGCTGGAAGAGGGCCTTGTCGGACAGGGCGAGCACGCGCGCCTTCAACTCGGGAGTGAGCGACATGGCTGTGATGGCTGTGCGGTTCGCGGCCAGCGTGGTGGCGTCCTTGGTGCTCGACGGCACGTCCAACTCGCTGGCCGTCCCCACGTGCTCGATGCCGACCGCATGGGCGCTGCTGGCCGTCGCGAAGCCCGGCTTCTGCTTGCCGACGTGGCTCACCTCCCGGTTGACGGGGACCACCAGCTTGATGTTGCCGCTCTCATCGATCAGGTATTGCGCGCCGATGCTCGAGCCGGCCTTGATCCGGCTTGCGTAGCCGCTCAGTGCGCTCGCGCCGGTCGAGCCTCCCGTCCGGTGCAGGATGACGTTGTTGACGTCCGCCTTGTCGAGACCGCCCGAGCTCAGCCCGCCATAGGTGCCCGTGAGGTCCTCGATCTTCAGGTCCTTGTAATCGCCCAGGGTCATCGTGGTCGCGCTGCGCGGGATCCAGCCGCTCTGCTCGCCGACGCTGGTCGACGTTTTCTTGTCGAGGACGAACGCCGTGCCTTTGACCTCGACCCAGTCCTTGTCGGACGAGATCAGGGAGACCGTATCTCCCTTCTCGAAGAACATCTCCTTTTTGGCGGACTTCTTGGTCTTCTTCTTGTCTGACTCGTGCAGCGTGGCCCGCTCGCGCAGGGTGCCGCTGGAGTAGTCCTTGCCCGCCTCGTGCCCGGCCTCCAGCTCGGGGGCGGCCGGCGTGGCGGCCGGAGCCGCGGCTGGAGTTGCGGCCGCTGGCGTTGCGGGGACCGCTGGCGCGGTAACGCAGGCCTTGCCGTCGGGAACGGTCAAAACCTTTCCGAGAGCCAGGGAATCTTTCTTGTCCATACCGTTGGCTTTGCGCAGCTCTTCGACGGTGACGCCGTACTTCTTGGCGATGGCGAAAAGCGTCTCGTTTGCCTGGACGGTGTGGCAGGAGCGCTGGATCATCCTCCGGCTCACCATCCTGCCCGCTCCTCCGCCCTGGACGGCTCCCTGCTGGATCGTGTGGGTCAGCTCGTGAGCGAGGAGGCGGCGCCCCTGGCTGCTTGTGTCGAGACCTCCCTGGCCCAGGTAGATGTCGCTGCCGTAGGTGAAAGCTTCGGCATGGATGCCGCGGCTCATCTGCGCGGCTTCGCCGTCCGCGTGCAGGCGCACGGCGCCGAAGTCGGCGTCGAAGGCACCCTCCATCTCCGCGCGGATAGGCGACGGAAGCGGATTGCCCTGGCCGCGCCGGGCTTCGAGCTGGGATTCCAGACCCGGCTCGGCCGGTTCCGCCCCCTGAGCATCCGAGGCCAGGGGCTGGATCGCCGGCGACGAGCGCTGCACCTGGGTCTCCGCCCCATTTGTAACCTGCTCCGCGGCGCGATCGGCCTCCTGCTCGTACCGGTCTCCCGGCGCGCCGACCGTCAGCTTCGTCTGGAGGAGCCGGCCAACCGCCTGGTTCCCCACGGAACGCTGGAGATGAAGGAGGGCGGCCTCGGGACCGTGGGGCTCAGACAGGGCCGGGCCGGACTTGGCAGTGTTGCGGGTTCGTGCGTCCGGCTTCTGTTTTGGTTTGAAGGTGTACAACGTTGCAATCCTCCTGGAGTGTGCCCCTCTTCGAAGGATACGCAGAAGACAGGCTTTCACGCCACTCGGAACGCCTTCAGCACCTCGTCACCCTGTTCTCGGACGTGCTCGACGCGGTGAGGCGGTCACCTGCGCCGAGCCCGCTTCGTCTCCTTGGCTTCCGGGCCCAGAGCGGCGAGCCGCTGCCGGGCCAGCCGGTAGGTGGAGATGGACTCCGACGCTTCCGGCTCCGGCGCCGTGACCCGCTCGTAATAGCGCCGGGCCGCCTCCGGCAGACCGTAATGCTCGGCGAGGCGGCCGAAGACATACCAGTCATGAGAGTCGGGAGCTCCGTCCCCGGCCTCCAGCGCCTGGAGGATCACCTGGTACGCCTCCGTGGTCTTGCCCAGCTCGGCGTAGAGCGAGGCCAGGGTATGGAGGGAGGAAGAGTCCTTGTACTCGTCGAGCATCGCGCCCCGCTGTGCCTTCTCGACGGCCCGTTCGTCCACCTTGCCGCGGAACAGGGAGAGCCAGGCCAGGTTGTTGAAGGTGGCGTCAGTGGCCTTGCCGGCATCCACGAGCCTCTGGAGATGTTTCTCAGCCTCTTCGAGGTCGCCCCGCTTCTCGGCTGATTGGTAGAGGGACTGTATGGCCACGGGGTCGTCCGCGGTGGTCGCCAGCCGCTGCTCTGCGAGCCGGCGCACCTCATCCCAGCGTTCGAGACTCATGAACGCCGTGCTGAGGAGGACATAGGCGCGCTCGGAAGCGGGGGCCGCGTCGGCGAGGCGCTGTGCCGTTTCGGCCATTTCGGCGTAGCGCTTCAAGGCCCGGTAGGAGAAGGCGAGAGCCAGGTCGATCGCCGTCCGCCGCGCGCCTTCCGGGGCTGCGTTCCGGCAGGAGAGTAGGAGAGGCACGATCTTCCCGGATCCATCGCTCCCTGCAAGCAGGCTCGCCGCGGCGCAGCGCGCTTCGTCGGCCGTTGGATCAGCGCCGCGGGTCCAGAGGGTCACGAACGGGGAGGAGGAGAGCGGGTCGTCCCCGCCGGAGCCCTGCACATCCTCCCGAGCCCAGTCCAGCCACTGCCGGGCACCCGGCAGGTCGCCCCGCTCCAGGCGGCGCAAGGCTTCCAGGCCGAGCGAATAGGCCGCTCCGCGAAAGCCCGCGATCTTGTATTCGCCATCCTCCCGGACGACGTAGTAGGCCATCTCCTGGCCGGTGAACGCCGTCATCAGGGCGATCCGGTAGCCCGCGGCATCGCCACCCGTAACGGTCTGCCGGAGAGCGGCCAGCCCGATGTCGAGAATCACGTCGGTCTGGGTCTGGCCGTCGTTCATGAAGCCGTCGAGCTCAGTCAGAAGATCCTGGAGATTGCGGCGGGCCTTCTCGTCCGAGCCGACCTCCTCGACGAGGCCACGGCTGAAGAATGCCATGAAGGTCTGTAGATCGGGATTCCCGGAGCCCAGGAGGAGGAAGAACCGCTTGATCACGCTGGCCGGCTCGCCGGGTGAGAGGATCACCTCCTCGTGGCGGCGGGTCTTGCGCAGCAGCTCCACCTGCGCCAGGGTCTCGGCGGCGTTTGGGGCTTGTTTGCCGGCCTTCTCCATCAGCGCTGCCGCTTCCGTGTAGAGGCGCGCCTGCGTCAGGTTCCCTGCCGCTTGCTCGAGCGCTTTCCGGCGTGTCTCCAGATTGGGGATCTTGCGCTCGGCCTCGCGCATCGCGGCCTCGGTACCTTCAGTGGCGGCCACGGCGACCAGGCGCAAGGCCGAGCGGATGTCGGTTGTTTCGAGCTCCGCCAGGAGCTCCTTCATCTCGGCGAAGCGCTCGGCATGCATGAGGGCGATGACGAGGTTGTCGTCCATCGCCTTCTCGTCGAGATCGGCCCGCAGCGCCCGGTATTCGTCGATCGCCGCCGCGAGGTCCGAGCCCGGGCTGTACCTCCTGCCCTGACCGTCGTACTCCAGGAGGATGGCGAGGTTGCGGCGGGTTTCCAGATCTTTCGGGTCGAGCTCCTTGGCCTTGCGGTAGGCCGCAAGGGCCTCGACGCGGTCGAAGCCCTTGCCGAAGAGGCGCCCCACCGGATCGTGCACGAGGATCCAGCCGAGGTCTTGCCAGGCCTGCGCGAAGGACGGTTCGAGCTCCACGGCGCGCTTCGCCTCCTCGCGCGCCGGTTCACCCATGCCGCCGGCGAGCAACGCCCGGGCGATGCGTAGGCGGGGGAGCGCTTTCTTCGGGGACTGGGCGGCGAGCTGCCCCAGCTCGTCGAGCGCCTCGCGCACCCGGCCGGCGGCGAGGTGGGCCTCCCCCGCGTGCTTGAAGTAGAGGAGCACGGCGTCCTCCCCCCAGGCCTCGCTCGCCGATTTGCCCACGGCCTCGAACTCCTCGGCGCTGAGGCGGCGCTTGTCGATGGAGAAGCGCATGGTGGCCGTGACGATGCCGTCGTCCGCCGCCGCGTAGTCTTCGGAGAGCGTGGCCGGGCCGAGCTGCCGGACTCTTCCAGGAGGAAGGGGCTGCGGCTGGAAGCCGGCCGGCGGCACGATGCGATAGCGGATTTCCGCGCTGAACGGACGGGTCAGGTTGTACGCGGCCTTGCGCGGCTTCTTCTCGTCCGGCTCGGTCCGGAGCTCTTCCGGCAGCCGTCCCAGGGCCGCGCCTGGGAAGAGCGCGACGGTGGCGGCTTCCATGTCGGTGAAGCCGCGCTGCGAGTCCTCCACCTCCAGCCGTAGGCGGAACGGGCCCGAGAGGTCGACCGGATCGGAATGGTCGATCTTCCCGATCTTGTCGGTCATGTAGACGGAGCTCACGTAATTGGTGAGCGACTCGCGCAGGCTCTTCGCATCCTGGGCGGCGTAGGAGGCGCGGAGGGCGCGCTCGGCCGCACCCCGAAACTCGGTGGTCTCGACAACGCGGGCCCGCCCCAGGTCGGCGAGGAAGATCTCGCGGATCTCGACCTCATGGTTGTCCGCGGCCGTGGCCTCGGGAGTACGCACGAGGCCCTGGGTCGCGGGGCCTGCGATCAGGGCGAGCCTCCCCTGGTCTCCCGCCGGCAGCTCGCCGGCACGCGCGTAGCGGTCGGTCGGATCGATCCATATCGCCGGCTCGCCGGGGACGAACACGATCACATGGTTGAACGCGCCCATCCCGGGGAGCGGCTCCTCCACGTCGGGGTAGCCCTCGCCGGCCCTGAGCAGCGCAACATGAGCGGGGATTCCCAGCTTGCGGAGCAGGGCGGTCAGGAGCACCGCCTTGTCCTTGCAGTCTCCGAACTTGCGGCGCAGGGTCTCGGTCGGCGGCCGGGGGATGATCGAGCCCGCTCCCAGCTCGACGCCGGTGTAACGGACCTCGGTTCCCAGCCGGGCGAGAATGCGGTCGAGAGTCTCGCGCTGCGTCTTCGCCGGCACGTCCGCCGAGCGCAGGAAGGCCCGGAGCGCGTTACTCCCTGCCGGATCAGCTTCGGCCTTGCGGACCGTTTCCTCCACGATCTCCGAGTAGCGCTGGGCCACCGCGGACCAGGAGGGAGCGGTCGAGAACCCCACGTAGGAAACAAAGGCCTCGGAGGGCATCCCGATCTCGAAGTCGTCGAACGGGGAGAGGTCCCGGAACTCGAAGGTAAGACGCCGCCGGCCGTCCTCGACCTCCTCCCGGACCCCGCCCTCGGGGAGCTGCCGGACGACGTGGCGAAGGGGGAGCGCGGCCGGGGCCTCCACGATCGCGCGCACATGCCGGACCGGGACCCAGAGGCGCATCAGCAGCGTCTCTACGGTTCCGGGGTCGAAGAAAGGAGCGGTGTCGTGGCTCGTCACCTCGGTCTCGACCACGGCTCCGGGGCCGATCGCGGGCAGAGGGGCGCGCAGGATACGACTGTCCTCGAACATCTCCGGCTCCCGCGAGGTGGCAGACTCGGCGATCGTCGCCGGATCCAGGAGATGGGCCGCGCCGTCCGGCGTCACGACCCGTGCCTTCAGCACAGGGCGCTCCTGATACCAGGGGGACCAGTGCTGGGAGACCTCCGACCAGTCCGAGTCCGCACTCGAGCTCAGGATGCGGTAGACCAGCCTCCCCACGCGGGTCGCCCGGCCTTGTTCGTCATAGCTGTAGCGGGTCTCGGAGAAGAGGACGATCACCCCGCTCTCCTCGCTGCCGGCCTCGACCGCGGAGGCCGCCCGGATCACCTCGGCAGGATCGGCGACGAACGCCCCCGCTTCCCAGGGGGCACTCGTCTCGGCCGCCGTCAGCGGGCCTCCTGCTGTAGTGAGCACTGCAAGTGTGACAAGAAGGCAAAGCCTGGGCAAGGCACGGGTCTGGGACATCGATCCTCCTCGAAGATGCCAACGGGCTGAGGGCATCATTCTGAGGAGTGTGTACCTTGAAAGTAAAGCGTTTCACTCAACCGGAAGAGGTAGACTCGGTGGGCGATGGCTGCCACGACGCTGCTGCGGAGCGAGTCGCTCTCCGTGATCGACCACCGGTGCGAGATGGGGCCGGCCGACAAGCCGTTCGTGGAGCAGCACGACGGCTTTTCCGTCTCCTACGTGCGCAAGGGCAGCTTCGGGTATCGCTCGCGGGGCGAGTTGACTGAGCTGGTGGCCGGGTCGCTCCTGGTCGGCCATCCGGGCGACGAGTACATGTGCACGCATGACCATGCCCATGGCGACGAATGTCTGTCCTTCTTCTTCGCGCCGGAGCTGGTCGAGACGATCGGCGGGCGAGCCGAGGTGTGGCGTACCGGCGGCGTGCCGCCTCTCTCCGAGCTGATGGTGCTCGGCGAGCTCGCCCAGTCGGCTGCGGAGGGCGCGAGCGACGTCGGTCTCGACGAGGTGGGTCTCCTGTTTGCGGCCCGCTTCGTGGACCTCGTCTCCGAGCGGCAACGGGGGAGGCCGGAGGCCGCGGCCCGCGACCGCAGACGCGCGGTCGAAGCGGCCCTCTGGATCGATGCGAGCTCGCACGAGCCTGTCGATCTCGAGAGCGCGGCAGCCGAGGCCGGGCTCAGCCCGTTCCACTTCCTGCGGCTCTTCTCCTCCGTGCTCGGCGTGACTCCCCACCAGTACCTGATCCGCTCCCGGCTGCGCCGCGCGGCGCGCCTGCTGGCCGACGATGCCCGCTCGATCACCGACATCGCCTTCGAGGTCGGGTTCGGCGATCTCTCCAACTTCGTGCGCACGTTCCATCGGGCGGCCGGAGTCTCGCCCCGGGCTTTCCGGCAGACGGCGAAGGGAGACCGCAAGATTCTCCAAGACCGGCTCGCCGCGCTTCTCTAGGATGGCCTCCGAAAGAAAGGAGGTCATCATGACCACGACCACGATAGAGAAGACGGAGCTGTCACGGGTACTCGAAGAGGGGTATGGACCGGGAGCCTGGCACGGCCCCGATCTGAAGGCCGCGCTCGCCGACGTCGGGCCGGATCTCGCGTTCTGGCGGCCGGCGCCCGGGCGCCACAACATCGCGGAGATCGCGCTCCACCACGCCTTCTACGTGCGCTCCGTGCGCGGACAGCTTTCGGGCACGCCCCCGGAGCCGTTCGTGCTGGAAGGGGAAGACTGGTTCGATCCGGCTGGCCTCTCCTGGCCCGAGATCCAGGCCGTGGTGGAGGAGCAGCAGAGCCGGCTGGCCGCGGTCGTCGCCGACGCGCAGCCGGACACGGAGCGCTTCAACCTCGTGCTCGGCATCACCTGCCACGCGATCTATCACGCGGGACAGGTGCAGCTCCTGAAGCGGCTTCAGGCCGGGTAGACAATGAGGGTTCCGTGCGGGGCGTCTGGGACCTCCGGCGTCCCGCTCGGAATCAGATCTCTGCTTCGGATACGTCATCGGTTCCGAACAGGAGTGCGAGCCCCCTGATAACTTCGCGCAACCTGACAGGCCCGAGGATCCCGACCCGTTCACCGAGTCGGCTGCGGTCGACAGTGCGAAGCTGCGAGATGTTGACGACGCTTGGGAGCAAGAGCCCTGCCTCGCCGCGACGGAGGCGAACGTTCCCCGGCATGGCCGCCAGACGAAGATTGGATGTCACTGCTGCGACGACAGTTGTGGAGATTGCGCTCCGATTGAACCTGTCGTGCTGTACTACCAGCGCTGGGCGGCGCCCTGCTGGCTCAGAGCCTTCAGGCGTACCGAAGTGTAGCCAGTACACTTCGCCTTGGCGGATCACCAGCGCTCGTCGCTCCAGTCGGTCCCGACCACATCCAACGCGCTCGCCACTCGAGCTTGTTCTTCGGCGAGTCCGCCGTCGGCGAAAAGCTCGTTCAAGCGTTTGGTGACCTCCGCATCGCGGCGAGCATGAACGGCTTCTTGGAGCACACGGGTAACGAATCGATTCCTCGATTCGCCGCGAGATTGCGCAGCGCGATCAACGGCCGAAAGGAGGTCGTCGGGGATTGCGATCGCGGTCTTGCGTAAAGGCATGGGGTACTCCTGTCGGTAGCAATCACTAGAGTACCATGGCATGAGGCGAATTAAGGCAGTGCCGCTGGCTGCCAAGCCCCCAGCGCCTGCCGTAGGGAGACGATCTGCCCGACGTGATAGGCGTTGTGGTCCGCGACCAGCAGCGCTTCGCGGAGGATCGTCTGCCCTTTGCCCGAGGGGATCTTCGCGTAGAGGTCGGTCTTGGGATCAGCCACGAGGTCCTGCATGGCCTTCAAGTCCTGGCGGAGCTGCTCGACGCTCCGGTCCCAGGCGGCATCGTCAGGCGGGGCGGCGGTCTTCGGCCAGTAGTCGTCGGGCCACTTGATGTGGGCGTAATCGGGGTTGCGGCTGAAGTCCAGGATGTCCCATTGGGCGATGCGCAGGTGTTCCAGGAGCTGCCAGGCGGTGTGCGGCAGCTCTTGATGCTTTTTCCCGCGGAGGTCCGCGGGAAGCCCCTTGATCGCTTCATCGAGGCCGAGGTGGGCGCTGCCGCCGCGCAGCAGCTCCAGCAGATGATCGCGCAGGATCTGATCGCTCATGATGCGACCCCCGCCAGCTCGTCCACCAGAGACTTGCTGCCCTGGATCGCCAGCCGCTGCAGGTAAAGCCTCAGCCCCACCAGTCCGCCCAGCTCCTCGCCTCCGCCTGCTCGGCCAGGACCACCGTGGAGCGTCTGTGGCAGGGCGGCTCCCGAGCCGGGGGTCTCGCCCGCGCTCGACAGGGAGCCGACATAGACACGGCCTGTCGAGCTCGCGCCCCGGGCGAGAAATTCGCCAATCCAGCCCGCGTCGTCGCTGTAGACCGAGGTCACCAACGTGCCGCCGCCCATGGCCATGATATCGGCGGCCTCCGCGGCGGAAGTGGCATAGGGGAGGAGCGTGGCGACCGGGCCGAAGACCTCTCGGTCGTGGACCGGGCCGGCGTTGCGCGCGTCGTCGCTGCGCAGCAGGGTGGGCGCCAGGAAGAAGCCCTTCCCCTCGGGCGCGCCTACGCCGTCGATCCGTTTCGCTCCTCCATGAACGATTCGCGCTCCCTGCTCCAACTCGGCAAGGCCGCGGAGCGCGTCTTCGAGCTGGTTCGCGGTGGCGAGCGGGCCCATGCGCACCGCGGGGTCCGCGGGGTCGCCGGTCACGACCTTCTCCAGCCGGGAGATCAGGGCGCCCTGGACCTCGTCCATCCGATCCTGGGGAACGAGGATGCGGCGCACGGCCGTGCACTTCTGGCCGGCCTTCTGGGTCATCTCCCGGGTCACTTCCTTGACGAAGAGGTCGAAGGTAGGCGAGCCGGCGGCAACGTCCGGGCCGAGCACGGCGGCGTTCAGGCTGTCGGCCTCGACGTTGACCCGGGTGCAGGAGGCGAGCAGGTTGTCCTTGGAGCGGAGCATCTTGGCCGTGTCCGCCGAGCCGGTGAAGGCGAGGACGTCCTGCGGTCCGAGGCGGTCCAGGAGGTCGCCCGTGTTGCCGACGATGAGCTGGAGCGCTCCTTCGGGGAGGATGTTCGCCTCGACGATCAGCTCGATGCAGCGCTCGGTGGTGAGCGCGGTGGCCGTCGCCGGCTTGGTGATCACGGGCATGCCGGCGAGCAACGCGCAGGCGGCTTTCTCGGCGAAGCCCCAGGCCGGGAAGTTGAAGGCGTTGATGTGCACCGCGACTCCCTGGCGGGGGACCAGGATGTGCTGCCCCCAGAACGCCTCGGTCTTGGCGAGCTGGACGCCTTCGCCCTCGGTCAGGAAGGTGCGGTCGCCGAGGCGCTTGCCCACGGACGAGTAGAAGGCGAGCGTGCCGGTGGCGCCGTCGAGGTCGAAGGAGCCGTCCGGGGCGGTCGAACCGTTGTTCTGGCGGGAGAGGTCGAGGAGCTCGTCCCGATGGTCGCGCAGGACCCGCGACATCTCCTTGAGCAGGCCGGAGCGCTGGGCGAAGGTCATCCCCCGTAGCGCAGGGCCGCCCTTTTCCCGCGCGTAGGCGAGGACTTCGCCGAAGTCGATCCCCTGGCTGGAGGCGCGGGCGATCTCCTCCTCGGTCGACGGATTCACCAGCGTTGCAAAGCCCGAGGAGGCCTCGTGCCAGCGTCCGCAGATATAGCTCTTGAGTGTCTTCATGAAGTTCCCCTCCGCAGAGCGGCGGGATGGCCCCGCCGTCGAAACAGGGGGAATCCTATACCGGAGGCGGGCCGGTCAGCCGACCCGCAGGCGCAAGGCTCAGTTCTGGAGTTCTTTGAGGAGTTGCCAGCCGTCGACGACTTCGCCGCGGTCGGCCTGAGCGATCGATTCGAGGAGGAGCTCCTGGTCTTCCGGCGAGAGCCGGAAACCCCCTTCGGCTTCGGGCACGAGCAGGGTGACCGTATCGCCTTCCTGGAAGCTTCCCACCGGGACGTCCAGTCTCCCGTCCACGACTTTGGCCGTAAGGACTTTCATGCGGTGATTGTACCCGTGATCGGCGGCGAGCGTTGACGATTCGGGCAGACGGGGGTAACGTGAGGGCCTCATCGTCGTGAAACAGCTGTTTCTCCCGGCGCCTATGCGCGCCATTGGAGCCATCATGTCTGACCGCTTCACTGTGACGACCAGCAAGTCGTGGTTCTCCCGCCTGGCCGAGTCGATCAAGAGCGTGCTGGTGGGCTTGATCCTGTTCGTTGCCGCATTCCCCATCCTGTTCTGGAACGAGGGACGGGCGATCAAGACCGCCCGCAGCCTGGAGGAGGGATCCGGAGCCGTCGTATCCATCTCCTCCGACGTGGTTTCGCCAGGCAATGAGGGCAAGCTCGTCCACGTCACAGGGCCCATCTCCACCGATGGCCCCGTAGTGGACGGGGACCTCGGCGTCCAGGCGACTGCCGTCAAGCTGGTGCGCAACGTATCGATGTACCAGTGGATCGAGGAGGAGAAGTCCGAGACCCGCAAGAAGCTCGGAGGCGGGGAGGAGACCGTCACCACCTACGAGTACAAGAAGGACTGGGCATCGAGCCCGGTGGACTCGTCCTCCTTCCAGGTGACGGAGGGACACGTGAACCCCGGCGATTTCCCGCTACCGTCCGAGACGTTCGTGGCCGATCCAGTGCGCCTCGGCGCCTTCACCCTGAGCGAGGAGCAGTTGGGCCAACTCGACGAGGCCAAGGATCTGCCTGTGGGTGCCGCGGCGGCCGATTCGCTGCCCGAGGGCATGGAGGCCACGGTGGACAAGGGCGCCTTCTACATAGGGACCAACCCCGCGGCGCCCGCGGTCGGAGATGTCCGGATCTCGTTCCAGGTGGTGAATCCGGCGCAGGCGAGCGTGGTGGCGGTGCAGACCGGGAGCTCGTTCGCGCCGTACGCGGCCGAGGCGGGCGATACGGTCCTGCTGGTCGAGGAGGGGACTCACACCTCCGCCGAGATGTTCCAGACGGCGCAGTCGGCGAACACGGTGATGACGTGGATCCTCCGCGGCGGCGGCTTCCTTGCCATGGTTCTGGGATTGTTCCTGGTGTTCCGGCCGCTCTCCGTCCTGGGCGACGTGGTTCCCTTCATCGGCAGTCTCCTTGGAGTTGGCGTAGGCTTGTTTGCGCTGGTGATCGGCGCGGCGCTTTCGTCCATCACGATCGCCATCGCCTGGTTCTTCGTCCGGCCGCTGTTGGGGATCGCGCTCCTGGTTCTGGCCGTGGGAGGCATGGTTTGGCTGCTCCGCGCGAACCGTAAGAAGAAGCTGCTCCAGCAGGCTCAGGGGAGCGCGGTCAAGGCGGCTTGAAGAGTTTTGGGCCGATCTTTGCCGCCTGGACCGGGTCCAAGCTCCTTGGAGCGGGCCAAAATTTCTTGGGACGGATTTAAGGGGCTTAGATCGGATCTAAGCCCCTTAGGTCGGATCTAAGCTTCTTAGATCGGCCCAAAACCTCTTAAATCCGCCGCGAAGCCTCTTAGATCCGATCTAAGATCCTTAGATCCATCCGAAGCTCCTTAGGACGCGTCACGGAATAAGTGCCTCAGTTGCACGTTCTTCCCTGGGGAAGATTGTGTAGTTCCATTCACCATGAAAGCTGTCTCGGCGGAGATTGACTTCCGCGACTTCTTTCTTGCTGACCA
>JAXDKG010000037.1:0-35997 GCA_034667225.1 Acidobacteriota bacterium
TCGGTGATTCTCTTCTCCATGGCGGTGTTCCTCCCTGATTCCGGTCTCCATACCCGGAAGTTTGGCTCACAGGGAGGCTACACCGCCTTCTCCTTTTACACACTCTTTGAGGGTACCTCGAGTCACTGAATCCTCTCCCCGAGTCGCTCGGGGCTTTCCCCGAGTCACTAAATCCTTTCCCCGAGTGACTCGGGGCTCTCCCCGAGTCACTAAATCCTTTCCCCGAGTCGCTCGGGGCTCTCCCCGAGTCACTAAATCCTCTCCCCGAGTCGCTCGGGTGGAGCCCCGAGTCGCTCGGGGACTTGATTGACAGCGTCCAACGCCGGGCGTAGGCTTGCTAAGTCTATGTTTCAACGAAGGTTAAGCGAGAATGTGGCTTGGAGCTGCCGGCGCTGATGATGTCCTTTCTCGCCAAGGCACCAGCGCTTGCCGTCGCCCTCTCCTACATGGGTCTGGTTCTTTATTGGTATCTTCGCGTAGTTGCCAGGAGGACGGGAAGCTATAGAGCCCTGGCAGAGCTGCAGGGTCCGCCAAGTGCTACCGAGCAAGGCATCTGGATCGCCCTCCTGGTGGCCGGCGCTGCATGCGTCGTCGCTGCTTCTTGTGCTACCACAAGAGACTACCGGACGCTTTCAACATTCTCGCTTCGCCCCGGAGCCAGCCCTGAAGTCAGCCGCTTCACGTCACCCGAAGGGGAGTGAAACTCCACGAGCGGCAGAGGCGTAGTCTGGAGCAGGAGGGCTTTCCCGATGTGGACGTTCCTGGCGTGGTTGATCCTCTTCGTGCTCTGCTGGCCGTTGGCGCTGCTGGCGCTCGTTCTCTATCCGCTGGTGTGGCTCGTCGCCCTGCCGTTCCGGCTCCTGGGCTTCACCCTGGAGGCGGTCTTCGAGACCCTCAAGGCGATCCTCTTCCTGCCGGCCCGGATGCTCGGCGCCCGGCGCGCCTGAGGCCGCCGGGCTCCACCGCGTCGTCCCGCCCGCTCACATTCATGCAAGTAGTCCCGGTTTCCTCTCGAAGGGCACCTGATTAATTAGTGGCGAGCTGTTGTCGCCCGCGCTTCATCACCTCCAGGTCTTTCTGGCGGTCAGCGACCGCCTACGCGCAATGAGTCCACTTCATGGAGGAAGGTGCATGAGATCGTTCAAGTTCCTGGTCGTTCTGCTCTCCCTGATGGTCGCCGTCCTGCCGCTCGGTAGCCCCCGAGCCGTCGAAGGTCAGGAGTCGTTCCCCTCGGATGTGCCGGACGCGCCCACCGGCTTCGACAATCAGACGAACGGGTTGGTGAGCCAGACGGTTCACGACGAGGATCGAGCGGCCTTCAAGGCGAACGAGGACATACCGGGAGGGCTGGGGCCCATGTTCAATGGCAAATCCTGCGATGGATGCCATTCCATGCCGGTGACGGGCGGCGTCAGCACGACCACCGAGCTCAGAGCAGGGCATCTGGATGCCAATGGCGACTTCGTCCCCGCGACCGCCTACGTCAATCACGGCCTGGAGCCGATCCCCGAAAGGTCTCTCATCAATTTGAAGGCGACCTGCCCCGATGCCGAGTCGGTGCTCCTGCCGATCGACAACATCAGGACGCTGCGCATCTCGACGAACCTCCTCGGAGCAGGGTTCGTCGAGGCCATCAGCGACGACACCCTCAATGCCGTTCGATTGTCTCAGCCGGACACGATGCGAGGGCAGCGCATCATCGTGCCGGCTCTGGAGGGAGGGTCGGGAATCGGACGGTTCGGCTGGAAGGATCAGCACGTCAGCCTGCTCTCGTTCGCTTCGGACGCATATCTGAACGAGATGGGAATCTCGAACCAGCTTTCGCCGAACCGTCATGACTTCACGCACCAATGCGAAGACACAGAGGCCAATCCCGGCCAGGTCGATCCCGAGGACCGGCAGGACATCGAGGTCTTTGCCCGCTTCATGCGGGCGACCAAGGCTCCTCCCCGCGACCTGCAGTTGGCGGACACGACCGCGGCACGGAGGGGGGCGAACTTGTTCACGTCCATCGGCTGCGACACCTGCCACCACCCTTCGTTCGTCACAGCCGCCCCCGGCACCCTGATGGCCAATGGCGAACCGGTCCCCCCCGCTTTGGGCCGCAAGAGGATCTATCCCTACAGCGACTTCCTCCTCCATAAGATCGGGACGGGCGACGGCATCGTGCAGAACGGCCCCCAGAATTCCAGGAACAAGGTGCGCACGGCTCCTCTGTGGGGCTTGCGCACACATCAGGTTTTCCTGCACGACGGCGCGGCGCCGACTCTGCAGGACGCGATCCAGAGCCATGGCTTTGAAGCGGCCGGAACCAGAGACAGCTTCAACAGCTTGAGCAGCACGCAGCAGCAGGACCTGATCACGTTCCTGTTGTCGCTGTGAGCGCGACTTGACCGGGGCGGCCCTGGGGGGCCGCCCTACCCGATCAGCTTCTTGTAGTACTTGAGGTGCCGGATGACAGACTTGTTCCGGCCCAGCTTCTCGAAGATGCCCGCCAGGTTGAAGTGGGCGTCGGCGAGCTTGGGATCGAGCTCTAGAGCCTTTTCGTAGACCTCGATCGCCTCGTGCGGCCGGTCGAGGTCCTGCAGGGCCACCCCGAGGTTGAAGAGGGCGATTGAATCGTCCGGCCGCACGGCCAGGGCGCGGCGGTAGCAGGACTCGGCCGCGGCGGCGGCGCCGGTCTCGTGCAGGAGACGGCCGAGGTTCAGGTGGGCGTCGGCCAGGTCGGGATTCACTTCCAGGGCTTTTCGATACGCCTGGATCGCCTCGCCGGGGTCGTCATCCTCGATCTCGACGCCGCGCTCGTACCACTCCTCCGCGACATCCGGAGCCTCGGGCTCGACGATCTTGCTTTCCGCGCGCTGGAGCGAGGCGGCGCCCCGCGCCAGCTCGGCGACCTCGAAGTCGAGCAGAGCCTGGCCGGACTCGGGGTTCCAGATTTCGCGGCCGTCGCGCACGACGACGTGATGGCCCTGGGCCGAGATGCGGACGCCGGTCAGAGGACGGCCTTCGGGGAGCTGTTCGCGGAGGTTCTTGAGCGCCAGGTGGATGCGGCGGTGGGGGACGCGCGCGGCCAGGAGACCCTTGGCCGTGCGCAGCAGGATCAGATCCTGGAAGGAGAAGCGATGCTCGCCGCGAGCCCCCTGACCTGGAGACAGGAAGCCGGCGCGTACACAGGAGCGGACTTGGGCGACCGAGAGGCCGAGCAGCGAGGCGACATCACGCGTCGAATAGCCGCTCGGGCTGGCGGTGCGTTCCGTCTCGCCCGGTGAGCTGAGAGAGGCGGTGCGGTGCATCGGCCCCCATTGTACTCCCGGTCAGCCCTCTCTCAGCGCTTGGACGATTTCTTCTTGGGTTCCGCCACCTCGGCAGCCTCTTCCGCGGTCTTGCGCGGGGAGGCCTTGGGCGGCTTGCGCGAAGCGATCGGGATCGGCTCCTGCGACTTGCCCTTGGGCTGAGCAGCCGCGAGGCTCGCCTTGAGCGCTTCCATGAGATCGATGATCTGCGCCTTCGGGGCTTCCGCCGGCGCCGCCTGGATCTCCTGACCCTGGACCTTCTGCTCGATCAGCGCGCGGGTGCGCTTGCGCACGTTGTCTTCGTAGACCTCGGGGTGGAACTCGTCCGCGGCGATCTGCTCGATGAGCTGCATGGCGAGACGCAGCTCCGGCTCCCTGACCTCCGACGGCGCGACGGGGACCTCGGTGAAGCTCCGGATCTCGTCCGCGTAGCGGAGCTGCTGCATGATCAGGCCGTCCTCGTAGGGACGGAGCAGGACCAGGTAGTCCTTGCCGCGGGCGGCGTAGCGCGCCACCGCGGCGCGGCCGGTCTCCCGCATGGCCTGCGACAGCAGCCGGTAGGGCTTGTCGCCTCCCTTGTCGGGTCCGAGGTAGGTGGACTTCTCGAAGTACACCGGATCGACCTCCTCGGAGGGGACGAACTCGGTGATCTCGATGGCGTTCGTCGGTTCCGGCGTCAGAGCCTTGAGCTCTTCATCCGAGAACAGGACATACTGCCCCTTGGCGTATTCATAACCTTTAATCATCTCATCCCGTCCCACGACCTGGTCGTCGGTCGGGCAGATGTACTGTTGCTTGAGACGGGTACCACACTTCCGATGAAGCATGTTCAACTGAATCCCCGACGCGGTCTCACCCGTCGAGTACAGCTTCACCGGGATCGTGACGAGGCCAAATGAGATGGTTCCGGAGGCGAAAGGTCGAGCGGTCATTGCCATAATATACCATTGGTTTGCAATGTCCGTGCACGTTCCTGGAAAAATCGATGCATCCAGACTCTCGAAGGAGATTCGAAAGGAGCTGGACCGCCTGAAAGCGCCACGCGGCGCGGTTTCGGCATTCGATGCTGAAGCTATGAAACCAGAGATCAGCAGCCGTCCTTTTACGAAAAAAGGCTGGGTCTTCGAATTGAAATATGACGGATTCAGGCTTCTCGCCGAAAAGATCGAAGGCGGAGCCCGGCTGGCCTATCGCAGCGGCCGCGACGCGACTCGTATCTTCCCGGAGATCCTGCGCGCCGTCGGCGATCTTCCTTTCCAATCTTTTTTGCTCGATGGAGAGGCCGTGGTGCTCGACGAGTCGGGGCGGCCCGACTTTCAGAGTCTGCAGCGGCGCGGACAGCGGGCTGCGATTGACAACACTGCAGTGCTCTTCGCTTTCGACATTTTATCTTTCGAAGGGTACGACCTTCGTCCGCTGCCGCTCTCGTATCGTAAATCGGTGCTGCGCCGCGTGCTCCCCCCCGCGGAGACGGCCGGGCTCCTGCGCTACGTGGACGAGGTGCCCGAGCGCGGCGAGGACTTCTACGCGGCGGTCGAGGGCATGGGCCTCGAGGGCGTCGTGGCAAAGAAGGACGACTCGCCCTACCGCGGCGGCTACTCGGACCTGTGGCTGAAGATCCGGGTGGACCGCCGCGCCGATTTCGCCATCGTCGGCTACGAGCCCGGGCCGGGCGGATTCCGCTGTCTCCATCTAGCTATGTGCGAGGCTGGCGGACTGGTCTACGCGGGAACGGTCGGCAGCGGCTTCGACGGTCGGGAGCAGACGGAGATCCGCGCCCGGCTGGAGGCGGCCCGGCGGCCAAGCCCGGCTGCGGAGGGGGCGGTGGGTCCCAAGAATGTGGTCTGGGTGGAGCCCGAGCTGGTCTGCGAGGTGCGCTACAAGGAGTGGACCCGCGGCGGCAATCTCCGTCAACCGGTATTCCTGCGTCTGCGCGAGGACAAGGAGGTCGGCGAGTGCCTTCGTCCCTCAGACGCTCCGGAGAGGGAGGTAGAGGAAGAAGTGCCCGCTCCGTCCGTGGAGAAGCCGCGCTTCACCAATTTGACCAAAGTCTTCTGGCCGGACGAGGGGTATACCAAGGGCGACCTGATCGAGTATTACCGCACCGTCTCCCCCTGGATCCTGCGCTATCTGCGCGACCGGCCGCTGGTGCTCGACCGCTATCCGAACGGCATTACCGGCAAGTCGTTCTTCCAGAAGAACGCGGGGGACGGCGGCGAGTACTTTCTCTGCAAAAGCGCAGACGACCTTCTCTATCTCGCCAACCTGGGGGCGATCCCCCTCCATGTCTGGTCGAGCCGTGTGGAGTCGATCGACCGGCCGGACTGGTGCATCCTGGACCTCGATCCCAAGGGGGCGCCGTTCCGGGACGTGGTGCGCATCGCGCTCGCGATCGGCGACCTTTGCGACGAGATCGAGCTGCCGGCGCTGGTGAAGACGAGCGGCGGCAGCGGCCTGCACATCCTGATCCCCATGGGCGCGCAGCACGATCACGACTTCGTGCGCCAGCTCGCGGAGCTGCTCGCCCGGGTGATCGTCGATCGCCTGCCGGCGATCGCCACGACCATGCGGTCCATCCCTGCACGGAAGGGGAGGGTCTACGTGGACGCCTTGCAGAACGGCCGCGGCAAGCTGCTGGCCGCGCCGTATAGCGTCCGCCCGCATCCCGGAGCGCCGGTATCGACTCCGCTGGCCTGGAGCGAGGTGAGCTCGAAGCTCGACGTGCGCAAGCTCAACCTGCGCACCGTGCCGAAGCGATTGCAGAAGATCGAGGACCCGCTGCTGCCGGTGCTCGAGCTGCGACCCGACCTGATGAGCGCGCTGGGAAAGCTCGCCGAGCTGCTTTAGAAACTCTCCGGCTGGCTGCGGGCGAGCAGGGCAGAGGCGAGCATGCCAGTCACCGCCAAAGAGTTGCAGGTGGCGGCTAAGGACCCCCAGGGCTCGGTCAGGAACGGGCGTTGGGAGAGGTGGAGGGCGGCGATCAGAGCCGCGAGCAGGCCGAGCCCGAGAGCCCAGTCCAGGGCGAGTGCGGCGGTGGCGTGCCTCCGGCGGAAGAGCCGCTGGATTCGGAGTACGAGTCCGGCTCCCGCGGCGGCCAGAAGGCCGTGGACCAGGAGCCAGCTCAGCAGCCGGGGTTGGTCGGGGAGGAGCAGCGCCGGCAAGGGGCGGAGGACGTCGAACAGGATCATCAGCGCGAGCGCTAGCAGGCCGGCCGCCAGACTCAGGAGCCAGCGGCGCTCCGGGCTCCTTCCGCGGGAGTCAAGGAAGAGGACCACGGCCGCAGCCCCGGCCTTGAGGGCGATCCAGGTGCTGAGCAGATTCCGCCCTTGGGTCAGGCTGAACCAGCCAACCTCTCCTAGCGTGCCGAGGAACCAGCCGAGGACGAGCACGGCCGCGTCGAGGAGGAGGATGGCGCGCAGGTCGGGCTGGCGCAGCGCGGTCCGCACGGGCAGGACATGCGCGAAGGGGCCAGGCCGGCGTGTCGCCCAGGCCACGAGCAGGGCTTGGAGGGCGGGCACGGTGACGAGCAGGAAGAGCCCCTCGTAGCTACGGTCCGCATTGCCGAAGATCACGGCCGAGGTCAACGCCCGGGTCAGCCAGAAGGCGGCGAGGAGCGTCAGCCAGAGGGCGAGCAGGCGGGCCATGCCCCGCAAGCTTACCGCGGGGCGCATTTTCGCCCCCTCGGGGCACCGGTATGGATAGATGCTTCAGTCACTTTCCCAAAGGAGAGATGAGATGCGCAAGGTAAGTCTGTCTGTGCTCCTGCTGGCTGCCGCCCTGACGCTCCCCGCCCAGGCCAAGGTCACGCGCTACCTGACCGGCAATGCCGGCGACGTGGTGATCTCCATGGCGGGCCCGGCCCACGACCTCGGCGGCGGCAGCACCGATATCGACGCGGCCATCCAGTGGATGATCGACCAGGTGCGCGGCTGCACGAGCTGCTCCACCAAGGTCGACGTGGTCATCCTGCGCTCCAGCGGCTCCAACGGCTACAACGACTACATCTACGCCATGAACGGCGTCGATTCGGTCGAGACCCTGGTCATTACCAGGGCCAGCGACTCCAACACGGCCGCGGTCCAGGCCACGGTAAGCAAGGCCGAGGTGGTCTTCTTCGCCGGCGGCGACCAGTGCGATTACGTCAAGTACTTCAAGGGGACCCTCGTCGAGACCGCGGTCGAGAACGTCTACTCGCGCGGCGGAGGCGTCGGCGGCACCAGCGCCGGCACGGCCATCCTGGGGGAGTTCACCTACGACGGCTGCGCGGGCAGCGCCGTTTCGGCCGACGCTCTGGCCAACCCGTACCACCGGACGATCACGTTCACCTACAACTTCTTCAACTGGGCCAACCTGCAGCGCACGATCACGGACAGCCACTTCGTCGTCCGCGACCGCATGGGGCGGACCATGGCTTTCCTTGCCCGCCAGATCAAAGACGGCAAGGCTCCCAATGCCCTGGCGGTCGCGGTCAACGAGGTCACGTCGGTGGTGGTGGACCGCAACGGTCTGGCGACCGTGATGGGCGACGGCCCGGCTTACTTTGTCCTCGCCGATCACGCGCCGGAGGTCTGCCAGGCGGGCACGCCGCTGACCTACTCCAACTTCAAGATCTGGAAGGTCCCGGCCGGCGGCACGTTCAACCTGCAGAACCGGCCGACCACCGGGTATTACCTGCGCAGCGTCACCAACGGCGTCATCAGCTCGAACCCCTACTGAGGTATCATCGTTACAAGATTGCTTTCCGAAAGGGGCGAAACAACGTATGAGGCGATTCACGAGCTTGCGTTGGTTGTTGGTAGTGGTTGCCGTCCTGCTGCTGACCGGCCCGGTGGCCGCCCAGCTCCAGACCGGCGACCTCTACGGGACGGTGGTGGGAGGCGATGGTCAGCCCTTGCCGGGCGTGACCGTCACGCTGGAGGGCCCCGGCTCTCCGTCGGTGCAGGTCACGGACGAGACCGGGAAGTTCCGTTTCCTGGGTCTCTACCCGGGCACGTACAAGCTGACCGCGGAGCTGCAGGGCTTCTCGACCCTCGAGTACCCTGACATCGGCATCCGGATCGGCGGCAACACCGCGCTCGAGATCACTTTGAGCGGCGCGGTGGAGGACGTGATCACGGTCACGGGCGAGAGCCCGCTGATCGATGAGCGCCAGGTCAACCGCGGTACCAGCGTCGGGGCCGTCGAGCTCGACAAGGTGCCGACCGCCCGCGACCCGTGGTCGCTTCTGAGCCTCGCGCCGGGCGTCCTCGTTGACCGTTTCAATCTCGGCGGCAACGAGAGCGGTCAGCAATCCAACTTCATCGGCACGGGCGCGACCGGCCGCGACAACGTGTTCGCGGTGGACGGCGTCGTCCTGACCGACATGAACGCGGTCGGCGCCTCGGCCACCTACTTCGACTTCGGCGCGTTCGAGGAGGTGCAGTTCACGGTCTCCAGCGCCGACGTGACCGTGGCCACCTCGGGCGTCACCATCAACCAGGTGACCAAGCGCGGCACCAACGAGTGGCGCGGCCAGGCGCGCTACCTGCGCACCGACGGCGACTGGCAGTCGGAGCCGTCCGACCTCGGCGACGGCCTGATCGGCAACCAGATCGATTCGGTGGAGGAGTACGGCGCCGACATCGGCGGTCCGCTCTGGAAGGACCACCTGTGGATCTGGGCCTCCTACGGCGAGAGCGACATCAGCAACGTCGTCGTCGGCGGCCAGACCGACAAGACGCAGCTCGAGGACCTGAACACCAAGCTGAACTTCCAGGCCGGCCAGAGCAACTCGGGCGTGCTCCACTACTGGACCAACGACAAGCTCAAGTTCGGCCGCGGCGCCGGCCCGGCCCGGGCTCCCGAGGCCACCACGGACCAGACCACGCCGCAGGATATCTACAAGCTCGAGGACACCTGGCTGCCGACCACGAACCTGGTCCTCACCGGCCTGGTCGCGCGGGACGACGGCATCTTCACCCTGAGCCCGCAGGGCGGGCTCGACGCGAACATGTTCACCGATGCGGATGGCGTGCTGCGCGGGTCCAACAGCGATTTCACCCAGGAAGCCGTGATCGACCAGGCGCGTTTCGACGCGAACTACTTCTTCGACGCCGGAGCCTCCAACAATGAGCTGAAGTTCGGCGTCGGCTTCCGCGAGCAGGAGAACCATTCCATCTCGCTCTGGCCGCACGGCAAGTTCGTGGTTGCCGGCGAGTTCCAGGGGCTCGACCCCGGCTTCGCCATGGTCGGCTTCGCGCGCAACCGGACCGTTGGCATCATCTCCAGCTACGACTCCGCCTGGCTCCAGGACACGATCACCCTTGACCGCTGGACGATCAATGCCGGCCTGCGGTACGACAACCAGACGCTCGAGAACCTGGCGAAGTCCGAGCCGGGCAACCCCGAAGCGCAAGGGCTGCTGCCGCCCATCAACTTCGCGGGCAACGACGCCGGCGGCTTCGAGTGGGAGACGGTCGTGCCCCGCCTGAGCGCCACCTACTCTCTGGGGGAGGACCGCCAGAGCCTGATCCGCGGCACCTTCTCGCAGTATGCCGAGCAGCTCGGCCAGCTCCCTCTGGCCACCCGGGTCAACCCGATTGGCTACGCCTACGCCTACTTCTACTTCGCGGACGCCAACAACAACCTGGTCTTCGACCCGAATGAGGCCGGATCGCTGCAGTTCGGCTACACCTACAACATCGATCCGGACGACCCGGCAGGGTTCCCGCCCAACGTCAACGATCCGAACCTCGATCCGACGATGACGGACGAGGTCACGCTGGGCCTGGAGCACTCGTTCCGCAAGGATTTCGCCGGCGGCGTGACGCTGACCTACCGCAACATCTACGACATCCCGGAGAGCCGCACCTTCGTCAGCGACGACGCGACCGGGCAGGTCCGCCTGGCCACCCGCGAGGATTGGGTCCAGACCGGCACTGCGCAGGAGACGCTCCCGAACGGCCAGCTTTCGCGGGCGGTCCCCGTCTATGACATTCGCGATGGCCTGACTCCCACCGGCGGGACGTTCTACACCAACGGCGACCGGGAAATGGACTACATGGGCGTCACCTTGAGCCTCAACAAGCGCCTGGCGAACCGCTGGTCGATGCGGGGCCACATCACCGCGGCTGATTGGAACTGGAAGATCGGGTCGGAGTACAACAAGTACGCCGATCCGACGGATCAGATCGCCGACGATCTCGGCTTCGCCGATGGGGACGACGTGTACTTCGAGCAGTCGGGGAGCAACAAGTCCAACGTCCTGGTGGGCAGCCGCTGGTCGTTCAACCTGAACGGCCTCTACCAGGTCGCGCCGGAGACGCCCTGGGGCTTCAACCTCGGGGCGAGCCTCGATGGCCGCGAGGGGTACATCTCGCCGCCGGTCGTGCGCAGGAGCGGCAGCGTGGGCCGGCGCAACGTCCAGCTCACGGAGGACATCGGCGAGTTCCGCAACGACAACGTGTACGTCTTCAGTGCGCACGCCGACAAGGACTTCACTTTCGGCGAGACCCGGCTGACCCTCAGCCTGGACGGCTTCAACCTTACCAACCAGGATACGGTCCTGCAGGTCGAGCGCAACGCCCGGGCCGGCAACCGCACGTTTGACGTCAACGAGTCCCTGAGCCCGCGCGTGTTCCGCGCGGGTGCCACGTTCCGGTTCCGGTAGGTTTTCAGGGGCGGCCCTTCGGGGCCGCCCCTCCGCTACAATCCGGCGAGCATGAAGCGAAGTGCTCTCGCCGTCCTGGCCGTCCTTCTCCTCGCCGCGGCGCCCGCTCGCAGGCCTCCGGACATTCTTCTCATCACGATCGACACCCTGCGTGCCGACGCCCTCGGATTCGCGGGCAACTCCCGGGTCCAGACCCCCGTGCTCGACCGTCTGGCCGCGCAGGGGCGGGTGTTCACCAACGCCCACGCCCACAATGTGGTCACGCTGCCGTCCCACACCAACATCCTGACCGGGCTCTACCCGTTCCAGCACGGTGTCAGGGAGAACAGCGGCTTCCGGCTGTCCGGGGACGTGCCCACGCTCGCGACCGTCCTTCGCGGCGCGGGCTACGCGACCGCGGCGTTCGTCGGCGCCTATCCCCTGGACTCGGAGTTCGGCCTCGACCGCGGCTTCGAGGTCTACGACGACCGCACCACCCGCGGCTCGAACGACCAGGAGTTCGAGCTCGCCGAGCGTCGCGGCGACGAGGTGGTCGGCCCCGCGCTCAAATGGTGGCACCAACAGGGCAAGCCTCGCTTCCTCTGGGTCCACCTCTACGACCCTCACGCCCCGTACGCGCCGCCGGAGCCGTTCGCAACCCGCTACGCCAAGGAGCCCTACCTGGGCGAGGTCGCGGCTGCGGACTCATTCCTGGCGCCGCTCCTTGAATCCTCGAAGGATGCGCTGGTGGTGGTGACCGCGGACCACGGCGAGTCGCTGGGGGAGCACGGCGAGCTGACGCACGGCCTCTTCGCCTACGAGGCGACGCTCAAGGTGCCGCTGTTGCTCGCGGGGCCAGGCGTGCAGCCCGGCAAGGACGGCCGTCCCGCCCGGCACGTGGACATCTTTCCGACCGTGCTCGATGCCGCCGATATCGCCGGGGTCCAGGCGCCAAAGGGTAGCCGCCCCGGGCGCTCGCTGCTCGCGCCTCCCGGCAAGCAGGAGCCGGTCAGCTATTTCGAGGCGCTCTCCACGAACATGAACCGAGGTTGGGCGCCGTTGCGCGGGGTGCTGCGCCAGGGGCGCAAGCTGATCGCGCTGCCGCTGCCCGAGCTGTACGACCTGCCGAAAGACCCCGGGGAGAAGCAGAACCGGATCGACCAGGACAGGCCCACGGCGCGCGCCCTGATCGCGGAGCTGCCGGAGGAGTCGGTCTGGCCGCCGCGGCCGGGCGCCCTTCCGGCGGGGGACGAGCAGAGGCTGCGCAGCCTGGGGTATCTGGCTGGTTCTGCACCGGCGCGGTCGAGCTACGGGCCGGAGGACGATCCGAAGAACCTGGTCCAGCTCGACCGGAAGATTCTGCGCATCATCGAGCTGTACGGTTCGAATCGGATTGGCGACGCGGTCAGTCTGGCCCGAGAGGTGGTGAAGGAGCGTCCCTCGATGCCGCTGGGTCGGTCGCTCCTGGCGCAGGCACTGCTGGAGAGCGGTCAGACCGGCGAGGCCCTGGAGGTCATGCGCAAGGCCCGCGCCGAGAAGGTCACCACCGAGACCCTGCTGCGCCAGCTCGGGCTCACCCTTTCCGAGCAGGGGAGGGCGGAGGAGGCCCTGGAGGTACTGCGGCCCATGGCGGAGGGGGGAGACTCCCACTCGCGTAACGCCCTGGCCTTGGCGCTCTCGGAAGCCGGCCGGCAGAAGGAGGCCTACGAAGTCCTCCAAAAGGTGCTCGCGGACGACCCCGGCAACCCCCAGGCGCTCGAGCAACTGGGCCTGATCGAGCTGCGGCTCGGGCACTGGATGCAGGCGCGGAACTTCTCGCGCAAAGCGGTCGATCTCAAGCCCGGCCTCCCCCTGGCCTGGAACAACCTCGGAGTCGCCCTCTACCAGCTCGGCCAGCCGGGAGAGGCCCTGGACGCCTGGCAGCGCGCCGTGGACCTGAAGCCGGACCTCTGGGACGCCCTCTGGAACCTCGGCCTGAAAGCCGCGGAGCTCGGCCGTACCCAGCAGGCCCGCGCCGCCCTGGAGCGCTTCGTGGCCGGAGCGCCGGGCGAGCGATACGCGGGGGACGTGCGGAAGGCGCGGGGGATGCTGGAGCGGCTGAAGTGAGACGCTTCCTTTTCTTTGCCCTCTTCCTCGCCGCCTGCGCGCCCGGCAAGCCTTCCGTCCCCGAAGGCACGCCGGTCGTCATCATCTCCATCGACACCCTCCGTGCCGATCACCTGCCGGCGTACGGTTACGGAGGCGTGGCGACCCCGGCGATCAACCGCCTGCGCGCGGACGGCATCCTCTTCGAGAAGGCCTACAGCCCGACGCCGCTCACCTTTCCGGCGCACTCGTCGCTCCTCACCGGCTTGCTGCCCGGGGTGCATGGTGTGCGCGACAACGTGGGCTACCGGCTCGATGCGCAGCGCCTCCCGTTCCTCCCCCGGCTCCTCAAGGACCGGGGCTATGCCACCGGCGGCGCCGTCTCGGCCTATGTCCTTCAAGGCAAAGGCGGGCTCGACACCGGCTTCGACCTCTACGAGGACAGCGTCGAATTCCGCACCAACGCCGGCCTCGGCGGCATGCAGCGGCCCGGGAGCGAGACGCTGAAGCTCTCGCTCGACTGGCTCCGCTCCGTGAAAGACAAGCCGTTCTTCTTCTTCTTCCACATCTACGAGCCGCATACCCCCTACGCGCCGCCGGAGCCGTTCGCCTCCCGCTACAAGTCCCGGTACGACGGCGAGATCGCCGCCGCGGACAAGATCGTGGGCGATCTCCTGAGCGCGCTCGAGGGGTTCGAGGTCTACGACGACGCCCTGATCGTCCTGGTCTCCGACCACGGCGAGGGGCTCGGCGATCATGGCGAGGAGGAGCATGGGGTGCTGCTCTATAACGAGGCGATCCACGTCCCCATGATCGTGAAGCTGCCGGGTGGAAAGCGCTCGGGATCGACCATCTCCAAGCCGGCCCAGCTCACGGACGTCGTGCCCACCGTGCTCTCGCTGCTGGACCTGCCCCTGCCGGAAGCCCTCAAGGGGATGTCCCTGCTGGATCTTGCGGATGCGCCGGAGCGGCGGATCTACTCCGAGACGTTCTATCCGCGCCTCCACTTCGGCTGGAGCGATCTCGCCTCCCTGACCGACGGCCGCCATCACTACATCGAAGGGCCTGACCCCGAGCTGTACGACCTCGCCGCGGACCCGAGAGAGAAAAGTAACGTGCTCGCGCGGGAGCGCCGGGTCTACGGCGCGATGCGCCAGGAGATGCAGGGGTACGAGCGCCGGCTCGCGCCTCCCTCGGCCGTGGACGAGGAGGCGAAGCAGGCCATGATCGCTCTGGGTTACATCGGCTCGGCCGGGGGAGACCTGAGCGGTCCGCTGCCGGACCCCAGGAGCCGCATCGGCGCGCTCGCCGATCTCAAGGCTGGCTTCCAGCACAGCGCCCGCAAGGAGCACGAGCAGGCCGCTGCGGCCTACCGGCGGGTGCTCGCGTCCAACCCGCAGATGGTGGATGCCTGGGAGTTCCTCGGCCACTCGCTGAAGGCCCTCGGGAGGACCGACGAGGCCCTGGCCGCGTACCGCGAGGGGCTGAAGATCTCGAACGGCTCGCCGTCCATCGCGGTTTCCGCGGCATCGCTCTACTTCGACCTGGGCCGGCTCGACGAGGCCGCTTCGCACGCCCATATGGCCGCGCCGACCCATCCCTCGTTCGCGCACGGCCTGCTCGCCCAGATCGCCCTGCGGAAAAAGGACCTGGAAGGAGCCGAGCGCGAAGCCCGCCTCGCCATGGACGACGAGAACATGCGGCTGGGCCCGATGATCACCCTGGCCGAGGTGCTCCATGCCCGGCGGCAATATGAGGAGGCCCTGGAGACCACCGCCAAGGCCGCGGACGTCTACGCCCGGCGCGAGACGCAGGACCCCGACCTGATCCGCGGGCTGTCGCTGATCCGCGGCAAGATCCTGGCGGACCTCGGAGATACGCAGGGTGCGGAGGCCGCGTTCCTCCATGAGATCGGACGCTTCCCGGAGGACGTCCGCGCCTACTCGAATCTGGCCGTCCTCTACGCCCTGAGCGGCCGTCCGGGAAGGGTCGGGCCGACCCTGCGGCAGATGGTGGAGGCGAGCCCCACGCCCGGCGCGTACGCCGAAGCCGTCAAGACCTTGCGGACTCTCAAGGACCCGGACAGCGCGGCGGCGCTGCTGCGCTTCGCGCTCGGAAAGTATCCGGGAAGCCCGGAGCTGCGGGAGCTGGCGAAAGGGTAGGGAAAAAGGGTCGGACCGGGTCTGAGCCGTCTCGAGTCGTTCCCAAGGCTTCGAAGTCGCTTCGAGCTGCTGGAAGTCGTTCTGAAATCTTCGGATCGGCTCCGAACGCCTCGGAGTCGTTCCGAACGCCTCGGAGTCGTTCCGAACGCTTCGAAGTCGCTCCGAGTCGCTGAAAGTCGTTCTGAAATTCTCGGAGCCGTTCCGAAATCTTCGGAGTCGTTGCGAGCGGCAGAGAGTCGTTCCGAGATCTTCGGACCGGCTCCGAACGGCTCGAAGTGGTTCCGAAGGTTTCGGAGCCGCTTCGAATCGCCGGGAGTCGTTCTGAAATCCTGGGACCGGCTTAGAGCGCGAGCCCGGGATCGCCTTCGAGGACGCGCCGTTCGAGGCGGGGCCGCTCGCCCGGACGCCACAGCGGCACGCGGTGGACGACGCGATAGCGCAGCGGCCCTCCGTCCGCATCCGGGCTGCGTTCGAGCGGCCGCGGGATGCACACGAACTCGCATTCGGCGGCATCCGCCGTCAGGTGCAGCGTGGCGTAGCCGTGGCCGCCCATGTCGAGGAAGGACAGGTGCGGCGCCAGGTCCGGGTTCGACGCGCGGCGCGCGCTCTCGGCATCCCCGGTGCGCTGGTACTCCAGGCAGGCCCGCACGCCATGATGCATCAGCAGGTTCACCGTGGGCTGCTTCTTGCCGCCGACCTCGGCCATGTAGAGGGCATGCAGCGGGTGCTCCTGGGGGAAGCGATGCTCGAAGGCTTCCACGAGACCGGGCGCGGAGATGGAGCCGGTGATGAACGCGGCGCCGACCGGTTCGAAGGCGGCGGGCGGCAACGACTTCGCGGCGAGGCCCGCCCAGAAGCTGTGCCGGTCGCCCGAGACGGTCACGAACCCGGTGATGCCCGCGTCGCGCACCGCCTCGTAGATCTGGCCGCGTTCGGTGTAGGCCGTGCTCCAGTCGCCCCCGCCGCCGAAGCAGGCGTAGCCGGCGCCCGGCCAGGGCTTGACCAGGCCGGGGGGCAGGTTCTGCGGATCCGCGCGCGAGTCCAGGGTGCCCTGGGAGTTGCCCCACACCTTCCACGTCGCGCGCGAGGCGCGCAGCCGGTCGAGAAACCACGGCTTCTGTTCGGCGCCGAGGAGGGTTTGAGACGCCTCGTCCTTGCGGAAGTTCGGCACTTGCGCGTCGCCGTACCGAATCGTCTCCGGCGGTCTTCCATCGGCGCCCTCCGCGTAGGTCCGCCCGGCGTCGAGGACCTCCATGATCTCCTGCGGAACGAGCTCCGGAAATGCGTCGCTCTGGAGAGGCTGCGCCTCTTTCCGGCTGTCGGGCACCTCGGTTCGGTAGCTGTGCTGATCGGTGATGAGGAGCTCCAGGTACCGCCCCCAGCGCAGGGTGCGGTAGGCCGTGAGGCTGCCGATCGCGGCGAGGTTGTTCGGTTCCTGGCCGAGGCCCTGGTCGTCGAAACGCTCGATGGGCGCGTTGCTCACCTGCGGCGGATCGAAACGCTCGAGCGACGGCCCGCCCGCGTGGCGCACGCGTGCCGGCTGATATTCGAACCACGCCTGATTGGCCGCCACCTTGATCGTCTGGGCCGGGCGCGACTTGCCCTCGAAGAGCTGGAAAGACTGCCATCCCATCCACGAGAACTCGTGGTTGTCCCACATCGGGACGAAGGGCAGCCGCGCCCGCGCATCCTGCAGGTCCGGGTCCTGGAGATAGGCGCGATAGAGAGCGCGATAGTCGGCGAGGCTCGCCGGCACCCGGAACCCGGCGACCTTCTCGCCGCCGGGATAGCGGACGGCGTCGCGCAGCCGGCGGTCGTAGCGGTGTCCGCCGGGGACGTCCTCCGGGTATTGCACGACCTCGTAGACGAAGTCGCCGAGGTGCAGCACGAACGCGAGCTGGTCCTCGGGCGCGGCCCGTTCATCCTCGAAGATCATGCGCCGGTAGGCGTTCTGCGCCCCCTCGCAGATGTTCTGGCAACTGACGAAGGCGAAGCGCACGGGCTGCGCATCGTCGTCGGCCGGCGCGGTCCGGGTGCGTCCGATGCGGCTGCCCTGACCGCGCTCATCCAGGAATCGATACCAGTAGGTGCGCGCCGGCCGCAGCCCGCCCACCAGGACGCGACAGGTGTGGTCGGCGGCCAGGAGGGCGGCCGTGGGCGCCGTGACGACCACATGCTCGAAGGCCGGATCCTCGGCCACTTCCACGGTCAACGGGACGGCCGGCTCGGATCCCCCCGCGGAGGCGCGCGTCCAGAGCAGGACGCTGTCGGAACCGGGATCGCCCGAGGCGACGCCTTCCGCGAACAGGTCGCGGCGCTCGACCCAGCGCGAGCGCGAGCGCAGGGCCCGAGGCCCTGCGCAAGCCCACGTCGCCCCCATCGCGGCTGCGGCTGCAATGAACTCTCTGCGTGTCAGACGAGCCATGGAGCTACCAGTGTAAGGCTTTGCCGAGCTTCCTCAAAGGTGCGAATTTTGCATCCTCGAAAGGATGGACCAACGACGATCGCGGCACGGGTGCCGCGGTAGACAAGGGGGTCGAGATGCAATCGAGAACGCTTCCATTCATGCTGCTGGGGCTTGCCCTGGTTCTTGCCGCTGGTTCGGCCGCGGCCCAGACCTGCGGAGGGATCGGTGCCCTCAAGTGTCCCGCGGGGCAGGGCTGCCTGTTCCCTGCCGGGCAGTGCAACGCTCCCGACCTGGCCGGCACCTGTATCGCCGTGCCCGAGACCTGCCCCAAGCAGGGGCCTCCCATCTGCGGCTGCAACGGCCAGACCTACGCCAACGAGTGCGAGATCGCGAAGGCGGGCGTGCGGCCGGACCGCAATGGGGACTGCGGACAGAGGGGCGAGGTCCAGGTGTGCAAGAACGACAAGGACTGCACGTCCGGCTTCTGCGAGTTCCGCGCCGGAACCTGCGGCGAGCAGGGAGCGGGCCGCTGCACCGAGAGGCCGGAGATCTGCACCGACCAGTTCGACCCGGTCTGCGGTTGTGACAACAAGACGTACAGCAATGACTGCCAGCGCCAAGCGGCCGGGGTGTCGCTGAAGTCCCAAGGAGAGTGCCCCGCGGCCCAGTGATGCAGCGGCCTGGGTGGTGCGCAGGCCAGCCGTGCTAGCATGCTCTCGCGAGGAGTTTTAAGCATGACGGCCCATGCCATCACCCTTCACCTTCCAGAAACTCTCTATGAGCGCTTCCGGCAGCGCGCGGAGTGGAGCCGCCGTAGTCTTGAAACCGAGCTTCTGGAGGCGGTTGCGTCCGCAGCTCCTGCCGCGGCTGAGCTCTCGCCGGAGGTCATCAGGGACATCGAGGCCCTTGAGGGGCTGGCTGACGAGGAGCTCTGGCGGCTTGCCAGGAAGGCCATGTCCCGGGAGGCGGGCCAAGCGCTTGAAGCGCTGCATCTCAAGCAGCGGGATGAAGGATTGAGCCGGGACGAAGACGCTGCTCGCGCGAGGCTCATCCAAGAGTACGAGCAGGCGATGTTGATCCGGGCGCAGGCGGTCAGGCTCCTCAAGGACCGAGGGCATGACGTCTCCGCGCTCCTGTCCACCCGGTGAGCTCCGACTACATTCCCGTCGAGCTGCGACGGCGCGTCGCAGAGCAGGCGCGCCACCGATGCGGCTACTGCCTGACCCGGGAAGTTGTCATTGGCGGAGCGATGGAGCTCGATCATCTGGTTCCACGTTCCCTCGGTGGGCCAACGACAGAGGGCAACCTCTGGCTTGCCTGTTCGCTCTGCAACGATCATAAAAACAATCGTTTCCACGTTGTCGATCCGGAGACCGGCATCAACGTGAGAATCTTCAATCCGCGTCGGCAGGAATGGGCGGAGCACTTCGCATGGTCCGAGGGTGCTACGCGGATCGATGGGACGACCGCGACAGGCCGTGCCACCGTTGCAGCGCTCCACTTGAATCGGCCGAGCCTCGTGCTGGCGAGACGACTCTGGGTGGCCGCAGGTTGGCATCCACCACAGGATTGACTGAAGCCCACCGGGAGACTCGGGCTCTCATTCCTGTGCCCCGGGCTGTTCTGATCGACGCTGGGCTCCCACCAGCCCCCGCGCCGCCCGGGCCCACGCTTCCCGCCCCGCATCCTCCGCCAGCTTCGCGGACAGCTCGGTGCACCAATTGATGTCGGGGTCCTGAAGGCCGCTCGCCGCGAGCAGGCCGTGGAGGCGGGCGAAGGAGGTTTCCCAGGCTCCCCAGGCTCGGGCGTGGGCGGCGCAGGCGAGCAGGCCGGCATGGACGCAGGCGAGGAGCCCTCCCCAGTCCAGGTTTTCGAGCTGACCTCGGATCTCCTCCAATCCTTCCTGCGCCTCGGCGAAGCGGCCGCCTCCCAGGTCCACGAGGGCGAGGTTCACGCGCGGGAAGAGCCCGTCCGCGGAGCTCAGACGCTCCAGGATGCCGAGCGACTGGAGATAGAGACCGCCGGCCCGCGCCATGTCGTCCCGTAGCCGGGCGGCCTCGCCCAGGCCGTTCAGGCTGCGCGCGACGCCGTACTGGTTCCCCAGCTCCTCGAAACGGTAGCGGGCCTTCCGGTACCAGCGCTCGGCCTCGGCGGCGTCCCGGCGCTGACGGGCGAGATCGGCCAGTCCGATCAGGTGGTCGGCCATTCCGTGATCGTCCCCGATCTCCTGGTAGAGCCGTTCGGAGCGGTCGAAGAGCTCCCGCGCCCGCTCCAGATCCCCCCTCTGGCGCAGCACGTCGGCCAGGCCCCAGAGGCTCGCGGCCACGCCGTGGGAGCTCTCCGTCAAGAGGCAGCGTTCGTAGAGGTCCACCGACTGCCGGAGGTTGCCGCGCCGCCGCGCCGCATCGCCGAGGAGGCGCAGGGCCTCGGAGCGGATGCGGATCCATTCGTCCTCCATTCCGCCGGTGACGGCGCGGCCGGCCCAGCGGAAGACCTCGTCGAGCTGACCCTGGTGCAGGTGGATGCGGGCGCGCAGCACCCAGCCGTCCCCCCAGCGCGGATCGCGCCGGCCCGCGCTGAGGGATTGCAGGGCATCATCGCGTTGCGCCAGGAGCAGCTGCGCCGCGGTGTAGTCGCTGGTCTCGCGGCGCTCGCCCGCACCCCGCAGAAGGAAGTCGACCGCCGAGCCCGGCTGGCCGGCGAGGAGGAGATGACGGCCCAGGCGCTCCGCGACACCACGCTCTCTCGCCGCGGCCCGGCCCAGGAGCATGGCGGCGCACCCTCGGTTGTGCCCCGGCCAGCGTCCGGCCTCGCGCGCCATCCTTTCCAAGCTCTCCCGCAGCATGGGATGGACGAAACGCCAGCCCTCTTCGGTGCGCACCGCCAGGTGGCTCATCACCAGCCCCTCGACGAGTTGAGGTGGGGCCGGGGAGCCCGCGGCGCGGCAGGCCGTCTCCCATTCTTCCCGGTCCACGTCGGGGCCGAGCGCGGCGCCGATCTCCAGGGCCTCGCGGCTGCCGGCGGGCAGGTCGTCCAGGAGCCGGCCCACGCGCGCGGACCACACCTGGTGGAGATCGTCCGGGAAGCGGGCCTCTTCCCCCGGCCTGAGCACGAAACCCGTCTCGCCGACTTCCAGGACGCCGCGCTGGACCCAGTCGCCCACGAGCTGCACGGCGAAGAGCGGATTGCCGTGGGTGCGCTCCTCGACCTGGGCGGCGAGCTCGCCCGAAAGGCCGAGGAGCTGCTGCACCAGGGCGGCGCGCTCGCCCGGGGAGAGCGGCAGTACCTCCAATTGGCTCGCGCCGGGCAGGCGGAGCAGCTCGCCGACGGCCGCGGATTCCAAGGGGCGCTCCGCCAGGGCCTCATCGCGGACCGTGGCGAGGATCAGCACCGGCAGGTCGCCGACCCGCAGCAAATGGTCGGCAAAGGCGATCGACTCGGCGCTCCAGTGGAGGTCGTCGAGCAGGATCAGGACCGGCCGCTGGCGGGCCAGGCGCCGGCAGCGGCGCTCCACGAGGTCGAAGCGCTCGGCCGCGGTCTGGAGACGCAGGGAGCGCGAGCCGGTGTGGCCGGCGTCCTCGCCCGTGCCGGGTGCCATGAGCTCGGCCAAGCCTGCGACTTCGGCCTCGTCGTCCAACTTCCAGATCCGCAGCAGGCGCCGGGTGCGGTCCAGGATCTCCCCCCGGGTGAGGCCGACGCAACGCAGGTGGCGGGCCATCATCCGCGCCAGGCCGTCGCCGGCTCCAGGGCTCGGCCCGTGCGAGGCGCGCAGCACGGTGGCCCCTCCCACTTCGTGTGCCCGCTCCGCGATCCATTCCGCCAGCCGGGTCTTGCCGTTGCCGGCCGCGCCGCGGAGCAGGACGAGCTGCACGCGCTGCTCGGCGTGGACCCGGGCGAGCGCCTGCCACAGCGCTTCCCGTTCGGCGCGGCGGCCGACCAGGGGGATCGAGCGCAGGCCGTAGAGGCCGAGCCCCGCGCCCACGAGCTGCATGGACGGCGGCCGGGTGGCCGGGTGCTCCCAGGCTTCGGGGAGCGGCGGGGACTCGCGCGGGCTCGGTGGCTCGGAGGAGGCCGCGGCCGGCGGTGGAGCCGGCCTCTGCCGGGCTGCGGGCATGAGGCTCGTGAGGGTCAGGACTTCGGTCGGGGCCTCACCCTCCTGGCCCCCCTCTCCTGCCTCCCCGTCCCCCTCCCAGGGAGAGGGGGGAACCTCCCCCAGCCGCAGCAGGGTCCAGGCGGCGTCCGCGGCGCGCAAGAAGCGATTGCCCCCCTCCTTCTGCAGGAGCCGGCGGAGGAACCCTTCGAACCCGCGAGGCACGGGGAACAGCGGCTCGAACGCGGGCGGGTCCTCCTCCAGTTGCAGGCGGACGACCTGGAGCAGTCCGGGCTCGGTGAACGGCGGTTCGCCGGTGGCGAGCGCCCAGGCCAGGCAGCCGAGGCCGTAGAGGTCGGTCCACGGGCCGTAGTCGCGCCACTCGCCCCGGAGCTGCTCGGGCGCCATATAGGTGGGCGTGCCGCAGACGAAGTCGGCCGACTCCGGGCCGACCTGCCCCTCGAACGCCTGCGCGAGCCCGAAGTCGGCGAGCTTGAGCCTTGGGGCCGCGGTGGTATTACCGATAGGGCCGAAGAGCAGGACGTTGGAGGGCTTGAGGTCGCGGTGGACCACGCCGCGGGCATGGGCATGGGCGAGCGCGTCGAGCAGGGCAAGGAGGATGTGCCGCAGTCCGTACCAATCCCGGATCTTGAACGCGCGGGAGGCCAGCGTGCCGAATTCCGACAGCTCCATGGCCAGGCACGGGCTGCCGGCCGGGAGCAGTCCGAGGGATGCCTCTTCGGCGGCGCTGCCCACCTCGCCGTGGTCGAAGACCAGGACGATCCCAGGATGGTCGAGGCTGGCCACGGACTGCACCTCGTTGCGGAACGAGGCGAGATACTGGGGATTGCGCGCCCGCTCGCCCGTCATGACCTTGACCGCGACCGGCACCCGCTGGGCGGCGTGGATGCCGGTCCAGACCTCGGCCATGCCGCCCCGGCCGATGCAACGGTCCAGGAGGAAGGGCCCCAGTGGAATGGGCGCGCCACGGCTGTCGGAGGACATCGGGCGGCATTCTACGCGGGGCGGGGGAGGAAAGGACCAAAAGGACCCAGGGTCCTTTGAGTTGGGAGGAAGGGGGCCTTACCAGGCCTTGGGCTGGTCGAGGAGGACCCACTGCTGGCAGATCTCCTCCAGGCGACGGGGGTCCTGGGCCGAGAGGGCTTCCTGGCTGAAGCGCTCGATCTCGGCATGTGGAGTGCCCGCACGCCGCAGGCCGTACCGGATCGCGCTCACGAGAGCGAACCGGTTCCGGCTCCTGACGGAGACCCGGACATCTGGATAAAACGGCGCGATAGAAGGCATCATCCCCACCAACATAACGATCGGGAGGCCCGATCTGTTTCAAACCTCCTCTATTATCTCTCTAACCGGGACCCGAACGCCGAACTTTCGCCGGTGAGGAGCGTAGAAGCCCCCATGATTCGCGTCGATGGGCTGGTCAAGCGGTTCGGAGACATCCACGCGGTCGATGGCGTCTCCTTCTCGGTCGAGGCGGGCGAGATCTACGGCCTGCTCGGGCCGAACGGCGCCGGCAAGACCACGACCTTCTCCATGCTGGCCGGCCTCCTGGCCCCCGACTCCGGGCGCGTCACCGTGGGCGGCGTGGACCTCGCCTCCGATCCCCTGGGCGTCAAGCGCGGGCTCGGCGTCGTCCCCCAGGAGGTGGCCGTCTACGAGGAGCTGACAGCCCGCGAGAACCTCGGCCTCTGGGGCGGCCTCTACGGCCTGTCCGGCTCGGAGCTCGCCGCCGCCGTGGAGCGTGCTCTCGACGAGGTGGGGCTCGCCGGGCGGTCCAGAGAGCCGGTGCAGCGCTTCTCGGGCGGCATGAAACGGCGGCTCAACCTGAGCCTCGGCCTCATCCATCGCCCCAAGGCGGTCCTCCTCGACGAGCCCACCGTGGGCATCGACCCCCAGGCGCGGAACAACATTCTGGAGGTCGTGCGCAAGACCGCCGACGCCGGCGCCGCCATCGTCTACACGACCCATTACCTGGAGGAGGCCGAGCGGCTCTGCGACCGCATCGGCATCATCGACCATGGCAAGCTCCTGGCCGAGGGCACCCTGGCCGAGCTGAAGGCCCTCGTGGCCGAGGAGGAGGTCGTCACCCTCTTCGGCGGCTTCGACCCGGCCACGGCCCGCGCCGAGGTGGAGCGCCTGCCCGGGGTGAAGGTGCTCGTGGCGGAGGCGGGGAAGCTGGCCTTCTCGTCAGGAGGGAAGGGGGCGGCCGGCCTGCTGGGACAGATCTTCGGCCGCGGGCTGGATGTGGACCGGGTCTCCATCGAGCCGCCGAGCCTGAACGGCCTTTTCCTGAAGTTGACGGGGCGGGAGCTGCGGGATTGAACGCCCGGCAGGGCTTCCTGCTGGTCCGCAAGGACCTGCGGCGGCGGCTTAGGTCCCCCCTGTCCACGATCCTCGTGCTCGTCTTCCCCCTGGTCCTGGCGAGCATCCTCGCCATGGCCTTCGGCGCCGGGGAGACCAGGGCGCCCAAGGTCCGCCTCCTGATCGACGACCAGGACGGCAAGCTCGTCGGCTCGCTAGTGGCCCAGGCGTTCGCCCGTCCCGAGGCCGCGCAGTATTTCGAGGTTGAAAAGGCCGGCCCCGACGCCCTGGAGAGGCTGGAGAAGGGCGAGTTTTCCGCCCTGCTGCGCCTGCCCGAGGGCCTCACCGATGCGCTCCTCGAGGGCCGCGCCGCGGAGCTGGTGCTGGTGCGGAACCCGGCGCAGTCGATCCTCCCCGAGGTGGCCGAGCAGATCACCCAGGTGCTGGCCGACGGCCTGTCCGCGGCGTCGTATTCGCTCCGGGGGCCCCTGAACGAGCTGCGGCCTCTCCTGGGCGCCGGTCAGGGGCCGTCCGATCAGTCCGTGGCCTCGGTCTCGGTGACGGTCAACCAGTGGATCGCCCGGTCCGGCAAGTACGTCTTCCCGCCGGCCATCACGCTCAAGCCGGTCCAGTTGGAGAAGCCCGGCGCCAAGCCTGCCGGCGGGAGCGGCGGGATCTCGGTCTTCCTCATCGTCCTGCCTGGCTTGGCCGTATTCTCCCTCTTCACCCTGGGCGACATGGTGATGCGGGACCTGCTCGGCGAAGGCACACGGGGCACCCTGCGCCGCGTGCTGGCCGGGCCTGTCACGCCCGGGACAGTGGTGGCCGCCAAGGCGGCCACGGCCGCGGTCGTAGCGGTCGCCGGGCTGCTCATCCTGGCGGCGATCGCCGGCCTCGTGGCCCGGCGCGGCGTGAACTTCGCCGGTTTCGCCCTTCTCTCGCTCGCCCTGATCGCAGCCGTGACCGGCCTCGCCTCCACCATCTACGGCCTGGCGCGGAACGAGCGCCAGGGCTCGACCATCGGCAACGTCGTCTACATGGTGCTGGCCTTTTCGGGCGGCAGCTTCCTCCCCCTGGACAGCCTCCCTCCGGCGATGCGGGCGGTCTCCCCTCTGTCGCTCTTCTACTGGGGCACCCAGGGGTACAAGGCGCTCCTGGTGGACGGGGGAGGGCTGCGGGACGTGCTGCTCCACACGGGCATCCTGGCCGGATCCGGCCTGGCGCTCCTGGCCGTGGGCGGGGCGCTCCTGCGCCGCCGGGTGCTGCGGGGAGTGGTATGAGCGCGCTGCGGCAGGTGGCGCTGCTGGCGCTCAACGACCTGCGCCTGACCTGGCGCGACAAGGCCGCCTTCATCTGGATGCTCGCCCTGCCGGTCGCCTTCATGTGGCTCTTCGGGCAGATGGGCGGCGGCTCGCAGGGGCCGCTCAAGGTCACCTTGGGGGTGGACGATAGAGACGGCCAATGGCTCGCCCGCGCCCTGATTACCGACCTGAAGGACGACCAGATCGAGCTGCAGGAGATCAGGCCCGGTCAGGAGCCGCCGCGGCGCATCCTGATCATCCCGGCCGGGTTCACCGCCGGGGTGCTGGCCGCGAAGCCGCAGGAGCTGCGGCTGGAAAGCCAGCCCGGCGCGGACCAGGAGTTTTCCCTCGCCGCCCAGGTGACGTCGGTACGGGCGATCGTGCGCGTCCTGGGCCGGCTGACGGAGCTGCCTGAGGCGCCGAAGCCGGAGGCGTACGAGGCCCTGGCCCGCCGGCCGCCGCTGGTGCGGGTGAAGGTTTCCGCCGCCGGCAAGGGCCGGCCGGTTCCCACCGGGTTCGCCCAGAGCGTCCCCGGCACGCTGACCTTCTTCGTGCTGATGATGACCACGATCTACGGCGCGGTCTTCCTGGCGCTGGAAAAGCGCCAGGGGATGATCCGCCGCCAGGCCATGCTCCCCCTGAGCCGCGGCCGGATCTTCGCGGGCAAGATGGCGGGGCGGATGCTCATGGCTGGCGCGCAGATCGTGATCTACCTCCTGGCCGGGCGCCTGCTCTTCGGCGTCTCTTTCGGGGAGTCGCCCGGCGGCCTGCTGCTGGTCCTGTTCGCCTATGCCGCGGCGTCCTCGGGGTTGTCGCTCCTCCTGGGCGCGGTGGTGAGCACGCCGGAGCAGGCATCGACCGTGGGATGGATCGTGAGCATGGTGCTGGGCGCGCTCGGTGGCTGCTGGTGGCCGAGCGAGGTGATGCCGCGCTGGCTGTGGAGCGCCGCGCACGTGCTGCCGACCGCCTGGGCCATGGACGCGTTCCATTCGCTGATCTCGTTTGGCCGCGGCATCGAGGCGGTGCTCCTCCCCTCGTTTGTGCTCCTCGGCTTCGCCGCGCTCTTCTCGGTGCTCGGAGCCCGCTTCCTGCGCTGGGCCTGAGCAGATAAGATCCCACTGTCATCTATTTTCAGCTCGCTCTTCGGAGGTTCGGGCATGGAATGCGTCAGTTGGCTTCTGGCGATCGCGGTGGTCTGGCTGATCGTCCGCGAAGTCCGGACGCGGGGCCGGATCGCGAGCCTCGAAGCCTCCCAGGAAAGCCAGCAGAAACTGGTCGCTGCTCTGGCCGAAAGGCTCGAAAGCGTCAAGCGGGAGCTTCGCAGCCTCCATCCGCCGCCGGTGGAGACGCCCGCTCCTCCCCCCGCCGTCCCTGCTCCGGCCCCGCCGCCGCCGGAGGTCGTAGTAGCTCCACCTCCGTTGCCCCGCACCCCCGTTCCCTCTCCCGTTGCCCCCCCCTCTCCCTGGAGAGTGGCACCACCACCACCGCCGTCGTCCCCATCCATCCTCGACGAGGCGCGGAGCGCGCTGGGGCGCATCCCGAAGCCGGCGATCGACTGGGAAAACCTCGTGGGCGTGCGGCTCTTCTCGTGGATGGCCGGCATCATGCTCGCCATCGCCGCCATCCTTTTCCTGCGCTACTCGATCCAGCATGGCTGGCTGAGCGCGCCCATCCGGATGGCGATCGGCATCCTCACCGGGGCCGGGCTCCTGGTCGCCTGCGAGCTGAAGGCGGCGCGGCGCTACCCGGTGACCGCCAACGCTCTGGACGCGGCCGGCATCGCGATCCTCTTCTCGACCATCTTCGCCTCCCACTCTCTGTGGGGGCTCCTCGGCGCGACACCGGCCTTTCTCCTGATGGCTCTGGTGGCAGCCGTGGCCGTGGCCCTGGCGATCCGGCGCGACTCGCCGTTCATCGCCCTGCTGGGCCTGGTCGGCGGCTTCGCCACGCCCGCGCTGCTCTCCACCGGACAAGACCGCCCGATTGCGCTCTTCGGCTACCTGCTGCTCTTGAACGCCGGCCTCGCCTGGGTCTCGCTCTACCGCCGCTGGACAATCCTGATCCGGCTGGCCCTGGCCGCCACCTTCCTCTATCAGTGGTCCTGGGTCTTCCGCTTTCTGGACCCGGAGAGGATCCCGCTCGCGCTCGGCATCTTCCTGGTCTTCCCGGCGCTGTACCTGCTCGCGCCGGTCCTGGTGAGGGGACTGACGAGGGAAAAAGAAGGCGACGAGGGTTTCTGGCAGGTGGCGGCTCTGGGCGCCGGGCTGCCGCTGCTCTTCGCCATCTACCTGACGGCGACCCCGGGCTTCGGCGACCACTACGGCCTCCTCTTTGGCTTCCTCCTGCTGCTCGGCGCGGGGCTCGCCGTCTTCAGCGCGGTGCGCGGGCCGGATCTCCTGCACGTGGCCGGGGCCGCGGCCACGGTCATGGTCTGGGCGATCTGGCTCCTCAGGTCCTACCGCCCGGCGGCCTGGCCGGAGGTGCTGGCGTTCCTGTCGGCTGAGGTGCTCCTCTACCTGGCGGCGCCGTGGGTGTCGCGGCGGCTCGGCGGCAGGCTCTCGCCAGGGGACGGGACCTTCGCCGCGCCTCTGCTCCTGAGCGCTTTTCCGGCGCTGATCATCCTGGAGCCGGCGGCGGCCTCGCCGGGGCTGACGTTCGGCGTCCTCTTCCTGCTCCTTCTTGCCTCGGCGGCGGCCGCCCTGCTGTATGAGTCGGGCTGGATCCATTTCGGCTCGGCTTTCTTCGCCGTGGCCGCCGAGGCGCTCTGGTCGGGCCGGCATCTGACTCCGGAGCGGCTGCTCCCGGGATTGACTCTGTACGCGGTGTTCGGTCTCTTCTATCTGGGCGTACCGATGGCGGCGCGCCGCCTGGGCCGGAAGCTGCGGCCTGAGGGGGCGAGCTCCGTCGTTCTCCTTGCGGGGCTGGCGCTGCTCGGGTTCCTCTCCCTCGGACCGGTGGCGCCCTCGGCAGTCTGGGGATTGGCCCTGTTGCTGACCCTGCTCAACGCCGGCCTGTTCCTGGAGGCGCGGGAGGAGCGCCGACCGGCCCTGGCGCTCGCGGGCGTCGTGCTCTCCTGGCTCCTGATCGGGCTCTGGTGGGCGACGATCCCACTCGACGGCCGGGTGGTGCCCGCGCTGCTGCTGGTCGCGCTCTTCTCCGTGGTCGCCCTGGTGGGCAACGCCTGGACCGCCCGGAACGAGGAGGGGACGGAGGCGTCCCGAGGCGTGTACCTGGCGCTCATGGGGCACGTCTTCATCCTCTTCGTGGCCACGCAGAGGAACCTTTCCCTGCCGCCCTGGCCGGTGTTCGGCGTGCTGGCGCTGCTCGTTCTTGCGGCCGGCGTCGCCGCCCTGGCATTGCGGCGAGGTGGGCTGCAGGTGGCCTCCCTGGTCATGGCCCACGGCATCGTCCTCACCTGGATGATCGTGGCCGAGCAGGCACCCTGGCCGACCGTGGCCCTGGTTGCCGAAGCGGTCCTCGCCGCCTTCGGAGTCGCATGGATCTGGATGGCGCGGCGCCGCGAGGAGGGACAGACTGGAGAGCTGACCCTCGCCTGTGCCAGGGGAGCGGTGGCCGGCCTGATCGCGGCCCAGGTCATCGCTGGCATATCCGGCCTCGCGGATGCGCCGCCCGGGATGGCTCTGGCGCTGCCTGTTCAGGCCGGCCTTCTCATCGCCCTGCTGGCGCTCGCCTGGAAATTCGACTCGCCGGGGCTGGCTTTCGTGTCCGTGTTCACGTCATTCCTGGCGGTCGCCGGCTTCTGGAACGAGGACGGCCCCTTCTGGGACCACCTGGCCCTCGCCACCGTGATCCTCCTGATCTATCTCGCTTATCCGCTGGCGCTGGGCCGGCGGGCGCGCCCGCTGCGGCAGCCGTGGCTCGCCGCGGTGCTGGCGAGCGCCGCGTACTTCTTCCTGGCGCGCATGAACCTGGAGGGGCTCGGCTTCGGCAGCGTGATCGGCCTGCTGCCGCTGCTCCAGGCCGGCGCCCTCGCGGTCCTGCTTAAGAAACTTCTGGATCTGGAGCCTCTGGGGGAGCGCAACCTGGGCCGTCTCGCGCTGGTTGCGGGCGCCGTGCTGGCGTTCGTGACCGTGGCCATCCCGCTGCAGCTCGAAAAGCAATGGATCACGATCGGATGGGCGCTGCTCGCCGCGGCCCTGGCCTGGCTCTACGGCCGGATCCCGCACCGGGGCCTGCTGCTATGGACGGCGGGGCTCGCCGCCGCGGTGTTCGTGCGGCTGTCGCTCAACCCGGCGGTGCTCACCTACCATCCGCGGGCCGAGACGCCGATCTGGAACTGGTATCTCTATACCTATCTGGTCGCCGCCGCGGCCCTGCTCGCCGGGGCCTGGCTGCTGCACCGGACGGACGACCGGCTGGCGGCTGCGCTGCCGCGGCTCTCGACGCTCCTGAGCGCCGCGGGCGGCGTCCTCCTCTTCCTGCTGCTCAACATCGAGATCGCGGACTTCTTCTCCCAGGGGCCGACGCTCACCTTCGGCTTTCTTTCCGGGCGCGCGTCGCTGGCGGAGGGGTTGACCTACACCCTCGGCTGGGGGATCTTCGCGCTGGCGCTGCTCGTGACCGGCATCGCGGCACACAGCCGCGGCGCGCGGATCGCGGCCATCGCGCTCCTGTCGGGAACCATGCTCAAGGGCTTTCTCCTCGATCTCGCCGCGCTCGGCGGCCTCTACCGCATCGCCAGCTTCGTGGGGCTGGCGGTGTGCTTGGCCGCGGTGGCCGTGCTCATCCAGAAGTTCGTGCTGGCCCAAACCGCGGAAAAATCGGCGGAGCTGACGGAGTGAAGAGATCTGCTCTCCTGATCTTCCTGGCCCTCCCGCTCGCGGCCCAAAGCCCGGAGGCCGGGCGGGCCGGCGCGCCCCTGGACGTCGAGGAGTTCCGCTACGCACGGGAGGTGCTCCAGCGCGAACCCGGCCTGGCCGCCCTGACGCTCGACAACGCTGTCCTCGCCCACAGCCACCTCGGTGACCTGCGGATCGCGGATGCCAAGGGCCTGCAGATCCCCTACCTTCGCGAGCGGAGTCCGGACCCGTTGATCGTCGAGCTGCCCGTGCCCGAGCATATGGAGGGTGAGCGCTCCCGCTACCGTCTGAAGATGCCCTACCCGCGCCTCCCCGAAGCGCGCCTGATCGTGGACACGGCCGCCGGTGTCTTCGAGCGGAGCGTCCATCTGGAGGGACCGCTCTCCCGCCGCGGCAGGCCGGAATGGATCGGATCGAGCGAGCCCTGGCGGCACGCGGGGCCCGGGCCGGCGCCGCCGCTGACCCTGGATGTCCCGGCCAACGCCGGAAACACCGTCGATCTGGTCGTCGACGAAGGGGACAATGCGCCGCTGCCGCTGGGACGGATGCGGCTCCATCTGGAGACCTGGACGCTGCGCTTCTTCCATCCGGGCGGGCGCGGCATCCGGCTCCTGTATGGCCGGAACGACCTGGGGGAGCCGCGCTACGACCTCTCCCTGATCGCCGCGCAGCTCGATCCGACCCAGGCACGGGAGGTCACCCTCGCCCCCGAGCCGGCCGCGGACCGGACAAACGATCCGGCCCGCGTGCCCCGCGGTCTGTTCTGGGGGGCGCTCGTCGCCGCCGTGGTCGTGCTGCTCCTGGTGCTGGCCCGGCTGGTGCGGGAAGAGGGAACAGGGAACCGAACTGTATGAGCCTGATCGAGGAATCGTACGAACGCCAGCGTCTCTACATTCCGACCCGGGCGGCATCTCCGGCTGATCCCTGGCGTCCCAAGGGGCAGATGCCGGACTACACGCCGGAGGTCCGCCATGCCATGCCGGTCCGCGTGGCCGTTCTGGCCGTGATCGCTGCTCTCAACCTCCTCCTCTCCTCGGCTCCGCCTGCGCTCCAGGCCGTGATCCTGCTCGTGGACGTGGCCGGGCTCATCGTCCTCTTCGACACGCTCAACAAGCTCGGGAATGCCTTCTGGAGCCGCAAGCCCATCTTGCGATGGACCACGTTCCCCACCCACACAGGTGAATGGCTGGAGGCGCTGCTGATCGCCCGGCCATCCCCCGAGGTGATCGGGCCGGTCCTGGCCGTCCTTCGCTGCGTCCGGGACGAACTGGTGGAGGGGGAGGGCCGGGTGCCGATGCAGATCTACTCCCAGACCGCCGAGTTCGACGTGCCCGGGGAGCGGCTCAAGGAGGTCGCCCTGGCCTTCGAGGTCCCGTCCGACCTCCCGGGTACGGACCTGGACCGCGACGATGCGATCTACTGGCAGATCGCCGTGCGCATCCCCGTGGTCGGTCCGGACCTGGAAATCATCTACCTGGCTCCGGTCTACGCCCGCACCGAGCCGTGAACATCGCGGACTGGCGCCTCCACAACCAGCGGATCGCCGGAGCGGGCTTCAAGCGCCCCGGAGAGGTCGTCGCGTGGATGGGAGCGATTCAGGCCCAGGACTATCTCGGCGCGCTCTGGGCGCTCGGGCTGCGGATGGAGACGGCCACGGAGGAGACGATCGAGCAGGCGATCGCCGAGCGCACGGTCGTTCGCACCTGGCCCATGCGGGGCACGCTGCATTTCGTGGCATCAGCCGATATCCGCTGGATGGTCGCATTGCTGGCGTGCCGGGTGCTCACGGGCCGCCCGGCGCGGTACCGGCAGCTCGAGCTCGACCAAGCCGTCTTCGACAAGAGTCGAGACCTGCTCGTGAGCGCCCTGGAGGGCGGTCGGCAGCTCACGCGCGAGGCTCTGTACGAGATTCTGGAAGCAGCGGGGATCGCCACCGCCGGCCAGCGCGGCCTTCACATCCTGCAGCGGCTTGCTCTGGACGGGCTCCTTTGCTTCGCCGCCCGCCAGGGCAGGCAGCAAACCTTCGCCCTGCTCGAGGAGTGGGTGCCGCCGGCCAGAATGCTGTCTCGTGACGAATCGCTCGCTGCGCTGGCCGAACGCTATTTCACCAGCCATGGGCCGGCCACCCTGCACGACTTCACCTGGTGGTCGGGGCTGACTGTTGCGGACGCCAAAGCGGCGATCGAGCTGGCCGGGCCGCGCCTGCAGAAAGAGTCTACCTATTGGTTCGGTGAGAAAGTGCCGGCCGCGATTCCGGCTCCGGCCTATCTGCTGCCGCCCTATGACGAGTACACCATCGCCTACAAGGACCGCAGCTCCGTGCTCGACCCTGCCCACGGCGGGGTCGTCTCGGGCAACGGCATCTTCTATCCGACGATCGTTCTCAGTGGCCAGGTGGCCGGCACCTGGAAGCGCGAGTTGAAGAAGGGGGCCGTGGTCATCACCCTGTCCCCCTTCGCCCCGCTGAAGAAGAAGGACCGGCAAGCCATCGCCCTGGCAGCCGAGCAGTACGGCGATTTTCTCGGAAAGCCCGCCGTCCTGGCCTAGTACGACGGACGGTAGGCGGGCTTCCCCGGGACACTCCAGCGAGCGGGGCGGCGCCCGCCCTTCAAGGGGCGACGTTCGCCCAATGAAGGGCAGCCTTCGCCCTACAAAGGGCAGCCTCCGCCCCAGCACCGCCCGCCCCACCCGCACCCCATCGCGCAGACGGTAAGCGTGATCGCTCACTCCTCCACGATGCCGGTGTTCCGCACCCAACGGCCGTCTTCTTCGTGGGTCAAAGTAGCCCAGACTTCCTTGGAGCGCACACCCAGCGCGCTCGGACAGCGCACGCCCGGGAGGAACTGGACATCGTAGAGCTCGCGCACCTCGCCACCGATGTCCAGCCAATGGCTGACGCTGCCGGAGTGCAGGTCGACCACCGCGAGGCCGCTGCGCGCTTCCGAGCCGCGCTCGTGGAGACGCTCGTCGAGCGGCAGCCCGGAGAAGGTGCGCTCCTCGCGGCAGCGCGAGGAGCCGACGACGGCGAAGCCGCCGTGGAAGGCCAAGCCGCGCAGATACCCGGGCCAGAAGCAGACGGGCTCGAAGCGGCCGCTCGCAAGATCCACTGTGCCCAGCTCGCCGGTGCCGGAGTTGAGAAGCCAGAGACGACCCTCGTAGAGGCGCGGCGAGTGCGGCATCGAAAGGCCCGTGGCGACGATCTCGCCGCTCGCGACATCGATGACGATCCCTCCTGCCTGGCGCAGGCTCCGCCAGCCGCCCGGGACGTCCGCCCGGCTGACCGCCGTGACATAGCGCGGCTGGCCATCCTCCATCGCCAGACCGTTCAGATGGCATCGATCTTCGGGAGCGAGCTTGCTGATGAAGGGCGGCCGCCACAGTGGGCGGAAGCTGTGGCGCTCGTCGACCGTGGCGAGACAACTGAAGAGGCTGTTGACGAAGAGCGGCCGGCCATCCGAGCCGAAGGCGATGTCGTGGATGTCGAGGTCGCCGGTTGTCCAGGCGAGGTGGGGGCGAAAGAGGCGGTCGTAGTCGCCCGCCGTCTCACCCGGCGCGAGGGCGTTCTGGAACTGCCAGAGCTGCCAGCGCGTGGCGAGGACGAGCCGATCGGGAGCCGCGGCGAGCCCCATGGCGCGCTCGAAGACCCGCTGCAGGACGGAGAGCGAGCCGTTGCGTTTGACCCCGAGGAGGAACAGCCGGTTGCTGTGGTAGGTCGTCACCGCCAAGCCGGCGCGCAGCCCGGAGAGCCAGTCGAGGAAATGGCGCGAGCCGGTGATCTCGATGCGCGGTTCGGGTGCAGGCCGGGTCATCACGTCTTCCAGGGCAGGGCCTCGACGACGATCGCCGCCGGCGGCTCGCCCTTCTCGTGCCGTTCCCACATGGCGAGGAAGGCGCGCTCGAGATCGCGGACCTTGCGCGGCGTATCGTAGAGCGGCGAGCCGGTTCTCGCCTCGCCGACGCGCGCGCGCAGTCCGGCGAGAGCCTCATGATCGTGCGCCAGGCTGACGGCAGTCTCCTCGTAGGCCTCCATGTCGGCGGCCACCAGCTCCGGCAGGCCGGCCGCATGGAGCAGGCTCGCCGCGACCCGCGCCGGCAGGTGATCTCCGGGGCAGGTGAGCACCGGCACGCCACTCCACAGGGCGTCGCTCGCGGTCGTGTGCGCGTTGCAGATCCAGGTGTCGAGGAAGAGATCGGCGAGGCCGCATCGCGCCAGGTGCTCAGGCTTCTTCAAGTGCGGCGCGAAGACGAGACGATCCGACCGCACGCCGCGCGCCTCGGCCTCGCGGCGCAGGTTCTCGCGCGCCGGCGGGGCCATGTCCTGAAGCCACAGGACGCCGCGGGGTACGCGCGTGAGGATCCGCATCCAGACGTCCCAGATCACAGGCTCGATCTTCCAGTGCATGTTGAAGCTGCAGAAGACGAACGCGTCGTCTGGCAGGCCGTGCTCCTGGCGCTCGAAGCGGCGCGGCGCGATCGGCTGCAGGTGGTCGTTCACCTGATAGCAGCCCGGCAGCAGGACGAGCCTCTCGCCGAAGTGCTCCTGGTGCTGCAGCGGAGTGATGACGGCATCGCCGAGGAAGTAGTCGGTGAAGACACCGCCCAGGGTTCCAGGGTAGAGATAGGTCGCCTGGATGGGAGCCGGGCGCAGGGCCAGGATCTCCGGCCGTGAGCCGGCGGCGAAGCCGGTGAGGTCGACGAGGATATCGATGCCGTCCTCGCGGATGCGCCGCGCCGCCGCGACGGGAGCCGCCGCGGCGAGGTCGACGAAATGGTCGCAGTCCTCTGCGATCCCGCGGCGGTACTCGCTGGCGTCGTCCTTGCCAAGCGAGTAGCCGAAGATCTCGAAGCGCGAGCGGTCGTGGAGACCGTACAGCCGGCGTGTCAGATGGGCGAGGGCGTTGTCGCGAAAATCGCTCGACAGGTAGCCGAGGCGCAGGCGGCCGTTCCTGATTGCGGCCGGCTGCGGTGGCAGGTCCGCTGCCGCGAATCGTCCGGCCAGGCGCTTCGCCGTGTCACGGGCGATGGCCAACTGCTCCGCGGCAGGGAGCCCCAGGACCATCGCCAGCGAAGGGGAGAGCGGCGGCACTTGTCCCTCGGCGAGGCACCGGATCACCGCGGCGCGCACGGCGGCGATCTCCGCCTCCCGCCCTTGCCAGTCGCAGAGTTGGGCGCGACAGGCGGCGAGACCCGCTCGGGCCTCCTCGTGACCCGGATCGATCTCCACCGCGCGCGCAAAGGCGCGCTCGGCGGCGCCGACCTGGAAGCTCGAAACGAGGAGGCCGCCGAGCCGCGCGTGAGCCCCGGCATGTCCGGAATCAGCTTTTGCTGCGCGGCGCAGAGTCTCGATCGCTTCGTCCCGCCGATCCAGCCGGGCCAGGAGATCTCCATAGTTGAACAGGGCCTTCGCGTACCGGGGAGCGAGCTGGATGGCGCGCCGCAGGCAGTCCGCGGCGGCGGCGAGGTCCTCCGACTGGAGCATAGCGACTCCGAGGGCGTTCCATGCCTTCGGGTAGTTCGGCTGCAGCTCGAGCGCCGTCCGCAGGCTCGCCACCGCCTCGGCCAACCGGCCCTGCGCGCGCAGCACGTTGCCGAGGTTGTAGCGTGCCCGGGCGTAGCGGAGGTCCGCGGCGATCGCCCGGCGGAACGCCTCCTCCGCCTCGGCCAGCCGTCCCTGCTCCTGCAGCGCGAGGCCCAGGTTGTTGAGGGCCGCGGGAGCGCCGTTCACCCTAGAAGTAGCCCACCACGTCGACGAGGAAGTGCACCTCGCCGCCCGGGACGACGGCGCGCAGGATCAGCTTGCCCGAGAAGTCCGGCGCCAGACCCACTACCTGGTTGTTGGCCCGCGTCTGACCGGCCGAGAAGTTGATCGTGCTCGTGCCCGGGGCCG
>JAXDKG010000038.1:0-91987 GCA_034667225.1 Acidobacteriota bacterium
GGCTAGAAGAGTGTCGCCCCCTCCGGGGGCGAGCTTCCGGCGAGATCCGTGACGAGGCGCAGCCTGCTGCGCCTCCAGCCTCCGGAGGGGGCTGTACTTTTCTAGCCTGGGGTTTCAACCCCAGGCGGGGGCTGGCCCCGAGGCTACCCCCCGCCCCGTCCTCCCTACTTCGGCGGCCACTCCTGCTTCGGATTCGCCGGCACCTTCAGCTTCACCGGCGGGTTCTTCCGCAGCTCCTCCTGCAAGACCTCGATCGCCTTTTCGAGCGACGGGTCCTGGCCCTTGGCCACGAGGTCGGGACGGTCGATCACCTCGATGTCGGGCGCGACGCCCTCGTTCTCGATGCCCCAGTTGCCCTCCGTGTCCAGGAAGCGGAAGGTGGGCGCGGAAAGGTTGGTGCCGTCGATCAGGTCCGGGCTGCCCGAGAGGCCGATCAGGCCGCCCCAGGTGCGCGTGCCGATCAGCGGACCGAGCCCCATCTTCTTGAAGTAGTAGGGGAAGGCGTCGCCTCCCGAGCCCGCCTGGCCGTTGATCAACGTCACCTTCGGGCCCGTGTGGACGAAGCCCGGCACCCGCTCCGGCTGCTCGCCGCGGCGGATCCAGTAGTGCAGCAGCGGACGGTCGAGCAGCTCGACCATCTGGTCGGGCACGAAGCCGCCGCCGTTGTAGCGGTCGTCGAGGATCAGGGCGTCCGTGTTCGTCTGCGGGTAGAAGTACTTGAAGAGCTCGCGGTTGCCCTCCACCGCCGTGTTCGGCAGGTGGATGTACCCGATGCGGCCGTTCGAGGCTTTCCGCACCTTCTCCCGCGTCGCCAGCACCCAGTCGAGATAGCGGAGGTTCTGCTCCTTCGCGACCGGCCTCACCCGCTCCACCCAGGCACCCTTGGTGTCCGCCTTGTCATTGACGAGCAGCGTCACCACGCGGTTCGCCTTGTTCTGCAGCAGGCGGTAGAAGTTGTCGACCCCCTTGGTGGGCGTGCCGTCCACCTCCAGGATGTAGTACCCCTCCTTGACATTGACGCCCGGCTCGGTCAGCGGCGAGCGGAAGTCCTGATGCCAGTTCTCGCCCGGGTAGATCTTGGTCACCCGGTAATATCCCGAAGAGTGGGGCTCCACCTCGGCGCCGAGGAGGCCGTTCTCGACCCGGGCCGGCCCCGGCCGCTCCCCCGGCTGGATGTAGACGTGGCCGGCGGAGAGCTCCGCGCCGAGCTCGCCCAGGATCCAGTCCAGATCCTCGGTGCGGGCGGCATAGGGCAGCAGCGCGGCGTAGCGGTCGCGCATCGCGGCCCAGTCCAGCCCATTCATGTTCGGGTCGTAGAACCAGTCGCGGAGGATGCGCCAGGCGTCCACGTACATCTGGCGCCACTCCTCTTTCGGCTCGATGCGAAGCTCGAGCTTCTCCAGCGCCAGCTTGCCGTCGCCCATCTTCTGCCCGGGCTTGGCGTCGACGATGCCGAAGGTGTTCCCCTGGCGGTAGAGCACCTTCTTGCCGTCGGCCGACAGCTCGTAGGCGGCGACCCCTCCCTCGAGGACCGTCTGCTCCTTCTCGGCCTTGAGGTCGAACATCTTGAGCGCGGTCTGGGGCCCGTCCCCGACTCTATAGAAGATACCGTCCGAGTTCGCCTGGAGGCCGCGGTAGTCGCCCGGCGCTCCGGGGATCGCGCGCACCCGGCTCTCGAAGCCGTCGGCGTCGATCTTGACCCGGACCGGCTTCTTCATTTCCGCAGAGTCGGGGCCCTCATTGGCCTCGGAGTCGCCTCCCTTGTCCTCCTGAACGGCATCCGCGATCATCGGCTTCGGCGGCTTGCGGTCCTCCCCGGGCTTGGCGCTCTCCTCCTCCCACTCCTCCTCGTCGCTCGTGGGGAGGAACAGCGCCGGCCCCTCCTTGGAGAGCACCCCCACGTAGACCCGCGTCGGATTCGTGTAGACGTAGGAGAACTCGAAGCCGCTGAAGGTCAGGTTGAAGTCGCGGTTCGAAAGGAAATAAAGGTAGCGCCCGTCCGGCGAGAAGACCGGCTCGGCCTCGTCCGTGAGATCGCTGGTCAGGCGGGTGGCCTTCTTGTCGTCCAGCGAGTAGACCCAGACGGAATCGAGCTGCGTCTCCCCTTCCTTGGTGTAGGTGAGCCAGCGGCTGTCGGGTGACCAGCGGTAGTCGAAGATGTCCTCGCGGTCGCTGAAGTCAGCCTCGGTCGTCTTGCCGGACTGGACGTCCACCCAGAAGAGATGCTGGTCCGAGTCGCCGAACGCGATCTTCTTCGAGTCGGGGGACCAGAGGGGCGGGAAGCGCCAGACCTTGCCGCCCGTGGTCACCCGGCGCTCCTCGCCGGAGCCGTCGCTCGGACGGACATAGACCTCGTACTCACCGCTCCGGTCCGACAGGTAGGCGATCCAGCGGCCGTCGGGCGACCAGACGGCGTCCATCTCCCGGATGCCGGGGGTGGAGGTCAGGTTGCGGATCTCCCCCTTTTGCCCCGGGACGGTGAAGATCTCTCCCCGGGCGCCGAGCACCGCGCGCTTGCCGGTCGGAGAGACAGCCATGGACTGGGTCTCCCCGGTCACGTTCTTGAAGTAGGGGAGCGTAGCGGGGAAGTCGCCATGGACCTGGATCGGCACCTGCCGAGTCTGCCCCGAAGACGTGTCGAGCACGTGGAGGTAGCCCGCCTGCTGGTAGACGATGCGGCGGTCGTCGCCGCTCGGCCAGAGCACGTCGAACTGATCATGATTCGTGACCTGGCGGGTCTGCCGGCTGCCCAGGTCATACGAGAAAAGATTGAGCTGCCAGCCGCCGCGGTCCGAGGTGAAGAAGATCGTGTTGCCGATCCAGACCGGCATGTTGTCCGTGCCCACGAAGTCGGTGAGCCGCTCGGACGTGTCGTTCTTCAGGTCATAGATCCAGACGTCCTGGGCGCGTCCGCCCTTATGGCGCTTCCAGGTGCGGAACTCGCGCATGATCGGCGTGTAGACGAGCTTGGTGCCGTCCGGCGAGAGAGTGCCGGTGCCGCTTTCCGGGACCTGGAGCGGACGCTCCATGCCCCCCGCGAACGGCACGAGATAGGGGCGGCCGATGCGCTCGCTCCAGGGCACCCGGTGGGACTTGAAGAGCACCTGCTTGCCATCCGGGGTCCAGCCGAAAACCTGATTGTCCACGCCGCCCCGGGGCGGGAGCTCGCCGATATCGTTGCGGAAGGTGAGCTGCCTGGGCGGCGCGCTGCCGTCCGCCGGGATCACGTGCACCTGGCTGGTGCCGCTGTACTGGCCGGTGAAGGCGATGTATTTGCCGTCCGGCGAGAACTTGGGGAACTGCTCCATCCCGGGATCGGACGTCAGCCGGCGCGCCTCGCCCCCCGAGGCGCCGACGGTCCAGAGATCGCCGGCATAGACGAACACGATCGTCTCGCCCTGGATGTCGGGCTGGCGCAGGAGGCGCATCCCAGGATCGATCTGGGCGTGGGCCTGCGCGGCGAGCGGCAGCAACAGAAGAAAGCAAAGAAATCTACGCACGGAAGCTCCTTTCGGAACGTTGATCGATCAGGGTGCGGGTGGGATAGGCGAGCTCGATCCCCTCCGCTTCGAAACGCCGCAGCAGGTCGAGCAGGACCGACTGTTGCAGGTCAAGATGCAGGTTGTTATCCGGCGACAGCACGAACCAGACCGCCTCGAAGCGGAGCCCGGAATCGCCCAGCCCGATCAGGTGCGCGTGATCGAAGCGGAGCTGCTCCCGCTTGTCCACGAGCCGGCGGACGATCTCGGGAATGCGTGCCACCTTCTCGGCCGGGGTCTGGTAGACCACGTCGAAGGCGTGCGACACCCGGCGCTCCCCCATCCGCTTGAGATTGCGGATGCGGCTGCGCACGAGGTCGCCGTTCGAAAACACGAGCTGCTCGCCCGTGACGCTGCGCAGATGGGTGGTCTTGATGCCGATGCTCTCCACCGTGCCGGTGAAGTTGTCCACCTGGATCGTGTCGCCGATCACGAACGGCTTGTCGAGCACGATCGACAGCGAGGCGAGCAGGTCCCCCAGAATGTTCTGAAGAGCGAGCGCCACGGCTACGCCGCCGACGCCCAGGCCGGCGATCAGGGCGGTGACGTCCACCCCGAGGTTCTCCAGCGCCAGGAGGAGGATGACCGACCAGAGGACGACCTTTCCCATGAAGCCGAAGGCCCGGATCATGGTGATCGAAGCGGCGTCGGCTTCCGTGCGCCGTTTGCGGTGGTTCTCCATCCAGAAGTTGATGGCGACCAGGGCCCAGAGGGCGAGCTGGAGCAGGAAGGCGAGGATGGCGGCGGTCCTCAGGTACTCCCGGAGGCGGGGCACGTCCAGCGAGACGGCCGCCAGGGAGAGCACCGGGAAGAGCACCAGCAGCCAGCGGGTGCGCCGCACCATCTCGACGAAGAAGTCGTCGACCTGGGTCTCGGTCCGGGCGGCGAGGCGGCTGACCCGGCTGACGACGATCCGCTTGATCAGGGCGAGGACGAGCAGGACGGCCAGGGCGATGGCCAGGGCCATGATCCAGTCCCGCGCCGGCTCCCCGAGGAGCTGCCTGTCGAGCCAGTCGAGGTTCATGGGAGGGCAGGGGTTGCAGTCACAGAGAGGAGGATGCTATCACTCCAAACATGGCGACCGACCGCAGCTTCTTCGACCAGGTGAACCGCAACTTCGACAAGGCGGCCGCGCTGACCAGCCATCACCCCGGCCTCCTCAGCATCATCAAGACCTGCAACAGCGTCTATCACTTCACCTTTCCGCTGCGCCGGATGGACGGCTCGGTCGAGGTGATCCACGCCTGGCGGGCGGAGCACAGCCACCACAAGCTGCCGACCAAGGGTGGCATCCGCTACAGCCTCGACGTCAACGAGGACGAGGTGATCGCCCTCGCCGCTCTGATGACCTACAAGTGCGCGGTGGTGGACGTGCCCTTCGGCGGCGCCAAGGGGGGCATCCGGATCGACCGCAACCAGTACACGGTCGAGGAGCTGGAGCGGCTCACCCGGCGCTACGCCTTCGAGCTGATCAAGAAGGGCTTCATCGGCTCGGGCATCGACGTGCCGGCCCCGGACTTCGGCACCGGCCCCCGCGAGATGGCCTGGATCGTGGACACCTACACCGCGATCTCCCCGGACAAGCTCACCGCTCTGGCCTGCGTGACCGGCAAGCCGATCGCCCAGGGGGGCATCCGCGGCCGGAACGAGGCCACCGGCCGCGGCGTGGCCATCGCCACCCGGGAGGCCTGCAGCGTGGCCGAGGACATGAAGGCCCTGGGGTTGGCTCCGGGGCTGGCGGGCAAGCGCGTGGTGGTCCAGGGGCTCGGCAACGTGGGCTACCACGCCGCCCTGTTCCTCCAGGAGTCCGGCGCGGTGATCGTGGGGCTCCTGGAGTACGAGGGGGCGATCCACAACCCGGACGGGCTGGACGTGCTCTCGGTGGTGAAGCACCGCAAGGAGAGCGGCTCGATCCTCAACTTCCCGGGCGCCAGGAATCTCCAGAACAGCGCCGAGGGGCTGGAGCTCGACTGCGACATCCTGGTCCCGGCCGCGCTCGAAAACCAGATCACGGCGGACAATGCGCCGCGCATCCGGGCAAAGATGATCGTCGAAGGAGCGAACGGTCCGACCACGAGCCGGGCCAGCGAGCTGCTTTCGGAGCGGGGGGTGCTGGTCCTGCCGGACCACTACGCCAACGCGGGCGGCGTGCTGGTCTCCTACTTCGAGTGGCTGAAGAACCTCTCGCACGTCCGTTTCGGGAGGATGGAGAAGCGCTTCGACGAGAAGGCGTTCTCCCGGCTGCTGGGAGCGGTGTCGACCGCCACGGGCAAGCAGTTTTCCACCGAAGAGCAGGCGGACATCACCCATGGCGCCGAGGAGCTGGACCTGGTGAACTCCGGCCTGGAGGAGACCATGTCCGTCGCATATCACCGGCTGCGGGAGATCCGCAATCAGCACGCGGGCACCGACCTCCGCACCGCGGCCTTCCTCGATGCGATCGACAAGATCGCGGTCTGCTACCAGGATCTGGGGATCTTCCCCTAACCGGGGATGAAATTGCGCAGCTGCACCGGCAGCCTGCGCGCGCCCCACTCTCCGGGAGGGCCTTCGAAGCGGCCGGCGCAGGCCGTGCCGCAGCTCGCGCACCTGCCGTCCGGAGTCAGGTTCCAGTCGGTCATCACATACCAGTCGCGGCCGATGATCGCCTCGCCGCAGCCATGGCAGCGGGTGGTTCCCCCGGCCTCGTCGTGGACGTTACCGGTGTAGGAATAGCGGACTCCGTTCGCCAAGGCAATCTTCCGCGCCCGGGTGAGGGTCGCGGGGGGAGTCGGCGGGTAATCCATCATCTTCCAGTCCGGATGGAAGGCGGTGAAGTGCATGGGCACGTCGGGGCCGAGCCTCTCCACGACCCAGCGGGTCATCTCGTCGATCTCCTCGCTGGAATCGTTCTCTCCGGGGATGAGCAGCGTGGTGAGCTCGAACCAGACGTCCGTCTCGTGCTTGAGATAGACGAGCGTCTCCTTCACGGCTTCGAGCGAGCCGCCGCAGATCTTGCGGTAGAAGCGCTCGGTGAACGCCTTCAAGTCCACGTTGGCCGCATCCATGTGCCGGTAGAATTCGACGCGGGGCTCGGCGCAGATCTCGCCGGCCGTGACCGCCACGGTCCTGATCCCCCGCTCGTGGCAGGCCTGCGCCACGTCGACGGCGTACTCCAGGAAGATGACCGGATCGTTGTAGGTGAACGCCACGCTCTTGCACCCGAGGCGATGGGCGGCCTCGGCGATGATCTCGGGCGTGGCCTGATCGGCCAGCGTGTCGGTCTCGCGCGACTTGCTGATGTCCCAGTTCTGGCAGAACTTGCAGGCCAGGTTGCAGCCGGCCGTGCCGAACGAGAGCACCGGCGTCCCCGGCAGGAAGTGGTTGAGCGGCTTCTTCTCGATCGGATCGACGCAGAACCCGCTCGACCGGCCCCAAGTCTTGAGGACGATCTGGTCGTCCTCCCGGGCGCGGACGAAGCAAAGCCCGCGCTGCCCTTCGAGCAGCTTGCAGAACCGGGGGCAGAGATCGCACTGGATCCGCCCGTTGTCGAGCGCGTGCCAGTACTTGGTGGGGACGGTGTCGGAGAAAGTTCTCATGCCGCTAAAGAAAACGGCGCGGCGCAGCGGGGGATTCCCGGGTATCCGCCATGGTATCTTTTCATCGACTAGGAGGCTCCCATGCGCCTGAAAGAAGACATCAAACCGCTCGCATACCTGGAGACGCGGGCAGGTGACGCCCTGAAACAGGTCAGCGAGTCGCGCCGGCCCCTCGTAATCACCGACGAAGGAGAAGCGAAAGCGGTGATCCTGGACGTGGACAGCTACCAGTCCCTGCGAGATGCCGTCCTGATGCTCCAGTTCATTGCGCAGGGAGAGGAGGACGTCAGGGCCGGGCGTCTCATCCCCCAGGAAGAGGTGTTCGCGCGCGTCGCCTCCCGCCTGAAGACAGAATGAGCTCCGCGCTCGAAGTCGTCTGGACCGAGCTCGCCCTCCGCGACCTGCTGCAGATCTTCGAATACGTCGAGGGCGACGCGCCGATCGCAGCCCGCAAACTCTTCGACCGAATCGTCGATCATGCCAGGAAGCTACAAACTTTACCCTTGCGGGGACGGGTAGTCCCGGAGCTCGCCAGGTATGAGGTGAAAAGCTTCCGGGAGTTGATCATCCCTCCTTTCCGGCTCATCTATCGGGCAGATCCGGATCGAGTGGTGGTCTATGGCGTGTTCGACGGCCGCAGGAATCTCGAGGACGTCATCCTGGCCCGGGTGAGCCCCCCGTTGCACTGAAAAGAAGCGGGTAAGTGGCCGGCGAGACGCCGGCGCTCCCAGGAAAAGCGCGCTTTGACAAGGATCAGGGCGCCGCTCCAGCCATTTCGGAGCCATTCTGAAAAGCTCAGAGGCGTTCTGAAGCACTCGGAGCCATTTCTGGCGGCTCAGAATGGCTTCCAGCTTCTCAGAATGATTCCGAGAATCTCGGAACGGCTCTGAAAACCTCGGAACCGTTCTCAGCCGTTCAGAACGGCTCCGAAGGTTTCAGAGTCGTTCTGAGCCGCTCAGAATGACTTCCAGGGATTCCGAGCCGTTCTCAAGACTTCAGAACGGCTCCGAGCCATCCGGAACGGTTCCGAGGATTTCAGAGCGGCTCTGAGAATCTCGGAACGGCTCTGAAGATCTCAGAACCATTCCCAGCCGTTCAGAATGGCTCCGAAAAACAAAAAGGGGCGCGGACAGCTCCGCGCCCCCTCTACAGCTTCCCGGCTGGTTCTAATGGCTCACGAAGAGGATCCAGTCCTCCATCGTGCCCTGGCTGCAGCCGTTCTTCGCCTGACCCTTGCCGAAGCCCTGGGCCACGAGGATCTGCGCGCAGGAGCAGCCCGCGGTCTGCTGGAGCGTGAAGAGGGATCTGCCGCCGTTCGTGTCGAACGTGGTGTCGCCGTTCACCAGGGCGTAGTGGTTCGGCTTGAGGCCGCTGGCCGGCGCTCCTTCCGGGATGACCGTGCCGGGGCAGCGGTCGTTGCAGGCGTCGGCCACGCCGTCGTGGTCCGCATCGAGCTGATCCGGGTTCGGAGTGGTCGGACAGTTGTCGCAGGCGTCTCCCACTCCGTCGCCGTCCTGATCCTCCTGGCCGGGATTGGCGGTGGAGCGGCAGTTGTCCTGGTCGTCGGCATCGCCGTCGGCGTCGAAGTCGCTCATGATGAAGAGCGCCAGGCCGTCATGGTCGGCCGAGCGCAGCGGCGTCGACGGGTCGGCGTCGAAGGCGAAGGGCGCGTCGGAGTTGCCTCGCGAGTGCTCGGCGCCGCGCATGAAGGGAGCGAGCCCCTGCGAGGTGACGCCGTGATCGAGCGCCTGCGCGCTGCCGTCGAAGACGAAGGAGTAGCGCTGGTCGACGGGCTCGGAGAAGGTCTGGTTGGTGAGGTCGGGGTTCACCTCGTCCGTCGTCGGGATCAGCGCTCCGGCGGGGTCGGGATTGCCGGTGACCTGCCCCATCACGTCCACGTAGCCGTCGGTGAACTCGAAGGAATTGAAGTCGCCGATCGCGACGAGGCGCAGCCCCGGCGTGCCGGTCTGGAGCTGCTGGATGAACTGCGAGAGGCGGAGCGCCTGCTGGTGACGCTTCTCGCGCACCCGCTGGGCGTTGGTGCTGTCGCCGTCGATCCCGGAGAGCGAGCGCTGGTGGATGGCGATGACGGTGATCGGGAAGGCCGCGCCGTTGCCGGTGTAGGAACCGGTGAGGAGCAGCGGCGGGCGGTCGTTCAGGAGGGCGGTCGCGCCGTTGAACTCGAACGTGTCGGCCTTGCCGAACTGCGCGATGGAGTCGACCTGGACCGTGTCGCGCACCAGGAAGCCGACGTCGATGCAGCCGATGTCGTTCCCCTCCTCGAGGTAGGCGGTGTAGCTCACGCTCGGATCGTCGGCGAGGATCTTCGCCGCGAGCGCCTGCAGCGTGCTCAGGTTCTCGACCTCGGAGACCGCCAGCACGTCGGGCGAGCCGAGCACGGTACGGACCTGGAGCGAGAACTTGTTCAGCCGGTCGGCGAACTGCGCAGGCGTGGCCGTCTCCTCATCGCAGGACGGGTCGTCCGTGGTGTCGAAGAGGCGGAATAGGTTCTGGCTGGCGACCGTGAATTCACCCGCGGCGCGCGGACGCACCGGAGTGGCCTCGATCGTGCCCTCCACGTCCAGCGTGGTCGGCCAGATCTGGTAGTCGCCGAAGGAGAAGGCGAGCGGTCCCTCGGCCACGATGACCACGGAGTCGGCCGCGAGCTCAATCGTAGGCCCGCCGAGCCCGTTGTCGATCTCGAAGATCTCGGGGTTGCCGTCGAAGACCGGCAGTCCGGACAGGCCGGGGTAGAGGATGCCCGGCTCGCGGAAGGGACGGTTCGGGCCGGCCACGATCGAGGACTCGCCGAACTGGTTGGTGGGCCCGGAGACGGTGCCGTTCTCGACCCGCACCAGCATGTTCTCGAAGCGCTCCATCTCGGTCGCCGGCTGCGGCGGGGTGGGAGAAGGGAGATTCGGCCCCAACTGGACCGGGGCGGGCAGCGGGTTGCCGGAGGAGATCACCGTCACCTCGATGACGCCGCTCATCTCGGTCATGTTGAAGAACTCGACCACGCCCGCATTGACGTCCACCAGGTCTCCGACGGCGACGGCCGGCGCCGAGCCGGTGAAGACGTAGAGGCCATCCGAGGTCTCCGGATCGGCGTCGGGGGTCGGGTCCTGGATGAAGAAGCCGTCCGCGCCCACGGCGGTGACCACGTTGCCCTTGGTCAGAACCGTCTGGCCGGCGAAGGGCGAGGCGAGGCCGTTGCCCTGGATCTCGTAGATCTCCTTCTCCGTGACCGTGACATTGCAAGTCCCGTTGGCGTCGCCGGGGTAGCAGCCGAGCCCGTCGAAGGTGTTGTTCGCGAAGCCGTTCCATTCGAGGGCGGGATTGAAGGCGTCGGCGCCGTTGGTGTCGCCGCCGCTCACCGTGGTCTTGCGGCGGATTGTGTTGTCGGCGGTCGAGGTCAGCCCCGTGCCCCACTCCGTCCCGGGATCGAAGCCGATCTGGCCGAACACGTCGAGGACGGTCGTGCCCTTGCGCAGGACCACGGCGTCGTCGCCGTTGAACCAGCCGGAGCCATTGGTCAGGTCCGCCTCCGCCAGGATGGCGGCGTCGGCCGCGGCCTGAGCGAGCACGAACACGTCGCCGTCGGCCACCGTGCCGGTCAGGTTGATGGTCAGGCTCGAGATGGGGTTGCCGTTGAAGAACATCTGTACGTTGTAGCCGGCAGCGCCGAGATTCACATCGGCGCCGGTGCCGTTGTAGATCTCCAGGGCCTTGTTGTTCGAGCTGCCTTCGATGTACTCGGAGAAGAAGAGGTCGGCCGCGTTGGCCCCGGCGGGGGCGACAAGGGCCAGAAGAACCAAGAGAATCCCGGCCAGAAAGCGCATGGGTGACTTACAGGGAGCTGGGCTAGGCATTCGCAAAACACTCCTTCCAGATTGCAGGGGAACGATCCAGGTGAACGGAAGCTCTACAGGTTAAAGGTGCGAGTTGACGCCAGAATACTGTTAACGTGAACCTGGAGTGACTTTGTTCCCGCCCCGTGAGATCCTTGCCCACAGCACCCAGCATCGACAGCGACGGAGGCGAGAATGGTGGAAGCCGAGATTCCGAGAGGTCCCCTGTGGCACATCGTCGCGGCGTTCGCCGCGGTTCTTCCGGCGGCCGGCGCGGCGCTCGCCGTGCGGGGAGTCATGAACGTCTTCCAGGGGATGGCCCTGACCGGCAGCGGAGGCGTCGGAGCCGTTGCGGCCGGTCTTTACGAGGCGAATCGGCCCTTGATCGCCGCCGCCGCCGTCGCCGCCATCCTCGCGGGCTGGCTCACGGTCGCTGTTCTCCGCAAGCCGTGGGCATTTCCAGGGCTTCCGCTCTCTTTTGCCCCGGTCCTGGCCTGCGTCCCGGCCCTCCTCCTCTGGATGGTCGAGAGCTTCACCCTGGCTGTGATCGATCCCCACGCCACGGGTTCCGCCGCCTCTATCGGCGAGGAGTCACAACGCCTCAGCAATCTTGTGATCGCAAGCTTCGGGTCCGCGATCACCGTCCTCCTCATCGTGATCGCGATCTTCGCGGTCTCGCTGGCGCGCCCGCGGTCCACTGATTCCTCCCTGCCGCCCGCGGCCGTCTGGGCTGCCATGACGGTGCTCCTGCTCGGTCTCGCGGTAGCTTTCTATATGCGTTCCTCGTATCTCCATCAGGTAGGGATGACCGGCCAACTGTGATCATTTCGCCAGCGCCGACAGCTCTTCGATCGGCCGCATGGCTCCGCCCCGGATCACCCAGCGGACCTTGCGCAGGTTGACAACGTCCGCCGTGGGATCGCCGGCCACGATCAGGAGGTCGGCGAGCTTTCCCTTCTCCACCGTTCCGATCTCTTTTTCGCGGCCCATGGCCAGCGCTCCTCCCCGGGTCGAGGCGACCAGGACTTGCATCGGCGTGAGCCCCGCGGCCTGCATGGCTTCCATCTCGGCATAGATCGAGGGGCCGAGCAGGGTCAGGGGATTCCCGGCGTCGGTCCCCATGGCGACCGGGATGCCCGCGTCCAGAACCTTTTTCAGGTTGGCGGCGGTGATCCGGCTGCGATCGGCATAGTCCTTCGAGAGGCTCGCGAAGAAGTCCTCGGTGAGCTCTTCCTCGGGCTTCGGGGTGACCTGGGCGGTCTCGGCGATCTTCGCCCGCGTCCCGGCATCGACGCAGTTGTTGGGGTCGTCGATCTCCGGGGCCTGGTGGTGGACGATGCCCCCGAGGAGCCCCTGATACCCCCGGTAGACCGTCAGGGTCGGGCAGTAGATCGTGCCGGCCTTGCGCGCGAGGTCGAGGAATTCCTGATCGACCAACTGGTCCTCGACGCTGTGGACGAGGACCTTCGCGCCGGCGCGCAGGGCCTCCTTGGCCTCGTGCAGGCCGGTGGCATGGACGATCAGGGGCAGACCGAGCTTGCGCGCCTCCTCGCCGCCGGCCTGGACCAATCGGGCCATCTCCGCCAGACCCCGCTCCTGCGTGCGGATGAAATAGACCTTGACCGCGTCCGATCCCTGCGCCTTGAGATACCGGGTGGCGGCCCGCGCCGCGTCCGGATCGGCGATGTAGAGGAACTGGCGCTCGCCGGGGAGGTTCAGCCAGTCGTCCGTGGTCGAGAGCAGGGGGCCGGCCGCGGCTACCCGCGGCACATCGGTGGCCGTCTCGAAACGCTCGGGAAGAGAGATCGTCCAGGGGTAGCCGCCCATGTCGAAGGCGGCGGTCACCCCGGAGCAGAGCAGCGAGCGGCCGAAGCGCTCTGGACGATTGCGGAGGTCGGCCATGACATCCTCATAGGGATGGCGGTCGCGCACGTCCACGGAGTCGGGACGGCCATCCGCCCAGCCGGTCTGGGAGAAGTGGACGTGGGCGTCGATCAGCCCGGGGGTGATCCAGTGGCCGCGCAGGTCGACCGTGTCGATCCCCTGGGGGATTGGACACGAGGAGCGCGGGCCGGCGCAGTCGATCTTGCCGTCGCGCAGGATCACGACCGCGTCCGGGACCGGGGGGGCGCCGGTGCCGTCCACCAGGGTGGCTCCCGTCAGGGCGCGAGGGGGAGGCGGCACGCCGGGCAGGGCGGGGAAGGCGGTGCTCACCGCGATCTTCCAGCCCTGGGGCGTCTCCATGAAGAGACGCTCCGAGATACCGGCGACCTCGTCCTGGCCATAGCGCACCCGGTAGCGATAGGTGCCGTAGACGAGCCCGGGCCGGACCGGGGTCAGCCGGAGGTCCTCGGCGGCGATGTGGTCCGGCCAGGCCTCGCCCGCCGTGGCGGCCAGGCCTTCCGGCCCGGAATAGCCGAGCTGGAATCCATCGGGACCGGTGCGCACCAGCCGGTCGGATTCCAGGTAGCAGGAGAGGTAGGCCTCGCGGTCCTTGTCCCGGATGGATTGCAGATTCTTCTCGAACAGAGCCCTGGCGGAGGCGAGGTCGTCCGCCCCGGCAGGGGCCGCCAGGAGAAGCAACAGCGCGATCGGGATGAGGTATCTTCCTTGCAAGCTCAATCTCCTAGCTCTCGGTATCACTGGGGGTAGGGCGTATGGTAACAGCATGAGCGCTGTGTCCATTGCGCGCCGCTTCCAGATGGCTTAGAGTGTGCTCCTCAACGGCACAACCGCATGGGCGGTGACCCAGGGAGAACCGAGAACGGATGACACCCGCGATCGAACCCGCGTACCGACGATCCACCGGCCTGGTCGACGTGCTCGACCGGGTGCTGGACAAGGGGCTGGTCATCGCCGGGGACATCCGGGTGTCCCTGGCGGAGGTCGAGCTGTTGACCATCCGCATCCGCCTGCTGGTCTGCTCGATCGACAAGGCCGAGCAGATCGGACTGGACTGGTGGCGGCAGGACCCGAACCTGTCGGTGGCCGCCCGGCAGCTCTCGAGCGAGAACGAGACGCTGCGCCAGCAGATCCGGCAGCTCGAAGAGAAGGTTGCAGCATTGGCAGTGGAGCGTCCCCGCCGGGCGCGCGCGAGCGCCCGCCCTGACAAAAAGAACTCCAGGGGGTAGGAAATGCCGGTCGAACGAGCTTCCGGTGGAACCAGTCTGATCGACGTCCTGGACCGAGTCCTGGACAAGGGCATCGTCATCGATGCCTGGGTGCGGGTGTCCCTGGTGGGCATCGATTTGCTCACTGTCGAGGCTCGCATCGTCGTGGCTTCGATCGATACGTACATCAGGTATTCAGAGGCTGTGTCCGCAGCCCCGACCGTATCGCGGCCGGGCCTGGAGTCGCGGACCTCGGAGGACTTGCTGGCCGAGAACGCCTCGCTCCGGGCTCAGCTCGCGGCCTCGACGGCGCGGGAAGGGCTGCCGGCGCGGCGGCGCTCGCGGCAGATCAGCAAGCCGTAAGCCGTGGCCCGAGTCGCACCGTTCACCGCTACCCCACAGGTCCGGGGCGGAGTCGGCTCACGAGCCCGGCTCGCGCTGGTCGACTCCCTCCTTGCGGAGCAGGAGGTCCGCCCCTGCGCCGTGCTCACCCTGCGTTGGCTCGCCCGCCACGCCGGAATCGAGCGCGGCCTGTGCGCCGTGGTGGAGAACGAGTCCGCGCGCCTCGTCGGCCTCACCGGCCTCGGCCTGTCTCTCGCCTCGATCGACGCGTTCAGCCTGGAGCTCAACGACCGCATGCATCCGCTGGTGGTCGCCCTGGCGGCCTCCGAGCCCGTGTCCTTCTCCGGACCGCCGCTCGACACTCCCCTGGGCGCCGAGCCGTTCGTCGCCGTGCCGCTCGCCGGACCGGGCGAGAGCGGCGAAATCGGCCCCGGTCTCCTCCTGCTGGTCGGCCTGGACAGCGCCGTCGAGGAGGACACCCGCTGGGCCGCCGAGGTCCTGGGCACCCGCCTGCAGTCGCTCTGGTTCAAACGTTCCCAGGTGGACGAGCGGCGCTACAAGCGCGAGCAGAGCTGGCTCTTCGGCGTCATCAACGCGGTCACCGACCCGATCCTGCTCACCGATTCGGAAGGCAGGATCCTGGTCGCCAACGGCAGCGCCGAGATGCTCCTCACCGCCGACGACCAGAAGAGCGAGGGCCGGCGGCGGGCCGTGGCGCTCAACAACATGCTGTTCTCGGCGTCGACCTTCACCTCCGGCTCCGGCGGCGGGCCGACCCGCCACGAGCTGCTGCTGGTCGATCCGACCGAGGGCCAGGACCTCCTCTTCGAGGTGATGAGCACACCGGTCAAGATCCGGGTGGGAGAGACCGGCTCGGTCTCGGTGCTGCGCAACGTCACCGACCTGCGCCGCGCCACCGACGAGATCGAGGAGAACTACCGCCGGCTGCGCATCGCCGAGGCCGAGACCCGCGCCGAGCGCGACCGCCTGGACCTGATCCTCAACTCCGCGCTCGATCCGATCCTGGTGACCGACCCGTCGGGCAACATCGTGCTCATGAATCCGCCCGCGGAGCGCATGTTCACCGTCGCCCAGGCCGGCAACAGCGACGAGGCGGAGCGGCGGGTGCGGGCCAACGACGCCGTGTTCACCTCCTTCATGTCGGGCCTCTACGCCAGCCAGTCGCTGCGCTGGCGCGGCGAGCTCTCCCTGATCGATCCGCAGAGCGGCGCCACGGTGCCGGTCGAGGCGATCTCGGGCAAGGTCCTGTCGAAGCACGGCGAGGACACGGCCGTGGTCACGATCCTCCACGACCTCACGGAGGCGGTGGAGAAGCAGAACCTCTACGAGCAGGTCAAGCGCCACTCCGAGGAGCTGCGCGAGAAGGTGCGCGAGGCCACGGCCGAGCTGGCCGATCAGAACGAGCTGCTGCGCCGCCAGGCCTTCCAGCTCGAGCAGGCCTCGGCGGCCAAGTCGCAGTTCCTGGCCAACGTCTCGCACGAGCTGCGCACGCCGCTCAACGCGATCATCGGCTACACCCACCTCCTCCTGGAGGGGGTCTCGGGCGAGCTCAACCGGCCGCAGAGCGAGAAGCTCGGCCGCCTGGAGTCGAACGCCCGCCACCTGCTGTCGATCATCAACGACCTTCTCGACCTCGCCCGCATCGAGTCGGGCAAGATGCCGGTCCAGCTCGAGCGCGTCGTGCTGCAGGAGCTGATCGACGAGGTCATGACCGAGGTGGAGCCGCTGATCGACGGCACCAAGCTGACCGTGACGCGGAACATCTCGGCGGAGGTGCCCGAGATCCACACCGACCGGCAGAAGGTCAAGCAGATCATCCTCAACCTGCTCTCGAACGCCCTGAAGTTCACGCCGCAGGGGTCGGTCTCGATCCGCCTCGACTACGAGCCCGGGAAGGAATGGATCTCCGTCGCCGTGGCAGATACGGGCATCGGTATCTCGGAAGAGAACCAGAAGACGATCTTCGAAGCGTTCCAGCAGGCCGACAGCTCCTACGCCCGGCGTACAGGCGGCACGGGGCTCGGCCTGACGATCTGCCGACGGCTGGCCTCGATCCTCGACGGCCAGATCACCCTGGTGAGCAAGCTCGGCGAAGGCTCGACCTTCACCCTCGTGCTCCCCCGCCAATCGAGGGCTTCATGAGCGATCCGCAGCCATTGGATACAGCACCGCTGGTGCTGGTGGTGGATGATGTGGCGCACGGCCGTGAGATCTTCGCGGAGTACCTGGAGTTCCGGGGCTTCCGCGTGGCGACCGCGGCCGATGGCCTCGAAGCCCTGGACAAGGCTTTCGAGCTGCTGCCGGACATCATCCTGATGGACCTCTCGCTGCCGCAGCTCGACGGCTGGGAGGCGACCAAACGCCTCAAGGGCGACGAGCGCACGAAGATGATCCCCGTCATCGCCTTGACCGCGCACGCCCTGGCCTCCGCCCACGACAAGGCCATGGCGGCCGGTTGCGACTCGGTGGTCACGAAACCGTGCGTCCCCAGGGACCTCGAAGCGGAAGTCCGGCGCCAGCTCGCCGCCCGCTCCGAGCGCTCTTGACCTGACCAGAGGATTCGCAATGCCCAGAGCCAAGGAACCGACCGGAAAGCCGATTGGAAAGCCGATTGGAAAGAAGACCGCCGCCGCCACCAAGACGGCACCGGCGAAAAAACCCGCGGAGCCGCGGAAACGTTCGGCGCGGGTAGCGTCTCCCGCTGCCGAGCCGGCCGTCGCTGAAGCCACCCCCGGAGCGCTGGCCGCCGCTCGCCTGGGAGCTGTCGACGTCCTCGAAAACCGTCCCAACGAGCAGAGCGGCAAGTACGTCTACTGCATCATCCAGACGACCGACCCCCTGCGCTTCGGCCGCATCGGCATCGGCAACGAGCCCGCCGATGTCCACACGGTCAGCTACAAGGACATCGCGGCCGTGGTCTCGGATACGCCGCTGGAAGTCTACGACCCGACGCGTGAGAACGTGCTCGCCCACGAGCGGGTCAACGAGGCCGTGATGCGCAGCTACACGGTCCTCCCCATGTCCTTCAGCACGGTGTTCAAGACCAGCGAGGACATCGTCGAGCTGTTGCGCACGGCGTACGACGCCTTCCACGACGTGCTCACCAAGATGCAGGACAAGCTGGAGTTCGGTCTCAAGGTGCTGTGGGAGCCGGAGCTCGTCATCCGCGAGATCGAAAAGGATGACGACAACCTGCGCCTCCTGCGCCAGCAGATCTCGCATCAGAAGGGCTCGACCTACTTCGCCCGCATGCAGTACGGCCGCCTCGTGGACTCGCTGCTCGCCGAGCGCTCCGAGACGCTCGTCGCCGAGATCTTCTCCGCCCTCGGCGCCGTGTCGGTCGCCTCGCGCGCCAACAAGCCGATCGGCGACAAGATGATCCTCAACGCCGCCTTCCTGGTCTCCCGCGACCGCGAGTCGGACTTCGACTCCAAGGTGAAGGAGATCGACGCCAAGTACGAAAACCTGATGTTCAAGTACACCGGCCCCTGGCCGCCCTACAACTTCGTGAACATCCGGCTCAAGCTGGAGCGCGCGACCGAGAATCGCTGACGGTGAGATAGATGCTCATTATCGACAGCCTCCTCATCGGCGGCATCCGCTTCGTCCTCGACAAGGTCGCGACCGCGGTTGACCAGGAGATGAACGACGAGGGGAGGCTGCGCGAGGAGCTGCTCGCCGCCCAGATGCGCTACGAGCTGGGCGAGATCTCCGACGAGGACTTCGTGGCCTTCCAGGACGACATCCTCGCCCGCCTGCGCGACATCCGCAACCGCGAACGGGAAGAGGCCGGCGGCGCTCCTGCGGGAGCGATGTCCTTCCAGCCGGGCGCTTTCGATGTCGACGTGAGCTTCACGGCCGACCAGACCTACGGCGAAGACGGCGAAGAGGAAGAGGAATCCTAGGTGGATGGAGTCGCCCTGGAAGGGCGATACCCGTCTAGCCTGGGGTTTCAACCCCAGGCTTGGCCGGCGCCTCGAGTTCGACCGACGCCTTGGAATTGGCCGGCGCCTCGAGTTCAAGTCGTCGGAGCCACCCTCCGCCTGGGGTTGAAACCCAGGCTAAACGGGTACAGCCCCTAAAGGGCTGATCCCATCCCGGCCATGCCAGCCCTCCCCCCCTTCCGTTTCTTTGGCGGCAAGGGAGGCGTGGGCAAGACCACCTGCGCTGCCGCGGCCGCTCTCGCCTCCGCCGAATCCGGCCACCGCATCCTGATCGTCTCCACCGACCCGGCCCACTCCCTGGGCGACGCCCTCTCGGTCCCCCTGTCCGCCGAGCCGCAGACTCTCTCCACCCGCAGCGGGACCCTGCTCGCGGCAGAGCTGGACGTGGAGCGCGCTCTCGACCGCTGGCTCGGGGAGCGGCGCGAGACCCTGCGCAAGATCGCCGAGCGCGGGACCTACCTGGACCAGGAGGACGTGGACCGGCTCCTCGGCCTCTCCCTGCCCGGCGCCGATGAGCTGGCAGGGCTGATGGAGCTCACCCGCCTCGCCCGCGAGAGTGGAGCCCGGGAGACGGTGGTCGATACCGCGCCCACCGCGCACACCCTCCGCCTGATGGAAGTCCCCGGCCTGCTCCAGCGCTTCGCGGGCATCCTCGACGCCCTCGGGGAGCGGCATCGCATCCTGAGCGAGAGCTTCGGCCATGGCGGGCGGCAGCCGGACCTGACCGATGAGCTGATCGCCGAGATCGAGGAAGAGGGGCGCGAGATGGGGGAGTTGCTGCGCGACCCCGCGCGCGCCTCCTTCGCCTGGGTGCTGCTGCCCGAAGCGCTGGCCATCGCCGAGACCCGGGACGCCTTGAACACCCTGGATGAGGCGGGCATCCCCGTGAGCGAGGTCATCGTCAACCGGGTGGCCGGACATCCGGGGGAGATGGAGGCCATCGCCGAGATCCGGGATGTGTTCGGGGACCGGAACCTGCGCTTTCTACCGGAATTCGAGAAGGAGCCAAGGGGGCTGCCCTCCCTGCGGAAGGTGGCGAAGGCGCTTTCCCTGGGACCGCCGGCTTCCAGCCGGCCCTTCCGGAAAAGCCGGCTGGAAGCCGGCGGTCCCAGGGGGAAAAAGATCCTCGACGAGCTCGCCCCTCCCGGCCTCCGCCTCCTCTTCTTCGGCGGCAAGGGAGGGGTGGGCAAGACCACCTGCGCCGCGGCCGCCGCCCTCGTTATCGCCGAAGGTACCGAAAGCCAGGACGTCCTCCTCCTCTCCACCGATCCCGCCCACTCCCTGGCCGACGTCCTCGAAACGCCCCTCGGGGATGACGAGCGGCCGATCCCCCACGCTCCGAGATTGCATGCGCGGGAGCTGGACGCCGACGCGGCTTTCGAAGCCTGGCGGGGCCGTCACCACGACGAGCTCGGAGGCGCCCTGGGAGCCTTCGCGGGGGAGAGTCGGGAAGCCATCGAAAAGCTCCTGGACATCACCCCGCCCGGGCTCGACGAGCTGGTCGCCCTCTCCTCGATCCTCGATGCGACGGAAGAGGACAGGCTGGTCGTCGTGGACACCGCGCCGACCGGGCACGCCCTGCGTCTGCTCGAAGCGCCGGAGCTGGCCCTGGAGTGGGACCGGGCCCTCCTCTCGATCCTCCTCAAATACCGGGAAGCAGTCAGCCTGGGGAGCCTCGCCGCCGAGCTGGTGGAGCTGTCCAAAAGCCTCAAGCGTCTCCTCGCGCTGCTCCGGGACCCCGCCCGAGCCCGATTCGTGGCCGTCTCCCGGGACGCCGAGCTCCCCCGCCGGGAGACGCTCCGGCTCCTGGAAGAGCTCCGCAGCCTGTCGATCTCCGTACCCGCGGTCATCATCAACGCCATGGGAGACGGGGAACCCCGAAAGGTACCAACCGGGTGCGCTATCATCATCGCGCCCGCCATGTACCCTCCCCCCCGGGGCGCAAAAGCGCTCGCGGGGTGGGCCCGGACCTGGAAGCAGCAGTCATGAGGACTTCCGCGACCTATCTCTATTGCCTGGTGCGTGCTCCAGGGACGCTCCCGACCGAAGCGGCGCCCGCCGGCCTGCCCGGCCTCTCCGCCCCCCGCGCGCTGGCCGTGGGCGACAGCCTTTGGCTGGTTGCGGCCGACGCCCCGCTCCCGGAGTACGAGGCCGCGTCCATCCAGGAAAACTTTCAGAATCTCGATTGGGTCTCCGAGCGCGCCATGGCCCATGCAGCCATGGTCGATCACTTCGGACAGACGGGGACGGTGGTCCCCATGAAGCTCTTCACCCTCTTCGCCGGCGACGACCGCGCCCTGGAGCACGTCCGCTCCGAGCGCGGCCGGCTGGACAGGATCCTTGACCGGATCGCCGGCTGCCAGGAGTGGGGAGTGCTCGTCCGCTTCGACGAGGCGAAGGCGAAAGAGGTCGCCGCCGAGGAGGCGCGCTGGGGATCGGGAGCGCAGAGCGCGGGCACGGCCTTCCTCCTGCGCAAGAAGATGGAGCAGGAAGCCTCCCGCACTCTGCTCGCCCGGCTCCGCGGCGAAATGGATGAGGTCTTCTCCGACTTGGAGGGCCAGGCGTCCGAGGCTCGCCGTCGCGAGCCGGTCTCCCCGTCCCCGCTGCTGCTCGACGGCGCCTTCCTCGTGCGGTCCGACCAGGCGGCGGGATTCGAGAAGACCGTCGACCGCTGGGCGAAGCGCCTCTCCGAGCAAGCCTGCGAAGTGACCCTGACCGGCCCGTGGCCGCCCTACAACTTCATCGGGGAAGAGTCGTCATGAACGAGCTCGAGGAATTCTCCTCCGGCCACCCGGAGAACTCGCTGCTCGATCTGGTCGACAACCTCCTCAACCAGGGGGTCGTGATCCACGGCGAGGTGATGATCGGGCTGGCCGGAATCGACCTGGTCTACCTCCGTCTCTCCGCCCTGCTCTGCGCGGCGGACCGCGTCCTTCCGAAGAAGGCGTGAGCCCTCTCTACCTGTATGCCGTGATCGACGAGGAGCCCGCCCTGCCGCTGGGAGACGGGCTGGCCGGGGAGCCGCTGCGCCTGATCCGCTGCGGCGACCTGCTGATCGTCGCAGGCGAAGCCGAGCCTAAAGTCAGCCCCGAAAACCTGGCTGCCCAGGACGCGGTCGTCCGCCGGCTGAGCGTCACGGCAGTGCTCCCCATCCGCTTCGGGGAGAAGGCCCGAGACGAGGAGGAGCTCTGCAAGCTCCTGAAGCCGCGCAGCTCCGACCTCGCAGCAGCGCTCGAGCGGGTCCGTGGATGCGAGCAGATGACGCTGCGGGTCTTCGGAGAGCCGGGCCCGCCGCCGCTCGCTGCGCCTGAGCCTTCCGGTCCGGGCACCCGCTACATGGAAGCCAGACGGCGAGAGATCGAGCGGGCGCGCTCGCTCCCCGAGATCGGGCCGCTGCTCGACCGCCTGCGTCCGCTGGTAAGGGCCGAGCGCATCGAGCGCAAGGAACAGGGTACGCTCCTGGGCACTGCCTACCACCTGGTGAGAAGAGAGGACCTGCCTGCGTACAAGGAGACTTTGAAAGAGGAGCAAAGGGTCACCGTCAGCGGTCCCTGGCCCCCCTACGCCTTCGCCCCGGGATTGGGAGATCCGACATGAGCGATACCCGAGACGTGGTCCGCCTGGAGATCGAAGAGCTGGAGGCCATCCGCCAGGAGATGGAGCGCCAGGCCGAAGCTCAGACCCCGCGCTGGAACGCCGATCCCGAGGAGGTGCAGCGCTCCGTAGCCCGGTTGGTCCTGGCCCTGGTCGAGTTCCTCCGCAGGCTCATGGAAAGGCAGGCGATCCGCCGCATGGAGGCCGACACTCTCACACCCGAGGAGATCGAAGCCTTGGGCGTCGCCTTGATGAAGCTCGAGGAGACCGTCAACGACATGGCAGCGCGATTTGGAATCGAGCCCAAGGATCTGAACCTGGATCTGGGGCCGCTCGGCAAGCTGATCTAAAGAAATGTGGACGAAGTGGCGCTCGTACATCGGCAGCCGCTTCTGGGGACGCACCTTCGTCGAAGGGACCTTGCAGACCTGGATGAGCGAGGAGGTCGTCCGTGAATACATCAATGAATCCGTGACGGGCTCGCCAGGAGTCTGGCCCATCGAATGGCTCCAAACCAGGGTGCTGTCACCTTTCACAGCGGCCGTCAGCATCGGCTGCGGAGAAGGCTCCCTGGAACGCGATCTGCTCTCCAAGAGGCTCTGCACGTCCATTCTCGGCATCGATCTCTCCACGAAAGCCTTGAAGTTGGCAGAGGCGAAAGCACGGGAACAAGGCTTGATCGGCGTCCGATACGAGCAAGGGGACATGAACGCGCTGGATCTCCCCGAGGCCGCTTTCGATGCGGCCTTCTTTCACCAGTCTCTCCATCACGCTGAGAAGTTGGACTCCTGCCTGTCTGCCGCGGCCGCCGCGCTGATGCCCGGGGCTCTGGTGTACATCGATGAGTACGTGGGTCCCTCACGTGGCGAGTGGTCGTTCTCCCTCATCGAAGCGGCCTCCGAGCTCTTCGCGCGGCTGCCTGCGTCTGTAAAAAGGTCCCGGCGCCTCAAGCTGCCCGTGGATTGGCGCGATCCCACCGAAGCTGTGAGGTCCTCGGAGATCCTCGACGCCGTGCATCGTCACTTCGACGTGGTCGAGAGCCAAAACTATGGGGGCAACTTCCTGGCCGTCATTCATCCACATCTTCGCTTGGAGCACCTGACTGCAGCCGAGCGCGCCGACCTCCTTCATTTCCTGATCGACGCCGAGAGGGCGCACCTGGCAGCGGGCAACCCTTCCTACTACACGGTCATGCTCGCCAAGCCGATCTCGGCCTCGTGGCCTATGGATGAGTTGGATCGATGAGGCGCAGCCCTTTGAACCGGCTGCCGAAGAATCCTCGATCACGCATGAGAAGGGCGTCTGCCTGGAACTGGGCGTGGGCACCAATGAGAAAGTCGGCCACTATGCGATCCCGGTCGCGCCGGCGTACCGTAAGGCAATAGTCCCGCCAAAGCTCTCCCGCGAGCTCGGCCGCTTCCTGCCGCAACGACTCGTACACCACGCCTAGCGTTGCGAGTGTGGCGCGGAACTCAGCATCCCCCGGGAAGTGGGCGCGCACCTCACTCCAAACGATGTCACAGGCTACGAGAGCACCCGCGTCGTAGGCTCGGCGAAGTGCCTCTCTTGACGTTGGACCAAAGTCCGGGTCGCCTGTCAGGACATCCAAGAGCACCGATGAATCGACCGCAATCCTCACTTCTTCCTCTGCCGGGGTCCCCGCATCTCATCGAGGATCTCGTCGACTGGACGGTCGAGTTGGAGCGTCCCCCAAACCTTGTCGACGGGGTGGCTGCCAGATATCCCCTTGCGGAGGAGAACACCTTCCTCCCGGAGCTCGAATTCCACTGGCGTCCCGGGTATCAGTCCCAGACGCTCCCGAACCTCGACGGGCACGGTGATCTGACCTTTGGAAGAGATGGTGCTTCGCATGGGTAAAGCGTACCCCCCTTTACTTGGATATTCAATCTGATTGTGTAGGCGAAGTGGGAATCCCCACCAAGGGCGGCCTGGCCCCTGCGCGGGCGCGTCATGACGCGGCGTTGCGGGCCGCCCCCGGTGGGACGCCTCCTACCCACTGGGGACGGCTCCCCCCGGTAACGTGCCTTCTGCCCCCTCCCTTGACTTTCCCCCCCATCTGCGATGGAATCAGGACCGATAAGGTACTGTTTCATCCGGTGAGGGCAGTTGAATGATCCGAATCACCAAGCAGACAGACTACGGGATCGTCCTTCTGACGCACATGGCGGGGCAGCCGGACCGGCAGCTCAACGCTCCCGAGCTGGCCGCCGAGACGCAGCTTCCGCTGCCCATGGTGAGCAAGATCCTGAAGCTCCTCGTGCGCGAGGGGCTGCTGCTGTCCCATCGCGGGGTCAAGGGGGGCTACAGCCTGACCCGCCCGCCGGGCGAGATCACGATGGCGGAGATCATCGCGTGCCTGGAAGGGCCGATCGCCATCACCGAGTGCATCGACGACGGCAGCGACTGCTCCCACGAGCGGCTCTGCCCCGTACGCAGCAACTGGCAACGCATCAACGCCGCGGTCCGGGGAGCCCTGGAAGGCATCACCCTGGCCGAGATGACCCATCCGCTGTCGGGGGTCCAGAGGCTCGTCACCATCGGCGACGGCAGACACTTTGGAGCACAGCTCCGTCAGATCTGAGGGAAAGACATGCAGGATTCAACCAGCACCATCGAACAGTTCGCGACGCAGGATTACAAGTTCGGCTTCGTGACCGATATCGAGCAGGACAACCTGCCGCCGGGCTTGAACGAGGATGTCGTCCGCTTCATCTCCGCCAAGAAGGGTGAGCCCGAGTGGCTCCTCGACTGGCGCCTGCGCGCCTACCGGCACTGGCTCACCATGGAGGAGCCGCGCTGGGCGAACATCCACTACAAGCCGATCGACTACCAATCGATCATCTATTTCGCGGCGCCCAAGGCCGGCCCGAAGAGCCTCGCCGAGGTCGATCCGGAGATCCTCAAGACGTACGAGAAGCTCGGCATCCCGCTTCACGAGCGCGAGATCCTCGCCGGTGTGGCGGTCGATGCGGTCTTCGACAGCGTCTCCGTGGCCACCACCTTCAAGGCGAAGCTGGCCGAGATGGGGATCATCTTCTGCTCCTTCTCCGAGGCCGTGCGGGAGCATCCCGAGCTGGTCAGGAAGTACGTCGGCTCGGTGGTCCCCTACACGGACAACTTCTTCGCCACGCTCAACTCGGCGGTGTTTTCGGACGGCTCGTTCGTATACATCCCCAAGGGAGTGCGCTGCCCGATGGAGCTGTCCACCTACTTCCGGATCAACGCGAAGAACTCGGGCCAGTTCGAGCGCACCCTGATCATCGCGGACGAGGGGGCCCACGTGTCCTACCTCGAAGGGTGCACGGCGCCGATGCGCGACGAGAACCAGCTCCACGCCGCCGTGGTCGAGCTGGTGGCTCTCGACAACGCGACGATCAAGTATTCGACCGTTCAGAACTGGTACCCGGGCGACGAGAACGGCAAGGGCGGTATCTACAATTTTGTCACCAAGCGCGGCAAGTGCGAGGGGCGCGCCTCGAAGATCTCGTGGACGCAGGTGGAGACCGGCTCGGCCATCACCTGGAAGTACCCGAGCGTCATTCTCAAGGGTGACGATTCGATCGGCGAGTTCTACTCCGTGGCTCTGACAAAGGGTTGGCAGCAGGCCGACACCGGGACGAAGATGATCCACATCGGCAAGAACACGAAGAGCAACATCGTCTCCAAGGGCATCTCGGCCGGCCACGGGCAGAACACCTACCGCGGCTCGGTGAGGATCCTCAAGGGAGCGGACGGCGCGCGCAACTACTCGCAGTGCGATTCCATGCTGATCGGGCAGGATTGCGGCGCCCACACGTTCCCGTACATCGACGTGCAGAACCCGACGGCCCAGATGGAGCACGAGGCCACGACGTCCAAGATCGGCGAGGATCAGATTTTCTACTGCAACCAGCGGGGAATTTCGACCGAGGACGCCGTCTCGATGATCGTCAACGGCTTCTGCAAGGAGGTCTTCCGCGAGCTGCCCATGGAGTTCGCCGTCGAGGCCCAGAAGCTGCTGGCGGTCAACCTGGAAGGGAGTGTCGGCTGATGCTTCAGATAAAAAACTTGCACGTTTCCGTCGAAGGCAACGAGATCCTCCGCGGGATCGACCTCGAAGTGCCCACCGGCGCAGTGCACGCCATCATGGGCCCCAACGGCTCGGGCAAGAGCACCCTGGCGCGCGTCCTGGCCGGCCAGGACGCCTACGAGGTCACCGGCGGCGAAGTGATCTTCGACGGCAAGGATCTCTTGGAGATGGACCCCGAGGAGCGGGCCCGCGAGGGCGTCTTCATGGCGTTCCAGTACCCGGTCGAGATCCCCGGCGTGAGCAACACCTACTTCCTCAAGGCAGCGCTCAACGCCGTGCGCAAGCACCGCGGCCTGCCCGAGACGGACGCCATGGAGTTCCTCGCCCTCGTGCGCCAGAAGATGAAGCTGGTGCAGATGGACGAGTCGCTGCTCCACCGCCCGGTCAACGAAGGGTTTTCCGGCGGCGAGAAGAAGCGCAACGAGATCTTCCACATGGCCGTACTGGAGCCGCGCCTCGCCGTGCTCGACGAGACCGATTCGGGGCTCGACATCGACGCCCTGCGCATCGTGGCCGACGGCGTCAACGTGCTGCGCAATGCGGACCGCTCGTTCCTGCTCATCACGCACTACCAGCGGCTGCTCAACTACATCGTCCCCGACCGCGTGCACGTCCTGCTGGACGGCCGCATCGTGCGCTCGGGCGGCAAGGAGCTGGCCCTGGAGCTCGAAGAGAAGGGCTACGCGTGGCTGGAAGAAGCTGCCGCGCAGCCCGTGGGGGCGTAAGGAATGATGACCGATATTCTTCGAACAGAAGAGCTGACCGGAGCGGCCCGCTTCGCGGCTGACTTCGATACGTTCGTGCGTGAGCTGCCGTCCTCCGAGCCGGCCGCGATCACGGCCCTGCGCCGCATGGCCATCGAGCGTTTCGTCACCCTGGGCTTTCCCACCCTCCAGCAGGAGGCGTGGCGCCAGACCAACGTGGGCGCGATCGCTCAAGGCACGTTCGTGCGGCCGGAAGGCCCCGAGCCTACGGTCGACTTCTCCCGGCTGGAGCCGCTCGCCGCTGGCGCCGCGGCCCGCCTGGTCTTCGTCAACGGCCGCCTCTCGTCGCGGCTCTCGTCCCTGGGCGAGCTGCCGGCCGGCGTGATCGTGGCGAGCCTCGCCGAAGCGCTGGAAAAGGCGCCCGACAAGGTCGAGCCCTGGCTCGGACAGCATGCCCGCTTCGACGATCATCCGTTCGTGGCGCTCAATACCGCGTTCCTGCGCGACGGCGCGCTGGTCTGGGTGCCCCGCGGCGTGATCGTCGAGAAGCCCATCCACCTGATGTTCGTCTCCTCTTCGATGGGGACGGAGCCAATCGTGACCTTCCCGCGCAACCTGTTCGTGACCGGCGAGAACAGTCAGGTCACACTGGTCGAAACCTACGCGGGCGAGGGCGCCTACTTCACCTGTCCGGTGACCGAGCTGGTGGCGGGCCCGGCTTCCGTGGTCGATCACTACAAGGTGCAGATCGAGAGCCGCGAGGCATTCCACATGGCCACGTTCCAGATCGAGGCGGAGCGGAGCTGCGCGCCCAGCTCGCACTCGATCTCGATCGGCGGCGCTCTGGTGCGCAACGACGTCAATGCCGTCCTCGACGGCGAGGGCATCGACTGCATCCTCAACGGCCTCTATCTCGCCGAGGGGCGGCAGGTGATCGACAACCACATGCGCGTCGAGCACGCCAAGCCGCACTGCGCCAGCCACGAGCTGTACAAGGGAGTCCTCGACGGCGCCGCCCGCTCCGTGTTCAACGGGTTGATCCATGTCCATCCGGGTGCGCAGAAAACTGACGCAAAGCAGTCCAACCGGAACCTGCTGCTCTCCGCCAATGCCATCGCCAACTCGAACCCGCAGCTCGAGATCTTCGCCGACGATGTGAAGTGCACCCATGGCTCCACGGTCGGCCAGCTCGACGAGGACGCAATCTTCTATCTCCGCTCCCGCGGCATCGGCCAGGAGGCGGCGCGCAGCCTGCTGACCTACGCCTTCGCCAGCGACATCGTCGAGCGCATCAAGGTCGAGCCCGTGCGGCGCGATCTCGAAGAGTTCCTCTTTGCCCGTCTGCCCCAGGGAGAAGTCGTTCGACAGGCTGTTTGATGTCTGCCTCGCTCGCAGCTCCGCAGATCCTCGCACCCGGTTACGATCTCGACCGGGTGCGGGACGACTTTCCCATCCTCTCGCGCAAGATCAACGGCAAGCCGCTGGTCTACCTGGACAACGCGGCCAGCACCCAGAAGCCCCGCGCCGTGCTCGACGCCTTTGCCGACTGCTACGGCGGCTACTATTCCAACATTCATCGCGGGGTCCACACCCTCTCCCAACTCTCTACCGAGGCTTGCGAGCAGGCGCGCGAGACCGTCCGCCGGACCCTGGGCGCCGAGCGCGTGGACGAGATCGTCTTCGTCCGCGGCACGACCGAAGCGATCAACCTCGTGGCGTGCAGTTGGGGCGGGCAGAACGTCGGCCCCCACGACGAAATTCTGATCACCGGCCTGGAGCATCATTCCAATCTGGTCCCCTGGCAGGCGCTCTGTGAGCGGCAGGGAGCCCGGCTGCGGGTCGCGCCCCTCGACGATCGCGGCGAGGTGATCCTCGAAGAGTTCGAGCGCCTGCTTTCGGATCGCACCCGCATGGTCGCCATTGCCCACGTCTCGAACGCGCTCGGCACGATCAACCCGGTGCGCGAGATGGCGGACATGGCCCATCGCTTCAACGCGCTGGTCCTGGTGGACGGCGCCCAGGGGGTGCCTCACCTGCAGGTGGACGTGCGCGCCCTGGGATGCGACTTCTATGCCTTTTCCGGCCACAAGGTCTACGGCCCCAGCGGCATCGGCGCGCTCTACGGCCGGGCCGACCTGCTCGAAGCCATGCCCCCGTGGCAGACCGGCGGCGGCATGGTCCATGGCGTGACCTTCGAGAAGACCACCTTCGCGCCGCCGCCCCACCGCTTCGAAGCCGGCACGCCCTTCATCGAAGGCGCGATCGCACTCGGCGCGGCGCTCGACTACGTGGGGAGAATCGGCCTGCCGGCCATCGCCGCCTGGGAGACCGAGCTGCTCGCCTATGCCACGGAGTGCCTCCAGGAAGTCCGCGGCCTGCGGCTCGTGGGCACTGCCCCGCACAAGGCGTCCGTGGCCTCCTTTGCCATGGAGGGTATCCACCCGCACGACGTCGGCACCATCCTCGACCAGGAGGGAGTCGCCGTCCGCGCCGGCCACCATTGTGCGCAGCCGGTGATGGTCCGGTTCGGCGTGCCGGCGACCACACGCGCCTCCTTCGGTCTTTACAACCGGATGGAGGACGTCGATGCCCTGGTCGCCGCCCTCCACCGCGCCCGGGAGCTCTTCGGCTGATGTCCGATCTGCGCGACCTCTATCAAGAGGTCATCCTCGACCACAACCGCGTGCCCCGGAATTTCGGGACTCTGGAGAACGCCAACCGCGAGGCCGAGGGGCACAACCCTCTCTGCGGCGACCGCGTCCGTGTCTCCCTGCATGTCGAGGGGGACCGGATCGAGGGCATCTCCTTCCAGGGCTCGGGCTGCGCGATTTCCACGGCTTCGGCCTCGCTGATGACCGAGGCGCTCAAGGGCAGGACGGTCGAGGAGGCCCAACGTCTATTTCACGGCTTCCACGACCTACTGACGGCTGGCGGCGACGCGGACGGCCTGGGCAAGCTCGCCGTGTTCGCCGGAGTGCGCGAGTACCCGATCCGGATCAAGTGCGCGACGCTCGCCTGGCATGCGGTCCAGGCCGCGCTCGAACAACAGGACCATCCCATCTCGACCGAGTAGGAAGGACATACCATGGAACCGATCACCACCCCGCCTGCCGCCCAGGACCTCGAAAGCGAGATCGTCGACGCGCTCAAGAGCGTCTTCGACCCCGAGATCCCCGTCAACATCTACGAGCTGGGCCTGATCTACGACCTGGAGATCCAGCCGGAAGGCCAGGTCCAGATCAAGATGACGCTCACCTCGCCGGGCTGCCCCGTGGCGGGCTCGCTGCCGGGCGAGGTCAAGGCCAAGGTGGAGCAGGTCCCCGGCGTGGCCGCGGCCGACGTCGAGCTGGTCTGGGATCCGGCCTGGAATCCCTCCATGATGACCGAGGCCGCCCGCCTCCAACTGGGCATGTTTTGAAGATTTTTCCTTCGCGCTCGACCTGAAATCAGGGTCCCTCGGGGATGTGCAACTCCCTCTCCACCGGCACGGGGGAGAGGGCCGGGGAGAGGGGGGATGGGATCAACCCTGGACTGAAACCTGCATAGTCCTACCGGGAGCGGGCACCCGCGAAGGGACCCCCTCATGACCATTCCAGGAAACCAGACTATGCGGACACAACCGATCCGGGCTGTAGCAGACGACCTCCCGCAGGAGGAGTCCGAGGGCGCCAGCAAGACCGCGGAGATGCGCCTCCTCCGCCAGGGGGGTGAAGCCGCCTCCCAGGACAGCGGCATGGAGGCGATGGGCAGGCTCGCGGGCGGCATCGCCCACGTGTTCAACAACTTGCTGACCGCCATCTCCTGCGAGGTCGAGCTCGCCCTGACCCGGCTGCCCCCCGACGAGCCGGCGCGCAAGAACCTGCGCGAGATCGAACGCGCCGGAGAGCGCGGCGCGGCTCTTGCGCGTCAGCTCCTCGCCTTCAGCGGCCGGCAGGTTTTACAACCCCGGCTGTCCCAGCTCAACAACCTGCTGGCCGGCCTCGAAGACCGCATCCGGCACATCGTCGGCGACTCCAACGAGGTCAAGATGGCCTTCGATCCCGACCTTCACCGGGTCCAGATCGACGCCGCGCAGGTCGAGCAGGCCATCCTGCATCTGGTCACCAACGCCCGGGACGCCATGCCCGAGGGTGGCCGCTTGACCCTGGAGACCCGCAACGTGGAGCATCCGTTGCGCTCTCTTCCCGGCCACTGGGTGGAGCTCAGGGTGAGCGACAATGGCCCGGGCATGCCCGAGGAGGTGCGGCGGCGGGTCTTCGAGCCGTTCTTCAGCACCAAGCAGGGGGGCGAGGTCACCGGGCTCGGCCTCTCGACCACCTACGGAATCATCACCCAGAGCGGCGGGCACGTCATCGCGGAGAGCGAGCCGGGCAACGGCTCGAGCTTCGTGGTCCTCCTCCCCAGCGCCGAGCTGCCGGCCGACGCCGACGCTCCGGGCGGCATCAACGGCAAGCCCTGGGAGACGATCCTGATCGTCGATGACGAGGACAACGTCCGCCGGCCCCTCTCCGAGATCATGAAGAGCCACGGCTACAACGTCCTGGAAGCGTCGGACGGCGCCCAGGCCCTGGAGGTTTGCCAGCAGCACCAGGGGCCTATCCACCTCATGGTGACCGACATCCTGATGGGCAGCATGAGCGGAGTGGAGCTCGCCGAGAAGCTCTCATACGACCGGGCGGGGATGAAAGTCCTCTTCGCCACCGGCTATCCCGCCGGGCTGGCCGAGGGCTCCGGCCTCGACGCCGAGGACGCCCACCTGATCAAAAAGCCGTTCACCGGCAAGGACCTGGCCGCCAAAGTCAGGGAGATGCTGGAGAGCGAGGACTAGCTCCCGAGGACGGCACCTCGACGCTCAGCAGGTGCCGTCCCGCTGCCCTCGCCAAACCCAAAGCGCGGCGGCAAGTCTCAAAGCGAATCCTCCATTCCTCTTAAGACCAGAATGCTTCTTGTTGGATCGGCTGCTCCGGCGTAACATGCATACTCATGAGACCCGAAACAGAACACATGATCACAACCTTGAAGACCTTGATGCGGATTCTCGGCTTCCGCAATGCGGATGTCGAGCGCAAGCTCGGGTGGAGTGTCAGCTACCTTAGCCGTCTCTACTCCGGCGGGATCGAGCTGCGCTTCGAGCACATCGTGGACATCGGCGGGGCACTGGGTTTGAGGCCGGAGGAGGTCTTCCACTTCGCCCATCCAGACCTGGGTGAAGAGCCGAGCGAGGCGGCCCGGCAAGTGCGGCAGGCTACGGCCAGCCTGGGAGGCATCCGGCTGCCAGCGCCGGCGCCGGTGCCGGCGGCTCCTCTTCCACCCGCGATCACCGAGGCGGATGTGGAGCGCATCGTGGCCAAGACCCTGCGCCGCTTCCTCAGCGACGGGACTCCGCCGGACGAGAAGTGATCCCTTCCCGAGGCTGCCCGTGGCGGTCCACCCAGTACCCCCAGGCCACCAGCAGCCACATGGACTGAGTAACCCAGGCCACGGCCGTGGAGCTCGGCGGCGGCGATCCGAAGAAGTTCATGAAGTAGACGGCGAGCAGGAACAGCACGAGCCCCGCCAGCGCGATCTTTCCCGTCCGGTCTCTCGGAGCTGTCGAGCGGACATAGAGGAAGACCCCGGCCAGGAACAGCGGAAGCTCCACAGCGAGAGTGCCCGGCAGCGAGTTCCACAATCCAAACCCGTACCGCTCCGCGCCGCCGACCGTGAGCGGCAGGTCAGGCCGGTGCATGACCAGGTCGAGAACCCAGTGGCTGACCACGAGCGCCGCCAATAGCAGCCCAATGGCGGGACGGGAACGCCGCGCCAGCTTGTACACGATCCCGAAGACGGCGCCCCACGCCACCATCGCGATCAGACTGTGGGAGTACGGGTAGTGGACGAAGTCCAGCGGCGTGACCACAGTGATCCCCGGATCGATGCGGACCTGTTCGACGCCCAGGAGCAGCAGTGTCGGCCAGAGCAGGTCCGCAAATTGAGCGGCGAGGAACAGCGTGCCGAGGGACACGGCCGGCGCGAAGCGCTTGGCGCCGAACCCGACTCCGAAGTGGCCGATGAACATGGTGGAGGGAGTCTACACCCCCTCGTCCAGCTCCATCACCAGGTTCACCACCGCATCCGAAATCCGCGTCATGGCCGCGGCGTCCAGCTTCTCCGCCGTGTCCCCCGACGTATGGATCGTCTTGAGGGTCGGAGGGAGGAAGCCCTCGGCCAGCCCCGACTCCTTGCCGCCGTTGAGCATCAGCCAGAGCTGGTGCGCCTCCAGGCCCGGCACGATGGCTAACGATAGGTTGGGGATCTTCGCCGCCTGGAAGCTCCGGTCGTCACCCTGCGGGAAGTTGGGGAACTCCATGCAGGCGAGACGCTGCTCCGCGCAGGTGCGCCACATGGCGCCGTAGACCTCCGCGTTCCCCTCGCCCTTGCCGGGGCCGAAGATGAGGGTGTCTCCATACCCCGCGATGTCGACGTTGACCGCTGCCGCGACCTTGCTATCCAATGACTTTACATAGTGGGCCGAGCCGAGCAGCCCGAGCTCTTCCATGTCGAAGAAGACCATTCGAATGCGATGTTTCAGACGGCGCCCCCGCAGCGCCTCGGCCACGCGGGTCAGCACGACCGCCCCGGCCGCGTTGTCCACCATGCCGTGGCTCAGGCTTCCATCTTTGAGACGGACCGCATCGAAGTGCGCACCGATCACGATGTCCTGCGCGCCTGATCCGATCGTCACGATCACATTTTGTCCCTTTTCCTTCCGCTCGTTCTCGAAAGGCTGGATTTCGAACTCGATGCTGCGCTCGCGCAGCAGGCCCGTCAACGCTTCGAGCCGCTCCGCGTTCGAAGGCCGGTCCAGGCGCACGGCATCCGCGGTCAGGGCCTGTGCTTGAAGGGCGCGCGGGGCGAGAAGGCACAAGCAGATCAGCAGGGTGCGCAAGTCAAATACCTTTCAAATGCCGCCAGGGCTTCGCGGACGGAAGAAGAGATCTCCGGGTCCTCGACGATGCCGCGCTCGTCGAGCTTCCTGCCCAGCAACGGCACGTCGATCGACGCCTCGGTCACGAGCCGCCCCGACATGGTCTTCACCGTCTCCATCAGAGACGCCTGAGCGTGCGTCGACCGAGGCGAAGCATTGAACAGCGCGACGGGCTTGTAGACGAACTCCTCGCCGCCGACCAGCCAATCGAGAGCGTTCTTGAGAACGCCCGGCACCCCATGCGCGTACTCCGGGCTGGAGATCAGCAGGCCGTCGGCCCACCTCACCTGCGCGCGGAGGTCCGTGACCGAGGGAGGCTCGAACTCCTCCAGATCCGGATTGAAATGCGGAAGATCACCAAGGCCGCCATAAAGGCGGACCTCCATCCCCTCCGGCGCCAGGAGAGCCGCGGCACGGAGGAGGGCCGTATTCGAGGAGACGGCCCGAAGGCTGCCGGAGATGGCGAGGATGTTCAGAGCTCCGCTTTCTCCAATCCCGCCAGGTAAAGCGCGTTCCATAGGAGCTTGAAGGTGCTGTGCGGCTGGGCTCGGTGCTGGGGACGGAAGCCGATCAGGACCACGCGGCCCTTGCCGACCTTGAAGTCCACCACGGCTGCTCGCTTCTCCAGACGCTCGCCGCCCTTCAGATAGCCGCTGACCAGGATGTCCTTGGAATCCTCCGGATAGGAGGCCACGACGTGGCGCTCGAAGCGGCCGTCGGTCGGGCTGGTCTGGAAGGCGGGCGAGTCGGCGAAGTAGGCGGCCTCCTCCCTCTTCAAGCCGTGGCTCAGCGGGTGCTCGGGATCGAGACGGATGCGCAGCATGGAGCCGGGAGCGTTGAAATCCTGCGCCGAAACCTTGGCCAGGACGTTCGTCACCGGCAGGCCCAGCAGGTCGATCACGTACTCGGAGGACTCGTCCAGGGCCACGAGCGTGCCGCCGTCCTCGATCCACTTCTTGAGCTTCTCGCCGCCGTCCCCGATCCCGCCGGCGTAGGGCGGCGGCAACGGGTCCCAGAAGCGGCGGGCCTCGGCCGAGCTCGGCTCTCCCTTCTCCAGGATGTCCTTGCCCACCGCCGGCAGCAGGATGACGTCCACCTTCCCCTTGTACGCGGCGGCCTTCATCTGCTCGTTGCTCAGGTTCTCGAACCGGAAGCCGTAGCGCTCCAGGAGGAAGCGGGTCCAGCCCTCGTCGATGCTCGCCACCCAGGGCTTGTAAAGGCCGACGCGCACCGGCTTGACCCGCCAGGCGGTGCCCGTCGGCGCCTGCTCGAGCGGCCGGACCGGCACGCGCAGCTCGCGGGAGAGGGCGCTCAGCTCCTCGGGAGTCATCGTGCCCGCCGGGAGATAGAAGTCGCCAGCCATGCCTTCGGGATCGGCGGGCGCGGGCCGCTCCAGCCAGAACACCTTCCTGCCATCTGCCATCAGCCGGTTGAGGGCTGTGAAGGCCGAATCCGCCGCGTGCGAGATGACATGGCCGCCCGCCCCGGGAGCCACGTCGCCGCCCGGCCAGACCGGCTCGGTGATCCCCGATGGCGCCGACAGGCTGGAGGCGATCCCCGAGATCGGCACGTCCGCCTCGGCCACCTCGACCCCCATGGCGATGGGAAGCGACCAGGAGGTCACGTCGTAGGGCGCCATGATGGGGCCGCCTTCGAAGGGGATGACCTCGGGGTAGCGCTGCGAACGCAGCATGGTCAGGAGGAACTGCCGGTAGGGCTGCGCCGCGGGGATGACGTAGGTGCCCGCGGGCCAGACCTGCCGCCCGAGGGTGACGGGGGAGGCGGCGCGCTGGACCCGGACGCCGTGGCGCAGCAGCAGGTCGACCAGCAGGGCCGCGGCGACCGGATCGCGCTGCTCGCCCGGCACGATCCAGGCGTAGGGCGGCTCGGAAGTACCGCGCGCGGTCGCCTCGCTGGCCATCCGGTAAACGTTGAAGAGGAGGCTCTGGCGGTATTCGGACCCGGCCTCCAGGAAGGCACGGGTGGAGATCAGCTCGTACTCGACGATGTCGCGCAGCCGCCACCAGCCGCCCGGCCAGGGGGAGGGGAAGTTGGAGCGCCGGTCATACTCGGGCAATCCCTTGACCCCGCCGCGCAGCTCGCCGGCCTCGATGGAGACCGGCGTCGCAATATTGGCGCTCGCCACCTCGGTCAGCAGGCCGGTGACATTCTTCCACCAAGCGGTGTTGCGCGTGCCGCCCGGCCAGTAGCTGTCGAAGATCATGTTGCTGCCCACGCCGAGCTTGCCCCCCTCCTCCAGCCGCATGCTCATGACCGTGCCGAGCAGGTCGGCGGTGCGGAAGATCAGGGAGTGGACCTCGGGGGCGAGCGGGTCGGCCTGGGGCGGCACGAACATGCGCGGCCCAGTGGCGCCCATCTGGTGCTCGTCGAGGAAGATCTGCGGGAACCAGCGATGATAGAGGACGCCGTTGACCGCCTGCGACTCCTTCTGGGTCAGCATGTAGAAATCGCGGTTGTTGTCGTGCCCGACGTAGTGGTGGTACAGCCAGGGCATCGGCCCGCCTTCGAAGGGGGTCCCGAGCTGCTTGTTGTACCAGTCGACCACCAGCACCTGCCCGTCGGGGTTGATCGAGGGCATGAGGAGGAGGATGACGTCGTCGAGCCAGGCGAGCATCCGCGGGTCCTGGGTGGTGGCCACGTCATGGACGAACTCCATGGCCATCTGGGTGGAGCCGACCTCCGACGAATGGATGGAGCAGGTGACGAGCGCGATGGTCTTGCCCTCGGCGGCCAGGGCGCGGGCCTGCTCGGCGGACAGGCCGTCGGGCTGGGCCAGGCGCCGCGCGATCTCCCGGTAGCGCTCCAGGTTGGCCTGGTTCGCCTCGGAGGTCAGGACCACCACGGGCATGTCATTGCCCAAGGTGGACGTCCCGGCGGACTCGATGCTCACCCGGTCCGACGCGGCATCCACGAGGCGCAGGTACTCGACGACCCGCGGCCAGGGCGCGAGCTTGCGGTCCTCGCCCACCTTATGGCCGAGGAAGGACTCGGGCGTCTGGATCTGAGCAAGGGACGGGATCGGGAGGGCCAGGAGGAGCAGGGCGAGGAGATATCGGCGCATGGGGCGGAGCATACCTGGGGTTGAAACCCCAGGCTAGAAGAGTATCGCCCCCTCCGTGGGCGAGTTGCCGGCGAGATCCGTGACGAGGCGCAGCCTTCTGCGCCTACAGCCTCCGGAGGAGGCTGTACCCGTCTAGCCTGGGGTTTCAACCCCAGGCGGGCGAAATGGCAGAGGCCTTGCTTCTGTTATCCCTACGTGAGACCCTCGGAAGTTGGAGTACGAGGGGGAACCCTCGTGGCTCCCTCCCTCCGGCGTCCTGAATCGAGGACAAAGATGAAACGCTCCACCAAGATGCTTCCGGCGCTCTTCCTGGCCATCCTTCTCTTCCCCTCCGTGGGAGGCTCGCTGGAAGGTCCCCCGGCGAACGAGGAGTTCCGTTACCGCTGGCAGCTCCGCAACTTCATGGGCGCGGTGGCCGGCCTCTTCTTTCCGCGGCAGGGAGAAGGCTCGCTGACCTTCATGAGGACCAACGGGCACCTCAAGAGCGAGCTCACCATCACCTCGCCGCAGAGCAAGCAGGAAGGCTACTTCCGCTACGGCTCGGAGATCGACGTGCGTACCCTGCAGCCGATCCGTGCCTGGAGCGCCTACTCCTGGCGCGGCGAATCCAAGTCCAAGAACGAAGAGGTGTCCAAGAACGGAGTTCTGGATGTCGCCGCCGGCATCTATGCCATCCGCAGCGATCCGCCCACGAAGTCGAGGCGGATGCAGATCTGGTCGGACGGCAAGATCTATCCCGTGGTGGTCATCCCCCTGGGCACCGAGGTCCGCCAGCTCCCGCACGGCAAGGTGAAGGCGCGCCACTACTCGATCCGCGGCGTCAACATCCCGAACGAGCACCGCTGGAAGGGCAAGCTCGACCTCTGGCTCGCCACGAACGAAGCCGCCACACCGGTCGAGATCCTCATCTCCCGCAACCTGGCCGACGTCCGCATGGAGCTGATGTCGCGGCCCTGACGGACTTCCGGTATTCTCCCTCCTGGATGCAGGTCAACGCGAAGGAGGGAAACAGACATGAATCGCTACAAGTTGGGTGTGATGACGGCGTCCCTGGCCCTGTCCATGGTCCTGGCCATGGGCTGCGGCCACAAGGACGACAATGACGGCGAAACTCCGCCTTCCGCCGTGGAAACCCCGGCGAGCGCTCCGATGGAGACTCCGGCGGCCGACGCCGCGGCCATGACGGTCACGCTGGCGGGCGCGCCCACCGACACGGACTTCACCGGCAGGGTCGAGGTCACTCCCGAGGGCAGCGGCGTGCGCATCGTCGCCGATGTCGCGGGGGTCGACAAGGATGGCAAGCACGGCATCCACGTCCATGAAAACGGGATGTGCGACCACGAAGGGGAGGGCGGCAAGCCCTTCACTTCGGCCGGCGGCCACTTCAACCCGGCCGGCACGGAGCACGCCTGCCCGCCGACCGATCCGCGACACGCGGGAGACCTGGGCAACATCGAGGTCAGCGGCGGCATCGGGCACATGGAGCTGTCCGTCCCGAACCTGACGGCCGATCAGCTCAACGGCAAGGCGATCATCCTCCATGCCGGCGAGGACGACTGCAAGACGCAGCCGACTGGCAACTCCGGCGACCGGCTGGCCTGCGGAGTGGTCGGCGGCGGCTCGGGCACGATGTAGGGCGCTGTTAGGAAAGGAATTAAAGGATGAGCCGGCGAGCCTTCCTCATTCCGGTCGCCCTGATCCTCATCGCGGCCGCTGGCTTCGCCGGCCCCCCTGCCAATCCCCCGGGCTGGACGCCGGCCGATCCTCCGGCCGGCCCCGGCGCCATGGCCCCGAGCCTCACTGCCGCGGGCAAGGACGTGCTCCTGACCTGGCTGGAGCCGCTCGGCCCTCTCAAAGAGCCGACCGGCCATCAGCTTCGCTTCGCCCGCCTCTCGGCCGGCGGTTGGTCGAGGCCTACGACCGTCGTCTCCGGCCCGGGCTTCTTCGCCAACTGGGCCGACTTCCCAGCCGTGGGCCAAGCGCCGGACGGCTCCCTCGCCGCCCACTGGCTGGCCAAGATGGGCGACGACACCTACGCCTACGGCATCTACCTCGCGCGCTCAACCGACGGAGGAGCCACCTGGTCGAAGACCGGGATGCTCCACGACGACAACGTCCCCTCCGAGCACGGCTTCGTCTCCTGGTTGACAGGCCCCGCAGGCCTCCGCGCCTTCTGGCTCGACGGACGGGAGACTCCGAAGAAGGGTCCAACGACCCTGCGCACCGCGCTGCTCGACAAGGGAACCCCCAAGTCGAGCGAGCTCGTGGACGACCGGGTCTGCGACTGTTGCCAGACCGACGCCGCCATGTCCGGATCCGGTCCGGTGGTCGCCTTCCGCGACCGCACGGATGACGAGGTCCGAGACATTTACGTGGTCCGGTGGACCGGCGCGGCATGGAGCCAGCCGGTCCGGGCGGGAGCCGACGACTGGAAGATTCCCGGCTGCCCGGTGAACGGGCCGGCCATCGCCGCCGCAGGCAAGCAGGTGGCGGTCGCCTGGTTCACCGCCGCCCCGCCGGGACCCCGAGTGCAGCTCGCCGTCTCGAGCGACGGCGGAGCCACCTTCGGCAAGCCCGTCCTCATCGATACCGGCAAGCCGCTGGGCCGGGTCGACCTCGTCCTGGACGGAACCGACGCGGTCGTGAGCTGGATGAGCCTGGTCGGAGATAACGCCGTGATCCGCCTGCGGCGCGTGAGCGCCAAGGGCAGGATGGGCAACCCGGTGGCGATCGCGGCCACCAGCGCCGCCCGCGGCAGCGGCTTCCCCCGCCTTGCCGTCCAGAATGGCAGGCTCCACGTGGCCTGGGTTGAAGAGGGAGATCAGGGACGGCGGGTACGGATGGGGAGCTTGCCGCTCAAGTCGTTGCTATAGTGGCTCAATGGGCACCCCCATGGATGATCCCGAGCCGGCCCCCTCGCCACCGGCCGAATCTTCCGACGGCGTTGACCTCACCCTGATCCGCTGGACCCTCAGCCTGACGCCGCTCGAACGGCTCGAGCTGCTCCAGGACTGGGTGGACGGGCTCACCGAGCTGCGGAATGGACGGATCCCGGAGCGTTAAGTTCCGAGGGCTCCTCCAGGCTCTGCTCCGGCACGAGGTGGATTTCCTCGTCGTCGGCGGAGTCGCAGCCCAGCTCGAAGGCGCCCCGATCGTAACCTTCGATCTGGACATCCTGTACGACAACACTCCGGAAAACCTCGACCACCTTCTCGACGTGCTCAGGGAGCTCAAGGCGCGGTACCGAGACCCGGCGGGACGCCACATCGAGCCGGACCTGGCGAAGCTTCAGACCCTGCGCACGCATCTCCTGTTGACCGATCTCGGCGCTCTCGACCTTCTCAGTCAGATCGGAGCCGGCCGGACCTATCAAGATCTCGCTGGCCGCACCATCCTTTACGAGTTGGGTGAGGATCGCGTCCGCGTCCTCGAGCTGTCAGCGGTGATCGAGTCCAAGGAACAAGCCAACCGGGATAAGGATCGCGCAGTGCTGCCGGTGCTGCGGCAGACATTGATCTTGAAGAACGAGATCAGGCGAGACGAGGAGAGTTGAGGGCCACGGATCAGTCGGCCAGGGGATCATTCGCATCGGGATCTGGAGCATTCCCCCCGAACTCGGAATCATTCCCACCGTCTCCCGGAGCTTTCGCCCCGATACCGGAGCTATTCCCGTCCGTCTCGGAATGATTCACACCGAGCCATGAATGTTCCAGATACCCTCTAGGCACATTCACACTGAGAAAGGGCTGCTCCAGAGCTTCCGCGGGATCATTCCCGTGTCGTCGGGGAGCGTCACTTCCCCTGTGGGAATGGTTCGCCGCTCGGAGCGAATGACTCTCAAACGCTGGCGAATGATGCGGAGCTTGGCGCGAGAGGCGCAGAAGCGCACCGGAACCGGCTCTGAGCACTCTTGAATGTTCCAGACACAAAGACGAACGCTACGTAACGTGGCGGGAATGGCCCAGGAATGAAGCCGGATGTTCAGCCCCTCAGTGCGAATGTCCGTGAGGCGCTTCCGGATGTCACGCGTGCACGGGCGAAGGGTCCGCGCCTGTCTTGCGATAGGTCGTAGCCCTTTGGCCGCCGCCGGGAGTCTCGATGCGGAGAGAGCCAGATTGGGTCAGGAGTTGGAGAACCCGATAGAGGGCGCCGCGGTCCGGCTCGTAGCCGATTGCTTCGCACACGTCGCGGCGCGTAAAGGTCTCGGGCAGCCTCGCGAAAGCAGCGTGGACATCGGCGTCCACCTCCGGGGCGCTCCTGCGCCGGGGCTTGTCGGGGAGCCGGAGTTGTTCCTGCACCGGAGGAGGCAGGGGAGCCTCCGCGTCCTCCTCGGCCTGAACCATCCAGACCAGGTCCAAGGCCCGGATCTGAGCTCGGTATGCCGACTCCATCAGCTCGATGCCCGCCCGGAGCTGCTCCTCGATCCGCTGCTTGCGCCGTTCGTATTCGTCGCGAGTCATGACGTGCACGATTACAACTGAATGCACCTAGAATTGCAAGGGGACGCTCCGGCTCTCCGCTGGTCCTCTGTTAAACTGGAGCTCACTATGGAAGCCAAGGCTCCTACTCAGCGCATCGAGGCGGAAATCCCGGCCCAGCTCTTCGCTGAGATGCAGTCGCTCGTCAACACCGGCTGGTTCCGGAGCGTCGATGATGTCGTGCTCGATGCCCTGCGGCGATTCCTCGACTCGCATCGAGAGGAGCTGATGGAAGGGCTCCTGCGCGAGGACTTGGAATGGGGCCTTCGTGGCCGAGACTGAGGCTTGGCCCGTTGCGATTTGTGACGCAGGTCCCCTGATCCATCTGGCCGAAATCGGCTGCCTCGATCTTCTCCGGGACTTCCAAGCCGTCTTGATCCCTGAACAGGTACGAGACGAGGTTGCACGCCACCGGCCAGATGCGCTGGTCGCTTCCGGTCTTTCGGCTCGCTACGTTCCAGTAGAGATTTCCGCGGACCCGCACTTCAAAGCGCTCGTGAAAGCATTTTCTCTCGATTCAGGGGAGCAGGCGGCGCTCAGCCTCATGGATCATGCCTCAAACGCCCTGCTCTTGACGGACGAGACGCACGAAGGCCGCAGTCCTTGCTACTCTTCGAGAGATCCCCTCGCGTTCCACCCTCCACATCCGGGCGAATCTTCTCAACGATGTCATCGAGGAGGTAGAACGATCCGAGGGTTGATCTTCTTCATTCGGCCAACCCCACCCGCGCCCGGCCCAAATCGCGGACCTCGCTCCTCACCCAGGCTTCCACCTCCTCCCATTCCAGGGAGAGCGCCAGCCGCGGCATGGGCTCTCCTTCGATCTGGGAGAGGTCGGCCAAGCCCTTTAGCGCCTGGAGGGGGAAGTCCCGCACGTGGCCGAACTTGTCCTCGGCGCGGTGGAGCAGCTCGGCCAGGGGCAGGGCGCGGCAGAGCAGGTAGAGGTCTACGAAGTCCCTCCTTGTCCCGCGGCTGATGATGGCGCCGAGCTTCATGAGGCCGAGATCCACGGCCGAGATCACGGCCAGGCCCGAGAGGTCCTCGAACGGCTCGATCAGCGGATAGGGGTAGTAGTAGAGGCGCAGGCCCACCCCGCCCTGGAGGCGGACGAAGAGGTAGCCGTCGCGGGCCGTCTCCACTTCCGTGTCCGGAGTCAGGTCCAGCAGGTCGCCCAGGAGGTCGCGGCGATCGGGGCTGACCAGACGGTTCGTGCCACCCATGAGGTCGAGATCGCGGACCGGACGGTGACCCGTGTAGAGAGCCAGGGCGGCAGAGCCCGCGAGATAGAAGTCGTCGATCCAAGGGCGGGCGGCGAGCTTCGCCAGGAGCTCTTGGGCTCGTGGGGAGAGCGACTCGGTGTGCTCCAGGCTCAGAGAGGCCACAGGTCTTTCCTTATCGGTACCTCGCCGCCGGCTGGCCGGTCCAGCACCGCTTCCCAGAAGGCCCGGCTGCGGATGGAGAGCTGCCGCCCGCCGCGTTGCTCCAGCCAAGCGGCGAGATCGGTTTCAGGGACGTTGCGGGTGAGCCAGCGGAGGTCGGCCTCGTCGCCGTCTTCCAGCAGGCGGGCGATCAGGAAGGGGAGACCCGCGGCGAGATCGGCATCGGCGTAGCCGGGGAAGAGCCGGCGGATCTCCGGAGGAATGTCCAAATCAGGCTTCCTTGGCCGCTTCCTTCTTCCTGCGCGGGAGGGTGTGGATGGTGGCGGTGTTCTGCTCGTCATCCATCTCTGCCTCCAGGCTGCTCTGGAAGAAGTCGAGCGTGTTCCTGAATTTGAGCTGCAGCTCGCGGCGCTGCATGCGCAGCTCGCCGATTTTGCTCTCGATGCGGGTCGACTGGTCGATGGCCTGCTGCACGATCTTGTCGGCCATCATCTCGGCTTCCTTGACGGTCAGCTCGGCCTCGCGGCGGGCATTGTTGGTGATCTCGTCGGACACCTTCTGGGCCCGCAGGAGCGTCTGCTGGAGCTGGTGCTCGCGCTGCATCGTCTCTTCCAGGCGCTGGCGGTAGTACTTGTTCTCGCGGTCCAGCTTCTCGATCTGGGCCAGCCTTCCGGCCAGCTCCTCGGCCATCAGGACCAGGAAGCCCTCCACCTCCGTGGTGTCGAAGCCCCTCATACGCTGGTTGAAACGCATCTTCTGGATATCGAGCGGAGCGAGAGCCATACAGACCTCCTGGTACGAACCTTCGGGAAAGAGATAGCTATCCTAGCATAAACAAGCGGCTATCCCCTCTGGCCGAACAGGGAGGTGCCCACGCGGACGTGGGTGGCACCCTCCTCGATGGCCACTTCGAAGTCATGGCTCATGCCCATTGAAAGCCAGCCGGGGAAGCCCGGCCACCCAATCTCATCGCGCAGCTCCCGCAGCTTCCGGAACCAGGGCCGGGAGCTTGCCGGGTCGTCCGCCTGGGGAGGGATGGCCATGAGCCCCACGATCTTCAGGTGCTCCAGGATGGCCAGGGGACGGACGGCTTCGGCAAGCCCGTCGGGAGAGAAGCCGTGCTTGCTCTCTTCGTTGCCGAGGTTGACCTCCAGCAGGCCAGAGATCTTCAGGCCGCGGCGGCCTGCCTCCTGGTCGAGCGCCTCGGCGATCCGCGGACGGTCGATGGAGTGCACGGTCCGGAAGAGGTCGAGCGCGGGCTTGACCTTGTTGGACTGGAGCGGCCCGATCAGGTGCCAATCGATGGTGCCTACATCGTGGGCGGTGAGCTCGCCGCTCTTGGCGACCGCCTCCTGGACGCGGTTCTCGCCGAAGACCCGCAGGCCCGCGCGCCAGGCCTCGGCGAGGACCGTGGCGGGCTGGGTCTTGCTGGCGCCGACGAGGACGACTTCTTCAGGACTCCGGCCAGAACGGCGGCAGGCTTCCTCGATCCGGCGGGTGATCTCGGAAAAGCGCTGCTGGATGTCCGGCATCAGGCCGGCTCGACCTCCAGGTAGAGGATGCGCTTGCAGCTGTCGCACTGCACGAGGCCGGTGCCGTTGCGGATCTCGACCACGGATTGCGGCCGGACCCGGTAGTTGCAGGCGGCGCAGTGCCACTCGCGCTGCCCTTTGCCGCCGGGCCGCTCGATCAGCCGGACGGAGGCCAGGGCGCCGCTCGGGTAGCGGTCCAGAATGCGCTCGAACTGGGTGACAAACCCGCGCGGAAGTTTACCGCGGAGCTCGGCGATGCGGGCCTGGAGCTCCGTCACCTGCTTGGACACGGTCGGCTTCTCGGATTCCCAGCGGGCGAGCTCGGTGGCGTAGCGCCCCTGCAGCTCGCGGAAGCCCTCGCGCCTCTCCTCGAGGTCCTTCTGCGCCTTTTCGTGCAGATCCAGCGACGACAGCGCCTTCTCCTCGGAGCCGGAGATCTGGCCCTTGACCGTGTCGATCTCCTGGAGGAGCGCGCCGTACTCGCGCTGGGTGCTGACCCGGTTGATCTGCTGCTGGTATTTCTTCAGTTTTTCCTGGGCATCCGAGGCGGTCGCTTCGGCGGTCCGCCGCTCTCTTGCGGCCTCTTCGACCGCCTTCTCGATCTCATCGATCTCGGCCTTTCTCGATGCGTGCTCGTCGTGCAGCTCGCGCATCCAGTCGGGAATGCCGTGGAGCCGCCGCTCGGCATCGCGCAGATGGTTGAGGGCGGCTTGCAGCTCTACGATGGTTTCGAGGTTCTGATTCATAGATGGGGTCAGTTCTCCTCTCCAAAAGACAGGGCAGATCGAGCGCCCGGCGTGTGCCGTCGAAGGGGGGAGGCTCTTCGCGCCGGGTTCGCCTGCGAAGTGGGTCCACCTGGATTCGAACCAGAGACCTGCCGGTTATGAGCCGGATGCTCTAACCGCTGAGCTATGGACCCGGAAAATAGCCCGCCAGGGGGCGGCTTGTCAGTATATATCAGCGTTCCTTCTTCCGGGTGGCCTGCCGGCCCGGCTTGCGCGCCTTCTCGCCTCCGGCCTCGGCCCACTCGTGCGCTTCCTGCGCCAGCGGCAGCTCGTCCGGTACGAAGGAGCCCCAGGCCTGGACCAGCCGCGCAGCCATCTCCCGGGTCCTGACCGGATCGCTCACCGGCCGCGTCCCCGGGTTGCCGCGCGCGGTCCAGCGCTCGAGCGTGAGCAGCGGAGCCTCGGTCCCATGCAGGGGGGGCGTGGCGGCAAAGCGGTCGCGCAGGCGGGTGAACACGGCCCGGGGGGGCTCCTGCAACTGCGCGCGCACCTCCTTGGAGCGGAATGCCATCCGGGCCAGGTAGTACGTGGCCTCCGGCGGCGCGAAGCGCGACTCCCAGAGGAGTTGGTCGTCCCCCTCGACCAGGGAGAACTGGTTCGTCCCGTTGGTCAGGTAGAGCTCGGACACGGCGGGCACGGAGGATTGGCGGAAGAGGCTGGGCGCCGCGGCCGGCGGGACTTCGCCCCCGGCTGCCACGACGAGCGTGGCCCAGATCCGGGTGGTCGGCACGCGCTGCCGCTTGGGTATGGGGATCGCGCGCTCGAAGCCAGCCGGCAGCTTGACGATCAGCGGCACTTCCAGGAGCTGGCGGCCGAGATTGCCGCCGTGGAGGATCTGCCCCTTCTCGCCGAACTCCTCGCCGTGGTTGGAAGTGACCACGAGCAGCGTGCGATCCCACTGGCCGCTGGCGCGCAACGCATCGAGGAGCCGGCCGAGCTGCTCGTCGGCCGAGGCCACGTTGAGGCAGTACATGGCCCAGAGCCGCCGCCGCTGGTTGAGCGGCAGCGGGACGGCCGGATCGAACCAGCGGTCGATTTGGCTGGGCAGGACCTTGCGCGGGAGCTGCGGCGGCTTGCGGCCGAGCCGGGGGACGAACGCGTTGTGGCGGACATAGGGCGCCGCGGGCGCGGGCAGGTGAGCCCAGACGAATTGCCGCTCGTCCTTCATGGCCTTCAAACGCTCCACCAAGCGGGTCCCCTTGCCGTAGCTCTGGTACACGTCGAAGCCCTGGTTGAAGCCGAGGGTGTGATCGGCCCAGGGTCCGCTCCAGTGACCGGCCGTCTTGAAGCCGGCGGCGCGCAGCGCCTCGGCGAGGGTGATCAGGGCCGGGGAGAGGTGGGCGTGCCCCTGGTAGAGCACCTGGTGCTGCCAGGGGCGCAAGCCGGTGAAGAGAGTGGCCAGGGTGGACCCTTCCCAGCTCGACGACGCGATGGCCGGCCCCGCCCAGTCGGCTTCCCGGATCAGCTCGTCCATCCGGGGGGTGAGGCCGGGCTCGCCCCCGAGGCCCTCCACGGCATCCGCGCGCAGGGAGTCGAGGGTGATGAGGACGATGGGACCGTCGTGGGGGTAGTCGGGAGCGCAGGAGATGAAGGACACCAAGGACACCAGGGACACCAAGGACCTCAAGGACGATGTCCCTGGTGTCCTTGAGGTCGTTGGTGTCCTTGTCGTCCTCAATCCCACGTCAACCAGGCAGCGGATACAACTGCCGATAACTATCCGACAGCACCAGGATCCGCTTCACGTAGGTCTTGGACTCTTCGAGGTCGAGCCCTTCGAGGAAGCGGTCGAGCTCCTTGGAGCTCGATTCCTTCCACATCCTCTTGATCCGGTACGGTCCGCCGTTGTACCCGGCCAGGGCCAGCTCGATGTTGCTGTCGAACATGTTCAGCACCTGGCTGAAGTAGGTCGTGCCGAGGCGGAGGTTGAAGGCCGGGTCCGACAGCTTGTCGTGCGAGTAGCTCAGGCCGGCCTTGCCCGCCAGCTCGCGCGCCGTGGCCGGCATGAGCTGCATCAGGCCGCGGGCGCCCGCCCAGCTCTGGGCCTGCGTGTCGAAGGCGCTCTCCTGGCGGATGATTCCGTAGACCAGGTGCACGGGCAGCCGGTTCTGCGTCGCCCAGGTGCGGATCGTCTCCTGGTAGTCGAGCGGGTAGTAGAGGCGCCGCGCCGCCTCCGGCAGGGTGGCCTGGAAGGGTCCGCCCAGCGCGGGGAAGGCCTCGCGGATCGTGAGCATGCTCTTCCGGCGCTCCCCGCTGCGGGATTGCACCAGCGCTTCGAGGGCTTTCCGGGCGCGCTCGTCCACCTGCGTCTTCCCCGACAGAATCGCCAGCTCCATCTCGATGGCCGCCAGATCCTCCAGCCCGAGGTCGGTCAGGAGCCGCGCCCGCTGCAGGGCGGGATCGTCCGGCCAGGGCTCCACTCCACGCTCGTCCACCGCCGGAGCCTTGCCGCGCAGCCGCGTCAGGGCGTTCTTGCGATAGAGGTCGGTCGTGTCCGCCGAGGCGACCTCGCGGTAGATCTGCTGGGCGCGCTCGGTCTCGCCGAGGGCTTCGAAGGAGCGCGCGGTCCAGTAACGGCCTCGCCGGCCGGCGCTGTCGTCGGGATAAAGGGCGAACAGCTCCGTCCAGTAGCCGACCGCGCCCGAGAAGTTGCCGCGGCTGTACTCGCGCCAGCCGCGCTGCCAGAGGTGGGTCGCGCCCGTCGTATCCCTGGCGTCGAGCCGGCGGAGCTGGCGCAGCACTTCGATCGATTCCTCGAAGCGCTCGTCCGCCACATCTTTGTAGAGGGTGCGCAGGGCCTTGACCGCGAGCCCGGCATCCGCGGCTCCCATCTGCCCTGCCTTGCGCAGATGGCCGTGGGAGCGCTCCAGGTATTGCTGGCGCTGGGCGGCGGGCATGGTCCGTCCGCGGCGGGCGGTCGCCACCTCGGCCGCGGCCTGGGCGCGCGCCCACTCCAGGGCCGCGACCTGCTGCGGGCTGGAGGAGGTGCGGCCGGAGAGCAGCTCCAGCGCTCCGAGGCCCTCGTTGATCCGGGTGAGGGCCTCGGCTTTGAGCAGCGCCCAGTCGAGGTCGCGGTCCCGGGCGTCGGCCGCGTCCAGCACCACCAGGGCGCTGGCGTCGAGCTTAATGTCGAGGAGCGAGCGGGCGCGCCGCTTGAGCTGGTCGGGCGTGAGGATCGTTGCCCACGGAAGCTCGGTATTCCCCTCGCTTCCGTCGGGCCCCTCGCGGAAGATCTCGGCCACGGCGAGCTCGGCCGCTTCGGTCGGGGAATCGGCGAGGAGACGCCGGGCGGCTTCGCGCCGGACGGCTTCGTTGCCTTGCGCGGTGCCGATCTCCCAGGCGAGCTTTTCCAGCCGGGTGGCCTCCGCTCCGGAGACCTTCTCGCGCCGGGCCTGCGCTACGAGATCGAGAGCGCGCTGCGCCTCCCCGTGCTTCCAGGCGAGCTCGGCCGCCTCGGCGAGGGCCCGCGGCCGCAGCGGCGAGGCCGGGTAGTCGCCGAGGAGCTTGGCGAGCGACGCCTGCGCCAGGAGCGTGTGGCCTCTCGCCTCCGACGCGTCGCTCAGCGTGTACAGGCGCCAGTCTTCCAATATGCCGTCCGGGTCCTGGGCGGCGAACAGGCGCTCCTCGGCCTGCCCCACCTGCTGGCAGGAATGGGCGTAGAAGCCGGTGACGAGACGGGCGAATCCGGCCTCGGGTCCCTTGCCCGCGGTGAGCGGCGCGAGAGTCTTGGCGGCTCCCCCGCAATCGTTCCGGCGCACGGCCTCGGCCGCCTCCGCGAAGAGCAGGGAGGTGCGGTCGGACTTCGTGACGAAGGGGAACGCGGGATGAGGCCGGATGGCCGGCTGGGACGCGGAACCCAGCAGGAGAGGCACGAGCAGGACCAGGGCGGAGGGAACGAGGCTCTTCCGGGGAGACTTCGGCGAACGGCGACGGCTCGAGCTGCTCAACGTCTAAGACTCCTCGACGGGCACGCGGAAAATACCGGCGCTCGTGGGTTACAACATCAACCGGGGCCCATCAAATCCCGAGGGCCTTGGCGTCGCCGGCCGCAAGGATGCGGACCAGCTCCTGGTAGAAGTAGTCCGTGGACTTGAGGATGCGCGCCTCGACCCGCTCTTCGTACATCTGCCGGGAGCGGTCGATGTCCTCCCGGAGCCGCTCGTACAGGTCGCGCTTGCGTCGTCCCTCTTCCACTTGCTCTTCATTATAGAGCTTGATCTCGCTGACGAGGAGCCGGGCGAGCCGCCGGGCTTCTTCATGGAGGGGATCGTCAGACGCCACCGGCTGCCGCGCGGCGGCGCCGAAGGCCCAGCCCGGACCCTGCACGTCACTCGGCGGGCGCACTTCGGGGGTGGCGGACGCGGTGGGAGTTTCGTGGCCCGTCTGCGCCGGCGGAGCGGGCGGGGCGGGAGGCGGCACCGGACGGATCGGCGTGGGCGGAGCCATGGGCCGCTCGGGCTCCAGGTCGGGAACTGCCATCGGAGCGGACGGGGTCATCGCTTCGCGCAGGCTGGAGCGCTGGAGGAGGACCGTGGCTTCCGGGCTGGAGACTACTGGTTCCGGAACGGCTTCGGGCTCCGGGTCGATGACGGCGGAGAGTCCCCGCAGGTCGACCTTCTGGGTCGGCGTCGGGGAATCCTCGCCGACCGGCTCGCCCCAGCCGCTCGCGGGTTCGGCGGCGGTGTCGTCGATCGACTCCAGCTCGTAGGTCTCGGACTCCTCGACGGCGGCCCAGGGCGCGGGAGGCTCCGGCTCGGCCATCACTTCCATCTCCACCTCCATCTCGACGTCGGAGGTGATATTGGAGGTAGTGGAGGTAGTACCGGCGGGGCTCTCCCAACCGGCGGAAGCGGGCAGCGCCTCGGCGCTCAGCGTCTCGACCGGCTCGTCTGTCGGCCAGGTCTCTGTCGGCCCCGTCTCGTCCTGGGCGGACTCTCCGGTGTAAGCCGGGATGGCGGCGGTCTGGGCGCCCACGGCCTGGGAGCCAGACATGTCGGAGGCCGGCGGCTCCTCCGCGGGAGCTTCCGTCGCGGTATCACCTTCCTCGACACCTTCCTCGACAGGCGTTTCCTCTACAGCCTCCTCGACCGCAGCCAGGGTCGCCGTGGACGAGCGCTCGCGGAACGGCAGCGACTCGATGGCGAGGGCGGCGGTGTAGCAGAGGACCTGGAGCGCCTCGGGGGTGAACGGGGCGCCGTCGGTGCGGTCGGCGTAGAGGGCGGCGGCCACCCGGTCGCGCAGGACCAGAGGCACGAGCACGCCGTCGCGCGGGATCGGGCTGTCCAGGCGGCTGCACAGGGTGGCGCACTCGTCGGCCGACAACCGGGCCGGGCCCTGGCCCTGGAATGCATGGCTCCACGAGCCATCGCCGGGAGCGCCGAGGTTGAGGTCGCGGAAGGCGGAGTCGGCGTCGCCGAAGCCGTGGCCGCTCCAGCCCCGAACCTCGCCGCCGCGCAGCAGCAGGATGGCGCTCCGGGAAGCGTAGCGCGCCGCTTCCTGCATCAGCGCGGTCAGGATGTCGGCCTGCGAGCGGGCGCGGTCGATGGCGCCGAGCGATTCGCGCAGCTCGGACACTCCGCCGCGCCGGGCGTGGGAGCTCAGCCCCTCGGCCAATCCCTGCGCCTCGGAGCGGACCGCGGGCTCGAGGTCCTCGTGGGCGACGAACGATTCGGGCACCGGCGGCCGCAGCTCGGCCAGCCGTCCCAGGAGGTCCTCGCTGCTCGTGCGCAGCCACTGAGAGACCTCCTGGCGCATGTCGGCCACCGTGCGCTCGAACGTGGACCCGATCTCGCGATTGAGTTGCTGGACTTTTTCCGAAAGGGACATCCTCAGCTCTCCGCAGCCTGTCTCTTACAGGGAATCGACTTAAGGAATCCGATTATTCTGTACCCTCCCCCCCGTGTCAAGGCTCGAATCCCTTTGAAAGAGAAGGGCTTTCGCCGTCTGTCTTGGTCGCCCCGGCGGCCGTGTGGTAGCTTCCCGCGGTGGCGAGATGGACACAGGGAACATGCCTGCTGTTGGGGGTGCTCGCTCTCCTCCCCGGCTGCGGGCCGCGCCAGGAAGAGCGCCAGGACGCCCGCCAGGACGAGGTCACCGTCGCCCAGTGGGACTGGCTGCAGCAGACCAGGCAGCGTCTCGACGAGCAGCGCGAGCGCCTGGCGCAGCTCGAAGCCAGGCCCCAGCCTGGAAAAACCCCGTCCGAGGAGATCCTCCGGCTCCGCAAGGAGGTCGACGACCTCGGCGAGGACTTCAACCGACGCCTGGTCGAATATGTGAATGCCAATGCCGCCGAAACGCCCGGCGAGCGCCAGCTCGCCGCGATCCGCATGAAGAGCGACGAGGACATCCTCCTCGCCCGCCAGTACATCGAGGAGGCCGGCGACTACCGCCGCGCCATCGAGATCTACGAGACGGCCTTGGCGGCCGATCCGGACAATCCGCGGCTGCACACCGAGCTGGAGACCGCCAAGGCGCGGCGCTACATCACCCGGGAGCGCTTCGCGCTGGTCCGGGAGGGAATGGCCCAGGACGAGATCCGCCGTCTCCTCGGTCCGCCCAACCTGCAGGACGTCCGCGACTACCCCGAGCGCGGGGTCACCGCCTGGTTCTATCCCAAGGACGCGAGCGGCGCCGCCGCGGCGGTCTGGTTCCGCAAGGGAGATGCCTCCCCCGAGGCCTATCAGCTCGACTTCGACGCCATTCAGCCCCCGGCTGCGGTCACTCCGGGCCGACCCAGGCCGGCTCCCGCCCGGCCCCGGACCACCCCCTCTCCAACAGCGACACCTTGACTTTCGCCCCCGAATGGGCGACGCTTTCCGGTACGCGTCCCCATGGGGCCGCTCCTAATGCCCAGAGAAGGTGAGGTGAGTTTTAATGCCCGTTGTGCACGTGCGCGAGGAGGAGAGCTTCGAGAATGCGCTCCGCCGCTTCAAGCGCAAGGTTGAGAAGTCCGGCATCCTGACGGAGCTGCGGAAGCGCCAGCATTTCGAGAAGCCTTCGGTAAAGCGCAAGCGCAAGGCCGTTCAGGCCCGTAAGAAGATGATGCGGAAGCTGCTGGAAGAGCGCCGCCAGGGTCTCGCCTGACCTCACCAGACTCGCAGTAAAGAAATCAGGAGGAGGTCCCCTCGGGGCCTCCTCCTTTTGTTTTCAGCCCTGGGAGGGCTGTACCCGTCTAGCCTGGGGTTTCAACCCCAGGCGGGAGCGCCGCCGGCCTGGGGTTGAAACCCCAGGCTAGACGAGGGTCGCCCCCTCCGGGGGCGAACAAAAAGGCCCCCGTTGCCGGGGGCCTTCGAGGAACGCAAAGGCAAGCCAGTTACTGCCCCTTCTTCTTCCACTCCTCCTCGGTCAGCAGGTTGACCGGCTCCAGCTTGCGGGCGGTGAGGGCCTTGTTCGCCGCCGCCAGCTCATTCTTGGCGATGGCGTCCAGCCGGGCCGCCGCCTTGTCGAGCCGCGCGCCGAGCAAGGCCATCATGTCGAGCTGCGACTTCGTCGGCCGGCCTTCATAGCCGTTCACTCCGCCGTACAGGTAGCCCAGCTTCTCGCGCAGCTGCTCCTCGCCCGACATCCAGCCGCCCTCGCTCGTGGCCGCGAGCGAGGCGTGGAACTTCGTGAGCTCGGTCGCCAGCGCGTCGAGCTGCTTGCGCAGCTTGTCGTTCTGGGGCAGCCCCTCGGCCCGCTTCTGCAGGCCATCCCGCGCTCCCAGAGTGGCATCGACCACGTAGGTCAGCCGCTCCATCAGGCCGTGCAGCTTCATGACGGTGTCGTACTGGAGCGTCCGGTCCTCGGCCGTGTGCGTCGAGCGCGGATCGGCGACGAGCTGCACCTGGCTGTCCAGCGTCTGGCCGCCCTTGGTCAGCTTCACCGTGTAGGCGCCCGCCTTCACACGGGGACCGAAGAAGGAGAAGGGCGCCTGGATCACCGAGTTGCCCCCCGGCGTGCGCGGGCTCTTCAACCGCATCGGCCAGGTGACGCGGTTGATCCCCTTGCGCTTGCCGGCCGGCAGGGTGGAGATGAGCGCGCCCTTGTCGTCGTAGACCTCCAGCTTGAGGTCGCCCACGATGTGGCGCTTCTTCAGATAGTAGGTGACGTAGGCCGCTTCTTCAGGAGTGGTGCCGACATACTCCTCGTCGCCCGGGAAATCCTGGATCGACGAGGGGATGACCATGGGCGCCGGCCGGGAGGGCAGGAACGCCACCTCTTGCTCCATCACGTCGCGGGTCAGCTTCCGCAGCGGCGTGATGTCGTCCAGGATGTAGATGCCGCGTCCGTGGGTGGCGAGGATGAGGTCCGCGTCCCGTGGATGGATCGCCATGTCCCGGATCGCGACCCTGGGGAAATCGCCGCCGGTGTAGCGGGCCCAGCTCGCGCCGCCGTCCACGGAGATGAAGAGACCCTGCTCCGTGCCCAGAAAGAGAAGATCCGGGTTCTCCAGGTCCTGGCGGACGACGTGGGCGTAGCCCTCCAGGCTGGCGGTCATCAGCGGCTTCCAGGTCTGGCCGAAGTCGGTGGTCTTGAAGACGTAGCTCTTCATATCGCCGGTGGTGTGGCCGTCCAGGGTGACGAAGGCCGTGCCCTCTTCGAAGCGGCCGGGCTCGACATGGGAGACCCAGGTGTTGGCCGGCACGCCGGAGAGGTTCTTGCCGACGTTCGTCCAGCTCTTGCCACCGTCGCGGGTAACCTGGACATTGCCGTCGTCGGTCCCCACCCAGATCACATCCTTGTTCTTCGTCGACTCGGCGATCGAGTAGATCGTGGTGTGGTTCTCGGCGCTGGAGTTGTCGACGGTCAGGCCGCCCGACTTGAGCTGCTCCTGCCGCTTCGGGTCGTTGGTGCTCAGGTCGGGGGAGATCTTCTGCCACGACTCGCCCTTGTCCCGGGAGCGGAACAGGAACTGCGAGCCGATGTAGATCGTGCCCGGCTCGCTGGCGCTCAGGTGGATGGGCGTGTTCCAGTTGAAGCGGTACTCGGGGTCCCCGTCGAGCGGCAGAGGCTGGATGTCCCGGCTCTCGCCCGTGGACAGGCGCCCGCGCGAAATCTTGCCCCCCTGGTATTCGACGTAGACCACGTCCGGATCCGAGGGATCGCGGAAGGCCCAGAAGCCGTCCCCGAAACCGATGCTCCGCCAGTTGCGGTTCTGAACGCCGGCCGCGCCGCGGGACGGCGCCGACCACGAGCCGTTGTCCTGCAGGCCGCCATAGACGTTGTACGGCCAGTCCATGTCATAGCTGACATGGTAGAACTGGGAGACCGGCAGCGATTTGACGTGCCGCCAGTGGCCTCCCTTGTCGCTGGAGATGTAGACGCCGCCGTCGGTGCCCAGCACCAGCTCCTGCGAGTCCTTCGGGTTGATCCAGAGCGCGTGATGGTCGCCATGCACGCTGCCGCCGCCCGGGCCGAATGAGCCGTTGAAGGTCTTGCCGCCGTCCGAGCTGACGGTGAGCGACAGGCCCGGCTTGTAGATGGTGTTGTGGTCGTTCGGGTCGACGACGATATGGGCGAAGTAGAAGGGGCGGGCCTGGACGTTGAAGGAGGAGTTGATCTCTTTCCAGCTCTCGCCGGTGTCGTCGGAGCGGTAGAGCGAGGTGTTCTTGGACTCCACAACGGCATAGACCGTGGCGGGCCGGGAGGGCGCCACCGCAATGGCGACGCGGCCCTTGACGCCCTTGGGCAGACCGGCCTCGATCTTCTTCCACGACTCGCCGCCGTCGGTGCTCTTGTACAGGCCCGAGCCCGGGCCGCCGGAGCTGAAATAGGAGGCGCCGCGGCGGAACTCCCACATTCCGGCATAGAGGATGTCCGGCTCCTGCGGGTCCATGTCGATGTCCGAGCAGCCGGTCTTCGCATCCACATAGAGAACGCGCTTCCAGGTCTTGCCGCCGTCGGCCGTCTTGTAGACGCCCCGCTCCTCGTTGTCGTTCCACAGGTGGCCGGTGGCGCAGACCCAGACGGTGTTGCCGTCTTTCGGGCTCACCCGGATGCGCGCGATGCGCTCGGAATCCGGCAGGCCCATCCGTTCCCAACTGTCGCCGCCGTCGGTGCTCTTGTAGACGCCGTCGCCCACGGAGACGCTGTTGCGGGTCCAGGACTCGCCGGTGCCCACCCAGATCGTCTGGGGGTTCTTCGGGTCGACCCGCACGGCGCCGATGGACTGGGTGTGCTTGTCGAAGACCGGCTTGAAGGTGATGCCGAAGTCCTTGGACTTCCAGACGCCGCCGCCGGCCGATCCGACGTAGAGAGTGACGGTGTCGCCGGCCACTCCGTCGATGCCGGCGATGCGTCCGCTCATGACCGCGGGGCCGATGGCCCGGGCCTCGAGCCCGGCGAAGGTATTTGAATCGATTTCGGTCTGTGCGGGGGCTGTCGCAGCCAGGGCCAGCCCGGCCGCGGCCAGGCAAAGAATCCTCTGAGGTGTGCGCATCTCGCATGCCCTCTCTGAAAAAAGAATGAGATTGAACGCGGAGGCCGCTGCGGGAGCGGCCTCCGGGGGAGTGATTTACTACTGTTTCGGCGGCGGCGGCGGGGCCGGGGTCTCGGCCTTCGCCGGCATGTCGAAGCGGCTCGTCGGGATGTCCGGGTTGATCTCGATCTTCTCGAAAGTGATCGTCTGACCCGGTCCCGGAGCACCCTTCATCTTGGACTGGATGGAATGGGCGAACACCATGCCGCCGACTTCCTTGTAGTCGCCGAAGGTGGTCTCGCCCTCGATCTCCTGGCCGCGGATCTTGGTCTTGCCCTCGGCCTTGATCTCCAGGTAGCTGTCGGCGTCCAGATAGAGCGTGGCGACGTCGCCGTTCTTCTTGGTGACCTTGAGCTTGTGGACCGGGGTGCCCTCGACCTCGGCCTTGCCCAGGTACTCGACCTGGTTGCCCTTCTCCTTGTAGTCGACGAGCGGACCGTCGATGTCAGCCTGGTCCTCGACCTGCTTGAGGTCGTCGCCGGACATCTGCTCGGGGTCCTTCTTGCCCATGAACGGCATCACCATCCAGCCGGTCTTGCCGTCGTAGGCCTGGATGCCGGTCATGCCCTGGAAGATGAACTCGACGCGCATCTTGTTCGGGCGCGAGGTCTCGATGACCATGGGGGCTTCCATGCCGGGGCCCATCATCATCTTGCCGCTGATCCGCATGCTCTGGACCGCCTTCAGCTTCGCGAGGCCGCCCTTGGCCTCGATGTTCTTGGCGATGATCTCGTCGGCGGTCTGGGCCCAGGCGGCCGAACCGATCAGGCCCGCCAGGAACAGGCAGGCAAAAGTCTTGCGCTTCATGGATGTCCTCCTGTGGACTTGTTTTTTCACGGGGTGCTTACCGATTGAACGACACGTCAGGATACCGTACCCCAACCCTCCGGCGCTACACGGCTCGTCTTCTATACGCCGCAGCCGGCCGAAAGTTGCTGGAGCGGCCTCCGCTACAGGCGGAGCGGCTGCCGCTCCGAGCCGAGCCACGACCGCTCCGAGCCGAGCCACGTCCACTCCGAGCCGAGCGATCCCGGCTCGGGTCCGAGCGATGGCGGCTCCGTGGCAAGCAAAGCCCGCTCGGGGCCGGGCGGCCGCCGCTTCAGGTCGAGCCGCGGTGGCTATGAGACGAGCGGACCCGGCTCGGGGCCGAGCGGTGGCGGCTTCAGGCGTCTCTCCCGCCGGCCGCACCCGCGGCAGGATTGACGTAGTTACGCCGCGTAGCTACTCTTCAAGAGTGAGGTTCGAATGGGACGAGGCGAACCTCCGGAAGCACGGCATCGATTTCGCCGGGATCGAGGCGCTCTTCGAGGGGCATACCCTTCACGTATGAGCACGTATGAGCAAGCGAGCTACCTCTCCTCCATCCCGGACTGACTGGCAAAGGGTAGACGCCATGAGAGATGAAGACATCGATTTCTCCGACGTTCCCGAGATGACACCGGAGATGTTTGCCTGCGCGATCCTCCGCAAGGGCCTCAAGCCGGTGGCACGCAAGTCCCAGATCACCCTGCGGATCGACTCCGAGGTCCTGGACTGGTTCCGCGCGAAGGGGGCCGGGTACCAGAGCCAGATGAACGCGGTGCTCCGGGCCTACAAAGAGGCTCACGAGAAGGCTTAGTACTGGCCCACCATAAATACGAGCACGTGTCCGGAATCGACTGAGCCAACCGGCCCAACGGGCCGGCAGAGCCTAGCCCAGGGCTGAGGCCAGAGGCCGATGCCCTGGGGGCCATCAGGGCCAATTCCGTGCGGCCTGAAGGGCCGCGACTTCTTATTCGTCACCACATCGCTTTGACGTTGATAAGAGAAGGGTGGTGAGGGGCAACCGGCGTTGGGCGGCTAAGTAGCGGCTGTAGAGCCACGCCGGCAACCCTGCTGCTGGGCTCAGTCAGACGGCTACGACCTCGACGAGTTTGCCGAGCGCGCGGAAATCGTCCGGGTTTCGGGTATAGAGCGGCAGGCCGGCAGCACAGGCGACCGCGGCAACGAGGAGATCGATGGCGCGCGCTCCCCTCGCTTTGCGTCCCGCGGCGACCACGGCGGCATAAATCCTTCCGTAGGCTCGTGCCGCCTCGGCATCGAAGGGCAGAGGATTGAATGCGGCCTCCGCGCGCTGGAGGCGGTCTTGGCGGCGCGCCCGCTCTTCCGGGTCCGATGTGGCGTGCGGACCGGCGGCCAGCTCGGCCATGGTGATCGTGCTGATGGCGACCTCGATGGGAAGCCGTGAGGGGTCGATCTGCTCGAGATCGATGACGACCGAGGTGTCGAGAATCCCGCGAGCGGGGCGCTGGTCAGGCACGAGGGAGAACGTCCTGGCCGGCCCACGCATCCATGTCGGCGCGGAAGCGGTCAGGGTCGATGGCGGGGGCGTTCCTGAAGATGGCCATCACGCCTGCCGTGGCCACGAAGCGGTGGCGTCGCAAGGGGGTGAGCTCGCCTACCGGCACACCGTTGCGGGTGACGATGAACGACTCTCCCTGATCGAGCCGGCGCATGATCTCGCCGCTGTCGTTCCGGAACTCGCGCTGGGTGATGGATTCAGCCATGGCGGGATGGTAGCACGCCGTGCGACGGCTTGCGCGAACACGAAGGATCAAGTAGTTCGGTGCGACGCTGAGTCCCTCGGAGCGACTCCGAAGGCTTGGGAGCCACCCTGAGGTTCTCCGGGGCTCTCTGAAGCCCTCGGAACGGCTCTGAAGCGTTTGGAACGACTTCGAAGTCTTCGGAGCGGCTCTGAAGGACTGGGAACCTCTCCGAAGCCTTCGGAACGGCTCCGAAGTTTTCGGAGTGACTTTGAGAGACTCGGAACGGCTCTGAAAGACCGGGAACCATTCCGAAGCACTCGGAACGGCTCCGAATCCTTCGGAGTGATGCCGAAGCCTTCGGAGCGGCTCTGAGGACTTGGGAACCGTCGGGCAACCTTCGGAAGCTCTCGAAGGTTGCCCTGCCTCCCGCCAGCGGCTAGGCTTGCCGCCCGGCCTTCCTGGCCATTTCTCTTGGAGGCTTTTCATGCGGAGACCCCTTCTCGCTACCCTGGCCGCCCTCTGGCTTTCGGCGCTCCCGCTGGCCGCTGCCGTCGATCCCAGCCTGCTCGCCGGCCTCAAGGCCCGCTCCATCGGTCCCGCGGCCATGAGCGGACGCATTGCCTCGATTGAGTCCTCGGCCGCCAACCCGGGGATCATCTACGTCGGCACAGCCACCGGCGGCGTCTGGAAGTCGGTCAACGGCGGGCTCACCTGGACGCCGATCTTCGACGATCAGCCGGTCGCCTCGATCGGCGCCGTGGCCATCGATCCGTCCAACCCCGACGCTGTCTGGGTCGGCAGCGGCGAGGGCAATCCCCGCAACAGCGTCTCGGTGGGCAACGGCATCTATAAGTCGCTCGACGGCGGGCGGACCTGGCAGCACCTGGGACTCGAGAAGACCGAGCGCATCCACCGCGTCGTGATCCATCCCAATGATCCGAAAACCGCCTGGGTGGCCGCCATGGGCCAGGCCTGGGGAGAGAACCCCGAGCGCGGCGTGTTCAAGACCCTGGACGGCGGCAAGACCTGGCGCAAGATCCTCTACGTGGACGAGCGCACCGGCTGCGCCGACCTCGTGGCGGACCCCTCCAATCCCAACAAGCTCTTCGCCGCCATGTGGGACTACCGGCGCTGGCCCTGGTCCTTCCGCTCGGGCGGCCCCGGCTCCGGCATCCACGTTTCCTACGACGGCGGCGAGAGCTGGAAGAAGCTCACTGAGGAGGACGGCCTCCCCAAGGGGGACCTCGGCCGCGTCGGTCTCGCCGTGGCCCCATCCGACCCCCGCATCGTCTACGCGCTGGTCGAGGCCAGGAACAACGCCCTGCTCCGCTCCGACGACGGCGGACGCTCCTGGAAGACGGTCAACAGCGAGGGAGACGTGTCGCCGCGGCCCTTCTACTACGCGGACATCCGGGTCGATCCCCGCGATCCGAACCGGCTCTACCGCCTGGCCTCGGTGCTCCATGCGTCGTCCGACGGCGGCAAGAGCTTCGAATCGATCGGCGGCTTCCGCGACATCCATCCCGATCACCACGCCATGTGGATCGACCCCGGCGACCCGCGCCACATCCTCGAAGGCAACGACGGCGGAGTCTACGAGAGCCGCGACCGCGGCGCCTCTTGGCGCTTCATCTCCAACCTGCCGGTGCCGCAGTTCTACCATGTGCGGTACGACATGGAGGTGCCCTACAACGTCTATGGCGGGCTGCAGGACAACGGCTCCTGGAAAGGCCCTTCGGATGTCTGGGAGAACGGCGGCATCCGCAACCAGCACTGGCAGGAGGTGGCCTTCGGCGACGGCTTCGACACCGTGCCCGACCCGCGCGACTCCATGCGCGGCTACGCCATGAGCCAGGAGGGCTTTGTCAGCCGCTATGACCTGCGCACCGGCGAGCGCAAGGACATCCGGCCGGCGCCACCAGCAGGAGAAGACGACCTGCGCTTCAACTGGAACGCGGCCATCGCCATCGATCCCTTCGCGCCGGACACGATCTACTTCGGCAGCCAGTACGTCCACAAATCGACCGACCGGGGCGACACCTGGACGACAATCAGCCCCGATCTGACCACCGACAACCCCGAGTGGCAGAAGGCCGGGGAGTCCGGCGGCCTGACCATCGACGCCTCCGGTGCCGAGAACTTCACCACCCTGATCGCCCTGGCGCCGAGCCCGGTCCAGCAGGGGGTGCTCTGGGCAGGCTCCGACGACGGACGGCTCCATGTCACCCGGGACGGCGGAAAGACCTGGACCAGCGTGGAGAAGAACGTCCACGGCGTGCCCGAGAACACTTGGATCCCCCACATCCATCCCTCCACCTACGACGCGGGCACGGCCTTCGTGGTCTTCGACAATCATCGCCGCTCGGATTGGACGCCGTACGTGGCCAGGACGACGGACTTCGGCCGCACCTGGACCAGCTTGGCCACGAAAGAGCTGCGCGGCTATGCGCTGTCGATCGTCCAGGACCCCGTCGATCCCGACCTGATTTTCCTGGGCACCGAGTTCGGCCTCTGGGTCTCGCTCGACGCGGGCAAGGGCTGGATGAAGTTCGACCATGGCATCCCCACGGTCTCGGTCATGGACTTGGCGATCCACCAGCGGGAGCACGACCTGATCGTCGCCACCCATGGCCGCGGCCTCTACATCGTGGACGACATCCGGCCGCTGCGCTCGGTCTCCGAAGCCACGCAGAAGGAAGCCATCCGCCTGTTCGAGGTCGGCGACGCGATGCAGCACCAAGTCGCCCAGACGGGCTCGTCGCGCTTCCCCGGCGCGGGAGAGTTCCGCGGACAGGGGCGGCCCTACGGCGCGCTGATTACCTGGTCGATGAACGTCCCTGGCCTGCCCCATCCGGACGAGGAGATGGAGCGTGAGCGCAAAGAGGCCGAGCGCGCGGAAAAAGCCGAGGGCGGCAAACCGCTGGTCATGGACGACCCCTCCGAAGAGGAAGAATCGAGGGGCCGGCGCGGCGGCAAGAAGGGTCCCGAGGCAAAGATCGAGGTGCTCGACGAGTCGGGCAAGGTGATCCGCACCTTTCAGGCGCCCGTGACCCAGGGGGTGAACCGGGCGGCGTGGAACCTGCGGCGCGATACCTACAAGCGGATCCCGCGGAAAGACGTCAATCCCTTCTTCGAGCCGGCCGGTCCGGAAGTGCTCCCCGGCACCTACCGGGTCCGTGTCTCCTACAAGGATCAGAAATCCGCCGAGCAGACGGTGCGGGTGCTGCCCGATCCCCGGTACGAAGGGCGGCTCGGCGGCCGGCAGGCCAACTTCGCAGCCCAGGAGCGCGCCGGCAAGCTCCAGGAGGCCCTGGCCACGGCCGTGGAGCGCATCAATCAGACCCGCACGGACATCGACGCCGTGACCGCGAAGCTCAAGGCCCGGGTCAAGAAAGACGAGAAGGATCCGGCGGGCGAGGAGCTGAGCAAGTCCGCCCGCGAGCTGCGCAAGAAGCTCGACGACATCGAGAAGCGGCTCTGGCAGCCGGAGGGGACCAAGGGAATCCTGCCCGAGACCGACGCGGAGAACCGGCTCAACTACGCCACGCGGGCGATCGGCTCGTCGTACGACTCTCCGACCCCGGCCCAGCTCGCCTACCTGGAGCGGGCCGAGGCGGAGTCCCGCAAGGTGCTGGCCGACTTCAACAAGCTGTTCTCCCAGGACGTGGCGGCCTTCCGGGCGAAGGTCAAGGAGCTGGACGTGCAGCTCCTGCCCGAGACCCAGCCGATCTCGATAGAGTAGGAGGCGGGATGGAAGACAAGTGGATCGCGCTCAAGCAGGCGGAAGGCGACCGGCAGACGGCCTACTTCCGCCTGGACGCGATCTCCGGAATCGCGCCGGCGGGCCTGGGCAGCAAGGTCTGGGTCCACGGCACGCCGGTGCTCGTCGAGGACAAGCCGCCGCAGGTTCTTCAGAAGATGAAGACGGCCAGGCCCCTCTTCGGCGGGCCCAGGGAAACGGGCTAGAACACCTCGACCCGGGCGCCATGGCCGGGCGCCCGGAGGATGCGGGCGTCACGAGTGAGCAGCGGAGCATCCAGAACCTCGGCCAAGGCTACATAGACGGCATCGTAGGCGGTCAGGTTCTGCCGCAGCTCCCAGACCCGCGGCAGCAGGACGTCATGGGCATAACGCTGGAGGGGCAGATCTGCCAGGTCTTCCAGAGCCTGCCGGGCGCGCTCCGGTTCGATCTCGCCGCGCGCGACGAAGCGGCGCAGGACCTGAGTGACCTCCACATCCATGAGGTGGGGGACGTGCAGAGTGGAGTCCGGGCTAAGGAGGCGCTCGGTCACGGACGCTCCGGCTGCCGTCTGCAAGAGGACCTCCAGGATCGCGGAGGCGTCCAGGACGGTCACCGGCGTTCGCGCTCTGCCGCCACCGCTGCGGCGATCGGCTCCCGCGGCTCGACCCTCTGGCGGTTACGGAGCCGCTGCAGTAGCTCCTCAGGAGCAGGCCTTTCGAGCGACCTCCCGATCTCCCGCAGGAGATACTCCGAAATTGACATTCCCGCGAGCGCCGCCCGTGACTTCAGCCGGCGGTGCATCTCATCAGGAACGTTGCGGATCTGGACCATGACTGCCATGCGTTCAGCGTACTTTCATGTGCGGCACATGTCAATGACCTGCGCCGTCCGGTGTAACATCCTTTGCCCAAACTCCGCGAAACCTCCTGCGTAATAAAAGGACGGAGGGACCACCCGACATGACTTCCAACCTCGAAGTGCGGGACGTCCGGAAGAGCTACGGCAAGTTCAAGGCCGTGGACGGCGTCTCGTTCGCGGTGCCCGAGACGGGCACCATCTTCGGCCTGCTCGGACCCAACGGGGCCGGCAAGACCACCACCATCCGCATGATCATGGACATCATCGCCCCCGATTCGGGCGAGGTCCACCTGTTCGGCCGGAAGCGCGGCGCCGCGGAGCTGCGCCGCGTCGGCTATCTCCCCGAGGAGCGCGGTCTTTATCCCAAAATGACTGTGATCGACCAACTTCTCTTCCTGGGCGAGATCCACGGCCGCAAGCGCCGCGACCTCGTGCCCGCCATCGACCGCTGGCTCGACCGCGTCGACCTCGCCCAGTGGAAGAAATCCAAGGTCGAGGAGCTGTCCAAGGGCATGCAGCAGAAGGTGCAGCTCATCGGCACGCTGCTCCACGAGCCGGAGCTCCTGATCCTCGACGAGCCCTTCTCCGGGCTCGATCCGATCAACCAGGAGCTGTTCCGCGACCTGTTCCACGAGCACCGGAAGCAGGGCAGGACCGTGATCCTCTCCACCCACGGCATGGAGCTGGCCGAGCGGATGTGCGACCACATCTGCCTCATCTCCCAAGGCAGGGTGGTCCTCACCGGCAGTCTGCGCGACATCAAGCGGCGGGTGGGCGGCAACGCCTACCGCCTGGTGGCCGAGGGGGACCTCGACCGCATCCACGAATTGCCCGAGGTCGAGCAGGCCGTGGTCCAGGACGGCGTGGTCAAGATCCTGCTGCACCCCGACGCCGAGGGCCACGAGGCCCTGCGGCGCATGGTCGAGTTCCTGAGCGTCCACGAGTTCCGCTCCGAGGAGCCGGAGCTGGAGCAGATCTTCCTGAAGGCGGTGCGAGATGCAGCTTGACAACATCAAGATCGTCGCCAAGCGCGAATACCTCCAGCGAATCCGGAGCAAGGGTTTCTGGATCGGCACGGTGATCTTCCCGTTTTTCGCGGTGGCCATGACCGTCCTCCCCTCGCTCCTGATGGCGCGCTCCAAGACCTCGCAGACGATCGTGGTCCTCGACGACACCGGCCGCGTAGCCAACCAGCTCAACGCCGAGCAGCCAAAGGCCACGCCTCTGGACCGGGGCGGGCAGATGCGGATGGCCAAGGTCGAATTCATCCGGGAGACGGTGCGGCCGGACCGCAAGGCCCAGGAGGACGACCTGGACCGCCGGGTCGTGGGCAAGCAGATCGACGCCTGGATCCGGATCACCCTCGGAGCGCTCACCGGCGATCCGGTCGAGTACCACGGCCGGAGCACCTCCAACTTCATGACTCAGGAGGTGCTCGAGGACCGGCTCACCGAGGCCGTGCGGCGAGTGCGCCTGGCCGACGCCGGGTACGATCCGGACAAGGTCGGCGAGCTGTCCGCGAACGTGGACCTGCGCACGATACGGGTGTCCAAGGAGGGGAGCCGCGCCGAGGGCGGAGTTGGAGGCTTCCTCTTCGCCTACATCCTGTTCTTCATGCTCTTCCTCTCGCTGCTCATCTGGGGCCAGCAGGTCATGAACGGCATCCTGGAAGAGAAGGGGAGCCGCGCCGTGGAAGTCATCATCTCTACGGTCAAGCCGTTCCAGCTGATGATGGGCAAGCTCTCGGGCATCTGCCTGGTCGGCCTGACCCAGTTCGCGATCTGGCTGACGACCATGGTCGTGCTGAGCGCGCCGGGGATCGTCGGCTCCCTGGGCAGGATGCCCGACGACTTCAAGCTCCCGACGCTCTCCCCGCTCGCCGCCCTGCAGTTCCTGCTCTTCTTCGTGCTGGGCTTCTTCGTCTACGCGAGCTTCTACGCGGCTCTCGGGGCGGCCTTCAACAGCCTGCAGGAGGCGCAGCAGGTGGCCGGCACCATGGGCATCCTCTTCGCTATTCCGGCCATGCTGATGCCGATGATCATCAACGCGCCGAGCTCGACACTCTCGACCGTGACCTCGCTGATCCCGCTGTTCTCTCCCGTGCTGATGCCGATGCGGATCGTCACCGAGACGCCGCCGCTCTGGCAGATCGCCGCCGCCTACGTCCTGACGTTCGGATTCCTGGTGCTGATGGTCTGGCTCTGCGGCCGCATCTACCGCATCGGCATCCTCATGTACGGCAAGAAGCCGACGATCCCGGAGCTGCTGCGCTGGGTCAGATACTCATGACAGACTAGCCTCGTGTACACGCGCCCCACCGCCCGGCAGAGCTTTGGAGGAGGGGGTCTCAGCGGGCCGATCCCGCGCGACCTCCTCTTCATCGCCGCCGCGATGCTGCTCTCGGTCACGCTGGGCGCCTTCGCATCCACCCGCATCATCCCCCTTCTGCTGACGATCACGCCGCTCGTCTGGCAGCGGGGCTTCCTCTGGCAGCTCGTCACCTATCCCTTCGTGAACACGAGCGGCCCGAGCTTCTGGTTCATCATCAACCTGATCCTGCTCTTCCTCTGGGGACGGGACGTCCTCTCGGGGCTGGGCCGGCGCCATTTCTGGCGCATGCTGCTCTTCGCCGGCATCGGCGGGGGCATCCTGGCCACCCTGGTGGACCTGACGCTCTCCCTGTCCGGGTGGACCGCTCCGAATCCTTTCGTGTTGATGCAGGGCTGGACCCTGATGGCCATCCTGCTCGCGGCCTGGGCGCGCGCCCACCGGGGAGCCACGGTCCTCTTCATGTTCATCCTGCCCATCGAGGCCGGGTACTACGTGGCACTGGAGCTGCTGGGCGCATTCCTCGGCCTGCTGGTCACGCGGGACGTTCCCGGCTTCGTGGGGATCTGCACGTGCATCGGCCTGGGCTGGTTCTACGTGGACCGGAGCGGCCGGATCGGCCTGCGGCGAAAGGATTTCCGGGAGTACCGGCTACGGATGGAGCGCTGGTGGATCCAACAGAAGCTGAAGCGGGCCAAAAAGAAGCGCGGCTTCCGCGTCATCCCCGGGGAGAAGGGCGTGCGAAAAGGTCCCTGGGTGAACTAGACGATCCCCATCCTCTCCAGCTTCTTCCGCATACGCTCGGCGTGCGTGCCGGACCAGTAGATCCGGCCGCAGACCGGGCAGGCGCGGTATTCGTCCTGCGTGCGAGCCACCCAAGGGGGGACGACGGCGCGGGCGTCCGCCGCCGGCATAGGCTCCGTCAGCACATTGCAGCGCAGGCAACGGCCCAGGAGCCGGCCGGGATCGGGACGGATGCCCAGCTCCTCCAGCACTTGGCGCACCTGCTCTTCAACCACGTCCGAGCGGATCAGGAGATGATTGCGCGCCAGCCGGCGCTCGACGAGCCGGCGGTCCCGCGTGAGGATCACTCGGCCCTCCGCGACCGCCCGCTCGACGATCGCGGGATCATCCAGCGATGGTCACGTCGAGTCCGAGGACACGGAGCCAGCGGGCGAGCGCGCCCAGCATGGCATCCGCGATCATCGGGGGACTCATCTTCCGGCGGCAATCTCGTAGGAGCGCAGGCGAGCGGCGTGGTCGTAGATCTGGGACACGACCATGAGCTCGTCGGCGCCGGTTCGCTCCACGAAGGCTTCAAGCCCTTGGCGGACCATCTCCGGCGAACCGATGACCGAGCAGGAAAGCGCCTGCTCCAGGGTCGCCCGTTCCGGCACGGTCAGCCGGCTCTCGTAGCCCTCGATCGGCGGCGGAAGGGGGACCGGCCGGCCGCGACGCAGTTGCACCCACGACTGCTGCACCGAGGTCATCAGCCGCCGGGCCTCCTCGTCGGTATCCGCCGCGAAGACGTTGACCCCGAGCATGACGTACGGCCGTTCGAGCTGCTCCGAAGGGCGGAACGAGCGGCGGTAGACCTCGACGGCCTCCATCATCTGGGCCGGCGCGAAGTGCGAAGCGAAGGCATAAGGAAGGCCAAGCGCCGCGGCGAGCTGAGCGCCGAAGAGGCTGGAGCCGAGGATCCAGACCGGCACCTCCAGACCGGCCCCGGGCACCGCCTGCACCATCTGGCCCGGCTGGGGGGGCCGGAAGTAAGCCATGAGCTCGAGCACATCCTGGGGGAAGGTATCGGCATCCAGTCGCCGGAGCGCCCGGGTGGTGACCGGGTCCGTGCCCGGAGCGCGCCCCAGGCCGAGATCGATGCGTCCCGGGAAGAGCGACGCGAGCGTGCCGAACTGCTCGGCAATCACCAGCGGCGAGTGGTTCGGCAGCATGATGCCGCCCGCCCCCACCCGGATTGTCGACGTGCCGCCGGCCACGTGCCCGATCACCACCGAAGTGGCGGCGCTGGCGATGCCCGGCATGTTGTGGTGCTCGGCCAGCCAGTAGCGGTTGTAGCCCCACTGCTCCGCGTGCTGAGCAAGGCTGAGCGTGTTGCGGAAGGCCTGAGCGGCGTCACCGCCTTCGAGGATCGGCGAGAGATCGAGAACTGAAAGGGGGACTGGTGATTTCAAGAGGGGAACGTTTGGTAGACCAACTGCGTCTCGGTTGGAAATCCATCATCGCTTGGCTGCAGGCCGTCAGCGCTTGGAGCCAGCCGGCCGGGGCAGAGAGTCATTAACGGCCGGCCAAGGGGCATTATCCCTCAACAGCCCCTGTCTCACGGCGTCTGCCCATTGACGCCCTCGTCCGCTCCGCGGCGGGGGCGCTTCGCCAGCAGGGGCGGCTCTGCAGCACGGCGGGCCTTTTCCTCGCCAGCCGGGTCCAAAGGAGAAAGTCTCCGAGCCTCGTCCGCACACCGCCCTGCATTCCGGAGACCGACCGCCCGGATCGCTTCTTGCTGCTTCTCGTCCTCGGCGATCTCGCAGATAGCTTTCCGGTCCTCGAAGTCGGTGCGAGCTCGCTGGGGCGGTCCGCTCGCACGAGCGCGGTCGAAGAGCACCACGGATCTCGCCGCAGTGAGCGATCGCGGATCGAAGACGAAGCCCTCGTGCTGACGCAAGAACGAGCGAGCGCCGCAGCCGGGGATCGCGCACTCAGGCTTCCCTTTCGGGCACGTTCCGAAATGGCAGAGTCGGCCCAGGTAGCGATCGCTGCCGGGCTCTAAGAGAAACACATCCACTTGATGGTGAGCGACGCCGATCTCCTCTGCAGCGAAGAGGTCGTTCACGGCCCGGCTCACCGACTTACGCAGGAGCTCGAGGTGGTGGGTGTCGCTGACCCAGACCGCTAGGTCGACATCCTTGCACTCGTGCAGCAACTCGACGCCGGCGCGACGGAACTTCTTGAAGCGCGGGACTTCCCTCCGCAAGGGCCGGGCGACGGAGCCGAAGAGCACGACGCGGTCGACCATCGGAAGCTGGGCAAGGGCGGTGGCGACATAGTCGGCAGCGACGCGAAACTCCTGCTGGCGACGCGCCAGCGAACGGTCCTCCTCTCGGATCTGTCGCTCCCAGTGACTGGCGGCGGCGGCCCCCGCGCCGGGAGGTTCGCCGAAGCGCTTGCGATACAGCTCGCCTATCCAGTCGCGCACTGGCGCCTTCCATCGCTGGCTGGGGCTCGGGATGTTTGCGATCAGCTTGCGAGGATTCAGGCCGAGCGCCCGCGCCTTTCTGACGTCCTCCGCTGACAGCCGGCAGAGCCGCTTCGCCTTTGCCCAGTCGTCGTCGCGAGCGCTCATCGGCGCGCCCCCGACGCGGGCGCCGTCCAGCCGGCACCCGAGAGCCAATTGAGATCGACTTGCCAGGCGTGTCGGGCCGCTGCTTCGCGAGCAAACAGAGTCTTCGTCTTCTCCAGCACCAACGTATACGGCGAGCCCGAGCGGCGAGTCTGGTGGCGAACGGGAAGCTCGTGCTGGTCGATCCTCTGGTGCACGTGCTGGCGGCCCGCCTTGGCGAGAGGCCACTCGAGCTGCCGCTGCGCTGGATCGGAAAGGAACCTGCCGAGCCTGTGACAGAGGGCACAGTCACACCCTGAGGGCAAGCCGATCGACCAGTCATCGGGTTGGCGCGGCGCTGTCGCAAGACGCGCCGCGATTTCCACGGCACAGAAACGGCCGATGGCATCGAGGCCGAGCGTCTCGCGTCGCTCGGATTTCTCGCTTTTGTCCGCGACCCGCAGCAAGTGCATGAGGCAGGGCACAAGCACCGTGTTCGCGTCGGCGCAGAGGTAGTCGATTGCCCGCGCGATTGGGCCCTCGCATCGCATGGCCTCGGTGGGAGATGCCCGAGCGGTGTCCTCTTCGACGATCGCAGCACCGCCGAGCCAGCCGAGGATAGGGCGCGCGAGCGCTGCGAGTGCGCGCTCGCGCTGGCTCGGTGGCAGCAGACTGCGACGACCCTCGATCTCACCTTGGAGGGCTCCCCACCCCTCCTCGACGAGCAAGCGCGCGGCCGTCGCGCCTCCAGGGCACCGAGCGGCGCCGCAGCCTGCACTCAAGGCGCGCAACGCGGTGAGCCAGGCGAGCACATTGCGAGATCCAGCGTGCATGCTCCACTCGGGTCGCGCCCAGCCGCCGAGCAGGAGTCGCCCCCACTCCTCGCCGTAGCGGTCGAGCAGGGCCGCAAAGTAGCGAGCCACTCGCGGAGTGACAACCGTCAGATGGAAGGGCCGCAGGAGCGCTGCCGCCAGATCCTGCGATTCGAGAGCAGCGGCAACCTGCAGCACCCGGGCGAACAGCGCGGGTTGATCCGCGCGAGCCACGACTTCGCTCCAGAACGGCAGTAAGGAAGCCGCGAGCTTGCGGCTCTCCTGCAGCTCGCCGGCGCGCAGCCTCGCGACCAGAGCCTCCAAAGCCCAGCGTGGCGACGCCTCGGCGCGCACGGCAAACGAACGCTCGCGCGGCCAGAGGACAATCGCGGCGCGCCGGTACCAGCGGTCCATGGTGTTGCCGTAATTGCCCATGTACCCTTCGTACTCGGCGGCGTATGGCGTGAGCGCCGACGACGGCGTGCTGGCGCAGATCTCGTGGGCTTCGACCGCGGTGAGGATCGACGTGGAAGCACCGCCCCGCGGGTCGATCCAGCGCTCCAGGGTCACGCTCGAGTCGATGAGCCCGCCGACGAGGTAGGCATCCGGATCGTCTGCCAGCGGCTCGTTGTCCGCCAGCCAGTCGTCGTCCTCGTCGCGCTGCCAGCGCCGACGCTCGCGCCAGGGCGGCTCCCACTGCTCTTCGCACTCACGTGTCTCGTGCACCATGGCGAGCCCTAGAGCGAGCTCGCAGTCGGTGCGCTCCGCCGCGGCACGCAGCGCCGCCGCCCGGGGGACGTCGTGACCCTTGAGCCGCCCCCAGCCGAATCCGCGTTGCGTGTACTCGTGGTCGAGCAGGTAGACCAGCCGGCTCGGTGGCTCGCGTGGCGGCCCGTTCCTGGGCGCGTACGGAGATGCCGGCAGCGGTGTGGTGAAGTGCTCCCGCAGCTGCGAAGCGAGGCCGTCAACGACCGCGGGCGCCGGGGTAACGGCGCCCGTCGCCTCGCCCTGGAGCAGCAGGTCGTACGTCAACACGATGCGGTAACCGGTCCGCACCGGACGGACCTCGTGGCGGCAGTCGGCGTAGAAGGCGATGAACGAGAGTGGTTGCTTCGTGGCGCGGTAGGTGACCCTCTCACCGTGGTGTTCGATGACGATAGCGCCGTCGGTGAACCGAGAGGGCAGGGTCACGACCAGCGTGCCGACCATTCCCTCGTTCCTTTCCGAGTCCTGGTGCTGCTTGAAGAACTGACCTGGTCCGTAGATCAAAAGGCTGTGCAGCTCAGCGCCGAATCGCTGCCCGGGGGCCAAGCCGAGATCGGATCCGAGCGCGTCGAGCATGGGCCGGAGCGTGCGATTCCAGCGGCGACGGTCGATCTTGACCCGGCTAGCCGGGATCTCCCCCGTGTCGCGCACCCGCCGATCGAGCAAGGTCTGCTCGCGCCGCCCGTAGCGAGCCGGGCGCGCCTTTCGGAGGAGGATCTGCGCCTGATTGCGCTGGATTGGGAAGTGGAGCGGCCCGACGCCCGCGACGGCGACGGCAAGAACGAGATCGTCGGCCGGGGCCGTCCGCCGGGAGGCAAACGAACCGGTTCCGATCCCTGCCAGCAAACCGGCAATCCGCTCGCGCGCCGTCGAGGTCATCGGGCACGTTCTCGCAAGTGCATGAGCTCCTTCCTCTCTTGCAAGACAACGAAGTGAGCGCCGTTGCCTTCTTGATAGAGTCCTTTGAGCGGGTCAAGCGCCTAATCACGCGTCCTGCGCGGCATGTCCAGCATGCCTGACGGTAAATCATACCGCAAGTCGGTGTTTCCACTCGACTGCAGGAGGTTACCAGCTAGAAGCGCAGACCAGGCCGTCGGAGTGAATCAGGGCTTCCTGTGACGGATGGGGGTGGGGTTCGGCTCGAAAGAGGCGGGAGGAGAACGCTGGTAGACCAACTGCGTCTCGGTTGGAATCCATCAGCGCTTGGTTGCGGGAGGTCCGGGCCTGGGGGCGCTGACTCATCAGCGACTGTGACGGGCGATGAGCTCCCGGACGGCCGGCACCAACTCGGTGGGAATCTCCATGACCGTTTGGGTCCGGTCTTCGAAGGCGGCTTCGTCCTCGGCAATCGCCTCGGCCTCGGTCTGCTCCTCATAGTGAGCCAGGACCCGTCGGACCCGCTCCTCGTCCCACCCTTGGGGGAATTTGTTCTGCTTCACTTTCGTCTCCTCCGGCGGCGGTAGGCCGCCAGTGGTTTGCCCACTAGATCATACGCCGTTATGACGAACACGCTCTGGGGAATCGGGTCTGGAACATAGACGACTCGCAGGTGCCGCCCGGTCTCTGTCTGCCCTACAGCAATCCGAGCACCGTCGTCTCCAGGGCGATCCTCCCCTGGCCGACGGAGCACGTCCTCCACCTCCTCCTCGCTCACGTTGTGGCCATAGATGTGAGGCTCCCCAGTTTCCGGGTCGACGTAAAAACGGATTTCCACATCACGATTTTACTGCACCGGAGGAGAATACGGATAGTTTGGAGAGAGGGAAAAAGGAAGCTGGTAGACCAACTGCGTGTGAATTGGAACTCCGTCCTCGCTTGGCTGCGCGAGGTCCTTGCCTGGAGCAAACCGGTCGAGGCAGAGCGTTAGCGCCCGTGACCGTAGGCCGCCAGCGGCTTACCCACCAGATCATACGCCGTTATGACGAACGCCATGCGGAATCTGGTCGGGAATTCAACATGGCGCCTCCCTGACTCCACGGAGCCGCCGCTGTAGGCGGACTCAGGGCCTTTTCCTCGCCAGCCGGGTCGAGTATCCTGAAGCGGGGGAGACGCGAACGAGGATGCCCGAAGCCATGAGAGCACCTGTGAAGGAAGTTGTTGAGAAGGCCCTCAAGCTCGACGAGCACGGGCGCGCCGAGGTCGTCGAAGTACTTCTCAAGAGCCTCGAAGTCGAGGACCTCAAGGAAGAGGCCGACTTCGTTGCAGAGCTCGATCGACGCGCGGCTGAAATGGAAGCGGGCACAGTGAGAGGCATACCCTGGGAGGAGCTTTGGGCGGAGCTCCAGCGGGAGCGCGGTGCCTCGTAACCCGGTAGAATTCCACACCGGTGCCCGCCGGGAAATCAGAAAAGCTTGCGCTTGGTACCGCGAACGAAGTCTTGCCGCGGAAGACGGGTTTCTCGCTGAGCTGAGACATGCCGTCGAGCAGGTCTCGATCGCGCCCGATCGATGGCCGTTCTTCAAAGCTGAGACCCGCAGATACGTCTTCAACCGCTATCCATACAGCTTGTTCTACCGTGTCGCTGGAGACGTAGTGAGAGTTCTGGCAGTTGCGCACGACAAGAGGCGGGAAGGTTACTGGACCGGCCGGCAATGAGACCAGGGGTGTAGATCAGGACGTTCGTATCGAGGAGGATCATGACTCCCGGATCACGACCTTCAGGGAGTCCCAAGTCATCTTCGGCCAGAGGGATGGGGGCGAACCGCCTGCTCCATCGCGAACGTCTCCTCCTGTCGCCTGTTGCGCGCCAGGCAACTCTGCTCTCAAGAATCAGCCCTCAGTCTCCTAGCGATCGGATTCGCGAGAACGTTCCCGGATCTCCTCCGTCAACATCACGAAGTCGTGAGCGCAAAGCCCAAGGTTCCGCGCTGCCCGAAGGAACTGCGCCGCTTCCGGCACGATGTTCATGAAGTCCGCTAGATCTGGGTCAGTGCTTTCGCTGAGCCGGAACAGCAGGTCTGGATCACCGCCTAGAAGGGTCGCCATCCGCTTGATCGTGTCGGGTTTGGGTGGGCGCTCCTTGTCCCGCTCGATGCGGCTGAGGTAGGCGGGGGAAATCCCGAGGCGCTCGGCGAACTCCCGTAGACCGAGGCCCTGAGCCTCCCTCATCTCGCGCACCGTCTGTCCGAAGGACCTTGCCATTTTGACCTCTGTTGCGTACGATGCAACAGGCAACGCGCACCTGTCAAGCTCCCGGATTCAGCCGACGCAGCAGAGAGCCGGGAGGGCAGCGCATGCCTCGGTCCAGGCCGGGGCCAGGAGGAGAGAGGTTGAGAGAGACCGATGTCCACGAGGCAGGCCTCGCCGTCAGCGAGCGGCCCCAGGTCGATGACGACGCGGAAGACGTGGTGGGGGATGGCTACCTGCTCGACTTCATCTCGGGATCCGGAAGGCTCAAAGACACGTCGAAGGAGCAGGTTCGGCAGCGGATCGCACGAGCTCTGTTCCACGAGTATGGGATCTCGGTCGATGACATGGCGGCAGACTTCCCGATTCGAGTCGCGGGCAGACGCCGCAACGTGGACATCGCCATCTTCTCTCACGGCAAGCCACACGAAGCTCGATACTTGCGGCGGGTCGTCGTCTGTCGCCCCGAGCCCAAGCAGAGCAAGAGGGGCGCTGTGAAAATGCGCGACTACGACCAAGCCGCAAAGGACATCGACGAGATCAAGCCCTTCTTCGAGGAGCTAGAGGCGTGCGAGTACGGGCTCTGGACAAATGGGCTCGAGTTTTTCTTCGTGCGGAAGAAGGCGACGAAGTTTCAAGTCGACGCGGACCCTATCGGTGACTGGCCGCCTGGCGACGAGTCGCTCGGTACCAGGGACGTGGTCTCGCATGCGAAGGCCCGGCGAGCTGACCCAGAGATGCTCCGGACCGCCTTTCGCCGTTGCCACAACTTCATCCACGGCAACGAGGGCATGCCTAAGGACGCCGCATTCTGGCAATTCCTCTACCTGATCTTCTGCAAGATGTACGACGAGCGAGCGCCGCGGTCCCGCCGGCTTTTCTGGGCAGGTCCACAGGAGCAGTTCAGCGAGTCTGGTCGAAAGGCCATCCAGAATCGGATCGCCCCACTCTTCGATGAGGTCAAGAAGGAATACAAGTCCATCTTTCGCGGGAATGAAGAGATCACCCTCTCGTCTCGTGCCCTCGCATTCATGGTCTCCGAGCTCTCGAAGTACGAGTTCACTCGCATCGATGTCGACGCCAAGGGAGCGGCGTACCAGGAGATCGTCGGTACAAACCTGAGAGGGGACAGGGGGCAGTACTTCACGCCTCGCGGTGCCATCCGCCTTGTGGTCGAGATCCTCCAGCCAAAGGAGAACGAGCGTGTTCTCGATCCAGCATGCGGCACCGGCGGCTTTCTTGTAGCCACGTTGGCTCATATGATGAAGCAATTCCGGGCGGAGGCCCAAGTGCGAGCAGAGACAGAGTCGTCGGAAGAGTTCGAGTCCCTACACGAGCGTCTGCGGCGGTTTGCGTCTAACCAGGTGTTTGGCTGCGATTTCGACCCGTTTCTCATACGGGCTAGCCAGATGAACATGGTGATGGCCGGTGACGGCAAGGGCCACCTCTACCACCTGAACTCGCTGGAGTTCCCGGACGGTCATTTGAGCGGGGTGAAGGCGGCGCAGCGACATCTTCCCCTCGGTTCGGTCGAAGTAGTCATGACCAATCCACCTTTCGGCTCCGAGATTCCCATCACCGACGAGAGCATTCTGAAGCACTACGACCTTGCTCATGTGTGGGAACGGCTCGATGACGGCAGCTTTCGAAATACGGGCCGCCTTCAGGGCAGCGTAGCCCCGGAGGTCATATTCATCGAGCGTTGCCTCAACTGGCTCAAGCCAAGGGGGAGAATGGGAATCGTCCTGCCAGACGGGATTCTCGGCAATCCGGCTGCCGAGTACATCCGGTGGTGGATTCTGCGCCATGCGTGGGTTCTGGCAAGTGTCGATCTTCCGGTCGAGACGTTTATCGTGGAAGCCAACGTCAACATCCTGACGAGTCTCCTGTTCTTGAAGAAGAAGCCGGATCAGCTGGTAAGGCGTGAGGCGATGAGCGGTCCGAGCGAGTACCCCGTGTTCATGGCTGTGGCCGAGAAGGTTGGCTTCGACCGGCGCGGAAACAAGCTCTACAAGCGGTCGCCTGAAGGCGAGGAGCTGACCAGGGACGTCGAGGAGATTGAAACGATTACGGTCGCCGGAAGGAAGGTCGCACGGACTCTTCGCCGCAAATCGAAGATCATCGACGACGACTTGCCGGTGATCGCGGAACGCTATCGCGCGTTCCGGCGCGAGCACCCGGAGCCCGGAACGTGACCGACGAGATCAATGACGAAGCTGAGGGACAAGGCGCAGAGCAGGAGCCGGAAGGCGACTCCGAAGTCCTGATCGACATCCTTTCAGGGCAGCCGATCCCAGCGTCGCCCAAGAACCGTCTGGTGCAGAAGGTCGTGCGACAGCTCCTGGAGAGCTATGGCTTCGACCGTGCTGACATCAAGGTCGGGTACCGGTTGACGACCACTGGGAAGCGACAGAAGTCCGTGGATATCGCGATCCTGAGCCATGGCCAAGAGTCTCGCGACGAGAACGTCGAGCGCATGGTCGTGTGCCAACCGCAGAAACTCCGCGATAAGCTTCGCAGCGCCGAAGAGGCTGCCGCTGACCTGCGAAAGCTCCAAGAGAAGCTGGAACTTTTCCCCGCCTGCCATCTCGGTATGTGGACCAACGGCCACGAGGAGTTCTTCGTCCAAGCGGAGGACACGAAGTTCGAGACGCGCTTCTCGAATATCGGTGCCTGGCCAGCGCCGGGCGAGCCGACCGAGGAGATCCTTCGCGAAGGCGGCGCCACCCAGGTTGCGGCCGACCCCGAGGACCTCGAGGCGGCGCTCGGCCGCTGCCACCAGTACCTCTACCGGAACCTCTCGCTGGCAGGAGATGCCTTCAAGCCACTCGGCGCTCTCCTTCTCGCGAAGATGCATGACGAGACGCTGCCGCGTCCGGAACGCCAGTTCTGGATTCGTGGCCCGGAACCGTTTACGGCGGATGGCCAGGCGGCGATTCGCAACCGAGTAACGACGGCTTTCGAGGCCGCGCGCACTGCGATGTCGACAGTGCTTGGTCACGGCTGGGATCTCGGCCACCTGGATGCTGCTCAAACCGCTCGAGTTGTCACGGAGCTGGCGCGGTACTCCCTGGCCGACACACTTCCGAGGAGCCGCACGATCGCGTTTCGCGCAGGTGCGCGCTCGACGATGGATGGGAAGGACGGTCGCTATCCGACGCCCCTCAACGTCGCTCAGATGGCGGTCGAGATGCTCGACCCTGGCCCAGATGAACGGGTCTTCGACTGCTCGAGTGGAATGGGAACGTTCCTCGCCATGGCGGCGGCGCACCTCTTCGAGAAGTTCCTCGAGCACATGGGAGCGACGCCACACTCGGCGTCAGCGCAACAGCTTCGCGAGGCGCAGGACCTCACGGTGAACTGGGCAAAGGAGCGCGTTTTCGGTTGTGACATGGCTCCGCTGCTCGTCGTGGCGACCCGGCTCAACGTGCTACTCTCCGCAGGTCACCCAGGCAACATCTTTCGGATCGATGCACGAACGTTCCCCGACGGCGAGCTCGAGGATGTCGCCAGAGCTCGCGCGCTCATGCCCGACGAGAGCATGGACATCGTGCTCACGAACCCATGGTTCAGCACGAAGGAAACCATCAAGGAAGAGGCGATCCTTCGTCGATACTCCCTTGGCAGGATCTGGAGGAAGACCGACGAAGGTCACTTCGTCGATACCGGGGCCCTTAAGACCGCAGGTGTACCCCCGGAAGTTCTCTTCCTCGAGCGCGCGTGGCGCTGGGCCAAGCCAGGTACCGGCCGGATCGCAATCCTCCTTCCTGATGGTCTCCTTGGGAATCCCGGGGATGAGGACATCCGCTGGTGGATCCTCCGGCATTGCGAGGTTCTCGCGAGCGTCGATCTTCCGGTGGAGCCCTTCAAGGTCACGCTCAATGACTACCGCATCACTCCCGCGCTGCCGAGCTTGTTGGTCCTTCGGCGCCGAAGCCACGAGGAACTCAAGCACACGAGCCATCCGGAATACTGGGTCTTCATGGCGGTGGTCAACCGTGCAGGCGTCGATGCGCGCGGCAACCAGCTCTTTCAGCGAGCGCCGGACGGCGAGGAGCTGATCTTCGACGACGAAGTAGTCGAGCGTGTGCGCCTCGGGGGAGAGGTGCGGTCGCGGGCGGTGTTGCGCCGGCAGCGACACATCGCCGATGAACTCCCTATCGTGGCCGAGCACTACCGCAAGTTCGTCGCGGGCGGGCGGAGGGGACCGTGAAGGAGAAGATCGTCCCCAGTGCTTGGCTCGAACAGGAAGGACGCCGCCTCGACTGCGGGCCCCACCTTTCCGGCGCGATGGAGGCCAAGATACTTCTTGCGAACCTGCGCGCGAAGAAGGAACCGCTTCAATCGACTACGAGAGGCGGCATCGGCGGCATCTTCCATGCTGGCCGAGAGGGTCGCAGGTATGTACTCGACGAGACACACGGGGTTCGGTTTCTCGGTAGTACCGACATCCTCGCTGCCGACCTGAGCTTCATACCCCTCATTTCCAAGGCGCAAGCGGCGGCCACACCGAAGTTCGCCATCGAGAAGAAATGGATCCTGATTACGCGGTCCGGCACGGTGGGCCGAATGGCGTTCGCGCGTCCGGATATGCACGGGATGGCGTGCTCGGAACACGTGCTTCGGGTCGTCCCGGATGAGAAGAAGATACCAGCCGGGTATCTATTCGCGTTCTTGAGCGGCCGGTTCGGCCTGCCGCTCATTGTCAGCGGGACGTACGGTTCGATCATCCAACACATCGAGCCGGCTCACATCATCAATCTCCCAGTTCCTAGATTTGGGGAGCGCATTGAGAAGCAGGTTGCCGAGAAAATCGCCGAGGCGGTGGACCTGCGCAGCGAGTACCAAGTTCAGGTCCGCACCGCGACACGGAAGCTCTTCGAATCGTTGGGACTGCAGGACATGACGTCCGGCACCTGGCACAGCAGGACGCCCGACCTTGGATTCGAGCGGAAGTTCAGCTCTGCTGCCTCACTTCGTGCTCTCAACTTCAACCCTCGATTCATGCAGCTCTGCAAGGCCATTCGGGCGCGCTCCTGGCGTCCGCTTGGCGAGCTCTGCAAGCCTGGAACGCTCCGTCGAGGCGGGCGGTACAAGCGCATCGATGCGGATCCCGAATACTCCTACCAGCTCATCGGCCAGAAGGAGATCTTCTGGTTGCGGCCCGAGGGGCGCTGGATCGCCAAGAAGTCCGTGGGTGACGACGTGCTGGTGGAACCTGGCACCACGCTCGTCGCGGCACAGGGCACGTTCGGCGAGTCCGAGCTTTATTGTCGCGCCGAGTTCGTGTGGGGGCATGCACTGGAGGCCGCATATTCTGAGCACCTGCTCCGCGTTGTTTCGGACGAGAAGCTCATGCCGCGGGGGTGTCTGTTCGCCTTCATGCGCTCGGAGACCGCGTTTCGGATGCTGCGGTCCATATCGATGGGCACCAAACTTCAGGACCACCACCCGGAGTACCTGCGAGCCCTGCCGGTTCCTTATCCAGAGAAGCGGACCCGGGCGGAGATCCACGAGCTCGTCATCGACGCGTACGAGAAGCGCCATCGCTCCGTTCGATTAGAGGATGAGGCTGTGTCCCTTGTGGAGAGCGCCATCGAGGGAGACGCCTGATGGCCCGTGTGATCGCCATCGGCCAGCCGGCGAACGACTCCGAGCGCGAGGCGATCGCATATCTACGCGACCATCTGCCGAACGCCTGCGTCGTTATACACAACTTCGAGCTGAAGCAGGGCCACGAACTCTACGAGATCGACATCGCCCTGCTGGCGCCGCACTCCGTGTTCGTCATCGACGTTAAGGGCACGAGAGGGCTGGTCGATGTCCACGGCGCCAAGTGGTATCCGGAAAGCCGAGCGCCCTACCACTCCCCGCTCGCCATCCTCCGCAAGCACGCGAAGGCGCTCAAGACCTTCATCTGCGAGCAGCATCCGGCGGACACGACGTTGCGTGGAATCTACGTCGACGCCGCGGTGCTGATGACCGCGCCCGACGCCCACGTTCAGGACTCCGGCGGCCAGGACGGACCCTCGGTCGCCTACCTGAAGAAGTGCGTGGCGTTCTTCCAGGACAAGTCCCGGGTGCCGGTAGCGTTCTCGACCGACATCCGTACGCAGTTGGGCCAGGTCGAAAAGGCCATCGTTGGCCGTGCGAAGCCGAAGAGCGCGCCCCCCTGTTACGGCAACTGGCAGGTCGAAGAGAAGCTGGGAGGGACTGATCGCTACACCGAGTACCGTGCGAAGCACACTCTGCTCGGCGCGCGACGCGGCGGGACCGCGCGGCTTCGGATCTACCAGGTCGACGCGTACCTGCCCAACGAGGAACGCCAGCGGCAAGTCAAGCTCATCAGCAACGCCTTCCGCTCGCTCGCGAACCTGCCCGGTCACCTCAACATCCTTTCGGTGCGCGAGTTCTTTGACGATGAAGACGCGCGGAACTGGTTCGCCCTCGTCACCGAGGACGTGGCCGGACAGGCCCTGCGCCAGCACATCAATAAGAGCGGCTTGGCGCTCACCTACGATCAAAAGATCGCCGTCATCCGAGACGTGCTCGCCGCACTCGACCACGCACACCGGAGCGAGCCGCAGGTCATTCATCGCAACCTGACTCCGGACGCCGTGCTGGTGAGCAGCTCCGGACGCGCTCTTCTCTGTGGATTCGACTACGCGCGTGCCGGCAAGGATCGCACGAGCACGATCGCCGGCGAGATCGTCGACGAGATCGAGCCGTTGTACCAGGCGCCTGAGTGCTATCGGGACCCTTCGAACGCCAGCGTCGCCTCCGACCTCTTCTCTGCGGGTCTCGTCTTCTACGAGCTCCTGATCGGCGAGCCGCCGTGGTCTTCGATCGACGAGATGATGGAGAAGGACGGCGTCTTTCCTGTCAAACCTTCGGAGCTCAAGCCGGAGCTCCCTGCGGCACTGAACGAGTGGCTTCAGGCCCTGTGCGCCTTTGACGTCGAGGACCGGCCGAACAGCGCGGCCGTGGCGCTTGCGCGCTTCAACGACATCGTCGGACCGGATCCGCGCGACGCCGCGAAGCCGAAAAAGGAGAGCCCTCCTCCGGTGCCGCCGCGCCCGGAAGTCGACTACCAGGCTCTCGATCGAGGGAGTGAGATCGCCGGTCGTTTCCGCATCGAGGAGAAACTCGGCTCCGGCGGGTTCGCAGTTGCATACAAGGTCTTCGATTCCTTCTCCGACACAACCCGCGTCCTCAAGATCATCGTCAAGGATCGACGCTCGACGTTCCAACGTCTCAAGCAGGAGTACCGAGTCCTTGAACGGCTGAAGCCCCACCCGAACGTGGTCCGTGTGGTGTGGGCGGACAAGCTCCCCGACGGCACACCGTTTATGGTTTTCGAGTACGTGCCCGGTTCGGGCGTAGGTGAACTGCTGGATGCTGGCGCGCTTGCGCTCGAGGACAGCAAGCGCATCGCGGAGGACACGCTCGCCGGCTTGGAGCACCTGCATGCGAGCGGCGTGTTCCATCGAGATATCAAGCCGTCGAACCTGCTCTGGACCGATCAGGGCGTCCGGATCATCGACTTCAACGTCGCCGTTCGCGAGGACGATGAGGAGGCTCGTCCGGGGGGAACTCGACGGTACATCCCACCTGATCTGGAGATCGGCGAGACGCTTACCCGCGACGAGGAAATCGATCGCGACCTCTACGCTCTTGGAGTCACGCTCTACGAGTGCGCCACCGGGAAGTATCCCTGGATGGAGGCAACACCGCCGCCGAAGGTCGCGCCGCGCGATCCGACGACGTATGTGAGCGACCTCGGCCCTGAGTTCGCGCAGGTACTTCTTCGAGCGATTGCTCCACGCAGGGGCGAGCGCTTCGCGTCAGCCTCCGAGTTCCGCGCCGCGCTTGCTGGCATATCGAAGATTCGTATCGCCGCTCCGCCGCCACCAGTCGAAATCGAGGCGCGGACCGAGACTCCGCCGTCGCTCTCACTGCTGCAGCAGTACAAGCCGAACTTCAACCCGTTCGTCAGCCATCTGCTGACGATGTACAGCCAGAGCCCCCGAACGAACGCCGGCACTCGCGGACTGGACGCGGTCGGGCGCGAGACCTACGTCAAGACGCTCCTCGACGACAAGCTTCGCCCTGCGGTGCTCTCCGGCAAGTTCCGACTTGTCATCGTGACTGGCAATGCCGGTGATGGAAAGACCGCGTTCATCCAGCAGATCGAGCGAAAGGTCCCCTCGGGCCTAGAGCAGCGCCCCAACGGGTCGGCCTTCGTCCTCAACGGCAGGCGCTTTCTCACGAACTACGACGGAAGCCAAGACGAGGAAAGCAAAGCAAACGACGAGGTCCTGCAGGACTTCCTGAAGCCGTTCGAGGGGCGGGGCGCGGGCGGGTGGCCCACTGACGAAACCAGGATCATCGCCATCAATGAGGGGCGCCTCGTCGACTTCCTGACGGAGCACGAGGACCGCTTCGCGTACCTGAAGCGGTTGGTCCTAGCTGGTCTTGGCGGTGCTCGGCCCTCTGACGGCGTCGTAACCGTCAATCTCAACCTCCGTGCCATAGTAGCGAATCCGCCTGGCGCGGCCGGGGACGCCGACTCCATCTTCGACCGGCAGCTGCGCCGCCTGACCCATGAGAAGTTCTGGGACGCTTGCGCGAACTGCAACATCCGAGATCGCTGCTACGTCTACCACAACGCCAGGACCCTGATGGACCCCGTCGCGGGCCCGAAGGTTGCCGAGCGTCTGCGGAGCCTCTACGCGATCACGCACTTGCGTGGCCGGCTCCACATCACGATGCGCGATCTCCGCTCGGCACTCGCGTTCACCTTGGCCGGGACCCGGGACTGCGACGAGATTCACGCCTTGTACGCCAAACCCGGAGCGGAAGCTCGGCGCCAGATCCTGGAAGGCTTCTACTTCAACTCATGGCGTGGGGGCGAAGATTCCGCTGACCGGTTGCTGTCCCTGCTGCGAGAGATCGATGTCGGCGAAGCGACGAACCCCGACATCGACCGAGCTCTCGACTACCTGCCGCCGAGCGCGCGTGAGATGGCTCGCTTCACGTTCGCGCAGCGCAGCGACCGCGACTCTCAGCTGCTCGACGCCATGTACCGCGAGCTACCGCGCGACTCGGCTGTCAGCAGCGCCTCGCGTCGTGTGGCTGAACATCGAGAGTACGTTGCGATGCTACGCAGAAGGCAGTTCTTCGAGCGCCGCGACGAGGGCTGGAAGGAGATGCTGCCGTATCGAACCGCCGACGAGTTCTGGCGGATCGTAACAGGTAAATCTCAGTCGAGCCTCTATCTTGACGGCCTGCTCACGGCTATCAATCGCGGCGAGGGGCTCAGCGATCCCAAGCGCCTGGGCAACAGTCTGGCGCTCCGTGTTCGCGTCGTCGAACACGGAACGATCCGCAGCTACCGCCTCTTCCCCGGCAAGAAGTTCCAGCTCCTCCTGCCCGCGACAGGGAGCAACGAGTTCATCGAGCACATCCCGCAGGCGCTGCGACTCATGTACGCGGCTGCATCCGGGCAGGAAGCTGAGCTTCTCGTCGGTCTCGACATCTACGAGATGTTAGCGCGGCTCAACGACGGCTATCGGCCGAGCCTTGAGGAGCTGAAGGGCTACTACTTGAGCCTGGCCGTCTTCAAGAACGTCCTTGCCTCGGCTCCCTACCAGGAGGTGCTGCTCACACGGAGCGGCCATGACTTCTACAGGATCCGGCGCGAGCTCGCCGGAACGCTGTACCTCGAGCCCGTCGAAGGAGGCGCGAGCTGATGGGCATCAAAGGCCGGGACCGGGAGTTTCGCCTCAAGAAGCTCTCGTACATCGACTTCAAGCCCCTGAACATGGACCGGGTGCTCACGATGCTCTTTCCCCGGTTGCGCTTCGGCGGTTATGGAACCCGTCGGCCTCCGCGAAAGCACGAGCTGAAGGTTAGTGACTTCGCCCGCGAGTATCTCAACGACCCAAAGATGTTTGTCGGGTTCGGCGACCACCAGGACGTCGTCGAGCGATGGATCGAGACCGACCTGATGGACATGGTCAACCGGGGTCGCCCAAACCAGGCGCTCGCGGCACCGCGACCGTTGCACGGGAACACATACAAATTCCGCAACGCTCGCCACGCTCGGGACTACGGCGCGGCCGAGCATTTGTACTGGATGCTCTACCACGCCCGAGGCGGGCGAGGCCAAGTCGCCCGTGACGCGCTGACGCGGTTCTTCTTCCCCGGCGTGGATCTCCATACGGACAAGTACGACCCCTCCGCATCCGTCGACGTCGAGACGCAGGCTCTTCTGCACTTCGACCAACAGGTCACGGTCGACACGCGGGATTCGCAAGAGCCCGAGCGCTTCCCGCCGCTGTGCGTGGGGCAGGTCGATCTGCTTGCGGACGACACGCTGCGCCTGCTCGCCTACGAGCCGTACATTCCGCGTTCGGTCCTCGTCGAGTATCTGAAGACTCTCTTCGCGTTTCACTTGGGGCTGTATCACCTCCGGATGATCAAGCTCCTGCCTTCTCTCGTCCAGCGGCGCAGCGCGGATCCGATCTGCGAACCAAAGAGCTGCCCTATGGTACCCGCCGAGACCCTCGCGCATGGCGGCTGCCCGTATCGTGTATACCTGCTCGTGGACCTCGGCAACGACCTCGACGCCCACATGGCCGACCTCGCACGGCAGAGCGCCGACATGCATTACCGCCGCATCCCCAACTACGTCGCGGCCCATTACCTCGTCCGCAAGCTGGACGAGTTCGCCGAGTATCTGAGCAAGAAGGTGGGCAAGCTCGCGGCTCCGGCGCACGGCTTTTTCGCGATCGGCGACCTGCTCCGCCTTCTCGAGCCGCCGTACGCAGGCGAGCGCGACGGCTACTTCAAGATGCGATTGGCTGGGCTCCTCGACGACACCGCGGGCGAGACGCGCGAGGAAATCGATCCGGAGGTCCGGCGGGTCACCGAGATGAGTCTCAACGACCTCGACATGTTCATCGAGATCCTCATGGCTCTCCGAGGCCCTTACCATCGCAGGTACATCACGGAGTTCCTCGACTCGGTCTTAAAGCGGGGCGAAGCCGGCATCATGCACCAGTCGAAGGGAAGCGCACGGCGCTTCTACATGGGAAGCCACCTATTGGAGGTGCTCCTGCAGATCGCGGTGCTCCGGTCCTCCGGCGCCGGTTTCTATACGCGTGAGCTTCGAATCGATGAGCTCCTGACGTTCCTGCAAGAGCGCTACGGCATCTACATCGATCGCTTGCCACCGGGCGACGGCTTCAGTGTAGCCAGTATCAACGACCTCGCCGCGCTTCGTCGCAACGTCGAGAGCTTCAAGGGACGGCTTCGAGAGATCGGGTTCTTCCGCGACTTGTCCGATGCCTATGTCACGCAGACCATCACGCCACGCTACGCAATCGCGGCGATGGATGGGGGCTTGCGATGAGCACCGGCTTCCGTGCTCTTCCCAACGCCGACCTGACCCGGGCCGTCGAGGAGCTGCTCCTGCCCCGGCTGGCGGGTGCTCTCCGCGCGAAGGTGGCCGGCCACTGCATGCGCGTGACCGACCTGGACCGCGACCTCATGGTTGCACTGGCGAAGGGCCTGCGCAAGGAGGCCCCCGGCGCGAACGTGTACGTCCTCGCGGACGGGAGGGCCTCGGCTGATGACCTGTATGTGTCGTCGACCAAGCTGGTGGAGTTCCGTAATCCTCTCCCAGACGGTTCCCTGCGCCCGCCCCTGTGCGTGTTTCTGCCCGCGAACCTGCGCACAAGCGCCGAGGACTCCTTCGGGCGCGCGACGTTCGAAGAGTTCCCGGTCGGCGACTCCTATCAAGCCCTCCGGCGTCGCCTTCTCGAACGTCTGCCGGCGACGCTCCAGGGTTACGTGCGAGACATACTCCAGTTCCTGGACGATCAGCGCTGGCGCTGGGGCGGTGCCGTCTCCCAGGTTCGGTATCTCCTCTGCGCCCTAGCCAACGGTAACGACGGTGAGGCGTTCGGAGGTGCGCTTTACGAGCTTGGCCTCGTGCCCGATTTCAAGCTGTTCGATGACCCGACGACATCCTACGGGCGCATTCGCAAGAACCTCGACTGCGTGCGCAGACTGACCGACTCAGACCAGTCGATCCGGTCCCGGGTGTTGCAGCTCGATCTGGTCAACAAAGGTCTGCGTCGGCGCCTCGCCGAGTATCTGGTGGAAGCAGGTGTTGAGGACCCCGGAACATGGACACGCGAAATCGTTCTCAACAAGACGAACTGGGCCCTCTCCTTCGACAAGTGGGAGTTCGCGTCGGAGATCGCCCCGGACAAGATCACCTTCCTGCGTGTCGATACCGACCTCCCCATCGTCGCAGAGGATGAGAAGAGCGATCGCCTGATCGACCTAGTTTGTCAGCAGGTCCTAGCGCCCAAAGAGCGCCGGCAGTTTAATGTGACGATCGAGGTCTCGCCGCACCCCAGCCAGGTCCAGGGGCTGGACCACTTCACGATCCAGATCATGTCGCGTGACTCCGGCCCCGTCGGAATCGCAAGGAAGGCCAAGATCTGGAAGGCAGCTCGACCAACCTGCACGGCGTCCTTCTCGAAGCTCAACAAGATTGACTTCGAGGAGGGCTGGCACTTCGTGCGCGTTCTCCCGTGGACGGCTGAGGGCGATCCCATCCCGATCGAGGAGCCGACCGACCAGAAAGCGAAGCGCTCCAACGAGAGCGAGCCCTTCTACGTTCTGGCAGAAGGAGACCTCGAGGAAGAACCTCCGCAACGTGCGATTCCGAAGTCCGACAGCGTCGAACATGCCAGGCTTGAGCGGCAGTTCACGGCCGTGCTGCAGCGGCGGGATCCCTCTGTTCTTCGCCCGGAGAACATCGGGTGGGCCCAGAGAACCACGAAGCGGCGAACGGCAGCACAGGAGACGATCGAGGCCAAGTTTGGTAAGGAGGGCGCCTTCCAGATTGCTGTTGCCCGATGGATGAAGATCATCGAGCAACGAATCCTCAGCAGCCCGGAGCGACCTGTGAGCTGGCGGATGCAGCTGCACCTGGGCCAGCCGGAACCTCCTACCGGTGACATCAGTGATTGGCCTGCGTCCATTGCCGCGCGAGCTTTCCTGGACGCGCGCGCCGCATACTTTTCCCACGTGCAACAAGGCTCGAAGGAACTTGTTTCGCAGGGGCTCGACTTCCTGGCGTCCGCCCCCAAGATCATTTCTTACGCCGGCGCCTACGTGGACCTACTGAAGGACCTCTCAGGCAAGATCGAACGTGAGGCCGGTGCTGATCAGCTGAAGGCCATCGTCATGCTCCGCACCGCGCTGGCAGTCGACTCCGTGCGCCTCGTAGTCGAAGACTACCGGGGGCACGTGCGGGAGGCCGCCCTTCTTGCGCCGACGCACCCGCTGCGAGCGCTATGGCAGCTGGGATGGGCGCAGTTGGGTGCCGCTTGGGTTCGCGCGACCGAGAAGGGTCCCGAGGAGCATGTCACGCCCGCCCGCGAGGCGCTGCTGCGGAGGATCTCGTCCGCAAACTTCCCGCCGATGCTTCCCATCAGCGACGGCCGCGTCTTCGTGGCCGTGGACAACGTCCATCCGTTCTGGGCGCTCTATGCGCCGGCCACGGAGGAGGACCCGCGAGGGCTACTCGGCGACGTTTGCGCCGCGCTCGGGCTTTCGGAACCGGCGATCGGCGGCGCAATCATCACGGGTGAGGTCCTGGCGTCGCGGGTCGAGCGCTACCTCCTGCAGCACCCATACGTGCGCACGCTAACCGTGAATGCCTTCAATCCTGGCCGCGCAACTGTCCTTGCGGACGCTCTTACTGCACTCCAGCGGCAAGAGGCGTTCCGGGACCTTCGGTACGACCTGCGGTTGTTCGTACCCGATCCCGATGCGCCCGGCGTCGGTGAGGCGATCGCGTCGCTGCTGTCGGGCGAGGGTTCGCTGGCCGGCGAGGCGTTCTCGATCCCGAGTGGCAGTCACGTGTTTCCGAAACTCATCGTCGCCATTCGGTCTACCCGGGACTTCCGGGCCACGCCGATGCGTTACCGGGCTCACCTCAGCTTCCTCTTTGAGGTCTTCCCACCCGAGGAAGTCGCCGCCGGACGCCCATTTCGACCAGAGGGTCTCATCCCTTTTCACGGCCTAGTGCAGGACTTCCACGTGCGCTTCCGCGACGACGAAACCGGCACCGGCTGGGAACGACAACCTCGACATGGCACGCCCGTAGCAATCGAGGCAGCCGACGAGACCAGTGCGTTGCTCGGTGAGCTGCCAGGCTTGATTTCTGCGGCGACGGCGACGGTGGCGCGATCCACTCCGGATTTCACGTCGAGGCCGATCGTTCGCTTGGAACTCGACGCCGATGAACGTTCTCTGATCAGCGAAATCCACGAAGCGAGCGACTGGGTATTCACGGTCGATCGGAACATGGGGATCGAGTTCTTCGATCATGGCGGCCGAAAGGACCGCCCCGATTACCTCATCGACTACACGCCAGCCAATGTACCGGAGCACGGACACCGGCTCGTCATCAGTTCTCGATCTCTCTCCGAGTTGGAGGCGATCCTCCGTCCTGTCCTGAAGCAGTACGGCCTAGATGCCGAAGGTCGGCACGCGGTCCTGATCCTAGAGCAACTGCGGTCGCTCTCAGGGCGGCTTGCCCTGAAGCTAGTCTCTTCACCCACGGCGCGCGCTGAAGCCCTCGGGATGGCCCTGGCTCGGCTCTACCTCAACTACCAAGGGGCTCTCCGAAATCAGATCGTGGTGCCCCTTGATGCGCACTTGGAGCTCTTCCACGCAGTGAGGAGGCACGCCGAGGAAATCGGTGACGAGGTGACGTTACGAAGAACGGACCTTGCTCTTTTTGACCTCGATGTGCCCCGAAGGACCGCCACGTGCAACCTGGTCGAGGTGAAGTGCTACGCCCAAAACCTCGGCTTGAGCGGCTACGCCCAGGTGAAGGAACGCATCACCGAGCAGCTCAATCAAAGCGAGCGCATCCTCCAGCAACACTTCGACCCGCAGCGCACCACGCCGGACAGGCCGGACCGACTCCTGAAGACCCGCGAGCTAGCCACGCTCCTGGAGTTCTATCTCGACCGTAGCGTTCGCTACGGTCTCATGGTCGAAGATGCCACCGAGGAAGCGCGAACGTTCCTCGACCTGCTGGAGCAAGGGTACACGCTTCGTTTCACCAGGAGCGGCCTAGTATTCGACTTTGACAAACCGGGCACGGAGCTACCCGAGCGCGAGGTGGGCATCGAGTTTCATCGGATCGGTAGCGATCTGATTCGAGCGCTGGTCGATCAAGCGGCCCCGCGAACGACTACGATGCCATCGAGCGACGGTGGCGCTGGAGATATCGAGGGCGGTGCGGCTCCAACCCCGCCTGAAGAGGCTCAACCGAGCGTCCCGCCGATCCCGCGATTGGATGCAGCTGCCTTCCTTGTGAGCGAACGGCAGCGACAAACCACAGTAAGTATCGGCGACGACGACTCCGCGCTGGGGGCCTCTGTGGCTGGGAAGATCGCCGAGGAGACGAAGCCGCTAGTTACGCCTAAGGCCGCGCCGGTGGCCGCAAGTGCTGAGTGCGGCTCGTTTTCCACCTCTCCAGGGCCCACCACCCGGACAGCGCCCGCGGAGGACGCTTGGCCGACGGATGGAAAGGAGCATGAAGGCGCCCAGATAGAACCGGCACACGATGTCATTCTCGGCTCGATACAGTCGTCACCGCAGTTCGGTTTGCTAGGAGAGGCTTCGGGTCGCAAGGTCGCACTCGATTTGAATCAGACCCACACCATCAGTCTCTTCGGTGTACAGGGCGGCGGAAAGAGCTACACACTTGGGAGCATTGTTGAAATGGCGTGCATGCCGGTGCCCGGCATTAACGTGCTTCCGCGTCCACTCGCCGCCGTGATCTTCCATTACAGCTCTACACTCGACTATCGACCCGAGTTCACCTCGATGGCGGCACCGAATACGGATGACGCTCAGGTGCGTGCGCTGCGCGAACGATACAGCGCGAAGCCGCATGCCCTCGATGATGTCGTGATCCTCACTCCCGCCGACAAGGTGGCCGAGCGCGCGGCCGAGTACGCAGGCATGACGGTTCTCCCCATCTCCTTCAAGTCGTCGGAGCTGAAGGCAGCGCACTGGAAGTTCCTCATGGGAGCTGTCGGAAGCCAGAGCATGTACATGCGGCAGGTGGGCCTCATCATGAGGAAGCTCCGCGACGAGCTCACTCTTGCGGGACTGCGGAGGGGGATAGAGGATTCGGGTCTCTCTGAACACCTGAAGGAACTCGCTCTGCTTCGCCTTCGCTTTGCCGAGGAGTACGTCAACGATCAGCAAGGTCTGACGAGCGTCCTGCGTCCTGGCCGCCTCGTCATCGTCGATCTTCGCGATGAGCTGATCGAAAAGGACGAGGCACTCGGACTCTTCGTGGTTCTCCTACAGATGTTCGCGGAGGCGACTTTCGAAGGGCGCCCGTTCAACAAGCTTGTGGTGTTCGACGAGGCGCACAAGTACATCGACAGCCCGGATCTGGTTGCAGGGCTTGTCGAGGTCGTGCGGGAGATGCGCCACAAGGGTACCAGCATCATGGTGGCGTCGCAGGATCCGCCGTCGGTGCCTACGTCACTCATTGAGCTCTCGAGTCAAATCATCCTCCACAAGTTCAATTCGCCGGCCTGGCTGAAGCACATTCAGAAGGCCAACGCCGCCCTCGATGCTCTAACGCCAAAGAAACTGAGTGCCCTGGGGGCCGGAGAGGCCTATATCTGGAGCAGCAAAGCAAGCGATGACTCGTTCTCAAAGGGGGCATGTCGGGTGCGACTCCGACCGAGGGTGACAAGTCATGGGGGATCTACCAAGACTGCGCTGCGAGAGGAGTAGCTTGCAACGCCTCCGCTCGCACCCTGCTCAAACCCACGAGCTCAAACATCCATGGGGAGGGACGGCGACCACCCGCTCGAGACTTCACCTTCCGTGGGGACGGGTATCCTCCCACCAACCGCGCGAGTTCCAAACCTCAGTAGGGACGGCAACCCTCCCGCCCACCCGCGCGAGGTCGGCCCTCCTGCAGGACGGCGAACTTCCCCCCAGTTCGCTGACGCAAACGCCCCCTCTCCTGCGAGCGCTCGTGGTTGCGCCGGAGCAGCTCCTGCACCCTGCACGCCCGCCCGGAGCTCCTCCGTCGCCTCAGCCACCATGGGGACGGCAACGTCCCCCGCAGATCGGCTCCGCTGCGCTCCGCCGAACTGCTCCACCCTCTCTTGGCTCAGCCTCCGCGCCGACGGCAACCTCCTATCCACAAGGCCGGGTGGGACGCGCCGGAGACTGCGGCCGTAACGACCGTCCTCCGTTCCTCCGTCGCGCCCACCCAATCTCCCGTCCGCCCGCCCTCTTCCATTTCCCCCGCCCCGGGCCCCGCAACGTGCCGTGGCATTCCGGACCTTTCCCCCGCCCTCCGGCCCGGGAGCTGCCCGCCCCTGGCTCCGGCGGGGTCGGCGCCACCCGCCCACCGCAGGGCGGGGTCCGGTAACGCGGCGTTGACCCGACCCCGCCCTGGCGCGCCACCCCCGCCTCCGGGCTGCGCCTAGACATAAGCGAGGCTTATGTCAACCAAGGGCGGGCACCTACCCGGGCCTCCCCCGGACGCATCCCCAAGCGTATCGAGCATGCTACGGGGCCCGCCCCCGCCCGCCGCCCACCCGAAGACCCACCACCCGCCCAAGACCCCGCAGCTCGGCTCCGCTGGCGCTGCGCCGAACTGCTCCCCCCACCCAAGAGACCCACCCACCCACCCCCCACCGCCCGCCCGCGGACCCACCCGCCCCACGGCGCCGCGTCTTGTCGCGCTGCGCGCGAGCCGCCTGACGGCGTCTCGTGCTCGTCCGCGCCAGCCGCGGCGCCTCCCGCCCGCCCGGCGTCGTTCAAACCCCTTCCCGTGATTGCTTTTTCATGCGGGTTTGAACCAGGAAATAGACCCGGCCGACATCGAGTAAACCCAAGCCCGGCGGGCTTTTGCTCGCTTCAAAAAACGGAACTAGTTTCGTTTTCGACCTGCTTGCCGACAAAGGGAGGGAGAAGCCGACGGTTCCGTGGACACAAACCTCTGAAGAAAAAGCACTTCTGGGTCGGAGCCCAGACGGAAAAGCGAGTGACCAGAATCACGCTTTTGGTTACTCGGCACAGACGGACGATTCCGCCCTGCATTGTCGTCCTCACCAATGCTCCCTGACCGCCAGCAGAACGACGAGATGAACCGCGAGGAGGACAACGACGAGAGTGTTGACGCAAGTTGCAGCGTTCCTCATAGACCGCGCCGATTTCGAGGTTCCCCCTCCCGCGGAGACCCCCTTCGGGTCCCCGCCAACCCCTACCGCTCAGGCGGGCATCTGGGTCATCGGTGCCCCGCTTGAGACCCGCTTTGCACCGCCGTCCTCCAGGGCTGTCGCGAGGGGGCTCAGCTATGGCTCGAAAGACGAGATTGTTATTCTGAAATCTGCGTTCCCCTCTACCCGCATGCGGCCGATCTCCTTTTCTTTGTGTAGATTCCGCCAAATCGCGCTCCTCTCCCACTTGCAGGTATTGCGGTCCAGAGAGGAATCTGCTCTCCGACATGAGAGGAGGCGAGATGGCGAGCCACTCACCCTGGAGCCAACAAGCACCGGACCCGAAATGGGGGGATTCAAACCCCCCCATTCCGATTTTCCTCGATTTTCCCCATCTCTCATGGAATGCGTTATTTACACCAGCCGCGGCCCTCATGCCCATTTGGAGGTCTTGCGTTCGTGGCGGCAACCTGCCTCTGACGAAAGGGGGGCCACGATGGCCAGGCAATCACCTCAGCATCAGGAAGGAGCGGCACCGGTCGGCCCGGGCACCTATGTGCACTGAGCACCGGGACGCGGTGTCCCTCGCGATCGCCGACCACTGCAAAGGGGGGGTATCAATCCCATAGGCGTTAACCTATGTCCCGTCTCAGGCGCCGTGCCGTTGAAAGAGCCTCAGCGGCTTGGTTGCCTCGCGCGCGCTGGGGTTCGAAGAAGTGGCGTTTGAGCTGAGCGGCTTGCCGGACCAG
>JAXDKG010000039.1:0-4673 GCA_034667225.1 Acidobacteriota bacterium
GCGAAGATCCATGTCTGCCCTCCCTAGATTCCTACTCTGCGGAACAGGAGAACAGACAAAGACCCCGCTTGTCCAGTAAAAGTTGTGTATAAGAGGGTGGGTTGAAACCCCAGGCTAGAAGAGTATCTCCCCCTCCGGGGGCGAGATTCTGGAAAACCTTTTGAGACGAGGCGCAGCCTGCTGCGCCTCCAGCCCCGGGGAGGGGCTGTACTTTTCTAGCCTGGGGTTTCAACCCCAGGCGGGGCTGCTGTGACCCCGGCCTGCGGTGATATCCGCGTGACAGCCCATGCTATCCTCGCCCCCCATCTGCAACTCGTGTTCTTTTCACCGGAAGGAGTTTCGTCATGCGTTCCAGGCTCCCCACCCTTCTCTGGATTCTGGTGCTCCTGCTCGCCGGTTCCGCCTATGCGCAGCAGACGGGCTCCGTCTCCGGCATTGTCCAGGACGACGGCGGCCAGGCGCTGCCCGGCGCCACCGTCACGATCAAGGGCCCGATGCTCCCCGCGGGCCAGGTCGAAGTGAGCCGGGAGAACGGCGCCTTCGACTTCGAACGGCTCCCGCCCGGTGACTACGAGGTCTCCGCCGAGCTCTCCGGCATGGGCACGGCCCAGCGCGCCGTGATCGTGGCCGTGGGCAGGGACACCCAGGTCAACCTCGACCTCGGCGGCGCCTCCCTCTCGGAAGAGATCACCGTCACCGCGGCCACCCCGATCATCGACATCCGCTCGACCGAGGTGCAGGTCAACTACACCCAGGAAGCCATCGAGGACCTGCCCGTCGCGCGCAACTACAAGGGCCTGTTCCAGCTTGCGCCGGGCGTGACCGAGAACGAGCGGCTCGCTCCGAACGCCGGCGGCGCGAGGCAGGACAACACCTTCCTCGTCGACGGCATCAACATCACCAACCCGCACTACGGCGACATCCTGCCCAACATCACCGAGCTCGATATCGATGAAGTCAACATCAAGCGCGCGGGCATCTCCGCCGAGTTCGGCCGCACCGGCGGCATGGTTGTCAACGCGGTGACCCGGTCTGGCACCAACGACCTCGCAGGCCAGGTCCGCTTCGAATACCAGCCGTCCGATTTCGTCGGCGACAGCAAGGACCCGAACCTGCAGAACACCATTAACCGCGAGGGCATCGCCGGCTCGATCGGCGGGCCGTTCGTGCGCGACCGCGCCTGGTTCTACGGCTCGGCGAGCTTCCCCAACGAGGACGCGACCGACCGCCGCAACAACCTGGGCGCCGTGCCCGACCGCGAGATCGCGACCGACGAGTTCTTCGTCAAGCTCACCTCGAACCCGTCGATGTCCCACTACATCTCGGCCTCGGTGCGCTCGCGCGACACCACGACCGACAATGCCAACATCACGGCCAACATCCTGCCCGCCGCCGGCAGCGACGACGCCACCGACTACCTGCTCGGGACCCTCGGCTGGACCTGGAACCTGAACGGCAACAGCTTCATCGACGCCAAGTTCAACCACAACAAGGAAGAGAACTCGACCTCGCCGCTCACCAGCCTCGGCTACCGGCCGGCGTTCGACCCCGCGCACCCCGAGCTGATGGGCCGCTTCACCACCACCGCCGACCGCATCGTCGGCGGCGCCAACTCCATCGGCCAGATCGTGGGCGGCATCGACCTCGCGGTCAACAACCAGGACTTCCAGCGCGACGAGCTGCGGGCCACCTACCAGACCCTCCAGGACTGGTGGGGCGCGGACCACGACCTACGCGTCGGCGTGACCTACGACGAGAACTCCGAGCGGCTGGAGCGCCAGGCGAACGGCTGGGGCAACGTCTCCTGGAACGCCACCACCAAACAGTTCATCGGCAGCTACGTCTCCGCGCAGCCGCCGCACACCGCCCGCGGCGAAGCCTACGGCGTGTTCCTCCAGGACGAGATGACGCTCGGCCAGCGCACCACGCTCATGCTGGGCGTGCTCGTCAACAAGGACAACTACTACGGCGAAGGGCTGGGGAGCACGCCCAACAGCAAGACCAAGGTCAAGATCCTGACCTTCGACTGGGACCAGCAGATCCAGCCGCGCCTCGGCATCTCCTTCGTGCCGAACGTCACGACGGGCGACAAGCTCTACTTCAACTTCGGCCGCTACTACAACACCGAGAACAAGTCACTGGGCCGGGCCGCTTCGCCCACCCGCATCTTCACCAACCGCGCCACCTTCGACGCCACGGGCAAGCTGATCAGCGACGTGCCCGCGGCCAACACCCAGAACAAGAGGATCGTGCCGGGGACCGACCCGATGTTCACGGACGAGTTCGTGGCGGGCTACGCCCGGCCGCTCTCCCGCGCCTGGTCGGCCGAGGTCTGGGGTATCTATCGCGAAGTGGGCGACATCTTCGAGGACGTGAGCGCCGACGGCCTCGGCAACGGCCCGTTCCGCGTCGAGCAGCTCCCGGACGCCTACCGCGAGTACACGGCCGCGACCCTGCAGCTCAACCACGCGCGGATCGACGACCGCTTCCTCGGGCTCTCGATGAACGCCAGCTACACCTGGAGCAAGCTGAAGGGGAACTGGGACCTCGACTACGGTCCGAACTCGCTCTTCTACAACTCGTCGTTCATCCAGGACGGCCCCGGCGTGCTGATCACCGACAACCGCGACGGCCTGCTGCGCGGCGACCGCACCCATCTGCTCAAGGTCTTCACCACGATCGCACCCTGGGAGAAGGCGCGGCTCGGCAGCTACCTCCGCTTCCAGAGCGGCGGCGCCTGGGAGGCTCGCGGCCTGCCGGACCCGAACGTCTCCAGCTCGTCGCACTTCCGCTACCTGGAACAGGCGGGCTCGCGGCGGATGGAGGACTGGTGGAACCTGGACCTCCTGGCCTCCTACACCTTCGACTTGAACGTGATCGGTCTGGAGCTGGAAGGGCGCGTCCTCAATGTCTTCGACGAGCAGGCCGCGCTTGACGTCGACGACCGCCTGATCGTCGGCCGTGCCACGGCGCCGAACAACCCGAACTTCGGCAAGGCGACCCTGCTTTCGCAGCCGAGGTCGTTCCTGGTCTCCGCTATAGTCCGGTATTAGGTAGGTAATCGGGGGAGGGCTCGCCCCTCCCCTACATTCCTCGCACCTGCACCGACCGCTTCCTCAGCTCCTCGTCCGTATCCAGCGTGAAGCTTCGGCCGTGGCCGAGGTCCTCGGCCAGGAAATGTGAGAGGTCCTGCGCCGCGGCGTCCAGCTTCTTCCGCGTCGCCGCGGAGAGACCGTCGAAGCCGCGGTAAACGACCTCGCGGGCATCGGGATCGAACTCCCAGAATCCTGAGACCTTCCCCTCCGCCACCACAGAGCGCAGCGACATGTGCCTGGCCTCGCCGATCGTGGTGGTCTTGCTCGACCCCCAGATGGGCACGGTCATGGCGTGGTGAGCCTCGTCCACCACCCGGGCCGGCCCGCCATGCAGATGGATCAGGTTGTCCTCGAAAGGAAGGAAAGCAACCGCGCTCACGGCATCCGCCGATTCTTCAAGGCGCCGCTCTTCGATCAGGTAATGGACTTCGCCGTCCCCTTCGACAATCACGGGCAGGACTCCAATTTTCTCGATTGCGGCCTTGGCATCACGCTGGGAGATGCCGGCCCAGCCGGCGAAGTCCTTGATGGTCCCGAGCCCGGCGGCCTGGAAGAAGATCCGCGCCATTCCGGCGAACAGGTCGATGGGATCTTCGGGCACCTGGACGCCCTCCAAGGGGCTCCGCGCGGCAGCGCGCCAGCGGTAGCGCTCGCTGTCCAGGCGGCCCTCGAGCGTCCGCTCGACATGGCCGTCGAATTCGAGCATCCGGAGAGCCCCGGGGAGAGGCGAGGAGATACCCACCTTCTTGCCCACCTCACCCAGACTGCGGACCGTTCCCGCCGGTAGAGCCTTGCGCAGGGCATCGGTGGTCAGCGGCCCGCGCTCCCGCAGAGTCTCCAGGACCGCCTTGCCGACCTCCTCCACCTCGCCGGACCGGATGCCCGCCTTCTCCTGGTCGCGCTCATGCCGGGAGCGGGAGACCACGTCCGCCATCCTCAAGGCCAGGGGGACGTCCCGGCGCGGCACCAGGTACATGCACCCGCGCACGGCGGGGACGATCTGCGCCTCGTGCGCCTCGACCACCGCCTCCAGATCCTCCCGCCGCATCCCGGGTATCCGCGCCCGCAAGGCAAGGTAGATGTCCGACCCGCCGAGAGTCCGGACGAAGCCGGTCTCCTCCAGCACCTGGACCACGGATCGTCCCGGCCGAGAAGGAAACCCCTGAGCGCTGACAAATACGCGGCGGGCCTGTTCGAGCGAGAGGCGAAGAGCCGGCTTGGATGCGGGCATGAGGAAACGTTATCACGCCAAGCGGCTTCGGCCGGCGCCAAGCTTTCCCGGGCGGATTCAAGAGTCTTGAATCCGATCTAAGCGACTTTGGCCGGAGCTAAGAGGCTTAGATCGGCCCGGAACTTCTTAGATCCAATCTAAGGAGCTCGGGAAAAATTCTAAGCTTCTTGGATCGGATTTAAGGAGCTTGGGGCCGATCTAAGAGGCTTAGGGCGGAATTAAGGGCGCGTCATGCAATAACGCTAGCGGATTTAGGGGTCTTTTGTTGTACTCTTGGAGTACAATGTCTGATGAAGAGGCGATACGACACCGATTCAACCTTCTCTCTCCCCACCTTGATGAGCGAA
>JAXDKG010000040.1:0-374307 GCA_034667225.1 Acidobacteriota bacterium
GTTCCGGTAAGCGCGCCTTACCCGAACCCCGCCCTGCGCGCCACTCCCCGCCTCCGGGCTGCGCCTTTACATAAGCGGGGCTTATGTCAAACCAGGCGCGGGCACCTACCCGGGCCTCCCCCCGGACGCATCCCCTGAGTTCAGTGGAAGCACGCTACGGGGCCCTCCCCCCAAGCAGGGTGCGGCAGATTGGCTCCGCTGCGCTGCGCCAAACTGCCGAGTTGATCTCCATCCCGCCCACCCACCCCCACCACCCGCCCCCGGACCCACCCGCCCCACGGCGCCGCGTCTTGGCGCGCTGCGCGCGAGCCGCCTGACGGCGTCTCGTGCTCGTCCGCGCCAGCCGCGGCGCCTCTGAACCGGGAGAGGGCGGCGTCGAGCAGCTTGGCTTGGCCGGCGTGAAAAGGCTGACATTACTTTGAGCATGGACTTGTCCCATTCAGGCGATGTGTTGCGCTAATACTTCAAACTAGGCTATGCTTACATTCTCTTAAGGAGGCACGATGCACCGCACTCGACGCTTACTGTTCCTGTTCGCTGTCGTCACTCTGTTCCTGTACCCGGCCGTCGGCATTGCAACGGATACCGCTCCACCTCAATCGAATGATCAGATCGCTCAGTGGATGCTTGGTACCGACCCCTCACAGTCACAAGCCTGTGGTTACGATGTAATTCCGATTGACGGTGGGCTCTGCGTTAGTTCATGGTGCGGAGGTGGCTGTGCCGCCCTGGACTGTGTTTGGAACGGAGGCGAGTTCCACTGGATCGACGGATGTGGAACTTAAGAGGCTGATCTCCATAGCCGGCGAGCGCCGTTGCTGGGTGAAGTGAACAGAGGGATGAGTGTCCTATGGGGACCCGCCCCACGGCGCCGCGTCTTGTCGCTCTGAGCACGAGCCGCCTGACGGCGTCTCGTGCTCGTCCGCGCCAGCCGCGGCGCCTCCACCCACCCGCCCCCGTCCAAACCCCCTTCCCGTGACTGCTTTTCGACGCAGGTTTAAACCAGGAAACGCGCCCGGCCGACATCGAGCAAAGGCAAGCCCGGCGGGCTTTTTCTCGCCTCAAAAAACGGAACTGGTTTCGTTTTCGCTATGTGAACCGCCCGCGAGGGGGAGGCCGCGACGGATCAGCGCGGCTAAACCACGACCGGCCAAGCCTTTGCGGGAAGCGGCTCAGCCGGAAAGAGCAGTAATCAGAACAACGCTTTTGGTTACTCGGGCCAGCGGCGAACGATCTGTTCGGGCCAGCCTATCTTTAACCAGTCCAACTTGAGAATAAGCTATAATGACGGAACCGAGGATGGTCCTCGGGTGCTACTTGGAGGACATCATGAAGAAAACGCTTCGCTTGGCTGCTCTCGCCGGAGTCTTATGTCTGATTTCAGGGCTGTCTGCGAGCGACTTTGCCAGCGCGGCCTATCCGGCTTGCCGCACTTTTCAAGGCAAAGCCTGCTCTGGAACCGGGTACATTTACTGTGACGAAGACCCACCGAATCAGTCACTTGCAGCCTGCGTCTGCCAGGGGGGCCATTGGGACTGCGGATTGTGAGAATACGCCCGAGCCGCCCAGGGAGACTCTGGGCGCCCAGATCCCTTGGGTCACTCGGGTCGGACTAGCCCCTGAAGCTCGCCCAAGAGCTGCGCCATGGCCGGGCGGAGGGGGCTGGCCTTCCTGCGCCGGCGCTCGAGCGGACTGCTCCGGACCAGCACCGCCCCCAGGCGGTCAACGTCCGTATGGAGATACCCCTCGGTCGTGGCAATCGACCTGTGCCGAAGGAGAAGCTGAACCTTGCGGATGTCCACCCCCTTCTGGAGCAGATGCGTGGCGAGACTGTGGCGAAGGATGTGCGGCGACAACCTCCTCCCGGCAGCGTCAATCCCTTCCTCCGCGCACCGCCGGTGCAAGATCTTTCGCACCGCTCCGCGAGTCAGTGGCCGCCCCCACAAGAACCGCCCACCCGCCCCCCGCGCCGTCAGCCAGGCGCCAAGCATCCGCGACACTGGCCGATCCAGCGGCAACCGCACATCCCCGCCCGCCCCCTTCCCGTGCCGCACCAGAATGCTGAACGTCTGGGTCGCCTCCTGCCACGCCACCCCCTCCGCTTCCAGCGGACCGATCTCTGACGCCCGCAGCCCCGCCACATAGGCAACACCCAGCAGCACCCGGTCCCGCATCTCCACGGGAACGCGAGGAAGCGCCCCCGGCTTGTCTCCCCACAGCAGCCGGGACACTTCGGCGACCGAAAGCACCTTGATCTCCCGCCGGTAAGGCCGCGGTCCCGACAGCGATGCGCCGGGGTTCACCTCGACGATCCCGTGTGCCAGGCACCACTCCCCGAGCGACCGCACCGCCACCACGACGCCCTGCCGGACGGACTCCCCACGGCCGGCGACGTGCAGCCGCCGAAGATGCCTCTCCACGTCATCCCGGCCGAGCTGCTCGATTGACTTCCCAACGTCAGCGAGCAGCCGCTCGACGAGCCGGCGGTACCTCCGTGCCGTCGCTTCCGACCGCCCACGCACGCTCACCAGAAAAGACGTCCATCCGTCGAGAAAAGCTAATTTTTTTAGCTCATTTTCTCCGTTGACGCCAACCTCCAACTCCTCTGAATTCTTGAGTTTACCCCCTGCTACGAGGGTGCCTTCGATTTGGTGTCTTGCGCTCATGGATTCAACCTGCTCGCAGATAAAGGGCGAAGTCAAGATGCCGAAACGAATCGATCAAGAGCAGAAGAAAAAGGGCGGACGGCCCAAGGGCAAACCCTTGTCCGCGAAGGAGCGTGCCCAGCGCCGCGCCGCCGCGGTCAAAACCGGCGAGCACGCCACCACCGCGCTCGGTCAGGCCCTGCCACCCTGCAAGCCCGCCGTCTGTCCCAACGACGGCACCGGGACCTGCGAGGTCAAGCGCGCCGTGGAATCCCGCGGCGCCGGCCTTTCTGCCTGTCTCGTCTCCCTCGGTCACCAGGACACGATGGAGAAGTACCTCGCGGCCATCGAGCGCGGCGACCTCGCCGGCTTGGCTGAGCTCGCCGCCACCTCCATGGCCGGCCAGCTCGCTCTGGCACACGGCGAGCTCTCCCACCTGATGCACGAGGGCCTCGTCGTCCAGGTGCCCATCGTCGGCCGCAACGCGGACGGCGACCTCGAAGTCGTAGCTGAGCGGCCGGTCGAGAACCCGCGAGCCGCAAACACCTTCCAGCTCCTTCGCCAGCTCGGCCACACCGCCGCCGACCAGACCATCACGCCCCGCTCGAGCGGCGAGCGCGAAAGGGATCAAGGCCTCGGTCTGGCGGGGAGGGCCGCCTGGGTGAGCCAGATGCGGAAAGGATTGGCGGGGGAGGGGGCTGATGATGAGGGCAACTCGGATGCATAGCGTCGAGCTGCTGCATCCCGCGCTCCCCGAGCTGATCGACGCGCTACTGCGCCGCAACCGCTGGTCTTGGCAAGCCCTGGAACGCGGCGATCTCAAGCTCGGCGACGAGGTCCTCAACGTAGATCGCCTCCAGTGGTGGCTTCTCAACGCCGACCCCGTCCTCTGGGTCGAAACCAACCTCGTCAACAAGCCGGAGGATGGGGGAGGTCTTTGGCAGCTCTTCCCCTACCAGCGGCCCTCGCTTCGCTTCCGCGGCCACGTCGTCCACCAGGACGGCGCCGAGGTCGGCAAGAGCCGGGAAATCGTCGGCCTGCTCCTGTGGGGCTGCCTCGCAGCCGAGCGGGGGAGTGTGCTGGTCGGATCTGCCCTCGACGGCGACCTTGACGAGATCTGGGAAGAGGTCGAATGGCAGCTCAGCGCCAACCCCTTCCTCGCAGACTCGCTGCGCACCCGCACCACCAAGCCCTACCGGCGGCTGACCTGGCGCAACGGCCTGCGCGTCCTCTTCCGCCCAGCCGGTCACGACGGCCGCGCATATCGAGGTATCCACGTGCGTGGCTGGTTGCTCCACGACGAAGCGGCCAAGGTCGTCAATCCGAGAAGCTGGAGCGAGTTCTGGCGTGCCGCCAAGCCGGGATGCGAGATCCGGATCTACTCGGTGCCCACCGGCGACCGCCAGTGCACCTTCCAGCGGATCGCCGACAATGCCGTCCCAGCAGATTCGATCGTCCCCGCCGACACGCCCCCGCTTGTCGTCGAGCAGCTCCTGCGGCCGGGCGCCGCGGCTACCCCTGAGAGCGTCCGTACGCTGGGGCGCGACTTTGGAAACCGGATCTGGGTCCGCTTCCACTGGCCCAAGACGATCATGCCGCACCCCTTCTGGTGCGAGGAGCGCCGGAGTTCGTCGGCTTCTATGGCGGTCCCGACGAGCCGGGCTACGTGCACAACGTCCTCGGGCTGCCCGGCGATCCGGAGTACTCGCTTTTCCCAGAGCGCCTTCTCAAGCCAGCTCTGACCTGGATCCCGGACTACCTGTCCGTGTCGTTCCGATGGGATAGCCGCGCCGGTCAGTTGGACGGCCTCTCCCGCCGCCTGAACCCCTCCTACCCCTGGGGAGACGAGGGACCGGCAGAGAAGTTTTCTTCCTCCCCTCTCCCGGGGGATGGGAGTGCGATGGGAGAGGGGCCGGGGGTGAGGGGCTCTTTCGACGACCCGGAGGAAGCTGAAGGCGCCGACGTCCTGCAGCCCTTCCTCACCGTGCTCCAGGACGGTCTCGACGTCTCAGGCTGGGATCGATGGGACGCCGAGCGCCGCCGGCAAGCCATCACCGACCTGGCCCGCTTTTTCGTCCGCCCGATTCCCGGCGACCTCACAGCCGGTGTTGACGTGGGCTCCGCCACCGTCACGGAAATTCTCTTCGAGCGGCGAAACGGTCTAACGGACACCCTCGTCCTCCGTATCCATCTGACCGGCTGGAACTGGTACGCGCAGCGCGATTTCATCCTCGCGCTCGACGCCATCCTGAAGCCCGCCGGCGGATGGGGCTTCGACGCTACCGGCGTCGGCCGCGTCCTGGTGGATCTCCTGGCGCCAGGACTTGGAGAACGCCTGAGCGGCTACGTCTTCAACCGCTCGACGCCGGCCATCGACCCCACCACCGGCGAAGCCCAACTCGATCCGGCCTCGAGCAGGGAAGTGCTCATCTCCTACAAGGAGCTCGGCACCCAACTGATCGAACGCCGCCTCCACGGTCGTGGCCTTGAGCTGCCCTTCGACCCCGAAGTCCGGCACCTCCTCGCCAATCACACCTACTCGCAGTCCGGCGACACCCGCCGCTTCTCCAAGCTCAACGATCACCTCGTCGATGCCCTGCGGGTTGCCGAGCTGCGCAAGCTCACTGCCGACTGGGCAGCCGTCTCCACTCCGCCCCTGCGGCACGCAGCCCCCGCCGGTAGCGCCATCGCTTCCCTGGACATCCTGAGAAACCTATGAGCACCGCCCGCATCGCTGATAGGTCCCTCTCCGAGCAGCTCTTCGCCGAGCTGGTGCTCACCGCCCTGTCGGCTGAGCGCCGTCTCCGCCCCTACGTGGGCGAGCTCGGGTCCGATCCCATGCTCTTCCGTGGGTTCGGCACGTTCGGAAGGTGGCAAGAGGTTCCCCATCCCTCCCGCTTCGTCCGCGAACGATCCGAGGACGGCGACCGCGTCGGAGAGCTGTACACCCGGATGATCGAAACCGACACGAACATGGCGGCTCTCTGGGAAAAGCGAGTCAAAGCGGTGCTCGCCCTGCCGCGCTACATCCGCGCCGCCGACTCGACACCCCTTGCCGAGGAGATCGCCCGCTTCGTTCAGACAGCGCTCTCCCTCATTCCGGTCCGCATCGTCCCCGTCTCCAACATCCTTGAAGCTGTCATCAAGGGCGTTGCCATCAACGAGATCATCTGGGAGCAGGCGACCCGCGGCCCCCTGGCCGGAGCGTGGCTGCCGGTCGATCTCATCGACCGCCCCATGTGGCGGTTTGGCTGGTCGGCGGTTGATCGATCCCTGCATGTCGTCGCGCACCCCGGCCGCATCGCTCCGATCCCCGCCCCGCCGATGAAGTTCCAGGTGCTCTCCTACGGCACCAAGGACAACCGTGGGGCCGGGCGCTGCTCGATCGGCTGTACTGGGTCTGGTTCCTAAAGCGGCACGCCTCGAAATACTGGGCCATCTTCGTCGAGCGCTTCGCCCAGCCCCTCACGAAAGGGACCTATCCCTACAAGGCGGATCAGGACCTCCTCAACAAGCAGAACGAGGACCGCATGCTCGCGATCCTCAACTCCATCCGGACGGGATCGTCCATCGCGCTGCCCGAAGGCCTCGACATCTCCTTTCTCGAAGCTTCCCGGGGTGGTGACGCGAGCTATTCCTCCTTCGTCGCATGGCTCGAACACGCGGAAGCCCTGCTGATGCTCGGCGAGGTCGACACCAGCGGCCTCGCCAAAGGTGCCGGCTCCTTCGCCAAGGCGATGATCTCGAACGAGGTCCGCCTGGAGACCGTCCAGCACGACGCCCACTTGCTGGGCTCTTTCGAGTCCGACAGCCTGATCCGCTGGCTGGTCCTGCTGAACTTCGGACCCGACGCACCCATCCCGAAATCCGTCTACGACGCCACCGACGCCGCCGATCGCGGCCAGCGCATGAAGGGCATTGAAAACGCCCTCAAGGACGGAGTAGCCGTCCCCCTGGCCTACTACCGGATGACCATGAGGGTTCCCGCGCCCCTCGACAACGAGCCCGTGGTTGAGAGGCAGCCCGCAGTGCAGGCCGCCCCGTCCCTTTCGTCCTTGCCGTCCTTGCGGTCCTTGCCGTCCCGCGCCGCCCTCGAAGCCGACAACCAGACCCGCTATCTCATCTGGTGGACCGTCGGAGACGACCACGTCCGCCAACGCCCCCTCCACAACCACGCCGTCATGCACGGCAAGGTCTTCGCCATCGATCACCCCATCTGGAACACCTGGTGGCCCCCTGCCGGCCACAACTGCCGCTGCTTCATCGGCACCATCAGCGCCGCCGAGGCCCGAGAGCTCGGCTACACCGGCGACGAGCCCACCGGCGCCTGGCCCATCGCACCCGACACCGGCCTTCCCGCTCTCCCAGATCCCGGCTTTGGAGGTGGCAGATGAAACCGCGCATCATCACCGGCTCGGTCCTCTGGACCCCCGGCGCCGATCACGTCCTCGAGCTCGCTGCCGGGGATTCCCTCGCGCTGGAGTTTCCCGCGCTGATCCCCGTCGATCTCACCGAGACCCACGGGATCAACATCACCCTGCAACGCCTCGAAGAGATGGCGGGCGTCTACGACCCCGCCGTCGAGATGGCGAGCCTCAACCTCGATCACAACTGGGGCGGCCCGTCCCTCGGCTGGTGCGAGCGCGTCTGGCTCCAGGACGCCGCGCTCTGGGTCCGCTACATCGACCTCGATCCGGCCACCGTCGAGCTGATCCGCAGCAAGCGCTACACCCGCAGATCAGCCGAGATCGCGCTTAGCCATCCGGTCACCGGAGGCTGGTATCTCACCGGCTGTGCCCTCCTGGGCAACGCCCGCCCCGCAATCCCGGGCCTGCCGCCCGTCACCCTTTGCCGTCCGCAGTACGTCCTCACCGCCCGAAAGGAGACATCCATGCCCGAAGACGATCCCCCGGCACCCACGCCGCCGGACACCCCAGCCCCATCGGGAGAAGTCGAGCTGGCCGCTCTGCGCGCCCAGGTCACCGAAGGTGAGCAGGCCCTCTCGACGCTCCTCCGGCAACGCGCCGAGCTTGACGCAGACCGCCGCCTCGCCCAGCTCGGCGCCCGCGTCACACCCGCCATGGCGAAGCTCGCCCGGCCGCTCCTGGTCGAGCTGCTCGCCGACCGCACCCCCGCCACCGTCAAGCTGCAAGCCGATCCGGCGAAGCCGGCCGCCGAAGTCTCCATTGCGGACCAAGTTCTCCAGATCCTGGCCGCCGTTCCCGCCGTCGAAGCGCTGACCGCGGGCCGCATGGCCGATCCCTCCAATACCGACCCCGCCGCCCGCCAGCCAGGCGCTCTCGCCCCCGAGCGCGAAGCCGAGCTCGAGCAGAAATACCGCTTCAGCGCGAGCTGGGGCTTCCGGTCCAACTGAAAGGAGGGAAGACCATGCCAGCTCTAACCGCAGACGTCCACCGCATGCACTCGGTGCATCAACCGCAGTTCCTGCCCCTTCCTGTGAAGGCAGGCGCCCGCATCTTCCTCAACTCCATCGTCTGCACGGACCTCGGCGGCTTCGCCGTGCCCGGAGACGACGACGCCGACCTCCGTGTCCAAGGAGTCGCCTGGAAGTCCTTCGACAACACCAACGGCGCCGACGGCACCCTCGGAGACACCTTCAGCGCCTACGGCGCCGTCCGCTTCGTCGAAGTCAACAGCCAGGGCGAGTGGGAGTTCGCTTTCACGGGCGCCGTGCCCAAGCCCGGCGACGATGCCTTCGTGGTGGACGACAACACCGTCTCCACCGTCACCTCGGAATCCATCCTCCTCGGCAAATTCACCCGCCCGGCTTCGCCCGGCAAGTGGTTCGTCGATATCGATCGGCGCTAGGGGAAAGCCATGCTCAGCGACCTCAAGTCAATCGCGGTCAAGGCGACGCCCATCGCCCTCGACATCTACGACAAGACCGACCCCACGACCCTCCTGCCGCTCGTGGCCGTCGTGGTCTCCGACCCCTCTCTGGCTGAGGAGGTCAACCTCGAGTGGGCGGCGGTCTTCCCCGAGCTGCGCAAGTGGATCGGCGACCGCGTCGCCCAGCAGGGCTTCGCCGGCCGGCTCAAGATCCGTCCGGAGCTGTACGAAGTCACCCTCGACTTCGACTCCATCGACATCGAGCGCGGAACGGCCCTCATCCAGGCCACGGAGAAGGCAACACGCATCGGCCGCGCCTTCGCCGTCGGCAAGGTGCTGCTGGCCTATCGCGTCCTGCGCGAGAACCTCATGACCTACGACGGCCAGGACTTCTTCAGTGACTCGCACCAGCACCCGGACGGCACCCTGGCCTCCAACATCGTTTTCACCACGCGCACGGACCCATCTGCCCCAGACGTGAACGAGGTGCGGGATGAGCTGTCCGCCGCCGTGGACCGGCTCATGGCCAACTCCATCCTCCGGGACGAGCTGGTGCGCAGCGACGATGTCCGCAAGGGCCTGGTTGTCTTCGTCCGCTCGCAGCAAATCTGGTCTGCCTACGAGAAGCTGCGCACCGAGAAGAGCTTCGGCGCCGATCCCAACCTCTGGCAGAACGCCTTCGAGCTCGTCCGCGACTTCAAGCCCAAGGCGACGACCGAGAACACCGTTGACATCGTCCTGGCCACCCCTAACGGCCCACGGCCCGCGATCTTCGTGGTTTCCCGTGAGCCGCAGGGTCTGAAATTCGATCAGTCCAAAGAGTTTGCGTCGCGTTACATCCCGTTCGGCATGGATGCCATGTACGGCGTCACACCGGCGTTCTGGCAAACCGCCGTGCGGGTTCTTCAACAACCGGAGTAAGAAAAGGAGAAAGAGATGAAAGAGACGAAGATTTACAAGATCCGTGTCACTGGTGAAGTTCTGGAAACCGCCAACGCCACCCGCCGCGTCAACGTGGACGGCCAGGTGCTGACGTTCGGACTCGAGCCGGTCTACGTCCGTGCCGCCGAGCTGCCCCCGCAGCTCGCCGACGATCCCAAGCTGCGGATCGAGAAGGTGGACTCCGCGCCCCCGGACATGGAAGTCATCGAGCTTCTGAAGCCCGAGCGCGTCCAGGATCCGGCCGCGGCCCCCGTGGCGCCCCCGACCCGCAAGCGCGGGTAATCCCGAACCCGCCCGGCGTCGCCTTCGGCGCCGGGCGGGCTTTTTTCCCAGGAGGTTCGTGATGCAAGTCAATCTCTCCCTCACCCCCGGCTACCGCCTGAAGATCACGCGAGCCTCCCGCATGAGCGAGCTCGTGGACCGCACCATCACCGGCTTGGCCGCCCTCGGAGGAAGCGCCGCCTTCCTGGAGATCCTCCGTCGCTGGCTCCAGCGCCGGCAGGAGAAGCGCCAGGAGCAGCTTCAGCTCGACGTCCGCATCATGGAAGAGGGCCATGCCCTCCGCCAGGAGGCCTACCAGCGAGAGCGAGAGGCCCACCAAGCCCTCTCCGAGGAGCGCGAACGCCGCCACAAGGCCGAGCTTCTCGCCTTGGAAGTCCAGATGCAGGCGAAGCTGGAGGCGCTTACGCGGATCAATGAAGACCTCACACGGCGCCTGGACGATGCCACGGGCCTCCTCGGCCGCCGCCGTGCATCAACCGCGGGTTGACGTGGATGCGAAAGTCCCGTAAGCTGCAACGGATTCAACAGGATAGCGATCATTTCTTGGCTAGGTGCTCCTAAGACCAGCGGCAGAGCGGTGAAACAACGGGATGGGCTGCGACGAAAACTAGCCTTGCCCCAAGGGCAGAAAGTACCGCAATGGCAACAGCCAGTTGGCTCACAAAGCGTCTCTCCGTCACCAGCCTTCATCTGGATGCGAAAAACCCACGGCTCGGCCGTGAGACGTCCTCGCGAGCACCGCGGGACATCATTCAATATCTCTTCGATCACGACAAGGCCTTAGAGGTCGCTGAAAGTATTGCTCATCGTGGCTACTTCCCGAATGAGCCTCTTCTAGCGGTGGAAGAGGCTGGACGCTTTGTAGTAGTCGAGGGGAATCGTCGTCTCGCGGCTCTGAAGGCGCTACGAGAGCCTGGATTACTCGAGGGCCCACTAGCGCGTCAGGTCGAGCGCCTGTCTCGACGGGTTCTTGACCCGCAGGGGCTCGCAAAGGTTCCCGTTACGATAGCTCCAAATCGCCGAGCAACTGACCGTCAGATAGCAGGTCGGCACGTCGGGACTCCTGTTCTCGCTTGGCAGGCTGAGAATCGCGCCAGCTTCATTCTCGAAAAGTTAGCGGAAGGTTACGACAATGATGAGTTGCGAGACGATCTCGGCTTCACCCTAGCGGACATCCAACAGGCCCGGCAGACGAGAGCAATTGCGGATATGGCAAGGTCGCTCGATCTTCCCGAGGAAGTAAAAGCCAAGCTGGAGAATCCCCGAGCCAAACTCTTCACTACTCTGGAACGCGTCTTTGATTCCTCCGTTGGCCGAGAATACCTCAAGGTCGAACCAGACCCCGATCACGGGCTTCGTGGCACGACAACCAAGAACGAGTTTCTTCGTGGCTTCTCTAAGCTTGTTACCGATGTGGCTCTTGGGAGGCAAAGTTCGCGAACGCTAAACACAAATGACAACATTCGCACATATTTTGAGTCGCTGTCACCTGATGAGCGCCCCTCACGCAAGAGAGGCTCATTTGTTCCCGCGGACGTTATCCAAGGTGAGTCTATTGCATCGCCATCGCGCAAGCCGGAGCCTCCCCCAATCAGGTCAAAACAGGAAAACTCGACGGTTTTGCCCCGTAACTTAAAGGTCAGATTCGGCAACGAACGATTGGTGGACATTCGCCGCGAGTTAGTCAAGCTCAAGCGGAAAGAAAACCCGAACGCCGGCGCAGTTTTGCTTCGGGTGTTCTTCGAGCTCACGGTCATCGACTATCTTCAGCGCACCGGTGAACTCCCAGGGATCATCGCCGCACTGGAGAAGAGAGAGAATAAGAAGCTTCCCTTCGGCATGCCAACAATGAGGCAACTCGTGCCGGAGATCATACGAATCGCAAAGAAGCGCCTGACGGCTGCCGAGGCAAACAAGGTAGAGAAAGCAGTTCGATACGATCCTTCGGCTCCATTCACATTGAGTGATCTTCACGCCTTTGTGCATTCGCCAGACCTCCCCAGCGAGCGAGATATATTCCAGTTCTGGCTTCGTACAGAACCTCTTTTTCGCCTGATGCTTGAGAAGGATCCAGAGGAATAGCAGGATGAGAACGTCCAGTCCCCTACGATATCCCGGTGGGAAGTCAGCACTGGCAGGCCTACTAAGCCAGATTCGAAGGTTGAATGGGCTCGGAAATAGAGCAATTGCCGAGCCTTTTGCCGGCGGGGCGGGTGCGTCCCTCACGTTGTTGTACCTTGAAGAGACTCCTGAAATATATATCAACGATGCGGATTCAGCGATTCACGATTTTTGGTGGTTGCTGGTCAAGCGGCCTAGGTCGTTTGCTAGCATGCTTGACAATACAAGCGTTGACATGGCTGAGTGGCATCGCCAACGAGCGGTGTACAGAGACCACGGTCGAGTGTCTCGGCTCCGTCGTGGCTTCGCGGCGTTTTATCTAAACAGGTGTAACCGGTCGGGGATCATTATGAATGGTGGCCCTATCGGCGGGGTAAGGCAAACAGGTAAATGGAAAATTGATGCTAGATTTAATAAAGCCGAGCTTCGTCGTCGATGTGAGAAGGTGGCCGAATACCGCGACAGAATCCATGTGTCGTGCTGTGACGGGATAGAGTTTATCGAAAACCTAGATGCAAAGTCGACCCTTTTCTTTATTGATCCGCCGTACTTCGCCAAAAGCGAAACGCTTTATCTAAACGCGTTGAACGAGGAGTATCATGCAAGGCTTGCGGATCGACTGAAGTCGATGAGGGATGCCTCCTGGTTGTTGACTTACGATGACTGCCCTGAGATCCGCCAAATGTATAAGGGATGGGCAACTATCCGGCCATTCTCGCTCCGATATGTGGCAGCTGAGCGACGAACCGGGAGCGAAGTGCTCATCGCTCCACCATGGATGCGATTACCAGACTCTCAGGCTTCGGCTGCCATCGCGTGGTGAGCACATGCAGTGGGTGGCGCTCGCCGGCTGCAGAGTCGCGCATAGAGTTCTTGCCGCTCTACTCTCCGTCCCTCTCATTAAGACGAAGACGCTTGTCGAAAAAGGGCCAAGTGCAAATATCCGCCAGAGAAGCATGCCGGTTGGTTCATGTCGCCTCGCACCTGAGAGAGGCTTCCACTAATCCTTGACAGACGCCTTCAGGGAATGATATCTAGTGGATAAGCACCCACGGTGCCGTTCTTGTGGGATGGTAAGGCTTCGAATTCGCCGCGAGTCGGCACTTAGTTTATAGTCCCTCGCGAAGGCCGCAGCTCTTGCGCATAATCAGTTTCTTATTTCTTATGGATGATGCCCTATGAGTGCTCCGTACTTGCGTATCTATGATATCCGCCTTCATCGCCAGCTCCCGGTGGAGCGGGACTGTACTTCGTTTCAGAGAGTTGTCAGAGAGGTCGTTGAGAGAGGCCGGGATTTAATTCGTTTTGCGGCCGCACAAGATGCTGGTAAGTGTGAGGTAGAGATGCAAGTCCGCTGTTATAGTTGCGGCAAGGACGCTATTCATAGATTCCAGCGCTCGATTGAATTGAAATTTCCTGACGTTGTCTTTGTGCATTTCTCTAGGCAGCGGAATGCCCGACGTAAGGTAGGTCGTAAGTCGCGCCGGAGCTGAGTCTTCTGGGCAGCAGGCATGCGTAAGTATACGTAGGTGCTCATTGGTTATGTGGCGGCGGCTGGTTCGTAGGTTGAGAACTGCTGACCAAGCGGCCTTAGAGCAACTGTGCCGATCGGATAAACGTTGGGATGCATACTATCGTGACCATGCATCCTGGTTGAATAGAGCTCTTGTCGAAGCTAAGGGTGCCGGCCGTGCTGTTTTTGGCACCTTCTCGCCAACTCCTGAGAGGGAAAGTTATTTACCTCGCCTAGACGCCTGTATATTCCTCAAGCCCTCCGATTACGATAATTCGGCGGAACTAAAAAATCTTGTTGTGAGAAATCTGACGGCCGAAGGAGAGCCCGAGTCGGCCTCTTTTCAGGAACTGGCCCGGCCCTTAATTGAGAAAGCGATCAGGCATTGCGAGGCGCGAGAGATCGGTAAGCTCGAGATCGAGTTGCCCCAGAAGGAGCACGCGCTCGTGGCGCTCTTCATGCAACTTGGCTTCCGGATCACTGCGCTGCGGGAACGGTATATTCCTGGACAATACGTCTGTGTGCTGGAAAGGGCCATCGGAGATAGGTACAATGCTGATCCCTTTGATCTGGTGAAACTGGGAAAGTGGCTTCTGCGCGCGATCCTGCCCTGTAGAGTAGGCGATCCGTCTTCCCCGGTAGAGGATATTCCCCTTGTGCCATTCGAAGTGCACCCGAGTCATCCTGCCTTCAGCCCGCAGAACCCCACTGGCTATGCTAAAAGACTTCGGGGTTTGCTAATCATCTTGGACGAGGGGGATTGTGAGGAAGACAATATCCAGCAACTTTTGGGTAGGCGTATTTTTGGTGAAGATCAACTCCGATATGTTCTGGCGCATGAACTCACCGAACGAACTCGCGCAGTACTCACGGAGAATGGCATTACCTCTTTCGATCTGAAAGAAATGAGGGAGATCGCAGGCGGAGATCGTTCGTCATTGAGTATTCCGATGCACCGATCCGCTATCGGCGGAGTGCTGACAGTTCTTGAGTTGGATCGCGTCAAGGAGTACGCAGAGTTCGCGGAAGGATTCGTCTACTATTTATTAAGCGGTATCGGAAGTGCTCTCAACGTCGCCAGCCAAGTCGGTTCAATCCTGGCTGTATTCTGTCCAAGTTGGCGGGACGGTAGAAGTGGTATCGTGGCTATTGCCGAAATAGAGGAAGTAACAAATGCTCCCTTTGACGGGGCATTTTCTTGTTATCCTGATATTCCTTCGGCGCTGACCCAGGAAGATCTCGCATTCTATAGGACTCGTAGCGACAAGGATCGTCTGCCTGTGTTGAAGTGTTCCAGAATGGAGCTGTTTCAGGCGCCGGTTGATGTGGATAATGGCATGTGGATAGCCTCTGCGGAGGAGCGTGCATACCTTAAGCAGGAGCTGGAGGAGACTAACTCAATCTATATTAGCTTTGAGATGCGCGACAGCTTGCGGAGGTATTCGTCAGAGTTTGGTCTACCGGCAGAAGTTACTCTACAGTCAGAGGTAATTAATAAACGTCCGCAAAATGTCGAGATGACTCGAGGGGCAGCGGGTCGACGAACTGAGAAAGGAACTCCATCCACGAGGATTCTATTCCTTAGCGCCAACCCTGCGGGAGATCTAGATCTGGAGGAGGAACTTAGAAGTTGTGAGCGAGAGTTGCAGGGCGTAAAGTTTCGCGATTCTATAAAATTCGTCGCGCGCCAGGCAGTTCGGCCCGACGATCTCGTTCGTTATGTCCGTGAGTACAACCCAAACGTCCTACACTTCAGTGGACACAGTTCCCCAACGGGCATCGTATTGCGAAGCGACACTGGTAATTTCCAGGTTGTTGAAGGAGCGAGCCTGAGGCGGTTTCTTTCAAAAAGAGGCATTGAACTTGTTGTTTTCAATGCGTGTTACTCTGACGCTCAGGCAAAGGCCGTGGAGGATGTCGTGGCAACTGTAATCGGAACCACTGACATTGTGGGCGACGTCGGTGCCCGACGATTTGCAATCGCATTTTATCGAACACTTGGGAACGGCGGCTCTGTTGGGGAAGCGTTTCGCGACGGTCGAGATGCCGTGGATCTTGATGGTTTATCACCGGGATTATTCAAAAGTAGTGGCAACTTGGATCTCATCTTGGTGCGAGGAAAAGATAAAGGGTAGTGTGCCTATTTCCGAAACGATTCTCGGTACATGGGGCGTGGGCACTTGGCATGCCATAATTTGTCACGACCAAGTCTTCGATAGGTGCCTCCCGTCCGTCAAAGTGGCCCTCCGCCACTCCCCGTGGGGCGGCTACGTTGCAGAGCTCACGCAGCACCCCTCGCCTCAGGGTACCTATTACCAAGGGATTCATGTTGTAGACTTTGTGCAGATCTCCCGAAGGAGGACAGATGATCAACGCGATCGGTGCACTATGTTTTGGCCTAGTCATTGGATGGGTAACCTACCGGACTCTCCGGAGGACCGGTGAAACCGTGGCGCTGTCCAACATCGCGACGGTGATCGGAGCGGTGGGCGGGGCTGCCGTCACTACCCTGTTCAACGACAAGGAACTTTTCTCATTTTACTGCATCGGGCTAATGATTGGGTTCTTCCTGTACATGTGGCTCGGCCACACAGTCTTCAAGGATAGCGGCTGGCTGGGAACTGGCGACTAGAGCCTTAAGCGAGGCGGCAATGCTGCATTTGTTCTCTGGCGTCCCCGCGGGCTCCCTTCTTGAGCTACGCCTGATCGTATCGGAAGCGTCCGGCATTGCCGCATCCGCACGTGTCGTGAGTGAGAACCAAACTGAGCGCGTGTTTACCCATACCCAACTCGTGCAAGGTATCCGAATCCCCATTGAGTTGGAGAATCTTTCGGTCGCTGTCCTGCTCACTTTCCAGCGAATGGCGACAGCGGAACTGATAGCCCGGGTTCTTCGGTCGGACGGTTCCATTCATGCCTCGCCCTGGATTCAGCGTTTTTTGGCACAGGAGAGAGAGTCAGCGCTCGCGACCGTTCGGGTTATCCCGGCGAAATCCCGGAGCCTGGACTGGGAAAGTATCACACGGGACAAGTTGGCAGTCGATGTTGAGGTACCTCGGCCACGCAGGCGGAAAGTCCTCGCGAGCCAGCCCTCCGCGCGCCGATATGTCAATGCCGCGCTCTTCGATGTCACCAAGAACCGCCTAACGCCTTCCATGCCGCTCGCCGCCGGCCAAGTCTTCCGCCTGCGCTTGGACATCGGCCCGCTTTCCGCCGAGAGCCAGCTCGAGCGGCCCGAGCCCTTCCCCGATCGGGCGGTGCCGCGAGACGTCTGGCTTGACGTGATGCTCGCCAGTTCGCACTTCGCGGTCGGCGCGAAGGGGAGCGAACTGGGAAAAGCTCCAGTGGCGCACGGCCGGATGTTTCTGCCAGGCGACGGCAGCCCGGCAAGAACAGCGACGGGCTCCCCCTATCTCTACTTCTTCCTGCGCGCCCCGCAGGATACGCAGCTCGCGGTGGCCCGCGTAGGTTTCTATTATCGCAACGCGCTTCTCCAGTCGCTGCGTCTCGCGACCAGGACCGGCGAGAGCGGGGATGGCTTCTCGCTGACTGTCGACTATACGATCTCGGAGAGCCTGGCGGATCTCCACCTGATTCCGGAGAGGCCGCGGCTCAGCGTAGTGACCAACGACAATGGGGACGGCCGCCACCAAATCACGGTCCGCAGCGTTCGGGGCGGTGACCCGGGGCCGAGCACCAGCTTCGAGCTAGACGACGAGACGATCGGCGGTGTTATCTCTCAGATGCGCTCGGTCCTCCGAAGTGAGGCCGTCGCGCCGACGCGCCGCAAGCGTTCGCGCAATCAACTCGTGGAGGATCTGCGGCGGCTTGCCCCCTGGGGCTGGCAGCTCCACGCGGCATTGGCAGGGCAGTTCCTCGCTGCCTGGAATACAGTCCGCGAAAACCCAGAGGAACTCGTCATCCATATCTCTCGACCGACGAACGCCAGCTTCACCCTACCGTGGAGCCTGCTTTACGAGATCCAACTGGATTCGGACTACCTGGATTCCGAGATGAACGTCAGGAAGCTGCGAATCTGCGATGTAGTGAACCAGTGGGACGAGCGTTCGCCACTGTTCGAGGGACTTCCTCGGCAGTGCCCTCTGGCCGGCGAGCCCTGGCATCGAGAGAATGTGCTCTGTCCTTTCGGTTTCTGGGGCTACCGCTACAGCGTTGAGCAGCTTTCCTCGACCGATCGGCCAGTAACCTTGATTGCTCCCGAGACGAGCCCCCACATGGCCGTCGGCCTGACGCAGTACGACGTCGACGCCTCCGCGCTGGAGAAGCACCTCAACAAGCTGCGACAGCTCCTGCTGGAACGGTTTCCCCAAGCGCGGGTCGAGGAGGGTAAGAGCAAGAAGGAGATCCGGGCGCTGCTCGGCCAGGACTTGGCGCTGGTCTACTTCTACTGCCATGGCGAACGGCCTCGGGCCAAGGATCCGAAGACCTACCTCGGTGTTGGTAGGTCTGAGCGCATCACGCCTGAGGATGTTATCGGATGGATCCAAGGTTGGCTGCAGGATGGCCGGGTCGTCTGGGACCGCGTGCGCCCGCTGATCTTCATCAACGCTTGCCATTCTGCGGAGATCAACCCTGACACGCTCATCACCTATCTGAATGCCTTCATTGGAACTGCGAAGGCCGCCGGGGTAATCGGAACCGAGGTGAAGGTGTATCAACCGCTTGCCATGGAACTCGCGGCGGAGTTTTTCCAGCTCTTCATGCGCCAGGGCTACACCGTGGAGCGGTCGTTGCGTGAGGTGCGGCTGAGTTTTTTGGCGGACGGCAATCTCTTCGGGCTCGTCTACACCCCATACTGCTGGGCGGACCTCCAGTTGACCCGGTGATCGTCTCGCCTCAACGGACGTGAGAGGCTTCGCCTCAGCCGAGCGGAATGGGTGCCACCCGTTTCCTGCTGCATCTCCGACCGTGAGCCTCGACGAAGCCGCGCGCGTAGTTGAACTGCTGCCACACCACGAAGACGACGAAGGCGAGCAGCACCGCGTAGACCGAGCCCAGCGTCTGCAAGCTGGAGCCGATGGCCTCGCGCGCGGCCAGCAGCGCCTGGTCGTCGAGGCACGCGTGGGCGGCGCACAACCCGGCGATCGAGAAGACGGTCGAGCCCAGCACCGCCGGGGTCAGGCGGAGGATCGTCTCGACCGACAAGCGCAGGCGCCAGGACGTCCGCGAGCGATTGTATGGCTTAGACTCGCCGCATGGGGCTCTTGACCTTCAGCATCAACGTCACCCTGGACGGCTGCGTCGACCACCAGGAAGGAATCGCCGACGACGAGACGCACGCGTTCTTCACCCGCCTTATGGACGAGGGCGGGGCGATGCTGTGGGGCCGCATCACCTACGAGATGATGGAGAGCTACTGGCCGGCGGTCGCCCGCGGCGACGAGGAGGCGCCGCCGGCGATGCGCGAGTGGGCGGTCAAGCTGGAGGCCAAGCCGAAGTACGTGGTGTCGTCGACGCGAAAGGACTTCCCGTGGACCAACAGCCACCACATCGTCGGCGACCTGCGCACGGGCGTGCAGAAGCTCAAGGACGCGACCCCGACCGGCGTGCTCCTCGGTAGCGGCAAGCTCGCGACCGAGCTGGACCGGCTGGATCTGATCGACGAGTACAAGTTCCTCGTCCACCCCAGGATCGCAGGCCACGGCCCGACCCTGTACCAGAGCGGGCTGCCCAGCACGCGACGGCTCGAGCTGGTCTCGGCGAAGCCGCTCCGCAGCGGCGCGGTCGCCATGCACTACCGGCGCGCGCGCTGACTCAGAGCAGCCCCTTCGCGCCCAGCTCGCGGGCCCTCCGCCCGCCAAGGGGGCCCTTCGCCCCCTCGGCCACTCCCCCGTTCAGGCGGGCAGTTTCAGCCACAGAGCCACGCCGGCGCCTCGCAGCTTCGCCCGGCATACCTCCGTGTCCGTCCCCACAACTCAGCTCTGTTCCAGGGAAGTCACCGCACACTTCCTTTTGAGAGGCTCGCCCTCTCCGGTCGTGGTGGCCGGAGCCGTGCGGCCCTCAGGAGGTCCGAATGCTTCGATTCGCGCAGTTCTGGAATTTCCTGTCCTTCCTCTGGGCCGAGACTGGTTCCGTTCTCGAACCGGACGGCGGGCCAAGGCCCAACGCCGCCAGCTCAGGCGACACCGGTTCCGTCCTTGAGCCTGACGGCCGTACCTGAGTGATCCCCTGCGGGCCGGGTGAAAATCCCGGCCCGTTCCTCCCTGGACGCCGCGCGAGTTCCTGGGTTACAGTATTTGAACTCGTGAGAGCGTACCTAAAAGGGAGGGAAGCATGGAGCACAAGCATCTCGATGCCGCCGCTTTGGAGCGCCTGCTCGCCGTCGACCGGTCGGCGGAGCAGAATGAGCAGCTCTTCTATCTGCTGGCTGTATGCCCCGTCTGCCGAGAGGCGGGCGGCTGGCTGCTCGAGCTGCATCAGGCCCAAGCCCTCCCGCCCGTTTTCGGTCTGATTGACGCCGCCCTGGCCCGGTCCCGTGCTGAGGCTCCCCGGCTTCTGGAAGCGCTCGTCTCTCTCGATCCGGAGGCGCGCCTTGTCCACCTCCAAGCTGACTCTCGGTTCGTGAGCTGGGGGTTGTGCGAGCTCCTGGTCCGCGAGAGCCGCCGGGCCGCGCCGGAAGGCGCGTCCGAAGCCGTCCACCTCGCCGACCTGGCGGTCCATGGGGCGGAGATGATTCCAGAGGGTGAGCCCTTCGAGGAGAAGTGGATCTATCAGCTCCGCAGCCTTGCCTGGGCTGCCCTCGGCAACGCCTACAAGGTGCAGGGCGATCTCTCCGGAGCCGAGAGGAGCTTCGAGATGTCGGACTCCTGGTGGGAGGCAGGCGCAACGGGCATCGGAGACGCGCTCGGCTACGAGCCTATCCTTCTAGTCCTCAAGGCGCCGCTCCGGATGGCACAGCGGCGCTTCCCCGAGGCGATCAAGCTGCTCGACCAGGCCGTCGCTCTCTATCTGGAGGGAGAACCCGAGCAGCGGGATCCACACCTCGCCGGCAGGAGCCTCGTTGCGAAGTCTGCTGTGCTCATCGAGATGGGCGAATCGGAATCCGCCATCCTAACCCTGAAGAGAGCAGCCGGCCTGATCGACCCCGCGCGCGATCCGCGCCTCGTCCTCTGTATCCACCACAACCTCGTCGACAACCTGTCCAAGATGGGCCGCCACAAGGAAGCGGCCGACCTTCTCCCCGAGCTCCGGGACCTGGCTGCAGCGCACGGGGGCGCGCTGGATCACCTCCGCCTGCGATGGGTAGAAGGCCGCGTGGCCGCCGGCCTGGGCGAACACCAGCGAGCCCGCCAGCTCCTCACCGTTGTCCGCCAGACCTTCCTCGATGCTGGCAATCCCTACGAAGCCGCGCTCGCGACCCTGGACCTGGTGATTTCCCCTCTGGAGGAGGGGAACACCGCCGAGGTCCGCGCCCTGGCCGACGAGATGGTCGCCGTCTTCCGCGCTCACAACGTCTCCCGCGAAGCCCTGGCCGCGGTCCTCCTCTTCCAGGAAGCCGCCCACCGCGAAGCCGCCTCCGCCCAGCTCGCCCGCGAAGTCGCCGCTGCGCTCACCCGAGCGCGTCGAGGCGCGGCGAAGAACCCCTGAGCGCAATAGGGAGCTAATCCATCTAATGCTTTCCCTTGAAGAGTGCCGGAAGATCCTGGGGGATGAGGCCCGCGGGCTCTCCGATGCCGATCTCGAGCTCCTCCGTCAGCAGCTCTACGGGCTCGCCGACATCGCCATCTCGTGCTTTCTGACCAGGAGGGACGAAGGCGTCACCTTCCCATCCGAGGCCACCGCGACGCCGCCAAACGCCCCTGAGCGCAATAGGAGCGAATCTATCCAATGATTTCACTTGAAAGGTGCCGGGAGATCCTGGGGGATGACGCCCGCGGGCTCTCCGACGCCGAGCTCGAGGTCGTCCGTCAGCAGGTCCACAGGTACGTCCGTCTCGTCTTGTCGATCTCTCTGGACAAGAAGGCCGAAGGCGTCACCTTCCCCTCCGAAGAGCCGCCCACCGCAAAGCCGGGCCGAGGTGCTGCCGGAGGGCCAGGCAATGGGCAGAGGCGGGACAAAGCAGGGCCTCCAGAGACTGTGGGATACTAGCGCCATGGGGAAAGCATCCGCTCTCAAGGTCGAAGAACTGAGCCGTGACGAGAAGCTTGAGCTCCTCGACCGCCTTTGGGAGAGCCTGGGTCAAGACCCGGAAGCCCTGCCCCTGACGAGTTCTCAGCGAGAGGAGTTGGATCGGCGGCTCGACGAGCTGGAGGCGGAAGGTCCAACTGGGCTCTCGTGGGATGAAGTCGTCGCCCAAGCCCGGGCGCGCTCCCGGTGAAGCACATCTATCGGCCTGCGGCAGCGGCTGATATCGAGCAAGCCTATGCCCGGTACGAGCAAGAGCGGAGAGGCCTCGGCGAGGAGTTTCTCGCCGAGGTCACTGCGACCGCGAGGCTGGTTCTGGAGAGGCCTGAGGCCTACCCGGTGGTCGTTCGTCGGACGCACCGAGCCCTCATCCATCGATTCCCGTATGGGCTGTTCTATCGAGTCCTCGGCGACACGGTTGTCTTCGTAGCGTGTTTCCACACGAGCCAGAATCCTGCACTGTGGGCGCGGCGCCGCTGACTTCTCGGAGCGCCTCGCCCAGGTGCAGGTTTCAGGCGCCCGGGTGAGGCCGCTTCGCCCCAGCCGAGGCCTAGTTGACTCTGCTCTCGCCGAGGAGCTTCTCGACGTGTCCACCGGCCAAGGCTGCCGCGCGGGATTGGGCTTCTGCTTCCCGGTGCCAGTAGACCTTTTCCATCATCCGGAGCGAGGTATGCCCGAGCAGCTCCATGCCGTGCTCCGGCTCGACGCCTGCGGACGGTAGCTGCGAGCGGAACGCGTGGCGGGCCGTCTTCGGGGTGACGCCCTCCACGCTTGCCAGCTTGCACATCAGCTCCCAGGCCTTCTGCACGCTGGTCAGGTGCGTACCTTCCTTATCCCCTGGGATGACCCAGCGGCAGCCCGTGTAGCGCGGCACGGAGCGGATGATCGCGACGTCCCCGGGCGAGAGCCAGATGGTCCGTCCCTCCTTTTCGGAGTCGTGGCGGTCGCCCTTGCCCCGAGGGCGCTCGATCCGGGGCGCAAGCCGGATGTAGGCTTCGGGATCGGCCAGCGTCTCGAGGTCGAAGTCGGGGCCGAGGAGGATTGGGGGCTGAACCCAGGCGAGCTCGGCCGTCAGGATCTCATGGGGGCGGCACCCGGTCCGGAGAATGAGCCGGATGGCGGCGAGCGTGCGGGCCGGCAGGAGTTCCTTCGCCTCGATCTTCTGGAGAGCCTGGCCGAGGGCCTTGTACTGCTCGGGTCCGATCGTCGCCTTCGAGGGGCGCTCCTTGAACCGGTCGACCTTCCTCTCGGATGCCGGGTTCGGCCCGGGTAGCCATTCCATCTTGTCGATGGCCCACTGATAGGCGGCGGTGAGCTGCTGAAGCGCCCGGTTGGCCACGGTCATGCCGTTGACCTGTCCGCCCCTGCGTGGTTGGGTCGCGGCCACCGCTTCGGCCTTCACCTTGGCGGCGATGTCGCGCTTCAAGGCGACGACGCGGGCCGGGGTCAGTTCCGGAAGCTTCAGCTTGCCCAGGGCAGTGCGGTGCTCCGAATCGGGCACGGCATGTGGCAGGAGGTGAAGCCGCCAGAGTCGCTTGTACTCGTCGATCGTCTTGGGCGTCCACCGGTCGGCGTGGGCCTCGTGGAATCTCTGGGCCAGCTCCTCGATGGTCAACCGGAGCCCGGTCATGGTGCTCGTCTTCCCCCGGGCCACGCGAATGTCTCTAAGTTTCTCGGCGGCCAGCTCGCGGGCCTTCTCGGGAGTCAGCTCGTGGACGAGACCCAGGCGGTCGATAGGGAAGCCGTCTTTCCGGATGATGTACTTCACCTCGGCCCGGCCGACCTCCAGGCCGAAGCCGCGGAGGGAGTCGAAGCCACCGCCCTCCATGATGTAGTACCGATCCCCGCGCGCCATCCGGACCCGTTCCAGCACGGACCGGGTGATCTTGGGAACGTGCCGCCGCTTCCGCTTCTTCTTCTTCTCTTCCATCTCCCCCCCCCTCGTACAAAACTCGTACGTTTCTCGTACAATACACCCCCCGAATACTGCCGGTCAAGCCCGGGAAGGCGCGGAGGTTGGGGAGGCCGAAATTCGGCTAAATCGTTGTTTTTACGTGTACTTACCGGTTAACTCCGGGAAGCCCCGGGAAGGCTGTGGAATACCTGACTCTGAATGGGGTTCAGGGGGTCCCGAGTTCGAATCTCGGCGTCCCGACCAATTTCCTCCCCTGATTAAAATCAAAAGTTTGAGAGGCGCCGACGAGGACCGTGTACAAATCTAAGCTGCTGCGTGCCCTTTTTGCCACCTCACCCTTTCCGCCTCGCTGCCGCCACCCCGCGGCTACCCCTTAGAGCTACACGGCGAGGGACCACCTCAGGAAGCGGCGGCTCGACCTCGGGCTCCGGCAGCGGGATGTCGCCGAGAAGTGAACCTGAAGACCTACGCGAAGTGGGAGCAGGGGCTCTACGAGCCGGAGGCGCGGTTATGGCCGGCCGTGGTGCGGTTCCTCGGGTACGACCCGGCTCCGGAGCCCTCGACCTTGGGCGGCGGATCAGGGTTGTAGTCAAAGCTTGGGGAGCGGCTTTGGTACAGATCGAGCAGGCAGGCGATGGGATATCCATCGCAGGATCTACGTAGTATTGCGCGCCGAGACCGGAGCCACGCCAACCTGGGTCTCCCGGAAACTCTCCAGCCAGGTCAATACCTCAATCCTTCTCGAAGCGTATCCGCTAGCCCATGCTGGCGCCGCCGTCGACCTCGATGACACGGCCAGTGAAGAACTCACATTCCAGAATGAACCGGACAGCCTGCCAGATGTCTTCGGGCTGGCCGACTCGGCCCAGGGGAATCGAAGCGATCATGGCGTCCAATCTAGAGGGATCGACCTTCTCGATCATCGGCGTCTGCACGAGTCCCGCCGCCACGCCGCCGACACGGATACCATAGGCGGCAAGCTCCAAAGCCCAGGTGCGCGTGGCAGCGTCAAGACCGGCCTTCGAGGCCGAGTAGTTGGACTGCCCTGGGTTTCCAGACCGCGCCAGCGAGGAAATGTTGACGACGACCCCCTTGCGGTCGGCTTCGACCATCCGCGCGCAAACTTCCCGCATCATCAGAAACTGGCCTGTCAGGTTGACCTCGATCACCTTGCTCCATTGGAGGACAGGTAGCTTCCGGACCCCTTCTGACTCGCGTTTCAGCAACAAGCCATCCAGCAGGATGCCGGCATTGTTGATCAAGGTGTTCGGCTCTTGCAGGTGGAAAGCCTGCAATACGAACCTCTCCACCGAGCGCTCGTCCGCGATGTCGAGCACGTCGGGATGGACGGCTCCTGGAAGATCTCTGGCCCTTGCAGCGAGCTGTCGCAGCCCTGCTCGATCGATATCTCCCGCGACGACCTGCGCTCCAGCCGCCGCAAGCTGCATGGCGAAATGGTAGCCGAGGCCGCTGGCGGCACCGGTCACGATAGCGCGAATATCCTGAATGAGCATCTCTGCAGCTCAGATCCTTTCAGCCGCTCGCGCGTCGTCGATGTTCAACCGGATACGTCTCACGGCTTCGTCGACCTCGAGCAGCACCTGCGCGCGGGAGGGACCGCTGGCGATGACCAGGCCGAGCCGGTCGGCAGCCTCTTCGGCCGGCCGTACGATGTGCCCCGGCGGCTTGGCGATAGACGCTTCACGGATGGTGGGAACGCGCCGTGCCTCCTCGAGGACCGAGATGTCGCCGAGCCGCCCGTGCCGGTCCGAGGTGAGAAAACGAATCGATGCCCATTCCGAGCGACTCGGGGTGAGATCGATCGGGCGGCCGCGGAGCTGGTTCAGAAAGGTGCTCAGAAGATCGATTCCCAGCGCATGGCGGACGAGCTCCGGGATCATGCCACCGGCGAGCCGCGGATTGATCTCGACGACGACGGGACCTTCTGCCGTGAGACGCACCTCGGTATGGGCCGGTCCGAAGTCGAAGCCCACCGCAGCCAGCGCGGCATGCACCGCGTCGCAGATAACCGCAGCCTCCTTCTGCGTGAGCGCGGCCGAGAAGTCGTGCCCGATCTCGACGAAGAGCGGCGGCGGCGAAAGGTGCTTTGCCGTGATGCCGACCACTCGCACGTTTCCAGGTGCGAGAGCAACGGTCTCGACGCTCACCTCCGGTCCACGGAGAAGGCTTTCGATCAAGACTTCACCGGTCAGCCGCTGCCCGCGGTCGTTGACCTGCCAGGTATGGAGGCGCCGGAAGTGTTCCAGGAGCTCGGCGTCATTTCGTACCAGCCTCACCCCCTTGCTCGAGCTGTCGGCGGGAGGCTTGGCCACACAGGGGTAATCCACCTCACGGGCCGCCCGGCACGCCTCCTCTTCCGAAGCGACGAGGAAGAACCTCGGCGTGGCGAGCCCGGCAGCGCGCAGAGCCCTGCGCGTCTCGAACTTGTTGCGGCAGGTACGGGCGGCCGCCGGGGAGAGATAGCGGAACCCTTGCCGCTCCGCCACCTCTGCCACGATGGCGACATAGAATTCCGAGAAGGTAAGAACGGCGTCCACCTGGCAGCGGCGCCGCACGCGAACGATCTCTCCCTCCACGGCCTCGACGTCGTTGGTATCCATGGCCACGACCGCGAGACCTGGCGCGGGGTCTGCCAGAAAAGGGTACATCGCCGGCTGCCGCGCGAGGAAGGTGACGCGGGCTCCGCTCTCCAGCATCCGTGCGACGGCCAAAGCTCCCGTGCCGGTCGTGTTGCTCTCGACGAAGAGGAAGTGCTCCCCCTTCATGCGATCCTCAGCTCGCGGGCCAGCTCGGCGGTCGTTTGAATCTCGGATGCGTGATATGGAACCGAGCCGTCGTGCGGCAGCTCGGCGCGGCTCCAGCGGTCGGCGACGTCATGACTGTAGAGCAGGGTGAGAGGACTCGCGGCGGCCGGCCGGTCCACGAGCCCATTTTCCGCGAACCAGCGGTCGGAATAGATGGTCTCGAAATAGCGGTCGCCCCGGTCGGGAAGGATCGCGACCGCGTGCCGATCGTCCGTGAGCTGCTCGGCGACCCAGGAGGCTGCCACGTAGGCGGCTCCTGACGAGCCGCCGGCGAAGATCCCCTCGCGCTGCGCAAGCTCGCGACAAGCATGGAAGGCCTCGCCGTCCGCGATCCAGTGGACCTCGTCGATGACCTGATAGTCGATGTTGCCCGGAATGACGCTGTTGCCGTGGCCGCTCTGGAGCCGGCGGCGGTCAGGTTGATGAAAGAGGACCGAGCCGACCGCATCCACCGCGACCACCCGCAGATCGGGAATGCGCTCACGCAGGGCGCGCGCTGTGCCGCACAGCGAGCCGCCGCTGCCGACCGTGCCGATCAGGGCGCCGAGGCGCTCCCCGAGGTCTTCGAGCAGCTCCCGGGCCAGGCTCGCTTCGTAAGCGCCCGCGTTCCCCGGACTGTCGTACTGCCGGCTCCAGACCGCTCCGGGGTTCGCCGCGAGCACCTCGCGCAGGCGCTCGAGCCGCGACCGCTGCCAGCCGCCGCTGGCATGGTAGGTCTCGACGATCTCGAGGGTGACCCCGAGAGCTTTCAGCTTGGCCTGGGTGAGCCCGTCGATCCGGGGATCGGTGATGATGATCACCCGGTAGCCCTTGAGGGCTCCGACCCGGGCGAGTCCCTCGGCCATGGTGCCGGAGGAGCTTTCGACGATCGTTCCGCCGGGACGCAGCTCTCCGGAGGCCTCGGCGCGCTCGATGACCTCGAGAGCCACCCGATCCTTCATGGCGCCGGGAAGCGCCAGCTCGAGCTTGCCCCAGAGCGGCACCCGCGGTGCCGAGACAGCGCGCCCGCGAAGCGCGACGAGCGGCGAATCCTTCATCAGCTCCAGCACCGAGGCCACTTTCCTCATTCTCCGGCGCCCCCCTGTTCGCGAAGCAGGAATTCCACCCTCTCGTCGAGGAGCGCCTCGGCACGCTCGAGCCCTTGCCGCCAGGCGGCGACCTGCGCCACGAGATCCTGGCACGCTCGCTCCAGGTTCGCCAGCTGGCTCCGCACCGCATCCGGCGCCGGGCCGCCGCCGTGACTGGCGGCTTCGATGCAGGCGACCGGATCGAGAGCGCGGGCGATCTCGGCCTCGTCCAGGACCATCGCACCCCCGGCCGTCTCGTCGAGGATCTGCTGCAGGCCCTCCCGGACGGCGGCGGCGGACGGAGGCTCCGCGCTCGGAGCACGCTGGAGGAAGCGGCCTACCGCCTCATGAGCGGTCCGGAACGGCAATCCATGCCGCGCCGCAAGATGGTCGGCCAGCGCGGTCATCGTCGTCTCTGCGCCTTCCAGGAACCCGCGCATCCGCGCGGCGTCGACCTCGACCTCGCGCAGCACCAACCCGGTGAGCTGCACCGCGGTCCGCGCCGAGCCCAACGCCGGCCAGAGGGGGGAGGTCGCCTCCGAGCCGACCTCCACGCTGTTGCTGAACGGGGTGCTCTTCATGCGGAGCAGCGCCGCGACCAGCTTCCCGGCCGGTTTCACCGCCTGTCCGCGGATGTTCTCCAGCACGAAGGCATTGCGCTTTTGCGGCATCATGGAGCTGGTGCTGACCAGGTGATCGGGCCAGCGCAGAAATCCATAGGCCACGCTGCCCCAGGTCTGGAGATCGAACGATAGGCGCGTGAGAGTAATGCCGAGGATGGAAAGCGCCGCGAGCACTTGAACGGCATAATCCCGCGACGCGACGGCGTCGAGCGAATTGGGAACGGCGCCGTCGAAACCGAAGAGGGAGGCCGTCAGCTCCTGGTCGATCGGAAAGGACGTGCCCAGGCCCGCGCCGGCGCCGAGGGGTGAGCGGTTGACGGAGCCGGCGAGCTGATCGAGCGAGCGGAGCAGCTCGGAGGCAACGCCCGCGAGGTAATGTCCGAAGGTGGTCGGCTGCGCCGGCTGGAAATGGGTGAAGCCGCTCATCGGGGTAGCCGAGTGGCGACGGGCGAGCCCGAGCGCGGTGGCGAGCAGCTCTCCGCCAGCCTCGAGCACCGCGATCAGTCCGTCGCGCGAACGCATCCGCGCGACTGTGGCGTTGATGTCGTTGCGGCTGCGGGCGACGTGGGCGGCGCCGCCGGCTTCCGGCCCAAGCCGATCGACATAGCAGCGCTCGTAAACCATGTAGAGCCCGCGATGGACCGGCGGCGGCTCGACGATCGACTCGCCCGCCCGCCGGCGCGCCGCCAGCTCCCGGTTCACTTGCAGCAGGCCGGCCGCGGTCTCCTGCGGCAGGATGCCACGCTCCGCCAGCATCACCAGGTGGGCCGCGTCGATCCGCAGGAGCCAGGGCAGGACCTCTTCCCGGTCCTTGGCAAACTGGGGAGCATAAAGAAGATCTAACAGCAGTGGATGAGGGGCCGCGGTCAGGCAACCCATGCCAGCCGCCCGGGGCGGTCGCTCCGGCGCTTCATCGCTCATCGTGCGGGTTTACTCTCCGCCGCTCGTCTAGCCCGTCGGGCTTTGCGGGCTGAGATGGACGGCGTCGGAGTCCTCGTCAAATCGCCGCCCCTCATGCCTCGCCCGGAGGCCCACGCTGCGATCCGCATTCCACAGAATTGGCAGCAGGTTGAGATGGCTGACCGGGCTCGTCCCATACAGGCCCATGCGCACGGAGTCCTCATCGAACCGGCTCACTTGATCGCGGTCGCGGCCATTCCAGAGCACGAACGGCACCGGATGCAGGGAATGGGCATCCGCCCGTACATCGCCGAGAAGCAGGTTCGTGTAATGGTCGGGGGCGACCAGCAGGCCGCCAAGCTCCTCCTGGCGCCAGCGAAAGTATTCCACAAGTGGGCCGAGGATGTGGCGGTCTATCGCTTCCAGGCAGTGGATTTTCATCTCACGGTCGTGCATGTGGGCTGCCTCGTCAGGGGAGTTGATGTGGCAGACCACAAACGAATAGCCGGCCTCGAGCAGTTCCAGGACCTTCGCGCCTTTGCCCGCATAGTCGGTGCCGGGTCGCCCGTTGCCCACTTTGAAGAAGTCCATCCCGCCCATCTTGGCGATCCCTTTCAAGAAGTCCATGCACCCCACAATCGCGGCCCGGCCCTCGAACCCCGTGTTGTCGCGGAACGAAGGAAGAGCCAGTGAGGAGCGCGAGGCGCTCCATGGGACGAGCATGTTGGCCAACTCGCCGGCCAGCACCTCCGCAACCCGCACCAGGTAGCCGTTGAGCCGAGCGGCCACGGCCTCGCTCTGAGGGTCCTTGCCGGCGGTCAGCTTGGCAATCTCGAATTCGGTTCCTTCGTGATCGTGCGGCTCGGGACAGACGAGGAGCGCCGGATCGGCTCCGGCACCCCGCATGATCAGACTGTTCCGGAAGTCACAGTTATGGTGGAGCTCGATGTCCTGGAACTCCCGGCCGAGGGCGGCGTTGATCCGCTCCACCAGTACGCGGGCCTTGTCGGTCAGAATATATCCAGCATTGTAGCTAATCAGGCGACGCTCGGCCATTGTCACCAGATTGGCGCGGAAAACCAGATCGGTCGGGTCGAGCTGGACCTCTTTCAAGGCCAGCAATTCCCAGATTGCGCGGCCATGACCCGAATAGAGGTATGGATCCCAACCCAACATCCCGAGTTGGGCGACGATGCTCCCCCGAGGAAGATCCTCGTAGAGCGTTTGCATCAAGCCGCAAGTGCCCTCTGCGGCGAGCCAGTCCCAGTAGGGGACTGAAGCTTCAGCAAGAGGAGTCCGGTTTTGGAGCCGGTGCACGTCTCCTGCACCGTCGGGAATGACCAGGAGAAACTTCCTTTGCGCAAACAAGAAGCCTCCTCAAGGGTTTGACCCTTATCCGGCGCTCACAAACTACCTATGGCCATCGCCACGGCGCGAGTCTAATTCAGTCTATGTCTAAAGTCTAGATATGTGTGTATACTATTTGGAGAAGTTTGAATAAGAAGCATTCCTGGGTGAAGCGAAGACCGAGAGATCCGGACGCGTCGAGCCGCCTCAACGGAGATCCTGCCATGACGAGCCCGGAAGGACTTTCGGACCACCTGATTCTCTTGCCATGTGAGTCCACCGCCCGATGGGCCCTTTGGCGCACCGTCTGCGTGCGCGGCGCCGGCTTCCCGGCTGCCAATGTCCTGCGGATCGCGGATGCGGATTGTGCCGCGGCAGCCGACCGTCTGACGGCGGTGGAGGGGAAGACCGAGAATTCGCGCCAAGCCGCCCTGGAGGCGCTGCGTGGCGAGATGGAGACGGCGAGCAAGGACCGGCTCGATTCCCTCGTCAAGGCCATTCGCCGCGTGAAGAGGCGCCAGCCGGCCTCGACCGAGGGGCTCGCCGCCGCGACAGCCGCGGCGATCGACGCCTGGAAATCGGCCGCCAGCCGAGCCGAGACGGAGAGGGAGAGCTACCAGGGCACCTTCGCCGCGGCAGAGGAGCGACTTGACCGCGAGCTGCGCGTGATCGCCGGAAGTGATCTGTTCCGCGAGGCGGTCGTGTGGCAGAACCGACATGCAGCGGAGACGGGCCTCGCGGCCTTCCTGCGCCGGCCGACCGGGAGTGGCCGGTTGACGGCCCGCGACCGCGGACACGTGCAGATGCTCGCCTCCTACCTCCAGCGTTACTGCACCAAGAACGACACCATCGGGTTTTTCGGCCCGGTCGGCTGGGCGCGGCTGGGCGAAGTCGACGAGGCGATCGCCGCCCATCCGGGAAGAGAGCTGCTCGCCGCGCGGCAGGTCTACTTCGAAGGTTGGGCAATCGACGCGATCGCCGCCCGGCTGGCCGAAGATGAGGCGATGCGCCCCTGGCTCGCCCCTCGGCGCTCGCCTTTCCTTTGGCGCGAGGGTGAGGCGTACATTGCGCCTGGCGGGAAGAAGCTCCAGCTCGGCCCATTCCCTAGCGCTCTCCTGGCCGCCTGCGACGGCACTCGTCAAGCCGGTAAGCTGGTCAGCGGGCTGGGCGCCGGCCTCCCCGCCGACCAGGAGGGGATCCTCTGGGGAATGCTGGCGGACTTCCACGCCAGTGGCCTCATCCGTTGGGCGTTTCAGATCCCGCTGTCGCCCACGCCCGAGCACACCCTGAGGGAGCTGCTCCTCGGGATCGAGGAGGAGCCCGTCCGCGAGCGCGCTCTAGCGCTGCTTGACGAGATCATCCGCGGGCGCGACGCCGTCGCCTGCGCGGCCGGCAACGCCGACGAGTTGAATCGCGCCCTGAACAAGTTGGAGGCGGCGTTCACCCGCGCAACCGGCCGGCCTCCCACCCGCGGTGCCGGCGAGCTCTACGCTGGACGCACACTGGTCTATGAGGACTGCCGCAGAGATCTCGAGCTCGAGCTCGGAAAGGGATTCCTCACAGAGTTGGCTTCCCCCCTCTCCCTGGTCCTCGCCGGCGCCCGCTGGTTCACCCATTTCGCCGCGACAGTGAACCGAGAGCTGCTCTCGCAGGTCTACGCGGAGCTCAGCCAGCAGGCGGGCTCGACGCAGGTGGATCTGTTGACCTTCTCGCGAACCGCCCTGCCGCGCCTGATGAGCCTTCAGGCCCATTGGGAAATTCAGCGCGAGCTGCACGCTCGTTGGGAGAGGGTGCTCGCGATCCCGGAAGAAGAGCGCCGGGTCGCCTTCCGCAGCGAGGACCTGCGCCCGCTGGTGCTGAAGGAGTTCGCCACTCCTGGCCCGGGCTGGCAGAAGGCGCGCTATCACAGCCCGGACCTGCTGATCGCAGCGTCGAGCCTGGAGGCAATCCGGCGAGGCGACTACCAGGTAGTCCTGGGAGAGATCCACGTCGCCATCAACTCCCTCGACCGCCGGCTCTTCTTCTGCCAACACCCGTACCCGGAGCAGTTGCGAGCCGCTATCGAAGCCGACCTGCCGGAGCCTTCACTGATCCCGCTGATGCCCAAGATTTGGAACTTGGACGAGGCGAGCTCCGGGCTCGGCCTGCCAGCGCTGGCAGTGAACGGCCGACTGGATGCCGCGTCGCGCTCCGCCAAGGACTACTACCTGGACTTTTCGCTCGATCCTCACGGTCTTCCCTCGTCGCAGGTGCTTGCCATCAGCGATCTGGCGGTCGAGCCGGGCAGGGACGGCCTCATCGTGAGAGCACGAGACGGCCGCGTCCATTTCGACATTATCGACTTTTATCAGCTCGTGCTGATGGTGCAGGTGCTCGCGACCTTTCGCGTCTTGCCCCGGCGTGCCCACACGCCGCGCGTCACCATCGACCGCTTGGTGGTGGCACGCGAGAGCTGGGCCTTTCCCGCCGCCGAGCTCGAATTCGCCCAGGCGCCCACCCCGGCAGAACGCTTCGCGGCGGCCCGGCGCTGGGCAGGTCCGCGCGAGCTGCCGCGCTTTCTCTTCGCAAAAACGCCGACCGAGAGAAAGCCCTTCTATGTCGACCTCGAGAGCCCAGTCCTGGTCGAAATCTTCGCCAAGGCCATCCGGCAAGCGGCAGAGAGCGATCAGGAGGCCACGATCCACCTCTCCGAGATGCTGCCCGAGCACGAGCGCCTCTGGTTGCCCGACGCCCAGGGCAATAGCTACACGTGCGAGCTGCGGATGGTGGCCCTTGACCTAGGGTAGGTTGCCCACGCTTCCTCCTGCCTTGTCGGGAGTGTACTTCAGCCTCTCCCAAAAACCTGGTTATATGTGTATACTGGATGAAGAAGCTTGTATGAGACGTATTAGAGGATGGAAGCAAAGGCACATAGAGTCCGCCCGCCCCTGGACCGGCAGGAGGAGACGCCAAGTAGGTCTGCGGGTTTGCCATGGGCAGGTTCTCTCGGCTTGCTCCTGTCCTTCCTGGTTTGCGGGCTGGTGGGTCTGTCGCCGCTCCGCCTGCCGGCACCTCTGCCAGAGGGAGCTCCGAAGACCGAGTACTCGGCAGAGCGAGCCCGCAAACACCTGCAGGTCGTTGCCTCTCTACCGCACCCGATTGGCTCACCGGAGCATCGCGCGGTCCGCGCGTACATCGTCCGCGAGCTAATGGCGATGGGCCTGGTACCACAGGTTGAGACAGGCTCCGATGCTGCTTATGCCTTCGACCGCGTCCGCGCTGCCACGGTACACAACATCCTCGTCCGGTTGCCCGGCCGTCAGCGCGGCAAGGCAGTGCTCGTCGCAGGACATTACGACACGGCCGCTGCAAGCCCGGGTGCAGGGGACAACGGCGCTTCCGTGGCCTCGATGCTGGAGACCCTGCGCGCTCTGAAGGCCGGGCCCCCTCTGCGGAACGACCTGCTGTTCCTTTTCACGGACGGAGAGGAGGTCGGGCGGGCCGGCGCCGAAGATCTCATGAGGAAGAGCTCCTTCGTTTCGTCCATCGCCCTGGTGCTGAACTTCGATGCACGCGGCACGTCCGGTCCGGTCATCATGTTCGAAGGCAGTGAAGGCGATCGATGGCTGCTCGATCGGCTCATTGCGGCGGTGCCGTCGCCGGTCGTCTACTCCTATTCGCAGGATGCCTACCGCCTGCTCGAGACCTACACGGATTTCACCAGCTATAAGAGCGCAGGCCTCCCCGGGATGAACTTCGCCTTCATCGGCGGTGAGTCGCGCTATCACACGGCGCGCGACCGGCTTGAAAACCTCGATCTCCGAACCCTGCAGCACCAGGGCTCGTCCATGCTGGCGCTGGCGCGCGACTTCGGGAATCTCGATCTCCGGGTGCCGCATCGGAACGGCGAGGCAGTCTACTTCAACGTGGCCGGTTCGGGCGTAGTGGTCTATCCCCGCTCCTGGACCTGGCCGCTGACTGCGGCCCTCGTGGCGTTCTCCGCGGCAGTCCTGGCCCTGGGGCTGCGCCGAGGGGGCCTGACCGTTACGGGTGCCGTCCGAGAGGCGGTTATCCAGCTCCTCGCTGCGGTGGCTGCGGCCGTCCTGGTCTGGGGCATCAGCACGCTGGGGCTCGGCCTCGAAGGATTGTTCCGGTTGACCTTCAAGGGGGTGAGCGGCTCGTACGTCCTCGGCTGTGCGCTGATCGGGGTGGCGGGCGGCCTGGCGCTGAGGTCCGCACTACCTGCGGCCCGCAATGCGGAGCCGATGGCCGGCGGGGTGCTCCTGTGGTTGGTCCTGACCAGTCTCGCGGCCTGGTTTCTTCCCGGCGGAAGCTACCTGTTCCTGGCGGCGTCCGTGTCCAGCAGCGCTACCCTCCTGAGCCTGGTGCTGATGCCGGTTGTTGCACCGCCTCGGCGCGCGTTGATCCTGGCGGTCTGCGCGGCGCCGCTTCTCGTGCTCTGGATTCCCGCCCTCGTGCTCCTGACCATCGCAACCGGCCCCTGGATGGCGCACCTCCTGACCGGCCTTGGCGTCCTTCTCCTCTCAGCGCTGGCCGCACAGGTCGAGCTCCTCGGACCGGCGGGAAGGTGGTGGAAACCCGCCGCGGCCGCGGCCGCGGGACTGGCGCTGCTGTCGAGCGTCGTCCTGGCGAAGTTCGATGCCGACCACCCGAGGCCCGACTCGCTTGTCTACGCGTTGGATTCGATGGACTCCCGCGCCTTCTGGGCGAGCTTCGACAAGGAGCTCGACGAATGGAACTCTCTCGTCCTCCCCGGAGTGAGCCGCTTATCCGAGATGGGAAGCTATTTCGGCAGCGAATCCACCGCGCTTTTCACAGCGCCCGCTCCCGTGCTGGCTCTGCCGGCTCCGACGATCGTGCGAGTGGCTGAGGAGGCGAGCGGTCCGGGGCGCGTCGTGCGTCTGCGGATCGCTGCCCAGCGCCCGGCCGCTGTCCTCAGGATTTCGCTTCAGTCGGAGGCGGGCATCGCTGCCGTCAGCGTTAGCGGCGAACGGTTTGCGGGGATCGCCCGCCAACGCCGGCAGGGCGAGCGCATCCTCGTGGAATACCACGCCCCTCCTCCCGGAGGGATCGAGCTGGTGGTCGAGACCCGGAGGCACGGCCCGCTTTCGGTCAACGTGGTGGACCGTTCCTTCGATCTTCCGCTGCACGTCACCTCCTTGCCGCCGCGACCCGGCTCGCTGATGCCCAGCCCGCGCCTGCTCACCGATTGCACCATGGTGCGGAGGAGCGCAGCTCTATGAGCTGCCCCTCCGCCTCGAGCCTCTTCGAGATCCTGGCCTGGCGCGCCCGCCACCATCCTGATCGGATCGCCTACGTCTTTCTCGGAGACGATGGATCAGAAGCTGCCCGGCTCACCTACGGCGAGTTGGATCAGCGGGCGCGGGGGCTGGCGTGCGTCCTCCAGGAGTCGGCATGCGAAGGGGAGCGGGTGCTTCTCCTTCTCCCCCCGGGGCTCGATTTCGTGGCCGCCTTTTTCGCCTGCCTCTATGCGGGCGCGATCGCCGTCCCTGCCTACCCGCCCCGTCTGGGAAAGGCTCAGGCCCGGATGCGGAGCGTGGTCTGCGATGCGCAGCCGTCCACGGTCTTGACCTCCGCGTCCATCCGCGCCAAGGCCGCGGCCTTGATCCGTGAGGTACCGGAGCTTGCGAGCGTCCGGTGGCTAACCGCGACCGAGGGTCTGTCCGAGGCAGCCACGGAGCGCTGGCGTGACCCGCGGCCGGAGAGTGGTACGGTCGCCTTCCTGCAGTACACCTCCGGCTCCACGGCCGAGCCGAAGGGGGTCATGGTCAGCCATGACAACCTGCTTCACAACCAAGAGGCGATCCGGCAGGCGTTCGGTCAATCGGAGGAATCGGTCATCGTCGGATGGCTCCCCCTCTACCACGACATGGGGTTGATCGGGAACGTCCTCCAGACGAGCTTCGTCGGCGCCCGCTGCATCCTGATGTCCCCCATGACGTTTCTGCAGAGGCCAGGGCGTTGGTTAGAGGCGATCTCCCGCTATGGGGGCACGACCAGCGGAGGCCCCAACTTCGCGTACGACCTCTGTGTCCGCCAGATGGATCCAGCCGGGCTCGCGGACCTCGACCTCAGCCGCTGGACGGTGGCTTTCAACGGAGCCGAGCCGGTGCGCGCGGAGACGCAGGAGCGGTTCGCGGCCAGGTTCGCTCCCTGCGGCTTCCGCCCGGAGGCGTTCTATCCCTGCTATGGACTGGCGGAGGGAACTCTGTTCGTCAGCGGCGGCTCACCGGCGGCAGCCGCGGTCGTGGAGAAAGTGCAGGCGGCCGCCCTGGATCGCAACCACGTGGTCGTGGGGACGGAAGGGGAAGTGCGCAGGCTGGTGGGCTGCGGCCAGGCGTGGGCCGGTCAAAAGATCGCCGTGGTCGATCCCGAGTCGCGGCTGCGGCTGCCGGCGGACACGGTCGGGGAGATCTGGGTCTCTGGTGCCAGCGTGGCGCAGGGTTACTGGCAGCGCCCGGAGGAGACGGAGCGGGTCTTCCAGGGTTTTCTGGCGGATTCCGGCGACGGTCCGTTTCTGCGCACCGGAGATCTCGGCTTCGTGCGCCGTGGAGAGCTCTTCGTCACCGGGCGGATCAAGGACCTGCTCATCTTCCGTGGCCGCAATCACTATCCACAGGACATCGAGCAGACCGTTGAGCGGAGCCATCCAGCCCTGCGCCGTGGCTGCGGTGCGGCCGTTTCCGTGAGCTCCGACGGCGAAGAGCGCCTGGTCGTGATCCAGGAGGTGGAGCGCCGCGCGGCGGCGGCCGCGGCCGAATCGATCGAGGAGATCGCCCGCGCGATCCGCGGCGCGGTCAGCGAGGAGCACGAGGTACCGCTGTTCGATCTGGTGCTCGTGCAGGCCGGAACCATCCCCAAGACCTCGAGCGGCAAGATCCGGCGCCACGCTTGCCGGGCTGCCTATCTTGCGGGAGAGCTGGCCGTGGTGGCCCGGCCCGCCGCGATCGAGCGGGACCGCGTGCTCCCGCGGACACCCACCGAACAGACGCTCGCCAGGATCTGGAGCGATCTGCTCGACGTCACGTCGATCTCGATCGGCGATCACTTCTTCGAGCTGGGCGGCGACTCCTTGCTCAGCGCGCGGCTGGTGGCGTGCCTGCGCGAGACCTTGGGCGTGGAACTCACGGTGGCCGCCATCTTCGAGAGGCCGACTCTTGCGGCGCTCGCCGAATGGATCGACGGCCGGCGTGGCCACGCGAGGGAGCCTGCGCTCCGGCGGAGGGAGCCCGGGGCAGACGACCTGCCGCTGTCCTTCTCCCAAGAGCGACTGTGGTTCCTCGATCAGCTTGATCCGGGCACTCCGGCCTACAACATCCCCGTCCTCCTGCCCCTGCGCGGCGAGCTGGACGTGCTGGCGCTCGAGCGGAGCCTCGCAGCGATCGGCAGCCGACACGAGGTGCTGCGGACGGCCTTCGCGAGCGCTGGGGGCAGGCCGGTCCAGGTCATCGCACCATCTCTGGATCTGTGCCTTCCGATCGCCGACCTCCGCCTCCTCGCCCCCGCTGCCCGGGAGGCGGAGAGGCGGCGCCTTGCCCGTGGCGAGGCGGGTTTCCGGTTTCGCCTCGAAGAGCGAGCGCCCTGGCGTGCCCTGCTGTTCCGGCTGGAGGACCGGGAGCACCTGCTCCACCTCAACTTCCATCACATCGCCGTCGACGGCTGGTCGATCGGGGTCCTGTTCCGCGAGCTCGAAGCGCTCTACCGCGGCTTCTCCTCGGGACGCCCTGCGCCCCTTCCGGAGCTACCGCTCCAGTACGCCGACTATGTGCTCTGGCAGCGGAGCTGGCTCTCCGGCGCCGTGCTGGAAGAGCACCTCGCCTACTGGCGGGAGCGGCTGAGCGGTCTCGATCCGTACCTGCAGCTCCCGCTCGACCGGCCGCGGCCGGCCATCCAGTCGTTCCGCGGAGCCGCCCGGGTCTGCCGCCTGACCGAAGGAGAGACCGGCCGCCGCATCGGGGCGCTGTGCCGCCGCGAAGGGGGCACGCTCTACATGCTGCTCCTGGCGGCTTTCCAATCTCTGCTCCACCGTGTGACCCGAACGGCGGACATCGCGGTGGGCAGCTTCGCCGCGAACCGCGATCGGTCCGAGGTCCAGGACCTGATCGGGTTCTTCGTCAACGCCCTGGTGCTGCGGACAGACCTGACCGGCGATCCGAGCCTGCGCGAGCTGCTGGCGCGGGTTCGTGAGGTGACGCTCGGCGCCTACGCGCACCAGGAGCTGCCCTTCGAGAAGATCCTGGAGGAGCTGAGCCCGGAGCGCAACCGCAGCCACACGCCGCTGTTCCAGGTCATGCTGGTCTTGCAGAACTTTTCTGCCGCGGCTCCGGAGCTCCCTGGTTTGACGTGCCAGGGCGACCGCGTCCGGGGTTTCGGCAGGGCGGAGTTCGACCTGACTCTGTGGGTGTGGGAGCAGGAGGGGGAGCTGACGGGTCTGCTCGAGTACAACCTCGACCTTTTCGATCCCGCAACGGCGAGCCGCCTGCTGGACCATCTGCGGCGGTTGCTCGCCGGCGCGGTGGAGGAGCCGGAGGCGCGGCTCTCCGTTCTTCCCTTGATGGGGCCGATCGAGCGGCACCAGCTGCTTCAGGAGTGGAGCTTTACCCCGGTGGTGAGCCCGCCGCCGCTGTGCATTCACCGCCTGTTCGAGCGGCAGGCGGAGCTCTCGCCGGAGGCGCTTGCCGTCGTCCGCGGGGGGGAGAGCCTGACCTACGGCGCCCTCGACCGGCAGGCCGAGGTGCTGGCCTCTCACCTGAGGTCTCTCGGGGTGGGCCCGGAGGTGCGAGTCGGGCTCGCCGCGCAGCGTTCGATCGAGCTGGTGGTCGGCCTGCTCGGCATCCTCAAGGCGGGAGGGGTGATCGTTCCTCTCGATCCGGCGTACCCGCAGGAACGCTTGGCGTTCCTGCTCGCCGATTCCGGAGCGTCGATCCTGGCCACCACGGCAAGGCTCGCGGCGAAGCTTCCGGCCGCTCCCCGAGGGACCGTTTTCCTGGATGCCGAGGTCTGGCAGGGCGGCAGCACCGTAGAGCCGCCCTGGCCGTCCGATCTTCCCGAGACCCTCGCCTACCTGATCTACACCTCGGGCTCCACAGGCATCCCGAAAGGGGTGGCGGTCTCACACGCCAATGCGATGCCGCTGATGTTGTGGAGCCGGGAGTACTGGGGTCTGAGAGAGGGGACGCGTGTCCTGCAGACCCTATCGTACGCATTCGACTTCGGGCTTTTCGAAGTCCTGACCACTCTGCTCTTCGGGGGCACGCTCTATATCCCCGCGGACGGGGAGCTCGATCCCACGCGCTACGCCGCGTATGTCCGCGAGCACGCGATCAATACCGTCCATGCGACGCCCTCCTTCTTCCGCGAAGTGGTGGGCACTGGAGCCCGGCTGGAGGAGCCCGAGATCCTGCATCTCGGCGGCGAGGCCCTCTCCTTCGGCCAAGTCGACCGGATGCTCGCGGCGGTGGGGGAGAGGTGCGTGCTCTACAACGGCTACGGGCCGACGGAAGCGACGGTCAACTGTCTGATCTTTCGGGTCGGCAGCCGGCTGGAGTGCGACGACGCCGTCCGCGAGGCGGTGCCGATCGGACGCCCCTCGGCTGAGAACGCGGTTTACATCCTGGATGACGCCGGCGAGCCCGTGGCGGTGGGCGTGCCGGGAGAGCTCTACGTCGGGGGGCCCGGTGTGGCGCGGGGTTATCTGGGCCGGCCCGCGCTGACGGCCGAGCGGTTCGTTCCCGATCGCTTCCATGGAGGGGGCGGTGCGCGCCTCTACAAGACGGGGGACCTCGCCCGGTACCTCCCGGACGGCAACATCGAATTCCTGGGGAGGAGCGACGACCAGGTCAAGATCCGCGGTTTCCGCATCGAGCTGGGCGAAATCGAGGCCGCGCTCGCGGGTCATCCGAAAGTCGCGGAGGCCGCGGTCCTGGCGCGAGCGGGCCGATCCGGGGAGAGCCAGCTGGTGGCCTATGTCGTGCCGGCGAACGGCATCCCGCTCTCGTCCGGAGAATTGCGCGCCGCTCTCGAAGAGAGGCTGCCCCGGTACATGGTGCCCTCGGGATTCGTTTTCCTGCCTGAGATCCACCGGACGCCGAGCGGCAAGCTGGACCGCCGAGCCCTGCCGGCACTCGGCGGGGAGAGGCCGGACCTTGGCAGGGGCTTCGCCCCTCCTCAGACGGCGGCCGAGGAGGTGTTGGCCGGGATCTGGGCGGAGGTGCTGGGTCTGGATCAGGTCGGGATCCACGATGACTTCTTCGAACTGGGCGGCCATTCCCTGCTGGCCACCCAGATCATCGCCAGGGTCCGGGAGGCTTTTGCGGTGGAGCTGCCCCTTGTCAGCCTTTTCGAAGCTTCGACCGTGGCGGCTCTGGCCGAGAGGCTCGGAAGCGCCGGCGGCGTGGAGGTCCCTCCGATCGTCCCGGTCCCGCGCGACCAGGATCTGCCGGTCTCGTTCTCGCAGGAGAGAATCTGGTTCCTGACCCGGCTCGAGCCCGACCTGATGTCCTATCACGTCCCCAGAGCGGTCCGTCTCCGGGGGCCTTTCCAGGTAGCGGCCATGGAGTGGGCCTTCACCGAGCTGATCCGCCGCCACGAGGTGCTGCGGACCAGTTTCCCGACCGTCAAGGGCCGGCCGGTGCAGCGGATCCATCCGGCGCGGCCGATGAAGCTGCCCGTCGTGGATCTCCGTGCCTTGCCCGAGGCGGAGCGCGAGGAGGAGCTCGGCCGCCTGGTTCTTGCAGAGGGACAGCGCCTTTTCGACCTGGAGCACGGCCCGCTGTTGCGCGCCGCCGTCTTCCACCTGGGCCCCGACCAGTTCGCCCTTGCCCAGACCGAGCATCATCTCGTCCACGACGGCTGGGCGGAGGGGGTGCTGGTAGGGGACCTCCTGGCGCTCTACACGGCGTTCGCCGCGGGGCAGCCTTCGCCTCTGCCCGAGCTGCCGGTGCAGTATGCGGATTTCGCCTCCTGGCAGCGCCAGTGGCTTCAGGGCGAGGTGGTGGAGCGGCAACTCGCCTACTGGCGGGAGCGGCTGACGGGAGCTCCCCCTGTTCTCGATCTTCCGGCCGACCGGCCGCGCCCTTCCGTCCAGAGCTTCGGCGGGGGTGTCCTCGACGTCTGGCTGCCGGCCGCCATGGCCGGCGCACTCCAGACGCTGAGCCGCCGGCGGGGCGTGACTCTGTTCATGACGATGCTGGCGGCCTTCAAGGCCGTCCTCTACCGTCACACGGTACAGCCGGACCTCGTCGTCGGCTCGGGAGTGGCCAATCGCCGGCGACAGGAGACCGAGGGAATGATCGGGATGGTGATCAACACGATCGCTCTGCGCACCGACCTCGGCCGCGACCCCGGTTTCCACGAGCTGTTGGCGCGCGTGCGCGAGGTCTGCCTGGGGGCCTACTCCAACCAGGACGTCCCGTTCGAGCAGGTGGTCGAGGCTCTCCGGCCGGCGCGGAACCTGGGCTACGCGCCCATTTTCCAGGTGCTGTTTGCGTTCCATGACGCTCCTTACCCCGAGCTGCGCCTGCCCGGGCTGGCCGTGACCGAGCTCCCCACTCACAATCTGTCGGCCAAGTTCGACCTGGTCGTGATCACGATGCCCGGCCCCCAGGGGGGAGGCGGGATCCGTGCCCACGTCGAATACGCCACCGATCTCTTCGACCGCCCGACGATCGAGCGGCTCTGGAGCCACCTGGAGATTCTGCTCGGCGCGGTGGCGGACGGATGCGACGCGCCTCTCGCAGAGCTGCCCCTGCTCGGCGCGGCGGAGCGGTCGCAGCTGCTCATCGAATGGAACGACGCGCGCGGCAGGTACCCGCGGGATGCCTGCATCCACGAGCTGTTCGAGGCCCGGGCGGCTCTGGCTCCGAACGCCCTGGCCGTGGCATTCGATGACCAGACGTTGACCTATCGAGAGCTCAACCGCCGCTCCAACCAGCTGGCTCACCACCTGCGCGCTTATGGAGTCGGGCCGGACGTTCTGGTGGCGATGGCGATGCATCGCTCGGCGGATGCGGTCGTCGGTCTGCTCGGAATCCTCAAGGCTGGCGGGGCTTACGTGCCGCTCGATCCGGCGTATCCACCGGAGCGTCTCGCTTTCATGCTGCGCGACACTCGCTCGCCCGTGCTGGTCACGAGCGGAGATCTGCTCGATGAGCCGCCCGGAATTCTGGTCGTGCACGTTGACCATGATGCCGAGGAGATCGCTCGGCGGAGCGAGCGAAACCCTGAATCCAGGGCCGATGCACAGAACCTCGCCTATGTGACCTACACCTCGGGCTCGACAGGGGTGCCGAAGGGGGTGTGCATCCCGCACCGGGCGGTCTGCCGACTGCTGTGCAACACGAACTATGTCGATCTGCCCTCCACGTCGAGCGTCGCTCAGATTGCGAACCTGGCTTTCGACGCTGCGACCTTCGAGCTCTGGGGACCTCTCCTCCATGGCGGGTGTGTCGTGGGGTTCAGCCAGGGAGTGGGCCTCACGGCCTCGGGGCTCGCGGCGCTCGGGAGCCGGGAGCGGATCGGCGCTGCCTTCCTGACCACGGCGCTCTTCAACCAGATTGCCAGCGAGGCGGCGCAGGCTTTTGCAGGCATCGGCGATCTGCTCTTCGGGGGAGAAGCCGTCGATACGCGGTGGGTCAGGAGGGTTCTCGAGAGCGGCGGCCCTGAACGGCTGATCCATGTCTACGGTCCGACCGAGAGCACCACCTTCGCCACCTGGCACCGGGTAGAGGAGGTGCCTGCTGGGGCTGCCACCATTCCCATCGGGCGACCGCTGTCGAACACGCGCGTCTATGTTGTCGACCCGCAGATGCGCTCAGTCCCTGTCGGAGTCCCCGGCGAACTCTACCTCGGGGGCGACGGGCTTGCCCGCGGTTATTGGAACCGGCCCGATCTGACCGCCGAAAAATTCGTGCCCGATCCCTTCTCCCGCGAGCCGGGAGGTGTTCTCTACCGTACCGGAGACCTGGTTCGCTGGCGATCCGGCGGCTCTCTGGAGTTTCTCGGCCGGATCGACGGTCAGATCAAGCTGCGCGGTTTCCGCGTGGAGCTCGGGGAGATCGAAGCGAACCTGCTCGCCTGTCCCGGGGTGGACCAGGCCGTGGTCGTGGCGCGGGAGAACGAGACGTTGGGGCGTCATCTGGTCGCCTACCTGGTGGCCCGTGCGGAGCCCCGGCCGGCGCCTCACGATCTGCGCCGGTTCCTGCAAGAGAAGCTGCCCAGGTTCATGGTGCCGTCGTTCTTCAGCTTCCTGGATGCTCTGCCCTTGACCGCCAACGGAAAGCTCGACCGCAAAGCTCTCCCTGATCCCGAAGGTGTGGCCGACGATCCGCAAGGGGTGTTCAAGGCGCCCGAGTCCCCAACGGCCAGGGAGCTGGAGGCGATCTGGTCCGAGGTCCTCGGCCGCAGCCCCATCGGGATCGACGAGGATTTCTTCTCCCTCGGCGGGCACTCCCTGCTGGTGACGCGCATGCTGACGCGCGTGCAGGAGGTGTTCCGGGTAGAGGTGCCCCTGCGCCAATTCTGGGAGGCGCCCACCATCGCCGCTCTGGAGCTCGAGATCACCCGCCGGCAGATCGATCTCGCGGGCGCCGACACAGTGCTGGAGCTGCTCGATCTTCTCGATGGGCGGCCGACGTTGGGGACTGAAGCATGAGTAATCTGCTGCAGCGTGTTTCGCAGCTTCCGCCGGACAAGCGAGCGCTCCTCCAGAAGCTGCTCCAGGAACGTTCGGTGGAGGCGGCCAGAGCGACGGAGGCGATCCCGCGCCGGCCGGCGGAGGAGCCCGCCCGGCTTTCGTTTGCCCAGCAGCGGCTCTGGTTCATCGATCAGCTCGAGCCGGGCAACCCGGCCTACAACATTTCCGCCGCCATCGCGCTCGACGGGCGGCTCGACCGTAGGGCGCTGCGGCAGAGTCTGTTGCAGATCGTCACGCGCCATGAAGCTCTGCGGACCACGTTCGCCCTGGCCAACGGCGAGCCGGTGCAGGTGATCGGGCCGTCGGCGGCCCCGCATCTGCCGCTCGTCGACCTGCGGCATCTCCCTGAGGAGGAGAGCCGGTCCGAGGTCGAGCGGCTGGCGGTGCGGGAGGCCCGGCTTTCCTTCGACCTGATGCGCGGACCGCTGATGCGCACCACCCTGCTGTCCACCGGCGACGATCGGCAGGTGCTGCTGCTCACCCTGCACCACATCATCTCCGATGGCTGGTCGATGGAGATCCTGCTGCGCGAGCTGACTGCGCTTTACGCCGCGTGTGCCACCGGGACGCCATGCGCATTTCCCGAGCTCCCCATCCACTATGCCGACTTTGCCGTCTGGCAGCGGCGCTGGCTCCAGGGGGAAATCCTCGACACCCAGCTCGCCTATTGGCGGAAGCAGCTGGCGGGGAGCTCCTTCCTGCTTGAGCTGCCGACCGACCGGCCGCGCCTGGCCGTGCAGGGGGTCCGCGGAGAGCGGCTCTCCTTCCAGCTGTCGGCCGGCCTGAGCGCCGAACTGCGCGAGATGACCCAGCGTTCGGGCGCCACGCTTTTCATGTCCTTGCTCGGCGCCTTTGTGGCGCTGCTGCATCGCTACACCGGCCAGGGCGACCTGCTCGTGGGCTCGCCCATCGCCAATCGCGGCCGGAGCGAGCTCAGCAGCCTGATCGGGTTCTTCGTGAACACCCTGGTCTTGCGAGGCGATCTCTCCGGTGACCCCGACTTCCGCGCTCTGCTGGCCCGGGTGCGGGAGGTCGCGCTGGAGGCCTACGCTCATCAGGACCTGCCCTTCGAAAAGCTGGTCCAGGAGCTGGAGCCGGTCCGCGACCTGAGCCGTTCGGCCCTCGTCCAGGCCGTTTTCGCCCTCCAGAGCCCGCCGCCGCGCCTGGAGGTCGACGGCCTGAAGCTCGAGCCGTTGCCCATCCACAGCCGCACGTCGAAGTTCGACCTCCTGTTCACCCTTGTCGACGCGGAGCCGGCGATCACCGGCTCCATGGAATACAGCGCCGACCTCTTTGCTGCGGCGACGATGCAGCGCCTGGCGGAACACTTCGAGGCTCTGCTGCGGGGGCTCCTCGCGGCACCTGACGTTCGCATCTCGGAGCTGCCGCTCCTCGGCCTGGCCCAGCGGCAGCAGGTTCTTGCCGAGTGGAACGACACGGCGGCTCCGGTCGCCGCCTCCGGGTGTCGCATCCACCAGCTCTTCGAGGAGAGGGCGGTGGAGGCGCCCGACGCTGTCGCGGTGGTCTTCGCGGAGGAGCGGTGGAGCTACGGCGATCTCGACCGGCGCGCCAACCAACTCGCGCGCCAGCTCGCCTCTCTGGGAATCGAACCGGGCTCGCTGGTCGCCGTCCACCTGGGCCGCTCCCCGGAGATGATCGTCGCGGTGCTCGGCATTCTCAAGGCGGGTGCGGCCTACGTCCCGGTCGAGATCAGCTGGCCCGGGGAGCGGGTCGCCTGGATCCTGCACCGTCTGGAGATCCGCTGCGCGGTCACCGAGACCTCGAGAGTGCCTTGCCTGGCGGAGCGGGAGAGCGATGTGCCGCGGCTCCAGCACCTCGTCTCTCTGGATCGGGTTGAGCGAGAGGACAGGGAGGCGCCGGCGCCGCGCCGGCTGAGGGTCTGGCCGCGCTCCCACCTGGACGGGCTTACCGCGGAGCGCCTGGCCGTTCAGGCCGACGACTCCGACCTGGCCTACATCATCTTCACCTCGGGATCGACCGGAACTCCCAAGGGCGTGGCGGTCCGCCATCGTCCGGTCCTCAATCTGATCGATTGGGTCCAACGCACGTTCGCCATGGGCGGCGCCGACCGGGTCCTGTTCATCACATCGCTCAGCTTCGACCTTTCCGTCTACGACATCTTCGGGCTGCTCGCCGCCGGCGGGTCGATCCATGTCGCCTCCGAGGCGGACGTACAGGAGCCCCGGCGCCTCGTGCGGCTCCTGTACGAGGGTTGCATCACCTTCTGGGACTCGGCGCCCGCAGCACTGCAGCAGATCGCGGCCTTCCTGCCGGCGGCGAAGAGCCGGGACGTGTCGGCCCCGTTGCGGCTCGTCTTCCTCAGCGGCGATTGGATTCCCCTGACGCTGCCGGACCGCGTGCGCGCGGCGTTCCCGCGGGCCGGGGTCGTGAGCCTGGGCGGCGCCACCGAGGCAACGGTCTGGTCCAACTGGTTTCCGGTCGGCCGGATCGATCCGCTGTGGGCCAGCATCCCTTACGGCCGGCCGATCCAGAACGCGCGCTATCACGTCCTCGACCGCTGGCTCGCGGCCGTCCCGGTCGGCGTGCCGGGGGATCTCTACATCGGCGGAGACTGCCTCGCCTTGGGCTATGTGAAGGAGCCGGTCCAGACCGCGAGGCAGTTCGTGCCCGATCCGTTCAGCGCGCAGCCCGGAGCCGTCCTCTACCGGACGGGAGACCGCGCGCGCTACTGGGGGGACGGCAATCTTGAGTTCCTCGGCCGCTTGGACCACCAAGTGAAGATCCGCGGCTTCCGCATCGAGCTCGGCGAGATCGAGACGGTGCTTGGCCAGCACCCGGCCGTGCGGGAGGCGGTGGCGGTGGTGAGGGAAGACACCCCCGGCGACAGGCGCTTGGCGGCCTACCTGGTGCCGAACAACGGCCTCGCTCCGGAGGCTGCCGCGTTGCGCGACTTCCTTGCCGCGCGGCTGCCCGAGTACATGGTGCCCGCGGCGTTCGTCGTGCTGGATGCCATCCCGTTGACCGCCAACGGCAAGGTGGACCGCCGGGCGCTGCCGGCCCCGCGGTGGACCACGTCCGGTGCGGCGGTGGGGCGGATCGCGGCGCGCTCGGCGATCGAGGAGCTCGTGGCCGGGTTCTGGTCGGAAGTCCTGGGCGTTCCGGAGATTGCGCCCGGGGACGACTTCTTCCAAATGGGCGGCCACTCTCTGCTGGCCACGCAGGTGGTTGCCCGCGTCCGCCAAGTCCTGGGCGTGGACATCCCGCTGCGGGATGTCTTCGAGCGCCCGATGCTGCGCGATCTCGTCGAAAAGGTCGAACTGCGCCGGCGCGAGGGCCGGGCCGGCGCGCCGCCTCTGCGTCCGGTGCCGCGCGGCAGCGACCTTCCCCTGTCCCTCGCGCAGCAGCGGCTGTGGGTGCTGGACCAGCTGGGAGAGGGGGCGGCCTACCACATCCACGCCGCCCTGCTGGCGCTCGGAGCGCTCGATGTGCCGGCCCTGGAGGCGAGCTTCGAGGAGGTCGTCCGCCGGCACGAGGTCTTGCGGACCACGTTCGCCAGTGTGGAAGGCCATGCCGTGCAGGTGATTGCCCCACCCTCCCGGCTGCCGCTGCCGGTCGTGGATCTCGAATCGCTGCCGGCCGAAAGGCGAATGGAGGTCGCGCTCGCGCTCGCAACCGCCGCTGCCCGCCGCGGCTTCGATCTCGCGCGGGGGCCGCTGGTGAGATTCGGCCTGCTGCGCCTCGGCGCGGACGAGCACCTGGTGCTCGTCGCGATGCACCACATCATCAGCGACGGCTGGTCGATCGGGCTCCTGGTTCGTGAGGCGTCGGCCCTCTACCGGGCGTTCGCCCACAGGCAACCTTCGCCGCTCCCCGAGCTGCCGATCCAGTACGCGGACTATGCGCTCTGGCAGCGGCGCTGGCTCGCGGGAGAGGTGCTCGCCGCGCAGCTCGACTATTGGCGGCGGCAGCTGCGCGGAGCGCCTCCGGTGCTCGACTTGCCGGCGGACCGGCCGCGGCCGCTGGTGCGCAGCGGGCAAGGGGCCGCGTGCGCCATCCGGGTCCCGGAAGACGTCTCCGGCTCCCTCCTGCGCCTAAGCCGGCGCGCCGGAGCAACGCTGTTCATGACTCTCGTCGCCGCCTGCAAGGCGCTCCTCCTCCGCTACACCGGGCGGGAAGACCTCTGTGTCGGCACCCCCGTCGCGGGGCGGACGCTGGTCGAAACCGAGAGCCTGATCGGATTCCTGGTGAACACCCTCGTGCTGCGCACCGGGCTCGCGGGAGATCCCCGCTTCGACGCCCTTCTCGCCCAGGTGCGGGACGTGGTGCTGGACGCGGACAGTCACCAGGACTTGCCCTTCGAGAAGCTGGTCGAAGCGCTGCAGCCGGAGCGCCGCCTCGGCCACACACCTCTGTTTCAGGTGATGCTCGCGCTGCAGAACGTGCCGATGTCGGTGCCGGATGCCGCGGGTCTTGCGATCTCCCCGATCGAGATCGAGGACGGCACCGCGCAGTTCGACATGATGCTGCAGATGCGGGAGACGCCCGACGGTCTCGAGGGCTCCCTCCGCTACAGCACCGATCTGTTCGATGCCGCCACCGCGGAGCGGACTGCGCGGCATTTCGAGACCCTGCTCCAGGGAGTGGCCAGGGGTGCGGAGCGCCGGCTCTCCGAGCTGCCGCTGCTCTCGCCGCGAGAGAGGGCCCAACTCGTGGCGACGTGGAATGACACCGCGGTCGAGCTGGACGGGGATGCCTGCCTGCACGATCTGTTCGCGGCACAGGCCGCGCGCACCCCGGACGCAGTGGCCGTGATCGCTGCCGGCGAGCACCTGACCTACCGGGAGCTCGCGGACCGTGCCGGACGGCTGGCGCGCCGCCTGGGGACGCTCGGAGTGGGGCCGGAGGTGCGGGTCGCCGTCTGCGTCCGGCGCTCGATCGACATGGTGGTCGCGATCCTCGGGGTGCTCGAGGCCGGGGGGGCGTACGTGCCGCTCGACCCGGAGTACCCGGCGGAGCGGCTGGCGTACATGGTGGAGGATGCCGCGGCCGTGGTGGTGCTGGTGCACGAGGCGACCCGGGAACGGGTCCCGCAGCACGCCGTCCTGTCGGTCTGCAGCCTGGAGGGGATGGATGGATGGGAGGCGCCATCCGGAAGAGCCCCGCTGGTCCGCGCGAGCCCCGACAACCTCGCATACGTCTTCTATACATCCGGCTCGACCGGGCGGCCCAAGGGCGCGATGAACGCTCACCGGGGAGTCGTCAACCGCATCCAGTGGATGCGCCGGACGCACTCGCAGGGAGAGGGCGGCCGCGTTCTCCAGAAGACTCCGTTCAGCTTCGATGTCTCCATCTGGGAGATCTTCTGGCCGTTGTCAACCGGCGCCGCTCTGGTGATGGCTCCCCCGGAGGCCCATCGCGACCCCGCGCAGATCATCCGGATCATCATCGAGCAAGGGATCACCGACCTGCACTTCGTCCCCTCGCTGCTCCAGGTGTTCCTGCAGGAGCCCGGCGCCGAGGCCTGTGCGAGCGTGCGGCGCGTCTTCTGCAGCGGCGAGGCACTCCCGTTCGATCTGCAGCAGCGCTTCCTCGGCCGCCTGGACGCGGAGCTTCACAACCTCTACGGACCCACCGAGGCTGCCATCGAGGTGTCCGCCTGGGACTGCCGCTGCGTGCATCCGCGCCGGGTGGTGCCTATTGGCCATCCGATTGCGAACGTCCGGCTCCACATCGCGGATCCCTTCCTGGAGCCCGCTCCGGTCGGCATCCCGGGCGAGCTCCTGATCGGCGGTGCCGCCGTCGGGCGGGGCTACCTCGGGGCGCCCGGCCTGACGGCGGAGAGGTTCATCCCCGATCCGTTCGGCGGCGCGCCGGCGAATCGCCTCTACCGGACGGGCGATCTCGCGCGTCGGTTGCCGGACGGCGAGATCGAGTTCCTGGGGCGCCTCGATCACCAGGCCAAGATCCGGGGTCTCCGTGTCGAGACCGGGGAGATCGAGGCCGTGCTGCGGCAGCATCCTGATATCCGGGAGGCCGCGGTGGTCTCTCCCGAGAGCGCCGGCTCCCGCCGCCTGGTGGCCTACATCGTTCCGGCGGCTGGCGTGGAGCCGGAGATCCGGGACCTGCAAACCTTCCTCAAGCGGCAGCTGCCCGAATACATGGTGCCCGCTTTGTTCGTCTGGCTGGAGGCGTTGCCCACCACGGCGAGCGGCAAGCTGGACCGCCGGGCGCTCCCGGCTCCGGCGGGCGTCGCGGAGAGGCCTTTCCGGGCGCCCTCCACCGCGCCGGAACAGGCCCTGGCGGCCATCTGGTCGCGGCTGCTCGGCGTGGAGCGGGTGGGGGTCGACGACAACTTCTTCGAGCTGGGCGGCGACTCGATCCTGTGCATCCAGGCTGTGGCCCGGGCCCGCCGGGCCGGGCTGAGCCTGAACGTCCGGCAGCTCTTCCAGCACCAGACCATCGCCGAGCTCGCGATGGTGATCGAGGAGGCTCCGAAGGCCACGGCCGACGACGCTCCGGTCGGCGGTCCGGTACCGCTCACCGCTATCCAGCGCTGGTTCTTCGAGCAGGAGCTTCCAGATCCCCAGCACTTCAACCAGTCCGTGCTGCTGCAAGTGCGGCCTGATCTTGATCCCAGAATGCTGGCGGCGGCCCTGGCGCGCCTGCTCGAGCACCATGACGCGCTGCGGATGCGCTTCGAGCCGGTCGACGGCGACGAGGGCGCCTGGAGCCAGCGCATCGAGAGCCCCGGCGCCCCGCCGCCTTTCTCAGTGACCGATCTGGAGGCGCTGCCTGGAGCGCGGCGGCGGCCGGCCTTGGAGGCCGCGGCGGCAGCGCTCCAGGGCTCCATGGACCTGACGTGTGGGCCGGTCCTTCGTTGCGCGCTTTTCGCTCTCGGTGCGGGGCGGCCGGGCCGCCTGCTGATCATCGCCCACCATCTGGTGATCGACGGCGTCTCCTGGCGCATTCTGCTTGAGGATCTCGCGGCTCTTCTCGATGGGCTGCCGCTGCCTGCGAAGACCACCTCGTTCCAGCGGTGGGCCGAGCGGATCGTCCAGCGTGCGCTCGCCGTCCCGGACGAGGAGGTCGTCTATTGGCTCGCCGAGCCGCAGCGCCTGGAACTCCCCGTGCCGGTGGACACGCCCGGCGGTCTCAACGACGTCGACTCGGTGCGCAAGATTGCGGTCGCGCTCGACGTGGAGGAAACGCGGGCCCTCCTGCACGACGTTCCGCGGGCCTACCGCACGGGGATCAACGACGTTCTGCTGACTGCTCTGGCGCAGGCGCTCGCGCGCTGGTCCGGCCGGCCTGCGGTGCTGATCGATCTCGAGGGGCACGGCCGGGAGGAGATCTTCACGGACCTCGACCTCTCCCGCACGGTGGGATGGTTCACCTCGGTCTTTCCTACCCGGTTCGATCTCGCGGAGGCAGCGGGACCGGGCGAGGCGTTGCAGGCGGTCAAGGAGCAGCTCCGCGCGATCCCCGGGCGGGGGCTGGGCTATGGCCTGCTGCGCTACCTGAGCGGCCGTGACGATGTCGCTGCGGCGCTGAGAGCCCTGCCGCGAGCGGACGTCAGCTTCAACTACCTCGGGCAGCTCGATCAGGCGCTGCCCGAGGCTTCGCCCTTCGAACCGGCGCCGGAAGACGCGGGATCCCAGCAGAGCCCGCGCCAGATCCGGCGCTACCTGCTGGAGGTCACCGGCGGAGTCGCCGGCGGATGCCTGCGGTTGACGGTGCGGTACAGCGCGAACCTACACCGCGCTGCGAACGTGGAGCGCTTCGGCGAGGACCTCGCCGCCGCCCTGCGCTCGCTCAGCCTGCACTGCCGGCTGCTCGAGCGACCGGCATATACGCCGTCGGACTTCCCCCTCGCCCGGCTGGACCGCGGCGCGCTGGACCGGCTGGTGGCGCTCGAGCCCTGGATCGAGGACGTCTATCCGCTCTCGTCCCTGCAGAAGGGCCTGCTCTTCCACACCCTGGAGACTCCCGAGGCGGGCCTCTACTTCCAGCAACTCGTCTGCACGCTGCGTGGGAAGCTCGACCCGCCGGCCTTCGAGCGGGCCTGGCACCGCGCCGTGTCCCGGCACGGGATCCTGCGTACCCGCTTTGCTTGGGAGGGCCTGGGCGAGCCTCTGCAGGTGGTCGGCCGGAGAGCTGCTCTACCGGTCGAGGTGCACGAATGGCAGGGTCTCGACCCGAGCGAGCAGGAAGAGCGCTTCCGGGAGTTCCTGCGGCGCGACCGGGAGCGCGGGCTCTCGCTGTCGAGCGCGCCGCTGATGCGGCTCACGGTGCTGCGCTTGGCGGGCGACCTCTACCGCGTGGTCTGGGATACTCACCACCTGGTGCTCGACGGGTGGTCCACGGCTCTCCTGTGGCAGGAGGTCTTTGCGCTGTATGGGGCGTTCGTGCAAGGCAAGGAGCCGGCGATGGAGGAGCCGCGCCCCTACAGCCATTACATCCGCTGGCTCCTGGAGCAGGACCTGTCCGCTTCCGAGGTCTTCTGGCGCCGCGAACTCTCCGGCTTCACGTCACCGACCCAGCTGTCGATCGCCCAGACCGACGAGCAGCGCGGAGAGGCGGGCCACGCCGAGCGCCGCGGCCGGCTGGCTCCCGAAGCCACCGCGGCGTTGCGCAGCCTCGCGCGCCAGCACCAGCTCACCCTCAACACTCTGCTGCAAGGGGTGTGGGCCCTGCTGCTGAGCCGCTACAGCGGATCGTCGGACGTTCTTTTCGGCGTGGTCTCCTCGGGCCGCTCGGAAGCCCTACCGGGCGTCGAGGCCATGGTGGGGGTCTTCGTCAACACGCTCCCTTTGCGTGTCCGGGTGCCGCTGTCCGCCCCCCTGCTCGACTGGCTGCAGGAGTTCCAGGAGCGCCAGGTCGAGATGCGCCGCTACGAGTACAGCCCGCTCGGCGAGATCCAGCGGTGGAGCGAGCTGCCGGCGGGCGAGCCGCTGTTCGAGACCATCCTGACGTTCGAGAACTATCCCGTCGAGGATTCGCTGCGCGGCCGGCCCGTCGACCTCGAGGTCGTCAGCGTCGACATGGCGGAGCGGACGAGCTATCCGTTGTCCGTGGCGGCCGCTCCCGGTGCCAGCCTCATCCTGAGCCTCCTGTACCAGACGGGCCGGTTCGATCACGCCACCATCTGGCGGGTAGTCTCGCACCTGGAAGTCGCGCTCTCCGACCTCGCCGCGGGGCTCGATCGGAGCCTCTCCGACGTGCGCTTCCTGAGCGGGGCAGAGAGCTGTCAGGTGCTTCTCGAATGGAACGACACCCATCGCGCCTGCTCCGAGCCGCAGGTCCTGCCGCTGGTGTTCGACGCCCAGGTGAGGCGGACGCCGGACGCCGTGGCGGCGGTCTGCGGCGAGCGGCAGCTCTCGTACCGCGAGCTCGGCGCCCGCGCCGACCGCATGAGCCTGCGCCTGCAGGCGCTGGGAGTCGGGCCCGAGGTGCGCGTCGGCGTCTTCAGCCGGCGCTCGCTGGAATGGCTGTGCGCCATTCTCGGCATCTTCAAGGCGGGCGGGGCGTACGTGCCGCTCGATCCCGAGAACCCGCAGGACCGCCTGACCATGATCCTGACAGACGCCGATCCGGTCGTGCTCCTGGCCGAACGAGATCTGCTGGACCTCCTGCCCGAACACGGCGCCCGGCTCATGCCCATCGAGGACGAGCCCGTGGGAGAAGGGGGCGACGAGAACGGACCCGTTCCCAGCAGGGCCCTGCCGAAATCCCTGGCCTACGTGATCTACACCTCGGGGTCGACAGGGCGCCCAAAAGGTGCCCTGCTCGAGCAGAGCGGGATGATGAACCACCTCCGTGCCAAGGTCGTCGAGCTCGATCTCACCGGCGCGGACGCGGTGGCGCAGAACTCGGTCCTGTCGTTCGACATCTCCATCTGGCAGCTCTTCGCCGCGCTCCTGGTCGGCGGTCGCGTGGAGATCGCCAGCGACGACATCATGCACGATCCCGCCCTGTTGCTCGACTGGACGGAGGAACGGGGGATCACGATCCTCGAGACCGTCCCCTCGCTGATGCGCCTGTTCCTCGATGAGATCGAGAGCCGCGGTCCGGCCCGGCCGCAGCTGGCCTCCCTGCGCTGGCTGATCCCCAATGGCGAGCCGTTGCCGCCCGACCTTTGCCAGCGTTGGCTGGAGAGCTATCCCCATGTGTCGCTGATCAACGCCTACGGTCCTACCGAGTGCTCGGACGACGTGACGCACCAGGTCATCCACCGCCCCCTTGCGGCCGGCACCGTCCGCACGCCCATCGGCCGTCCGCTTCCGAACCTGCGCATCTATGTGCTCGGAGGCGACCTCCGGCCTCTGCCGATAGGGACGATCGGTGGGATCTTCGTCGGCGGGGCGGGCATCGGCCGCGGGTATCTCGGCGACCCTGTCAGGACGGCGGCGTCGTTCATCCCGGACCCGTTCGCGACCAGCCCCGGCGCCCGCCTCTACTGGACAGGGGACAGGGGACGCCACCTGGCGAACGGCGAGCTTGAGTTCCGCGGGCGCGTCGACCACCAGGTGAAGGTCCGTGGGTTCCGCATCGAGCTGGGGGAGATCGAAGCCGCCCTGCTCCAGCACCCTGCCGTCCGCGAAGCGGTCACCATCGTCTGGGAGAGCGGGCGCGGCGACAGCCGGCTGGTGGCCTACCTGGTGCCCGCCGAGCAGGACCCCGGGGAGGTGGCCGACCTGCGGGCGGAGACCGCTTCCTGGCAGGCGATCTTTGACGACGTCTATCGCGATGAGGTGGTGTCCGAGGTCGACTCTGGGATCAACCTCCGGGCCTGGGTCAGCAGCTACACCGGCGGACCGCTGCCCGCGGAGGAGATCGTCGAATGCTTCGAGGACTCGGTGGAGCGCATCCTGGAGCTGCAGCCGCGGCGGGTGCTCGAGATCGGCTGCGGGACCGGTCTGCTGCTGCTCCGGATCGCCCCCCAGGTGGAGTCCTACTGCGGCACCGACATCTCCGGCGAGGTGATCGAAAGGCTGTGGCGCCAAGTGGAGGGGAGGCAGCTCCCCGCGGTCACCCTCCTGCATTGCGCCGGAGACGAGCTCGACACCCTCGAAGCCGGGGTCTACGACACGGTCATCCTCAACGAGGTGGTGCAGTACTTCCCGAGCGTCGAATATCTGATGCGTGTCATCGAGGCGGCGCTCCGGCGCGTGGCGCCCGGCGGCACGTTCTACATCGGAGACCTGCGCAGCCTGCCGCTGCATGAGGCGTTCCACACCTCCGTCCAGCTCTACCGGGCCCCCGACGACCTGCCTCTCGCCCAGCTGCGGCAGCGTGCGCAGTGGCACCGGACGCATGACAAGGAGCTGGCGGTTGACCCCGACCTGTTTCTCGCCCTGCAACAGCGGATGCCGCAGATCGCGGAGGTGAGGATCGAGATCAAGGGCGGCCGCTCACGCAACGAGCTGACCCGGTTCCGCTACGACGTGGCGCTGCGGATCGGCCCCACGGAGCCGCGCGAGGCCGCGCAGGACTGGACGGACTGGCGCGCCAGCGGGATGACCGTCGCGGCGCTGCGCGAGCTGCTGGCCGAGACCGAGCCCGACGTCCTGGGGCTCGCGGGAGTGCCGAACGCCCGCGTCGTCGAGGAAATCGCGGCCGTGGAGCTGCTGCGCAGCGCCGATGGACGGAGCACTGCCCGGGACCTGCGGCAGGCCCTGGCGGAGCGCGGTGAAGGCGGGGCCGTCGAGCCGGCGGACTTCTGGGAGCTCGGCCGGGAGCTGCCTTACGAAGTCCAGATCTGCTGGTCGGAGGTCGATCCTCTGGGGGCCTGCGATGTGCTGTTGACGAGGCGCGGCAGGGACGCGCGTTTCGCGCCCCTGCCGCGGCGCAAGGTCGTGGCGCGTCCCTGGTGGCATTACGCCAATGTCACCCGCCACGAGAGCATGGAGGCGCGGCTGGGCCCCGAGCTCCGCGCCTTCCTCAAGGGGGTGCTGCCCGACTACATGGTGCCGGCGGTCCTGATGATCCTGCCCTCGCTGCCGCTCAACGCCAATGGCAAGATCGACCGCAAGGCCCTGCCCTCTCCCGAGGGGGTACGGCCCGACCTGCCCACCGACCTGGTGGCTCCGCAGACGCCGGTGGAGCAGCTCTTGGCGGACCTCTGGTCGAACCTGCTCGGGATCGAGAGCGTGGGCATCCATGACAATCTCTTCGAAATCGGCGGCGACTCGATCCTGATCATCCAGCTCGTCTCCCAGGCCAATCAGGCGGGCCTCCGCCTGACCCCCCGCCAGGTGTACCAGAACCCGACCATCGCCCAGCTCGCCGCGGTGGTGAGCGGCCAGCGGACGGTCCGGCCCGGGCAGGAAGCCGTCACCGGTCCGGTCCCTCTGGTCCCGGTGCAGCGATGGTTCTTCGAGCAGGATCTCGAGGAGCCGCAGCACTACAACCAGGCCCTGCTGCTGGAGACGCTCCCGACCCCGCCCGTCCAGCGCGTCGAGCAGGCCGTGCAGGCTCTGCTCCTGCATCACGACGCCCTGCGCCTCCGCTTCGAACGGTCCGCGTCCGGCTGGCGGCAGACCGGTCTCGGACCCGATGCGGACGTTCCCTTGATTCTGGTGGATCACTCGGCGCTGCCGCCGGATGCGCATGAGACCGCGCTCGCGGCGGCCGTCGCACCGGTGCAACGGAGCCTCGATCTGGGGAGGGGGCCCGTGCTGCGGTTCGCCCTGTTCGACCGCGGCGCGCAACGGCCCGGCCGGCTGCTGATCGCGATCCACCATCTGGTCGTGGACGGGGTTTCCTGGCGCATCCTGCTCGCGGACCTGGAGACCGCCTTCGGACAGCTCGCGCGCGGCCAGAGCGTCGAGCTGCCGGCCAAAACCTCCTCCTTCAAGCTGTGGGCGGAACGCTTGGTGGAACATGCGCGCTCACCGGAGCTGGCTGCGGAGCGCGCCTTCTGGTCGGCTCTGCCGCACCGGGACGTCCCTCTCCCGGTCGATGGCCCGGGCGGCGCGAACACGGTCGGCTCGGAGCGCACCGTGCGTGTCTCGCTGGGAGTGGATGAGAGCGCGGCGCTGCTCCACGATGTCTACCGGGTGTACCGCACGCAGATCAATGACCTCCTGCTCACCGCACTGACCCAGGCGTTCACCCGTTGGACCGGCGTGCCCTCCCTGCTCATCCACCTCGAAGGGCACGGGCGCGAGGACCTCTTCGAGGACATCGACCTTTCGCGCACGGTGGGCTGGCTCACCAGCATCTTCCCGATCCGCCTCTCTCTCGGCGAGCGCTCCGGCCCGGGGCAGGAGCTGAAGGCGGTCAAGGAGCAGCTGCGTGCCATCCCGCGCCACGGCATCGGCTACGGAGTGCTGCGGTACCTGGCCGGAGAGGACGGCCTGGCATCCCTGCCGCAGCCGCAGGTGAGCTTCAACTACCTGGGCCAGCTCGACCGGGTGCTCGATCCGTCCTCGCCGTTCGTGCCCGGCACCGAACCGGCCGGTCCCGGGCAGGCCCCGGTGCAGCGCCGGCCACACCTGCTCGAGATCGATGCCCATGTCGCCGCGGGCAGGCTGCACTTCAAATGGACCTACAGCGCCAATCTCCACCGCCGGGAGACGGTCGAGCGTCTGGCCCGGGAGACGGCCGAGGCTCTACGCTCTCTGATCGGGCACTGCCGATCGGCCCAGGCCGGAGGCTTCACCCCTTCCGATTTTCCGCTCGCCCGTCTCGACCAGCCGGGCCTCGACCGCATCGCGGAAGCGATCTCCGGCATCGAGGACATCTACCGGCTGTCGCCGCTGCAGCAGGGGATGCTCTTCCACGCGCTGCGTGACCCGGAGTCGGACGTCTACTTCCGGCAGCTCCTGTGCACGCTCCAAGGAGAGCTCGACGCCGAAGGGTTCCTGCAGGCCTGGCAGAGAGCGGCCGACCGCCAGCCGATGCTGCGCACCGCCTTCTTCTGGATGGGACTGGAGGAACCGGTGCAGGTCGTCGCAAAACGGGCCGAGGTGCATCTGGCGTTCCTCGATTGGAGAGGGGAGCCGCGGGAGCGGCAGCAGGAGCGCCTGGAGTCGTTCCTCCGCGTCGACCGGGAGCAGGGGTTCGAGCTCGCGCGGGCGCCTCTGATGCGCCTGACGCTGATCCGATTGAGCGACAGCGACCATCAGCTCGTCTGGAGCTTCCACCACCTGATCCTGGACGGCTGGTCGGTCTCCCGGCTCGTGCGCGACGTCTTCGGCACCTATAACAGCTCGGCCCGAGGCGACGCTTCCGCGGTTCAGGCGCGGCCGTTCAGCTCCTACATCGCCTGGCTGGACCGGCAGAGCCTCGAAGCTGCCGAGGGCTTCTGGCGTAGCGCGCTGCAGGGGTTCGAGGCTCCGACCCCGGTATCCGTCGAGCGGGTGCTCGCCGGCGAGGATTCGCAAGGGGAGCAGGAGCTGAGGCTCGGAGCCGCCGAGACCTCTGCCCTTTATGCCCTGGCGCGCCAGCACCAGATCACGCCGAGCACCCTGGTCCAGGGTGCCTGGGCTCTGCTGCTCAGCCGGTACAGCGGCCTGCGCGACGTGGTCTTCGGGATCGTCTCGTCCGGCCGGCCGGCGGACCTGCCGACAGTCGACGAGATGATCGGAGTCTTCATCAATACCCTGCCGCTGCGGGTCGCACTGCCGCCCGAGGCGCCCGTGGCCGCCTGGCTGCGGGAGGTGCAGGCGCGGCAGGTGGAGGTGCGGCAGTACGAATACACCCCGCTCGTTGCCATCCAGGGGTGGAGCGAGGTACCGCGGGGGCAGGCCCTGTTCGACAGCCTGCTGGTGTTTCAGAACTACCCCCTGGATGCGGCGCTGCGGGAGCAGGCGCAGATTTTGCGGCTGGGCGACGTCCGCTTCAGCGAACCAACGAACTACCCGATCACGCTGCTCGCCGTCCCCGGCGCCTCCCTGAGCCTCAAGATCTTCTACCACCGCCGGCTGTTCGACGCGGCGGCCATCGCCCGCCGGCTGCAGCATCTCGGCGCCTTGCTCCAGGCCCTGCCGGCCCACGCCGAGCAGCGCCTCGAAGATCTCCCGGCGCTCGCCCCGGCGGAGTGGCATCAGCTCGTTGCGGAGTGGAACGATACGGCACGGTCGCTGCCGAGTGATGCCTGCCTGCACGAGCTGATCGAATCCCAGGCCGCCCGCACGCCCTGGGCGCTGGCGGTGGTCCGCGGCGGCGAGCGGTTGACCTACCGCGAGCTGGACGCACGCGCCGAGCGGCTGGCCTGTTCTCTGGAGTCGCTCGGGGTCGGGCCGGAAGTCCGGGTGGGGATCTGCGCCGAGCGCTCTCTGGACATGGTGGTGGGCCTCCTGGCGATCCTCAAGGCGGGCGGCGCCTACGTGCCGCTCGATCCGGAGTACCCCCGGGAGCGGCTGTGGCACATGGTGGAAGATTCCCGTGCGCCGGTGCTCCTCGTGCAGCGCAAGTGGCTGGAGCGGCTCCCGGAAGGGGAGGCGAAGATCGTCCTGCTGGATGACGCTCTTGGCCGGCGCGGAGCCGAGGGCACGCGGCCGCGGTCCCGGACGGCTTCGGACAATCTGGCCTATGTCATTTACACCTCAGGCTCGACGGGAAAGCCCAAGGGGGCGATGAACTCCCACCGCGCGATCGTCAACCGCCTGGACTGGATGCAGCATGCCTATGGCCTCGCCGCCGGCGAGCGGGTCCTGCAGAAGACGCCCTTCAGCTTCGACGTCTCGGTGTGGGAGCTCTTCTGGCCGCTGCTGACCGGGGCCACGCTGGTGATGGCGCCGCCGGGAGCGCACCGCGATCCTCGAGCCCTGGTCGAGCTCATCGCCCAGGAGCGGATCTCCACGCTCCACTTCGTTCCCTCGCTGCTGCGGGCCTTCCTGGAGGTGCCCGGGTTGGAGGCATGCGGCAGCCTGCGGCGGGTGATCTGCAGCGGCGAGGCCCTCCCCTTCGATCTCCAGGAGCGGTTCTGCGAGCTGCTCCCGGCCGAGCTGCACAACCTCTACGGGCCTACGGAGGCGGCGGTGGACGTCACCTTCTGGCCCTGCCGGTCCGGCCTCTCCCTCGGCTTCGTGCCGATCGGCCGGCCGATCTCGAACCTCCGGATCCACCTCGCAGACCGCGACCTCCATCCGGCTCCGCTCGGGGCTCCAGGCGAGCTGCTGATCGGCGGCCTCGGCCTGGGCCGCGGCTATCTCGGGCGCCCGGATCTCACCGCCGAGAAGTTCGTTCCAGACCCCTGGAGCGAGGAGCCGGGAGCGCGCCTCTACCGGACGGGCGACCTCAGCCGGCTCCTGCCCGACGGCGTGATCGAGTTCCTCGGCCGCATCGACCATCAGGTGAAGATCCGTGGCTTCCGCATCGAGCTGGGCGAGGTAGAGGCGGCGCTCGGCGCCTTCCCCGGCATGCGCGGCGCGGTGGTGATGGCGCGCGAGGACTCTCCCAGCGATGCGCGGCTGGTAGCCTACCTGCGGGTGGAGGAGGGGAGCGCGATCGATCTCGCGGCGTTGCGCGAGCTCGCCGGGCGCACGTTGCCGGATTTCATGGTGCCCTCCGCGTTCGTGACGCTTTCGGCCTTCCCCCTGACGCCCAGCGGCAAGATCGATCGACGGGCGCTGCCTGCGCCGGCGCCGCGGCAGAGCCGCGTGAGCCTGGCAGAGGCGGTGCGCACTCCGACCCAGGAAATCCTCGCCGGTCTCTGGGCTCAGGTCCTCGGTGTCCCGGAGGTCGGTCTCCACGAGGACTTCTTCGAGCTCGGGGGGCATTCGCTCCTAGCCACCCAGATCGTTTCCCGCGTAAGGCAGGTCTTCGGAGTCGAGCTGCCGCTGCGCGGCCTCTTCGAGAGGCCGACCCTGGCGGCACAGGCCGAGGCCATCGAGCGCAGGCGCCGCGAGGCGCTGGGCGGCGCCGGCTCGCCGATCCGGCCGGTTCCGCGTGACGGGGATCTGCCGCTGTCCTTCGCCCAGCAGCGGCTCTGGTTCATCCATCGCCTGGTGGCCGACAACCCCTTCTACAACATGTACACCCGTCTCGGGGTGAGCGGTCCGCTGCAGGTGCCCTCCCTGCGGCGCGCCTTCTCCGAGATCGTGCGCCGCCACGAAGCCCTGCGGACGACCTTCCGCGTCGTCGAAGGGTTGCCGCGGCAGGTGATCCATCCTCACCTGCAGCTCACCTTGCCGATCGTCGACCTCGCGGGCCTGCCGGAGCCCTTGCGCGACGCCGAGCTGGCGCAGCTCTCGCTCGCCGAGTCGCGGCGCCCGTTCGACCTGGAGCGGGGTCCCCTGGTGCGCGTGACCCTGGCGCGCCTCGGCGAGGAAGAGCATGCCCTGATGCTCAACGTGCACCATATCGTGGCGGACGGCTGGTCGATCGGGATCTTCGGCCGCGAGCTTTCGGTCCTCTATGGAGCGTTCGCGCAAGGGCAGCCTTCGCCCCTCCCCGAGCTGCCGGTCCAATACGCCGATTTCGCGGTCTGGCAACGGGACTGGCTCAGCGGCGAAGTGGAAGGGCAGCTAGCCTACTGGGTGCGGAAGCTCGAGGATGGTCCGAAGGTCCTCGACCTGCCAACCGACCGCCCGCGGCCCAGCATCGAATCGTTCCGCGGCGGGTGGCTGCCTCTCGTCCTGCCGGCCCCGCTCGGCGAGGCTCTGCGCAGCTTCAGCCGCGGGCAGCGGGCGACCCTCGCCATGACGACGCTCGCCGGGTTCGACACCCTGCTGTCGCGCTACTCGGGACAGCAGGACCTGCTGGTCGGCTCCGCCAGCGCCAACCGCAACCGGGAGGAGATCGAAGATCTGATCGGGTTCTTCGTCAACCTCCTGGCGCTGCGGGCAGATCTCGCGGCGGCTCCCACCTTCGGACGGCTGGTCGGCCAGATCCGCGAGACGTCCCTGGACGCCTACTCTCACCAGGACGTCCCCTTCGAGAGGGTGGTGGAGAGCCTGCACCTCGAGCGCGACCTCAGCCGCAACCCCCTCTGCCAGGTCATGCTCGGGTTCGAGAACTTCCCGCACCGGGCGGCGAGCCTGCCCGGGTTGACGGTCAGCCATCTGGCCGGCGGCGGCGTGGATACGGGGACGTCCAAGTTCGATCTAACGCTGTTTCTCTGGGAGGCCGGCGAGGAGATCCACGGCACGCTGGAGTACAACAGCGACCTGTTCGAGAGGTCGACCATGCTGCGGCTGCGGCGGCACCTCGAGGTGCTCCTCGAGTCCGCCATGGCAGGCCCCGAGCGCAACCCTCGCGAGCTGGACCTCCTCGATGTGGCCGAGCGGCAGCAGTTGCTCGAGTGGAACACCCTGGTCGATGCTTCGGCAGACGAGCCGCTCCACATCCGTTTCGCGCGGCAGGCCGCGAGGACGCCGCACGCTCCGGCAGTGATCCACGAGCTCGACCAGCTCACCTACGAAGAGCTCGACCGGCGGGCGAACCAGGTGGCGCGGGCGCTGCGGCGCCTGGGCGTGGGCCCCGAGGTGCTGGTCGGGCTCTGCGTCGAGCGCTCTCTGGAGATGGTCGTCGGCCTGCTGGGGATTCTCAAGGCCGGCGGTGCCTATCTGCCGCTCGATCCCGCCTACCCCAGGGACCGCCTCGCCTTCATGCTGGAGGACGCCGGTGCGCCGGTCGTGCTGATCCAGGAGCGCGTCCGCGGGAGCCTGCCCGAGCCGCTCTCCCCGGGCGTGCGCATCCTCTCTCTGGACGGCGACCGCGACACCATCGCGCGCGAAGCCGGGAGCGACCCCGGCGTCGCGGTGGAGGCCGGCCACCTAGCCTATGTCATCTACACCTCGGGCTCCACGGGAGTGCCCAAGGGTGTCGCCGTGACGCACGCCAACGCGGCCCGGCTCTTCGCGGCGACCGAGGAGTGGTTCCACTTCGGTCCCGGCGATGTCTGGACGCTGTTCCACTCTTATGCCTTCGACTTCTCGGTGTGGGAGATCTGGGGCGCGCTGGGCTACGGCGGCCAGCTCGTCGTCGTGCCCTTCGAGGTGAGCCGCTCGCCAGAGGCCTTCATGAGGATGCTCGCGACGGAGGGAGTGACGGTGCTCAGCCAGACACCCTCCGCCTTCCAGCAGCTCATCCTGCTCGGGGAGGCCGGCGGCTTCCGTGACGATCTCGCCTTGCGCGTGGTCGTCTTCGGCGGCGAGGCCCTTGACCTCCATGCTCTCCGACCGTGGTGCGCCCACTACGGGTACCGCGCGCCCGTCCTGGTCAACATGTACGGGATCACCGAAACCACGGTGCACGTGACCTACCGGGCGCTGGAGGCGGAGGATCTCGGGCCTGATGCGGGGAGCGCGATCGGTGTCCCGATCCCCGATCTCAGCGTGCATCTGCTCGATGCCTGGCAGCAGCCGGTGCCGGTCGGAGTGCCCGGAGAGATGTATGTCGGCGGCGCCGGGCTGTCGCGCGGATATCTGTGCCGGCCGGATCTGACCGCGGCACGCTTCGTCCCCGACCCGTTCGGCGCCCGGCCGGGAGGCCGGCTCTACCGGACCGGAGACCTCGCCCGGCGTCGGGTGGACGGCGAGATCGAGTACCTCGGCCGCATCGACCATCAGGTGAAGATCCGCGGCTTCCGCATCGAGCTGGGGGAGATCGAGGCGGTGCTCTCCTCCCATCCCCAGGTCCTCCAGTCCGTGGTCCTGGCCCGGCAGGACGCCTCCGGCCTGCCGCGGCTGGTCGCCTATGTCCTTCCGAGCCCGGATCGGCCGCTGGAGGGTGCGCCGGCGGCGGCGCTCGACGAGCAGGTCGTCGAGTGGCAGGCGCTCTACGACGAGATCTACGCGCGCGGGGGCAGCGGCGAGGACGCCACCTTCGACATCGTCGGCTGGGACAGCAGCTACACGGGTGAGCCGATCCCCGCCGAGGAGATGCGCGAGTGGGTGGAGAGCACGGTCGACGAGATCCTGGCCCTGACCTGGGGGCGGGTGCTTGAGATCGGCTGCGGTACGGGTCTCCTGCTCCACCGCATCGCTCCCTCCTGCTCTCTGTACCGCGGGACCGATCTCTCGACGTCGGCCCTGGCGCGGGTACGCCGCTCGCTCGGTGCCCGGCTGCCCCAGGTGGAGCTCGAGCAGCGGCTGGCCGATGATTTCTCGGGGATCGAGAGGGGCTCCTTCGACCTGGTGATCCTCAATTCGGTCGTCCAGTACTTCCCGAGCGCCGAGTACCTTGCCGGAGTGCTGGAGGGCGCGGTCGCGGCCGTCGCGGACGGCGGCTTCGTCTTCGTCGGCGACGTGCGCAGCAAGCCGTTGCTCGGGGCCTTCCATGCCGCCGTGGAGCTGTGTCGGGCCCCGGATGCGTTGCCGCTCGAGCAGCTGCGCCAGCAGATCCAGTTCCAGACTCTGCACGAGAGCGAGCTGGTCATTGATCCCGCGTTCTTCCAGGCCCTCCGGGAGCGCCTGCCGCGCATCCGGCGGGTGATCATCCGGCCCAAGCGGGGCCGGGCCGACAACGAGCTGGTCCAGTTCCGCTACCAGGTCCTCCTCGCGGTGGGGGAGCCGGCCATGCCGGCCGCCGCCCTCTCCTGGCTGGACTGGGAGCGCGAGGGGCTGGACCTCGACGCGGTCCGGCGGTCGCTGTCGGAGACGAGCCCCGAGGTGCTCGCCTTGCGGCGGGTGCCGAACGCGCGGCTCGCGGAAGCGGTGCTCGCCGCCACGCTGGCCTTCGAGGAGGACGAGAGCGCAACCGTCACAACCGCCGGAGAGCTGCGGGGCCGGATTCACCGTCTCGGCCGCCAGGGTGTCGACCCGGAGGACTTCCATGAACTCGGCCGGCAGGCGGGCTATGAAGTCGAGCTGAGCTGGGCCCAGCCCGGCCCGGAGGGGCGGTACGAGGTCGTGTTCCGGCAGTCCGGGGCCTCCTTGCCCGGCGGCTTCGCCCTACCGGACGAGACGCCGCTGGACGGTCCCTGGGACCGCTGGACGAACGACCCGCTGCGCGGCAAGCTCGCGCAGCACATCGTCCCCGAGCTGCGCGCTCATCTGGATGCCAAGCTCCCCTCCTACATGGTGCCCGCGGCCTTCGTCCTGCTCGACGCGATCCCGCTCACCGCTCACGGCAAGGTGGATCGCCGCGTGCTGCCCGATCCCGGGGCCGCCCGGCCGGAGCAGGCGGAGGGCTTCGTCGCTCCCCGTACTGCGACCGAGGAGGCCCTGGCGAAGATCTGGTCCGAGGTCCTCGAGATCGAGCGCATCGGCGCCAGGGACAACTTCTTCGCTCTGGGCGGCCACTCGCTCCTGGCGACCCAGGTCCTCTCCCGGGTGCGCGAGACCTTCCGGATGGAGCTGCCGCTGCGGACCCTTTTCGAGAAGCCCGTGCTGGCGGAGCTGGCCCGGGAGATCGACCAGGCGCCGAAGGCGCCGCGGGGGCCTCAGGCATCTCCGCTGCGGCCGGTGCCCCGGGACAGAGACCTCCCCCTGTCGTTCGCCCAGCAGCGCCTCTGGTTCCTCGACCGGCTGGCGCCGGGTAGCTCGGCCTACAACGTCCCAGTCGCGCTGCGCATGACCGGCCGGCTCGACGTCGCAGTCCTCGCGCGCTGCTTCACCGAGATCGTGCGGCGTCACGAGAGTCTGCGTTCGGTCTTCCTTGCCCGAGGCGGGCGCCCGGTCCAGGTCGTCGCCCCCGCGCAGGAGGTGGCGCTCCGGGTCGTGGACCTCCGCGCGCTGGCTCCCGCGGAGCGGCAGGCGCAAGCCGAGCGGCTGATCGCGGCCGAGGCGCAATATCCCTTCGATTTGACCAGCGGGCAGCTGCTCCGGGCGGGGCTGCTCCGCCTAGCCGAGAGCGAGCACGTGCTGGTCGTGACCACCCATCACATCGTCAGCGATGCGTGGTCGATCGGCCTGTTCAGCCGCGAGCTCGTGGCGCTCTACGAGGCCTTCGCGGAGGGTCGTCCCTCTCCTCTTCCCGAGCTCGCCATCCAGTATGGCGATTATGCGCACTGGCAGCGGGAGTGGCTCAGCGGAGAGGTGCTGGACGGCGAGGTGGCGCACTGGAAGCGGCGGCTGGCGGGCGCGCCGCCGGTCCTGGAGCTGCCTACCGACCATTCGCGTCCGGCCATCCTCTCCCTGCACGGCGCGACCCGGAGCTTCGCGCTGCCGGCGGCGCTCTCCACGGTCGTGCGGGAGAGGAGCCGCGAATGGGAGGCCACGCTTTTCATGGTCCTGCTCGCCGGCTTCCAGACGCTGCTGTTGCGTTACACCGGCCAGGAAGACCTGAGCATCGGCACGCCGATGGCCGGCCGGAACCGCAAGGAGACCGAGGAGCTCATCGGGCTGTTCGTGAACACCCTGGTGCTGCGCAACGATCTCCGCGGCGCCCCCAGCTTCTCCGATCTGCTGGAGCGGGTGCGCGAGACCGCCATGGACGCCTACGCCCACCAGGACCTGCCGTTCGAGAAGCTGGTCGACGAGCTGAAGCCCGACCGGAGCCTGAGCCACACGCCGCTGTTCCAGGTTCTGCTCAACCTGCAGAACACTCCGGTGCGGACACTGCCTCTCCAGGTAGTGACCGCCGAGTTCCTGCCCTTCGAGAGCGGAACGTCGAAGTTCGACCTGACGCTGCTCTTCTCCGAGAGCGAGGGTAGCTCGGAGCTCGTCGGCTCGATCGAATACAGCACGGATCTGTTCGAGAGCACGACGATCGAGCGGATGATCGGCCACTTCGGCGCGTTGCTCGGCGCGGCGCTGGGTGATCCCGGCCGCCGCCTGCGCGACCTCCCGATCCTCGCAGGGAGCGAGCGCCAGCAGCTGCTCGTGGAGTGGAACGATATGCGGGTGGACGCTCCCGCGGAGGAGCCCTGCGTCCACCGCTGGTTCGAGGCCCGCGCGGCGCAGTCCCCGGAAGCAGTGGCCGTGATCTTTGAAACGGAGAGCCTGACCTTCGGAGAGCTCAACCAGCGGGCCAACCGCCTGGCGTACCGGCTTCTCGACCTGGGCGTGGGGCCGGAAGTCCGGGTGGGGCTCTGCCTCGAGCGCGGCATCGACATGGTTGTGGGGTTGCTCGCCATCCTCAAGGCCGGCGGCGCCTACGTCCCCCTCGATCCGTCCTATCCGCAGGAGCGGCTGCTGTACATGCTGGAGGACTCGGCGGCGCCGCTCCTCCTGACCCAGTCGCGACTCGCCGGCCTCTTCCCCGGCATCCGAGCCGAGATCGTCCGCCTCGACATGCACCGTAGCACTGCCCCGCTGGCCGCCGTGGCCAACCCGGAGAGCGGCGCGACGACCCTGAGCCTCGCCTATCTGATCTATACCTCCGGCTCGACAGGCCGCCCCAAGGGCGTGCAGATCCCGCATGGCGCCCTCGTCAACTTCCTGGCCTCGATGTTGGAGCGGCCCGGTTTCGACACCGGCGACTCCCTGCTCGCCGTGACCTCTCTCTCGTTCGACATCGCGGCTCTGGAGCTCTTCCTGCCGCTGATCACCGGGGGGACGCTGATCCTCGTGAGCGGGGAGGTGGCGGCCGACGGCGCGCGTCTGCTGCAGCAGCTCAACAGCTCCGAGGTCACTGTCCTCCAGGGCACTCCGGCGACGTGGCAGCTCCTGCTGAGCGCCGGCTGGCAGGGAGGGGATGGCCTGCGCGCCCTCTGTGGCGGCGAGGCCCTGCCGCGGGCCCTCGCGGACCGCCTTCTCTCCCGCAGCGCCTGCGTGTGGAACCTCTACGGTCCGACCGAGACCACGATCTGGTCGATGATCGACGAGGTGAGGCACGGCGAGCGTGGGATCGCCATCGGCAGGCCGATCGCGAACACCCGTGCCTGCCTGCTCGACCCATACCTCCAGCCGGTCCCCACCGGTGTACCGGGTGAGCTGTACATCGGCGGCAGCGGCGTCGGGAGGGGCTATCGGGGCCGGCCGGAGCTGACGGCCGACCGCTTCGTTCCCGATCCCCTGAGCAGCTTGCCGAGCGGCCGGCTCTACCGGACAGGAGACCTCGCGCGCCACCTGCCGGATGGGCGGATCGAGTTCCTCGGCCGCATCGACCATCAGGTGAAGCTGCGCGGCTTCCGCATCGAGCTGGGAGAGATCGAGGTCCGGCTGAGGCAGCACGAGAGGGTCGCGGAGGCCGTGGTGGCGCTGCGCGGCGAGCACCTGTCTGAACGGCTCCTGGTGGCCTACGTCGTGCCGCGGCCCGGGGAGGCGCCGGCCGCCGATGAGCTGCGCGACTTCCTCTCGACCGTGCTGCCGAAGCACATGGTCCCGGCGCACTTCGAGAGGCTGACGGCCCTGCCGCTCACCCCGAACGGCAAGGTGGACCGCCGCGCTCTGCCCGATCCGTCGCGGGCACGGGCGGCGGCGCTCGTGCCCCCCACCAACCAGCTCGAGCTGGAAGTCCTGGAGATCTGGCGCGAGGTGCTGGGGATCGAACAGATCGGGATCCACGACAACTTCTTCGATCTGGGCGGGCACTCGTTGCTCACCGTCGAGATCCAGACCCGGATGAGCGAGGCCTTCGCCCGCCCGATCCCGATCGTGGAAATGTTCCGTTTCCCGACCGTGAGCTCGTTCGCCGCCTTCCTCGAGCGGGGGCAGAGAGAGCAGCAGGCCGCGCCGGCCCAGGGGCAGCAGCGGGCCGAAATGCGCAAGGCATCCCTCGAGAAGAGGCGTTCGCACCGCCGCAGCCGTCAGGTCGCGGGAGCGTAGGAGAAGAGCAGGATATGGACGGAACCGAGCTGACCGGGCGAGGAAACGAAATCGCGATCATCGGCATGGCCGGACGCTTTCCCGGCGCCGGAAGCATCGACGAGCTCTGGCAGAACCTGCGCGACGGGGTGGAATCGATCTCGTTTCTTACGGACGAGGAGGCGGTAGCCGCCGGTCTGCCCGCGGACCAGCTCGGTGTGGAAAATCTGGTCAGGGCGGGCGGTGTGCTCGCCGGGGCTGATCTGTTCGACGCGGCCTTTTTCGGAATTCCTCCGGTCCTCGCGCAGATCATGGACCCGCAGCATCGCCTCTTTCTCGAATTCGCCTGGGAGGCCCTGGAGTCTGCCGGGTGCGATCCCCAGCGCATTCGAGGAGCGGTCGGCGTCTACGCGGGCGCGGCTTTGAACAGCTACCTGCTGCAGAACCTGGCGGAGATCCGGCGGCTCAGCCGATCCGTCGGCCACTTCCAGGCATTCATCCTCAACGACAAGGACTTCCTGGCCACGCAGACCGCCTACCGCCTGAATCTGCGCGGGCCCAGCGTCTGCGTCCAGAGCGCCTGCTCCACGTCGCTGGTGGCGGTGCACCTGGCCTGCCAGAGCCTGCTCAACGGCGAGTGCGACATGGCGCTGGCCGGGGGGGCCGCGATCTCGGTGTCGCAGGGAGGTTATCTCTACGCCGAGGGAGGGGTCCTCTCCCCGGATGGCCACTGCCGGGCCTTCGATGCGCAGGCCGGCGGGACGGTGCCCGGCTCCGGGGTGGCGATCGTGGTGCTGAAACGGTTGGAGGATGCGCTGGCGGACGGCGACCGGATCGAGGCGGTGATCAAGGGCTCGGCGATCAACAACGACGGGTCTGCGAAGGCCGGCTTCACCGCCCCGAGCGTGGACGGGCAGGCGCGGGTCATCAGCGAGGCCCTGGCGGTGGCGGGAGTCGATCCGGGATCGGTGAGCTATGTCGAGGCGCATGGCACGGGCACCGCCCTGGGAGATCCGATCGAGGTGAGCGCGTTGACCCAGGTCTTCCGCTCGGCGACGCGCAAACGCCACTTTTGCGCGCTCGGATCGGTGAAGACGAATCTCGGCCATCTCGACGTGGCGGCGGGCATTGCGGGTCTGATCAAGGCGGTGCTGGCGCTGCGTCACCGCGAGCTGCCTCCCAGCCTGCATTTCGAGCGTCCGAACCCCGAAATCGATTTCGACGACAGCCCGTTCTACGTCAACACCTCCCTTTCTGCCTGGGAATCGAACGGCCATCCCCGGAGGGCGGGCGTCAGCTCGTTCGGCATCGGCGGCACGAATGCGCACGTCGTCTTGGAAGAGGCCCCGGAGGCCCGGGTCGAGAGGCCGCCCGCGTCGTCGCGGATGCAGCTGCTGATCCTGTCGGCCAGGTCTCCCTCCGCTCTGGAGGCGGCAACCTCCAATCTGGCCGAATTCCTGCGCCGCGATCCCGGCGTCGACCTCGCTGACGTCGCCTACACCCTGCAGGTGGGGCGGGCCGGCTTTGCTCACCGCCTGGCCCTTGTCTGCCAGGACGCGGGAGAGGCAGCCCAGGCGCTCCTGTCCAACAAGCGGGTCGCCACGGGAACGAGCCGACCGTCGCCACCCATCGTGGCGTTCCTCTTCCCCGGGCAGGGAGCGCAGCACGCCGGCATGGGAGCGGACCTGTACGCCTCGCAGCCGGTCTTCCGGGCCGAGGTCGACCGCTGTGCGGAGCTCTTGCGTCCGCGTCTCGGCTTCGATCTGCGCAGCGTCCTCTATCCGCCCGGCATCGCCGGCGATGAAGCCGCGGAGCGCCTCAAGCAGACTGCGATCACCCAGCCGGCGCTCTTCGTGGTCGAGTACGCGCTGGCCCGGCTCTGGCTGGACTGGGGAGTGCGGCCCGGCGCCATGATCGGTCACAGCCTCGGTGAATACACGGCGGCCTGCCTGGCGGGCGTGCTGTCGCTCGAGGATGCCCTGGCGCTGGTCGCGTTGCGAGGCGAGCTGATGCAGGGGATGGCGGGCGGCTCGATGCTCTCCGTGCCGCTGCCGGAAGCCGAGATCGTCTCGTTGCTGGGAGCGGAGCTTTCGCTCGCGTCCGTCAATGGGCGCGACCGCTGCGTCGTCTCGGGCCCCGTGGATGCGGTGAAGTCCCTGGTCAGTCGGCTCGGCAAGAGCGGGATCGCCTGCCGGCTGCTCGAGACATCGCATGCCTTCCACTCGGCGCAGATGGATCCCATCCTGAACGCCTTTTCCGAGATGGTCCGAGAGGTCCGGCTGGCGCCGCCGGTCCTCCCTTACCTGTCGAATCTGACGGGCACCTGGATCACACCGGAACAGGCGGTCGATCCACGGTACTGGGTTCGCCATCTGCGCGAGACCGTGCGCTTCGCGGCGGGCCTGGACGAGCTGCTGAGCGAGCCGGGGCGGGTGCTGCTGGAGGTCGGCCCGGGAAATTCGTTGAGCACTCTCGCGCGGCAGCAGGGGAATTGGGACCCGGACCTGGTGATCGCCTCGATGCGGCACCCGCGGGAGCGGGCGGCGGACGAGGAGAGCCTGTTGCGCGCTCTGGGCCGGTTGTGGCTCGCAGGCGTGGAGCCAGATTGGGACATGGTTCACGGGACCCGCCGCCTGCGCCTGCGCCTGCCGACCTACCCTTTCGAAAGGCAACGCTTCTGGCTGGAGCCTCCGGCGCAAGCTCGCGAGAGCCACATCCCGGCCGCCGCTGCGGCAGGCCTCGAGGAGCCTGTGGAGGTGCCGGCGGTGCAGTCCAGCGAGCCGCGGGACACGCGCCGCCTGGAGATCCTGCAATCCTTGCGCAGCCTGGTGGCGCGGCTGATCGGCGCCGAGATCTCCGACGCCCACCTGCACACGTCCTTCCTCGAGGTCGGCGTCGACTCGCTGCTCCTCATCCAGACCAGCCAGGCCATCCGGGAGCGCTTCGGCGTCAAGATCTCGCTCGCCCAGCTGCTCGAGGAGCTCACCACGATCGACGCCGTGGCGGGCTACCTCGACCGTGTGCTTCCGTCCGAACCCGCGCTGGCGCCGACCGTGGCTGCCGTGCCTGTGGCCGAGCCCGTGCGCGAGCCGTTCGTTCCAATACGAACCGCCGCCGCGGAGCCTGCCGAGAACCTGAGCTCCAGACAGCAGGCGCATCTGCGGGAGCTCGTCGAACGCTACACGAAGCGAACACGGGAATCCAAGCGGCTGACCCAGCTCCACCGTCCCCGGCTGGCCGAAAACCGCGCCTCGGTGGGCTTCCGGCTCGCCTGGAAGGAACTCGTCTATCCGATCGTCGGCCGCAGCTCCGCCGGCTCCCGCTTCCAGGACGTCGACAGCAACGAGTACGTGGACCTGGCCATGGGTTTTGGAGTCAATCTGTTCGGCCATTCCCCCGACTTCATCACCCGGGCTCTGGAAGAGCAGCTTCGCCGGGGGGTCCAGATCGGCCCGCAATCGGATCTCGCGGGCGAGGTGGCGGAGCTGATCAGCGAGCTGACGCAGATGGAGCGGGTGGTGTTCTGCAACTCGGGGACGGAGGCCGTGATGACGGCCCTGCGCCTGGCGCGTGCAGTGACCGGCCGCGAAAAGATCGCCAGCTTCGTCGGTTCCTACCACGGCTCGTTCGATGGCACCCTGGCGCGGGGTCTGTCCCGGAACGGTGAACCGGTCTCGGTGCCGCTCGCGCCGGGAGTGCTGCCGGGCATGGTCAAGGACGTGCTGCTCCTGGACTATGCCACGCCCTCTTCGCTCGAGCTTCTGGAGCGGCGGGCCGGCGAGCTGGCCGCGATTCTCGTCGAGCCGGTGCAGAGCCGCCGTCCGGGCCTGCGGCCGCAGGAGTTCCTCCAGGCTCTGCGGCGGCTCGCCGAAAGGTCTGGCGCAACCCTCATCTTCGACGAGGTGATCACGGGCTTCCGCATCCATCCCGGAGGTGCCCAGGCCTGGTTCGGAGTGCAGGCGGATCTCGCCACGTACGGCAAGGTCATCGGCGGCGGCATGCCCATCGGCGTCGTGGCCGGCAAGTCCGCCTACCTCGATGCGATCGACGGCGGCGGGTGGAGCTTTGGCGACGACTCGTCCCCACAGGCCGGCAAGACGTTCTTCGCCGGGACGTTCTGCAAGCATCCGCTCTCCATGGCTGCCGCCCGCGCCGTGCTGCGCCGGATGAAGGCGGAGGGGCCGGAGCTGCAGCGGGTGCTGAACGAGAAGACGTCGAGGCTCGCCGCCCGGCTCAACGAAGTCTTCGCGCGGGCCGGTGCGCCGATCCAGGTGACCCACTTCGGCTCGCTCTTCCGGTTCGAGTTCGATGCCGAGGCGATCTGGAGCGATCTGTTCTTCTATCACCTCGCCGAGAAGGGGGTCTATGTTTGGGAGGGGCGGACCTGCTTCCTCTCGACAGCCCACACCGAGGCCGACCTCCAGCACATCGTCCGCGCGGTACGGGCGGCCGTGGCGGAGCTGCAGGCCGGCGGCTTCTTCACATCCACCCCAGGAGCGGAGCGCTGGAGCCTGCCGACGACGGAAGCCCAGCAGGGGCTGTGGGCCCTGGCGCAGACCGGCGCCGCAGCCTGCCGTGCGTTCAACGAGAGCCTCTCTTTGCATTTCCGCGGTCCGCTGCGCCTGGACGTGCTGCGCGGCGCCCTCCAAGCGCTGATCGATCGCCACGAGTCGCTGCGGACGACGCTGAGCACCGACGGGCTCCGGCAGAGAATCCACCCCGCGTTGCGGCTGAGGGTTCCCCTGATCGATTTTCCCGCTCTGCCCGCGAGCGCGATCGAGCTTGCCGTCCAGGGCTGGCTCGCCGGGGAGAGCGACCAGATTTTCGACCTCTCCGCCGGTCCGCTGGTGCGGGCCGGAGTCGGCAGGCTGGCGCAGGATCACCACATCGCGCACTTCACCGCCCATCACCTGGTCATCGACGGATGGTCGTTCGGCGTCCTGTCGAGCGAGCTCAGAAGCCTCTACCAGGCAGGCTGCGAGGGACAGGTCTGTCACTTGCCGACAGTGGCGAGGTACAGCGATTACGTGGAATGGCAGCGCGTCCTGGAGGAGAGTGGCGCAATGGAGGAAGCCGAGGCCTTCTGGCTTCTGCAGTTCGCGGATCGGGTCCCGGTCCTGGAGCTTCCGGCCGACCGCCTGCGTCCGGCGGTCAAGACCTATCGCGGCGGCCGCAGGTCGAGAGTGCTCACCCCCGGCTTGGCCGAGGCGTTGAAACGTCTGAGCGCGGAGCAGCATTGCACGGTCCTGATGGTGCACCTTGCCGCGTACAGCGCCCTGCTGCATGGCCTGACCGGCCAGCCGGACCTCGTGGTCGCGATCCACGGTGCGCAGCAGCCTGCCGTGGCGAAATCCAACCTCGTCGGCTATTGCCTCAACCTGCTGGCGCTCCATAGCCGGGCCGCGGACGATCCGACGTTCAGCGATCACCTCGCCAGGACCAAAAGGCTGGTGCTCGATGCCTCCGACCACCAGATCTATCCGTTCAACCGTCTGGTCAAGAAGCTCGGCCTGCGGCGCGATCCCGCCCGAAGCCCTCTGGCGGCTGCCTCTTTCATGTACGAGCGACCGGAGACCTGGATCACCGCGGGCGGCCTTGAGGTGGATTTCAGAGTGAATCTCAACAGCTCGTCCCGCATCGATCTCTCGTGGCAGGTCAACGAGCGCGACGACCACCTGTCGGTGACGTGTGTGTTCAACCGCGACATCCTGGTGGCGGAGACGGTCGATCTCTGGCTGGCGCATTACGACCGGGCGCTCGCAGCCGTGGCGGAACGGCCCGAGACGAGGCTCGGGACGTTGCGCGACATGCTCCTGGAGGCCGATGTGCAAGGACGGCTCGAGAGCCTGCAGCAGAGAAGGATCGAAAACCTGAGCCGATTGAGAGAGGTTCGGCGCACCGCCGTGCGCGCCTGACCGGAGAGGATGGTCATGGAGCCTTTACAGCCAAAGAGACCCAGCTTCGCCGAGAGGGGCGCGAGAGGCCGGCAGGCCTTGAGCGTCTCCAAGGACAGTCTCACGACCTGCCAGGACCTGCGGCCCGGGCAGAGCCTCCCCCTTGTCATCCGCCCCGCCGTAGAGCGCCTCAATCTCGTGGCGTGGGCGGAAGAGAACCGCGACGTCATCGACGAGAAGCTACGCCTGCACGGCGGGCTGCTCTTCCGGGGTTTCGGGATTGCCGCGGCCGAGGAGCTCGAGCGCTTCATCGCCTCCTCCTCGGGCGCTCCGCTCGAGTACACCGAGCGCTCGTCGCCGCGCAGCACGGTGAGCGGCAGGATCTACACCTCGACGGACTATCCGGAGCGAGAGACCATCTTCCTCCACAACGAACAGTCCTACAACATCAATTTTCCGCTGAAGATCTATTTCCTCTGCGCCACCCCGGCCGAGCGCGGCGGTGAGACGCCGATCGCCGACTGCCGCCGGGTTCTCGCGCGCATCGATCCGCGGATCCGGGAGCGGTTCGCCGCACAGGGGTACGCCTACGTCCGGAATTTCGGTGCCGGGCTGGGGCTCTCCTGGCAGGACGCCTTCCAGACCGAGGACCGGCAGGCGGTGGAGCGTTATTGCCAGAAATCAGACATCGATCTCGAGTGGAGGAGCGGGCAGCGGCTGCGGACGCGGCAGGTCCGGCCGGCGATCGTCAGGCATCCGCGGACGGGGGAGGAGGTCTGGTTCAATCATGCCACGTTCTTCCACGTCTCGACGTTGGCTCCCGCAATCCGCGAAGGGCTGCTGGCGGGAGTCCCAGAAGAGGATCTACCGAACAACACCTACTACGGCGATGGCAAGCCCATCGAGCCGGAGGTGATGGAGGCTCTGCGTGGGGCCTATCGTGCGGAGACCATGACGTTTACCTGGGAGAGGGGAGACGTGCTGATGCTCGACAACATGATGGTGGCGCACGGCCGCGCTCCTTTTACCGGTCCGCGCAAGGTCGTGGTCGGGATGGCGGAGCCCTGCAGCCACCATGATCTCCGCCCCATGGCGGAAGGGAATCCTGTATGACGACGAACGCGGATCGAGAACAGCCCAGGCGGAAGCTGCCTTCCGGGTTTGGCGCGAGCGGCCGCAAATCGGTCAGGGTGTCGCGTGAAGCCCTCGTGAAGGCCGGGTTTTTCGATCCACAGACGCGCTTTCCGCTCGTGATGGCCCCGAGCGTCGAAAGCGTCCATCTCGCCTCGTGGATCGAGGAGGGCCGCGCCACTCTCGAGCAGGATCTGCTCCGGCACGGCGCGATCCTGTTCCGCGGCTTTCCGATCGACTCCATCACCGCGTTTGAGCAGTGCGTTCGCGCCTTCTCGCCCAACCTCCTCGATTATCAGGAGCGGGCGGCGCCGCGCCTCGCCGTGGGCCGGAACGTATATACCTCGACGGAGTTCCCGGCCCATCAGGAAATTCCGCTGCACCATGAGATGTCCTATTCTCACCAGTGGCCCGAGCGGATTTTTTTCTTCTGCGTCCGCGCCGCCGAGACCGGCGGCGCCACTCCCATCGTGGACGACCGCGGAGTGTTCAGCCTCATCCCCGCTGAGATCAAGGAAGAGTTCCTGCGCAAGAAGCTGATGTACATGCGCAATTATGGCGAGACCCTCGATCTCCCCTGGCAGGAGGTCTTCCAGACCAACGAGCGGGCGGATGTCGAAGCCTATTGCGGCAAATCGGGCATCGATTTCGAGTGGAAGGCCGATGGGGGGCTGCGAACGCGGCAGGTGCGCCAGGTGGTGGCCGTTCATCCGGCGACCGGCGACACGGTCTGGTTCAACCACGCGCATATCTTCCACCCTTCGAGCCTCGAGCCGGCGGTGCGCGATGCCCTGCTGTCTCAATTCGCGGCGGACGACCTGCCGCGCAACGTCATCTTCGGCGATGGCTCGCCCATCCCGACGTCGATGTTGGACGAGATCCGCGCCATCTACCGTGCGGCCGCCGTCCGCTTCCCGTGGCAGCAGGGAGACATCCTGATGTTGGACAACGTCCTCGCCTCCCATGGACGTGAGGCGTTCTCCGGGCCGCGGCAGATCGTCGTGGCGATGACGGACCTCCATACCTCCGATCTTTCGTGATTCCGAGGCGATCCAACAGCTTCGCCCAGGCAAGGAGCGGTTGAATGGAACAGGAGACAATCGAGGGATTCCGGCTTTCGCCTCAGCAGCGGCGCCTCTGGTCCATCGCCGGAAAGCCTCCATCGTGCCAGATGCACTGCGCCGTCCTGATCGAGGGTCCGCTGCATCGGAGTGCCCTGCGGGCGGCGGTGCAAACGACCGTCGAGCGGCATGAGATCCTGCGGACCACCTTCGCCTGCCTGTCGGGCATGGACGTGCCGATCCAGGTGATCGGCAGATACGATCCGCGGATCTACCGCGAGGTCGACTTTCGGGAGTTGTCTCCCGCTGCCAGGGACGCCGCGGTCGAGGAACTGCGCGCTCGGGAACGCTCTCTGCCCCGCGACCTGGCAAGGGACGCGGCCCTGCGGGCGACGTTGGTGCTGCTGGAGCCGCAACGCCATCTCCTGCTGCTCGGCGCATCTCCCCTCTGCTGCGACGTGCGGGGGATGCACAACTTCGTGCGCGAGGCTCACGCCGCCTACGCCGCCATCCTGGAGAACCGCAGCCTGGAGGAGGTGGCGGTGCAGTACGTCGACTTCTCCGAGTGGCAGAACGACCTGCTGGCGACGGAGGACGGCGAGCGGGAGAGAGAGCGCTGGAGCCGGCAGCATATGGCTTCGTCGAGCCTGCCGCTGTCCGGCGGCGCCGTGGCCGCGGGGGCGCCGGCGCAGAGACTCGACCTCGATCCTCGTCTGGCGGAGGAGATCCGGAAATTCTGCCTCACCATGGGGGCTACCCCTGCCGCTTTTTTCCTCACGGCCTGGGCGACCCTGCTCTGGCGTCTGAGCGGCGCGGAGGAGGTCTTCGTCGGCATCTGCTGCGATGGCCGGAGCTATGAGGGGCTGGAGAGCGGCATCGGCCTCTTCGCCCGCTACATGCCCTTGCCGTGCCAGCCAGCGGCGGGCGGCACGTTCCGGGAGCTCCTGCAGAGGATCGGCGGAGTTCTCGCCGACCTGGAGGCGCGGCAAGAGTACTTCACCTGGGATTTCATCGCGACGCAGGATGGAAGCGGAGAGGGCCGGCCGTTCTGCCATGCCTGTTTCGAAACCAGGCCGGTCTTCGCCACGCTGACGGCTGCCGGCGCATCGTTTTCCCTCGTCGAGGAGGCCTCCCGGATCGAGCGGTACGACATGGCGCTGGCCTGTGGTGGAGCGGACGGCCTGGGTTGGCTGGAGATGCAGCATGACTCCGAGAGGATCTCCCCCGCGGAGACCCGGCGTCTGCTGCTGCAGGTCGAAGCGATCGCGCGGAGCGCGGTGGACGGCGGGGGCGGACCCCTCCGGGACCTGGACCTCCTGGGCGACGGCGAGCGCAGCCTCCTGGTGCATGAGCTCGGCCGCGGCGTGGCCTTCGACGTGCCCGACCTCTGCCTGCATCAGCTTTTCGAGGAGCAGGCAGCCCGTTCCCAGGAACGTCCCGCGATCCTCGCCGACGATGTGGTCCTGACCTATGGCGAGCTCAATGCGCGGGCGAACCGCCTTGCCCGTCGTCTGCGCGAGCTCTCGGTGAGCCGCGGCGAGCTGGTGGCCGTCTGTGCCGAGCGTTCACCGGAGATGATCATCGCCGTTCTGGCGGTCCTCAAGGCCGGCGCCGCCTACGTGCCTCTCGATCCGGATCATCCGCGCGCAGTTATTGCTTTCATGCTTATGGATACGGCGGCCTCGGTGGTGCTCCTGCAGGAAGGCCTCCGCGGGAGACTGCCACAGCACGGAGGGCGCGCGATCGCGATGGATACCCTGGAGAAGGAGCTGCGGGGCTATGCCGGACACGATCTGGAGCCGGTGACGGAGGGCGCCGACCTCGCCTATGTGATCTACACCTCCGGCTCGACAGGCCGGCCCAAGGGAGTCATGGTGCCGCACCGTGCGATCTGCAACCGGCTGCTCTGGGCGCAGCGCGAGGACCCGTTGACCGCGGAAGACCGGGTCCTCCAGGCTGCCGCCGTCATCTTCGATTTCTCGGTCTGGGAGATCTTCGCGCCTCTCATCGCCGGAGCCGCGCTCGTGCTGGGCCGGCCGGGCGGAGCCCAGGACAGCGTCTACCTGGTGCGCCTGATCGCCGAAAAGCGGGTCACCGTGGCCCACTTCGTGCCGCCCGCTCTCCAGGTCTTCCTCGACGAGAGGGGGATCGAGGAGTGCGCTTGCCTGGAAAAGGTCTTCAGCGGCGGCGACGTTCTCTCCGCCGAGCTGAGGGACCGCTGTCTCGCCCGTCTCCCGGCAATCCTCTACAACCAGTACGGACCGACCGAGACCACGGTGGACTCCACCTTCTGGGTTTGCGAACGCGGTGCCGCCGATCCCGTTGTCCCGATCGGACGCCCGATAGCCAACACCCGGCTCTACCTGCTCAACGAAGGGATGCGGCTGATGCCGATCGGCGCGGCGGGCGAGCTCTACATCGGCGGTGCCGGCGTCGCCCGCGGTTATCTGAACCGTCCCGCCCTGACCGCCGAGAGGTTCGTCCCCGATCCCTTCGCAGACGAACCCGGCGCGCGTCTCTACAAGACAGGGGACCTCGTCCGCTACCGGCCGGACGGCGCCGTCGAGTTCCTGGGGCGTCTTGATCAGCAGGTCAAGATCCGCGGAGTCCGCATCGAGCCCGGCCAGATCGAGGCCGCGCTCGCGCAGTTCCCGGGGATTCGGGCGGCGGTCGTGGCGGCGCGCGAAGACACCCCGGGGGAGCGGCGGCTGGTGGCGTACGTCGTGCCCCGCCAAGCGGGCTCCTCCGCGGGCGCGGACAAGGCTCGCCATCCACTGCCCAATGGAATGTCGATCTATCACCACAACCGGCATGAGACGGACCCGCTCTACCACGAGATCTTCGAAAAGCAGATCTACTTCCGGCATGGCATCGCCTTGCCGGAGCGCGCCTGCGTGGTGGATCTGGGGGCCAACATCGGGATGTTCACATTGTTCGTGAGCCAGTACTACCCGGGTGCCCGGATCTACGCAATCGAGCCCCTGGAGCCGCTGTTCCAGACACTCTCGGCCAACGTCGGCCTCTATGGGCCGCAGGTGAAACCGCTGCAGATGGGCGTGGCCGAGGCGAGCCGGCGGGAGAGCTATGTCTTCTATCCCGGTTACACGGTGATGTCAGGCGCCAGCGCCTCCGCCGACGCGCGGGAGGACATGGAGTTCGTCAAGGCGAACGTGATCCGCGAGGAGGGGGCGGAAGAGAGGGCGGTGCTTCTCGAGCACCTCGACGAGGTTCTCTCGGAGCGCTTCAAGCCCGAAATCCACGAGGTCCGCGTCGCCACTCTCTCGCAGGTGATCCGGGAGAATGGGATCGAGAAGATCGACCTTTTGAAGATGGACGTGCAGAGAGCCGAGCTGAGCGTGCTCGAAGGAATCGAGGAGCAGGACTGGGACAAGATCGGCCAGATCGTCCTCGAAGTCCACGACCGTCCGGGGAGCCCGCGCGAAGGCAGGCTCGCAAGGATTCTGTCCATGCTCGAGGCGCGCGGATTCCAGACCGTGGCCGAGCAGGACGAGACCACCCGGGACACCGACCACTACACCGTCTACGCCCGGCACCGAGTCCGCGCGGCGGCCGTCGATCAGCGCAGCCAGCCGTCCTTCGCGGCGGCGGAGGAGGACGAGCAGCTCTCGACCGGCGCCTTGCGGCTTTTCCTGCAGGCAAGACTGCCCGAATCCATGATCCCTGCGCTCTTCGTCACGCTGGACAGCCTGCCGCTTCTGCCGAACGGGAAGATCGATCGGCGCGGCCTTCCTGCTCCCGGGCACGGACGTCCCGGGATCGATACGCAATTCGTCGCTCCACGCACGCCGGAAGAGCGGCAACTCGCCGAAATCTGGGAGCAGGTCCTGCGCGTGGAGCGGGTGGGAATCCATGACAACTTCTTCGAGCTCGGAGGCGACTCGATCCTGAGCATCCAGATCTGCGCGCGAGCCAACAAGGCCGGGCTCCCCATCAATCCCATGCTGCTTTTCCGGACGCCGACCATCGGCGAGCTGGCGAAGCCCCTGACGGCATCGGCGCGGCTCGATCGGGCGCCGGACCAGAGACATGAGGACGCCGCTCTCGCCACCAACGGGGCGCCGGAGGCGAGCGAGGCGCACTACACCCCCGGGGATTTTCCCTACGCCGGGCTCGACCAGCAGGCGCTCGACAGGATCCTGGAACAGATCGACAAGGCGAAGGACGAGCCGGCCAAAAGATGAACACCCGGGACATCGAAAATATCTATCCGCTCTCGCCGATCCAGCAGGGCATGCTCTTTCATTGTCTGTACAGCCCGGAACCGGGTCTGTACTCGGCGCAATTGAGCTGCACGCTGCGGGGGGAGATCGTGCCCGGGCTGGTGGCTCGGGCCGGTCAGGCGTTGGTGAACCGTCATCCGGTGTTTCGCACGGCTTTCCTCTGGGAGGGATTGAAGGAGCCCATGCAGGTTGTCCTGCGCCATGTCGAGCTGCCTGTGGTACTGCTCGACTGGAGCCGGCTTTCCCCGGATGAGCGCGAGCTCCGGACCGAGGCTTTCCTCCAGGCCGACCGGAGCCGCGGGTTCAACTTCTCCCGTCCGCCGCTCCTGCGGCTGGCCCTGTGCAGCCTGGCTGTGGGTGAGCTCCGTCTCATCTGGAGCTTCCATCATCTGGTCATGGACGGCTGGTCCGAGTCGCTCGTCCTCGGTGAGTTCGAAGAGATCTGTCGGGCTCTCTCCTGCGGTGAGGCTCCGCGGCTGCCGCAGATCCGGCCCTACGGAGAGTACATCGCTTGGCTGCAGCACCAGGATGTCTCGCGCGTCGAAGAGTTCTGGCAGCTGGAGCTGTCCGGCTTCAACGCCCCCACTCCATTCGGTCCGGGTGGACCCGACACCCCCGACCCTCTCGGCTCCGAGAGGCGGGTGAAGAGCTTGAAAGCCGGGCTGCCGGAGCCGGTGATGGCGGCCTTGCAGGCTCTGGCGGGGCGATATCGGTTGACGCTCAACACCCTGGTGCAAGGGGCCTGGGCGCTGCTGCTCGGGCATCTGAGCGGTGAGAGCGATGTCGTGTTCGGCAGCACCATTTCGAGCCGTCCCTCCGCGCTCGAGGACATCGAATTCATGGTCGGCCCGTTCATCAACACCCTGCCGGTCCGGGTGCGCCTCCTACCCGAGATGGATCTCCTTGCCTGGCTCGCGCTCCTTCAGGACCGGCAGGTCGAGGTGCGCCAATACGCGTACACCCCGCTCGGCGAGATCCAGAGGTGGAGCGAGGTGCCACGCAACCAACCGCTCTTCAAAAGCATCGTGGTGTTCCAGAACGGCCCGGCCGCTCTCTTCCCGGAGGGCTCCGTGGCAGGAGGCGGCGGGCTCGCGGTGCACGATCTGGACTTCCGTGGCGGAGCCACCAATTATCCGTTGACTTTCGAAGTGGACCCCGGTGCGAGCTTGGGGATGACGATCAATTTCGATTGCAGACGCATCAGTGCCGGGGTCGCGGCCAGGATGGTCCGGATTCTGGAAGCGATCTTCGGTCGCTTCGCCACCGCAGGAGCGGTGACGCTGGGCGAAATCCTGGCGCACCTCGAGCGCATCGAGCAGCAGCGGGAAATCGGAATCCAGGAAGATCTCGAGCTGGCTGCGTTGCGCAAGCTCAAGCAGCTGAGGCGCAGGCGACCCGTAGCCGGCGAAGAGGAGGCGGCATCATGAATGATCCAGGCGTGAAAGCTCCCAGCATCAAGGATCTGCGGAGCGTCCGGCGCAGAGCCGTGACGAAATCCCAGCAGGATTGGGTCCAGGAGGAGCTTCTGCCGGTGGGCAGGCAGCTCCCCCTGGTCCTGAGGCCGGCGATGGACGAGGTCGACCTCGTCAGCTGGGCCGGCGACAACCGGCCGGCGATCGAGCCCCGTCTCCTTTCGTATGGCGCCATCCTCTTCCGCGGTTTCGGTATCGGCTCGGCGGGCGAGCTCGAAAACCTGGTCGCCGCGATTTCGGGCGGATTGATGGGGTATGAGGACCGTTCGTCGCCGCGCTCGCTGGTGAGCGGGAACATCTACACTTCGACGGATCATCCCAGCGATCAGAATATCGCTCTGCATAACGAGAACTCCTATTCCTTCACCTGGCCGCTCAAGATCTTCTTCTTCGGGCTCCTGCCGGCGACCTCGGGCGGCGAGACGACGATCGCCGACAGCCGCCGGGTGTACCAGCGCCTCGATCCGGAGATCCGGGAGCGTTTTCACCGCCGGCGCCTGATGTATGTCCGCAACTTCGGCGATGGTCTGGGCCTGTCCTGGCAGACGGCCTTCCAGACCGAGGACCCGGTGGTCGTGGAGGAGTTCTGCCGCAACGCGGACATCCAGGTGGAATGGAAGAGCGGCAGCCGTTTGCGGACCCGCCAGGTCCGGCCCGCGGTCGCACGTCACCCGCGCCTCGGCGAGCCGGTCTGGTTCAATCAGGCTCATCTGTTCCACATCTCGGGCCTCGCTCCCGAGGTGCGGAGCGAGCTCCTGGCAGCCTTTGCGGAAGAGGATCTGCCGAGCAACGTCTACTACGGGGACGGCTCACCCATCGAGGAGACGGCGCTGGAGGCGATCCGCTCGGCCTATGACGAAGAGACGGTCGCCTTTCCCTGGCAGCAAGGGGACGTCTTGATGCTGGACAACATGCTGGTCGCGCACGGCCGCGCTCCGTTCGAGGGGCCGCGCAAGATCGTCGTGGGGATGTCGGAGCCCTTCAGCCTGCGGGAGCTCTGGGCCGGCGAAGGAGGCTGAAGCGATGCTGCGCGAGGCCGAGGGATTCCGTCTATCCCCTCAACAGAGGCACCTCTGGGCATTGCTCGCCGTGGACGGCAGCTCGGCCTACTCCTGCCGGTGTGCCGTGCGGATCACCGGCCGGCTCGACCGGGAGGCCTTTCTGAGAGCGTTGCGGAGCGCGGTGGACCGGCACGAGATCCTGCGCACGACGTTCGCTGTGCTGCCGGGGCTCAAGTCCGCGAGCCAGGTCGTGCAGGAAGGCGGCGGCCTGAGGCTCGAGCTTCACGACCTCGGCGAGGGGGATCGGCTGGACGGCCAGGCCGAGGTCGAGCGGCTGTACGCGCAGCTCGCCGCGGAGCCGTTCGATCTCGCGCGCGGGCCTCTTACGCGCTGCTCTCTGCTCGCGCTCTCCCCCGTCGAGCACGTGCTTCTGGCAGCGATGCCGGCGCTCTGCGCGGATGCCGCTGCGATGGAGAATCTGGTCCAGGAGATCGCCCGCGGCTACTCCGGGGCCGAGCTCCCTCCGGTCGAGGAGATCGTGCAGTATGCCGATCTGGCCGAGTGGCAGAACGAGCTCCTGGAGTCCGAGGAGACGGAAGCCGGCCGGGAGCACTGGCTCCAGGTGGACACCTCGCTCGCATCGGCGCTGACGCTGCCCTTCGAGACTCCCTCCGTGACGCCTCGGCGGTTCGCGCCGCGCGTGCTCGACGTGGCGCTCGGTCGGGACCTGGGAGAGCGCGTCGCAGATCTCGCCGGCGGGCGCCGAGAGGGAATGGCGGCCTTCTTCCTCGCCTGCTGGCAGATCCTGATCTGGCGGCTCACCGCCCGGCCGGACCTCCTGATCTGTGTGGCCTCCGATGGCCGCAGATACGAGGAGCTCAAGACAGCGCTGGGACTGTTCGCCAGGCACCTGCCGCTGGCCGCGCACCTCGATGCGGGCATCCGGTTCCGCGATCTCGTGCAGCAGGCGGAGCAGGGGCTTCGGGCGGCGCGGAAGAAGGAGGAGTACTTCCGCTGGCGCGAGGCCGGCGCTGCCGGCGAAGAGGGCGCACCCGACTTCTGCCAGGTGAGCTTCGGTTACGAGGAGATCGCCGGTCCCTGGGAAGCGAGGGGGGGCTGCCTGTCCATCGAAAAGCTCGACGCCTGTTACGATCGCTTCAAGCTCAAGCTCTCCTGCACCCGCCTCCGCGGATCGCTGCGGGCCGCGGTGGCGTACGATCCAGACCGGCTGCCGCGGATCGATGCCGCGCGCCTGGCCGCGCAGGTCCGGGTCCTGGTGGAGGGTGCGCTGCAGGCGCCCGATTCGCCGATCGGTGACCTGGAATGGATCGGCGCGGTCGAGCGCCAATGGCTGGTCACCGAGCTCAACGACTCGGCGACCTGCTATCCCTCGCTCAGGCCCGTCCACCTGCTTTTCGAAGAGCAGGCGCAACGCACGCCCGACCACGTGGCGGTGACGTTCGGGAACGCGCAGCTCACCTACGCCGAGCTCGACGCGTGGAGCAACCGGCTGGCCCGCCGCCTCCGCCGGCTCGGGGTCGGACCCGAGGGCCTCGTGGGGCTGTGCCTCGACCGTTCGCTCGAGAGAGTGCTCGCGGTGCTCGCGGTGCTCAAGGCCGGGGGCACGTACGTCCCTCTCGATCCGGCGAATCCGCCGGCGCGTCTCGATTTCCTGATGCGGGATTCGCACGCGGCCGTCCTCCTGGGGCACGAGCACCTCCTCGCCGGCCTGGCGGGCGAAGGCGCCACGGTGGTCCACCTCGACGCCTCCCTGCCCTGGCTGGCAGAGGAGAGCGCGGAGGGGCTCGCTCCCGCGGCAGACCTCGACCAGATGGCCTACATGATCTACACCTCGGGTTCCACGGGCGATCCCAAGGGAGTGATGGTCAGCCACCGGGCGCTCGCCAACCGGCTGCTCTGGAGTCAGGAGGCCTATCCGCTGAGCCCGCGGGACAGGGTGCTCCAGGTCGCCGCGTTCGGTTTCGACTTTTCGGTCTGGGAGCTGCTGGCGCCGCTCATCGCGGGAGCCGGGATCGTCCTGGCGCGGCCGGGAGGGCATCAGGACAGCAGGTACCTGGCCCGGCTGATCGCCGAGCAGGAGGTCAGCGTTGTCCATTTCGTGCCGTCCATGCTCCGCGTTTTCCTCGACGAGGAGGAGGGCCTCGCAGCCTGCCGATCGCTGCGGATCGTGCTCTCCGGTGGCGAGGCGCTGACCCTGGAGCTGCGGGACCGCTGCTTCGCCCGCCTCGGCGCCGATCTCTACAACCAGTACGGTCCGACCGAGGCGACGATCGACGCCACCTTTTGGCGTTGCGAGCGCGGCCGCGGTGGTTCCGTCCCGATCGGCCTGGCGATCGCCAATCTCGAGGCCCATGTGGTGGGCTCCCGCTTGCTGCCGCTCCCGGCCGGCGTGCCCGGCGAATTGCTCCTGGGAGGGATCGGGCTGGCGCGCGGGTACTGGGGCCGTCCGGCATTGACGGCCGAGCGCTTCGTGCCTCACCCCTGGAGCGCCCGGCCCGGCGAGCGCCTGTATCGGACCGGAGACCTGGCGCGCCGTCGCGACGACGGCGCCATCGAGTTCCTCGGCCGCATCGATCACCAGGTGAAGATCCGCGGCGTCCGCGTCGAGCTCGAGGAGCTCGACGCGGTGCTGCGCCGGCACCCGGTCCTCCAGGATGCGGCCGCAATGGTCCGCGAGGACCAGGCCGGCACCCGGCGCCTGGTGGCCTATCTCGTGCCCCGTGAAGGGGAGGCGCTGCCGGTGGGCGCCATCCGCGACTTCATCCGCCGGCAGCTGCCGGAATACATGGTGCCCGACCTCCTGGTGCCCCTCTCTTCACTGCCGCTGTCGCCCAGCGGCAAGCTGGACCGGCGGGCCCTGCCGGACCCCGGGTCGCTGCGGCCCGAGCAGGAAAAGGTCTTCGTCGCTCCCCGCACCCAGGTCGAGGAGGTGATGGCGAGCATCTGGGCCGACGTGCTGGGATGCGAGCGGGTGGGTGTCTTCGACGACTTCTTCGAGCTCGGGGGGCACTCGCTGCTCGCGATGCGGCTGGTCTCCCGGATGCGCGAGGCGTTCGCCATTGACCTGCTCCTGCCGAGCCTCTTCGAGACACCTCACATCGCCGGGCTGGCGCAGCAGGTGGAGGACGGCCTGGCGCTCGGGAGCGGCCTGGAGGCCCCGCCGATCGTTCCGGTTCCGCGGGATGGAGGCCTGCCGCTCTCCTTCGCCCAGGAGCGGCTCTGGTTCCTGCATGCGCTCAACCCGCGGAGCTCGGCCTACAACGTGCCCAAAGCTTTTCACCTGCTCGGCCGCCTGGACCGCTCCGCGTTCGCGCGCGCCATAGCGGAGGTGGTGCGGCGTCACGAGATCCTGCGCACCACCTTTGCGGCGGTGGACGGCCAGCCGTGGCAGAGGATCGGGCCGCCTCCTGCCAGTCCCCTGCTGGCGGTCGACCTGATCGGCCTGGAGGTGGAGGACCGGGAGGCCGAGGTCCGCCGGCTCGCCCGCGAGGAGGCGGAGCGCCCCTTCGACCTGGTCCGGGGACCGCTTTTCCGGTGCGCCCTGCTGCTGCTCGAAGAGGAGCGTCACGCCGTGCTCCTGAGCCTGCATCACAGCCTGGCGGATGCATGGTCCATGGACGTGCTGACCCGCGATGTCACGGCGCTCTACAGCGCCTTCGTCACCGGCGTGCCCTCCGCGCTGCCCGAGCTCCCCTTCCAGTACGGCGACTTCGCCCACTGGCAGCGCCAATGGCTGCAGGGCGAGGTGCTCGCAGCGGAGCTCTCCTACTGGAGAGAATGGATCGGCGGCATCGCGGCCCCGCGCCTGCCGGGTTATCTGGCCCGGCCGGCGATGTCTGACGCATGGGCGGCGAGCGTGTCCCTCCTGCTGCCGGCGGAGGTCCGGAGCTCTCTGCGGACCCTGGGCGGGCGTCAGGGGGCAACCCTGTTCATGGTCCTCCTGGCCGCCTTCCAGGCGCTGCTCGGTCGCGTTACGGGAGAGGCGGACGTCGCGGTCGGCACTCCTGTCGCGGGGCGCGATCGCCCCGGCTTGCAGGATCTGATCGGCTGCTTCCTGAACCTGGTCGTGCTCCGCACGGACCTCGCCGGAGACCCTGCCTTTCCGGATCTGCTCGCGCAGGTGCGCGGCACGGTCCTCGGCGCCTTCGCGCATCAGGAGATGCCCTTTTCAAAGCTGGTCGAGGAGCTGCGGCCCGCGCGCGCCGCCAACGAGACGCCCCTGGTGCAGGTCGTGTTCACGTTGACCGGCAGCCCCGGCGCGCCGCGCCCGTTGAAGGAGATCGAGCTGGTTCCTCTCGCGGCCGGGCTCGCCCGTCCGAAGTTCGATCTTCTCGTTTCCGTGGCCGAGGACGCGGAGGGGCTGGCCGTTTCCTTCGAATACGACTCCGGACTGTTCGAGGAGGGCGCGGTCCAGCGGATGGCAAGGCATTTCGAGACCCTGGTCACAGCCGTGGCGGCCGAGCCCGCGCGCAGGATTTCCGAGCTTCCTCTGCTCACGGCCCACGAGCAGCGCCAGATCGCCGTCTGGAGGACCGGCGAGCGCCGCGCGGTCGAGGAGGCTTGCGTGCACCGGCTCTTCGAGAGGCGGGCCGCGGCGGACCCGGAGGCGGCCGCCCTGGTCTGGGGCGGAGAGCGGATGAGCTATCGGGAGCTCAACAGCCGGTCCAACCGGCTGGCGCATCACCTTCTCTCGCTGGGGGCCGGCCGCGAGTCGATCGTCGGCATCCTCCTCGAGCGCTCGCCGGACCTGGTGATCTCGATCCTGGCCGCCCTCAAGGCCGGGTGCGCCTATCTGCCGCTGGAGCCGTCGCTTCCCGAGGACCGGCTGGCCTTCGCCCTGGCCGACAGCGGGGCGCGACTCCTGATCACGCGCAGCGCGCTGTCACCCGGCTCCTCCGGGCTCCACGCCCGCACCCTCTGCCTCGACTCCGACCGGGACGCGATCGGTCGCGCGAGCGGGGAGGACCCGGACCTCGACATCGCACCCGGGCACCTCGCCTATGTGATCTACACCTCGGGCTCGACCGGGGCGCCGAAAGGGGTGATGGTCCCGCACGGCGGACTGGCGAACTATCTCACCTGGGCCGTGCACGCCTATCGGGTGGGGGAGGGCGGGGGGGCCCTCCTCCATTCACCGATCGGTTTCGATCTCACCATCACGGCCCTGTTCGCTCCGCTCCTCGCGGGCGGCCACATCGTGCTCCTGCCGGAAGAACGGGGGCTCGAGGCCCTCGGGGCGGCCCTGCGCACGAAAGAGGCCTTTTCTCTGCTCAAGGTCACGCCGTCCCACCTGGATCTCCTGCGCGATTCTCTGGATGGGCAGGAGGAGGGAGGGGGAGCGCGCGTTCTGGTGGTCGGCGGCGAGGCCCTGCTCGGGCAGAGCCTCGCTTTCTGGCGGTCCCGCTGGCCCTCCAGCCGCGTGATCAATGAATACGGTCCCACGGAGACGGTGGTCGGCTGTTGCGTCTACGAGGCCGCCGCGGGCGCGCTGCCACCCGGGCCGGTGCCGATCGGCCGGCCGGTGGCCAACACCCGTCTCCATCTGCTGGATCGGGCCCTGCAGCCGGTGCCGGTTGGGACGCCCGGGGAGCTCCATATCGGCGGCGCCGGGGTGGCGCGCGGGTATCTCGGGCGTCCGGAACTGACCGCCGAACGCTTCCTCCCGGACCCGTTCGATGACACCGGCCGGGGCTCCCGGCTCTACAAGACCGGTGACCTGGTGCGCTACCTGCCCGGCGGCGATCTCGAGTTCCTGGGACGGATCGACCAGCAAGTCAAGGTCCGCGGCTTCCGCATCGAGCCGGGCGAGATCGAATCCATGCTGACGCAGCAGCCGGGAGTGCGCGAAGCCGTAGTCGCGGTGCGCGGAGACGGCCATGGCGAGCGGCGCCTGGTGGCCTATGCCGTGGCGGGCGCCGAGGCACCGCTGGCCGCCGAGCTGCGCAACCTGCTGAGAAGCAAGCTGCCGCACTACATGGTGCCGTCGGCGGTCCTCCTCCTGGATGAGCTGCCGCTGACTCCCAACGGCAAGATCGATCTGGACGCGCTGCCGGAGCCGGACTGGGAGCGGATGGCGGCGGACGCTTTCGTGGCTCCGCGCACGGCGACCGAGCAGCTGCTCTCGCGGCTGTTCTCGGAAGCGCTGGGGCTCGAGCGGATCGGGATCCACAGCAGCTTTTTCGACCTCGGGGGGCACTCGCTGCTCGCCACCCAGGTCGCGTCGCGGGTGAGGAGCTCGCTCGGCGTCGAGCTGCCGTTGCAGGAGATCTTCGATCATCCGACCGTGGCCGAGCTGGCCTTGATCGTCACCCAGATCCAGGCCGGGCTCGAGGACGAAGAGGACCTCGCCAGCCTGGTCGCCGACCTCGAGGGCCTTTCGGGAGAGGCCCTGGAGGAGATGCTGCAGCGGGAGATCGACGAGCTCGAAACGACGGGGGAACTGCAATGAACCGGCTCGTGGCCGGCATCGCCGACCTCTCGCCCCAGCAGCGGGCGGTCCTCGAGCTGCGGCTGCGCAGGAGAGGGCGTGCCAAGGCCGGGACCGCGGTCGAGCGCCGGCCCAGGACCGCGGCGGGCGTTCCGCTGTCGTTCGCGCAGGAGCGCCTGTGGTTCATCCAGCAGATGCTGCCGGAGAACACGGCGTATAACGTGAGGAACGCGGTCCGCCTCCGGGGCGGCCTGAACACGGGCGTGCTGGCGAGGACGCTGGGAGAGATCGTCCGCCGGCACGAGGTCTTGCGGTCCACCTTTCCCCTGGATGGCGAGAGACCCGTCCAGATCACCGCCCCCTGGCGACCCTTTCCGCTGGCCCAGGTGGACCTCGCCGGGATCGCGGCGGAGCGGCGGGAGGTCGAGGCCGTGCGGCTGGCGGCCGAATCCTCCTCCCTCCCCTTCGACCTTCCCGGAGGGCCGGTCATCCGGGCGCTTCACCTGCGGCTGGCGGAGCAGGAGCACGTGATCCTCCTCACTCTGCACCACATCGTGGCGGACGGCTGGTCGACGGAGATCCTGACGCGTGAGCTCGCGACGCTGTACGCCGCTTTTTCGCGCGGCGAGCCTTCGCCCTTGCCCGAGCTTCCGATCCAGTACGCGGACTTTGCGCTCTGGCAGCGCGATTGGCTCCAGGGAGAGGTACTGGAGGCTCAGCTCGCGGTCTGGAAGAGGCGCCTCCAGGGCGCGCCCGAGGTGATCGAGCTGCCGACCGACCGGCCGCGCCCCTCGACGCAGAGCTTCCGTGGAGCGAACTTTTCGTTCGCGCTGCCCGCGGGCCTCCAGTCCGGGCTTCGGGACCTGAGCCGCCGGCAGGGGACGACCCTCTTCATGACCGTCCTGGCCGCGTTCCAGCTCCTGCTCCACCGGTACACTGGGCAGGACGACATCGTGGTGGGGTCTCCCATCGCCGGCCGCAACCGGGTGGAGATCGAAAACCTGATCGGTTGCTTCGTCAACACCCTGGTCCTGCGGTTGAGCTTTGCCGGCGCCCCGACGTTTCTCGAGCTGCTGGCCCGGGCGCGCGAGGTGAGCCTGGAGGCCTATGCCCATCAGGACCTGCCGTTCGAGAAGCTGGTGGAGGAGCTGCAGCCGAAACGCAGCCTGAGCCACCAGCCCCTGTTCCAGGTCGCCTTCGCCCTCGACAGCTCCACGGAGGCGCGGTCCGAGGCGCAGGGTGTCGCCCTGCGGCCCTTCGAGATCGGGAGCGCCAGCACGAAGTTCGACTGGGTCCTGATGATGCAGGAGACGCGCGGCGGGGTGAGCGGCTCGTGGAGCTACAGCACCGATCTCTTCGACCGATCCTCGATGGCGCGGACGCTCGACCATCTGATCACGTTGCTCGAAGGGATCGTCCAGGACCCCGGCTGTGATCCTGCCCTCCTGCCGATGCTTTCGGCGGCGGAGAGGCAGCAGGTGGTGATCGAGTGGAACGACACCGAGGCGCCCCTTGTCGCGACCCGGTTCATCCACGATCTGTTCGCGGCGCAGGTCGAGAGCGCGCCGGACGCTCCGGCCGCGCTGACCGGCGGCGGGCAGTTCACCTACCGCGAGGTCGATCAGCGGTCCAATCAGCTCGCGCATGCCCTGCGGCGCCTGGGGGTCGGGCCGGGCGCATCGGTCGCCGTCCTGCTGGAGCGCTCGCTGGAGATGGTCCCGGCCCTGCTGGCCATCCTCAAGACGGGCGGCGCCTACGTGCCTCTGGAGCCGATCTTTGGCAAGGCGCGCATCCACTGGATCCTGTCCGCGCTCGGGATGCGGTGGATCTTGACGCAGACGACGCAGCTGCCGCTTCTGGGGGAGCTCGACGAGCTGCCGGTCCTGGAGCACGTCCTCTGTCTCGACGCGGCTCTGCCCACCGCGGCCGACGCGGCCCGCCTGATGCCGGCCCTGCCGGGCCTGCAGCGGCTCCATTCCCTGGCGGAGATCTCGGCGCTGCCGGCGAGCGATCCGCGGCTGCGGGAACCGGCGGCCGAGGTGGCCTACACCATCTACACCTCCGGCTCCACCGGAGCTCCCAAGGGAGTCCAGGTCTGCCATCGTCCGGTAATCAACCTGATCGACTGGGTGAACCGCACCTTCGAGGTCGGCCCCGGCGACCGCCTCCTCTTCACGACCTCGCTCTGCTTCGACCTCTCGGTCTATGACATCTTCGGCATCCTGGCCGCCGGGGGCTCGATCCGGATCGCGACCGGGGAAGAGGCGCGGGACCCGGAGCGGCTGCTGGAGATCCTCCTGCGAGAGCCGATCACCTTCTGGGATTCGGCGCCGGCGGCCCTGCAGCAGCTGGTGCCGTTCTTTCCCCCTGCCGCTGGAGCGGGAGGCGATCGCCTGCGCCTGGTCTTCCTGAGCGGCGACTGGATCCCCGTGAGCCTGCCGGACCGGGTGCGGGCGGTCTTTCCGCGGGCGCGCGTGATCAGCCTGGGCGGGGCCACCGAGGCCACGGTCTGGTCCAACGACTTCCCCATCGGCACCGTCGATCCGCGCTGGTCCAGCATCCCCTATGGACGGCCGATCCGGAACGCCCGCTACCACGTGCTGGACCCTCACCTGGGCCCGTGCACCGTGCGCGTGCCCGGCGAGCTCTTTATCGCCGGTGGGTGTCTGAGCGACGGCTATGCAAGGGAGCCGGCCTTGACGGCGCAGAGGTACGTGCCCGATCCCTTCAGCGCGGAGGCGGGGGCTCGCATGTACCGGACGGGGGACCGGGCGCGCCTCTTCCCCGACGGCAACATCGAGTTCCTCGGCCGCCTCGACCATCAGGTCAAGATCCGGGGATTCCGGGTCGAGCTCGGCGACATCGAGGTGACGCTGCGCCAGCATCCCGCCGTCCGCGACGTGGTGGTGGTGGCGCGCGGCGACCGGCCCGGCGACATGCGCCTGATCGCCTACTTCGTGCCGGGCGGGGGCGAGCGTCCGACCGCCTCCGCGCTGCGCACGTTCCTGCAGGAGAGGCTTCCCGCCTACATGGTGCCCGCGGCCTTCGTCGGCCTGGAGTCGTTTCCGGTCACCGGCAACGGCAAGCTGGACCGGCAGGGCCTCCCGGAGGTCGAGTGGTCGCGCCCGGACGACGGCGGGGAGCTCCAGACTCCCCGCTCGCCCGTGGAGGCGCGGTTGACCGAGATCTGGAGCCAGGTCCTGGGTGTCGACAAGATCGGGGTCCACGACAACTTCTTCGAGCTCGGAGGCGATTCCATCCTGGCGATCCAGATGGTGAGCCGGGCCAACCAGGCGGGCCTCCGGCTGAGCGTGCGGCAGACGTTCCAGTACCAGACCGTGGCCGAGCTGGCGGGCGCGGTCGGCACCGAGGAGGAGATCGCGGCGGAGCAGGGCGCGGTCGTCGGGCCCGTCCCCCTCACTCCGATCCAATCCTGGTTCCTGGAGCAGGAGCTGGACGAGCCTTACCACTGGAACCAGTCTCTTCTGTTCGAGGCCAGAGATCCCCAGGACCCGTCCATCCTGCGCGCGGCGGTGGGCCGCCTGCTCCTGCACCACGACGCCCTGCGCCTGCGCTTCGCGAGGGCCGGCACGGGCTGGCGGCAGGAATGCAGCGCCCCGGATGGCGCCGTCCCGTTCCATCACCTGGACCTCTCCGGGCTCCCCGCGGAGCTCCGGGCGCGGGCCCTCGAAGCGACCGCGGCAGGGGTGCAGGCCAGTCTCGATTTGCATGCAGGGCCGCTGATCCGCGTCGCCCTGTTCACGGCCGGCCGCGGCACGCCCGATCGGCTACTGCTCGTGATCCATCATCTCGCCGTGGACGGCCTGTCCTGGCGGGTGCTGCTGGAGGACCTGAGGATCGCCTGCCGGCAGGCGGCCGGCGGCCAGCCGGTCCGGCTTCCGGCCAAGACGAGCTCGTTCAAGGAGTGGTCGCTCCGGCTCGCCGCGCACGCCGAGTCGGAGGAGCTCGCGGCCGAGGCCGGATACTGGCTCGGGATGCTGCCCGCCGAGGCCCGGCCCTTGCCGGTCGACGGTCCCGGAGGGCGCAATACCGTGGCCTCCCTGCGCTCGGTGGGGGAGTCCCTGACCGCCGAGGAGACCCGCGCCCTGCTGCAGGACCTGCCCGCGGCCTTCCACACCGAGATCAACGAGGTCCTGCTCACCGCCCTGGCCGGCGCCTTCGGGAGGTGGACGGGGGAGCCGCGCCTCCTCCTGGACCTGGAAGGCCATGGGCGGGAGGGGGTCTTCGCCGAGGTCGACGTGTCGCGCACGGTGGGCTGGTTCACCTCGATCATGCCGGTCCATCTGGAGCTGAGCCCGGGGGGCGATCTCCTGGCCGCGCTCCGCTCGGTCAAGGAGCAGCTCCGCCGCATGCCCCACCGGGGGGCCCGCTACGGCCTGCTGCGCCACCTCTGCCGCGACGAAGCCGTGCGGAGCGAGCTCCGGCGCCGTGCCCAGCCCGAGGTCAGCTTCAATTACCTGGGCCGTTTCGACCAGGCGCTGCCGCCGGGGGACTCCCCGTTCGACTTCAGCCCGCTGTCGAAAGGGCCGGACCGCAGCCCGGCCGGAAGCCGCCGGCATCTCCTGGAGATCACGGCCAGGGTGGTGGGGGGATGCCTCCACGTTCAGCTCGCCTACAGCGAGGCGTTCCATCGCCGCTCGACGGTGGAGGAGCTGGCGCGGAGCTTCGTCGCCGAGCTGCGTGCGCTCCTCGCGCTCGCCGAAGCCCCCTCCGCGGAGACCCTGACCGCCTCGGACTTCCCTCTCGCCCACCTCGACGAGGACAAGCTTCAGCACCTGTCGGCGCTGATCGATGCCGCCGACGGCCTGGAGGAGGACGGGGACCTCGGATGAAGAACGTCGAGGACGTCTATCCGCTGTCGCCGCTGCAGGAGGGCCTGCTCATCCACGCCCTGTCGGCGCATGGCTCCGGAGCAGGCTTCGAGCAGTCGGCCTATACGATCCACGGCGACCTGGACGCCGCCGCTTTCGCGGAGACGTGGCGGCGGATCCTCGACCGGCACATGGTCCTGCGGATCGGCTTCTTTGCGCAGGGCCTCGACCGGCCCGTCCAGGTGGTCCGGCAGCAGGTGCGCCTGCCGCTGCTGCGCGAAGACTGGCGCGAGGTCCCCGCGGCCGAGCAGCGGCGGCGGCTCGACGAGTATCTCGCGAGCGACCAGGAAAAAGGTTTCGATCCGGCGCGGGCGCCGCTCATGCGGCTGGCGCTCTTCACCCTTTCCGCGGGCGCGCACTTCTTCGTCTGGAGCTTCCATCACCTGCTGCTCGACGGCTGGAGCCGGATCCTGGTCCTCCAGGAGGTGCTCGCCGTCTATGAAGCTCTCCTGCGCGGAGGCTCCCCGGAGCTGCCCGCCGCTCCGCCTTTCCGAGACTACATCGCCTGGATCCAGCGCCAGGACGCGGCCGGGGCCGAGGCCTTCTGGCGGACGACCTTCGCGGGCTTCACGGGACCGACTCCGCTGTCGATCGACCGCGTGGCCATGGGCACTGCCGAGGCGGAGACCGAGGTGTGTCTGCGCGAAGTCGCGGAGGACGACGCGGCGCGGCTCCGGTCCTTCGCGCAGCAGAACCAGCTCACGCTCGGCTCCCTGGTCCAGGGCGCCTGGGCGCTGCTGCTCGCCCGGTACAGCGGCCGGGACGACGTGGTCTTCGGCAGCACGGTCTCGGGCCGGCCGGGCGATCTGCCGGGGATCGAATCCACCGTGGGGATGTTCGCCAATAACCTTCCGGTGCGGGCCCAGGCGCCCGCGGCCTCTCGCGTCCTTCCCTGGCTGCAGTCGCTGCAGACCCGTCTCGCCGAGCTGCGGCAGTACGAGCACTGCTCTGCGCAGCAGATCCAGGACTGGGCCCGGGTTTCCCGGGGCGTGCGCCTGTACGAAAGCCTCGTGGTCTTCCAGAACTATCCCGACGGCAAGCTGCAGCAGGGCGGGCCGGGGAGCCTCGCCGTCGAGCCCTATCGAAGCCGGCTGGAGACCAACCTCGCGCTCACGCTGGTCGTCGGCGCCGGGGCGGGGATGCGGCTGCGCCTCTTCGCCAGGGGGCACCGCTTCGGGGCGGAGACCGTGGCGCGCATGCTCGGGCATTTCGAGTCCCTGCTCGCGAGCTTCGCCGCGAACCCCGCGGGCAGGCTCTGCGAAGCGCAGCTCCTCGGCGACGAGGAGCGCCGTCAGCTCCTGACCGGAGGCGGCGACCCGTCGCGGCAGGAGCGGGCACCCCTTTCCGCGGCGCACCGGCTCTTCGCGACCGCGGCGCAGCGCTCCCCCGACGCCGTGGCGGTGGCTGCCGGCCGCTCCCGGATCACCTTCGGCGAGCTGGACCGCCGCAGCGACCGGCTCGCTCGCGGGCTGCGCCGCGGGGAGCCGGTCGCCTTCGCCATGGAGCCGTGCCCGGAAGCCGCGGTCGCGCTCCTGGCGGTCCTCAAGGCGGGCGGTGTCGCCGGGCTGCTCGATCCGGCCGGGGCGGACGGCGCCCGCGTCCTCCGGGCGGATGCGGAGCAGGGCTTGCCGCTGGACGAGGGGGAGCCGCTTCCGGACCCCGGCACCGAGGAGCCGGCCTGCCTCCTGGGAGCCCTGGACGTCCGGCTCTCCCATGGGCTGCTGGCGGGCCTCTGCCGCGCGGCCGCGGACCGTCTCGGTCTGGGGCCGGGAAAGGTGTTCCTGGCGGCGGGACCCTCTCGCTGGGCCACGGGGCTGGCCTTCGACATCCTGGTGCCCCTCTGCGCCGGGGCGACCCTGGTCTTCCCTGACCCGGCCGAAAGCGCGGACCCCCGGCTCCTGGCGCAGGCGGTCGCCGCCTCCGGTGCCACGTTCGTGCAGGCGACCCCCGGCACCTGGAGCGCCCTGCTCGACCTGGGGTGGCCGGCCGGCCGGCAGCTTGCGGCTCTCGCCCGCAGCGAAACCCCTGCGCGCGGATTGGTCGATCTCCTGCTCGCCGCGGCCGGTACCCTCTGGACGATCTATTGCCCGGAGGGCACGGGGCTTTGGGCGGCGCTGGGCCGGGCGCAACCCGGGGACGCGCCGATTTCCCTCGGCGCTCCGGTTTCCGATCTCCGGCTCGAAATCCTGGACCGGCATCTGCAGCCCGCTCCCATGGGCATCCCGGGAGAGATCTGCCTGAGCGCGCGCCCCGATCTGCCGCTGCTGCGGACCGGCGACCTCGCGCGCGTCCTGCCCGACGGCACCCTGGAGCCCCTCGGCCGCGTAGGCGACTGGCACGGCGAGGTGGAGGCACTGCTCAGGAGGCTTCCCGCGGTTCGCGAGGCCGCGCTGACCACCTGGACGGACGCCTCGGGGGAGACCGCTCCCGTTGCCTGCCTCGCGCTGACCCGCGAGAGAGCGGTCGCAGCGGCCGACCTGCGCCAGTTCCTGCTCCGCGCCCTGCCCCCTCACCAGGTCCCCGCCGCCTTCGTGATCCTGGAAGCCCTGCCCAGAACCGCGGACGGCCGCGTCGACCGGGCTGCGCTGGCACGTCTCGAAGAGGGTGGACCGACGGTCCTCGCCAGCTTCGCTCCACCCCGCGACCCGGTGGAGCTCCAGCTCGTGCAGATCTGGGAGGAGGTTCTGGACGTGAGCTCCGTCGGGATCCACGATGATTTTTTCGCGAGCGGCGGGCATTCCCTCTCCGCCGTCCAGGTGATGGCGCGGATCCAGGAACGGTTCGGCATGGATCTGCCGCTTGCGACGCTGTTCGGGTCGCCCACGATCGAGGAGCTGGCTGCCGAGCTGCGAAGCGCGAGCCGCCGGCCGCCGTCCACCCTGGTGCCGATCCAGCCGCGCGGCTCGCAGCGCCCTTTCTTCTGCATCCACGGCCTCGGCGGGGAGGTGCTGATCTATTACGACCTCGCCCGCTGCCTGGGCAACGATCAGCCGGTCTACGGCATCCAGGCACCGCTGCTGACCGAGATGGGCGACCGCTGCCCCCCGCTCGAGGAGCTGGCAGCCGGGTACGTGCAGGCCCTGCGCGAGGTCCAGAGCGAGGGACCCTACTCCCTCGGCGGGTACTCCTACGGCTCCATCGTCGCCTTCGAGATGGCACGGCAGCTCCAGCGCAACGGCGAGCCGGTCGGATTGCTCGCCATGCTCGACGGGCCCTCTCCCCTGGTCGCCAGGAAGGGGGAGAGGCGCAGCGACGTGGTGATGATGGCGGGGCTCGCGAGGAGCATCGCCCGCCAGGCCGGGGTCGAGCTCTCCCTGCCGCACGAGGAGCTCCAGGCGCTCTCCCGCCAGGAGGGCCTGGAGCTCCTCGTCGCCGAGCTGCACGAGGCCCGCCTGTTGCCCGCCGGCCTCGATCTGGCCTGGGTCGAACGGGCTCTCCACGGCGTGCGGCTGCGCGAGGAGGCGCTGTACAGATACGAGCCGGAGCCCTACGACGGCACGATTACCCTGTTCCGCTCGACCGAGGTCGAAATCGAGAGCGCCAGGGCCTGGCGGGAGATCGGGGTCGACGTCGAGGACCGGACCAGGGGCTGGGACGAACTTTCGACCCGGCCCGTCGAGGTCCACCCTGTGCCCGGCTACCACGCCACGATCCTGACGCTGCCCAACGTCCGGATCCTGGCGGCGCTCCTGAAGAAGTGTCTGGATCGAACCAACGAGACATCGGATTGAGCGGCGAGCCCGCGGAGGAACCAAGTCATGGAATCGAGGAATCGACGAGCCTTTGCACTGCTGGTCCTGTCTCTCCTGCTGTTGCCGCTGGCCTCGTGGGCCGAGGGGCAGCAGGCGCCGAGCTTCGAGGGCCGGTGGGCCGGAGTGGTCATCTTCCAGTTTGCCGAGACCGAGGTGGACCTCATCTTTCAATTCGACCGCCGCCCGGACGGTACCTGGGGCGGCACTCTCACCAGCCCGATCCAGGGAATGAAGGACCGCGCCCTGCAGAAGGTCGAAGTGAATGGGTCCGACATCGCGTTCGTCAAAGGCCCGACGGAGACCTTCGTGGGCAAGCTCTCGGCCGACGGGAGCATGATCACGGGCGAGTTCACCCAGGACGGAGAGAGCTATCCCTTCGAGCTCGAGCGCCGTACCGGCCCCGACCCCGTTCCGGCGCTGCAACCGCTCGCCGCCGACAGCAGCGAGCTGAAACGGAGGTTCAACGCCGACCATGGAAAGGTCCGGCTCCTGTTGCTCATGTCTCCGACTTGCGGGTGCAGGATCGCCGCGCGCGTGGTCCAGAGGCACGTCCTCGAGCAGATCGAAGACGACCGTCTCAGGGTCTACGTGGTCTGGGAGCCGATCAAGAAGAACGACGACCGCAACGCGGCCGTGGAGTCCACGGCGCTGATGACCGATCCGCGGGTGACTCACTTCTGGACCGACAGCCTGCAGCTCGCCGAGGCCCTAAAGGCGCCGATCGCGCTGGAGAAATCGCCGGCCTGGGACGTCTTCCTGCTCTTTGCCCCGGACGCCCGTTGGGAGGACGCGGTGCCCAAGCCGTCCTCCTTCCTGCACCAGCTCGGCGACGCCCTTCCTGCCGACCGGAAGTTCGACGGCATCAAGCTCGCGGGCGAGGTCTACGCCCTCCTGGCGCGGCAGGACGGAAAGGTTTCCACGCAGCGCCCGTGAGCCGACGGCCGGCTCATTCCTGGCGCAGCGTGATCATCGGGTTGGTGCCGGCCGCCCTGCGCGCGGGAATGTAGCTCGCCAGGAGAGCCACCATCACGAGCACGGCCGCGACCGCGGAGAAGGTCGCGGCGTCGGTGGGGCTCACCTCGTACAGGAGGCTCGCGAGGACCCGCGTCAGCGCGAGCGAGGCCGCGAGCCCGAGCACCACGCCGAGGAGGGCGACCCCCACGCCCTGGCCGATGATGAGGCGCAGGATGTCCCGCCGGTCGGCCCCCATGGCGATCCGGATGCCGACCTCCCGGGTGCGCTGGCTGGCGACGAAGGACAGCACTCCGTAGATCCCCAGGCCGGCGAGGATCAGGGCCATGGCCGAGAAGATGCTGAGCAGCAGGGCGAGGAAGCGCTGGGGCGTCACGGATTCCGAGAGGATCTGTTCCAGGGTCGCGATCTCCGTGATCGGCTGGGAAGGGTCCATCTCCCGGATCGCACCGCGGACCGCGCCCGCCAGCAGGGCAGGGTCCGAGACCGTGCGGACGACCAGGGCGACGCCCCGCCGGGGCCTCTGAGAGTGGGGCAGATAGACCTCGGGCTCGGAAGGCTTCGCGAGCCCCGCGTTCCGTACGTCGCCCACGACCCCGACGATCTGGATCTGGGTTTCGCCGCTGAGCAGCATCTGCCCGACCGGGTTCTGCTCCGGCCAGTGCTGCCGGGCGAGGGTCTGGTTGATGATCGCCACCGGGGGGGATTCCGGTCCATCCGCGCCGGTGAACTTGCGGCCCCTCAGCAGCCGGATGCCCATCGCGCCGAAGTAATCGCCGCCGATCGTGTTGAAGATGGCGATCGGCTCCTGTCCGGGAGGCGGCGCCGGGCGCCCCTGGATGGTGAGGATGTCCTTTTCCCCTCCCTGGTCGATCAGCGGCAGGCTCTGGATCGCGCCCGCCGCGGTCACGCCGGGCAGATGGGCGGCGCGTTCCAGGACCTGGGCGTAGAACGCCTGGTATTGCGGCCGCTCGGGATACCGCGACGAGGGGATGTTGAAGGTCGTGACCAGGGCATTCCGGGAATCGAAGCCGGGATCGACGGCGAACAGCCGCCAGAGGCTCTTCACGGCAAGGCCGGCGCCGATCACCAGCAGGACGGCCAGCGCCATCTCGGCGACGACCAGGAGGCTCTGCAGGCGGTGGCTCGCCTTACCCGTGCCCGCGCCGGTCGAGCTCTCCCCCAGGGACCCTCTGATCTCGGGCTTCGCGGTCTGGAGCGCCGGCACGATGCCGAAAGCCGTTCCGGTCAGGATCGAGATGAGCAGCGTGAAGGCCATCACCCGGCCGTCGATCCCGATCTCGTGGATCCTCGGGATAGCTCCTCCGCTCAGGCTCAGGAGCACCTGGACGGCCCAGGAGGAGATGAGCAGCCCGAGGGCTCCGCCCACCAGGGAGAGCAGGAGGCTCTCGCTCAGGAGCTGCTGCAGGATGCGCTTCCTCTCGGCGCCGAGCGCCGTGCGGATGGCCATCTCGCGGCCGCGGGTCGTGGCACGGGCGAGAAGCAGGTTGGCGATGTTCACGCAGGCGATGAGGAGCACGAGGCCGACCACTCCCAGGAGCACGAACAGCGACTTGCGGACGTCGCCGACGAGCCAGGTGTGCAGGTCGTACAGATGGCCCCCGGTCCAGCCCTTGTTGCTGTCCGGGTACTCCTGCTCGAGCGCCCGGGCGAGGGTCTGCAGGTTGGCCTCCGCCTGGTTCACGGAGACTCCCGGTTTCAGCCGTGCGATGGTCTCCACCCAGCGCACCTGTCGCAGCCGCGGGATGCGCTTTTCCCCGATCACGGAGAGGGGGGCCCAGAGCTCGACGTCCGCGTTCGGGAAGGCGAAGTCGCGGTCCATCACGCCGACTACCGTGAACGGCGCCTCGTCGAGCCTCAGGACCCTGCCGACGATCTTCGGGTCCGAGCCGAACCGCCGCTGCCAGAGGCCCCAGCTCAGCACCACGGCGCCGCCCTCTCCAGGCCGGTCGTCCGCGGGCGACAGGGCGCGCCCCAGCAGCACCGGACCCTTCAGCGTGCGGAAGAAGTCGCCCGAGACATAGGCGGTCGGGAGCCTCTCGGGCTCGCCGTCCCCGGTCAGCGTCAGGCCGCTCGGCGTGGTGCTGTAGGCCGCCATGGCGGCGAAGACCTGGTTGCGCCGCTGCCAGTCCTCGAGGTCGAGGGGCGAGGCGGGGGCGTCGCTCAGCTCCGCCTCAGGGTTGTCGACAAAGACCTTCACCAGCCGGTCGGGCTCCTCGAAGGGGAGCGGCTTGATCAGCACGGAATTGACGACGGTGAAGACGGCGGTATTGGCTCCGATGCCCAGCATGAGCGTGAACAGAGCCACCAGCGTGAAACCCGGTGTCCTGAACAGCTTGCGGAACGCGTACTGGAGATCCTGCGCCAGGGTACCCATACTCACCTCCGCGGTCGTGATGTCGGTTCGAACGAGCCGGTGTCGAGAGCGGCCAGACGCAGCTCGCAGGTGTACTGGTGCCCCTCGTGATCGCTCAGCCAGACCTGGTCGATGCGGGGCAGCATTTCGCTGACCAGCAGGTCTCTCCCTGCGTAAGGCCCTTCCGCGCAAGCGCGCGCCAGGCGGGCGAAGATATCGACGTAGATCGGACTGTCCAGGTCGAGGTAGATAGGCTTCTGCTCTCTGGGAGAGCGATAGAAACAGAAGCGTGGCAGTCCGTGTCGGCGAGCCCAGCGCCGCGTGGCGAGAAAGCGCTCCGTGGGATCCTGGAGCGCTGCGAATTCCAGCTCGGAGACGGGAAACCGCCAGCGCTCGCGGGCGATGACAAGATCGTCGAGGGTCATCCGCGGCGAGTGCCGGTCGAGGGGGAACATGGACGCGAGAATCCGGGCGCAATGCTCCGTGAGCTGAAGGCCGAGGAGCTCGATGGCATTGAAACCGATCCGGCCGTCGCGGGTGCGGGCCGACAGCCGATCACCCTGGCGCTCGATCACGACCCCCGCGGCGGGGAGCGATCGACACTGCGGGTGGCCGGGCGGCTGCTCGGCAAGCTCATACCGTAGGAAGCGGGGGAGCACCAAGCTGATGTTCATGCGTTGCACCCAGGTCGTCTTGGGCAATTGAGGCACGAGGACCGGATGCGACTGCATGTCGTGCTCGAGGTTCCTCAGGAGCTCTTCGATGCACAAATGTTGAGAGGCGAAGCAGGACCATGAGAGCGTGTTCGTCGGATGGATCTCGCCGACGACGAGCTGATAGCTGCCCGCCCGGAAGCTCTCCTCGCTGCTCGCGGCGATCATGATGTCGGGGCTGAAATAGCGGACCAGGCTCCAGGCCGGCCCGGCGTCCCCAAAGGCGTCTTCGAAGCGGCCGGCGATCTGCGCAACGGTGAGGCGCACATGCCGCACATCGGATTCGGGACGGAGAGAGAGCACGCGCTGCCATCTGTCCTGAAAATCCTTTCTCAGGCCTTGGAGGCAGGAGGGGCGTTCGCTGTCGAGAGACAGGGAGGTGAGGGCCGCGGAGAGGAAGGCACAGCTGTCCACCACCGGCGAGCCGGTCCGCGCCTCGATCTCGGCATGGAGCTCCTTGAGCCTCCCGTCGACCTGGCGCGCCATCTCGCCGGCCAGCCAGCCGGCGCTGCGCAACAACAGGGTGAGAGGAGGGCCCAACCGCGCCAGAAGATCCGGCCCGAAGCGCGCTTCGCCAGCCCGGCGGCAGTCTTCATAGACCAGTCCGCGGGCCGCGTAGAGCTGGCCGGCGCGCCGGCGTGCCGGCGTGCCCGTCAGACGGACGAACGTGTCCTCCAGCGCGCGCAGGCTGGCCTCCAGGGCCGTGGCGTTCCCTGCCGAACGCTCCACGCGGCGGCGCGCCTCTTCGAGTTCGTCGAGCGCCACCAGAGCCTTCGTGCGCGGCTCTTCAGGCTCGATCTTCGCGAGCAGACGCCTCAAGGTGCGTTCCGGGTAGAGCTCCAAGGGGATGTCCAGCGTCCAGATGCAGAGCCCGAGGTCGTGAAGATCGTGGAGAGCCTCATAGACCTGCTCGCGATCGCTGAATGGGGTAGCAGGGATCCGGGGCAGCTCTGCGGCAATTTCCTCCGCGGTGCGCACACCGTCGCAGGCCTCAATGAGCAGAGCCTGGGCTGGCGAGAGCTCCGTGACATGCCCTCCCGGCCAATGCAGGGTGCAGCCGGAGAGATGGAATCCGTTGCGGAGACGAGGCGAGAGCCAGGGGCGGATCTCGGGGTCGCTCGCCAGCCGCACAGCGAGCGCATCGATGCACCAGCTCTCGAAATAGACCTCACGGTGAGCGAGGAGCTGCTGCCCGGTCCGGATCGAGACCGGCCCTCCATGGTCGACGAGCTCGGACCAGCCGACCGGCCCGAAGAAGCCGATGGTGTCGTTCTTGACACTGTAGCGCTGCAGGTAGCTGGCAACGAGCTCTTCATTCTGTCGCCGGCGGGAGTTGCGCTGCGAGCCCTGGTTGCGGACGATCTCATCGAGGCCGGTCACGGCCGCCTCGCGGTTCTGCCAGATCACGGCTTCGCGGAAGCGGTCGGTGCTCGCCAGGCTTCCAAGCTCCTCCGAGATGCGGTCGCGTGCGGCGGCGTAGGCCTGTTTGAATCCCGAATGAGCCTCCAGCAGGGTTGTCCGTGACGAACGGAAGGCAGCGATCGCATCGGCGGTGGCAGGCTCCTGCTCCTGCGGCAGCTTTTCTTTCGCAAGGGCCTGCCGCTGCTTCAACAGAGCCATCCGCTTGGTCCGGTCATGCCATTCGCCTGTAGCGCGCAGCTCGTCCAGCCTCCGGTCGACCGCCGCGAGCGCCGAATGCCGCCTCGATTCCGCTTCTTCTTCAAGCTCGAGCAAACGATCGGCTCTGGCTGCGCAAGCCGGATCGGCGAGTCTGAGCACCTGGGTGGCCGGAAAGCCTGCGCCACGCAGCAGGATCGAACGCCAAGCAGACCAGGATCCACCTGGCAGAGCCGCCAGGTGGGCCGGAAATTCTCCCTCTCCCTGGACGGCAGTCTGTCTATCGCGCTGCGCGTCGACCAATCCGGGGCTCCTCCACGGCCATGATCAAGGAGCGGCGGTGGCGCTTGGTCTCCAAGGGGCGGGTGATGCTGTCGGGAGAGATTCCGCACCGCAGCGCCAGCAGCAGCCCCGCTGCCTCGGCGTAGCTCTGCGCCTCGATCACGGCGTCCGCGATGTTGAGCGCGGTGCGGTCTACCGACAGGATCGTCTCGTTCGCCGTCACCGCGATCACCGGAATGCCGCGATCGACGGCGCAGAGCACCGGGATGCCGCCCAGGCAGCTCGCCGGCGCCACGACCGCCAGCAGGTTGTTGACGTTGAGGACGTCGATCGCGCGCAGCCGCGGCGTGCGCGCGATCTGCGGCGCCCGCCGCAATCCGATCAGGACGCAGGCGAGGCCGCTCACTGACGACATCTCGCCGCCGGCGCGGGCGTCGACCACGTGATCGAGCAGGTCGAGCTCCTTCTGGTTGAGCAGCGGTGCGTGCGCCGCCGGCACGCGGAAGCGGTCGACGATCAGGTGGGAGAGCACGGCCTCGACGCCGCCCATCGGGTTGGGTGCACCGCCGACACCGGCGAAGTGCTGGACGTAATCGTCCGGCGGCAGATCCTGGATGTGGGACGTCACCGCGATGGCATTCGCTCCCGCGTCGATCAGCCGCCGGCACGCATCGAACAGCACCTCGGGATGGTCCAGGGTACCGACGAAGCTGCCGGAGGGGTTCTTGATGCAGCGGGTGCCGATCGGCCGCGGCGTGACGACGCAGTCGACGATGTCCACGCCATGGACGGCGCGCACCGTGTTGACCACGTTGAACACCGCGTCGAGGGCGGCAGGCTCGGACCGCTCGACGATCAGCCCCACGCGGTTGGAGAACGGCACGTAGAGCTCGATCTCCCCCTTGGCCAGCAGGTCGATGCAGAGGCCCTCAGTATAGAGGACGTTGCTCTCCAGGCTGATGAAATCGGAGGCGTTGACCGCGTTGGGGTTGGTGACCAGGTAGTCGGCGGTCGCCGCGAGGAGGCTGGTCGCCGGGGCGGCATCGCCGGCATAGCCGCCGATCGAGCAGCCGACGCCGGTGGGGATGATGCTGAGGACCGCGGTCTTGCCGGCGCGGAAGGGGAGCTCGCCGGGGCCGGCGGGCGTCTCGCGCGGCGCCGAGGCCGCCGTGGTGTCGATCGTCGCCTCCACCACCAGCTCGTTGTGTCTGGCGGCGGTGACGTACCAGCGCAAAGCCCCCGGCCCCACCGCTCTTTCGATCGCCATGCGCAGTGAGCCCGCCTGCCTCACCTCGGCCCCGCCGAGGCTGAACCGCCGGTTTTCGATCATCCCGTTTCCTCCAGATCCGGACGACCAGCCTGCTCGAACGCTCACAGAATAGCATCAATTCCTTCCCAAAGCAGCACTTCGAGTGTTTCGAGCTGGACGACGGAGGAGGTGCTCTACTCCGTGGCTCCGCGCTCCCTCAGGAGCTGCTCCACGGCCCGGTGGCCGCGGCGCCGCGCCATGTTCAGCGGGGTCTGCGCCTCGCCCTTCCGGTCCGGAGGAATGCGGCCGGCGACGGCTCGCAGGTTGGGATCGGCCCCGGCGTCGAGGAGCAGGCGCACGATCTCGACGTGCCCCTCGCGAGCCGCGGCGATCAGGGGCGTGCCATGGCCGGGGACCACGTGGTTGGGAGCGGCGCCCTTGTCCAGGAGGAAGCGAACGGCCGCGCTGTCGCCTTTCTCCGCCGCCTCGATCAGGGCCCCCTGCCTTCCCTCCTCGACGCCCTGCTCCACGCCCTGCTTAACACCTTGCTCCACCCCCTGCTTGACACCTTGCTCCACGCCCTGCTCCACGCCCTGCTTGACACCCTGCTCCACGCCCTGCTTGGCACCTTGCTCCATGCCCTGCTTGACACCTTGCTCCACGCCCTGCTTGACGCCCTGCTCGACCGCCTTTCGCCGCATGGGCTCCGGCAAGGGGTCGGCCCCCGCCTCCAGGAGCACCCGAGCCACCTCGGCCCGGTCCATGTCGATCGCCAGCCGGAGCGCCGTCCCCACCCCCGGCACATCGGCATTGGGATCGGCCCCGGCGGCCAGCAGGCGGCGCACCTCGGCCACATCCCCCTCCCGTGCCGCGCGGTGCAGGGGCGGCAGGGCAGCGGTGGATGAAACCTGCGGAGCCTTCTCGCGCGGGGGCTCTGCCGCACGGACGAGGCGCACAGGGGCAACCACGAGGAGGAAGATGAGGGCTGCGCCGGCGGCGCCGGCCATGGCGAGGCGGCCGGGTCCGCTGCGGCGTCGCTCCGCATCCAGGATGGCCGTTACCCGGCGCGCCAGCCCGGAGGAACGGGCGATCGCCACGGCCGCGGCCGGAGGGGCGGCTCGCCGGACCTCCCGTGCCAGGGCCACCAGCCGCTCCGCGTACTCCTCGGCGCCGACGCCGGCCCGCAGCACCTGATCGTCGCTGGCGTGCTCGGCCTCCAGCAGGAGGCGGCGCGCGAGCCGCCACACCAAGGGATTGAACCAATGGAGCGCGCAGGCGAACCGCGCGGAAATCTGCACGGGCCAGTCCCGCCGCTGCACGTGCGCGAGCTCATGGACCAGCGCCTCCCGAAGCTGCCGTTCCTGCCATTGCCGGGCCGTTTCCGGCAGCAGCACCACAGGGCTTTTCCAGCCGAAGGTCACCGGCACGGCAATGGCCTCGGAGACCCCGAGGCGCACTGCCGACGCGATCCCCAGCTTCCGCCTCTGCTCATCGAGGAGCTGCACCCAGTCCCGGGGTGCCGGAACGGCCTCCGCGGCCAGCCCGGCGAGCCGCGCCACGCCCACCAGCAGGCGGAGCAGCAGCAGGGTCGAGACCGCCAGCGCGAGGACGGGAAGGGCAAGGGAGATCGGGAGCCGCGCCGCGGCGCCCGCGCGCTCCTGCTCGCGGGCGGGTTCAAGCCGCGCCCCGGCATCGGAAGCCATCACGGCAGCGGCGCTTGTGGGGAGGGTGGGGGAGAGGAGGGGGGCCTGGGCTTCAACCGCCGGGAGCACCGCCATCTCCCAGGACGGCAGGACCAGGGCCAAGACCGGCAGCACCACCAGGATGGCCGTGGAGAGGGCCAGCACCAGGTGTCGGCTGGAGGCCGAGGCGCGGCGCAGGGCAGCGGCCGCGCCGAGAGCGGCGAGGCAGATCACGGCCCCCTTGACGGCCATTTCGAGAGCCATGGATGGGATCAGCGCGCCAAAGCTTTCGAGGCTCATAACTGCTCCTTTCTCTTCTCCCTGGCCTCTTGGATGATCACCGCCAGCCGGTCGAGCTCCTCGTCGGAAAGGTTCTCGGCCGTGTCGAGGAGCGCCGTGATGGTCTCGGCCGTGGAGCCGCGGAAGAACGTCCGCACCAGCCGCGAGACGGCAAAGCGGCGCTCCCGGGCCTTGGACACGGCCGGAACGTACATATAGCGCAGCCCCTCCTCCCGGTGGCGCACATAGCCTTTCTTCTCCAGGCGGGTCAGCATCACCCGCACCGCCGAATAGCTCGGAGGCTCCGGCAGCCGCTGCCGCACCATCTCCGCGGAAGCCTCCCCGAGCTCGAAGAGAGCATCCATGATCTGGCTCTCCCGGCGGCTCAGGTCCTGTTGGGGGTTTTGTGGCATCAGAGGAGCTTCTCCCGTCGCAACCTGCGACATCTGTCGCATTATTCGCCATGCCCCGGGTAAAGGCAAGCCCTCCTTCACGGAAGGGTTCGCCTGGGTGGAGAGCTTCAAACAGCGGAGCGAGTGTTAAATTAACGATCCTATGAGCGAGCCAGTCGCCCACCACGAGGAAGAGGCCCTCGGCAAGGCGTATGACGCCCGGCTGATGCGGCGCCTTCTAGGCTACTTCCGCCCCTACCGGGGCATGACAGTCGGAGCCCTGGCGCTGATCTTCTGCTCCTCGGCCCTGCAGCTCCTCGGCCCGCTGGCCATCGCCGTGGCCTTGGACCTCTTCATCCGTCCGGGAGGGGAGCCCCGGCGGCTCTCCAGGGTGAGCGTCTGGGTTCGGGATGCCCTGCTCGAGTGCGGGATCGATCCGGCCGCCGTGGCTCCGCAGGGGCTGATGGTGATGGCCCTGATCTACCTGGCGATCGTGGTGCTCATCTTCCTCGTGCTCTGCGCCGAGGGATATGTGATGCAGCTCATGGGGCATTACATCCTGTACGACATGCGGCGGCAGGTCTTCGGACACCTGCAGCGCCTGCCGATCTCCTACTACGATCGCAACCCGATCGGCCGGCTCGTCACCCGGGTGACCACGGACGTCGATGCCCTGAACGAGCTTTTCTCGGCCAGCCTTATGGTGATCCTCAGCGACCTTCTGCTGCTCTTCGGCATCGTGGGGGTCCTGTTCTGGCTCGACTGGCGGCTGGCGCTCGTGACCTTCTCGATTGTGCCCCTGCTGCTGCTGCTCACCTCCTGGTTCAAGGCCGGGGCGCGGGAGAGCTTCCGCGAGGTGCGGGTCACGATCGCCCTCATCAACGCCTTCCTCCAGGAGCACATCACCGGCATGTCAATCGTCCAGCTCTTCAACCGGGAAAAGCGGGCCTACCGCGAGTTCGAGGAGATCAACGACGCCCACCGGGACGCCAGCGTCCGCAGCATCTTCTACTACGCGGTCTTCTACCCCGGGGTGGAGTTGGTCACGGCCTTGGGATATGCCCTGATCCTCTGCTACGGCGGCGGCCGGGTGATCGAACAGGTGATCTCGATCGGCACGCTGATCGCCTTCGTCCAGTACGCGCAGCGCTGCTACCAGCCGCTGGCCGATCTGTCGGAGAAGTACAATGTCCTACAGGGAGCCATGGCGTCCTCGGAGCGGATCTTCGGGCTCTTGGACACGCCTGTCACGATCCTCTCGCCGCCGGACGCCTACCGGCCGGATCAGATACGGGGGGCGATCGAGCTCGACCGTGTCTGGTTCTCCTACAAGGAGGACGAGCCGGTGCTCAAGGGGATCTCCTTCCAGGTGGAGCCCGGGGAGACCTTGGCGGTGGTGGGTCAGACAGGCGCGGGCAAGAGCACGCTGGCCAACCTCCTGCTCCGCTTCTACGACGTGGACCGCGGCGCGGTCCGGGTGGACGGGGTCGACGTGCGTGAGTGGGACCTCCCCCGCCTGCGGCGGAGCGTGGCCATGGTGCTCCAGGACGCCTTCCTCTTCTCCGGCACCGTCGGCGCGAACATCGGCCTCGGGGAGGAGAGCATCGACGAGGAGCGACTCGTCTGGGCGGCGAGAGAGGTCCACGCTCTGCCCTTTATCGAGCGCCTGCCGGGCGGCTTCGAGTCCACGGTGCGGGAGCGGGGCGCCGGACTCTCGGTTGGCCAGAAGCAGCTCATCGCCCTCGCCCGCGCCTTGGCCTTCGCCCCGAGCATCCTGATCCTGGACGAGGCGACCTCCTCGATCGACACGGAGACCGAGCAGCTCATCGAGAAGGCCCTGGACCGCCTGTTGGTCAATCGCACCAGCATCGTGATCGCCCACCGTCTCTCGACCATCCAGAAGGCCGACCGCATCGTGGTTATGCACAAGGGCGAGATCCGCGAGATGGGCACCCACCAGGAGCTGCTCGCTCTCCGCGGCATCTACTATCGGCTGTACCTACTCCAGTACAAGGACCAGGAGCTGGAGCGACAGGAAAGGGCGGCGGCGGGGTAGGCAAGGGTCCCGGTCCATCGCGAAGTAGTAGCGTCCACTCCTCGGGGTATCGGGTGATTGCACTGGCTGTCGGAACTTATCCGGAAAGGTTGGAGGATCGCGACCTTTCAAAGCTACCGTATCTCGGACCCCTCCAATAAAACCAACAACTTGAGCGCACCGGCGAGAGGCCGTGTACAAACGTTTCGGCTCTCGCCGAGCGGCTCAGGCGGCCTGTATTACGCCAGTCCAGGTACCACTGGAGGGGATAGCTGATTCCGCCCGCGTCTCGGAAATCCGGGCTCCCCTGACTGCGCCATAGCCTCACGGAACAGCGCGTCCCGGACGGTGCGGTTCACCGTCGCCGGCCTCGTTGCCCGACGGCCGGCTGTGGGGGAGGGTGGCTACGATGAAGGCCCGGGCGAGGAATCCAACGGAAGGCTCCGTCTGTACGTAGTCGGGGAACAGAGTGGCTTGGAGAACCTCGCGCACCGCCCTGGGTTGTTGAGGCCCTCGCTCAGCAGGCAGGCTCATGCCGACCTCCGGCGGGGTAGCTCGTCCGGTGCAAGCCATTGAAAACAGGGCAATCGGAGGCTTGTCACGGCAACCTCTCCATGCTTGTTGATGAATGAGGTTCAGGGGTCCCGAGTTCGAATCTCGGCGTCCCGACCAATTTCCTCCCCGCAAATAGCTGATAAATAATAATTTAGCCGACGCAAGCTTCCTTCGCGCAAGGGCCAACATAGGCCTTTAAGAGGGGGATCGTACAAAACTCGCACAAACAGGCACTCGCGGCGCCGGGTAGACCTGTCCCGGTCTCGTCCTTGTCAGGCGCATCCAGGTGAGATAGAACGGACCGATGAGCGATCCCGTGCGTCTCACCCAGTTCGCCAAGCGGGCCGGCTGTGCAGCAAAGCAGCCGCCAGGCTACCTGCTTCCCCTTCTCCAGACCCTGCCGCCCATCGTGGACCCCAACGTGCTGGTCGGCACGTCCACGGCCGACGACGCGGCGGTTTACAAGCTCAGCGACGAGCTGGCGCTGGTCCTCACGACCGACTTCTTCACGCCGATTGTCGACAGCCCCTACGACTTCGGGGCAGTGGCCGCGGCGAACGCCCTGAGCGACGTCTACGCCATGGGAGGCAAGCCGCTCGCGGCGCTCAGCATCGTCGGCTTCCCCGATGCCTTGCTGCCGCCGGAGGTCCTCGTGGAGATCCTGCGCGGCGCTGCCGACAAGGCGGCGGAAGCGGGTATCGCGATCGTCGGCGGCCATACCATCAAGTCGGAGGAGCCGATTTTCGGGCTCGCCGTGACCGGCACGGTCGCGCCGGACCGGGTGCTCTCCAACGACGGCGCCCGCCCCGGAGACCTGCTGGTCCTGACCAAGCCGCTGGGACTGGGGATCATCACCACGGCCGCCAAGAACGGCGAAGACCGGCTCGGGGCGATCTCGGAGGCCATCCGGATCATGACCACGCTCAACCGCGCTGGCGCGGAGGCGATCACCCGCATCGGAGCGCACGCGCTGACCGACGTCACCGGCTTTGGATTGCTGGGGCATCTGCGCAACATGGTGGTGGCGAGCAAGGTCTGCGCGCGCGTCGATTTCGACCGCGTGCCCGCCCTGTCGGCCGCCTGGGAATACCTTCAGGCTGGCATCGCGCCGGGCGGTACCCACGCCAACCACCGCTTCCTGGCCGACTGGGTCGACTACGAGGACGGAGTCGGCAGGGAAGAGCAGCTCCTCCTGTGCGACGCACAGACCTCGGGAGGGCTGCTCGCCGCGATGGCTCCCGAGCAGGCGGACGCCCTGCTCGAAGCCCTGAAGGCAGCCGGGATGACCGATGCCGCCGTGATCGGTTCGATCGAGGCCTCTCCGCCAGGTAGGATCGCGGTCTTCCGAGGCAAGATCTCCGGCTGATGGCCCTGGTGGTCAGGCAAGGGGGGCAGGACCGGGACTGAACCCGGGTACGGATATGCTCCACTCCATGCGCGCCGGCTGGATCAACGTGTTCGTGGCGGCTGTCATCATGCTGGCGACGCTGCCTGGACGGACGCAGGGGCTTGGGCTCATCACCGAGCCGATGCTGCTCGACCTGCACCTCGATCGTGTCAGCTACGCCAATATCAATCTGTGGGCGACGCTGATCGGCGCGATTGTCTGCCTGCCGATCGGGCGGCTGTTCGACCGCGCCGGGCTGCGCAGCGCAACGTTTGTGCTGACCCTCGCGCTCGGCGGGGTAGTCTGGACCATGAGCCGCCTCGCCGGCGATATCGGTGGCACCGTCGTCCTGTTCCTGCTGCTGCTTGCGACCCGCGCGCTCGGACAGAGCGCTCTATCCGTTGCCAGCATCACGGCCGTCGGCAAGTCGTTCGGCCGTCGCGTCGGCGTCGCGATGGGCGTCTATTCGGTACTGCTCAGCGTGTTCTTCGCGGCGGCGTTCGTCGGCGTCGGCAACGCGGTCCGTATCAACGGCTGGCGGAGCGCTTGGGGTTTCGTCGCCTACGCGCTGTTGCTCTTCGCCGCGCCGATCGTGCTGCTGCTCCGCGAGGGGCCGGCGGCACAGACAGCCGACGCCGACGAACAAGACGGCAGCTCCGGTCTGTCGCTGACGGCGGCGCTCTGCACGCCGGCGTTCTGGGTATTCGGCGGCGGGACGTCGCTCTTCGGCCTCGTCTCGTCAGGCCTGGGACTGTTCAACCAGGCGATTCTCGCGGAACGAGGCTTCGACCAGCCCACCTACATCAAGTTCCTCGCGGTGACGTCGATCATCGCGCTGGCGGGCCAGGGACTGTGCGGCTGGCTGACGCTGCGATGGTCGATGCGGCAACTGCTGGGCCTCGCGCTGTTCCTCTACGCCGCGGCACTGGCGGCGCTGCCGCTCCTGAAGACCCTGCCGCAACTGTGGATTTTCGCCGCCCTGATGGGACTCTCGGGAGGGATGATCACCGTCCTGTTCTTCGCGGTCTGGCGGCAGGCGTTCGGCACCGCGCACCTCGGCCGGATTCAAGGCGCCGCTCAGATGCTGACCGTCCTGGCATCTGCGATCGGACCGCTGGTTTTCGCGCAGTGCCAGGCGATGGCCGGTTCGTACACGCCGGCTCTCTGGACCCTGACGCCGTGCGTGTTTCTCCTGGGCCTGGCGGCGTTTCGCGTGCCGATGCCCCGTCCGCTCTCGCTTCCCGCATCTTCACCCGTTTGAAGAAGCCGCCATGGCGGATCCTTCCATAGCCTGCGTCAGTGCCTCCACTCGATGACCAGCCGGGCCGATCGCGGCTCGGCCGGGTGGAAGTGGATGTCCTGCACCGGCTCGGTCTCGCCGGGCAGCCTCGATTCATAGATGTAGTCGATGTCGCTCACGCGCTCGTTCAGCAGGTTGAAACCCTCGACCGCGAGCCGCAGGCCGTTGCCGAGGTCATAACCCAGAGTGCCGTTGACCAGCGTCGAGGAACCCGACTCGACGCTGCCGTCCTCGATCAGGGGGCGCGGGCCGAAGTAGCGAAGCCGCAGGCTGCCGGAGACTTTCCAGGGACCCTCGACCGAGATGCCGGCCGCCACGGCCCTCCCGATCGCGCCCGGGATCCGGTCCCCGGCGGGGTCCTCGTCGCGGAAGCGGGCCCGCGACAGGGCCGCATCGGCATCGATCGAAAGCCAGGAGCGCGGACGCCAGAAGCTCTGGACCTCGATCCCGGTGCGGCGGCTCGGGCGGCTCGCCTCGGTGCCGCCGGCGTCGCCGATGAAGATCAGCTCGGAGTCCAACTCCAGGCCGAACGCCGTGACCGCGGCCTGAAGGCCGGGCACGATCTCCGTCCGTATCCCGAAGTCGGCGCTCTGCGCGCGCACCAGAGGATCGACCCTCCCGACCGGCTCGCCCGTCCGCGGGTCCACCCGGATGGTGGCGCCGCGCGCGTCGTTGCTGTGGAAGCCGTTGCCGGCGTTCAGGTAAAGCTCCGTCTTCTTCCACGGACCGAGGATGAGTGAAAGCTTCGGGCTGAAGAGGAGGCTGTCTTCGGTCCCCGAGTTCTCCGGCAGGCTGCTCTCCACCTCGGCGCGGTAGTAGTCGGCGCGAAGACCCGTGACGGTGCGCAGCCAAGGATTCCAGCGCACCCGCGCCTGCGCGTAGGGGCCGGCGCCGAGCTGGCGCACGTCGTCCTGCCGCGTCGTGGACAGCCGCTCGCGCTCGTGGGTGTGGAAGAGGCCGTTCGAGATGTCGTCCCAGCGTGCCTGCAGGCCCGCCGCGAGCTCGACCGCCCGCTCCCGCCAGCGCAGCGCCCACTGGCGCTCCACCTCGAAGCCTGCCACGAAGCGGTCGTCCGCCTGCTCGAACTGATCGCCGTTGATTGGATCGTCCAGGAAGTAGGTGAAGTTCGAGAAGAGCGAGAGGTTGTAGTCGACCGCATAGCCCATGACCCGGGTGAGCGAACGCTCGTCGCCGCGCCGCAGCTCCGCCGACAGGCTGTAGCGGTGTGAGCTCCCGCGATCCGAAGGGTCGATCACGCCAAAGCGGGAGATCAGGCCCTGCTCGACTGCCCGGCGCGGGATCTGGTCGGCCGAGTTCCAGTCCCCGTCGTAGCCCATGGCGGTAACGGTGAACCCGCGCGCCGTGTCGCCGCGGTGATAGCGCAGGAGGCCGTTCACCTTGCGGTAGTCCTCGGGGCGGTCCCACGGGCCGTCGTTCCGCAGCCCTTCGAGGGCGCCGAGGAGCTGGCCGCCGCCGGCTTCGATCGAATCGGCGACGAGCAGCCGCCCGTATCCATGACTGCCGCCGGTAGCCTGGACGATGCCCTGGGGCAGCGAGGTCGCATACTCCATGTTGGCGGCGCCGGCCGCGGAGAAATCCCCCTCGTCGGCGTAGTACGACCCTTTCTTGTAGCGGACCCTTTCGACGATCTCCGGGATCAGGAAGTTGACGTCGCTGTAACCCTGGCCATGACCATGGCTCGGCATGTTGACCGGGATGCCGTCGACCGTGATGCGGAAGTCGGTGCCGTGGTCGAGGTTGAAGCCGCGGAGGAAGTACTGGTTCGCCTTGCCGCTGCCACTGTGTTGGGTGACGATCACGCCTGGGACGGTCTCCAGCAACTCGCCGGGACGTAGGATGGGACGCCGCTCCAGGTCGGCGCTGCCCGTGACACCTTCGCTGGCCGAGTCCGCGATCTCCAGCATGTCGGAATCGCGGCCGGTCACCTGGATCTCTTCGTAGACTTGGAGCGTCTCGTCCTGCTTCTGTTCCTGGTCTTGCGCTTGCTCCGCTTCCTGCGCGGCGGCGGCCGAGCCGCAGAGCAGCGCCACCACCATCGCCAGGGGCAACAAGGCTGCGCGCCCCTTCAACCACCCTACAGACATCCTCTTCCTCCTCGTCATCACGTTGTATACGCAGGAATCGACATAGCGGATCAGGCGTGGCTCAGTGTCCGGAATGTGAAGGCAGCCAGACCTCGCCCTGGGGCGAGGTCCGGCGCATCTGAGGCGAGGGAGCGTTTTTCAGGGCTTCTGCAGCTTGCTCAGAGCGCCGAGCACTTCGTCGCTATGGCCGCTTGGCTTAACGCCGACGAATACCTGGGCGATGTTTCCCTCGGGATTGATGAGGAAGGTGTTCCGTGCCGAGAGCTTGGCACCGTTGTACTCCATGACCGAGCCGTACTGCGTCGAAACCTTGGCATCGGGATCCGAGAGAAGCTTGAAGCTCAACCCCTCCTTGGTGCAAAAGCTTTTGTGAGACTCGGCTGTATCGACGCTGACGCCGAGAATGACTGCGCCAGCCTGTTCGTACTTCGCCAGATCCCGCTGAAAGTTCTGCGCCTCGAGCGTGCAGCCGCTGGTGAAATCCTTCGGATAGAAATAGAGGACCACCCACTTGCAGCGGTAGTCTTTCAGGCTGGCGGACTGGCTCTCATTCGTCTGGAGGCTGAAGTCCGGAGCGGGCTGGCCGGCTTCCGGAACCTTGGTCGGTACATCCGCCTGCGCCGCCGGGGTCATCGAAGCTGTCAGAACGAGAAGCATGGGAAGCAGAAAGCGTCGAGCTAAGGGCATCGTTTGTCTCCAAAGGCAGTCGCTGTTTACCAGTAGCTGCGTGGTCCTCATAAGGCATTTTTGTGCGTTTGTGCGGGGAGGTCAAATCGGGACCCCGCCAGGACGGGCTAGCCTCGGGGACGTTGCAGTCGAGATGCGGGCAGTTTGGAGCGACAAGAGAACAGTTTGAGAGCCCAAGAGAACTGTCCTGAAGGGCAAGAGAACTGTCCTCATGCCCGAAAGAACTGTCCTCATGGGCAAGCGAACTGTCCTCAAGGGCAAAAGAACTGTTCTCATGGGCAAAAGAACTGTCCACATCGGCCTGAGAACTGTTCTCTCGCCCTTTCAAACCGTCCTCATCGCTCTCCAAACCGTTCTCATTGCCTCTAAAACTGTCCGCTCCGTGCTCAGAGCTCTCCGTTCCCTGTCTGGAACTGTCCGCAAGCGCTCCGGGACCGTTCGTTTGCGCCTCGGAGCCGTCTCCAGCCCCTGCGGAACCGTTCCGTTCGCACGGCAAGCTGTGCGGAGCGCAGTTCAAACTGTCCGCATCGCGGTCCGGCCAGTTCACTTGGCGTTCCGAGCCAGCCGCCTCGCCACCCGGGCTGTCCGCAAGCCCCGCATGGGCGACGGCAGGGCCAGGGCGGCCTGGAGGAAAGACGCGCAATGAGAGCTTTCGTATAAAGTACTTCCCGATGGTGCGCCGTCCTGCTCTCCGCTTCGCCGCTCTGCTCGTTGCCTTGGCGTTCCTGCTGCCCCTGGCAGCGGTTGCGCAGTCCTGTGGAGATTGCCTCTGGGGAGCAGGCTGCCCGCCGTCCTGCTGTCCCTGCTGCGTCCACAGTCCGTCCGCCCTGACCGCTTCGGCCTGGGGTGTCCTGCATCACGTGCCGGTCGAGATGGCGTCGCACCCGCAGCAGTGTCCGTATCCCTCCTCCCCTCCGGGCGATATCTTCCACGTCCCGAAGTTCGCACTCCTCTAGCTCCGGATTCGCCGCTGCATCTCGTCCCGTGCCTTGACAGGCACGTGGGCTGATCCTGTCCGCGAGAGGTGAACGATGAGACTTCGATGGATGTGGCCGTGGGCCGCATTGTGCCTGTATGCCCTTCCAGGCTTTGGCCAGGAAAGGGTGTTGACGATCGACGAGGCGCTCGCCCTGGCCCGTGAGCAGGCCGCGAGCGTCGTGCTGGCCAAGGGCCGGATCGAGGAGGCCCGGGCCAGACAGGCCCAGGCCGGGCGCCGGTTTCAGGAAAACCCGGCCCTGGAGGTGAACGGGGGCTATCGGCGTGCCGAGGATGACCATCTCGACTTCGAAGCGGCCCTCTCCCAGGGCCTTTACGACCGCAACCGAAGAGCCGCCCGCGTCGCGGGAGCACAGGCCGCAGTCGAACGGGCGGAAGCGGAGCTGGACGACGCTCGGCGGCTGCTCCTGCGGGACGTCTGGACCACGTTCTTCCGCGGCCTGAACGCCATGGACCGGGTGGAGCTGCTGACCCGCGTCCGGCAGGCCGGCGACGAGCTGCTGGCCGCGACCGAGCGGCGGTACGAATCCGGCGAGGGCACCGCGCTGGAGCTGAACCGCGCCCGCGTCGCCGCCGCGAGCGCCAGGGCCGAGCAGAGCGGGGCAGAGGCCGAGGCCAGCTCGGTGCTGGCAGAGCTCAAGGCATTGCTCGGCCTCCCCCCCGGGGAGACTGTCGAAATCCGATTGGGTCCCGCTCTCCATCAACCGCCGGGCTTGGAGACCCTCCTCGCTGGGCTCGACTTGCGTCCCGACCTCCGGGCCATCGCGGCCGAGCTCCGCGAGGCCGAGGCCGAAGTGCGGCTCGGGCAGGCGCTGGCCCGGCCCGGCCTGGGAGTGCGCGGCGGCGTGGGCCGGGAGGAGGGAGCGGACATCGTCACGGCGGGAGTCGTCGTGAGCCTGCCTTTTCACGACCGCGGCCAGGAGACCCTCGCCGTCGGCCAGGCCCGGACCGCCGCCCTCCGCCAAGCCCTCGAAGCTGCCCGGAAAGCCGCCGACGCCGAGATCCGGGGACGGCACTCGGCCCTCTTGCGGCACCTCGCGGCAGTTCGGGAGCTGGAGCAGACGGCCCTTCCTGCCCTGGAGGACAACGAGTCACTCGCATTGAAGAGCTTCGACGCCGGCGAGATCGATCTGGGGGAGCTTCTCCTCATCCGCCGCGAGATCCTGGAAACCCGCCTCACCTACCTGGAAAGCCTCCTCGACGTGTCCCTGACGCGCTTCGAGCTGGAGGCAGCCGCCGGAGCCCTGCCATGAGCACGAGAGCCTGGATGATCTGGATCGCCCTGCTTCTCCCCCTCGCCGCAAGCACCGCCTGTGGCGGCAGGGAGAAGGAGGAAGCCCACGAGGAGACCGGGGATCACGCGGGAGAGGAGAAAGGCGCCGAAGTCCAGGCAGAGGAAGGGGTGCTCGTGGTGGACGCCGAAGTGCTCCGTGACCTGAAGCTCACCACCTTTCCGGCCGAACTGCGCCCGGGAGGGGAGGGGGTGACCGCCCTCGGTGAGCTGAAGGTGAACGGAGACGCCTACGCCGAGGCGGGCTCACCCATCCCCGCCCGGATCGTGCGCCTGATCGCGAGCCCGGGGCAGGCTGTGCGGCGGGGCCAGCCTCTGGCCGAGCTGCAGAGTGTGGAGCTTGGACAGGCGCGGGCGCAACGGACCGGCGCCGCCGCTCGGGCGGAGCTCGCCCGTCAGACTGTCGAACGGAAGCGTGGGCTTGCCGCGGATCGGATCGTCTCGCGAGGCGAGCTGCAGCGGGCCGAGGCCGAGGCAGCCGAGGCGGCGGCGGAGCTGAGGGCAGCCGAGGCGTCCGTCGAAGCCCTGGGAGTGGGGAGAGGCAGCATCGGCATCGGCGGGGGCGGGGGAGGGGGCGGACTCTCCGGCTTCACGCTGCTCTCGCCCGTGTCCGGGACCGTGCTGGAGCGTACAGCCGTTCAGGGCCAGTCGGCCGATCCTTCCCAGGCCCTGTTCCGCATCGGTGACCTTTCGCAACTCTGGCTCGTGGTGCAGGCCCCGGAGCGGGACGTCGTCCGGATGCGGACCGGCTCGTCCGCGGAGATCACGCTGGCGGCCCTCCCCGGACAGAAGCTCCGCGGGACCATCGCCTGGATAGGCCGCGAGGTGGACGCCCACTCGCGGACCGTGCCCGTCCGCATCGTCATTCCCAATCAGGACGGGCGGCTCAAGCCGGGGATGTTCGCCACCGCCTTTATCGAGACCGGCGCCCAAGGGGAGCAAGTGGTGGCCGTGCCCGCCATCGCCCTGCAGCGCATGGACGACCAGTGGGTGGTCTTTCTTCCCCGAGGCCTTCCCCGAGGCAATGGCAGGTTCGAGGTGCGGCCGGTGGAGCGCGGGCGGGACCTCGGAGACGAGGTGGCGATCCTCTCCGGGCTGAAGCCGGGGGAGCGCGTCGTGGACGAGGGCGCCTTCGTGCTCCGCGCGGAGGCCGAAAAGGGCGAAGGCGGCGGCGAGCACCACCACTAGGAGCACCTATGATCGAGAAAATCCTGCGCGGCTCCTTCGCAAAACCCGCCCTGACCGTTCTCCTGGTCCTCGCCGCGGCCGTGGCCGGCGCGGTATGGCTCACCGAGCTTCAGCGCGACGTCTTCCCCGACCTCGCGACTCCGGTCTTCAGCGTCTTCGTCCAGAACCCGGCCATGGGCGCCGAGGAGCTGGAGACCGGCGTGGCCATACCCCTGGAGGTCGCGCTCTCGGGTCTTCCCGACGTGCGCCGCATCCGTTCGAGCTCCCAGCCAGGCGTGGCCCTGGTCCGGATCGAGTTCGAGCCCGACGCCGACTATTACCTCTCGCGCCAGCTCGTCACCGAACGTGTCAACGAGGTGGCACGGGACCTCCCCTCGGGCACCGACGCGCCGCTCGTCTCCAGCCTCACGGGCCGGCTCAACGAAGTCGTGGAGATCGTCCTCGAAGCGGAGCACGGCACGGCCGGCCTCATGGAGCTGCGCGACCTGGCGGACTACGAGGTGAGGAACCGTCTCTCCGGAGTGCCCGGGGTGGCGGCGGTCGAGGTGCTCGGCGGGCACCTGCGGCAGTTCCAGGTTCAGCTCGACCCCGAGCGCATGGCGGCCCTGGGCGTGACCCTGGGGGAAGTGATGACATCGGTCGAAAGGTCCAACGAGAACGCCGCCGGGGGCTTCGTCGCCCAGGGACCGATCGAATGGACGGTGCGCGCCGTGGGCAGGGCGGAGAACGTCGGCGACCTGCGGGCAACCGTTGTCGCCGTGCGCGACACCACCCCCGTGCTGCTGGGCGATGTGGCCGAGGTGAGGGAGGCCCCGGCAGTGCGCCGCGGCATGGCGCACGGGCTGGGCTCCGAGATCGTCAACTGCCGGATCACCAAGCAGTTCGGCGCCGATACCGTGTCGGTGGCGCGCGGCGTGCGCGCCGCCATCGAGGACCTCCAGAAGAGCATGCCGCCGGGGGTGCGGGTGCGCATCCTTTACGACCAGTCGGAGCTGATCTCGTCCGCCCTGGGCGGGGTGGGCAGAGCCGTTCTCCTGGGAGCGGTGCTGGTCGTGGCGGTCCTCTTCCTGCTCCTGGGGAACCTGCGGGCCGCGCTCATCGTCACCGTCACGCTCCCGCTCTCGATCGCGCTGGCCGGATTGATCCTGAAGCCGGCCGGCATCGGCCTCAACACCCTGACGCTCGGAGGGCTCGCGATCGCCGTGGGCCTGCTGGTGGACGCCGCCATCATCCTGACCGAGAACGTCTATCACCGCCTGACCGTCTCTTCGAAAGAGAGGACGCGGCGGGAGGTGGTGCTTGCCGCCGCTGTCGAGGTGGGCCGTCCCATCGCTTTTGCGACCTTGATCGTGATCGCGGTCTTCACGCCGCTCTTTGCCATGAGCGGCATCGAGGGGCGCATGTACCGGCCGCTCGCAGCGGCGGTGGTGGCATCCATGGCCGCCTCGCTCGCTCTTGCCGTTACCCTGGTGCCGGTTCTCGCCGGGTGGCTGCTCCGACCCGCGCAGCCGGGTAAAGAAGAGGATGTAGCCATCATCCGCCGCATCAAGGCGGTTTACGCCCCGCTGCTCGACCGCTGCATGCGCCGGGCAGGACTCGTGCGGGTGCTGGCGCTCGCAATCACCATCCCCGCCTTGTTCCTCGCCTCCCGGATTGGCTCCGACTTCATGCCGAGCCTGGACGAGGGGGCGCTCCTGCTCCAGACCATCCTTCCTCCCGAAGCTTCCCTGGAGGAGGTGGACCGCCGCAACCACCGGGTCGAGGACGTGCTCCGCAAGTTCCCGGAGGTCCGCGAGGTCGTGCGGCGGACCGGCCGCGCCGAGCGCACCGAGGACCCGATGCCACATGTGGTCTCGGACGTGCTCGTGGTGCTCAATCCCGAGCGCTCCCGGCCCATGGAGGAACTGGAACAGGAGATGCGGGAAAAGCTGGAGAAGGTCCCGGGGGTCGCGGTGCTTTTCACCACCCCCCTTGGAATGCGGATCGACGAGGGCCTCGGCGGCACTCCCGCGGACATCCAGGTCCGCATCTATGGTCCCGACCTCGACCGGCTGGCCCGCCTGGCCGAAGAGGCCCGGGAACTGATGGAAGGCGTCGAAGGGATCGCCGACCTTCGGGCCGAGGAGCTGACCGGCCTGCCGCAGGTCAGGATCACGGTCGACCGCGAGGCTGTGGCGCGGGTCGGGCTCGCTCCTGCTGACGTGATCGACGCTCTCCGGATCGGGCTTGCCGGCGAAGAGGTGTCGCAGGTCTGGGTGGGACAGCGCCGCTTCGACCTCGTCGTGAAGCTTGCGGACGACCGGCGCGGCGACCTCTCGGCCCTCTCGTCCCTCCTGATCGACGGCCGGAACGGGACCCGTATCCCCCTGGGGCAGCTCGCCAGGGTGGAGCGCACCTTCGGCCCCGCCTCCCTCCAGCGCGAGGCGGGAAGCCGGCGGATCGCGGTGGAGGCGAGCGTCGCCGGCCGGGACCTGGGGAGCACGGCCGCCGAGGTGCGCGAGCGCCTGGCCGAGGGGCTCAAACTACCCACCGGCTACTTCTTCGACATCGGCGGCCGGGTCGAGAACCAGGCGCGGGCCTTGCGCTCCCTGGGCCTCGCCATCGCCGTGGCCCTGCTCGCCGTCCTCGTGCTCCTCTACCTGGCCTTGGGGTCCTTCGCCGAGACGATGGTGATCCTCGCCACCCTGCCGGACGCCTTCGTGGGCGGCATCGTCGCCCTCTGGCTGGCGGGGGAGACCTGGAACGTCTCCTCCCTGGTCGGGCTCATCGGCCTCTTCGGCATCGCGGTGCAGAACGGCCTCGTCCTGGTCTCGCAGACCCGCTCTCTGATCGCGGAAGGACGGCCCTTCGAGGAAGCCCTCCGGGAGGCGTCCATCGGCCGCGTGCGCCCCAAGCTGATGACGGCAGGCTGCGCGATGCTGGGGCTGCTGCCGCTGCTCGTCCTGAACCTCCACGGCTCCGAGATCGAGCGGCCTCTTGCGGTGGTGATGGTTGGCGGGCTCGTGACCTCGACCCTCTTCACCCTGCTCGCGCTGCCGACCTTCTATCATTGGGTCCATCAGATGCAGGGCTACGAGGGTGGGACGCCACAGGCCTCGGGAGGTGGGCGCAGGCGCACGATCACCACCTTGGAATCACTGAATCCGGGGCCGAAGAAGCCCTGCGAGGAGTAGCTCTCGAACAGGGCGCGCCGCTCCTCCAGGTAGGAGCGGTCCAGGACCAGGGTGTTGACTCCCATACCGAACTTCATCATGCAGAGGAGGCGATCGGAAGGGAAGTTCTGGTCCATGTCCACCTGGTACGTACCGTACCCGGAGGGAAAGTAGCCCGAGTAACCGTTGTGCAGCGGCCGATGGTGGTCGATCTGGGCGAACATCCGCCACGTCTCCACCTCGTAGTCGGAGACGTGCAGCCCGCGCGGCAGCGGGAGGTGCGCCACGATCAGCTTCCCCGGCTGCTTGCGCAACCAGCTCGTCCAGGCGGTGCGCGGGCTCGCGGGGGTCGGCACCAGAACGCCGGGAGACGCGAGGTTCTCGGTTGCCGCCAGCACCCCCAGGGCAAGAGCGAGAATCCTGCCGGTACTTCCGCGCCAGGAGGCGAGACGGGCCAGGGCCAGCGCGGCCAACGCCGCAAGCACCGCCTGGGAGATCGCCACGGCGCGGAAAGGGCTGCGCAGCGTGCTGAGGCCGGGCACCACCTCCCGCAGACTGGCGAAGGGCCGCCAATCCCCGATCCTCAGGTTGAGACCGAGCGCGAGAAGCCCGCCACCCGCGGCGCAGACGAGAAGGCAGACGATCCAGAGCTTTCGCTCCCCCTGGCGCCAACCCACCCAAGCTCCTGCCACCCCCAGACCGAGAAGTAGAAAACCGGGGAAGAGCCCCCCCGTATCCCCCGCATACGAGTCCTCGCGGGGCGGAAAGGCGAGGCGCGAGGAACTGGGGCGGGTCGTGAAGTCCCGGGCCTGGGCCGAAAGGGCAGCCACGACCTCCTCGGAGCGCGTGAACCCGTACTTCTCATGAAAGGAGCTGACCGTGCGGGCGATGGGCGAGAGAACGATGGCCCCGACGATCGCCAGAGCGCCGAGCGTCGCGATCGACCGGGCGCGGAACCTCTGCTCCGCCAGCGCCACGAGCCCGGCCAGGAGAAGAAAAGGGAGGCTCAGCAGCGCCATCTGCTCCCCCGCGAGGAACTGAGCGGCGAACGACAGGACCGCCAGCGCGGCGGGTCGCCACCCGCCCTCCTCCCCAAAGCGAATCAGGGCTGCGAGCGCCCAGATCGTGCCGAAGAGGGGGAGCACGGGGAGCACCCCCAGAACCTTGGCGGTATAGGGCAGGGTGACGCCGGCGAGCGCCGCGAGGAGGGCCGTATTGCGCGGCGAACCGAGCGCCCGCGCCAGGCTCCGGGTGGCGAGACCGTTGCAGACCAGGGTGCACAGAATCGCCAGGTTGTAGATCGCGGCCGGCGGAGCACCCATCCACCAGAGAGGCGAGAGGGCGACCCCCTGCAGGAGCAGCGGCTCCGAGAAGGTGAAGGTCCCTTCGAGCGGATGGAAGATGGGAGCGTTCCAGAGCCCGAGAAAGCCGTGCGGCACGCGGTCCGCGTCCCACCACAAGGTCCACAGATTGAACAGCGGAACGGTGGCCTCGTGCTCGGTCCCCAGCGGCAGAGCGCTGGCGATGGAAGGCAGGAGGGGCCAGGTGGCCACGATCGCCGCCAGCAGGCAGAGGACGAACGGGACCGGCATGGGCCGCAGGCGGCGCAGCAGGGGATGGAGGGTCATAGAGAGGGGGGTCCAGGTGCGTCGGAGGGGCCTCATTGCCACTCCGACGCACGCTGGATTCGGGCGAAAGACTACTACTGCTCTTCGGGTCCGGCGAGGGCCCGCGTCACGTCAGCCATCACGTCCTGCAGGCTGGCGCCCTTGAGCCCTGCGGCGAAGCCGTCCTTGGCCGCAGGAGTCAATCCCTTCTTGGTCACTTCATAGCGGCCTTCCGGGGAGAGAACCAGATAGGTGCCGTCCTCGCGCGGGGTCAGGAACAGCAGGTAGGAGTGGCCCATCTTGTAGCTCGGGTCCTCGTCGAAGCGGTTCTCCTCGTTGCCGTTCTGGAAGAGGACGAAGGACTCGCCGGCCTTGAGATCGCCCTTGCGGCTGCTCTTGACTTCGAAGGACACCCGCTGCGTGGAGATGCGCTGGACGCCGCTGCCGTCCGGGTAACGGGTCTCGATGGCGTCGCCCTCGGCCACGCCGATCACCTTCGCGACCACGACCTCGCTGGACTGGCGCGTGGCCTGCCGGATGCTGCGGGGGTGGTGGTACCAGAAAGCGTGGAAGCGGGGCGTGTCCACCTCGCCCTCGTGGTCCTCGTGCTCCGCCGGGTCGGTGGTCAGCCGGTTGCCGTACATCGAGCCGATTTCGTTGACGTTCCCCTGGACGATCTGGTAGTGGGTGCCGATGTCGTACCAGTAGCCGCCACCCATGCAGCCGCCGTCATTGGAGTGATCGAGGCCGAAGGTGTGGCCGATCTCCTGGCAGTGGACGCCGCGGGCGGCGTTCGTGGTCCACGAGTAGTAGGTGTTCAGCTGCGCGGTCGCCCTGAGGATGGTGCAACCACTGTAGTTGGTGATGCTGGCGAGACCGCCCCAGCCGGTGTTGCCGGAGTTGGCGTTGAAGACATAGGTCTCCTCGCCCGAGCTGACCGAAGAGAGATTGAGGATGGTCAGGTTGTTCCAATCGCTGACCGCCGCGCTCGCGCTGCTGGTGGTATTGCGGATCCGCACATTGCGGTCCGCCTGAATCCAGCAACCCCACCGTTTCGCCTCGGCGGCATGACCCGCAAGCCCGCCGATGAGCAAAAACCCAGCAATTAGAACCGATTTCCTGTTCATGTTCGTTGCCTCCGTGTTGACGTATCCACGTCAAAAAAGGTTGACATACGCACCCCATTCTGCGGCAGGGGCACTGCTGCACACACCGGTTCCACTACGCCGTGCGGCGGCGGAACCGCAAACACCTGCTGAAAGACGACTTAACTGGCCTTCAGAGATTCTTGACCGACTTCCCGAGGCTCCGAGTTTTGCCCTCGGCAGCCCGTTTGTTTCCTGCTACTAGTGTTGGTGCACCGGCGCGGAAAAACGGGACATGATCATGTCTTCCGCTTGCGGGCAGCTCGTGGACGAGGTGGGTGGCCGGATGGCGGCTTCTCGCCAGCGTCGCTCCCGTGTAATATGGATGTCTACCTGTCGAGGTTACAGCGCTGCTGCGCGGGGAGAGTCTGTTGTTGGTAAGGTCGATTCTGGTCCGCGGAATCTTGCTGGTTGCGGGAGTCGCTTTCGGATGCATCTCGGCGCCGGCCTCGGCCCAGTTCTACTTCGGCGTCTCCGCCGGCATGTACCAGCCCGAGGATGAAGGCAAGAGCGGCACCGAGATCTTCGACGTGCGCGGCGGCTACCGTGTCCGGCCCAGGGCCGGGTTCGAGTGGAGCTTCAGCCGGGTGACACTCGACGAGGCGGTCGATCCGGCGATCCTGCCGTTCGACTTCGACGAGTTCAACGTCAGCGCGGATGTGACCAACCTCGATCTGTCCGTGCAATGGTTCCCGCGCGGCGGCAATTTCGTGGTCTTCGGCGGCCCCGGCATCGCCATGCTCGACTCGAGGATCAACGTGGTCTTCATCGGCGTGCCGTTCACGGATACCGACATCACGAACATTTTCACCGCCCATGCCGGCGCCGGGTACGCGTGGCAGCTCGGCAACGGCTTCTTCCTCCTGCCCGAGGTCCGGGCGCGCCGCTACTTCGGCGCCGAGGTGAAGGCGCCGAGCGCGGTGGAAGGCTTCCGTTTTTCTTACCAGGCCACCGACATCGAGGCGGGCCTGACTGTTGGATGGCGTTTTGGCTCCTGAGAGGAAAACCATGCGAACGAGACACAAACTACTCCTGGGTGCGCTGGGGACTTCATTGGCTCTGGGGCTGCCGTCAGCTCTGTTCTTTCAAGGCGAGCCCGAGCCCGGCCAAAGGTCGGGCGTGGCGAACGCCTCCGCGGTGAGCTCCGCCTTCCATGCCTGGTCGGCGGACCACGCGGCGCGCGGCGGAGACCGCGACGTCGCTTTTTCGCTCGGCATGTCGAAGGGCTTTTCCACGGAGGAGACTCAGGCGCGCGGGATCGTGCGTCTCGACCTGCTCGGCGGCAACGCCCGGGTGGACCTGAGCGGTCTCGAGCCCGGCTCCGCGTGGGACGTCTGGCTGGTGGACAACACGGCCGGCGGCAGCGCCATGCCGGATGCGGGCGACAGGACGCACCGGCTGGGCCGGGTGACCGCGGCGGTCGGCGACGGGGGCGTTTCCCGCCTGGCGGTCCGGCTCGACCCCGCGTTCTTCGACCGCTTCGAAGTTGACGTCATGGCCGTGTCGCGGGCCGGCAGGGGACCGGAGGAGGGCGTGCTCTTCGGGTCTCCCGATCTCTTCCAGAGGCTCTACTCCCAGGGACGGCACAAGCCCGCGCTCCTGCCTGGCTCGCCCTCTCATGCGATGGCCAGCCTCGCCTCGTTCCTCGGACCCGCGCCCGCCTACGCGTCGCCGTTCGACTCGCTCGATCCGCTGGTCGCGCTGGGCGCGGACGTCTTCCAGAACGAGAAGTTCAACGGCAACGGCCGGACCTGCGGCACCTGCCACCCGGCGCGCAACAACTTCACGATCGATCCCAAGTTCATTGCGACGCTGCCGGCGAACGATCCGCTCTTTGTCTTCGAGACCAATCCGGCCCTGGCGCAGAACCTCGAGAATGAAACGTCGCTACGCCAGTTCGGACTGGTGCTGGAGAACCCGGACGGGTTCGCAGACCTGAGAAGCAAGTTCGTGCTGCGGGCGGTACCGCACACCCTCGGCCTGCTCTTCTCGCGGCAGCCGCAGCCCGGCTCGGCGCAGGAGCCCATCCCGCCCGTCGAACGGCTCGGCTGGGGCGGCGACGGCGCGCCCGGCAGCGGCTCGCTGCGCGAGTTCGCGCTGGGCGCCATTACCCAGCACATGACGCGCAGGCTCGACCGCAGCCCGGGCAACGACTTCCGGGTGCCGACCGACGAGGAGCTCGACGCCATGGCCGCGTTCCAGCTCGCCCTCGGCCGGCAGGAGGATCCCGACCTCCCGTCCCTGCGCTTCCGGTCGCCCGTGGTCACCCGCGGCCAGGAGATCTACCTGACGGGCGATACGGTCAAGAACACCGTGGCCGCCGGCAAGTGCAACCGCTGCCATTTCAACGGCGGCGCGAACGTGTCGGTGGGCAACCAGAACCGCAACTTCGACGTCGGCATCGAGAAGCTCCCCGACCACCCCTTCGCCCTGGTCCAGCCCGGCGCCATGCCGGTCGACGGCGGCTTCGGCACCGACGCCCGTTTCGACGCCAAGGGCGCGCCCATCGGCTTCGGCAACGGCCGGTTCAACAGTGTGGCGGTGATCGAGGCCGCGGACACCGCGCCACTCTTCCACAACAACGCGGTTTCCACGATCGAGGAGGCCGTCGACTTCTACAACAGCACGGCCTTCAACAACTCGCCGGCCGGCGTCGGTCTCCGGGGGCAGGACACCGGCGGCATCGGCATCCATCTCGAGACCACCCAGGTGGAGGCGGTGGCCGCGCTGCTGCGCGTCCTCAACGCGCTGGAGAACATCCGCTCGTCGTCGGAGCTCGACCAGGCGGCCATCGACAAGGATGTCCAGCAGGCGCGGATGCTGGTCGACATCGCCTCGTTCGATACGGAGGATGCCTTCCAGGTCCTCGAGGAGAGGAGCCTGCATCTCGCCGCCGTGCGCAAGCTCAAGGAGGCGTTCGTGCTCGAGCGGCAGGCCTGCAGCACGAAAAACAGCTCGAAACGCAACGACCTGATGCGGCGCGTCCTCAGCCTCAAGGCGCAGGCGCGCAACGAGATGCTCGCGCCGTAGCGGGCTTTCAGTCGGCGGACGCTGACTGCGGGTATTGCGGGCGTTGCGCCTCGCACCACTGGCGGAACGTAGTGGTGGGCCGGCCAAGCGACAGGTCGGCCTTGCTCGGGTCTCCCGGCTCGCCGTACTTTTCATACATCCTGCCGATTTTCAACGCGTACTGGCGGTTCTTATGCCGGATCAGGTACATGTAGATCGTCGATAGCCACATGGGGAAGGGGGTGATCTTGGTGCCGGGCCGCACGATCGCGATGAAGTCCTTGGTAGCCCGGTCGGCGGGGATCGCCTCGGGCCCGTAGACCTCGAACCGCTTGTTCGGCGCCTCGGGCAGTTGAAAGGCTTTCGAGACCATCATGGCGTAATCGGCCGCGGCAAGATAGTGGTAGGGCTGCTTGACCCAGGAGACGCGGATGCTGTCCCCCTGTTCCAGGTGATGGAGGTTCTCCATGAAAAAGGTGCAGGCGAAGATGGCGTAAGGAATGCCGCTCTCCCGGACCACCTTCTCGGCATCGATCTTGGCCTTGAGGTGGGGCAGGTAGGAGTGCTCTTCCCGGGCGTGGATGTTCGAGAGGTAGGTGAGACGCTCGACCCCCGCTTTCTTGGCGAGCCGGACCACGTTGGCCGTGCCGCGGTGCTCGATGCGGTCATGGCTCTTGTCCTTCCACCATCCGCGCAAGTTGACATGAACGCCGTAGCAGCCCTCGAGCGCCTTGCGCAGCGACTCGTCGTCTTCGACATTGCCTTCGAAAATCGTGAACTTCTCGCCAAAGAACTTGACCGCTTTTTCACGCTTGCGAGTGAAGATCCGGACGTCGAATCCATCCTTGGCCAATTGCGATACAACCGCTTTTCCGTAATTGCCCGTGGCGCCCACGACGAGAATGCTCTTGGACATTGGTTCTCCCTCGGAATTTGTTGATACTAGCAGCGTCTCAGTCCAACCGACATGGACTGATATATATGCTACCATTTGTCTTGAAATTAATGATCATGAAGCGCAGATATACAAACGTAATTTATCCTTGATTCAAAGGAATTGACAAGATTGGGGAGGCCGATGAAGGGTCCCAGGTGCTCGGAAAGAGCGCCCGCAGTGTTGCTCGGTATTGTACTCGCCGCAGGCCTGTTCGCAGCGCAGGCGGCAGTGGCGCAGCATGACATGGCGTTTTCGACCGTGGAAGCCCTCGCGATCTCCGCGCCCTTGCAGGTGGACGGGCGGCTCGACGAGGAGGCGTGGTCGCAGGCCCAGGTGGCGAGCGGTTTCACCCAGCGGGAGAAGCCGGACGCGCCCGCCAGCGAGCCCACGGAGTTCATGGTGGTCCACACGCCCACGATGCTCTACATCGGATTTCGCTGCTTCGACTCGGAGCCCGATCAGATCGTCGCCAGAGAATTGGAGCGCGATGGCCGGCTGTTCCGCGACGACTCGGTGATCGTGGTGCTCGACACCTTTCACGATCACCGCAACTCCTACTTCCTCGAGGTCAACCCCGCCGGCGCGATCCTGGACGCCCTGTCCTCGGAGGAGGGGCGCGGCCTGAACACCGACTGGGACGGGGTCTGGACTGCCGCGGCGCGCATCACTGCGGAGGGCTGGACGGCGGAGATGGCGATCCCCTTCTCCTCGCTGCGCTTCGACTCCGGCACCGACACCTGGGGCTTCAACGTCCGCCGGCTGGTGGCGCGCAAGGCGGAGCAGTCCTACTGGGTGCAGGTGGGCCGCGACGCCAGCCTCGTGCGCATGTCGCGCGCCGGCCACCTGACCGGCTTGAACGGCCTGGAGTCCGGCCTGAACCTGCAGCTCAAGCCCTTCGCGGTGAGCTCGCGCACGGAGTTCGACGTGACCGGCCTGGACGACGGCAGGTCCGACCTCGGGCTGGATCTCAAATGGGGTATCACCCGCGGCCTGGCGCTCGACCTGACCTACAACACCGATTTCGCCGAGGCCGAGGCGGACGATCAGCAGGTGAACCTGACGCGCTTCTCGCTGTTCCTCGACGAGAAGCGCGAGTTCTTTCTCGAGAACGCCGGGATCTTCGATTTCACACCGCCGAGCCAGATCGGCGGCACGCCGCTGGAGCTCTTCTTCTCGCGGCGCATCGGCATCGCTGAAAGCGGCGTGCCGGTGCCGATCCGGTGGGGCACCCGGCTCACCGGCCGCGTCGGCGACTGGAGCATCGGCCTGCTCGATGCGTCGACGGAGGACCTGGATCAGGCGGCGACCGGCGTCCTGGGCGGCGTCCCGGAGGAAAACTGGGGAGTCGTACGCGTGAAGCGCAACGTCGGCGAGCGCTCCGCGGTGGGGATGATCTTCACCAACCGCGACTCGGGGGAGATCGGCACGAACCAGGTCTACGGCCTCGACGCCAACCTGAACCCGCTGCCGAAGCTCAACGTCAACACGTTCTTTGCCGCCAGCCGCAGCTCCAACCCCTTTGTCGACGAGATCGGCGTCGTGGACGACAAGTCCGACGAGGCGGGCGGCGCCTCGATGGTGTGGACCGGGCAGTACTGGCTCTGGGGAATGGAAGCGATGGAGATCGGCGACAGCTTCGATCCGCAGGTCGGCTTCCTGCTTCGCAACGGCATCCGCCGCTACGCGCCGACCGTGTCCTACAAGCCGCGGCCGAAGGTGGGCAACGTCCGCAGCCTCCTGCTCGACGCGCAGGCCGAGATCATCACCGATCTGGACGACCAGCTGGAGACGTTTTCGACCCGGCTCGACTTCTTCGGCTTCATTCTCGACACGGAGGACCAGTTCCAGACATTCGTCGACATCAACCGCGAGCGGCTCGTGGAGCCATTCGCGATCCGGGCCGGGATCGTGATCCCTCCCGGCGAGTACGATTTCAACGACTACGGCATCACTTATACGACCAACGCCTACCGGCGGATCGTCGTCGCCGGGTCCGTGCTCACGGGGCAGTTCTACGACGGCGAGCGGTTCTCGAACGTGATCACGGTGGGTTTGCGCCCCAGCCGGTACTTCCGCGCCGAGACCAGGTGGACCCGCGACGATGTCGACCTGCCCGCGGGCTCGTTCGTCGCCAACGTCTGGCGCCAGCGCCTGAGCGTGTCCCCCTCGCCGCGCATCGCCGCCAACGCGTTCATCCAGTACAACGACTCGGCGGACCTGATCTCGCTCAACCTGCGCCTCAACTGGATCTACAAGCCGGGCGCGGACATCTTCCTGGTCTACAACCAGAATTGGATCGCCCCCGGACTGAACGATCGCACCAGCCGGGAGCGCCAGGCCATTCTCAAATTCACCTACCTGCTGTCGTTATGAAAGGTTTTCTTTCTTCCCTGGAGTTTTCGACTCTGGTCGAAATGCTGCGGACGCGGGCTCGCGAGAGCCCCGCGGCGCAGGCGTTCTCGTTCCTGAGCGACGCTCAGGGCGAGAGCGCCAGGGAAGATCGGATTTCGTATGCCGGACTGGACGAGCGTGCGCGGGCGATCGCGGCGCTGCTCGTGGAGCGCCGTGATCGCAGCGAGCGCGGCGAGCGGGTGCTGCTGCTCTATCCGCCGGGGCTCGAGTACATTGCGGCCTTCTTCGGCTGCCTCTACGCGGGCGCCGTCGCGGTGCCCGCGTACCCGCCGCGGCTGAACCGCAGCCTGCCGCGCCTGCGCGCGATCCTGGAGGATGCGCGCCCCCGTGTGGCGCTCACCACGGCCGCCATCCTCGGCCGCGTCGAAGGCTGGCAGGCGACTGAGCCTTGGCTCGCCGCCGTCCGCTGGCTGGAGACGGACAGCCTGGCCCTGGACGGCGCCGCAGCCTGGCAGGACCCGGGCGTGGAGCAGGAGGCTCTCGCCTTCCTGCAGTACACCTCGGGCTCCACGGGCACGCCCAAGGGAGTGATGCTCTCCCATGGCAACCTGCTCCACAACTCGCGCGAGCTGCGCCGCTGCTTCGGCTACTCGGCCACGACCCGCGGCGTGATCTGGCTGCCGCCCTACCACGACATGGGGCTGATCGGCGGCATCCTGCAGCCGATCCACGGCGGGTTCCCGGTCACGCTGATGGCGCCGGTCACGTTCCTGCAGAGCCCGCTGCGCTGGCTGGAGACGATCTCCAAAGAGCGCGCCACCATCTCCGGCGGTCCCGATTTTGCCTACGACCTGTGCGTGCGCCGCATTACGCCGGCGCAGCGGGAGACGCTCGACCTTTCGAGCTGGGAGCTGGCCTTCAGCGGCGCCGAGCCGGTGCGGGCCGAGACCCTGGAGCGCTTCGCCGAGGCCTTTGCCCCGTGCGGCTTCCGGCGGCAGGCGTTCTATCCCTGCTACGGACTGGCCGAGGCGACGCTGATCGCGAGCGGCGGATTGCCGGGCGCCGGCGTGGTCGAGCGGGCGTTCGAGGACGAGGCGGCGCCCAAGGGAAAGCGGCTGGTGGGCAACGGTCAGAGCCTGCAGGATCAGCGTCTGGCGGTGGTCGATCCCGAGACCGGCGTGCCCTGCGCGCCGGGCGTGGTGGGGGAGATCTGGGTGGCCGGCCCCAGCGTGGCGCAGGGCTACTGGAACCGGCCGGAGGAGACGCTCGCCGCGTTCGGCGCCCGGCTGGCCGGCGAAGGGCCGTTCCTGCGCACGGGCGATCTGGGGTTCCTCGGGTCCCTGGAGGGGGGCGAACTCTTCGTCACCGGCCGGCTCAAGGACCTGATCATCCTCCGCGGCCGCAACCACTACCCGCAGGACATCGAGACCACGGTCGAAGCTGCGCACCCCGCGTTGCGCGCCGGATGCTCGGCGGCCTTCTCCGTGGACATTGCGGGCGAGGAGCGCCTGGTGGTGGTGGCGGAGCTCGAGCGCACGGCCCGGGACGGCTACGAGCGGGTGGTCGAGGCCGTCCGCCAGGCGGTCGCCGAGGACCACGAGGTGCAGGTGCACGAGGTCGTGCTGATCCGGGTGGCGACGCTGCCCAAGACCTCGAGCGGCAAGATTCAGCGCCGCGCCTGCCGGCATGACTATCTGGCGGGCGGCCTGACCGTGGTGGCGAGAAGCGCTGTCGGCGCCGATCCCGAGCCGGACACCACCGAGATTGTTTATACGCCGCAGGAGCTGATGCCCTTCCTGCGCCAGGAAGCCGCGCGTGCCCTCCGGATTCCGTCTGCTCGGATCGATGCGGACCTGCCGCTCGCCGCCCATGGCCTCGACTCCCTGGGAGCCATCGAGCTCAAGGCCGCCCTGGAGGCGGGTTTCGGCATCGAGCTGCCGCTGACCGATCTCCTGGAGGGCGCGACCCTGGGCCGGCTCGCGGAGGAGGTCCTGGCGCGGCGGGACGGTCCGAGGGCCGTCCCTATCTCCCGCAGAGTCTCCGGAGAGGCGGGCGAGGCCCGGCCTTCGATGGGACAGCGTGCCCTCTGGGTGCTCGACCGCCTGTCGCCGGACAGCGGAGTCAATCACATAGTGGCGGCGGCACTCATCCGCTCGGGCCTCGACATTGCCGCCCTGAAGCGGGCTTTCGTCGGTCTCGTCCGGCGCCACCCGGCCCTGCGGACGACCTTCGCGGAGGTGCACGGCGAGCCGGTGCTGCGCGTGCACGAGAGGCTGGAGATTGAGATCCTGGAACAGGACGCCTCGCCGGAGACCCTGGACGAGCGCGTGGCCGAGGCGGCCTGGCGGCCGTTCGATCTCGAGCGCGGTCCGCTGCTGCGTGTCGTCCTCTTCCCCTGGGCTCCCGCGAAGAACGGCGAGCGGGTGCTGCTGCTGGTCGTCCATCACCTGATCGCCGACTTCTGGTCGCTCGCGGTGCTGGCGCGGGAACTGGGCCGCTTCTACGCGGCGGAGGGGGCGGATCTCGGGCCTCCGCCCCTCGACTTCCGCGACTGGATCGCCTGGCAGGAGGAGCGGCTCGCGGGACAGGAGGGGGAGCGGCTCTGGAGCTACTGGCTGGAGCGGCTGTCGGGAGAGCTGCCGCACCTGGACCTGCCTGCCGACCGGCCGCGCCCGCCGGTGCAGTCCTATAGAGGCGGCTCGCGCTCCCTGCGTCTGCCCGCGGATCTCGCCGATGGGCTCCGGCGGTTCAGCCGGGAGCGGCAGGCCACCCTCTACGTGACCCTGCTCACCGCCTTCCAGGTGCTGCTCCACCGCTACACCGGGCAGGACGATGTGCTGGTCGGCTCGCCGACCGCGGGACGCCCGGTGGCGGAGGTCGAGGGGACCATCGGCTACTTCGTCAATCCGATCGTGCTGCGGGCCGGTTTCTCCGCGGCCTCGACGCTCGAGGGCGTACTGGCGGAGGGAAAGCGGACCGTGCTCGGAGCCCTTGCGCACGCGGACCTGCCGCTCGCGTTGCTGGCCGAGCGGCTGCAGCCGGTGCGCGATCCGAGCCGGCCGGTGCTCTTCCAGGCGATGTTCGTGCTGCAACAGGCGCGGAGCGCGGACGACGAGGCGCTCGCGGCCTTCGCTCTCGAGGCGGAGGGGGCGCGGATGGACCTCGGGGGGCTCGTGGTCGAGCCCTGGCCGATGGAACAGCGCCGATCGCAGTTCGACCTGACCCTGGTGGCGGCACAGGTCGTGGACGGGCTGGGGGTCAGCCTGCAGTTCAACACCGATCTCTTCGATCATTCGACGATGGCCCGCATGGCCGGGCACTACGCGAACCTGCTCGCCGGCATCCTGGAGAGCCCGGCGGCCGGGATCTATGAGTTGCCGCTGCTTTCGCCTGCCGACCGGGAGCAGGTGCTGCGGACCTGGAACGAAACGGGCGCGGTGCTGCTCGCCGGGTGGTGCCTGCACCAGCTCTTCGAGGCGCAGGCGGCGCGCACGCCGGAGGCCGAGGCGCTGGTCTGGGGCGAGGCCCGGCTGACTTACCGCGAGCTCGACGAGCGCGCCGGGCGGCTGGCGCGCCGGCTGGCAGCGCTGGGGGTCGGACCGGAGGTGCGGGTGGCCGTCTTCGCCGAGCGCTCGGCTGAGATGGTGGTGGCGTTGCTTTCCGTGCTCAAGGCCGGCGGCGCCTACGTGCCGATCGATCCGGCTTATCCGGCCGAGCGGGTGGCATTCCTGTTGGAGGACTCGCAGCCGGCGGTGCTGCTCACCCGGGAGCGGATGGTCCTGCTGGAGGCCGAGGCGGGAGAGGATGGTCCGGTCACTCAGGCCGATCCGGGCAACCTCGCCTACCTCATCTACACCTCGGGCTCGACCGGCCGTCCCAAGGCAGTGGCGATCGAGCACCGCAGCGCCACCGCCATGGTCGGATGGGCGCTCGGCCTGTTCACGCCGGAGGAGCTGGCCGGCGTGCTCGCCGCGACCTCGATCTGCTTCGACCTCTCGGTCTTCGAGCTGTTCGTGCCGCTGGCCCAGGGAGGGAAGGTGGTGCTGGCCCGGGATGCCCTGGAGCTGCCCGTTCTGCCAGCCCGCGACGAAGTCACTCTGATCAACACGGTGCCTTCGGCCATGACCGAGCTGGTCCGCCTGCGCGGCGTGCCGGCGTCGGTGCGCACGGTCGGTCTCGCCGGCGAGCCGTTGCCGGCGGCATTGGCGGAGCAGATCTACGCGATTCCGACGGTAGAGCGGCTGTTCAATTTGTACGGCCCTTCGGAGGACACGACCTACTCGACCTGGTCTCTGGTGCCGCGCCGTGGCCTGCCCGCGATCGGCCGGCCTGTCGCGGGGAGCCAGGCCTACGTCCTCGGCCGTGGTTTCGAGCCCGTGCCGCATGGAGTGGCAGGCGAGTTGTACCTGGGCGGCGCCGGTCTCGCGCGGGGCTATCTGAACCGGCCGGAGCTGACGGCAGCCGCGTTCCTGCCGGACCCGTGGGGCGGCCCGGGGGAGCGGCTCTACCGAACGGGCGATCTCGTGCGCTGGCGGGTTTCAGGAGAGCTCGACTTCCTCGGCCGGATCGACCACCAAGTCAAGGTGCGCGGCTTCCGCATCGAGCTGGGCGAGATCGAGGCGGCGCTCGCCGCGCATCCCAGTGTCAAGGACGTTACCGTCCTGGCGCGAGAAGACCGGCTGGTCGCCTATGTCGTTGCTCGTGGGCCGGTGGACCTGCGTGGTCATCTGCGGGAACGGCTGCCCGAGTACATGGTCCCTTCCGACTTCGTGCTCTTGCCGGCGCTGCCGCGGACTCCCAATGGCAAGCTGGACCGGAAGGCCCTGCCCGCGCCGGAGCGCATCTCCCAGGCTCCGGGAACTGCCCGGGCCACGCAGATGGAGGAGCTGCTCGCTGGCATCTGGACGGAGCTGCTGGGCGTCGAGGCTCCGGGGGCGGAAGACAACTTCTTCGCCTGCGGCGGCCATTCGCTCATGGCGGCCCGCCTGGTAGCCCATGTGCGCGACCTGCTGGGTGCCGAGCTGCCCCTGGCAGCCGTGTTCGAGGCCCCCACGTTGGCCGGGCTCGCGGCACGGATCGAGCGCTCTCTGGGCCATGCGCCCGCGCTGCCTCTCGTGCCCATGCCTCGAACGGGGGAGATCCCTCTCTCCTTCGCCCAGGAAAGGCTCTGGTTCCTGGACCAGATGGAGCCCGGCAGCGCGGCCTACAACATGCCTTTCGCGGCGCGGCTCGACGGCGAGTTGGATGTCGAAGCCTTCCGCCGGGCCCTCGCCGGCATCGTTCAGCGGCACGAGGCTCTGCGCACGACCTTCGCGTCCGGAAGCGACGGCCGGCCGGTCCAAGTCATCGCGCCGCCTGCTCCGTTCCCTCTGCCAGTGATCGACCTCACGGGACGCCCCGAGGAGGCGCAGGGCTGGCTCGCCGCCGAGGCACGGCGGCCCTTCGATCTCGCCCGGGGACCGTTGCTCCGCGCGCTGCTTCTGCGGGTCGCGCCTCAGAGCCACGTGGCGCTCGTGGTCCAGCACCATATCGTCTCCGACGGCTGGTCGATCGGCGTCTTCCTGCGCGAGCTGTCGGCGCTCTACGAGGGCACTCCGCTCCCCGGGTTAGCCGTGCAGTACGCGGACTACGCGGTCTGGCAGCGGTCCTGGTTGACGATTGACGCCCAGCTCGCCTGGTGGCGGGAGCGGCTCGCCGCGGCGCCGCAGGTCCTGGAGCTGCCGGCGGACCGGCCGCGCCCGCCGGTGCGGAGCCTCCGCGGCGGTGAGCTGGCCGTGCGCCTTCCCGCCGGCCTCGTCCGCGATCTCCAGGCGCTCGGCCGGCGGGAAGGGGCGACCCTGTTCATGGTGCTGCTCGCGGCCTTCCAAGCCTTGCTCCAGCGCTACACCGGGCAGGACGACCTCCTCGTCGGTTCGCCGGTCGCCGGCCGCGCATCGCGCGGGCTCGAGCCGCTGATCGGCTTCTTCGTCAACGACCTTGTGCTGCGCGCCGACCTGTCGGGAAACCCAACGTTCCCGGCCTTCCTCTCCCGGGTGCGGGATGGGGCGCTCGCAGCCTACGCCCACCAGGATGTGCCGTTCGAACGGCTGGTCGAAGAGCTGCGGCCCGAGCGCGACCGCTCACGGCCGCCGCTCGTGCAGGTGATGCTCGCGCTGCAGAACGCGCCGCTGCCCGAGCCGCGGCTGGGTCCCATGGCCATGACTCAAGTCGAGATCGGGACCGGCACGGCTAAGCTCGACCTCGCGCTGTCGTTGCGCGAGACCGCTGAAGGTCTCATTGGTGGCCTGGAGTACAACGCCGATCTCTTCGACCCCGCAACGGTCGACCGCCTGCTGGCCAACTTCGAGACCCTGCTGCGCAGTATCTCCACCAATCCGGCCGCCGCTCCGCACCGGCGCCTGTCGGACCTGCCGCTGCTCACGGGGGCCGAGCGCCGGCTGCTGGCGGCTTGGAATGACACGGGCACGGGAGCGGCGGAGACGCCCGCCCCCCAGCTCTTCTGGGAATGGGTCGAGCGGACGCCGCAGGCGCTCGCGGCGAGCGCCTGCGGCCAGCGGGTGACCTACGGCGAGTTGGGCGGACGCGCCCGGCGCCTGGGCGGCCGCCTCCGTGCCCTGGGCGTCGGCCCGGGGAGCGTGGTCGCGCTCTGCTTCCCACCGGGCATCCCAAGCCTGACCGGCATGCTGGGCGTGCTCGCGGCCGGCGGGGCCTACCTGCCGCTCGATCCCTCCCACCCACCCGAGCGGCGGGCCTTCATGGTGGCGGATGCCGGCGCCTCGATCGTGCTGACCGGGGACAAGGAGCTGATCGGGGAAGAGGCCGACGTAGCGTCGTCCGACGGCCTCGCCTACGTGATCTACACCTCGGGCTCCACGGGCCGTCCCAAGGGTGTGGCTGTCCCGCATCGCGGTCTGGCCAACCTGGTGGACTGGCACCGGCGGACCTACGCGGTCACGCCGGCCGACCGGGCGAGCGTGCTGGCGGGACCCGCTTTCGACGCCTCGGTGTGGGAGGTCTGGCCCTACCTGGCTTCGGGAGCGAGCCTCCATTTCCCCGACGCGGAGACCCGGGAGCAGCCGGAGGCGCTGATGCGCTGGCTGGCGGCCGAGGGCATCACGCTCTGCTTCCTGCCCACGCCGCTGGCGGAGGCCTGCCTCGCCGAGGCGCCGCCCCCGGGTCTCGCCTTGCGCGCCATGCTGGCCGGCGGCGACCGTCTGCGCTTCCCGCCGCCGCCCGGCCTGCCTTTCGCCCTGGTCAACCACTACGGCCCGACCGAGAGCTCGGTGGTGGCGACCGCGGGAATCGTGGAGGCAGGCGGGGGAGTGCCCACCATCGGCCGGCCGATCGCGAACCTGCGGGTCCACCTGCTGGACCGCTGGCTGAACCGCGTTCCCGTGGGCGTACCGGGCGAGTTGCACATCGCCGGAGCGGGGCTCGCGTACGGCTATCTCGGGGAGCCCGGCCTGACGGCGGAGGCCTTCATCCCCGATCCGTTCAGCACCCGGCCCGGCGCCCGTCTCTACAAGACCGGCGACCTTGCCCGCTGGTTGTTGGGAGGCGAGATCGAGTTCCTCGGCCGCCTCGACCATCAGGTCAAGGTGAGGGGCTTCCGGATCGAGCTGGGGGAGATCGAGGCGGTTCTGCTGAGCCATCCAGAGGTGCGCGAGGCGGCGGTCCTGGTACGGGACGGCCGCCTGGTGGCTTATGTCTCCGGCGCTCCCGAGGAGCTGAGCGCCTGGCTTGGCGCCCGACTGCCGGACTACATGGTCCCCTCCGCGTTCGTGGCCCTGCCGGCGCTGCCGTTGACCGCCAACGGCAAGCTCGACCGCCGCGCCTTGGAGGACATCGAGGTGGCGCCGGAACGCGAGACCGCGGCGCTCCGCACTCCGGCCGAGGAGCTGCTGGCGGGGATCTGGGAGGAGCTGCTGCGCCTCGAGCGGGTCGGCCCGGACGACGACTTCTTTGACCTGGGCGGCCACTCGCTGCTGGCCGCCCAGCTCGTCTCGCGGGTGCGCGGGGTCTTCGGCGTCGAGATCCCTCTCCGGGTGCTCTTCGAGGCCCCCACGGTGCGCTCGCTGGCGGCAGTGATGGAGAGCGATCGAAGGATCGCCTCGCCCCCAATAGTGCGAGTATCGCGGGATCTCGATCTGCCACTGTCGTTCTCGCAGGAGAGGCTCTGGTTCCTCAACCGCCTGGACCCGGGCAGCCCGGTGTACAACATTGCGGCCGCCGTGGACTTCGCCGGCGCGCTGGACCCGCGAGTCCTCGCGAGCAGCGTGAGCGAGATCGTGCGCCGCCATGAGGCGCTGCGCACCGTCTTCACGGAGCGTGGGGGAGCCGCGGTCCAGGAGATCCTGGCTCCATCGCCGATTCCGCTGCCCGTGGTCGATCTGAGCGGCCTTCCCAAGGAGAGCCACCGCGAGGAGTCGGACCGGCTCGCTCTCGCCGCGGCCCGTCAACCGTTCGACCTCTCCCAGGGTCCACTGCTGCGGATGACTTTGCTGCGGACCGGGAGCTGGACGGTGCTGCTCACCCTGCACCACATCGTGGCCGATGGATGGTCCATGGGGGTATTCCTGCGCGAGCTGTCGGCGCTCTACGAGGGCTCTCAGTTGCCTGAGCTGCCGGTTCAGTACGCCGACTACGCGGTCTGGCAGCGCGCCTGGCTGGAGAGCGGCGTGCTGGAGGAGCAGCTCGCGTACTGGCGCGGGCGCCTTGCCGGCGCGGCTCAGGGGCTGGACCTGCCCACCGACCGCCCGCGGCCCGCGGTGCAGAGCCTGCGCGGCGGCCAGGTGCCCGTGGCCTTCAGGACGGAAGGCGTGGCTGCGTTCAGCCGCCGGCAGGGGGTGACCCCGTTCATGACCCTGCTCGCGGCTTTCCAGGCGCTGCTCGGCCGTCTGGCCGGCCAGGAGGACGTGCTGGTGGGCGCGCCGGTCGCCAACCGCGGCCAAGCGGAGATCGAGGGCCTGATCGGCGTCTTCATCAATACCCTGGTGCTGCGCGGGGACCTCGCGGGCGATCCTGATGTGGCCGAGCTGCTCGCTCGGGTACGCGAAACGACCCTGGAGGCGTACGCGCACCAGGACCTCCCTTTCGAGAGGCTGGTCGAGGAGCTGCAGCCGGAGCGGGACCTCTCCCGGCCTCCTCTCGTGCAGGTCCTGCTCGCGTACCAGTCGGGTCTGAGCCTGGAATCGCGCTCGGTGCCGACCGGCACCAGCAAGCTGGATCTCACGCTTTCGCTTTCGGAGGAGCTGGACGGCTACCTGGAGTATGACTCGGCCCTGTTCGACGAGGCGACGGCCGTCCGGTTCGTGCGCCGCTTCGAGACGCTGCTCGCTGGGCTGCTGAGCGATCCCTCGCTGCGTTTCTCGGAGCTGCCGCTGCTCGACCAGGCCGAGCGCCGGCAGCTCCTCGAATGGAACGGTGGAGACCGGCTCGCCGGAGGGCCGGCCTGCATCCATCAGCTCTTCGAGGCCCAGGCGGCGCGCACTCCGGAGGCACTTGCCCTGGTGCACGGTGATGTCACCCTGACCTACCGCGAGCTCGATCGCCGGGCCGGGCGAGTAGCGCGCCGGCTGCGGGCATTGGGAGTCGGCCCGGAGCAGCGGGTGGGGATCTGCATGGAGCGGACGCCGGCCCTGGTGATCGGCTTGCTCGGCATCCTCAAGGCGGGAGGCGCCTACGCGCCCGTCGATCCCGCCTACCCGCGCGAGCGCCAGGCGTTCCTGCTGGAGGACGCCGGGGCGCCGGTGCTGCTGACCGAGCAGGCACTGCTGGAGCGCCTGCCTCCCTTTGCCGGCCGCATCCTTCTCCTGGAAGACGCGGGGCCGGACGAGGGGGAGTGGAGCTCGCCGCTCGTGGGGCCGGAGAACCTGGCCTACGTGATCTACACCTCAGGCTCGACCGGCCGGCCGAAGGGGGTCGCGATCGAGCACGCGAGCGCCTCGGCGCTGATCCGTTGGGCGGCCGAGGTGTTCCCGCGGGAAGAGCTGGCGGCCGTCCTCGCCTCCACGTCGGTCTGCTTCGACCTGTCGGTCTTCGAGCTGGTCGTGCCGCTCTGCCTCGGCGGCACGGTCGTGCTGGCCGCCAACGCCCTGGAGCTGCCGGAGGGGGTGACGCTGATCAACACCGTCCCCTCGGCAATGGCGGAGCTGGTACGGATGGGCGGGCTGCCGGCCTCGCTGCGCGCGGTCAACCTGGCCGGAGAGCCCCTGCCGCGCGAGCTGGTGGAAAGGATCCACGAGCGTGCGCCTGGTGTACGGGTGCTGAACCTCTATGGCCCATCCGAGGACACCACCTACTCGACGTTCGCCATAATCCCGCCTGGGGACGCCCGGTCTCCCGCCATCGGCCGGCCGGTGGCCGGCACCCACGCTCTGGTGCTGGACCGCTGGCTGCGGCCTGCGCCGGCGGGTGTGCCCGGCGAGCTCTTCCTGGGGGGCGCCGGGCTGGCCCGCGGCTACCTGCACCGCCCGGATGTCACCGCCGAGCGCTTCGTGCCCGATCCCTGGAGCGCGGAGCCTGGGGCTCGCCTCTACAGGACCGGCGACTTGGTCCGCTATCGCGCCGATGGCAATCTGGATTTTCTGGGCCGCATCGACAATCAGGTCAAGGTGCGCGGCTTCCGCATCGAGCTGGGGGAGATCGAAGCGGCCCTCGAAAGCCATCCGGCCGTGGAGAGCGCGGCGGTCCTTGCTCTGGAAGGCCGGCTGGTCGCCTTCGTCGTGCCGACAGCCTCCGGGCTGAGGGATCACCTCAAGGCCCGCCTCCCCGAGTTCATGATCCCCTCGGCGTGGGTGCCGCTCGCCGCCCTGCCGCTCACTCCCAACGGCAAGGTGGACCGCAGGGCCCTGGCTCAACTCGGCGTCCCGCGGGCGGAATCGGCGGAGGCCTCCGTGGCACCGCGCACGCCGACCGAAGCGCTGCTGGCGGGGCTCTGGGCCGAGATCCTGAAGCTGGAGCACGTCGGCGTCGAGGACGACTTCTTCGAGCTGGGCGGCCATTCGCTGCTCGCGACCCGTGTGGTGTCGAGGGTGAGGGAAGCGTTCGGCGTCGAGCTGCCGGTCCGCGCCCTCTTCGAGTCTCCCCGCGTCGCCGCTCTGGCGGCACGAATCGAGCGCGAACAGTCCGCGTCCACCCTGCCCATCCCTCCCCTCCCTCGCGGCGGAGAGCTCCCGCTCTCCTTCGCCCAGGAGAGGCTCTGGTTCCTGGAGCAGCTGGACCCCGGAAGCCCCGTCTACAACATGCCGTTCGCCCTGCGCCTCGCGGGCGGGCTCGACGTGCCGGCTCTGCACGCAGCGTTGGCGGAGATCGTGCGCCGCCACGAGGTGCTGCGCACCACGTTCGTCCACAACCTGGCCTCCGAAGTGCCCGTGGACTTGCCCGTGATCGATCTCGCGGCGCTCCCCACCGAGGCGGAACGCCTTGCGGTGGAGGAGGCCCGGCGGCCGTTCGACCTCGTCCGGGGACCTCTCTTCCGCTTCCGGCTGATCAAGATGGAAGAGGAGCATCTTCTCCTCGTCAACCTGCATCACGCCGTCTCCGACGGCGGCTCGATTGAGGTTTTCCTGCGTGAGCTTGCGGCGCTCTATACAGGCTCGCCGCCCCCGGAGCTGACCGTCCAGTACGCCGACTACGCGGCCTGGCAGCGCGCCTGGCTGGGGACGCCGGGCGTCCTGGAGCCGCTACTCGCCTGGTGGCGCGAGAGGCTGGCAGGTGCGCCCGCCGGGCTCGACCTGCCCCTCGACCGGCGGCGTCCGGCCGCGCAGACCTTCCGCGGAGCGCAGGTGGCGCTGGATCTCCCGAAGGACCTGACGCGGGAGCTGCGGGCGCTCTCTGGCCGCCAGGGTACGACGCTGTTCATGACCCTGCTGGCCGGCTTCCACGCTCTTCTCGGACGGCTGGCGGGGCAGGACGACATCGTGGTGGGCTCGCCGGTGGCCAACCGCAACCGGGTGGAGACCGAGGGTCTGATCGGCTTCTTCGTCAACACGCTGGCGTTGCGGGGAGACCTGTCGGGTGAGCCGGGCTTCCAGGATTTGCTCCAGCGCGAGAGGGAGGTGAGCCTCGGCGCCTACACGCACCAGGACCTTCCCTTCGAGCGGCTGGTCGAGGAGCTGCGGCCGGAGCGCGATTTATCCCGTTCTCCGGTCTTTCAGGTGATGCTCGTGCACCAGAGAGTGGCGCCGGGCCTCGATCTCCCCGGGCTCACGGCCAGCGCGCTGCCGGTGGCGAACGGCACGTCCAAGTTCGAGCTGACCCTGGCGCTGGTCGAATCCGGCCCGGAGCTCGCGAGCGCGCTCGAATACAACTCCGACCTGTTCGACGAGGCCACCGCGGTCCGCCTGTGCGGGCACTTCGCCAACCTGCTCGCGGCGGCGGTGGCCGACCCCGCGCGTCCCCTTCCGGAGCTGCCACTGCTCTCGGAGACGGAGCGCCTGCAACTCGTCGTCGCCTGGAACGAAACTGCGGACATCTCCAGCGAGCCGGTCTGCCTCCATCAACTCTTCGAGGCCCAGGTGGACCGCAGCCCCGACGCCCCGGCGCTGGTCCATGGCGAGCGGACGCTGACCTACCGCGAGCTGGACCGGGCGGCCAACGGCCTCGCCCATCGCCTGCGGGAACTGGGTGTCGGTCCGGAGGAGCGGGTCGGCATCCTGATGCGCCGCACGCCGGAGATGGTGATCGGACTGCTCGGCATTCTCAAGGCGGGCGGGGTGTACGTGCCGGTCGATCCCGCCTACCCTCCGCAGCGTCAGGCCTTCATCCTAGAGGACGCGCAGCGCGGCGCGGCCTCTCCAGTGCTGTTGACCGAGAGGGAGCTGATCGCGCCCGATTTGATCCCCGCCGAGGCGCGGCCGCCCTGCGAGGCGGGTCCTGGGAACCTTGCCTACCTGATCTACACCTCGGGCTCGACCGGACGCCCCAAGGGGGTGGCGATCGAGCATGCGAGTGCCGTGGCGCTCGTCCGCTGGGCGCGCGAGGTCTACTCGGGCGCTGAGCTCGATACGGTGCTCGCCGCCACGTCGATTTGCTTCGACCTGTCGGTCTTCGAGCTCTTTGTGCCGCTGAGCTGGGGCGGCAGGGTCGTGCTGGCGGAAAATGCCCTGGAGCTTCCGCGGCTCGCCGCCCGTGACGAAGTGACCTTGATCAACACGGTGCCCTCCGCAATCGAGGAGCTGGTGCGCACCGGCTTGCCGGCCTCGGTGCGCGTGGTCAACCTTGCGGGCGAGCCGTTGGAGCGCGGGCTGGTCCACCAGGTCCACGAACGTTCGGCAGCGCGGGTCCTCAATCTCTACGGCCCCTCGGAGGACACGACCTACTCGACCTTCACAGAGGTGCCGCGCGGGGCGGTGCCGACGATCGGCAGGCCGGTGGGCGGCAAGCGCGCCTACGTGCTCGACCGGGGGCTCCGGCTGGTGCCGGTGGGAGTGCCAGGAGAGCTTTTCCTGAGCGGCGCCGGCCTGGCCCGCGGCTATCTCCACCGGCCGGAGCTGACTGCCGAGAAATTTGTCCCGAACCCATTCGGCCCGGCCGGCTCGCGGCTCTATCGCACGGGCGACCTCGCGCGCCGGCTGCCCTCGGGCGACCTGGAGTTTCTCGGCCGCATCGATCACCAAGTGAAGGTGCGCGGTTTCCGCATCGAGCTGGGCGAGATCGAAGCTGCCCTCGGCGCCCATCCGACCGTGACGCGGGCTGTCGTGCTGGTGCGGCCGGGCGGGCAGACTTTGACCGCCTATGTCATGCCCGTAAAGGAGACTCCGCCAACCGCCGAGCTGCGCCGCTTCCTTCAGGCACGGCTGCCGGATTTCATGATCCCCGCCGCGTTCGTGGCGCTCGCCGAGCTGCCGCTCACGCCCAACGGCAAGGTGGACCGCAAGGCCCTGGCCCTGCTCGGGCCCGAGGAGGAGAGAGCGGCAATCGGACCGCTCAGCCCCACGGAGGACCTGCTGGCCGGGATCTGGGGTGAGGTGCTGGGCCTCGACCGGATCGGCAGCGATGCCAACTTCTTCGACCTGGGGGGCCACTCGCTGCTCGCCACGCGGGTGACGACGAAGGTACGGGAGGTCTTCGGCCTCGATCTCTCGGTGCGCGCCCTGTTCGAGGAGGCGAGCCTCGGCGCCCTGGCGGCTCGGATCGAGGGGAAGCGGGGAGCGTCGACTCCGCCGATGCTGCCTATCCTGCCGGTCCCCCGCGACGGCGCGCTTGCGCTCTCCTTCGCCCAGGAACGGCTCTGGTTCCTGGATCAGCTCGACCGGGGGAGCGCCGTCTACAATCTGCCGTTCGCCCTCGCCCTGAGCGGACCCCTCGACGTGCCGGCGCTCGCCGCGGCGCTCGCCGGCATCGTGCGGCGCCACGAGGCGCTGCGCACCACCTTCGCTTGCGATCCTGAGAGCGGCCGGCCCTTCCAGGTGATCGCTCCGGAGGCTACCCCGGACCTTCCTGTGATCGACCTGTCGTCCCTGCCTGCCGCGGAGGCGGAGCGGCGGGCCGCCGAGGAGGCCCGCCGGCCCTTCGATCTGGCGGCGGGGCCGCTCTGCCGGTTCACCCTCCTGCGGCTCGGCGACGGCGAGCACCGGCTGCTGGTGAACCTGCACCACACGGTCGCGGACGGCTGGTCGATCGACGTCTTCCTGCGCGAGATGGCGGCGCTCTATCGCGGCGAGACCCTGCCCGACCTGCCGGTGCAGTACGCCGACTATGCGGCTTGGCAGCGCGCCTGGCTGCCGGAGGTGCTGAAGGGGCAGATCGGCTATTGGCGAGAGCAGTTGGCGAATGCGCCCGCCGCGCTCGACCTGCCGCTCGACCGGCCGCGTCCGGCGGTGCAGAGCCTGCGCGGCGGCCAGGTATCCGCCGAGCTGCCGGAGAGCCTGGCGCGCGAGCTGCGGGCCCTGGCGCGGCGTCATGGAGCAACCCCGTTCATGGTGCTGATGACCGGCTTCCAGGCCCTGCTCGCCCGCCTCTCCGGGCAGGAGGACGTGCTGGTGGGCTCGCCCTTTGCCAATCGCGGGCGCGCCGAGATCGAGGGGTTGATCGGTCTCTTCGTCAATACCCTGGTGCTGCGTGGCGATCTATCGGGTGATCCCGGTTTCACCGAGCTGCTGGTGCGGACGCGTGAGGCGAGCCTCGGGGCCTGGGCCCACCAGGATGTCCCGTTCGAGCGCCTGGTCGAGGAGCTGCGGCTGGAGCGCGACCTGTCCCGGCCGCCTCTCTTCCAGGTGATGCTCACCTGGCGGAGCGCACCGGCCACCGTCCCCGCCCTCCCCGGGCTCGCCGCCCGCGCACTCCCGATCTCGAGCGGCACGTCCAAGCTCGAGCTGCTCCTGGGACTGGCGGACGCCGGCGAGGGGATCGAGGCCGCGCTGGAGCTCGACACGGCACTGTTCGACCTCGCGACCGGCGGCCGCCTGCTGTCGCGCTTCGCGATCCTCCTTGCCGCCGCGGCCGCGGAGCCCGAGCGGAGCTTCTGGGACCTGCCCCTGCTTGCCGAGTCCGAGCGCCGGCAGCTCGTGGATTGGAACCGGAGCGAGCCCGATCAGTCGGCCGTCTGTCTGCACCAGCTCTTCGAGGAACAGGCGAGGAGGACTCCCGGAGCCGAGGCGCTCGTCTTCGGCTCCGGCCGGCTCACCCGGCTCACCTATACCGAGCTCGACGCCGAGGCGAGCCGCTGGGCGCGGCGTCTGGCATGGCTCGGCGTGGGACTGGAGGCGGCGGTGGGCATCTGCGTCGAGCGCTCGCCCGAGATGGTCGTCGGGATGCTCGCCGTGCTCAAGGCCGGCGGCGCCTACGTGCCGCTCGATCCGGAGTACCCGGCGCAACGGCTGGCCTGGATCCTGGAGGACCTGGAGGATGGCTCCGGCTCGCCGCTCGTCCTTACCCAGCGGCGGCTCCTGCCGCGGCTGAGCGATCTGGCGGCGCGCACCGTCTGCCTCGATGAAGAGTGGGAGGGTGGCGAAACCGAGCCGCATCCGCCAGGCCTCGGCAACCTGGCCTACGTAATCTACACGTCGGGCTCGACCGGCCGGCCCAAGGGGGTGGCGATCGAGCATCGGACGGCCGCGGCTTTGATCCCCTGGTCGCGCCGGGTGTTTTCGGATGCGGAGATGGCGAGCGTACTCGCCGCGACATCGATCAACTTCGACCTCTCGGTTTTCGAGCTGTTCGTGACTCTCGGCCGCGGCGGCAAGGTGATCCTGGCGGCCAACGCCCTGGAGCTGCCGTCGCTGCCTGCGGCTTCCGAGGTCACCCTGGTCAACACCGTTCCATCAGCGATGGCGGAGCTGGTGAGGAGCGGAGGCATCCCTGCCGGAGTGCGCACCGTCAATCTCGCCGGCGAGGCGCTCCCCCGGGCGCTGGTGGACGGTCTGTACGCCACCGGCACGGTCGAGCGGGTCTTCAACCTCTACGGCCCCTCCGAGGACACGACCTATTCGACCTTCGTCCTGGTGCCCCGGGACGAGCGGCGGGCGCCCACGATCGGCAGGCCACTCCCGGGGACGCAGGCGCACGTGCTCGACCGGCGGCTGGAGCCAGCGCCGCTCGGCGTGCCGGGTGAGCTGTTCCTGAGCGGCGCCGGGCTCTCGCGAGGCTACCTGCGCCAGCCCGGGTTGACGGCCGAGCGGTATCTACCGGACCGTTCCGGAGCCCGGATGTACAGGACGGGCGATCTCGCCCGCTGGCTGGCCGATGGGCAACTCGAATATCTGGGGCGCGTCGATCACCAGGTTAAGATCCGCGGCTTCCGCATCGAGCTGGGCGAGGTCGAGGCGGCCCTCGCGGATCACCAGGACGTGTCAAGTGCCGTCGTGGTAGCACGAGAGGGACGGCTGATCGCCTACGTCGTGTCGGAATCCGAGCCTCCTCTGCGCGACTTCCTCCGGCAGCGCCTGCCGGAGTTCATGGTGCCGTCCGCCTTCGTCTTCCTGCCGGAGCTGCCGCTCACTCCGAACGGCAAGGTAGACAGGAAGGCGCTGGCCCGGCTCGGCGTGCCGCGGCCGGCAGAGGCCGTCGTTGCGCCGCGCACGCCTACCGAGGAGCTGCTGGCCGGGATCTGGGTCGAGGCGCTGAAGCTGGAGCGCGTCGGCGTCGAGGACGACTTCTTCGATCTCGGCGGCCATTCGTTGCTCGCGACGCGCGTGGTGTCGCGGGTGCGGCAGGCCTTCGGGGTCGAGCTGCCGGTCCGTGCCCTCTTCGAGGCTCCCCGCATCGCCGCCCTGGCGGCGCGCATCGAGCGCGAGAGCGCATCGGCAGTGGGTCCCATCGTATCCATCCCGCGCGGCGGCGAGCTGCCGCTCTCCTTCGCCCAGGAGCGGCTCTGGTTCCTGGAGCAGTTGGACCCCGGGAGCCCGGTCTACAACATTCCGTTCGCCCTGCGCCTCGCGGGCCAGCTCGACGTGCCGGCGCTCTCCGCGGCACTGGCGGAGATCGTACGGCGCCACGAGGTGCTGCGGACCACCTTTGTCCGCAATCTCGCCTCCCCGGTGCCCGTGGCCTTGCCGGCAATCGATCTCGCGGCTCTCCCCGAGGAGGCGCGCGGCGCCGAGGCGGAGCGCCTCGCGATAGACGAGGCCGGGCGGCCGTTCGATCTCTCCGAGGGACCGCTCTTCCGCTTCCGGCTGGTCGAGCTGGGAGAGGAACATCTGCTGATGGTGAGCCTGCACCATGCCGTCTCCGACGGCGGCTCGATCGAGATCTTCCTGCGCGAGCTGGCGGCGCTCTACGCGGGCTCGCGGCTTCCGGAACCGGCCGTCCAGTACGCCGACTACGCGGCATGGCAGCGTGCCTGGCTGGCGGAGCCAGGCGTGTTGGAGCCGCTGATCGCCTGGTGGCGCGGGCGGTTGGCGGACGCGCCTGCCGGGCTCGACCTGCCCCTCGACCGGCGGCGCCCGGCCGCGCAGACCTTCCGTGGGGCCCGGGTGCCGCTGGATATACCGAAGGATCTGACGCGGGAGCTGCGGACGCTCTCCGGCCGCCAGGGCACGACGCTGTTCATGACCCTGCTGGCCGGCTTCCACGCCCTGCTCGGACGGCTGACGGGGCAGGACGACATCGTGGTGGGCTCGCCGGTGGCCAACCGCAACCGGGTGGAGACCGAGGGGCTGATCGGCTTCTTCGTCAACACGCTTGCCTTGCGTGGAGACCTGTCGGGCGAGCCGGGCTTCCAGGATTTGCTCCAGCGCGAGAGGGAGGTGAGCCTCGGCGCCTACACGCACCAGGACCTCCCCTTCGAGCGGCTGGTCGAGGAACTGCGGCCGGAGCGCGATCTCTCCCGGTCTCCCGTCTTCCAGGTGATGCTCCTGCATCAGAAGGCGGCGCCGGGCCTCGATCTCCCCGGTCTCGCGGCGAGCCCCCTGCCGGTGGCGAACGGCACGTCCAAGTTCGAGCTGACCCTGGCGTTGGTGGAGTCCGGCCCGGAGCTGACCGGTGCACTCGAATACAACTCCGACCTGTTCGACGAGGCCACGGCGCTTCGCCTGTGCGGCTACTTCGCGAACCTCCTCGCGGCGGCGGCGGCCGACCCCGCACGGTCCCTGCCGGAGCTGCCGCTGCTCTCGGAGACGGAGCGTCTGCAGCTGGTGGCCTGGAACGAGACCGGCCCCGCCGATGCAGTCGCCAGCGAGCCGGTCTGCCTCCATCAGCTCTTCGAGGCCCAGGTGGTTCGCAGCCCCGACGCCCCGGCGCTGGTCCATGGCGAGCGGACGCTGACCTACCGCGAGCTGGACCGGGCGGCCAACGGCCTGGCCCACCGCCTGCGGGAGCTGGGCGTAGGAGCGGAGGAGCGGGTCGGGATCATGATGCGCCGCACGCCGGAGATGGTGATCGGCCTGCTCGGCATCCTCAAGGCGGGTGGCGTGTACGTGCCGATCGATCCGGCCTACCCGCAACAGCGCCAGGACTTCATCCTAGAGGACGCGCAGCGCGGCGCAGCTTCCCCGGTGCTGGTGACCGAGCGCGAGTTGCTCGCGCCCGATCTGATCACGGCCGAGACGCCGCCGCCCTGCGAGGCGGGCCCCGGGAACCTGGCCTACCTGATCTACACCTCGGGCTCGACTGGACACCCCAAGGGAGTGGCGATCGAGCATGCGAGCGCCGTGGCGCTGGTCCGCTGGGCGCGCGAGGTCTTCTCGGACGCCGAGCTGGCGGTGGTGCTCGCGGCCACTTCGATCTGCTTCGACCTGTCGGTGTTCGAGCTGTTCGTGCCGCTCTCCTGGGGCGGCAAGGTCGTGCTGGCGGAGAACGCCCTGGAGCTGCCGCGGCTCGCTGCCCGCGACGAGGTGACCCTGATCAACACGGTGCCCTCGGCCATCGAGGAGCTGGTGCGGACCGGTCTGCCTGCTTCGGTGCGTGTGATCAACCTGGCGGGCGAGCCTCTGGAGCGCGAGCTGGTCCGGCGAGTCCACGAGCGCTCGGAGGCGCGGGTCCTCAACCTCTACGGCCCTTCGGAGGACACCACCTACTCGACCTTCACGGAGGTGCCGCGAGGCGCGGTGCCGACGATCGGCCGGCCGGTGGCCGGCAAGCGCGCGCACGTTCTCGACCGGGGGCTCCGTCTGGTGCCGGTGGGGGTGCCGGGCGAGCTGTGCCTGAGCGGCGCCGGCCTGGCCCGCGGCTATCTCCACCGGCCGGAGTTGACCTCGGAGAAGTTCGTTCCGGACCCGTTCGGCCCGGCCGGCTCGCGGCTCTATCGCACGGGCGACCTCGCGCGCCGGCTGCCGTCGGGCGAGATGGAGTTCCTCGGCCGGATCGACCATCAGGTGAAGGTGCGCGGCTTCCGTATCGAGCTGGGAGAGATCGAGGCCGCTCTCGGCTCACACCCGGCCGTGGGGAGGGCTGTCGTGCTGGTGCGGCCGGGCGCGCAGACCTTGACCGCCTATGTGATGCCGGCGCAGGGGATGCCCCCGGCCTCCGAGCTGCGCCGTTTCCTCCAGGCCCGGCTGCCGGACTTCATGATCCCCTCCGCGTTCGTGATGCTCTCCGAGCTGCCGCTCACACCCAACGGCAAGGTGGACCGCCAGGCCCTGCCCGCCCCGGACGAGAGTGCTCGGACTTTCGTCGCGCCGCGCACTCCCGAGGAGGAGCTGCTGGCCGGGATCTGGTGCGAGCTGCTGGACATCGAACGGGTAGGGGTCGAGGACGATTTCTTCGAGCTCGGCGGGCACTCGCTGCTCGCCGCCCGGGTTGCCGCCCGGGTGCGGAGCTCCTTCGGCGTGGAGCTGCCGCTGCGCAGTCTCTTTGCGGCGCCGACGATCGCCGGTCTCGCGCCGCTGCTTGGAGTGGCCGGCGCCGGGCCGGAAGCGCCGCCGCTCGTGCCCGCCCCTCGCACCGCGGCGCTCCCCCTCTCCTTCGCGCAGGAGCGGCTCTGGTTCCTCGATCGGCTGGAGCCCGGCAGCGCGGCCTTCAACATCCCTGTGGCCGTGCGGCTGAGAGGACGCCTCCGGGAGGAGATCCTGGAGCGGAGCCTGACGGAGATCGTCCGCCGCCACGAGGCCCTGCGCACCACGTTCGGCATGCACGAAGGGCGGCCCGTGCAGGTGATCGCGCCGGCTGGCCCGATGATGTTGCCGTGCATCGACCTCTCGGGGTTGCCGGAGCGGTCCGCCGAGGCGCAGCGCCTGGCCGCCGCGGAGGCGATGCGCCCCTTCGACCTCGCCCGCGGCCCCTTGATGCGCTGCGGGTTGCTGCGGCTCGACCCGGAGGAGCACGTGGCGCTCGTGACCATGCACCACGCCGTGTCGGACGGCTGGTCGATCGGCGTGCTGCTCGGCGAGCTTGCGGCTTTCTATTCTGAATCTGCGCTCCCCGAGCTGCCCATCCAGTACGCCGACTATGCCGTCTGGCAGCGCGGCTGGCTGCAGGGAGAGGCGCTCGTGGGTCACCTCGCCTGGTGGCGCGAGAGGCTGGCCGGCACGCCCGCTGCGATCACCCTGCCGACCGACCGGCCGCGGCCGGCCCTGGGGAGCATGCGTGGAGCGAGCCTGGACGTCACGTATGCCGGCGCGCCGCTTGCGGCGGTCGGACGGCGTTACGGGGCCACGCTGTTCATGACCCTGCTCGCCGCCTTCCAGGTGCTGCTCGCACGGCTCTCAGGCCAGGACCGGCTAGTCGTCGGATCGCCGGTGGCCAACCGCTCCCGGTTGGATATCGAGGGGCTGATCGGCTTCTTCCTGAACACCCTGCCGCTCGCAGGCGACCTCACCGGTGACCCGGCATTCCCGGAGTTACTCGCCCAGGTCCGGGAGACCGCGCTCGGCGCCTACGCCCACCAGGATCTGCCCTTCGAGAGGCTGGTCACCGAGCTGGCGCCGGAGAGGAGCCTCTCCCACGCGCCGATCTTCCAGGTGCTGCTGGCGCTGCAGAACATGCCGCTGCCGGTATTCGAGCTGCCCGGCCTCACCCTGGAACAGGTCGCGGTCGAGAGCGACAGCGCCAAGCTCGATCTGGTCCTGAACCTCACCGAGACCGGCGGCCGGCTCGCCGGCCGCTGGCTCTACAAGACCGATCTCTTCGACCGCGCCACGGCCATGCGCGTCACGGGCCATTTCCGGACGCTGCTCGAAGGGATCGCGGCGGCGCCCGAACGGCGGATCTCGGAGCTGCCGCTCCTCTCCGCGGCCGAGGAGCATCAGCTCCGGGATTGGAACGCGACGGAGGCGGCTTATCCCGCAGGAGCTTGTCTGCACGAGCTGATCGCGGAGCAGGCCGCACGCGCACCCGAGGCGGTCGCCGTTTCCTTTGCAGGCGAGCTGCTGAGCTATCGCCGGCTCGACGGCGCAGCGAACGCCCTGGCGCGGCGCCTGCGGGAGTTGGGCGTGGGGCCGGAGGTGCGGGTGGGGATTGCGGCCGAGCGGTCGCTCGAGCTGATCGTCGGCCTGCTCGCCATCCTCAAGGCCGGGGGCGCCTACGTGCCGCTCGACCCCTCCTATCCGCGCGAGCGGCTGGCCTGGATGCTGGAGGACTCGCGGATCGGCGTGCTGCTGACCCAGGAGGCGCTGCTGGAGGCCCTGCCGCCGCACGGAGCCCGGGCGATCCTGCTCGACAGGGTGGCGGATTGGGATGGTGAGCCGGTCGAGAGCGGCGCCGGGCCGGACAACCTGGCCTATGTCATCTACACCTCGGGCTCGACCGGCCGGCCCAAGGGGGCGATGAACACCCACCGGGGGATCGTCAACCGCCTGCTGTGGATGCAGGAGCGCTACGGCCTCGGGGCGACCGACCGCGTGCTGCAGAAGACGCCGGTGAGCTTCGACGTCTCGGTGTGGGAGCTGTTCTGGCCGCTGCTCGCCGGCGCGCGGCTGGTGATGGCGCGGCCAGGCCTCCACGGCGACAGCGCCTACCTGGTCGAAACGATCGTGGCCGAGGGCATTACCACGCTGCACTTCGTGCCCTCGATGCTGCAGGTTTTCGCGGAAGCGCCCGGCGTCGAGCGCTGCGTCTCTCTCAAGCGGGTGATCGCGAGCGGCGAGGCGCTGCCCCGCGACCTCCAGGACCGGTTCCTGGCGCGCTCCGGCGCCGGGCTCCACAACCTGTACGGCCCGACCGAGGCGGCGGTCGACGTGACCCACTGGGACTGCGAGAGCGGCGGCCGGCTGACCGTGCCCATCGGCCGGCCGGTGGCGAACACGTCCATCCACCTGCTCGATCCCGCCCTGCGGCCAGTGCCGGCGGGGGTTGCGGGAGAGCTGTACATCGGTGGTGTGCAGGTGGGCCGCGGCTATTGGTTGCGGCCGGAGCTGACGGCGGAGCGGTTCGTGCCCGAGCCGTTCTCGCTCATGCCGGGAGCCCGTCTCTACCGGACCGGGGACCTTGCCCGCTGGGCGCCGGACGGGGCGGTCGAGTACCTGGGCCGCCTCGATCACCAGGTGAAGATCCGTGGCTTCCGCATCGAGCTGGGAGAGATCGAGGCGGCGCTCACGGACCAGCCCGGCGTGCGGGAGGCGGTGGTACTGGCTCTCGGCCGAGGAGAGCGGCGGCTGGTCGCCTACGTGGCTCCAGAGGATCTCTCGATTTCGGACCTGCGCGTTGCCCTGCTCGCGCGCCTGCCCGAGCACATGGTCCCTTCGGCGTTCGTGCGCCTCGACCACCTGCCGCTCTCGCCCAGCGGCAAGGCGGACCGGCAGGCGCTGGCGCGGCTCAAGCCCGAGCCGGTGGCTGGTGAGGCCAGTGACGACCCACCGCGCACGGCGCTGGAGCGCGAGCTGGCGGCGCTCTGGCAGGAGGCCGTGGGCGCGGAGCGGGTGGGGATCCATGACTCGTTCTTCGAGCTGGGCGGCAGCTCCATTTCGGGCGCCATCCTGATCAACCGCCTGCAGGAGAGGCTCGGCGAGATCGTGCACGTGGTGGCGATCTTCGACCATCCCACTGTGGCCGGCTTCGCGGAGTACCTGGCGCGCGACTATCCCGAGGCGGTGGCGCGGATCTGGGGCGCGGAGACGGTGGGGGATCGGGATACCGCACGGAGCAGCCGAATCGGCGAGGAGCAGATTGCGCTCTTGCGCGGGATCGTGACGCCGGTGACCTGGCGTCCGGCGCAGCCGAGGAACCCGCCGGCGCTCTTCGTGCTGTCGCCGCCGCGCTCGGGCTCGACGCTGCTGCGGGCCATGCTCGCCGGCCATCCGAAGCTGTTCGCGCCGCCGGAGCTGGAGCTGATGACGTTCGGCGACATGGCCGAGCGCAGGGCGGCGTTCTCGGGGCGCGAGAGCTTCTGGCTGGAGGGACTCAAGCGCGCGGTCATGGCGGTGCGGCAATGCGGCCTGGACGAGGCGGCGGAAATCCTCGCCGTCTGCGAGGACGAGGCGCTGCCGACCCAGGAGCTCTACGGCCGGCTCCAGGCCTCACTCGGCGGCCGCCTGCTGGTGGACAAGACGCCGTCGTACGCCCTTGATCCGGCGCTCCTCGCACGCATCGAGGAGACGTTCGAGGAGCCGCGGTATCTCCACCTGGTCCGCCATCCCTACGGCATGATCCGGTCCTTCGAGGAGGCCCGGCTGGAGCAGGTCTTCTTCCGCTACCGGCACCCGTTCTCGCGGCGCGAGCTGGCCGAGCTGGTCTGGACCTTGAGCCACGACAATGTCGCAAGGTTCCTCGCCGGGGTGCCTCCCGGCCGCCACCGCTTGGTCCGCTTCGAGGACCTGGTGCGCGACCCGGCGGGCGAGCTGGCGGCGATCTGCGGCTTCCTCGGCCTCGACTACCACCCGGACATGGCCGAGCCCTACCAGGACGCCGAAGCGCGGATGACCGACGGCGTCCATGCCGAGTCGCGCATGCTGGGCGACGTCAAGTTCCACAGCCATGGCCGGGTCGACGCGGGTGTCGCCGACCGCTGGCGGGAAGAGCTGACGGAGGACTTCCTGGGCGAGCCGGTGCGCGACCTCGCCGCCGCGCTAGGGTATGAGGTGGAGCCGCATTGGGCTCCGATCCCGCGGCTCCCGCGGCGGCCCGGCGAGCCGTTCCTCCTCTCCTTCGCCCAGGAGCGGCTGTGGTTCCTCGACCAGCTCGACCCAGGCAGCGCGGCGTACAACATCCCCGCCGCGTTCCGCCTGGAGGGGCTCCTCTCGGTTCCGGCGCTGGCGGCGGCCCTGGCCGGGACGGCGCGCCGGCACGAGACCCTCCGCACCACTTTCGCCCAGCGCGGCGGGCAACCGGTCCAGAAGGTCGCGCCGCCGAGGCCCGTACCGCTGCCGATCCTCGACCTCGCGAGCCTTCCGGCAGGAGCGCGCCAGGCGGAGGCGGAACGGCGAGGCCGCTGGGAGGCCTCGCGACCGTTCGACCTCGGCGCCGGCCCGCTCTTCCGCGGCGCCCTCCTGCGGCTGGGGAACGAGGAGTGGATAGCCGTCTTCACCCTGCATCACATCATCTCCGACGGCTGGTCGATGGGCCTCTTCCTCCGCGAGCTGGCGGTTCTCTATGCCGCTGCCGTGGCGGGAGAGGCGCCGCCCTTGCCGGAGCTGCCGGTCCAGTATGCCGACTATGCCGCCTGGCAGCGCGGCCGGCTGGCCGGCCGCGGGCTCGATTCGCAGCTCGCTTGGTGGCGCGAGCGCCTCGGCGGTCCGGAGATCCCCGCCGCCCTGGAGCTGCCGACCGACCGGCCGCATCCGCCGGTCCAGAGCCTGCGCGGCGGCGAGCGCTCCTTCGCCCTGCCGCCCGGGCTGTCGCAGCGGCTGCGCGAGCTCTCCCGGCGCGAGGGAGCCACTCTCTTCATGGCCGTGCTCGCCGCGTTCCAGGCCCTGCTCGGCCGCCTCTCGGGTCAGTCGAGAGTGCTGGTGGGCTCACCGGTGGCCAACCGCAACCGCGCGGAGACCGAGGGGCTGATCGGCTTCTTCGTCAACACCCTGATATTCGCCGGCGACCTGACGGGCGGCCCGGGCTTTCGCGTGCTGCTCGCCCGCTCGCGCAGGGAGAGCCTCGGGGCCTTCGCTCACGCGGAGGTGCCCTTCGAGCGCCTGGTCGAGGAGCTGCGGCCGCGGCGCGACCTCGCGCGCCCGCCCTTGTTCCAGGCGATGCTCGCCTACCAGAACGTCCCCTTCGGCAGCCAGCCGCCGTTCCCCGGGCTGACCCTGAGCCCGCTCCAGGCGGCGAGCGGCACGTCCAAGCTCGAGCTCACCCTGGCGCTCGCCGAAAGGGGAGAAGGGGAGTCATGGCACTTGGCAGGGTCGCTCGAGTACAGCGCCGACCTCTTCGATGCGACGACAGCGCAGCGGCTCCTGGACCGGCTCGCGCTCTTGCTCGAAGCGGTGGTGGACGACTCTGAGAGGCCTTTGGCGGACCTGCCGCTGATCTCCCCGGCCGAACGCCAGCAGATCGCGCTGGAGTGGGCTGTGGGCGCCGAGCTGGAGGATGACGGCGCCTGCCTGCACGAGCTGTTCGAGGCGCAGGCGCGGCGCACTCCCGAGGCCCTTGCCCTGGTGGCCGGCGCGGAGTACCTGAGCTACCGCGAGATCGACGACCGCGCCAACCGGCTGGCCGGCTGCCTGTGTGCCCAAGGTGCCGGGCCGGAACGGCGGGTCGGCGTCTGTCTCGACCGCTCGGCCGACCTGGTCGTCACCCTGCTCGCGGTGCTCAAGTCGGGGAGCGCCTATGTGCCGCTCGATCCGGCCTACCCGTTGGAGCGCCTGGCCTTTCTCGCCGCCGATGCGCACATCGCCGTCCTGGTGAGCCGGGCGGAGCTGCCAGAGCTCGGTTGGGACGGCCCGACGCTGTCGCCGGACGGAGGTCACTGTGTGGAAGGCGGCCTCGGGAGACCGGCACTGCCGGAGAACCTGGCCTACCTCATCTACACCTCGGGCTCGACGGGCGTGCCGAAGGGAGTGGCCATCGCGCACCGGAACGCCGTCGCGCTGGTGCGCTGGGCGCTCGAGGTTTTCCCTGCGGCCGACCTCGCCGGGGTGCTCGCTTCGACATCGATCGCTTTCGACCTGTCGGTGTTCGAGCTGTTCGTCCCCTTGAGCTGCGGCGGCACGGTGATCCTGGCCGAGAACGCTCTGGCGCTGCCCGCCGCCGCGGAAGCGGCGCGCGGCGCCGGCACCGAGATCACCCTGATCAATACGGTGCCATCCGCGATCGCCGAGCTGACGCGCCTGGAGGCCCTGCCCTCTTCGGTGCGCACCGTCAACCTGGCGGGCGAGCCGCTCAAGCGCCGGCTTGCCGAACAGGTTTATGGCGGGCTCGGCGTCGAGCGGCTTCTCAACCTCTACGGGCCGTCCGAGGACACCACCTATTCGACGTTCTCGCACGTCCCCCGGGGCACCCTCCGGGCGCCCACCATCGGCCGGCCGGTCGTGGGCACGCAGGCCTACGTGCTGGACGAGCGGCTGAGGCCGGTGCCGGCCGGGGTGACGGGCGAGCTTTGCCTTGGCGGCCGCGGGCTTGCCCGCGGCTATCTCGACCGGCCCGGGCAGACGGCGGAGAGCTTCGTGCCCGATCCGTTCGGCGGTCTTTTCGGCCTGAGGGGCGGCCGCCTCTACCGCACCGGCGACCTGGCGCGGTGGGGGGCGGACGGAGAGCTGGAGTTCCTGGGGCGCCGCGACTACCAGGTCAAAATCCGCGGGTTCCGCATCGAGCTCGGGGAGATCGAGGAGCGCCTGGGGCGCCACCCGGGGGTGCGGGAGGCGGTCGTGCTGGCCCGGGAGGAGAATGGGGAGATGCGCCTGCTGGCCTACGTCGTCGCGGACGCGAAGCCCGCGCCGGCGGCGTCGGAGCTGCGCGGCTTCCTGCGCGAGGCGCTGCCGGAGCACATGGTGCCCGCCGCCTTCGTGCAGCTCGACGCCCTGCCTCTCACCCCGAACGGCAAGGTGGACCGGCGGGCGTTGCCGTCTCCCGACGGGTCGGTCGCCGGACGCCGGGACTATGTGGCGCCGCGCAACCTGACCGAGGAGCTCCTCGCCGGCATCTGGGCCGAGGTGCTCAAGGTGGAGCGCGTCGGGGTGCACGACGATTTCTTCGACCTGGGAGGGCACTCGTTGCTGGCCGCCCAGGTGGTCTCCCGGGTGCGGGAAGCGGCCGAGCTCGACCTGCCCCTGCGCGCCCTGTTCCAGAACCCCACGCTCGAAGGGCTCGCCGCCGCTCTCGAGGATCTGGTGCTCGCCGAGGGGGACGAGACACCATGAGCGGCCGTTCCCCGGAGAAGTCGGCCGCCGCCCAGGCTCTGCTCCAGAAGCGGCTGCAACGCAAGGCGGCCGGCACCGCGCCTTCGCAGGCCATCCCCCGGCGTCCGCACGGGGGGCCGGTTCCCGTCTCCCATGCCCAGGAGCGCCTCTGGTTCCTCGATCGCCTGGAGCCCGGCAGCGCCGCCTACAACATTCCGGCGGCCGTGCGCTGGTGCGGCCGGCTGCAGATGCCGGTGCTGCTCGCGGCCCTCGGCGAGATCGTGCGCCGGCACGAGAGCCTGCGCACCACGTTCATGGCGTCCGAGAGCGGGGAAGCGATGCAGGTGGTCTCGCCGGCATCTCCGCCGGCCCTGCCTCTGATCGACCTGACGGCTCTCGCAACGGAACTGGGGATGGCGGAGAGCGGACGCCTCGCAGGGGCCGAGGCGCGGGCGCCGTTCGACCTCGATCGGGGACCCCTGCTGCGCGCCCATTTGCTGCGGTTGCAGGAGGAGGAGCACATCCTTCTGGCGACCCTCCACCACATCGTCTCGGACGGCTGGTCGCAAGGCCTTCTGATCGGGGAGCTGGCGGCGCTCTACGGGGCGTTCGCGGCCGGCCGCTCATCCCCTCTGCCCGAGCTGGCCCTGCATTACCCCGACTTCGCGGCCTGGCAGCGCGACTGGCTGCGCGGCGAGGTGCTGGAGGCGCAGCTCGCCTACTGGCGCCGCCAGCTCGCCGGCGCCCCCGCCCTCCTGGAGCTGCCCACCGACCGCCCGCGGCCGGCGCTCCAGGGCTCCGGCGGCGGCAGCGTAACGCTCGATCTCCCCGTTGGCCTGGAGGAGGCGGTGACGACGCTCTCCCGCCAGGCAGGGGCGAGCCCCTTCATGGTCCTCCTGGCGGCGTTCCAGACGCTGCTCGGCCGCGTCAGCGGCCAGGAGGACGTGCCGGTGGGCACGCCGGTGGCCGGCCGCACGCGCGTCGAGACGGAGCCCCTGATCGGGTTGTTCATGAACACCCTGGTGCTGCGCACGGATCTCTCCGGAGACCCCGGCTTCCGCGAGCTCGTGGGCCGCGTGCGCGAAACGGCGCTGGAGGCCTTCGCCCACCAGGACGTGCCGTTCGAGAAGCTGGTCGAAGAGCTGCGGCCGCAGCGCAACCTGGCCCATTCGCCGCTCTTTCAGGTCATGCTGATCCTCCAGAACGCCCCGACCGGGGTAGTACCCCTCGGCGACCTGAGCCTCTCCCGATTGCCGGTGGAGAGCGGCACGGCCAAGCTCGACCTGACGCTGGCGCTGGCCGAAGGCCAGGGCCTGCGGGCGCAGCTCGAGTACCGGACCGACCTGTTCGACCGCACCACGGCCCTGCGCCTGCTCGGCCACTTCGAGGTCCTGCTGCGGGCGGCGGTGGCCGACCCCGGGCAGCGGCTCTCCGACCTGCCGTTGCTCACTACGCCGGAGCGCCAGCAGCTTGTGGAGTGGAACGACACGCGGACGTCCTTCCCGGAAGGGGAGGCGTGCCTGCACCGCCTCATCGAGGCGCAGGTGGAGCGCTCGCCCGACGCCGCGGCCGTGGTCTGCGCAGGAGAGCGGCTGACCTATCGGGAGCTCGACCGCCGGGCCGGCCGGCTCGCGTGCCTCCTGCGCGGCAGGGGGGTACGGCCGGAAGTGCCGGTGGGCATCCATCTGGAGCGCTCCCTCGCGCTGCCGGCCGCCCTGCTCGCGGTCTGGAAAGCCGGCGGAGCCTACGTGCCGCTCGACCCCACCTACCCGCCGGAGCGCCTGTCCTACATGCTGGAGGACTCCGGGGCGCCGGTGCTGCTGACCCAGCGGAGCCTGCTGGCCACGCTCCCGGTCCCGGCAGGCGGCGCCGTCCGCGTTCTCTGCCTCGATTGCCTCGATGAAGAGGATCTCCCGGAAGAGAGCGTGGACACCCCGGGATTTCCGGCGGGCCCGAAGTCGCTCGCCTACATCCTCTACACCTCCGGCTCGACGGGGCGGCCCAAAGGGGTTCAGATCCCGCACGGCGCGCTGATCAACTTCCTGGAGTCGATGCGGGAGCGGCCGGGCCTCGGCGCCGGCGACCGCCTGCTCGCCGTCACCTCCCTCTCATTCGACATCGCCGGCCTGGAGCTCTTCCTCCCCCTGCTGGTGGGAGCGGAGGTCGAGATCGCGAGCCGGGAGACGGCGGCGGACGGACGGCGGCTCCTCGCGCGCCTGGAAACGGCGACCGTCCTCCAGGCCACTCCGTCCACCTGGCGGCTGCTGCTCGATTCCGGCTGGGAGGGCGGCCGCGCGCTGAAGGCTCTCTGCGGCGGCGAGGCCCTGCCGCCGGCGCTGGCGGCGGAGATCTCCGCTCGTGCCGGCTCTCTATGGAACATGTACGGCCCCACGGAGACGACGATCTGGTCCGCCGTGCACCGGGTCGGCCCGAAGGCAGGGGAGAGCACGGCGGTGCCACTCGGCACGCCGATCGCCAACACCAGGATCCATGTGGTGGATCCGCACCTGCGGCCGGTTCCAATCGGAGTCCCCGGGGAGCTGGTGATCGGCGGCGCGGGCCTCGCGCGCGGCTACTTCCGGCGGTCGGACCTGACCGCCGAACGGTTCGTCCCCGACCCCTCCGGCGCGGGACGGGAGGCCGGAGCCCGCCTGTACCGGACGGGCGACCTCGCCCGCCGGCGGGCGGACGGCGAGCTGGAATTCCTCGGACGCCTCGACCACCAGGTGAAGGTGCGCGGCCATCGGATCGAGCTCGGCGAGATCGAGGCCGTCCTGGCGCGGCATGCGTCCGTGCGCGCGGCCCTGGTCCTGGTGCGGGAGGACGTGCCGGGCGACCCCCGGCTGACCGCCTTCGTGGTCGGCCCGGAGGACACCGCGCAAGACGACCTGCGCGCCCATCTGCGGGCCGCGCTCCCCGAGTACATGGTGCCCGCGGCGTTCGTGATCCTGGAGGCGCTGCCGCTCCTGCCCAACGGCAAGGTGGACCGCAAGGCCCTGCTCCGCTCGGCGCCGGCCCCCACCCCGCGGGGCGTCCCCTCGGCCCTGCCGCGGACCGCGGCGGAGCGGGAGATCGCAGGGATCTGGCGGGAGGTCCTGAATCTGCCGGCGGTGGGCGTCCAGGACAATTTCTTCGACCTCGGCGGCCATTCGCTGCTGCTCGTCCGCGTGCAGCGCCGGCTGCGCGAGACCCTGGGCCGGGACCTGCCGCTGGTCGATCTCTTCCGGTACCCCACCGTCGCATCGCTCGCCGGCTACCTGAGCCCGGAACCGGAGACAGGTCGGCGGGAGCGGGCCGCGCCGCGCTCCGCCGCCGCGGGCTCGGAGATCGCGGTGATCGGCATGGCGGGGCGCTTCCCCGGCGCGGCGAGCGTCGCGGAGCTGTGGCGGAAGCTCTGCGCGGGCGCCGAGCTGATCGCCTCCTTCTCCGCCGAGGAGGGGCTCGCCGCCGGTCTTCCGCCCGAGGTCGTCCACGACCCACGCTACGTCGGCGCCCGCGGCGTCCTGGAAGGGCCGGAGCTGTTCGACGCGGCGTTCTTCGACTACACACCCCGCGAGGCGCAGATCATGGACCCGCAGCAGCGGGTCCTCCTGGAGACCGCCTGGCAGGCGCTGGAGGACGCGGGCTACGGCGGCGCCGCGTGGCCGGGCCGGATCGGCGTCTATGCCGGTGCGAGCGAGAACCTCCACGTGCAGAACGTCTACGCCAGCCCTGAGCTGGTGGCGGCGGCCGGCCGCTATCAGATCGCGGTCGCCAACAGGGGCGACTATCTGGCCAGCCGCGTCTCCTACAAGATGGACCTGAAGGGTCCGAGCGTCAACGTGCAGACCGCCTGCTCGACCTCGCTCGTCGCCGTCCACCTGGCCTGCCGCAGCCTTCTGGCGGGCGAGTGCGACATGGCGCTCGCCGGTGGCGTCTCGGTCACCGCGCTCCACGGCATGGGCTATCTCTACGAGGAGGGAGGGATAGCCTCGCCCGACGGGCACTGCCGCGCCTTCGACGCGGGCGCGCGCGGCACGGTGGATGGCGACGGGGCCGCCCTCGTCGTGCTCAAGCGGCTGGCCGACGCCCTGGCCGACGGCGACCGGATCGACGCGGTGATCAAGGGCTCGGCGATCAACAACGACGGCTCGCTCAAGGTGGGCTTCACCGCGCCGAGCGTCGAGGGCCAGGCCGAGGTGATCGCCGCGGCGCAGGCGGCGGCCGGGGTCGACCCCGCGAGCATCGGGTACGTCGAGGCGCACGGCACGGGCACGGTGCTCGGCGATCCGATCGAGATCGCAGCGCTCACCCAGGCCTTCGGCGGGCAGGGCTCCTGCGCGATCGGCTCTATAAAAACCAACCTCGGCCACCTGGACGCCGCGGCGGGCGTCACCGGGCTGATCAAGGCCGTGCTCGCGGTCAAGCACGGGCTGATCCCGCCCAGCCTGCACTACGAAACGCCGAACCCGATGATCGACTTCGCGTCCGGTCCTTTCCACGTCAACGCGCGGCTCGCGGAGTGGCGGACGGACGGCGCCCCACGCCGCGCCGGGGTGAGCTCCTTCGGCATCGGCGGCACCAACGCCCATGCCATCGTCGAAGAGTTTGCCGGAGCGCCGGAGGCCGCCGCGCCGCCGCCCCGGCCGTGGCACCTGCTGCTGCTCTCGGCGAAGACCGCGACCGCCCTGGAGGCCGTGACCGCCAACTTGGCCAGGCATCTGGAGGAGTCCGGGGATACCCTGGAAATGGCGGACGTTGCCTACACGCTGCAGGCCGGCCGCCGCGCTCTGGCGCACCGGCGGATGCTGGTCTGCGGCGGCCAGAGTGATCCCGAAGGCGCCGCGGTTGCCCTCCGCGCGGTCGATCCGGAACGGGTCTTCACCCGGGCGCACAAGGGCGGGGCCGCGCCGGTCGCCTTCCTGTTCCCCGGCCAGGGCTCGCAGTCGCCAGGCATGGGCGAGGGCCTCCACGCCGAAGAGCCGGTCTTCCGCGAGACACTCGACCGTTGCGCCGAGCTGCTCCGGCCCGAGCTGGGGCGCGACCTGCTAGAGCTGCTCGCCGCACCTGCGGAGGAGCTGGCGCGCACGGTGTTCGCCCAGCCGGCGCTGTTCGCCGTCGAGTATGCCCTGGCGCGGCTGTGGATGAGCTGGGGCGTCCAGCCGCAGGCAATGATCGGCCACTCGATCGGCGAGTACGTGGCGGCCTGCCTGGCCGGGGTCTTCTCCCTGGAGGACGCCCTGCGCCTGGTGGCCGCCCGCGGGCTCCTGATGCAGACCCTGCCGCCGGGGGCCATGCTCGGCGTCGCCCTGCCGGAGGAGGAGCTGCTGCCGCTCCTGGATGGCGGCCTGGAGATCGCCGTGGTCAACGGCCCCGCCGACTGCGTGGCTGCCGGTCCGGCCGCGGCGGTCGAGGAGCTGCGCGCGCGGCTGGCGGAGCGGGGCGTCGACTGCCGCAGGCTCCATACCTCGCACGCCTTCCACTCGCGGATGATGGAGCCGGCGATCGCGCCTTTCCAGCGGATCGTCGAGGGGATCGGCCTCCATGCGCCGCGGATTCCCTACCTCTCGAACGTCACCGGGACCTGGATCACAGCCGGGGAGGCGACCGATCCGGGCTACTGGGCGCGACACCTGCGGCAGACCGTGCGCTTCTCCGAGGGCGTCGGCGAGCTGCTGCGGGAGCCCGATCGGGTGCTGCTCGAGGTGGGACCCGGCCGTAGCCTGAGCGCCCTGGCCGGCCGGCATCCCGGCCGGATGGCAGGTCAGGCCGTCATTTCCTCCCTCCGCCGACCGGGCGATGCACAGCCGGAGATGCCTGTCCTGCTCGCCGCTGCCGGCAGGCTCTGGCTGGCGGGAGTAGAGTTCGATGCCGAGGCGATGCACGCCGGACGGCGCCACCGCCGGGTGGCGTTGCCGACCTATCCGTTCGAGCGCCGCCGGTATTGGGTGGAGCCGCGGTTGCGTGTCGATTCGCACGCACCGGCCCCTGTCCCGGAAGCTCTGCCAAGGGATGAGGATGTGCCGGCGGGCCACGCCGAGCCGCGCGATGCCACGGAGCGCGAGGTCGCCGGGCTCTGGCGCGAGGCCCTCGGGATCGAGCGGGTGGGGATCTTCGACGACTTCTTCGAGGTGGGCGGTCACTCGCTCATGGCTACCCGGCTGGTCTCCCGGCTGCGCGACCATTTCGGCGTCGAGGTGCCGATCGTCGCCTTCTTCGCGGCCCCCACCGTCGCCGGGCTGGCCCGGCAGATCGCCGCCGCCGGCGGCGGAGCCGTGCGGCCGATCCAGCCGGTGCCTCGCGCCGGGGACCTCCCGCTGTCCTTCGCCCAGCAGCGCCTCTGGTTCCTGACCCGGCTCGAGCCGGCGAGCCCCTGGTACAACATGCCGATCGCCGTCCGCTTCCAGGGTCCGCTCGATCCGGCCCTCCTGGAGCGGGCCGCCGGCGAGATCCTCCGGCGGCACGAGAGCCTGCGCACCACCTTCACCCTGTCCGGCGGCGAGCCGGTGCAGGTCGTCTCCCCGCCGTGGCCGTTTCGTCTGGAGGTAACCGGAATCGAGGAGAGCCCGGCCCCTCTGGAGGAGGCGCGGCGGCGGGTGGCGTCGGAGGCGGCGAGCCCCTTCGACCTCCAGCTCGGTCCGCTCTGGCGCCTGCGCGCCCTGCGGCTCGCTCCCGAGGACCACGTGGTGATGCTGACCATGCACCACATCGTCTCGGACGGCTGGTCGGTCGGCATTTTCCTCTCCGAGCTGACCGCTCTCTACGGCGCTTTCGCACGCGGGGAGGAGCCCGCCCTGCCGCCGCTGCCGGTCCAGTATCCCGACTTCGCCGTCTGGCAGCGCGACTGGCTCTCGGGCGACGTCCTGGAAGCCCAGCTCGGCTACTGGCGGGAACGGCTGGGCGGCACCCTGCCGGTGCTGGAGCTGCCGCTCGACCGTCCGCGCCCGCCGCTGCAGACCTTCCGCGGAGCCAGACTCCCCCTGGCGCTGCCGGCGGACCTCGCGGAGCGGCTGCGGACGCTCTCCCGAGGGCGCGGCGCAACGCTCTTCATGGTCCTGCTCGCGGCGTTCAAGGTCCTGCTCCGGCGCTACACTGGCCAGGAGGACCTGCTGGTGGGCGTGCCCATCGCCGGCCGCAACCGCAGCGAGATCGAAGGGCTGATCGGGTTCTTCGTCAACACCCTCGTGCTGCGCACCGACCTCTCGGGCGACCCCCGCTTCGAGGAGCTCCTGGACCGGGTCCGCGAGACCACGGTGGGGGCCTACGCGCACCAGGATCTCCCCTTCGAGAGGCTGGTCGAAGAGATCAGGCCCCGGCGCGACCTCGCGCGGAGCCCGCTGTTCCAGGTGATGATCGGCTTGGAGAACCGCCCCACGGCCACCGTCACGGACACGGCCCTCGCGCTCACGCCGCTCGAGGCCGACAGTGGCGCCTCCCGTTTCGAATGGACCCTCTTCCTGTCGGAGACCTCCGGCGGCATCGGCGGCAGCCTGGAATACAACACCGACCTGTTCGACGAGGCTACGGCGCGCCGCGTGCTCGGCCATTTCGAAAACCTTCTCGAAGCCGCCGCCGGCGATCCGGCCGAGAGCCTCTCCCGCCTGCGCCTGCTCTCCGCCATGGAAGAGAAGCAGCTTCTGATCGATTGGAACGCGACCGCCCGCGGCTACGCCCTGGACCGGCCGGTGCACGCTCTCATCGCGGCAAGGCGCTCCGAGGCTCCCGCGGTGACCTTCGAGGGGGAGACGCTGTCGTACGCCGAGCTCGACCGGCGCGCCAACCATCTGGCCTGGCGGCTGCGCGATCTGGGTGTCGGTCCGGAGGTGCCGGTCGGCATCTACCTGGAGCGCTCGCTCGACCTGCCGGTCGCCCTGCTGGCGGTGTGGAAGGCGGGCGGCGCCTATGTGCCGCTCGATCCCGCGTACCCGCGGGAGCGCCTGGCCTACATGCTGGAGGACTCCGGAGCGCCGGTGGTGCTGACCGAACCCAGCCTGCTGCCGACGGTGCCCGAGAGCGCGGCGCTCACCGTCTGCGTCGAGGCGGGGGAGAGCGCGGAGGGTCCCGCCGTCCCCGCGCACCCCGAGTCGCTCGCCTACATTCTCTACACCTCGGGCTCGACGGGGCGGCCCAAGGGGGTGCAGATCTCCCACGGCGCGCTGGTCAATTTCCTGGAGTCGATGCGCGACCGGCCTGGGCTGGGCGCCTCCGACCGCCTGCTCGCCGTGACCTCGCTCTCGTTCGACATCGCCGGCCTGGAGCTCTACCTCCCCCTACTGGCGGGAGCGGAGGTCGAGATCGCCGGCAGCGCCCTGGCCGCGGACGGCCCGCGGCTCCTCTCCCGCCTGAGCGAGGCGACCGTGCTCCAGGCCACCCCCTCCACCTGGCGGCTGCTGCTCAGTGCGGGCTGGCAGGGCGGCAGCAACCTCAAGGCGCTGTGCGGCGGCGAGGCCCTGCCGCCGAAGCTGGCGGGGGAGATCGCTGCTCGCGCCGGCTCGCTGTGGAACATGTACGGCCCCACCGAGACCACCATCTGGTCCGCCACCCGTCTCGTTGAATCCGAGTTGGGAGAGGGGCCGGTCCCGCTCGGCACGCCGATCGCCAACACCACGATCTACGTGGTGGACCCGCATCTGCGGCCGGTTCCCGCCGGAGTGCCCGGCGAGCTGCTGATCGGCGGCGCCGGCCTCGCCCGCGGCTATTTCGGCCGGCCTGACCTGACGGCCGAGCGGTTTGTTCCCGATCCCTTTGCTGCGGATGGTACCCGCCTGTACCGGACAGGCGACCTAGCCCGCTGGCTGGCGGCCGGCGAGCTGGAGTTCCTGGGCCGCCTCGATCATCAAGTCAAAGTGCGCGGCTACCGCATCGAGCTGGGCGAGATTGAGGCCGCCCTGGAGCAGCATCCCGCGATCCGCGCGGCTGTCGTGACCGTGCGCGAGGACGCGCCGGGCGATCTGCGGCTGACCGCCTACGTCGTGGGACCGGCTCCGGCCGGCGATCTGCGGCGCCACCTGCGGGCCAAGCTCCCCGAGTACATGGTGCCCTCGGCCTTCGTGACCCTGCCGGAGCTGCCGCTGCTGCCCAACGGCAAGGTGGACCGGAAGGCCCTGCCCGCTCCGGAAGCCGAGCGGCCGAGCCTCTCATCTCCGTTCCTGGCGCCGAAGAGCCGCCTGGAGGGAACGATCTCCGAGGCCTGGCGCGGGGTGCTCGGCGTCGAGAGGGTCGGCGTCCACGACAACTTCTTCGACCTCGGCGGCCACTCGCTGCTGATGGCGCAGGTGCATCAGAAGCTGCTCGAGAGCCTGCCGGACGACCTCGGGTCCCGCCTGACGATGTTGGAGCTCTTCCAATACCCCACGGTCGCGGCCCTGGCCCGCCACCTGCGTCCGGAGGCGTCGGCCGGCACGGCGGTGGAGCCCGGTCGGCTGCGGGCCGAGATCCGCCGAGGCTCGGCCAGGACTTCCGACATCGCCATCGTCGGCATGGCCGGCCGCTTCCCCGGCGCCGCGGACGTCGAGGCGTTCTGGCGCAACCTGCGCGACGGCGTCGAGGCCATCTCCCGCTTCAGCGACGAGGAGCTGATCGCCTCCGGCATCCCCCCCGAGGTCTTCCGCGACCCCAACTACGTCAAGGCCAGGGGCATCCCCGAGGGCGTCGGCTGGTTCGACGCCGGCTTCTTCGGCTACACCCCGCGCGAGGCCGAGATCATCGACCCGCAGCACCGGATGTTCCTGGAGGTCGCCTGGGATGCCCTGGAGAACGCCGCCTGCGATCCGGAGCGCTTCCCCGGCCTGATCGGGGTGTTCGCCGGCGCCGGGCTCAACACCTACCTGGTCAACCTCTACTCGAACCCGGAGTTGATGGCGTCGGTGGGCAACTTCCAGGCGATGATCGGCAACGACAAGGACTTCCTGCCCACGCGGGTGTCCTACAAGCTGAACCTCAAGGGGCCGAGCCTCAACGTCCAGACCGCCTGCTCGACCTCCTTGGTGGCGGTCCACCTGGCCTGCCAGCACCTGCTGCATGGCGAGTGCGACATGGCGCTCGCCGGCGGGGTCACTCTCTACTCTCCGACCAAAGCCGGGAACATGTACCAGGAGGGGAACGTCTTCTCTCCCGACGGCCGCTGCCGCGCCTTTGACGAGCGGTCCCAGGGCACCGTGGTGGGCAACGGCGCCGCCGTGGTGGTCCTGAAGCGCCTGGACGACGCACTGGCCGACGGCGACTCGATCTACGCCGCGATCAAGGGCTCGGCGATCAACAACGACGGCTCCGTGAAGGTGGGCTACACCGCGCCCAGCGTCGAGGGGCAGACGGCGGTGATCTCCCAGGCGCTCGCCATGGCCGGCGTCGAGCCGGAGACGATCGGCTACGTCGAGGCGCACGGCACCGGCACGATCCTCGGCGATCCGATCGAGGTCCGTGCCCTCACCCAGGCCTTTGGCATGGGCACGGAACGCAAGGGCTTCTGCGGCATCGGCTCCATCAAGACCAACGTCGGCCACATGGACACGGCCGCGGGCACCGCCGGGCTGATCAAGGCCGTCCTGGCCGTCGAGCGGGGCGAGATTCCGCCCTCGCTCAACTTCGAGCGGCCCAACCCGGCCCTCGGCCTGGCGGAGACCCCCTTCTACGTGGTGGACCGGCTCACCGCCTGGCCGGGCGACGGCTCGCCCCGCCGCGCCGGCGTGAGCTCCTTCGGCATCGGCGGCACCAACGCCCATGTGGTGGTGGAGGAGGCGCCGCGCCTGGCGCCTTCCGGCCCCTCCCGCGAAGCGCAGCTGCTGGTGCTCTCGGCGCGCACGGAGACGGCCCTGGAGACTGCGACCGACAACCTGGCCCGGCATCTCCAGGAGCACTCGGATCTATCTCTGGCCGACGTGGCATCTACCCTCCACACCGGCCGCAAGGTCTTCCGGCACCGGCGCACGGTCGTTGCCGCCAGCTCCGAAGAGGCCGCGGCCCTGCTGGCGGCGCGCGATCCCAAGCGCGTCCTCACGCGCGCCGAGGAGACCTCCGACCGCCCCGTCGTCTTCCTGTTCGCGGGCGGCGGCGCGCAGTACCCCAACATGGGGCTCGACCTCTACCGCACCGAGCCGGTGTTCCGCGACCAGGTGGATCTCTGCCTGCGCCTTCTGGAGCCGCACGTGGAAGCCGACCTGCGGCGCTATCTCTTTCCAGCCCCTGAGGAGATGGAGGAGGCGTCGCGGCTCCTCGAGCGGACGTCGATCGCGCTGCCGGTTCTCTTTACGATCGAGTACGCCCAGGCCCGGCTGTGGATGTCGTGGGGCGTCCGTCCGCAGGCGATGCTCGGCCACAGCCTGGGCGAATACGTCACGGCCTGCCTCGCGGGGGTGATGTCGCTGGAGGACGCCCTGGCGATGGTGGCACTGCGCGGGCGGCTGTTCGACACCCTGCCCGAGGGCGGGATGCTCGCCGTGCCGCTGCCGGAGGCGGAGGTCCTGACTCTCCTGCGGGAGATCGGAACGGAGCTCTCGATCGCCGCCGTCAACGGCCCGGCCTTCTGCGTCGTCTCAGGCGCGGCCGAGGCCATCGGCCAAGCCAGAGAGGCTTTCGAAAGCCGCGGCATCGACGCCCGCCGCCTGCGCATCGCGGCGGCCGGCCACTCCTCCGTGGTGGAGCCCATCCTGCGCGAGTTCGGCGACTTCCTGGCGACGCTGCCGCTGTCGCCGCCCAGCATCCCCTACGTCTCCAACGTTACCGGCACCTGGATGACGGAGGCGGACGCCACCGACCCCAGTTACTGGGTGCGCCACCTGCGCCAGACCGTGCGTTTCGGGGACGGCGCCGGTGTGCTCCTGGCCAACGACGAGCGGACCGAGCGCATCTTCCTGGAGGTGGGGCCGGGCCAGACGCTGAGCACGCTGGTGATGCAGCACCCGGACCGGTCCCCCGGCCAGACCGTGATGAATTCCATGCGCCACCCGCAGGACCAGCAGTCGGACGTCGGATTTCTGCTCCAGATCCTGGGCAAGCTATGGCTGGGCGGCGCGGCGGTGGACTGGGACGGCTTCCATGCCGGCGAGCGCCGCCGCCGGCTGCGCCTGCCCACCTATCCCTTCGAGCGCCAGCTCTACTGGGTCGAGCCCCGGCGCCAGGCTTTCGAGGACATGCAGCGCCGGGCCGCCCTGCGCAAGCGGCCGGACGTGGCCGACTGGTTCTACGTCCCCTCCTGGCGGCAGTCGTCGCCGCCCCGGACCGTGGAGGCGCCCGCCGCCTCCTGGCTGCTGCTCCTGGACCGCAACGGCATCGGCGAGAGGCTCGCCGAGCGGCTGCGCGAGATGGGGCAGCGGGTCACGACAGTGACTGCTATCGACGACATCGGAGAGATCCCCGACTGCATCGTCCACCTGGACCCCGAATTCCACTCCTTGCTCGCCCTCGCCAAAGCGCTCGCCGACCGTGGCGTGACCCGGCCGCTGCGGATCGAGGTCGTCACCACCGGCGTCCAGTCGGTTACCGGCAACGAGCGAATCGAGCCGGAGAAGGCGCTCGTCCTGGGTCCTGTCCGGGTCATTCCGCAGGAGCTCGAGAACGTCTCCTGCCGTGCGATCGACATCGAGCTGTCGACCCCGATCGACCGGCTCGCCGCCGATCTGGTCTCCGCTCTCGCCGATCCGCCTCCGCTGTCCGACTTCGCCGTAGCCTGGCGCGGCGCCCGCCGATGGGTGCAGGGCTTCGAGGCGGTGAAGCTGCCGGCAGGAAGCAGTGTCGTGCGGCCTGGGGGCATCTACCTGATCACGGGCGGGCTTGGCGGCGTAGGACTCGCCCTGGCCGAGCACCTGGCCCGTACCGCGAACGTCCGGCTGGTCCTGATCGGCCGCTCCCCTGTGCGGAAGGACCGGCTCGCCCGGCTCATGGCCATCGAGGAGCTGGGCTCGGAAGTGCTGACGGCGAGCGCCGACGTCCGCGATCCCGAGGCCCTGCGCGCCGTGATCGCCGAGGCCCGGCAGCGCTTCGGTGCGCCCCTCGCCGGGGTGATCCACGCCGCGGGCATGACCAGCGGCGGCATGATCCAGTTGAAGACTCCGGCCGCGGCCGAGGAGGTCCTGTCGCCCAAGGTCGCCGGCACCCGCGCCCTTGCCGCGGCTCTGGCGGACGAACCGCCGCTCGACTTCCTCGTGCTCTGCTCGGCGATCAACTCGGTGCTCGGCGGCTTCGGACGGGTGGACTTCTGTGCCGCGAGCGCCTTTCTCGATGCCTTCAGTATCGAGCGGGGGGAACGGACGGCAACGATCTCCATTGACTGGGACACCTGGAGCGAGGCCGGCCAGGCGGCGGAGAGTGAGCTGCCGCCTGATCTGGAGGAGGTACGGCGAGAGAGCCTGAAGTACGGCATGACCACCGCCGAGGCCCTGGAGGTTTTCGACCGCGTCCTCGCCGCCGGTCTGCCGCGCGTCGTGATCTCCACGCGTGATCTCGCGGGCCTGCTCGCGCGGCGGCAAGCCGCCGCGTCGACGGAGACCGCCGATGCTCCGCGCCCCGCGGCATCCCATGGCCGGCCGGCGCTGAGCACCGCCTGGGTCGCTCCCGAGGGCGAGAGGGAGCAGGCCGTCGCCGGCATCTGGGAAGAGTTCCTCGGCATCCAGGGGATCGGCGTCCATGACAACTTCTTCGAGCTGGGCGGGCATTCGCTGATGGCCACCCAGATCGCTTCACGGATGCGTGCCACCTTCCAGGCCGAATTCACGATCGCCCGCTTCTTCGAGGATCCGACGGTCGCCGGCCTGGCCGCGTCCCTCTCCCCGCCGGCCGATGGCAGCGGGGATTCCGAACAGCTCTCGCGCCTGCTGGAGGAGGTGGAGGGGCTGTCCGACGAGGAGCTGGACGCCCTCCTCGCAGCTGAGGAAGGGGCCCAATGACGGACAATCGGGCACCGCGCGGAATGCGGGACTTCCTGGTGATCTGGACCGGGCAGGTCGTGTCGACCCTGGGCTCGGGCCTGTCCGGCTTCGCGCTGGGCATCTGGGTGTACCGGGAGACCGGATCGGCGACCGCCCTGTCGTTGATCACCCTTTTCGCCACCCTTCCGAACACCCTGCTGTCCCCGCTCGCCGGCGCCCTGATCGACCGCTGGGGCCGGCGCTCGGTGCTGCTGATCAACAACTTCGGCTCCGGCGCCTGCACGTTGATCATGGCCGCGCTCTACTGGGCCGGCGTGCTGGAGATGTGGCACGTCTACGTGCTGGTCTGCGCGAGCCGGTGCTTTGGCGTCTTCCAGCTCCCGGCCTTCGCGGCGACGACGCCGCTGCTCGTGCCCCGCAGCCAGCTCGTCCGCGCCAACGGCATGGCCCAGATCGGGCCGGCGGCGGGGCAGATCGCCTCTCCCATCCTCGCCGCGGCGCTGATGGGCGTGATCGGGGTCGGAGGCGTCATCTTCCTCGACTGCCTCTCGTTCCTGTTCGCCGCGGTGACGCTGCTCGTCACCCGGATCCCGCCGGTCTCCATCGTGAGCGGGGAGGGCCGGGGAACGCTCCTCTACGAGTCGTTCTACGGCTGGACCTACATCCGGAAGCGGCCGGGCCTGATGGGGCTGCTGCTGTTCTTCGCCTTCGCCAACTACTGCCTGTCGGTGGTGCAGATCCTGATCACGCCGCTGGTGCTCTCCTTCGGCACGGCCAAGACGCTGGGGGCGATCCTGACCACCGGCGCGGCCGGCGCCCTGCTCGGCGGGATCGCTCTCGGTATCTGGGGGGGCGGCGGCCGATCGCGACGCATCCCGATCATCCTGGGCTTCACCCTGATCCAGGGAGCGACGCTGCTGCTGGGCGGCCTGCGCCCCAACGCCCTGCTGGTCGCGTCGGCCCTGGCCATCGCGCTGTTCGCCTTTCCGATCATCCGCGGCTCGAGCGAGGCGATCTGGCAGAGCAAGGTGCCCCAGGACCTCCAGGGCCGCGTGTTCTCCATCCGGCGCATGATCGCCGGCGTCGCGTTCCCCCTCGCCGGCGCCTCGGCCGGGCCGCTCGCCGACCATATCTTCAGGCCGCTCCTGATGCCCGGCGGAGCGCTGGCGGACAGCGTCGGGCGCGTCATCGGAGTCGGGCCGGGGCGCGGCGAAGGCCTGATGTTCATGATGTTCGGCGTGCTCACACTGCTCTCGGTAGCCGTGGTCTACGTCTACCGGCCCGTGCGCAACGTGGAGACCGAGCTGCCCGACGTGCTGGGCGAAACGGGGGAGGCCGCGGCATGAGCGACGCGGACGACCTCGCGCGGCGTCTCGAAGAGCTGCCGCCCAAGCAGCGCCGGCTGCTCGAGCTGCGGCTGGCCCGCGAGCGCAAGGAGGGGCCGGCGGGCGGCGCCATTCCGGCCCAGCCGCGTGACGGCCGTCCGTTCCCACTCTCCTTTGCCCAGCAGAGGCTCTGGTTTCTCGACCAGCTCGAGCCCGGCAGCCCCTGGTACAACATGGTCGTCCCCCTGCGTCTGACCGGGCGGCTGGATGCCGCGGCGCTCGCCGCGGTGCTCGACGAGATCGAGCGGCGTCACGAGGTGCTGCGCACCACCTTCGCCCTGGCCGGCGACGGGAGCGCGGCCCAGGTCGTCGGCCCGCCGGCCGGGCTGCCTCTGCGCGGAGTCGATCTGGGAGGCCTCCCGCCCGCCGTGCGCGAGGCCGAGCTCCTGCGTCTCCTCGCCGCCGAAGCCCGGCGCCCGTTCGACCTGGCGCGCGGGCCACTCCTGCGCGCCGTCCTCTACTCGATGAGCGAAACCGAGCATGCGTTCCTCCTCTGCATGCACCACATCGTCTCGGACGGCTGGTCTCTCGGCGTGCTGGTCAAGGAGGTCGCGGCGCTCTACGAGGCCTTTTCGCACGGCCTGGCATCGCCGCTCGCCTCGTTGCCAGTCCAGTACGCGGACTTCGCCGTCTGGCAGCGCAGTCTCCTCTCCGGCCCGGTGCTGGCGGATCTCCTCGCTTATTGGACGCGGCAGCTCGCGGGAATGCCACCGCTCGTCGAGCTGCCGACCGACCGGCCGCGCCCGGCTGTCCAGACCTTCCGCGGCGCGAACCTGCCGTTCGCCGTACCCCTGGGCGCGACGGCGGGGGTCCAGGCGCTTTCGATGCGCGAAGGGGCCACGCCATTCATGACCCTTCTCGCCGCTTTCCTGGCGTTGCTTCACCGCTACACCGGGCAGAGCGACCTCGCCGTCGGCTCGCCGATCGCCAACCGCGGCCGGGTGGAGCTCGAAGGGCTGATCGGTTTCTTCGTCAACACCCTGGTGCTGCGCGGCGACCTCTCCGGAGACCCCGGCTTCCGCGATCTGCTGGCGCGAGTGAAGTCGCTGGCGGTAGGCGCCTACGTTCACCAGGACCTGCCGTTCGAAAAGCTGGTCGAGGAGCTCGAGCCCGAGCGGGAGCTCTCGCACGCGCCGCTCTTCCAGGTGCTGTTCGTGCTGCAGAACGCGCCGGTGCCGGCCCTCGACCTCGCCGGGCTGACGCTCGCTCCTCTGGCGGCGCGCATCGGCACGTCGAAGTTCGACCTCTCCCTCTATCTCTGGGAGGGCGGCTCCGAGCTTGGCGGTCACTTCGAGTACAACACCGACCTCTTCGACTCGGCGACGATCGCGCGCCTCGCGGATCACTTCGTGCGCCTCCTGGAAGGGGTGCTCGCCGATCCCGCGCGGCGGATCTCGGAGCTGCCGCTCCTCGGCCCGGTAGAGAGGCATTGGCTGCTCTGCGAAACCAGCGGCACGGAGCCGGCGTTCCCCGTCGATCCCGGGCTCACGCGCCTCCATCACCCCTTCGAGGCGCAGGCGGCGCGCACGCCGGACGCCGTCGCCCTGGTGGCCGGAGAAGAGCGGCTGACCTACCGCGAGCTCCACGGCCGGGCGAACCAGCTCGCCCATCGCCTGGCCGGTCTCGGGGTCGGTCCGGAGAGCCTGGTGGGCATCGCGATGCGGCGCTCGGCCGACCTGGTGGTGGCGATCCTCGCGACGTTGAAGGCCGGCGGCGCCTACGTGCCGCTCGATCCCGAGTACCCAGCCGAGCGCCTCGCCTTCATCCTCGAGGACTCCCGCGCGCCGGTGCTGATCGTGGATACCCGTGACGCGACGGGCGCGATCGGCGGCGGTGCCCGGAGGATCTGCCCCGCCGCCGAGCAGCCGGCGATTGCCATGCTCCCGAAGACGCCGCCGGCGGTCTCCGGCCCTGCCGGGCTCGCCTACGTGATCTACACCTCCGGCTCGACCGGCCGTCCCAAGGGGGTCGCCATCGAGCACCGGAGCGCCCTTCTTTTCCTCCACTGGGCGCGCGAGGCCTTCACGCAGCCGGAGCTGGAGGGAGTCCTGTTCTCGACCTCGATCTGCTTCGACCTGTCGATCTTCGAGCTTTTCGCTCCCCTCTCGTGGGGCGGCAAGATCATCCTGGCCGAGGACGTGCTCGCGCTGGCCGAGCTGCCGGCAGCCGCCGAGGTGACGCTCGTCAACACCGTGCCCTCGGCGATCTCCGAGCTGGTTCGGCTGGGGGTCCTGCCGCTCTCGGTGCACACGGTGAACCTCGCTGGCGAGCCGCTTTCGCGCGCCCTTGCGGACCGGGTCTACGCCGAGCCCGGGGTCGAGCGCCTCTACGACCTCTATGGACCCTCGGAGGACACGACCTATTCGACTTTCGCGCTCGCGGACCGGGGGAGCGCCGAGGAGCCCGCGATCGGCCGGCCGTTGCCGGGGACGCGCGCCCACCTGCTCGACCGCCAGCTCCAGTTGGTGCCCCTGGGGGTACCCGGCGAGCTCTGCCTGGCCGGCGACGGCCTGGCCCGCGGGTATCTCGGCCGTCCCGAGCTGACGGCGGACAGATTCATCCCCGACCCCTTCTGTGCGGAGCCGGGGCAGCCGGGGGGGCGCCTCTACCGCACCGGCGACCTGGCGCGCTGGCTTCCCGACGGCAACCTCGTCTACCTGGGCCGGATCGATCATCAGGTCAAGATCCGGGGATTCCGCATTGAGCTGGGGGAGATCGAGGCCGCCCTCCACGCCCATCCGGCGGTGCGCGAGGCGGTCGTCACGGCCGGCGCCGGCCCGAGCGGCGAGCAGCGCCTGGCTGCTTACGTCGTGCAGGGCGAGGACCATGAGGGGATCGGCGGGGAGGGCGAAGAGATCGCAGCCTGGCGGGAGGAGCACGTCGCCCAGTGGCAGGCGCTCTACGAGCACACCTACGCCGATCCAGCGGAACGAGCCGCCGGCGGCGACTCCACGTTCAACATCGCCGGCTGGAACAGCAGCTACACGGGCGAGCCGATCCTGGCCGTGGAGATGGCTTCCTGGGTCGATTCGACCATCGAGCGCATCCTGGCGCTGGCCGCGGAGCTGCCCGCGCATCCACCCAGAATCATGGAGATCGGCTGCGGCACCGGCCTGATGCTCTTCCGGCTCGCTCCGCACGCAGTGTGCTACGAAGGGCGCGACTTTTCCGCCGCGGCGGTCCGCTACGTCGAGACGCAGCTCGCGGAGCTGGCGGCGGCGGGCCGGCCGCTGCCGGGGGTATCGGTCGCGCAGCGCACGGCGGACGACTTCTCGGGGGTGGAGCCCGGCTCGTTCGACCTCGTCATCCTCAACTCGGTCGTGCAGTACTTCCCTGACGTCGAGTACCTGCGCCGGGTGCTCGCCGGCGCCGTGCGGGCCACGGCGCCCGGCGGCGCGGTGTTCGTGGGCGACGTGCGCAGCCTGCCCCTCCTGGGGGCCTTCGCGGCTTCGATCGAGCTTCATCAGGCCCCGAACCTGCCGCTCGACGATCTGGCCCGGCAGGTGCGCCGGCGGGTCCAGGGAGAGGAGGAGCTGGTCCTCGATCCGGCGTTCTTCGGCGCGCTCGCCAAGGATCTGCCCGAGGTCAAGCGCGCCGATGTCTGGCTGAAGCGCGGCCGGCAGGACAACGAGCTGGTCCGCTTCCGCTGCGACGCCGTGCTCCGGCTGCACGGGGAGAGCGGCTCCGAGGCAAAAAAGCCGCCGTCGCCGGCCACGATCCGCCTCGGCTGGGCCGAGCGGAGCCTGTCGCTCGATTCCGTGCGGCGGATGCTCCTCGACGAGCAGCCGCCGGACCTGACGCTGTTCGGCGTCCCCAACGCCCGGGTGCTGGCAGCCGTGGAAGACATACGCCGAATGGATGAGCCCGGTGATATCCCCTCCAGAGCAGCCGGAGAGCAGGGGATTGAGCCGGAAGACTTCTGGAGCCTTGGGGAGGAGCTGGGCTACACGGTGGAGGTCGGATGGACGGACTCGGCGGCCCAAGGCAGCTACGAGGTCCGTTTCCACCCCCAGGATGGGGAGGCCGTCTCCGCACAGCCGGCGGAGCGGGCGCGGAGCGTCCATCGGCCCTGGGCCTCCTATGCCAACAATCCGTTGCAGGGGCAGTTCGCGCGCCGGCTGGTGCCGCACCTGCGCGCCTTCCTGGGGGAGCGGCTTCCCGATCACATGGTGCCCTCGGTCTTCTCCCTGCTGGATTTCCTGCCGCTCACCCCCAACCGCAAGGTCGACCGTCTGGCCCTGATCCCCCCGGACACGGCTCGGCCCCGGGTCGGCGCGGCCTACGCTGCTCCGCGCACGTCGATAGAGGAGGCGCTGGCGGTGATCTGGTCGGAGGTGCTCGAGGTGGACCGCATAGGGGTACACGACAACTTCTTCGAGCTTGGCGGGCACTCGCTCCTCGCCGTGCGCCTGTTCGCCGGCATCCGTTCCGCGCTCGGCCGCGACCTGCCGCTCGCGACGATCTTCCGTGCCCCGACGATCGCCCTGCTGGCGGCGCTCCTTGGAGAGGGGGCCGCTGCTGCTCACGGCGGCGCCCTCGTCGGGCTGCAGACCGGCGGCTCCCGCCGGCCTTTCTTCTTCGTCCATCCGGTCGGCGGCAGCGTCTTCTGCTACACGAAGCTGGCCCGGGCACTGGGGCCCGATCAGCCGGTCTACGGTCTGCAGTCTCCTGAAGAAGCCGGCGCGGCTCCGGCGAGCCTGGAAGAGATGGCGGAGAGCTATCTCGTCGCGCTGCGGGCAGTGCAACCCGAGGGACCCTACCGTCTGGGCGGCTGGTCGATGGGCGGCGTGGTCGCCTTCGAGATGGCCCGCCAGCTCGCCGCGCGCGGCGAAGAGGTCGAGCAGCTCGCGGTGCTCGACGTGTTCGCCCCCGGCCGCAGCTTCCTCGGCGAAGGAGTCGTGGACGAGGGGACTCTCCTCGCCTGGTTCGCCCGCGATCTTGCAGGACTCCTCGGCAAGCCTCTCCCGCGGGAGATGGAGAATCTCTCCGCCGACTCGCCGCTGCCTGAGGCCTTTGCGCGGGCACAGGAGGTGGGCCTGCTGCCTGCCGGGCTCGACTTCGTGGCGGCTGCCCGCCGGTTCGAGGTCTTCCGGGCCAACCTGCGGCGGCTCGCACGCTACACCGCGGAACCCTATCCTGGCCGTGTCCAGCTCTTCCGCGCCGCCGGCTCCCACTTCGTCGACCCGGCAGACCCGACGCTCGGCTGGGCCGCTCTCGCGGCCGGTGGAGTCGCGCTCCAGGAGCTCCCGGGCAACCACTGGGCGATCGTGCGCTCGCCGGCCGTCGAAGCCGTGGCGGCGGCGCTCCGGATCGAAGGAGAAGGCCGGTGAGTGACGGGGGAAAGCTCGCGCAGCGCCTGGAAACCCTGTCGCCCAAGCAGCGCCGGCTGATCGAGCTGCGGCTGGCCCGCGAGCGGGCAGCTGGGGCAGCGGCGCCGGTGGTGGAGCCCATCCAGCCGCAGCCGCGCGACGGCAGGCCGTTCCCGCTCTCCTTCGCCCAGCAGCGGCTCTGGTTTCTCGACCAGCTCGAGCCCGGCAGTCCCTGGTACAACATGGCCTTCCCCCTGCGCCTGACCGGCCGGCTGGACGCCCCGGCGCTCGCCGCGGCCCTCTCCGAAATCCGGATGCGCCATGAAGCGCTGCGCACCACTTTCTCCCTGGCAGGAGAGGGAGTAGAGGAGACCGGGGAAGACGCCGCGGTCCAGATCGTCGGACCGCTCTCTGGCCTGCCCCTGCCGCTCGTCGATCTTCGCGGGCTGCCGCCCGCCGCCAGAGAAACCGAGCTGCCGCGCCTCGTGCAGTCCGAGGCCCGCCGGCCCTTCGACCTCGCGCGCGGGCCGCTCCTGCGCGGGCTCCTCTACGCGACCCGCGAGGACGAGCACGCGCTGATCCTCGCCATGCACCACATCGTCTGCGACGGCTGGTCGCTGGGCGTGCTGGCGCGCGAGCTGGGAGGGCTCTACGACACCTTCTCGCGCCGTCGCCCGTCTCCGCTGCCGGCTTTGCCCGTGCAGTACGCCGACTTCGCCGTCTGGCAGCGCCGGCTCCTCTCCGGCCCGGTGCTCGACGGTCTTCTCTCCTACTGGAAACGGCAGCTCGCGGGCCTGCCGCCGCTCCTCGAGCTGCCGACCGACCGGCCGCGCCCCCGGGTCCAGACCTTCCGCGGCTCGCTCCTTCCCGTCGCGCTTCCTCCCGGCACCACGGCCGCCGTCCGGGAGCTATCCAGGCGCTCAGGGGCGACCCCGTTCATGACTCTGCTCGCCGCGTTCTTCGCGCTGCTCCGGCGCCACACCCGGCAGGACGACCTGGCGGTGGGCTCGCCCGTCGCCAACCGCGGCCGGGTGGAGATCGAAGGGCTGATCGGCTTCTTCGTCAACACCCTGGTGCTGCGCACGGACCTGGGCGGCGATCCGCCTTTCCGCGAGTTGCTGGCGCGGGTGCGGGCGGTGGCGGCCGGCGCCTACGCGCACCAGGACCTGCCGTTCGAGACGCTGGTCCAGGAGATCGACCCCGAGCGCCAGCTCTCGCACAACCCGCTCTTCCAGGTGATGTTCCTGCTCCAGAACGCCCCGATGCCGGAGCTCTCCGTCTCGGGATTGAAGCTCTCGCCGCTGGCGGTGGGCGGCGGCACCTCGAAGTTCGACCTCTCCCTCCACTTCTGGGAAGCCGAGCCCGAGCTCGTCGGCTACTTCGAGTACAACACCGACCTCTTCGACCGGGCGACCGTCGCCCGCCTGGCGGACCACTTCGTGCGCCTGCTCCAGGGCGTGCTCGCCGACCCGGACAGCCGCCTCTCGGCCCTGCCGCTCCTGGCCCCCGCCGAGCGCCGGCAGGTGCTCGGCGAGTGGAACGACTCCGCCGCGGACTACCCGCGCGATGCCTGCCTCCATCATCTCTTCGTAGCGCAGGCGGAGCGCACGCCCGATGCCGTGGCCCTCATGGATTGGCAGGGCCGGGAGCGTCTCACCTACGCAGAGCTCGCCGGCCGGGCCGGGCACCTGGCCTGCCGCCTGCGGGATCTGGGCGTAGGCCCCGACGTGCCGGTCGCGGTCTGCCTCCGACGATCGCCGGCCATGACGGTCGCCGTTCTCGCCGCCCTGGGAGCCGGCGGCGCCTACGTGCCGGTCGATCCCTCCTATCCCCGCGAACGGCTGGAGATGATGCTGGCGATCGCCCGGCCGCGCGTGCTGTTGACCGAGGCAAGCTTGAAGGACGCCATCCCCGCCGGGGATTTCGAGGTGATCTGCCTGGATGCGGAGGAGGGGAGCGGTCCATTCCCCCAGGTGGCCGTCAGCCTCGACAACCTCGCCTACGTGATCTTCACCTCGGGCTCCACGGGCGTGCCTAAGGGCGTCGCCATGCCGCACCGCCCCCTCGTCAACCTGCTCGCCTGGCAGCTCCGGAATTCGGTGCTCGGCCCAGGGGCGAAGACCCTGCAGTTCGCCTCGCTCTCCTTCGACGTCTCCTGCCAGGAGCTGTTCTCGACCTGGGCCGCGGGCGGCACGCTGGTGCTGATCTCCGAGGAGCTGCGGCTGGATCCGGGGGCGCTGCTCGACGCCCTGCGCAGCCAGGAGATCGAGCGCCTGTTCCTGCCCTTCGTGGCCCTGCAACAGCTCGCCGAGATTGCCGCCGAGCGTGACTTGTGGCCAGAGGCGTTGCGCGAGGTCGTCACGGCCGGCGAGCAGCTCCAGATCACACCGGCGGTCGCCGAGCTGTTCACCCGGCTCCCGAAGTGCCGGCTGTTCAACCAGTACGGCCCCTCGGAGACCCACGTGGCGACCGCCTACGCACTCCCTGGACTGGCACGGACCTGGCCCGCCCTGCCTTCGGTCGGCATCCCGGTCGCGAACACCCGCGTCCTCCTGCTTGATGGCGGCCTGGTTCCGGCGGGGGTGCCGGGGGAGCTGTGCATCGGCGGCGACTGCCTGGCCCGGGGCTATCTCTCCCGTCCGGACCTCACCGCCGACCGCTTCGTACCCGACCCGTTCGCGGACGGCGAGCGCCTCTACCGCACCGGCGACCTCGCCCGCTGGCATCGGGACGGCAATCTGGAGTTCCTGGGCCGCACCGACCAGCAGCTCAAGATCCGCGGCTTCCGGGTGGAGCCAGGAGAGATCGAGGCGGTGCTCGCCGCCCATCCCGCGGTGCGCGAAGCCGCCGTCGTCGCGCGGCAGGACCCCGGCGTTGATTTGAAAACTGGGGCCCGCCGGCTGGTGGCCTACCTCGCCACTCAGGGAACGGTCACGGCCGGCGAGCTGCGAGCCGCGGTGCGCGAGCGGCTCCCGGACTACATGGTGCCCTCGGCGTTCCACTTCCTGGAGGCGCTGCCGCTCACCCCGAGCGGCAAGATCGATCGGCGTGGGCTGCCCGATTTGGAAGCAGCGGGGGAGCTGATGGGGGGGGAAACCGGTTCCGTGCCGCCACGCACGCCGCTCGAAGAAGAGATCGCCGCCATCTGGCGTCAGGTGATGGGCGTCGAGCGGGTGGGCGTGCACGACAACTTCTTCGACCTCGGTGGCCATTCGCTTCTGGCCGTGAGGTTGCTCGCCCGCATCCGCCGCCAGCTCGGCCGCGACCTGCCGCTGGCGAGCCTCTTCGCCGGACCGACGATCGCGCATCAGGCCATGGCGATCGAGCGCGAACCCGTGTCCGACACACCCCTGGTGACCCTGCGCAGCAGCGGCACGCAACGCCCCCTCTTCCTGGTCCATCCGGTCGGCGGCAGCGTCTTCTGCTACACGGAGCTGACCCGCATCCTGGGACCCGATCAGCCCGTCTACGGCCTGCAATCTCTCGAGACGGATGGGACGCTCGAAGAGATGGCCGCGGCCTACCTGGAAGCCCTGCGCGCCGTGCAGCCCGAGGGACCCTACCGCCTGGGAGGCTGGTCCATGGGCGGTGTGGTGGCCTTCGAGATGGCGCGCCAACTGGACGGGCAGGTCGAGCAGCTCGCCGTGCTGGACGTCCCCGCTCCCAGCCAAGGCGAGGCCGTGGACGAGGGGACCCTCCGCGCCTGGTTCGCCCGCGATCTGGCGGGGCTCCAGGGCAAGCCTCTCCCCGAGGAGCTCGGGAGCCTCTCCGCCGATACGCCGCTGTCCGAGGCTTTCGCGCGGGTGCAGGAGCTCGGTCTGCTGCCCGACGGCCTGGACTTCACGGCTGCCGCCCGCCGCTTCGAGATCTTCCGGGCCAACCTGCGGCGGAGCGAGCGCTACGCCGCGCATCCCTATCCGGGCCGCATCCAGCTCTTCCGGGCCGAAGCCTCCCACTTCGACGATCCGGCGGACCCGACGCTCGGCTGGGGAGCCCTCGCGGCCGGCGGGGTAGAGCTCCGCCAGCTCCCGGGCAGCCATTGGGCGATCGTCAGCCCGCCGGCCGTGGAAGCCGTGGCCGCGGCGCTCCGTTGAGCTGAGCGCACACAAATACCAAGAGCGGCGGGCCCGGCCCCTCGGGCCCGCCGAACCTCCTGGGTCCATCGATTGTCAAAGAACCCGCCGCCCGGCCTCGGCCGGGGGCGCCAGGCGAGAAGCAAGAAGAATATCGCTTCTCATGCGCCTGTGTTGAATCTACTATATAGACGTTGTTTTCCTGAAGTCAACAGGAAGTGCTCCACTTCGTCGCGAGCGCCCCGGCCTATGCGCGAGCGCCTCGGCTACGAGCTTGAGCGGCTCGGGCTGTGCGCGAGCGCCGCAGGCACGAGACGAGCGGCTCGTGCAATGCGCGAACGTCTCGCGCATGAGCTTGAGCGGCTCAAGCAATGCGCGAGCAGCTCGCGCTCAAGAAAAACGGCTCGTGCGTGCTCCAAGCGCCTCGCGCACGACATGAGCGGCTCGCGCAATGCCCGAGCGTCTCAGTCGGTGCTTCAGGCATCGTTGACATCACTATAGCGTCATGTTAGCCTAAGGTATCTCGGCAGCAGCAACAGTGCCAAGTCTTTTTGCCCATGTCGTTCCCGCTGTCGGGGAGGCAGGAGCATCAGGGTTCTTTGAAAACTGAACAGGCCGGCCTGCCTCCGAGGGGAGATCGGGAAGAGGGCGCATGCCCTCCATGCATTTCCCCTCCCACCTCGCGCATGAGAACGCCATTCCCCTTCCTGAGAGCGAGGTGCAGAGCCCCGGAGCCGGCCGTTGTGTTTCACGACCTGGCGATCTTGAGATTTCCCCCCTGGGAGCGCCGACGTCCCGCCGGCATATCCAGAGAGATTGGCGAACGCCGGCTCATAGGCAGGAATCTCCTCGTTTTCGAGACTGAACCTGCGAAGCACCAGGTTCTGCGATTCCTGCGGGCGTACGTTGTATAACCAAGGACCATTTTCTAAGATTGAGTTTTGCCCAAAATGCGGCAGCTGCCTACGGCCCGAGCCTCACTCGAAGTAGCCAAACACGTCGACGATCACGTGGACGCTACCGCCGACCGCGGCGAAGAGGCCGAGATCTCCGTCGGCACCCAGCGGCACGACCGCGTTGTTGGCGCGCGTCTGGCCGGCGCGGAAGTTGATCGTGCTCGTCCCCGGCACCGCACTGCCGCCGGGGAAGAGAATTAGGTGACCGCCACCGGTGCCATGGGTCACCGTCACGTTGATCGCCACCGCGCTCGCCGTCGGCGGCACGCCGCACGCTCCGGGCACCGGCAGCAAGCGCGCCACGCCGGAGGCGAGCGCCGGTCCCTGGCCAGGCTGCCGGGTATCCAACAGCCGGCATGGCGCGACGGTGAAGAACGAGCCCGACGAGACGGGGGCGGGCTCGTGGCAGAGGGTGACGTCGTGCAGGGCCGGCGTCACGGAAGTGTTGCCGGTGCTCGGAAACACCTTGTACTTCAGGTAGCGCGCGAGGCCGAGAGGCGCGAGCGCCGCGCCGCTGGTCGTGAAGAAGGTGCCCGCGGTGCCGTCCGGACCGATGAAGTTAAAGGGACCGGAGGCGCTGTTGCTGGAGGCGATCTGGAACTTGACGCTGGTGCCCGCCGGCGAGCTCGCTCCCCACGACAGGCTGCTCCAGCGCGCCATCCGCCATCCGGTATCCATCACCGCCGATTCGAGAGTGCCGCTCGCCGCGTATCCGGCCGGCGCCGCCATGTAGGTGCGGAAGGCGAAATCCCGAATGTCGGGGTTCCAGTAAGAACCGGCGTCCCTCGTATACCGGAGGGCTCCACGGGTATATTGATCGACGGCGCTCGGAACCACCGCGTAGAAGCCAGCGGGGTTCGTCTGCAGCCGCAACACGAACGCGTACTGAACGCCGGCCGCCAGGTAAGGGGGGGTGGCGAAGACCGCCGAGTAGAACGTGGGAGTCGACGATGAGAAGCCGGCGACCGTCGCCGCCGCCAGCACCTCGTCCCCGGGCACGCTGCCGACCACGTTGCGGATCTCGATCGTGATCGGCGGATTGGCGCCGCTGCACTCAAAGCACCACAGTTTGACGTCGAGTTTCGTCAGCACTCCGCTGACGGCGGGGGTAAAAGCCTGGGCCAACCAGTCGACGGTGTTGAAGGTGTAGCCTCCTACATAGTCGGAAAAGGTCTGCGATTGATCGAGCGCCACGCTGCCACCAGGGATCGCGGCGAGCTTCACGTCACCCGGCGCGGAGGTCAGGTCGACGCCGCTGCGGTTTCCGGAAAAGAAATCCGCCTGCGTAGTGTCCGTCACGCAGGGCGTGCCGATGACGTACGGCCCGCCGTGCGCCACGGCGCCCCAGTTGCCTGCCTGATCCACCGCGCACACGTGGACGTACCAGGTGCCGTCGGCCAGCGCCCCCGACGTGGCCTGCAAGGTGAATTCCTCGACGTCCTTGGTCGCCTCGCAGGGTGAGGCCGGGGCCTGGTCGAAAAAATACGAGTAGCCGCCGACGCCGGATAGGGTGTCGACCGCCGCTCCCCACGCGGCCTCGATGGTGTGGTCGGCGATTCCCGCGCCGCCGTCATGGCTGGAGGTGATCGCTCCAGGCGGCGACGGCGGCGTGGTATCCGGCACGCGGAGCGCCACCTGCCGGGTGGTGACGAACCCCGCGACCACTCGCACGCCCGAAAGGATGGCGCCGAGATAGCCGCTGGCTGACGCCATAAGCCTGTACGTTCCGGGCGCGATGCCGAAGATCTCGAACCCGCCGTTGCCGTCCGTGGTCGCCGAATAGGCGCCGGCGCCGACCGAGGCGCCGGCGATGGGATCGCCGGTGAACGCATTCACCACCGTGCCACTCAGGATGGTGGCGGCGCCGGGGACCGTCGTGTAGCAGGCCGTGACGTCGTGGAGAGTCGGCGCCTGCATCAAGTCGGTCGTCGTGAGCGTGGCCCGATAGCGCAAATAGCGCTCGAACCGGCTCACCGGCGCGCGGCTGGTGGTGAAGAAGGTGCCGCTGGTGGTGAAGAAGGTGGCGGCGGTGCCGTCGGGTCCGACGAAGTTGAAGGGACCGGCGGCGGAGTCGCTGCCGGCGACCTGAAACTTGATCGACGTCCCCGGAGGCACGGTCGCCGTCCAATTGAGGGTGTCCCACTGGACGGTGCCGCCCGCCGGCACCAGGGAATCCATGAGCGAGGATCTCAACCAACCGGAGTTACCGTCGTACGGTCCGACGACGGCCGTCAGGTGAGCGCGGAAGGCCAGGTCCGCGCCGCTTTGGCTCGACCAGGAGGCTCCGCCGTTGGTCGACACGAGGTGCTTGCCGCCGGCGTAGGTGCCGGTCTCGCCGAGCCGCCATTGGTAGCCGCCTATTAACGCATCGTCGGGCCAGGGCCGCACCACCAGCGCGTATTCACGCGGTGCAAGGTAGACCGGGTTGCTGAGCTCCGCTCTGCGCCAGCCCGGACCAAGCCCTGCGCCTATGCCGATGTAGATCGTGGCGACTTCGATACCATTCGGTAGGCCGCCGCTCGTCTCCTGCACGCTGATCTTGATTTGGGGAAGCGTGCCGTTGCAGTACTCGCAGGACAGGTAGAATTCGACCGCACTCAGGATGACGAAGGCGCGGGGGGTGAAGGTCTGCGCTCGCCAGGTGGCGAGGGTGAACGGGACGCCGGTGTCCGACACGCTCTCGGATTGCTCGTCGAGCTGCGCGTGGAGCCGTACGTCGCCCGGCCAGAAGCCGAGCTCCACGTTCGAATGTTGATCGGTGCCGAAATCGCCTTGGCCGGTATCGACCAGGCAGCCGCTGGACGGGCGGGCCGGCGGCGGAGGCGGCACGCAGTTCGGCCCGCACAGCCAGTCGAGGGCGGCCTTCGCCTGCACGAGGCCATAGCCGAAGGCGATGTCCTTGCCGGGGAAGCCCTCGTCTTTCGCGGTCTGCTGCAGCGCCTGGCGGATCTGCACATTCGTCCACGCCGGGTTGTAGCTCCAGACCAGGGCGGCGACGCCGGAGACGTGGGGTGTCGCCATCGAGGTGCCGCTCCACGACGCGTAGCCGTAGGGAGCCGGCAGCGTCGACAGCACCGCCACGCCGGGAGCGGCGAGCTCCACCTGGTCGTTGTACTGCGAAAAGTAGGCAAGGCCCTCGTTCGCGTCCATGGCGGCCACGGAGATGACCGAGGGGTAGCTCGCCGGATAGCTGTAGTCGCCGCTGCCGCCATTGCCGGCGGCGGCGACCGGCAGGACGCCGGCGGCGTAAGCGTCGGCGAAAGCCGTCGCCTCAGCCGTTACGTACTGCGGGCCGCCGAAGCTCATGCTGACGATATGGGCGCCGGCCGCCCGGCACTGGGCGAGCGCGTAGATGACGTCCGAGGAGTAGGCCCACTGGCCGTACTTATTGAACGCCTTGATGATGTGCAGGTTGATGCGTTGCGAGGGATTCACCCCGCGCACCCCGATGCCGTTGCCGCCGACCCCCGCGATCGTCCCGGCGACATGGGTGCCATGGCCGTACTCGTCGAAGTAGGGGTCGCCGGTGACGGCGTCGGGCGTGGCGGTGACGTTGGCGTACTGCAGGTCGTCGTGGGCGCGGTAGTAGCCGGTGTCGATGATGCAGATCTTGCGGTTGCCGGTCGCGGCGTCGCTCAACTGGTCCGCCTGGACCATCCCGATCCCATACGGGATGGTTTCGCCGTTCTCGTTCGTATCGCTCCAGGGCGGGCCGCTCGCCATCAGGTAGCGGCGGGCGTCCACCTCGATGCTCTCGACGTCAGGGCGGTGGCGCAGGCCCTCGAGCGCCTGCTCCGGCAGCCAGGCCGACACGGCCCTGATGCCGGGCAGCTCGCGCGCGACGCGTCCCCGCGCCGCGGCCAAGGCTCGTGCCCCCGCCGCGGTGTCTTCGGATCTCGTTCCGGATGAGCGGAAGGTGACGATGTAGCGCTCGTCGTCCGTCGCGCTCTCGTCCGCACCGGCGTCCTGGCCTGGATTGGCGCCGGCAAGGGGCGGCTGAGCAGCGGAGACGGCCGGCAGTACGAAGAGGGCTATCAGCCCGCAGAGGGCGCTGCGCCGCAAGAGCCGAGTGAGCACAGAGAAGCCATCGAGCACGGCGTTGAAGCCCTCCTTGTCCTGGGGACTGTAACGAAAATGTAATTCTAGCATACCGAGTCGCGGCGAAAGGCGGGCCAGGGAAGCAAGCTGGCGAACGGGTCTTGGCGCCAAGGGGCTTACGGCCCGTGCGCTTCCGCTCTGCCGCGCTGTCGGCATCGATCTCCTGGACCAACCCCGCGATCAACTCCCGGTACACCTTTGGGCTGAGGTGGCGCCAGCAGGGGAGCTGCGAGAGCACTACGGTCGGTGCCGACCAGCGGACGCCGGGGCTTGAGGCGCCCGCCTGGTCGGCCTCTTTGAGTGGTTCGAGGAAACGGAAAGGGACGACCCGAGACCACTGTGAGCCCGGCTAGGACAGGCTAACAGGTGATGCAGGAATCCCAGCAGCTGATTTCGGTTTGCCCACAAGAGCAAATCGTCCCTGATGGGCACTTGACTGAGCATACAGCAGTGAGGATGCCGCCCTGGGCGTCGCCCAAGGCGTGCTTGTCCAGCGTGAGGAGCGTTTCTCTATTGAGTTTGAGTACCCGCTTCTTCTTCATGTGAGTCTCCTTGGGAGAGTCAGTCTGGTTTAACCGATACGAAGCAACGGCCCCTACGGACACCCGACAAGACACCTGCGATCGTCCCGTTTTTCCCTTGCATAATTATAGCATCTTCAGCTTGAGGGAGTAACCTAAAGAATGGGCTCGCTTCCAGGACACGCCGCGACGTTTGGGTGGCACCTACCCGTGTAGAGACGGAAAACGGGTCCAAATGTCATTCCTGGAAATTCTTCAGACGCGCGGGGGCGCCGGAGCCGCGGCAAGTTGACGACCGAGGCAGCGCAGCCTAAGATCCAGCGAAGCTGTCGTCTTATTATTGATCCGGCCACGAGATGTTGGACTCAGGCGGCATATCGTACGGGCTCATGCCGAAAGTACTTTTTGATTCGTTCGGGTGATTTGGAAAGCTTGCGCAGATGAGCAACCGCAGCCTTCTTCATCTGCCCCTTGCCTCGGGCAGGCGCCTTGGAAGTGACGGCCTGCTTCAGGTCGGCATTCAGGCACTCGTCGGGGTTGAGCTCTGGGCTATAGGAAGGCAGATAAAACAACTCCAAATGCTCCACCTGCTTCGCCAGCCATTCACGCACCACCTTGGCATGGTGCACCCTGAGGTTGTCCAAAATCAGGAACACCTTGCGCTGGGCGGCCTTGATGAGCCGCTTGAGGAAACGAATCAGGATCTTGGCATCCAAGGCGCCAGCGATCACCATCCAGCGGACCTTACCCTGGTTGGTCACAGTCGAGATCAGAGAGAGACTCTCTCGGTTGCTGCACACCTTGACTACGGGAGTCTGTCCCTTGGGCGCATAGCTGCGCCCGCGTACGTCATCGGAGCGCAGCCCTGTTTCATCTCCCCAGTGAATCTCGGCTCCTTCGGCTTTGGCGCGCTGAGCGATTGCCGGGTAGTCCTCCTTCAGCCATTTCTTCACCTCCGCAGGCCTTTGCTCGTAGGCTTTGCGGATTGGCTTTTGAGGCGTAAACCCCCAACGCTTGAGATAGTGACCCATAGTGCGCACGGGAAGCTTGATTGCGAACTGCTGGTAAATCACGTCGCCAACCGCCGAACGCGTCCACAGCGCGTAGGGCAACTTCAATTGATCCGGGGTACGGTCGCAGATCATTGCGCGGATGGTCTTCTCTTGCTCCGGGTTCAAGGTACGACCGTCCCCTATCGAGCGACCCCGCGCCTTCACCGCCACAGCCGACCAGCCTCCCGCTTTGTACGCCTTCATCGCAGAGATGATCGTCCCTCGCGTCAGGCCCACGGCCTCTGCCACCGCGGCCAGCTTCAAGCCGCCCAGCCGAAGCTTTACCGCCTGCCGTCGCCGATCGTTGAGTACCTCAGTCGAAAGCCTCTTTCCATTTGTCGTTTCCATGCGGGCTTTATTCTACGCGCCCGCAACGATAAGTTCAACATCTCATGGCCGGAGCAATAGAATCCATAGTCATGTGGGCATCCTCCGCCGGCGGATGTCGCCGTGGCAAGTGAGGGCTCAAATTCTCGGAGGGGGACCCTTATGAACAAGGAAGGCAGGGGCTTTGCTCGTACGAACGTTGCGTTCGCGGTGTCGATCGCTGCCGTGCTTGCGATGTGGGCCGGGACTTCTCGGGTCATGGCGGCGGGCAGCACCGCGAGCTGCGCGAAGGATGGGTCCACAGGAGCGGTCAACTGCAGTCTCGACAGCACTCTGTCGTCGGCCGATCTGAGCACCTGGCTGAATGCCGCGCAGGCGCTCAACTCGCAAATCAACTCGAGCTCGACGATCGTCATCACCGCCTTCGGCGGGGCCGGGGGAGCCGGGGACAGCTCAGGTTCCGAGCCGGGAGGCCAGGCCGGTTCCGGTGGAAACGCGCAGATGGTGACCACTCTGGCCGATCTCACCTCCACCTACGGCACGACCAAGATCTACTACTACCTTGGCGCACAAGGCTCCGACGATCATCCCGGTGGCAAAGGGGGCGCAGCGACGATCGTCGCGGCTGCCAATCTTTCCTCGGTGACGGCAACGACCGCCAACGTGCTGCTCGTCGCCGGCGGCGGTGGCGGTGGCGGCGCTGCGCAACCCGTTTACACCGGGCACCAGGGTGGGAGCGGTGGAACGGCATTCGGCAAGGTCGGAGCTTCGGTCACGGGAGCCGGGGCAGACGGTGGCGTCTTCCAGGACGGGATCGGTGCCGGCGGCGGCAAGGACGGCGTGGGCGGATCCGGCGGCTCTTTCGGGACAGGCGGCGTCAATTCTCAGGTCGGAAAATCTGGCGCGAACGGCCTGGGCGGCCAGGGTGGACCGGTACACATCTCGTCCGGTCCCTCGACGTCGACCGGTTGGTTGAATGTGACTGTCGTACCCGCGGAGATCGGCACGAACGGTATGGGCGGCGAAGGTGAAGTGCGCGACGGCGGAGGGGGTGAAGGCGGCGGAGGTGGCGGTGGTTATGGCGGCGGTGGCGGGGGCGGTGCCGCAGGCGATACGTTTCCGGGCGGAGGCGGTGGGGGTGGCGGGAGCTATGCAGCCGCATCTTCCAAGTCCACAACCATCGCTGTGACGAGCTCCGGCAACGACGGGTCCGTGATCGTCACCTTCCTGCAGTAGGCGCCTCGGGCGCCCGTCCGAGCCTCGGGCGCCCGCGCTGCGCCGCAGCTCTTCGGATAGAGTAGGAACGTCCGGAGGCGACCCGTTTCCCTCCCTTGCAGAAAAGCGTAAGCTAGACGTAGGATGAAGTTGGTATTCTCTCGGGTGGCGCTCCTTGTCGCGCCCTCACGGAGGTTTTTCCCATCATGAAGAAGCGGATGTTCTTGATGTTGTTGGCCGTGGCCGTCTTCATCGCCATCCTTGCCGGGCTGAAGATGCGCCAGATCAAGACGGCCAGCGCGCAGGGCGCCTCTTTCCAGCCGCCCCCTGAAGCCGTGACCACGGTCGTCGCCAAACAGGAGGTCTGGGCGGCGACGCTGCGCTCCATCGGGACCGTGGTCGCCTCCCAGGGAGTCACGGTCAGCGCCGACCTGCCCGGCATCGTCGAGAAGATCTCGTTCGCCTCCGGCAAAGCGGTGCGCGCCGGCCAGGTGCTGGTCGTGCTCGACACCAGCCAGGAGCGGGCGCAGCTCGCCGCCGCCGAATCGCAGCGCGATCTCGCCAAGCTGAACCTCGACCGGATGCGCGACCTGTCGGAGAAGGGGATCATCTCGCGCTCGGAGTACGACCGGGTCGCCGCTGAGTCCGCCCAGGGCGTAGCCCGGGTGGGCGAGATCCGCGCCACGATCGAGCGCAAGGTCATCCGGGCGCCGTTCTCCGGCGTCCTGGGCATCCGCAAGGTCAATCTCGGGCAGTACCTGTCGGGCGGCGACCCGGTGGTGTCCCTCCAGTCCCTGCGCCCGGTGTATGTGAACTTCTCCGTGCCGCAGCAGGAGGTGGGCCGGCTGCAACTGGGCACCGAGGTGAACGTGACCGCCGAGGGCCAGCAGCTCCAGGAGACGGGGAGGATCACCGCCGTCGACGCCGTCGTCGACGAGGCGACGCGCAACATCCAGGTCCAGGCCACGTTCGCGAATCAGGACGGCCGGCTGCGCCCCGGCATGTTCGTCGAGGCTCAGGCCAGCCAGGGCGAGAGCTCTCAGGTGATCGCGCTGCCGGCTTCCGCGATCAGCTACTCGCCCTACGGCGACTCGGTCTTCATCGTCGAAAACGTCAAGGGGCCGGACGGCAAGAGCTTCCGCGGCGTCCGCCAGCAGTTCGTCAAATTGGGCGGCGCGCGCGGCGATCAGGTCGCGGTGGTCACCGGGATCAAGCCCGGCGAAGAGGTGGTCAGCTCGGGCGTGTTCAAGCTCAGGAACAACGCCCCCGTCCAGGTCAACAACAAGATCCAGCCGGCGAACAGCGCCGAGCCCCGGCCTGAGGATAGTTAAGTGAAAATCACCGACATCTTCATCCGCCGGCCCGTGCTGGCCATAGTCGTCAACCTGATCATCCTGATCGGCGGCCTGCAATCCATCCGCTCGCTCAGCATCCGCCAGTACCCGCGCAGCGACGTCGCGGTGATCAACGTGACCACCGCCTACGTCGGAGCCAACGCCGACCTCGTGCGCGGCTTCATCACCACGCCGCTCGAGCGGGTGATCGCGAGCGCCGACGGCATCGACTTCGTGGAGTCCTCGAGCGCTCAGGGCGTGAGCACGATCACGGTCCACCTGAAGCTCAACTACGACACCAACGCCGCCCTCACCCAGATCCAGTCCAAGGTGGCGCAGGTGCGCAACACGCTGCCGCCGGAAGCGGAAGCGCCGATCATCAACCTCGCGACCGCGGACAGCGACTTCGCGGCCATGTACATCGGCTTCTCGTCGCCCGAGCTCGACGCGAACCAGGTCACCGACTACCTCACGCGCGTGGTGCAGCCCAAGATCACCGCGATCAGCGGCGTGCAGCGCGCCGACATCTTCCCCGAGCGCGCGTTCGCCATGCGGATCTGGCTCAAGCCCGAGCAGATGGCCGCCCACGGCATCGCGCCCTCCGCGGTGCGCGACGTGCTGGCGTCGAACAACTACCTCTCCGCGCTGGGCAGCACCAGGGGATCGATGGTGTCGGTCAACCTGACCGCCAACACCGACCTGCAGACGGTGGAGGAGTTCCGCCAGCTCGTAGTCAAGGAGGAGAACGGTGTGGTCGTCCGGCTCGGCCAGATCGCGGACGTGGTGCTCGGCGCCGAAAGCTACGACACGGACGTCCGCTTCAACGGCGAGAATGCCACCTTCATGGGCCTCTGGGTGCTGCCCACGGCCAACACCCTGGACGTGATGGACCGGGTGCTCGCGGCCATCCCCGAGATCGAGGCGCAGCTCCCGGCGGGGATGAAGGTCGGCGTCCCCTATGACTCGACGGTGTACATCCGGGATTCCATCCGCGAGGTCCTGAAGACGCTCTCCGAGACGCTGCTCATCGTCATCGTGGTCATCTTCCTCTTCCTGGGCTCGGTGCGCTCGGTGATCATCCCGGTCGTGGCCATCCCGATCTCGCTCATCGGCGCGATCTTCCTCATGCAGACTGCCGGCTTCACGATCAACCTCCTGACGCTCCTCGCCATCGTGCTCTCGGTCGGCCTGGTCGTGGACGATGCGATCGTCATGGTGGAGAACGTCGAGCGCCACCTGCATGAAGGCAAAACCCCGTTCCAGGCCGCGATCGACGCGGCGCGCGAATTGGTGGGTCCGATCATCGCCATGACGATCACGCTCGCGGCGGTCTACACGCCGGTGGCGATCCAGGGCGGCCTGACCGGCTCGCTCTTCCGCGAGTTCGCCTTCACGCTCGCCGGCGCGGTGCTGGTTTCCGGCGTGGTGGCGCTGACCTTGTCGCCGATGATGTCCTCGAAGCTGCTGCGCGAGGGCGACACCGAGCGCGGCTTCGCCGGCTTCGTGAACCGGCGGTTCGAGACCGTCCGCCGCGTCTACTCGCGCATCCTCGAAGGGACGCTGGCTTACCGGCCCGTGATCCTCACCCTGTGGGCGATCGTCCTGCTGCTGATCGTGCCGCTCTACATGTTCTCGCAGAAGGAGCTCGCGCCGGCCGAGGACCAGGGCATCATCTTCGGCATCGTCCAGGCCTCCGCGAACTCGACGATCGACCAGACGCGGCTCTTCACGGAAGAGATCCACCGGGTCTTCCACTCGTTCCCGGAGACGGACAGCACCTTCCTGATCACGTTTCCGACGGGAGGCTTCGCGGGCATGGGGCTGAAGCCCTGGAGCGAGCGCGACAAGAGCAGCATGGAGCTTCAAGGGCAGGCGTCGGCGGAGCTGTCGAAGATCGCCGGCGTGCGGATCATCCCGATCACGCCGCCCTCCCTCCCGGGCGGTGGAGGAGGGCTGCCGGTCGACTTCGTGATCGCCTCGACGGCCGAGCCCCAGCAGCTCATCGAGATCGGCAATCAATTCGTGCAGAAGGCGATGGCGAGCGGCAAGTTCATGTTCGCGGACGCCGACCTGAAGTTCGACCAGCCGCAGACGGAAGTGGTGTTCGATCACGACAAGCTGCGCTCCCAGGGAGTCGACCTGGCGCAGGCCGGCCGCGACCTCTCGGCGCTCCTGGGCGGCAACTACGTCAACCGCTTCAGCATCCAGGGCCGGAGCTACAAGGTCATCCCGCAGCTCAAGCGCAGCGAGCGCCTGACGGCGGATCAGCTGTCCGACATCTATGTCACGGGGCCGGAGGGGAGGCTGGTGCCGCTCTCGACCTTCGCGACGCTGCGGACCACGACCGAGCCGCGCGAGGTCAAGCGGTTCCAGCAGCTCAACGCGGTCCGCATCCAGGGTGTGCCGATGGTGCCGCTCGACCAGGCGCTGACCTTCCTGGAGGACGAGGCGAAGCGCAGCCTGCCCCAGGGCTACACGGTGGACTATGCCGGCGAGTCGCGGCAGCTCCGCACCGAGGGCGGGAAGTTCCTGGGCACGTTCCTGCTCTCCGCGATTCTGATCTACCTGGTGCTCGCGGCGCAGTTCGAGAGCTTCCGCGATCCGTTCATCATCCTGGCCGGCTCGGTGCCGCTGGCGCTGGCCGGATCGCTGGTCTTCTCCTTCCTCGGCTTCACGACGCTCAACGTCTACAGCCAGGTGGGGCTGATCACCCTGATCGGCCTGGTGTCGAAGAACGGCATCCTCATCGTCCAGTTCGCCAACGAGATGCAGCAGACGGGGATGGACAAGATCCGCTCGGTCCTGGAGGCGTCCTCGACCCGTCTGCGCCCGATCCTGATGACGACCGCCGCGACCGTGATGGGCCACATGCCGCTGATCTTCGCGAAGGGGCCGGGAGCCGGCGCGCGCAACAGCATCGGCATCATGCTGGTGAGCGGCATGATCATCGGCACGGTCTTCACGCTCTTCGTAGTGCCCTCGATCTACGTGCTCGTGGCGCGGACGCACCGGCCCGAGCAGGTGGAGGAGGTGGGGGAGGGCGAGGCCGTCCCGGCCTAGCCCTCCCGCCTTTTCCTTAACCACACCCACCGCAGTAAACCGGATCGGCGTCAGGGGGTCTTTCTCAGTGTAGATCCCCTGTGGTCGATCCATTGTCCGGGTTAAGGAAAAGGAGTCTCTCGATGCGAAAGCTCACGGTTCACGTGCTGGCCCTGGCACTCAGTATCTTCGTGTGGAGCGCCGCCGCGCAGGCCGCTCCGCTCTCTGGCGATACTCCAAAGCTGTCAGAGTTCCGCCTCTACTTCCTGCATCTGGCCAATCTCGATGCCGCCGCGGACAAGGCGGACGCCGAGGGCACCCCCGGCGACACCGCCGCCTGGAGGCGCTTCGAGCAGGAGAATGCCGGTCTCACCGAGACCGATGCGGCGCTCCTCAAGGACGTCGCCTTCCGCTGCAACCGGACCCTCGAAGGGGAACTCGAAGGATTGGCGCCCATGGAGATCGTCCGCCAGGCGGTCGATGAGCTCCGGACGGTCCTCGGCCCCTCGGCCTTCGAAGCCGTGTCCCGGCGGATCCAGACCTTCCTCCGCCCGGCGATCACGAACGTTCCGGCCGCGGTCCAGGAAGGGGACGGAGAGGAGGACCTGCCCGTGGATGTCGAGGCGCTGGCGGGGCCGTCGTTCTCCGTCTACAGCCTGATCTCCAAGCTGCAGGATGGCAGCTTCATGGCCCAGTGCGGCACGTACCCGAACGATAACGAAACGCTCAACCAGTATGCCGGCGGCGTGACCATGGTCTGCGAGGTGCGCGGAGGCGAGCTGACGGCACCCGTCCAGGTCCCCTGTGGCTCGTCTCCCAGCTCCACCACGTGCTCCCAGACCTACCCGGCGGCCCCCGCGAACCGCACGCGGATCCTCTCGGCGACCCATGGCGTGCGGATGAAGCTCGTCAGCAACGTGTGCCAGATCCCGTTCCCCGTCTACTACGATCCGCTGGCCTTCTGCCGGATCGACAGTTTGCCCCCCCATTTTTTCGAGGACGGCGACGTTTTTCCTCGCGAGAACGGCACTGCCACGTGCTATGACCCCGAAGTCGTCCCCAACGTCTGCAGGATCGCGACGACGGGCACCGCGCAGATCTCCTGGATCTACATCTCCCCCAAAGAGTCCACGGTCGAGGCCGGCGGCACGGTGAAGTTCAGCACCTTCCTCGACGCGACCTGGTCGACGGACGGGCCCGGCACGATCACCAGAACCGGGACCTACACCGCGCTCTACACCGCGCCCGCCACGGTCACCAGCGAGCAGACGGTCACGATCAAGGGCTGCGACGCCGCCGCGCCGGGCGACTGCGACACCGCCACGGTGACGCTGAAGCCGTCGCTCCAGGTGCAGGTGACCGCGAAAGACTTCGAGGTGCTGCCGGACGGCGCGACCACGCTGGCGGCCACGGTCACTCCAGCCGCGCAGGGGCAGGAGCTCGAGTGGACGAGAAGCCCCGCGGTCGGCACCCTCACCGCTTCCGGCAACACCGCCACCTACAAGGCCCCGGCGAACGACACGCTTCCTGGCGCGTACGAGATCACGGTCAAGGCCTGTCTGAAGCCCGCCGGGACTGTCTGCGGCACGGCGAAGGTGCTGGTGCCGAAGATCCAGATGTTCTTCAACCTGGCGGTGAACAAGGACACGCTGGCCCTGGACGAGAGGATTCAGCTCATCGCCGTCGTCCATGGCCCGATCGTGCCGAGGACCCTCACCTGGCAGGCCCTCACGGCGAGCAGCGAGCCGCAGCCGGCGGGCGAGCTCATCGAGCTGAGCCCCGCCGACAACTATGCCCGGATCTACCAAGCGCCCTCGACCCCGATGTCTACCGACGAAGAAGCCATCATCATCGTCAAGGCCTGCATCGAGAACACGGAGCACTGCGCCACACAACGTTTCGCCGTGCCGCGACGGCTCGAGCTCGATGCCATCACTTCCGACACGGGAAGGTGGCAGTCGGGAACGAAGACGTTCTTCACGATCACGGGTAAAGGATTCGTCAACCCGGCCCCGATCGTTGCCCTGCTCCCTCTGACGCCCACGGTGACCCTCGTATCGCCCACCAGTATCCGCGGCTGGGTCATCCTTCCAGCGTCGGCCGTGCCGGGCAACATCGAACCTGTAGTGGCGAAGGTCCATCCCAACGACTACCCGGAGCTGACCTCCCTGCCGCTGATTCCCGTCGAGCCTGCGGCCCTTGCCGTCACTCCGCCGACTGCCACGTCCCAGGCGGGGCAGTCGCTCCAGTTCACCGCCACCTGCACGACGTCGTCGAATCAGCCCTGCACCAGCGGGGAGATCCCAGGGTGGACCGCCCTCCCCGTGGGCACGGTGAGCCCGGCGGCCGGGCCGAGCACGACCTACACGGCGCCCGCCACCGTGTCCAACAGCACCGCGGCCGCGGTCACGGCCTGCTGGAACACCGGCGCCGGCGGCTGTGCCGCCGCCCAGCTGACCGTGCTGCCGCCGGCAGGCCCCGTGGTCACCGTGAGCCCGAAGACGGCCAGCCTCCAGCCCGGCCAGACGCAGCAGTTCACGGCGCTGGTGACCAACCACACGAACACCGCGGTCACCTGGTCGATCCTGCCGGCGACCGGCACCATCACCCAGAGCGGCCTGTACACGGCGCCGGCCACCTTCGGCGGCACGGCGGCCATCACCGTCACCGCCACCAGCCAGGCGGATACCAGCCGCAAGGACACCGCCACGGTCACGCTCGTCCCCTCGCCGTTCACGCTCGCCAGCACCGCGAGCCCGGCGACGGTGAACTTCGGCACGACCGTCGCCTGGACGGCTACCGCGAGCGGCGGCACTCCGCCCTACCAGTACGCGCTCTTCCGCAAGAAGGCCGGGACTACGAGCTGGATCCCCGCCCTCGATGCCCCGGTCTGGCAGACGGGCAGCTCCCTGAGCTGGGCCACGGCCGTCGCGGACGCCGGCACCTGGGAGATCCGGATCGGCGCCCGCGATGCCAATACGCCTGTGAACGCGCCCGTCCTCTACGCCCCGGGCAACGTCCAGGTCGTGGCGCCCCCCACCCTCACGGTCACCCCGAGCCCGGAGTCGAGGCCCCACAACGATGCCAGACTCATCACCTGGACCGCCACCGCCAGCGGCGGCGTCCCGGGGACCTACCAGTACGCCTTCTTCCGCCGCCGCACCGGCGCCACGGACTGGATCCCCAGCGTGAGCTCCCCGAACTGGCAGACGAGCAACTCTTTCTCCTGGGACCCCACCGCCGCGGACGTGGGCACCTGGGACACCTACGTCTGGCTCAAGGACAGCGCCACGCCGGCCAACATGTACACCTATGGCTACGCCGCCGGCTACAACTCGGGCCCGGTCACCATCACCGCGCCCCTCTGCCTCAGTGCCACCCCCAGCCCGGCGTCCGTGAATTCGGGCACGGCCATCAACTGGACCGCCACCCCTTGCGGCGGCTACCCGCCGACCACCCAGTTCGCGCTGTTCCGCCGGCGCGTCGGAGCGACGGCCTGGATCCCTGACGTCACGGCCCCGGTCTGGCAGTCGAGCAACGTCCTCACCTGGACTCCGAACACCACCGACACGGGCGCCTGGGAGATCAGCCTCTGGGTACGGGACGACGACACGCCGCCCAGCCCCGGCTACGGCGCCACCTACAACCCGGGCAACGTCCTGGTCGAGACGCCCCCCAGCGTCACCGGCACCTCCAGCCCGGCCGCGGTCTACCACGGAAACGCCGTCACCTGGACCGCCACCGGCAGCGGCGGCACCAGCGCGGGCCGGCAGTACGCGCTCTTCCGCTTGAAGTCGGGGACCTCCGACTGGATCCCGTCCCCGTCGGCCCCGGCGTGGCAGACGGGCAACGTCCTGAGCTGGACCCCGTCCTCCGCGGACGTGGGCAGTTGGACGATCGTCGTCTGGTACCGGGACGCCAACACGCCGGCCAGCGCCAACGGCGGCTACGGCTACGCCGCCTACTACGTCCCGGGAATCGTCCAGGTCTACGCGCATCCGACCGTCACCGGCACCGGCAGCCCGGGCTCCGTGACCTACGGCACGGCCATCACCTGGACCGCCACGGGCAGCGGCGGCACCGGGTCGGCGAAGCAGTACGCCTTCTTCCGGAAGAAGGTGGGGACCTCCGCCTGGATCCCGGCCATCACCTCCCCGGCCTGGCAGCCGGGCAACGTCATGAGCTGGACCCCCGGCGCGGGCGACGTGGGTACCTGGGAGACCTCCATCTGGATGAAGGACGCCGACACGCCGCCGACGATGAACGGCTACGGCTACGCCGCCTACTACACCCCGGGCCTGGTGGAGGTCATCGACATCCTCACGCTCACGTCCACCCCCAGTCCGGCCCTGGCGGACTACGGCACGGCCATCAACTGGACCGCCACCGCGAACGGCGGCACCGGGGTGGGCCGGCAGTACGCGCTCTTCCGCAAGAGGACCGGCACCACCACCTGGATCCCGTCTCAGAGCACCCCGGCCTGGCAGCCGGGCAACGTCATGAGCTGGACCCCCGGCTCGGCCGACGGCGGCACCTGGGACATCCTGCTCTGGGTCAAGGACAGCGGCACCACGAGCGCCTATGGCGCCAGCTACAACCCCGGCTCGGTGCAGGTGGTGGCGCCCCTCTCCATCACCGGCACTTCCAGCCCGGCCGCGGTCTACCACGGAAACGCCGTCACCTGGACCGCCACCGGCAGCGGCGGCACCGGGGCGGGCCGGCAGTACGCGCTCTTCCGCTTGAAGTCGGGGACCTCCAACTGGATCCCTTCCCCGTCGGCCCCGGCGTGGCAGTCGGGCAACTTCCTGAGCTGGACCCCGTCCTCCGCGGACGTGGGCAGTTGGACGGTCGTCGTCTGGTTCCGGGACGCCAACACGCCGGCAAGCGCCAACGGCGGCTACGGCTTCGCCACCTACTACAACCCGGGCCCCGTCCAGGTCTACGCGCATCCATCCGTCACCGGCACCGGCAGCCCTGGCTCCGTGAATTACGGCACGACCATCACCTGGACCGCCACGGGCAGCGGCGGCACCGGGTCGGCGAAGCAGTACGCCTTCTTCCGGAAGAAGGTGGGGACCTCCACCTGGATCCCGGCCATCACCTCCCCGGCCTGGCAGCCGGGCAACGTGATGAGCTGGACCCCCGGCGCGGGCGACGTGGGTACCTGGGAGACCTCCATCTGGATGAAGGACGCCGACACGCCGCCGACGATGAACGGCTACGGCCATGCCGCCTACTACACCCCGGGCCTAGTCGAAGTCGTGGGGCCTCTCACCCTGAGCTGCTCGGGGAGCCCGGTCTCGTCCACCTACGGCAACGCCATCACCTGGACCGCCAACGCCAGCGGCGGACATACGCCGACCATCCAGTACGCGTTCTTCCGCCGGCGCTCCGGCACAGGCGACTCGGGTTGGATTCCCGCCGTGACGTCCCCGGCCTGGCAGGCGGGCAACACCATGACCTGGACCCCGACCTCTTCGGACGTCGGCTCCTGGGATATCTACACCTGGGTCCGGGACGGCAACACGCCGGCCAACATGAACATCTACGGCTACGCGGCCGGCTGCAACTCCGGCTCATTCCAGGTCACGGCGCCGCTCGGCCTCTCGGGCACCGGCAGCCCGTCGTCGTCGGACTACGGCAACACCATCACCTGGACCGCCTACGCGAGCGGCGGCTACCCGCCGACCACCCGGTACGCGCTGTTCCGCCGGCCCTCTGGCAGCGGCACCGCGGGCTGGATTCCCTCTGTCAATTCCCCAGCGTGGCAAACGAGCAACGTCATGAGCTGGACCCCGACCTCGTCCGACGCCGGCAGCTGGGACATCTACATCTGGGTCAAGGACGGCAACACGCCGGCCAACATGAACGTCTACGGCTACGCCGCCGGCTACAACGCGGGCTCGGTCGAGGTCACGGCTCCCGTGTACCAGTCGCACGCTCCCATAGGATATGTCGATGGGTACGACCGGCAGCACGTCTGGGGTTGGGCCTGCGACCCGGACTATCCGGTCGAGAGCAACCGCGTGGACTTCTGGAGCACGGCCTGGCAGTTTCTGGGCAGCGCGGATGCGTACTCCTGGTCGAGCTCGCCGATCAACAGCGCCTGCGGCGGGGGATCGGCCCACTACTTCGACTTCTACCACAACGGGTCGATCCCCCCGGGCACGCACTTCTGGGTGTGGTCCATCGACCTGCCCTATGCGACCGAGGGCAACGTCAACGTACCGATCGGCGGCAACGGCGCCATCGGTGGCAACGAGTTCGTCATGCCCTGAGGGTGTAGTCTCCTGGACGAGGGGATTCGGAGCATCCGCAGACGCCGGAGCTATTTCAACGCGTCCGGATGCTCCGAAGTCCTGCCCCTCTGTGCCGCTCGCGGGGTTGTTAATAAGTTAAGATAGGGTCAGAAATGACCCGATTTTTGTTGGTCCGTTGCCTGGCTGCGAAGCCGGGCTGGCTGGGGGCTCTTCTGCTCCTCTGCCCGATCCTCGCGTCGGCGCTCGATCCGTCGCGCGCGATCACCCAATACCGCTACGACCATTGGACCCGCCGCGAGGGTCTGCCGCAGATGAGCGTGCTGTGCTTGATGCAGGACCGCGCCGGCTATCTCTGGCTCGGCACGCAGGAGGGGCTCGCCCGCTTCGACGGCATCTCGTTCCGCACGTTCAAGTACGAAGACGATCCGGCGCTCGGCAACAGCTACGTCGGCGCTCTCTTCGAGGACCGCCGCGGACGGATCTGGATCGGCGCGGGCGCGGGAAACATCTCCTGGTTCGACGGGGAGGAGATCGTCGGGTTCCCGCGCGACGGCACGTTGCGCGGAGCCGTTTTCGGCTTCGCGGAGGGCCCCGGCGGCGAGCTGTTCGTGGGGTTCCGCGGCGCCGGTCTCCACCGCATCGCGGGCGACCGGCTCGAGCCCGTCGTGGACCGCGACGGGCGTCCGCTCGGCCAGATCGGCTCTCTCGTGCAGGGCCAGAACGGCGAGATCTGGGCCGGCGGGGAGGGCAGGCTCTTCCGCTATCACCGGGGAGGCTGGACCCGCTACGACTTTGCCGGGTTGCCGGAGAGGCGTGTGACCGCCCTCGCCATCCACCCGGATGGCGAGATCCTGTTCAGCGAGGAGACCCAGACGGTGCGCCGGGTGCGGCTGAAGGGCCGCTCCCTGGAGGACTCCCTGGAGGAGATACAGCCGGGATGGCAGCTTCCCGCCGCCGTCCGCGCGCTCTTCGTCGACCGCGGCGGGACGATCTGGATCGGCACCGAGAGCGGCGTTGCGCGCCAGCGCGGGTCCAGCATGGAGCTCTGGCCCACGGGACCGAGGTCGACCGCCAACACCTTCTTCGAGGACCGCGAGGGGGGGCTCTGGATCGGCACGAACCTGGAAGGGCTCCTGCGGCTGCGGGCGGACGAGGCCGTCCCCCTCGGCGCCAGGGAGGGTCTTCCGGACGACAAGACCTGGAATGTCATGACGGCCTCCGACGGCGCGCTCTGGGTGACCACCGATGGCGGTCTGACGCGGATCGCTGAAGGCCGCGTCGAGCGCATCTCGGTGCCGGGGCTGCCGGGTGGGGATGGGGTAGCCCTGGGCGAGCGCCGCGACGGCTCGATGTGGGTCGGCACCTACCGCTACGGACTGTTCCGGCTGCCCCACGATGGAGCGCCGCTCCAGCAATTCACGGCCGCCGAAGGGGTGCCGGCCGGACCGGTAACCGTGGTCTTCGAGGACTCGCGGGGAATGCTATGGGTCGGCAGCCGCGAGGGCCTGGCGGTCGAGAGCGGTGCCCGGAGTGGTACGCAATTCCAGGCGATCCCCCTGGTCGAGGGCGGCGCCCAGCCGTACATTTCGTCCATGGTCGAGGATGGGAAGGGGACGCTCTGGATAGCCACCAACATCGGCCTGTTCGCACAAGGTCTCGCGGGCGGGATCCGGCGCTACGACCACGTCGACGGCCTGGCGGGGACGTCGATCAATGCGCTCCTTCTCGACCGCGATGGCCGGCTCTGGATCGCGACCGGCGGCCAGGGGGTCCATATCCTCGACGCCGGCCGATTTCTGACGGTCGACCGCCGCCACGGCCTGCCCGGCACGCTGTCCTGGATCGTAGAGGACAACCTCGGCGGCCTCTGGTTCTCCTCGAACCTGGGCCTTTTCCGTGCCGGCCGGCAGGCGCTGCTGCGGGCCGCGAGGGGGGAGGCGAAGAGCGTCGAGGTGCGGCGCTTCGGCTTCGGCGACGGCATGCTCGAGGAGGAGTGCGCGGGCACCGGACAGCCCGCCGGAACGCGGGACCGCGACGGGCGCGTCTGGTTCCCGACCGGGTCCGGGCTGGTCTCGGTCGATCCCTCGCGCCTCACGCGGCCCGTCCCGCCCCCGACCGTCCTCAAGGCGCTCGTCGTGGACGGCCGCTCAGCGCCGCTCCACCAGGGCCTCCGGCTCGACCTCGCGCCTGGCCGCGGCGACGTCGAGGTCCGGTTCACCGCGCTCGGTCTCGACGAAGCCGCGGGCACGCGCTTCCGCTATCGGCTGGATGGTTACGACAAGGCCTGGATCGAGGCCGGCCAACGCCGGTCGGCGTTCTACACCCGTCTCGCCCCCGGCTCATACGGTTTCGAGGTCCAGGCCCGGCACGACGACGGCGGTGCCTGGAGCACGCCGGCATCGCTCGCGTTCCGGTTGCGCCCTCACTTCTACGAGACGGCCTGGTTTCGCTCGCTCCTTGCGATCGCCGCCATTCTGGTGCTGTACGGTGGCATGCGCTGGCGGAGCCGGCGCCTCGAACAGCGGGCGGCCGAGCTGTCGCTGGCCAATTGGAACCTCGCCGAGGCTGCGGAGCGGCAGGTGTTGCTGCGGGAGGAGGCCGACGCCGCGCGTCACCAAGCCGAGACCGCGCGCCGGCGAGCCGAGCAGGCGCAGCTCGAGGCCGAGCACCACGCGCGCGAGGCGCGTCTCGCCGCGGAGGCCAAAGGGGCATTCCTGGCCACCATGAGCCACGAGCTGCGCACGCCGCTCAACGGTGTTCTGGGTTTCTCCAGCCTGTTGCTCGACTCGACGCTCGATCCGCGCCAGCGCGAGTTCATCGAGATCATCCGGACCAGCGGCCAGACTCTGCTGTCGCTCGTCAACCAGGTCCTCGACCTATCACAGAGCGACCGGGGCAAGCTCACGCTCGCGGCCGAGCCGTTCTGGGTGCCCGATTGTTTCGAGGAGGCTGTCGATCTTGTGGCGCCCGCCGCCGCCGCCAAGGGCCTCGACCTCGCGCTCGCGATCGACACCGACGCATGCCGTCTCGCGGTCGGCGACCGGACCCGCGTGCGCGAGATCGCCACCAACCTGCTCGCCAACGCCGTCAAGTTCACCGAATCGGGCGGCGTCCTGGCTAAGGTCTGCGCGCGCGCCGAGGAGAACCGCCTCGCTGTGGTCTTCGAGGTCTCGGACACCGGCATCGGGATCGCTCCTGAGAACCTCACGCGGATCTTCCAGCCGTTCGAGCAGGTGGACGCGAGGCTATCGAGGCGTTATGGCGGCGCCGGGCTCGGACTGGCGATCGCCAGCCGATTCTGCTCGTGGATGCACGGGACGCTGAGCGTGGAGAGCGAGCCGGGGAAGGGCTCGACCTTCACGGCAACGGTGCGGCTCGACCTCGATCCGTCCGTGGCCCATCCTGAAGCCGATACTCCGGCGGGCATCCGCTTGGACGGACGGCTCGTCCTGCTCGCCGGCCTTTCCGGCCAGACCCTGGAGGCTGTCGAGCGGCAGCTTCGATCCTGGGGTGCCGAGGTTTCGTCGGAGGCCGGCCATGGCTTTGCCTTCGGTATCACTGATGCGGAGCACGGGGATGCGATCCCGTGGATACGGCTGGTGTCGCAGGACGCACCGCCCGCCTCCTCGGAACCCGTCCTGCGCCGCCCCGTCCGGCCGAGCCGCCTCGCCGCTGCGGTCCTTCGCGTTCTCGCACCCCTCTCGGAGGCCGCCGGCTCGCCCGCGATATCTCCCTCCATCCTGATCGTGGAGGATGATCCGGTGAGCCGGCAGTTGCTCAGCGCATGTCTCGTCGGCCTCGGCTACGATCCCGACACCGTCGAAAGCGGTGAGGCGGCGCTCGAAGCCCTCGAAGCCAGGCAGTACGACCTCCTCCTGCTCGACATCCAGATGCCGGGAATGGATGGCTACGAGGTGGCGCGGCGGGTGCGGGCGCGGTTCGGGAGCCATCCCTGGATGGTCGCCCTCACCGCTGCGACCATGGAAGGAGACCGCGAGCGCTGCCTTGCGGCGGGGATGGACGACTACCTGAGCAAGCCCATGCGTTTTGAAGAGATCGCCGCGGTGGTGGCGGAGCGCAGCGAGTGGGCAGCGCCTTGAGCGAGCCGGGTCGTTGGCGGGCTGTGAAGCCGGGCTGGCTGGCGACTCTTCTGCTCCTCTGCCCGATCCTCGCGGCGGCGCTCGATCCGTCGCGCGCGATCACCCAATACCGCCCTGACCGGTGGACCCGCCGCGAAGGCCTTCCCCAGATGAGCGTGCTCTGCATGCTGCAGGACCGCGCCGGCTATCTCTGGCTCGGCATGCAGGAAGGGCTCGCCCGCTTCGACGGCATCACGTTCCGCACGTTCAAGGTCGAAGACACTCCGGCGCTCGCCAGCAACTACGTCTCGGCTCTGTTCGAGGACCGCCACGGCCGGATCTGGGTTGGCACCGACACGGGAGACCTCTCTTACTTCGAGGGAGAGGCGTTCGTCGCGCTGCCGCGCAGCAACGTGCTGCGCGGGCTGGTCGCCGGTTTCGCGGAGAGCCCCGGCGGCGAGCTTTTCGTCGCCTTTCGCGGCGCCGGGCTCCAGCGCCTCGCCGGAGACCGGCTCGAACCGGTCAAGGATCGCGGAGGAGGCCCGATCGGCAACCTTGGCTCCCTGGAGCGGGGCCCGAACGGCGAGATCTGGGCTGGTGGCAAGGGCGAGCTCTTCCGTTTTCTCCACGGTGGTTGGACCCGCTTCGACCTCCCCGGGACGTCGGAAAGGCTGGTGACGGCCCTCACCGTCCATCCGGACGGAGAGGTGCTGTTCAGCGAGGACGACCAGACGGTGCGCCGGGTACGTCCGAAGGGCCTCTCCCTGGAGACGATGCAGCCGGACTGGCAATTGCCTTCTCCCGTGATCGCACTCTTTCTCGACCGAGACCGGACGCTCTGGATCGGCACCGGGAACGGCGTGGCGCGCCGGCGCGATGACCTGCGAAAAGACCCGGAGGCCGGTATCGCCGGCATCGCCGGCATCGCCGGCATTGAGCCCTGGGCCGCCGGACCGCGATCGGCGGTCGCCGGCTTTTTCGAAGACCGCGAGGGCGGGCTCTGGATCGGCACGAACCTCGAGGGGCTCCTGCGGCTGCGGGCGGATGAGGTCGTCCCCCTCGGGACCGCGGAAGGCCTTCCGGACGACAAGGCCTGGAATGTCATGGAGGCCTCCGACGGCGCGCTCTGGGTGACGACCGAGAGCGGTCTCGCGCGGATCGCCGGAGGCCGCATCGAGCGCATCTCGGTGTCGGGGCTGCCGGGCGGTGACGGGGTCGCCCTGGGCGAGCGCCGCGACGGCTCCGTCTGGGTCGGCACCTACCGCTCCGGGCTGTTCCGCCTGCCCCATGGCGGCAAGCCGCTCCTTCGGTTCACGCCCGCGGAAGGGCTGGCTTCCGGGCCGGTCACCGTAGTCTTCGAGGACTCGCGGGGCAGTCTCTGGGTGGGCAGCCGCGACGGCCTGGTCCGCGAAAATGGAGCGCATTTCGAGGGCGTTCACCTGGTCGCCGGAGACGTTCAGCCGTACATCGGGTCGATCGTCGAAGACCGCGAAGGGACGGTCTGGATCGCCACCACGGCCGGCCTGTTCGCGCAGAGGGTTGGCAGCGGGATGCAGCGCTTCGGCCACGACGACGGCCTGGCGAGCACGGCGCTCAATGCGCTCCTTTTCGACCGCGACGGCCGGCTCTGGATCGCGACCAATGGACAGGGAATCCAGGTCCTCGACGGCGGCCGTTTCCTCACGGTCGACCGCCGCCACGGCCTGCCCACGGGCACTCTGACCTGGATCGTGGACGACGACCTCGGCGGGCTCTGGTTTTCCTCGAACCTCGGCCTTTTCCGCGCCGGCCGGCAGGCCCTGCTGCGGGCCGCGAGAGGGGAGGCCAGGACCGTCGAGCTGCGGCGCTTCGGCATCGGCGATGGCATGGGCGAGGGGGAGTGCGCCGGCACCGGGCAGCCTTCCGGAACGCGGGCCCGCGACGGGCGCGTCTGGTTCGCGACCAGCTCCGGCGTGGTCTCGGTCGACCCCGCGCGGCTCGTGCGGCCCATCCCGCCCATGCCAGCTCTCGAGACGGTCGTGGCGGATGGTCGCCTCTTGCTGCTCCCCCGGGAGACACCGCTCGACTTTGCGCCCGGCCGCGGCGACGTCGAGATCCGGTTCACCGCTCTCGGTCTCGACGAAGCCGCGGGCACGCGCTTCCGCTATCGACTGAATGGTTACGACAAGGCCTGGATCGAGGCCGGCCAGCGCCGGTCGGCCTTCTACACCCGTCTCGCCCCCGGCTCGTACGGTTTCGATGTCGAAGCCCTCCACGACGACGGCGGCGCCTGGAGCGCGCCGGCATCGCTCGCGTTCCGGTTGCGTCCTCATTTCTACGAGACGGCCTGGTTCCGTTCGCTCCTTGCAATCGCGGCCGTTCTCGCGCTGTACGGCGGCATGCGTTGGCGGAGCCGGCGCTTCGAACAGCGGGCGGCCGAGCTGTCGCTGGCCAATCAGAGCCTCGCCGAGGCGGCGGAGCGGCAGGCGGTGCTGCGCCAGGAGGCCGACGCTGCGCGCCGGCGGGCCGAGCAGGCAGCGGAGGCCAAGGGGGCGTTCCTGGCCACCATGAGCCACGAGCTGCGCACGCCGCTCAACGGTGTCCTGGGGTTCTCCAGCCTGTTGCTCGACTCGACGCTCGATCCGCGCCAGCGCGAATTCATCGGAATCATCCGGACCAGCGGCGAGACTCTGCTGGCGCTCGTCAATCAGGTCCTCGACCTGTCGCAGAGCGATCGGGGCAAGCTCACGCTCGCGGACGAACCGTTCTGGGTGCCCGATTGTTTTGAGGAGGCTGTCGATCTGGTGGCATCCGCCGCCGCCGCCAAGGGTCTCGACCTCGCGCTCGCGATCGACACCGAAGCCTGCCGTCTCGCGGTCGGCGACCGGACCCGCGTGCGCGAGATCGCCACCAACCTGCTCGCCAACGCCGTCAAGTTCACCGAATCGGGCGGCGTCCTGGCCAAGGTCTGCGCGCGCGCCGAGGAGAACCGCCTCGCCGTCGTCCTGGAGGTCTCCGACACCGGCATCGGGATCGCTCCCGAGAACCTCACGCGGATCTTCCAGCCGTTCGAGCAGGTGGACGCGAGGCTCTCGAGACGTTACGGTGGCGCCGGGCTCGGGCTGGCGATCGCCAGCCGGTTCTGCTCGTGGATGCACGGGACGCTGAGCGTGGAGAGCGAGCCGGGGAAGGGCTCGACTTTCACTGCCACGGTGCGGCTCGACCTCGATCCGCCCGCGGCCCATCCTGAAGCCGATACCCCGGCGGGCATCCGCCTGGACGGACGGCTCGTTCTGCTCGCCGGCCTTTCCGGCCAGACCCTGGAGGCGGTCGAGCGGCAGCTTCGATCCTGGGGCGCCGTGGTTTCGTCGTCCTCCGGGCGGCCAGGGGAGGCCGACGACGACTTCGCGTTCGGAATCTTTGCCGAAGCCGCTGAGCATGGAGGCGCGATCCCCTCGATCCGGCTCACGTCGCCGGATGCGGCGCCCGCCTCCTCGGAACCCGTCCTGGTCCGCCCGGTCCGGCCGAGCCGCCTCGCCGCCGCGGTCCTTCGTGTTCTCTCACCCGTCCCGGAGGCCGCCGGATCACCCGCGGGATTTACCTCCATCCTTCCCTCCATCCTAATCGTGGAGGACGATCCGGTGAGCCGGCAATTGCTGCGCGCATGCCTCGTCGGCCTCGGCTACACCCCCGACACCGCCGAAAGCGGCGAGGAGGCGCTCAAGGCCCTCGAAGCCAGGCAGTACGACCTCCTCCTGCTCGATGTCCAGATGCCGGGAATGGACGGCTACGAGGTGGCTCGCCGGGTGCGGGCCCGGTATGGGAGCCGTCCCCGGATGGTAGCCCTCACCGCGGCGACCATGGAAGGGGACCGAGAGCGCTGCCTCGCGGCGGGAATGGATGACTACCTGAGCAAGCCCATGCGCTTCGAAGAGCTCGCCGCGGTAGTGGCAGAGCGCAGCCGCTCGTAGAACGGCCCCTCGGTAGCGGGTCAGGCTCTGGTCTTGATAGAGTTGGAAGAAAGAACCCCTGTGTCGGTTCCAGACGACCTGACTTGTATAGCTGTCATGGCTCTTGACCAGGATTAACCCATAGGTTAAAAATGAAGCTCCGACGAGTTCGCAGGGGACAGTGGGATGTGCTGGCGATGTGCGGGTCTCGCGGAGAGTGCCCGCTTCTGGATTTCTTGACGGGCTTGGAGGCGCATCTCGAGGCTGATGGCCGAGCGATGCTCCGGATGCTCTGGTTTGCAGCGGAGCATGGGCCGCCTCGAAACGTGGACGCGTCGCACAAGATCACCGGCGAGATCTGGGAGTTCATTGCCGGCCGGCTGCGAGTGCTGTGGTTTTACGACCAGGGCAAGCTCATCGTCTGCAGCCATGGATTTTTGAAACGTACACGGAAGATTCCGCCCGGCGATATCGAGCGGGCTCAGGCCGCCTTCGATGCCTACCAGAAAGCAAAGAAGGCCGGAACCTTGAAGGTGGAGGGTTACCCATGAAGCCGCAGAGTTTCTCCGAATTGTTCGAGCGGGCGGAGGAGCACGAGGACTACTGGCTTGCTGGAGCCCTCCTCGAGTTCACGGAGGCCGTCGTGCGGGAGATGGATCGCCAAGGCATCAGCCGGACGGACCTGGCCCGAAGGCTGGGCACCACGCCGGCCTATGTCACCAAGATCCTGCGCGGCAAGGTCAATTTCACGCTCGCCACGATGATGAGATTGGCCCGTGCCCTGGACTCCGAGATGCACGTCCAACTTGTCGGTCCCGCCCAGGAGGTTGGGCAGAGAGTGCGCGCCCGATAACAGGGCGGGAGCGGCCGGGGCTTGTGGTATGTTCCCGCGCCGGGATCATCTCTCTTATGTCTCCGAAAACTCAGGGCTTGGCGGTAGTTAGCGGTGGTGGGACCGGCATTGGCCGCGAGATCGCGCTGGAGCTCGGACGCCGCGGGTTTGACCTCGCTCTGCTCGGCCGGCGCGAGGAGCCGCTCCGTCAGACCCTGGAGGAATCCGGGGCCGACGGCCTCGCCCTGGTCTGCGACGTGCGCGACGCTTCCCGGATTCAGCAGGCCGCGGATCAGGTCCACTCCCGCTGGGCGGCGGCCGAGGTGATCGTCCCTGCCGCGGGGGTCGCCCACATCTCCCCCTTGGTGGACCTGACTCCAGAGGCTTTCGCGGAGACCGTGGACGTCAACCTCACCGGCACGGCGCTCCTGGTCCGCGCCTTCCTTCCTGGCATGAAGGGGCGGGGACGGGGATGGATCTTCCCGCTCCTCTCCGTGGCGGCCCGCCGGGGCTTTCCGGGGTGGACCGCATACTGCGCAAGCAAGTGGGGACTGGCCGGGCTCGTGGCCGCCCTGAGAGAGGAGCTGGCAGGGACCGGCATCCGGATCACCGCGCTCTATCCGGGCGCCACGGACACGCCCATCTGGGACACGGCGCCGGGCCAGTGGGACCGCTCCAGAATGGTGCCGCCTCGCGAAGTCGCCCGCGCCGTGGGCTTCGCCCTCGACGCCGATCCCTCGACCCTGGTGGAGGAAATCCACCTCGGCCCCGCGGGAGGCGCGCTTTGAAGAAAACCTGGCTCCTGCTCCTGACTCCCTTCCTGCCGCTCCTTGTGCTGCTGCCGGGCGGCGGATGGTTGCTGGTCCTGCTCTCGCCGCTGACGGTTTATCCTTCCTTCGCAGCCCGGGTGCGGGAGCGGGACTATTGGGGCGCCTGGCGGCTCGGCATCCTCTGGGCGCTGCTCCTGAGCATCGGCGTGATCCTCCTGGTCTTTCTGATGCCGGAGGCGGCGCGCGACGGCATCGTTCAGGGCGAGCACTATCGCCAGGAAATGTTCGGCTGGATTGCGACCGGCGAGGGCAAGGAGAACGAGTGGCGGCAGTTCCTCCCCGAGCACCTGCTCCATCTGGCCGTCTTCCTGCTCCTCACCTGGGCGAGCGGCGGCTATCTCGGGCTCGTCCTGGGTGCGATCCTCACGGCCTACATGAGCTACTTCGTCGGGAGCTACGCCGCGGCGAGCGGGCATCCCGTGCTGGGGTCCTTCGCCGCCTGGGTTCCGTGGTCCGTGATCCGGGTGTGCGCGTTCGTCCTGTTCGGCACGGTGTTCGCCCGGCCGCTCCTGGTCCGCAAGGCATGGCCGTTCGATAAGCTAGAGTACCGGCTGATGACTGTGGCCGTGGCCGGTATCGCGGCCGATCTCCTGATCAAGACCTTCTTCGCCCGGCCTTACGGGCTCTTCCTGCGGCAGATGGCCCGGAGCATGATGGCACTGCTTTAGAGGACGCATCCTATGAGCGAGATTCGGGAAATTCAGGGATCGTTGAGCGCGGCCGGCCGCCGGTTCGCGATCGTGGCGTCGCGCTTCAACTCCCGCGTCGTCGAGCTGCTCGTCTCCGGCGCGGTCGACTGCCTGCGCCGCCACGGGGCCGACGACATCACGATCGTCCGGGTGCCCGGCGCGTGGGAGATCCCGCAGGCGGCCGAGGAGATGGCGGCCAGTGAGCCGAGGTACGACGCCATCGTGGCCCTCGGCGTGGTGATCCGCGGCGAGACCCCGCACTTCGACTACATCTGCTCCTCGTGCAGCCGCGGCCTCGCGTCGCTTTCCAAGCGCCACCGCATCCCGGTCGGCTTCGGCGTCCTCACCTGCGACACGTCGCAGCAGGCGGAGGAGCGGGCCGGCGGCAAGGCCGGGAACAAGGGGTGGGAAGCCGCTCTCGCGGCCCTGGAGATGGCCGATCTTTTCGCCCAACTGCATTCCTCCTAGCGGAGCGGTCCCGGGCCGGCTATGATTGCCGGCTCTTGAGACCCCCATCCCCCCCGGGGGTCCTTTTCGAGGCGAGGCAATGAATCCGGCACGACGTCGTATATCCCGCGAGATGGCGGTCCAGATGCTCTACCAGAACGATCTGGGCGGCAGCCCTCTGCCCCAGATCTTCCATAACTTCGACTTGGCCGAGTACCTGACGCGGGAAGAGCTGGGGGAGAAGAAGGACGCTCTGACCCGCGAAGAGGAGCGCGCCGAGTACATGCGGCGCAAGCGCTTGGCTGACGAGGCGTTCGCGTTCGCCCAGGGGCTGGTCACGGGCACCATGGACCACCGCGAGCAGGTCGACGCCCTCATCCGCGAGCAGGCGGACAACTGGCGCCTGGAGCGCATGCCGCCCGTGGACCGCAACGTCCTGCGCCTGGCCGTCTTCGAGATGCTTTACGAGACCGACACGCCCAAGCTCGTGATCGTGGACGAGGCCATCGAGCTGGCCAAGAAGTTCGGCTCGGAGCAGTCCGGGCGGTTCGTCAACGGCCTCCTCGATGGGCTCCTCAAGCAGCACACCTTTCCTGGCAGCCTTACATGACCCACTATGACCATAAGGCCGTCGAGGCCAAATGGCAGGACCGGTGGGAGAAGCAGCGGACCGCCGAGGTAGACCTCCGCCAAGCCCGGCAGAAGTACTACATGCTCATGATGTTCCCCTACCCTTCAGGGGACCGTCTCCACGTCGGGCACGGGCGCAACTACATCCTCGGCGACGCCCTCTACCGCTACCTGCGCATGAACGGCAAGCGCGCCTTCAACCCCATGGGATGGGACGCCTTCGGCCTGCCCGCCGAGAACGCCGCCATCCAGCGCGGCGTCCATCCCAAGGACTGGACCTTCGGCAACATCAAGGTCATGAAGGAGCAGTTCAAGCGCTGGGGGATCCTCTTCGACTGGAGCAAGGAGATCGCCTCCTGCACCCCCGAGTACTACCGCTGGAACCAGTGGCTCTTCCTGCGCATGCTGGAGAAGGGGCTGGCCTACAAGAAGAAGGCCCCGGTCAACTGGTGCCCGGGCTGCCAGACCGTGCTCGCCAACGAGCAGGTGGTCGAGGGCGCCTGCGAGCGCTGCGGCACCCCGGTCGTCCAGCGCGACCTGGAGCAGTGGTTCTTCCGCATCACCAGGCACGCCGACCGCCTGCTCGCCGGGCTCGACGGCCTCGAGGGCTGGCCCGAGAAGGTGAAGGTGATGCAGCGCAACTGGATCGGCCGCTCCGAGGGCGCCGAGATCGACTTCCCGGTATCCCCCGGGCTGGGGCTCAAGAAGAAGATCACCGTCTTCACCACCCGGCCGGACACGATCCACGGCGCCACCTTCCTGGTCCTTGCGCCCGAGCACCCGCTGGTCCCGAAGCTGATCGAGAAGCATCCCGACAGGCCGGAGCTGGAGGAGTGGATCGAGAGCATCCGCAACACCCCCCGCATCCAGCGGGAAGGGGAGGGGACTCCAAAGGAGGGGAGGGACACCGGACGCAGGGCGGTCAACCCCGCGACCGGCGAGCCGATCCCGATCTGGATCGCCAACTACGTCCTGCCCGACTACGGGACCGGCGCGGTCATGGGCGTGCCCGCCCATGATGACCGGGATCTGGTCTTCGCCCGCCAGGAGGGGCTCGCCATCCGCCAACTCGACGAGTTGGAGTCCTCGCCCGAAGCGGTGCGGAAGTTCATTGAGTGGATCGAGGAGAAGGGCTTCGGCCGGGCCAAGGTGACGTACCGGCTGCGCGACTGGCTGATCTCCCGCCAGCGCTACTGGGGGACGCCGATCCCGGTGGTCTACTGCGAGAAGTGCGGCGTCGTGCCGGTCCCCGACGATCAGCTCCCGGTGGAGCTGCCTTACGACGTGGAGCTGACCGGCCGCGAGGGCAACCCGCTCGCCCGCCACAAGGGATTCGTCGAGACCGCCTGCCCGAAGTGCAAGAAGCCGGCGCGCCGGGAGACGGACACGATGGACACCTTCGTGGACAGCTCCTGGTACTACCTGCGCTTCCTCTCGGCCCGCGACCCCAACCGTATCTTCGATCCCGAGCTGGCCAACAAATGGGCGCCGGTCGACCAGTACATCGGCGGCATCGAGCATGCCATCCTCCACCTGCTCTACGCCCGCTTCATCTGCCGGGTGCTCCACGACATGGGCCTGGTCGGCTTCGAGGAGCCGTTCAAGGACCTGTTCAACCAGGGGATGATCACCCGCCTTTCGGAGAAGTCCGGGCGGATCGAGAAGATGTCCAAGTCGCGGGGGAACACGGTCTCGCCGGACGAGCTGATCGAGGAGATGGGCGCGGACACGGAGCGCGTCTACACCCTGTTCCTCGGCCCGCCGGAGAAGGAGGCCGAGTGGAACGACGAGGCAGTCGCGGGCGCCTGGCGCTTCCTCCTGCGCGTCTGGCGGATCGCCGAGAAGATCCCGGACGCGCCGCCGATCGGGCCGTCCGATGCCGAGCTGGAGCGCGAGCGCCACGCCACGATCCAGCGGGTGACGCACAGCTTCGAGCGCTTCTCGTTCAACACCGCCGTGGCGGCGCTGATGGAGCTGTCGAGCTCCCTGGCGCGGGCGCTGGACGACCTGACCGCGACGCGCCTGCAGTGCGAGAGGACCTATGAGACCCTGTTGCAGCTCCTGCATCCCATGGCTCCGCACATGACCGAGGAGCTCTGGGAACGGATGGATCACGTCGAAGGGCTCCTCGACACGTCCTGGCCGGAGTACGATGAAGCGAAGCTCCGCCGCGCGCGCATCGAGCTCGTGGTGCAGGTGGACGGCAAGCTCCGCGACCGCGTCGAGGTCGACGCCGGCGCGGGGGACCGCGAGGTGAGGGAGGCTGCCCTGGCGAGCGCCAAGGTGCGGGAGCATCTGGCCGGCCGCGAGCTGGCCAAGGCCGTGGTGGTCCCCGGCCGGTTGATCAACCTGGTGACCCGGAGATCCGCATGAATCTCAAATGCTCGGCCGCCCTCGGCCTTCTGCTCTTAACTCTTACCGGCTGCGGCTATGCCCTGGTGGGCCGGGCGAGCAGCAACGTCCCGGAAGACGTCCGGGAGGTCTACATCCGCCCGCTGGAGAACCAGACCCAGCGCACGCAGGTGGAGCAGGCCCTGACCCGCGCCATCGCGGACGAGATGGTGACGCGCAACCGTTTCTCGGTGGTGGGAGCCGCCGAGGGGGCGGACGCCGAGCTTTCCGGCACGGTGGTCGGCTTCGACGTCCGTCCGGTGACCTTCGACGCCTCCGGCCGCGCCACGCAGTACGAGATCGTGGTCCTGGCCAAGATCGCCTTCAAGCGCGTGGGCTCCGACGACGTGATCTGGAGCAACGACCGCTACGTCTTCCGCGAGAGCTACGACGTCGAGGCCACTGAGACCGCCTACTTCGACCGCGAGGACGAGGCCATCGAAGAGGCCGCGGAGAAGTTCGCGGAGACGATGGTGAGCGACCTGCTGGAGGGGTTCTAGGAGAAAAGGCGCGCTACACGGACGAACACGGACCATCACCGACGCACACGGACACCGGATGTCGGTCCGTGGCAGTCCGTGTTCGTCTGTGCTTGTCCGTGTTCTTTGCTTACGCCGCCTGCTTCATCTCGGCGACGCGCTTGGCGAGGCGGGCTTTGTAGCGCGAGGCGGCGTTCCGGTGGATGATCTTCTTCTGGGCAATCTTGTCGATCACGCTGAAGGTCGTGGGCAGCAGGGCCTCGGCTGCCGAAGCGTCACCGCTGGACACGGCGGCGCGGAGGTTCTTGATCGCGGTGCGGAGGCGCGAGCGATGAGCCCGGTTGCGCGCCCGCTGCTGCAGGTTCTGACGGTGCCGCTTCTCGGCAGACTTCGTATTCGCCATAGTTCCTCGATGCTGTTCTGTTGAAAAAACGAAGTCGCACCGCGCAGAGGTGCGACGGGAGTTTATACCACCGGGGGCTAGCTCGCGTCAACTCCGATTTCGCGCAGGCGCTGGCGGGCCAGGTTCGCCTCGTCGCTCGTCGGGTACTGACGGATCACGTGGCGGAGCTGGACCACCCCCTCGGAGCGCTCGCCCAGCTCGAGGTGGGCATAGCCCTTCTTGAGCGTGGCCGCCGGCACCTTGTCGCTGCGCGGAAAGCGCGCCAACACCCTGTCGAACTGCTCGACTGCCTGCCGGAACCGCCGCTGGCGGTAGTAGCTCTCGCCGATCCAGTAGGTCGCGTTGTCGGACAGGTCGGTCGACGGGAAGTTGTCCAGATACTCCTGGAACTCCCGCAGCGCGAGATCGTAGCTGCCCTTCAGGTAGTCGTTGTAGGCGGAGTTGTAGAGCGACTGGGGGTCGGCTCCGGATCCTGCTCCTGCACGGGGGTTCTGCTGCTGCTGCGGCGGCTGGACCGGCTGCTGCTGCGGATCCCCACCGACCGTCCCTTCCGGGGCGGCGCCCGCCGGCGGCAGCGACGGCTGCGACTGGAATGTCTTCAGCTCCTGGTTCGTGGCCGCGATCTGCTGGGAGAGCTGCGCCAGGCGGTAGTTCGTGTCCTCGAGCTTCGCCTGCAGCTCGTCGATCTGGCTCGACAGGTCCTGCAGCTTGACCTGCATGTCGGCCTCGGTTTTGAGGAGGGACTCCATCTGCCGGCCCATGTTGCTGCCCAGGGTCGTCATCTGGCTGGAGACTTCCTCCTTGCTCGGGGCCTGTTTCTGGATCTGCAGGACCTGGCGCTGAATGTCGGCGAGCTGCGTGTTCAGCCCCTCGATGTCCTGGGGCGTGACGCACCCCGTGACGGAAGCTGCCACGAGACAAATGGCGAGGGGGAGTGTACGGCGCAGCATATTGATCCGTCTCAACCGACGTTGGCCCGTCCGGTGATGATCATGTGGGCGCGGCGGTTCTGCGACCAGCAGCTATCCGCGGACTCGGTGCAGACCGGGCGCTCCTCGCCGTAGGTGATGATGCGCAGCCGGCCGCCGTCGACACCCAGGGAGCCCAGGTAGTCGCGCACCGCGTTGGCGCGCCGGTCGCCCAGGGCCAGGTTGTACTCGTTGGTGCCGCGCTCGTCGGCGTGGCCCTCGATCGTCACCTGGAACTGAGACTGTGCCTTGAGCAGCTCGGCATTGCGGGCCAGCCGCTCGCGGGTCTCGTCCGAGAGCGAGATCTCGTCGTACTCGAAGAACACGTCCGGGCTGAAGCCGCGGCGCCGCAGCTCGTCGTTCACGACCTGCAGGTCGGCCGACATCATCGGGTCCTCGGTCTCGTCCTCGGTTGTCGTCGGCGGGGTCTGCACGACCTCCTGGGTCGTGGCCGGCGGCGGTGTCTCCACCACCTCGGTCTCGACCGGAATGTCGGCCGGCGGCGTGGCCGGCTTCTTCTTCGGGCAACCGGTCAGCAACGTTGCCAGAACCGGGACCATCATCCATATCATCAGCTTGCGGTTCATGCTCTTCCTCTCCATGTCAAAACAACGGGGGACCTCTCGGGGGCTTTCACTTTATCACGGCTCCACCGGGATTCTCGACCAGTCGGGCATGTCGTTGTTGCCTTCCTGGGTTACCTGCTGCACGTTGCCGCCGGTGACGTCCATGACATAGATCTGCTTACGCCCGCTGCGGCGGGAAACGTAGGCGATCTTGCGCGCGTCCGGCGAGAAGGTCGGCGCCTCGTTGTCACCCGCCCCGGAGGTCAGGACCCGAGTCGCCAATGTGACCACGTTGGTGACCGCGATCTGGAAGCGCCCGCCGCGCCGGCTGCTGTAGGCGATCAGGTCCCCCTCGGGGCTCCAGGACGCGCCGTCGTTGTAGTCTCCGTCGTAGGTCAGGCGGCGCTGGTCCGTCCCCTCGGAGTCCATGACATAGATGTGCGGGTTGCCCCCCCGGCCCGAGGTGAACGCGATCTGGCTGCCGCGCGGGCTCCAGGCCGGGTTCGTGTCGATCGCGTTCGAGTGGGTCAGCCGCCGCAAGCTCTTGCCGGTCCGGTCGGTGCTGAAGATCTCCACGTTCCCCTCCACCGAGCGGGCGAAGGCCACGCGGCCGCCGTCCGGCGAGAAGGTGGGGGTCGTGTTCATCGAGCCGGAGGTCACCACGGGCTGCTTGCGGTTCGTGGCCATGTCGGCGATGTAGATCGACGGCGGGCCGTTGAAGAAGGAGGTGTAGGCCAGGGCGTCGCCGCTCGGGCTCCAGGCCGGGGACATGGAGGTCGACTGGTGGCCGGTGATCCGGCGCTGGTTCTGGCCGTCGTAGTCCATGACCCAGATCTCTTTGTGCCCGGAGCGGTCACTGGTGAAGGCGATGCTCGACATCGAGATCCCGGGCCTGCCGACCAGGTAGCGGATGACCTCGTCGGCGAAGGTGTGGCCGATGCGGCGCGACACGGTGACACTGCCGCGGTAGCGCTTGGCCAGGATGGGCTGGGCGCTGGCGATGTCGAACAGCCGGCCCTCGAAGACGATCCTGTCCCCCTCGGCGCGGATGTCGCCGAGAAGCAGGGTCTCGGCGCCCAGGGCGCGGAACGGCTCCACGTCGCGCTGCATGTTGCCGCTCCAGGTGACAGCCCCGATCCGGTCAGGGCCGATGATCTCGAAGTAGCCCGAGCTCTCCAGGTCCCGGCGCACGGTCTGTTCCATCTCGCGGGCGGCCGCCGCCGCCGGCCCGGAGAGGGCCTGGGTTCCGCGGAACGGCGGGATCGCCAGCTTCATCGGCGGCCGCTGGCCGCGGTTCAGCTCCAGGGTGACCTGGGGATCCTGTTCAGGTGCAGTTGCAGGAGGAGGCTCCTGAGCGAAGATCAGCGGCAGGGAGAGGCCTGCCACGAAGAGGACGGCGGAGGCGGTCAGGGCCAGGGCTTTCGATCTCATCATTCCCCTAGAGTCATCGGATGGTTTAGCGGACGATCAGGTGAACGCCGAGGTCCTCGTGCTTGTAGGCCCTCGGCAGAGGAGGAAACGGAGCAGCGTTCTGCACGGCGCGGAGGGCTGCCAGGTCGAACGAATTGTACCCGGAAGACTGCTCGACCTGCAGTTCGGCCATGCTGCCGTCGCGGCCGATGCGGAAGAAGATCACCGCCTTGATGCCGCTGCCCATGGACGGGCGCTCCCACTTGTCGTCGATGAGCGACAGCATCCGGTCCAGGTAGTAGGCGTAGGTGAAGTCCGGATTGTCGAGGCCGCCCACCTCGGAGCCGAAGGCGGTGGTGCCGAGCGGGTTGCCCTGGGGGCCGCCCCGCCGGCCGAGCTGGTCGCCCGTTTCTCCCGGAGCGGTGCCGGACTTCCCTTCCTCGGTCTTGCCCGACCCTCCCTTGACTGATGGATCGGCGGTCGGGCGCGCCGTCTCGCGGGCGGGCTCGGGCTTCGGCTTGGGGTCCTCCGGCTTCTTTTTCTTGTCGCTCGCCGGATCGGAGAGAGAGGGCACGTCGTCCGCGGGCTCCGGCTTCGGGGGAGCGGCTTCGGCTTTCGGCTCTTCGGGGGCCGGGGTCTCGGCCGGTGGAGCGGGAGGCGCCTTGCGCCGTGGCGGAGCGGGACGGCGGACGCCCAGGGCCTGCGCCGGGATGATCTGCACCGGCACGAATTCCAGGGGCGGCGGGGGAGTCTTGAGGCGGGGCGCCAGCAGGACCACGACGAGCAGGAGGGCGTGCAGCGCCAGGGCGGCCAGGAAGCTCCTTGCCTGGGCATTGCGTCCATGCCTCCTGGAGCGGTCGGCCAGGACTCCGTTCACCTCGCGGCTCACGTCAGCTCCTTCCCTCCGCGGGCGGGCGCTCCGTGATCATCCCCACGCGGACGATCCCGCCGCGATGGAGGATGTCGAGCACCTCGATGACCTTGCCATATGGCACTTCGCGATCCCCCTTGAGGAAGACGCTCTCGTCCCCCCTGGCCTTGAGCTGGTCGCTGACGCGCTCCACGAGGTCCTCGGTCGCGACCTGGCTCTCTTGAAGATAGACGTTGCCTTCCCGGTCAATGGAAACCACGAGCGGGTCCTCGACCCGCATGGGCAGGTTCGTGGCGTCGGCGCGCGGGAGGGCCACCTCGACCCCCTGGTGGAGCATGGGTGCCGCGATCATGAAGATGATGAGGAGCACCAGCATCACGTCCACCAGGGGAGTGACGTTGATGTCCGCCAGCACCGGATCGTCGTCATCTCCGCCAATCCCTCCACCACCCCCGCCAATATTGAAGGCCATGCCGTCCTCCTCCTAGGTGAAGTTCCGCTCGGCCAGGTTGAGGAACTCCAGGATGAAGTCCTCCAGCCGTCCGCGGAGCACGCGCACCCGGTGCGAGAAGTAGTTGTAGCCGATCAGGGCGGGGATGGCGGCGGCCAGTCCCGCGGCGGTGTTGATGAGTGCCTCGGCGATGCCGGGGGCCACGGCCACGATGGAGGTCGAGCCGGTGAGGCCGATGTCGCCGAAGGCGCTCATGATGCCCCAGACCGTGCCGAAGAGGCCGATGAACGGGGTGGCGGCGGCGGTGGTGGCGAGGAACGTGGTCCAGGCCGCGATGTTCTGCAGCTCCACATGGGCGGAGCGGCCGAGGGTGCGCTGCAGCGCCGGGATCGAGGTGATGCGGTAGACCTTGCGGTCGCCCTCGGGGGACTGGGCCTTGATCTGGCTGTCGATCTCGGCGTAGCCGGCCTGGAAGATGCCCACGAGAGGGGAGGCGCGGAGCTTGCCCGCCTGGGCATTGACCTCGCTGAAGCGCTGGCTGCGGTGGAAGGCCTCCAGGAACTTCTCGCTCTGCTGGTCGGCGCGGCGGAGCTGGACCAGCTTGCCGATCATGACGGCCCAGGAGCCGAGGGAGAACAGGATGAGGACGGCGAGGACGAACTTCGCCATCGGCCCGGCTTCCCAGAAGCGGTCGAGCAGGCTCGGGCCCTGCGCGGGGCCGAGCTGAAAAAGCATAAATGCGATCGAACCCATCACTCTCTCTTCCTTATACGGAGCCGAGCGGCTCGTTGTCCACCGCCGCCGGCTCCTCGGCGACCGGGGGCAGGATGACCTTGTGGCGGCGGAGGAAATCGTCCCGGGCCGCCTCGACGACCGCGAGGGCCTCGTCCAGGGTATCCACCCAGACGGCCGCATCGAGATCCGGGGGAGAGGCGTAGCCGCGGGCGATGATCTCGTGCTCGATGAAGCTGCGCAGGCCGCGCCACATGGGTCCGACGAAGATCAGGGGCCGGTCCTTGAGCATCTTCACCTGGAGGAGCTGGAACACCATCAGGGCCTCCAGGGTGGTGCCGATGCCGCCGTCCACGACGAGATAGGCGTGGGAGAGCCGGATGAACTGGTGGAGCCGGGAGAAGAACGTGCTGTGCTGGGCGACCTCGTCCAGGAACGGATTGGGCTGCTCCTCCATGGGGAGGAGGATGGTGAGGCCGAACGACCGCGTCTTGTAGCGGTAGGCGCCGGCACGGGCCCCTTCGTTGGCGGCGCGCATGAGGCCGGGTCCGCCGCCGGTGACGATGTCGCACCCCATGAAGGAGAGGCGGCGGGCGAGCTCCTTGACCGCGGAGTACATGGCGTCGCTCTCCTGGATGCGGCTCGATCCGAAGATGGCGACGCGGAAGTAACGGCGCTCCATGGGGGCCTTGCGGTCGAGCCAGTTGATGATACGGTAGGCCGCGAGGATGCTGCGGTCGAACGCGCGCAGGGCGTAGGTCCGGCCCTTCCGGCGCCACCGTTGGGCCGGAGTCTCACCCTGGGGGGCGGCCGGCTGGGGGTAGGCGAGGGGACGGCGCTGAGGCGGAGTCTTGGCAGTCGGCGGCATCAGGTGCTCAGAGAGGGGCTCAGCGGGACGGGATCCAGATCTTCTGCGCCGCCACGATTTCGGCGCCTCCGGGGAGGGTCAGGGGGTTGGGGGAGTTGGTGAAGAAGCCGATCCCCTTGTAGCTGGTGAGATAGTCGTGCCCGCCGGACAGGTACCCGCCCTGGGCGGAGATCACCAGGGGATCCGCGCTCCGCGCCAGGATCCTGAGGAAATCGTCCGGCTCCACCCGCACGATCGCGCCCGAAGCCTTGATGGCCTGGGCAATCTGCTCTGCCACAACCGCCGCCCCTTCTACACCCATCGCCCCATTCTCCTTTTCATCCGCGGCCCCGATACTGGGCCGTCCCGGGTATCTTATTGGATTTGTTGGATGAGTGCAGGTGGTCGGCGTCCTGCTAGACTAACCGCCATGGTGACCCGAAAAGTCGAGCTGACCGAAGAACAGAACGAGACGCTCGAGCAGATCGCCGCTTCCCAGGGCCGGTCCGTCGCGGACCTGATCCGGACCGGCGTCGACGTGCTGCTCAAGGACGTGACCAGGAGCGGCTCCGGGCGGGCACCAAGCCTTTCCCAGAGAGAGTCCGAGCTCCTGCTCGGCATCAACCGGGGTCTGCCCGGCGACCAGGAGGAGCGATACCGGGAGCTCATGAGCCGGCGCCGGACCGGCAGCCTGGCTGCCGAGGAGCACCAGGAGCTTCTGCGGCTGACTGCCGAGGCGGAGCGGTTGCAGGCCGAGCGCATCGAACGTCTTGCCGAGCTTGCCCGTCTCCGGGCCAAGCCGCTTTCCGCCTTGATGGAGGAGCTGGGGGTCCGGCCCTCTCCAAATGCCTGAGGGCCGCCGTGGGGGTGAGCAGCGGGAGGCGGTCCGGTCCCGTGCAAAGGGGATCTGCGAGTACTGCCAAAGCCAGGAGCGCTTCGCGACCCAGTCTTTTTCCGTTGAGCATGTCCTGCCCCGTCAGGCCGGTGGCGGCGAGGACCCGGACAATCTCGCGTTCGCCTGTCAGGGCTGCAACAATCACAAGTACATCAGGACCGGCGCGATCGATCCTGTGAGCGGTAAGACCGTCCCGCTCTTCCATCCCAGGCATGACAGGTGGAACCGCCACTTCATCTGGAGCCATGACTTCACCCGCGTCGTCGGCCTAACTCCGGAAGGGCGCGCTACCGTCGAGGCGCTTCAGCTCAACCGGCCTGGGCTCATCAACTTGCGGCGGGCTCTCTTCCGATGCGGCGAGCACCCGCCCGAGGATTCTGCCGACCCGGGCTAGGGCTCATTCGATCGGGCGTTCCCCGTCCGTGCAACGTTCCCGTGCCTTCCCCAACGATCTGACCCGCGGGTTGATTCATTTCACCCGCGGGTTCAGCCTCCCAACCCATGGGTTGAACGTTGCAACCCGGCTCCACAATGTTTCAACCGGCGGGTTTAGTGTTGCTACCCGCCGGTTGAACGTATCAACCCGCGGGTTGAATCGTTCCAGCCGGTTCCCGAATGAATCGGGAGGGTTCGCGAATGTTTCCACCCGGCGGTTTTCCGCCTCCACCCGCGGGTTGAATGTTGCCGGTCGCGGGTTTTGTGGCCCGCGGACACGGTAGAATGCTTCACCGGATGTCCACTGCCAATCCCGAGCCGGGTCGCTCGCGCACCGGGGCGATCCTGGCGGCGCTTTTCGCGGTCGTAGTGTGGGGCGCCTCGTTCATCGCGACCAAGATCGCGGTGGGGGAGGTTGCTCCGCTCACGGTCGTGTGGCTGCGCTTCGGCATGGGTGTGGCGGTCATGGGTGTGGTGGTGCTCGCCCGCCGGCAGCTCTCCCTGCCCATGGCCGGGGACCTTGCCTATTTTGCCCTGCTCGGCTTCCTCGGGATCGCCTTCCACCAGTGGCTCCAGTCCAACGGGCTGGTGACCTCCCAGGCGAGCACGACGTCCTGGATCGTGGCCTCGACCCCGATCTTCATGGCCCTCCTGGGCTGGATGGTGCTGGGAGAGGGAGTGGGGACGCTGGCTGCCCTCGGGATCGGGGTGGCGGCGTTCGGAGTGCTGGTGGTGGCCACGCGCGGCAATCTCTCTTCGCTGGCGGCAGGCCGGCTCGGCGCTCCGGGGGACTGGCTGATCGTCGCCAGCGCTCCCAACTGGGCGGTCTTCTCGGTGCTCTCCCGGCGGGGGCTCAAGCGCTACCCCTCGGCGGGCATGATGTTCTGGGTCATGACGTTCGGCTGGCTGCTGAGCAGTTTCCTTTTTTTGACCGGTCCGGGGATCGCGGACGTCTCGCGGTTGTCCTCCCGCGGCTGGATGGCCGTGGTCTTCCTCGGCGTCTTCTGCTCGGGGCTGGCGTACGTCTTCTGGTACGACGCGCTCAGCCGGCTGCCCTCCTCGCAGGTGGGGACCTTCCTCTACATCGAGCCGCTGGTCACGGTCGCGATCGCCGCCTCAATGCTCGGCGAGAAGCTGACCGTCCCCACCCTGGCGGGCGGCCTCGCGATCCTGGTGGGAGTATGGATGGTGAGCTTGCGGAGCCCGTCATGACCGCCCGGTTCAAAATCGCCAGCGAGGCGTCCGAGCTCGAGCAGATCCACCGGCTCGTCCATGCGACGTTCGCCGAGGAGATCCCGCAGCATCCCCGCAATGCCGAGGGGATCCTCGTGGACAGGTTCCACGACCAGAACACCTACGTGATCGCCCTCGACGGCGACCGGGTGGTCGGCATGCTCGCGGTGCGAACGGACCGCCCGTTCTCGCTCGACACGAAGGTCCCGAACCTCGACAGCCACCTTCCCGAAGGCCGGTCCGTGTGCGAGGTCCGGCTCCTCGCCGTCAGGAGCGAGAACCGGCGGGGGACCGTGTTCCGCGGGCTGATGCGCCTCGTGACGCAGCACTGCCTGAGCCTGGGTTTCGACACGGCCGTGATCTCCGGGACGGTCCGTCAGCTCAAGCTGTATGGCCACATGGGCTTCAAGCCGTTCGGCCCTCTGGTGGGCACGCCGGAGGCGCAGTACCAGCCGATGTACCTGACGCTCGAGGACGCGCGGGAGCGCTGGCGTGCCTTCGAGCCCGAAAGGGTGCGGCTCCTGCCCGGTCCGGTGAGCCTTCATCCGGGCGTCCGGCGGGCTCTCGCGGGGCCATCCATCCCGCACCGCTGCGGCGAGTTCGCCGGGATGCTGCGCGAGGTGAAGGCGCGGTTGCGCGAGCTGGCCGGAGCTGAGCGGGTCACTCTGCTCTTCGGCAGCGGCACTCTCGCGAACGACGCCGTGGCGGCGCAGATCTCGCGGGAGGGTGGGGCGGGCATCGTCCTCGTCAACGGCGAGTTCGGCGAACGGCTGTGCGACCATGCCCGCCGCTTCGGGCTCGCTCATTCGGTGCTGCGGACGGAGTGGGGGAGCGTGTTCGACTATGAACGCGTGGCGCAGTCGGAATGCGACTGGGTCTGGGCCGTCCACTGCGAGACATCGACCGGGGTCCTCAACGACCTCGGCACGCTGAAGGACATCTGCCGGCGGCACGGCAAGCGGCTGTACCTGGACTGCATCAGCTCGATCGGCACGGTGCCGGTGAACCTTTCCGGCGTCCGCCTCGCCTCGGGCGTCAGCGGCAAGGGCCTCGGATCTTTTGCAGGGGTCTCGATGGTGTTCCACGACCACGAGATCGCGCCTGCGACGGACCTGCCCAGGTACCTGGACCTTGGCTGCTACGGGCAGGAGGACGAGGTCCCGTACACGTTCAACTCGAACCTGGTCGCCGCTTTGCGAGCGGCGCTCGGCCGCCAATGTTTCGAGGAGAGGTTCGCCCAGATCGCGAGCCTGGCGTCGTGGCTCCGCGCCTCTCTGCGGGACCATGGCTTGACCATCCTGGCTCCGGACGCCCACGCCTCGCCGGCGGTCACGACGATCACGCTCCCGCCGGAGGTGCAGTCGTGCCGGGTCGGCAGCGCTCTGGAGGAATGGGGATACGAGCTCAGCTACTCCAGCTCCTACCTCCGCGAGCGGAACTGGATCCAGATCTGCCTCATGGGAGAGCACGGGCGCGAAGAGCTCGCGTCCCTGCCCCGCCTGCTGGTAGGCGCGCTATGATGGAGGCAGTATGAGCGCCTTCAAAATCCAGATCGAGCTGCCGCGGGACCTGATGGCAGCCTTGAACATCCCCGAGTCGGACCTCGGCCGGCGAGCCAAGGAATGGGTGGTCCTGGAGCTCTTCCAGGAAGGAGAGATCTCCGCCGGGAAGGCGGCGGAGATCCTCGGGATGCCGAAGGTCGGATTCCTCGACCTGCTGGACCGGAGGAAGCTGCCCTATCTGGACGCAAGCCCTCAAGAGCTGGAAAGCAATCTTGCAGCCGCCAGGGCTGCCGCCAAGCCGATCCAGGATTGACGTGCGGATCGTCGTCAACTCCGGTCCACTGATCTCGCTGGCGAGGATCGGCCAACTCAACCTCCTGCCAAGGCTCTTCGGCGAGATCCTCGTTCCGGCAGCCGTCCTTAGAGAGGTCACTGAGGACGAAAGCCGGCCAGGGGCCGTCCTGGTTAAAAGTGCGGAGTGGTTGGGACTTGGAGAGGTCTCCGATCGTTCGGCTGTCGAGCGCCTTTTGTCTTCGCTGGGCGAGGGTGAGAGCGAAGTGCTCATCCTGGCGCGGGAGCTCGGGGCAACTGCGGTCATCGACGAGCGGCGAGGGCGGACCATCGCGGCAGCGCTCGGCATTCCTCAGACAGGCACGATCGGAGTCCTCTTGGCAGCCAAGCAGACAGGCGCAGTCTCCGTGATCACGCCCCTGCTGGATCAACTCGTTGCGAACGGCCTTCGCCTGTCTTCCCGTTTGTACGAGGAGGCGCGCCGCTTGGCCGGTGAGGCCTAGCGTCCGGGTCTTCCGTGCTATCCTGATTCGCCTTTTTTCCGCATCTGCCTTGAGAACGGTTGTCGACCGTGGTGGATCTGGTCCCAACGGACGTCGGTCCCGGGCAGCTTGCGCTTTCCCGGCTCCGCAGGAGTGCCCATGATCGTGAATCGAGCTGCCTCTCGCCGTCTCTTCCGGGTGTGGATCGCCGCGCTCGTGGCCTTGTGCTCCGTCTCCGCCGGAGCCGGCTTCGCCCAGTCCACCGGGAATCCGTTCGTCTACCTCAACCTGGCTGACCAGTCCCGCGCGTGCACGGGCATCGCGACCCGAAGCTCCTCGTCCTGCACCGGCGTGAGCGATTTCAACGACCGCCAGATGTGCGCCGGCCTTGCAACCAGCAGCCAGGACCCCTGCCGGACGATGACGGACCGCAACCTGCAGCTCACCTGCTACGGCATGGCGTTCGCGCCCAATTTCCCCTCGAACTGCCGGGACATCACGGACGCCAACCTGCAGCGGTTCTGCTACGCCGCCTCCGGCTACGATCCCTCGCTTTGCGCCGCCATCCCGGATGCGAACACGCGACAGCTCTGCCTGGCGATGTCCGCCCGGACCTCCTCCCAGTGCGCGGCCATCACCAATACGAACGATCGGAAGTTCTGCCTCGGAGTCGTGACGCACGACAGCTCTCTCTGTCCGCCGATCTTCGAGCCGACCACGCTCGAGCTGACCGCCACGGTCCGCGACTTCAAGCCGGACTTTCCGGACATGCAGTACCAGATCGCTACCGAGAAGGGCATCGTCGAGAGCGTCCTCGGCCCCGACGACAAGCCGGTATACACCACCACGCGGCCGTTCACGATCACCACCCATGGGCGCGACCTGTTCGACAAGTGGTACCGCGACGTCGCGGGCGTGAACCTGCGCACCGAGATCCCGATCCTGCTGACCAACAGCCAGTCGCAGCCGAACGTCTACACCTTCGACGTCAACGATTTCTTCCCCATCGACGGCCAGCTCTTCGGGAACTTCAATTACCCTCACAACTACTTCTTCACCCTCGAGATGCACACGGCGTTCACCTACGAGGGCGGGGAGATCTTTCAGTTCCGGGGTGACGACGACGTCTGGGTCTTCGTCAACAAGCGGCTGGTCATCGACATCGGCGGCGTGCACGGCCCGATCCAGGATCAGGTCAGCCTGGATGCCGTGGCCGCCCAGATCGGGCTTGTCCAGGGCGAGTCGTACGACCTCGACTTCTTCTTCGCCGAGCGGTACTGCTGCGGTTCCAACTTCCGCATCCAGACCTCGATCGTCCTGGAACAGCCGCCCGGCCCGGGCGAGGGCCACACCGCGCTCCAGTACACCGGCGACCGGTCGGGCGACTTCCACGACCCCGCCAACCTCGCGGCCGTTCTCCTCGACGATTCGGTCTCTCCGGCGGTGCCCGTGGCCGACGCCCTCCTCACGTTCCGCCTGGGGACGCTGACCTGCAAGGCTCCCACGGACGCGCAGGGCCGGGCCTCGTGCAGCGTGACCCCGCAGACCTCGTCGGGCAGCCAGCCCGTGGCGGTGGAGTTCGCCGGAGACGCCACGCGCAAGCCCGCGCAGGCCGCCGATACCTTCACTGTCGAGCATGAGCAGACCCATCTCGCCATCACCTCGCCTCCCGTGGCGCCCGGCGGGGGAGAGACCACCATTCGCGCCGCGCTGCGGGAGGACGGCGCCGTTCCGGTCTCCGGCAAGACCGTGGTCTTCCAGGCGGGCGCGCTCTCGGCCACGGCCACCACCGGCGCCGACGGCACGGCCACCGCGAAGCTGGCGCTGCCCGCGGGCGACCATTCCCTGACCGCCTCATTCGCGGGAGACGGCTTCTACGAGCCGTCCAACGCGAGCCAGGCGCTGCGCGCCCTGGCGCCGCAGATCGCGGCCGTGCCCCAGCCCAACGTGGCGCCGGCGGGAAGCTCCCAGGCGGTGACGGTGGAGATCCTGGACGGCGGCGTCTCCCTCATCGGGGAGCGCCTCGGCTTCCAGGTCCTGTCCGGACCCAATGCCGGGGCCACGGGGACCTGTGACACCGTGGCCTGCGCCAGCGACGGCTCCGGCCGCGCCACCTTCCGCTACACCGGCGGTCCGTCTGCCGGCCGCGACACGGTCCGCGCCTGGCTCGATCTCAACCGCAACGGCGTCTTCGATGCGGGCGAGGCGCAGGCTACCGCGGCCCTGCACTGGACCGTGCGCCACGCCACCGAGGTGCGTCTACCCGCCTCCCAGGGCGGCGACTACCACGATCCTGCCCGGCTCTCGGCGGTCCTGGTGGATACCGCGGCCGAGCCGGATGCGCCCATCGCCGGAGCTCTGCTCGCGTTCAACTCGGCCGCGGGAAGCTGCGCCGGGCGCACCGACGCCTCGGGCCAGGCCTCCTGCTACGTCACGCCCGAGGTGGAAGCGGGGAGCTACCCGCTCGCCGTGAGCTTCGGAGGAGACAGCCGGCTTCTGCCTTCCCAGGCCGCCGGCGCGCTCGCCGTGACCCGCGAGCAGGTACAACTCGCCATCACCTCGCGGGCAGCGCTGGAGACCGGCGCCGTCGTCGTCCGGGCGGTGCTCCGCGAGGACGGCAGCCTGCCTGTCCCGGGCCGGACGGTCACCTTTAGCGTGGGGGGCTCCAGCGTCTCGGCCGTCACCGATGCCGAGGGCGTAGCGACGGCCGACCTCGGTATTGCGGGCATTGCGGGTGGCGAGCACGTCCTGGAGGCCGGGTTCTCCGGCGATTCCTTCTACGGCCCGGCGAGCGACCGGCTCGGGCAACTGCTCGTCTATGGGCGCGGGCAGTTCGTGGTCTGGGGAGGCAACGCCGCGACTCTCGCCGCGTCGCTGACGCTCGGCCAGACCTACCAGTTCTGGGGCTCGCAATGGGCCAACCAGGTCTCGAAGGGGAACTTCGACTACACGGCCAATCAGAGCTTCAAGGGATACGCCGACAACGTGTTCCCCGACACGTCCTCGTGGCGGACGCGGCCGGCGAACTCGCGGCAGCCCCCCGCCACCGTGCCCTCGTACATGAGCGTGATCCTCGCGACCCGCATCACTAAGGAGGGGGACGTCGAAAGCGGCAACATCGCGGGCACCGGCATCGTGCGCGTGCTCAATCCGGCGGCTTACCTGCCGGATCCGGGGCACCCGGGGTTCGGCGTGCTGCTCGCCATCCTGCCGCCGAATCCCTCCTCCCTGCCGGCCGGCACGAGCCCCGGCGCTCCCACGGCGGTGAGCGCCACGGCGGGTGAAAGCTTCGCCGAGGTGCGGTGGACGCCCCCGGCCGATCCGGGCTCCAGCCCGATCACCGGCTACGTCGTGACCGTCTCTCCCGGCGGGCTCCGGTTCGCGGTGCCGGCCGGGGAGACCGTCCGCATCATCCCGGGTCTTGCCTTCGGCACGGCTTGGCAGTTCACGGTAACGGCCACCAACCGGGCCGGCGCGGGCACGCCCTCGGCGCCTTCCGCGCCCGTGACCCTGCTCTCCGTGCCGAGCGCTCCCCAGGCTATCGCGGCCGTGGCCGGGAACGGCACCGCCACGGTCACCTGGACCGCTCCGGCTGCGGACGGTGGCAGCCCGGTCACCGGGTACATCGTTCAGCCGCTGCCCAGCGGCGCGCCGGTCGCAGTCGGCGCGGCCACGACCACCGCCACGCTGGGTGGCCTCGACAACGGCACCTCGTACACCTTCCTGGTCCGCGCGGCCAATGCCCTCGGCCTGGGACCGGATTCGGCCCCCTCGGCCGCGGTCCTGCCGGCCTCGGCACCGGAGGCTCCGTCCGCGGTCGTGGCGAGCGCTGGCGAGCAGGAGGCGACCGTCTATTGGACCGCGCCCCCGTCGAACGGCGGCAGCGCCCTCAGCGGTTATCGCATCCTGGCCACCCCCGGCGGCGGGCTACCGGTGACGGTGCCGGGCAACCGCACCTTCGTGCGGATCTCCGGCCTCGCCAATGCCGCGTCCTACACCTTCTCCGTGACCGCGGCCAACGCCCAGGGCGACGGCCCCGCGTCCGCTCCGTCGGGCGCAGTCATTCCCTATGGCCATCCGTCCGCGCCCAGTGCGATCGAGGCGACGCGGGGCAACGGCATGGCGCAGGTGAGCTGGCAGGCGCCCGCATCCGACAACGGCCGGGCGATCTCGGGCTACACGGTCACGGCCGAGCCCGGCGGTCTCACCGCCGCGGTCCCCGCGGGGGAGACGAGCCGCGTCGTCACCGGCCTGGCCAACGGCACGGCCTACACGTTCCAGGTCATCGCGACCAACCTGGCCGGGAGCGGTCCCGCGTCGGCGTCCTCCGGAGAGATCACGCCGGCGACCGTGCCGGACGTTGCCACAGGCGTACAGGCGGCCGGGAGCGATGCGTCCGCGACCGTCACCTGGACCGCCCCCGCCTCGGATGGCGGCTCCCCGGTCACCGGCTACTCGGTCTTCACCTATCCGGGCGGCCAGCGGATGGACGTGGGAGCGCAAGCGGCCCAGGCGACGGTCACCGGCCTCACGAACGGCAAGATCTACCGCTTCTCCGTACGGGCGGCCAACGCCCTGGGGCGGGGTCCGGAATCGATCCCGTCGAATGACGTCATTCCCGCCGGCCTGCCGGGCGCGCCCACGGGTGTGCTCGCGGTGTTCAACGGCGCGGCTTCGGTGCAGGTGAGCTGGCTGGCGCCGGCCTCCAACGGCGGCACCGCGATCACCGGCTACACCGTGACCTCCACGCCGGCAGGCGCGACGGTCAGCGCCGCTGCCGGCGCGGGCTCGGCGACGGTGAGCGGCCTCACCCTCGGCACCGCCTATACCTTCCGGGTGACCGCCATCAACCAGGTGGGCAGCGGGCCGGCCTCGCAGCCCTCGAACAGCTTGATCGCCGCGACCTTCCCGGGAGCGCCCACGAACGTGACCGCCGCCGACGAAAGCCAGTCGGCCTTCGTGACCTGGACGGCTCCGGCGGACAACGGCTTCAACGCGATCTCCCAGTACCGGATCACCACTGAGCCATTCACGAACACCACCTTTGTCAACAGCGGCTCTCAGACCTCGGCGCTGGTGTTCGGGCTGGCCAACGGCACGCAGTACAAGTTCTTCGTCCGCGCGGTGAATGCCGTGGGCGAGGGCCCGAATTCCGTGCCCTCGAACACGGTGACCCCCGCCGCAACACCGGGGGCTCCGGCCAACGTCGCCGCGCAGCTCGCGGGCGATTCGGCAGTCAAGGTCACCTGGTCGGCTCCGGCCAGCAACGGCGGCTCACCCATCACGAGCTACACGGTCACCTCCGCTCCGGGCGGGCTCACTGCCACCGTGGACGGAACAGTCACCACTGCGACCATCCCAGGGCTGGCGGTGGGCACCACCTACACCTTCACCGTCAAGGCGACGAACCGGAAGGGGACCGGGCCGACCTCGGCGCCGTCCAATGCCGTGAAGGCGGCCGCCACTCCGGGAGCGCCGACCGGCGTGACGGCCGTGGACGGCGACGGCTCGGCCACGGTCACCTGGACCGCTCCGGCCAGCGATGGCTCGAGCCCGATCACGGGTTACCGGGTGGTCTCAACGCCGGGCGGTATTTCGGTGACGGTGAGCACGACGACGGCGATCGTCACAGGCCTGCAGAACGGCACCCAGTACGTCTTCACGGTCCGGGCCTCCAACGTGTTGGGGGAGGGAGCGGTCTCGGCTCCGTCGAACCCGGTCACTCCGGCCACTGTGCCGGGGGCTCCCACCGCGGTCACGGCCGAGGTCACCGGCAATGCCGCTGCCCTCGTGAGCTGGACGCCCCCGTCCTCCAACGGCGGTGCCCTGATCACCGCCTACATCGTGACCTCCTCGCCTGGCGGCTTCACGGTCACCGCGGACGGTTCGGCGCCGAGCGCCACGGTCACGGGTCTGACGGTGGGGACCGCCTACACCTTCACGGTCGCAGCCGTGAACCGCAAGGGGACCGGCCCGGCCTCGGCGGCTTCCAACTCCATCGTCGCGGAAGAAGGGCCGGAACCTCCCCCCGATTTCCTGTCGTCGCTGTCCATCAGCCCATCCGAGGTGACGGGCGGAGCGGGCGCGACCGGCACCGTGACCCTGGCCGGTCCGGCACCCGTGGGCGGCCTGACCATCTCGCTGGCGAGCGGCAACCCCGCGGCGACCGTGCCCGCCTCCGTCCAGATCGCGGCAGGGGCTGCGAGCGCCACCTTCGCCATCACGACCCAGACGGTGGCCTCGGTCACCGACGTCACGGTCACGGCCTCACTGGGGAGCACAACGCGGTCGACGGTCCTGCGGCTCCGTCCGCTGCCTCCGAGCACCGAGCCCTTTGCGGAGATCCTCAGCCCGCAGGACGGCGCCGATGTCACGACTCTCACGGAGATCGTCGGCACGGCGGTCGCGCCGGACTTCCGGAATTACCTCCTGGAGATCGCACCCGCCGGCGAGACCACCTTCACAACCATTGCCACGGGCACGGTGCCGATAGCCGGAGGCGTCCTGGGCACCTTCGATCCAACGATGCTGCTCAACGACCTCTACACCGTGCGCCTGACGGTCTTCACGGTCGCGAGCGGGTCGGTGAGCACCAGCGTCGCATACTCGGTCGAGGGTGGTCAGAAAGTGGGGAACTTCACCCTCTCCTACGAGGACCTGAGCGTGCCCGTCTCGGGCCTGCCCATCACGGTCATCCGCAACTACGACAGCCGCGACAAGAGCGTCGGCGATTTTGGCTACGGCTGGAATCTGGAGCTGCGTCACGGCTCCTACCGCAACAACCGCAAGCCCGGCCTGGGCTGGGAGATCGAGTCCGCCTTCCTGCCCTGCCGGCAGGTGAAAGAAACGCTCACCCACTCGACCGTCGTGCGCCTTTCGGACGCGGAGACCTACCGCTTCCGTCTGCGCCTGACCCAGCCGGCGGCCTCCATCGGAGGGTGCTTCGCGGAAGCCGGCTTCGAATTCATGGACGGCTCCACGCCCGGAGCGACGCTCACGATTCTCGGCGGCACCGAAGTCTTCTATGAGAACGATACCAACGAGGTAGTGGACACCGAAACGCTGGACGTGTTCGAGCCGAACCAGGTGCGCCTGATCACGCGGGACGGTCGCACCTTTGACTTGGAGCTCCGCAAGGGTGTGACCCGTCTCCAGGATTTGAACGGCAATCAACTTTCAATCACCCCGGCCGGCATCACTCACTCGAGCGGCCGTGCGGTCTCCTTCACTCGCGACGCTCAGGGGCGCATCACCCGGATCACCGATCCAATGGGGAAGGGCCTCACTTATGCGTACGACGCGGCAGGAAACCTGGTCTCCGTTACGGATCGCGAGGATCAGACCACCACTTTCACTTACGATGGCAACCACCGAGTCTTGGCGATTGAAGATCCGCGAGGCATCCAGCCGATCCGCAACGAATACGACGCGGACGGCCGCCTGATCCGCCACATTGACGCTCTGGGCAATGAGATCGAGTACACGCACAATCTGGCTGCCAACCAGGAGATCGTCACCGATCGCCTAGGTGGCTCGCACCTGCTGGATTACGACGACCGCGGCCATGTGGTCCGCGAGGTCGACCCGCTTGGCAATGAGATCGTGCGCACCTTCGACGATAGCGACAACGTCCTGAGCGAGACCAACGCGCTGGGCGAGACAATAACCTACACCTACGATGTGGATGGGAACCGGACCAGCGTGACCGATCCGGAAGCCAACCGGACCAGCTATACGTACAACAGCCTTGGCCGGATGCTCACGAAGACGGATGCCCGCGGCAAGACCACGACCAATGTCTACGACTCTAAGGGGAACCTGCTTTCTACGACCGATTCGCTGGGAAGTGCGACGACCTATACCTACAACTCCCGTGGAGACGTTCTCACCGAGACGGATCCCGCGGGCAACGTAACGACGCATGAATATGACGGTTCGGGGAACCCGATCCGGGAGGTCAACGCACTCGGCCAAGAGACGCTTTCCACCTATGATACTAGCGGACGCCTACTCACTAGATCGAAGGTCCGCACGACGTCTGGCGGCGCCGAGACCCTCGTATGGACCTACTCCTACGATCTATCAGGTCTCCTGACTGGAACGACTGATCCGGATGGGACGACGGTATCCCAGGTCCACGACGCCCTGGGGAACGTGGCCGAAAAAATTGACAAGCTTGGGCGGAAGACTTCCTACACGTACGACGAGTTAGGCCGCCTGACGACGACCACCTACCCGGACGGCAGCACTGAGCAGGCCGTCTACGACTTCGAAGGACGGCGGACCAGCAGTGTGGATCGAGCCGGGCGGATCACGAGATACGAGTACGACTCTCAAGGGCGGCTAGTCAAGACCACTCTCCCTGATAGCTCGATAACAACGATCAGCTATGACGAAGTGGGCCGGATCGTTGCAACTACGGACGCCCGTGGGAGCGAGGTTCGGTACGGGTACGATCAAGCTGGCCGGCGCACGAAGATCGTCGATGCTCTTGAGAACGAGACGAACTTGGAGTACGACGGCAACGGCAATCAGATCTCGGTCACTGATGCCAAAGGTGAGGTCACCCGCTTCCGGTACGACAATGTCGGCCGCCAAGTGGAGGTAGTCTACCCGGACGGCACTTCGAAGACGGTCAGCTACGACCGTCTCGGCCAAAAGACCTCGGAGACAGATCAGGCGGGGAAGGCCACCCAGTTCGAGTACGACGCCCTCGGGCGTCTCGTCAAGGTCACCGACGCGCTGGACCAGGAGACCCGCTACACCTACGACGAGATGGGGAACCGTACCAGCCAGACCGACGCCAATGGCCATACCACGCGGTTCGAGTACGACGCTCTGGGCCGCTTGGTCCGGCGCACGCTTCCTCTCGGTCATTCGGAGACGATGGCCTATGACGCCGCCGGCAACCTGAAGAGCCGGACAGATTTCAACGGCGCCACGGTGCAGTACGAATACGATCTCAACGATCGTCTGACGAGCCGGCTCTATCCCGGTGGTAAGTCGGTCGCGTTCACATATACGCCGACGGGCAACAGGACAAAGGCCGTCGATGACCGTGGGACTACTGTCTACGAATACGATCTACGGAATCGGCTCAAGTCGCTGAGCTACCCCGGAGGGTGGAATCTCTCCTACGCTTACGACGGAGCAGGGAACCGCACTTCGTTGACCTCCACGGTGGGTGCGACGGTGCTCACGGCCGGCTATTCCTACGATGCTCTCAGCCGGCTGGAGACCGTGACCGATCCGCAGGGGCGCTTCTACACGCACACCTACGATGCCAACGGGAATCGTGCCTCGCTGGACTTTCCCAATGGCGTCCGAACCACCTATGAATACAACGGTCTGAACAGGCTGAAAACTTTGACGGTGAGCGACATCGGCGGAAGTCTCCTGCAGTCGTTCGTCTATACCCTCGGACCGTCGGGCAACCGGGTGCGGATCGATGAGCACGACGGGACTGTTCGAGCCTACGAGTACGACAACGTCTACCGGCTAACCCAGGAGGCCGTCACCGGGTCCGCTTCCTATGAAGCCGCCTTCACCTACGACCCGGTGGGTAATCGCCTCTCTCAGGCAAAGACGGACGGCACGGCTCTCTACAGCTACGACGAGCGAGACCGGCTGCTCTCGGATGGAAGCGCCACTTATACGTGGGACGATAATGGTCAGTTGACGAGCAAGTCCTCGATGGATGGTGCAACCTATGTCTGGGACCTCGATGGCCGGCTTACACAGGTGCTCAAGGCGGACGGCACCGTGGTCAAGCACGCCTATGACGCGGATGGCAATCGCGTCCGCATGGAGGTCACCCCGACCAATGGGCCTCCGACGGTCACCGATTTCCTGGTAGACCCTTCTGGCGAACTGAGCCATGTAGTCGCCGAGATCGACAGCTTGGGCAATGTCGCCGCCTATTACGTCCGCGGCCACGATCTGCTAGCAGTCCTCCGTCCGGGCGTAACGCGTTTCTTCCACGCCGACGGCCTTGGCTCGATCCGGGTACTGACCGATGAGCTCGGAAACATTACCGACACCTACACGTTCTCCGCCTTTGGAGAGCTCCTCGAGCACACCGGCTCCGACACGAATGCCTACCTTTTTGCGGGTGAGCCGCTCGACCCGAACAGTGGTTTTTACTACCTGCGTGCGCGGTGGATGGAGGCGACGGCCGGTCGCTTTGTCTCTGTGGATCCATATGCAGGCCAGGTATTTGATCCCCGAAGCTTGCACCCGTACCTCTATGCGCACGCAGATCCGGCCAATCGAATCGATCCTCGAGGTCTATTTACTTTGGCAGAGGCCTCCGTGGTCGTTCAGCAGCGTATGAATATGATCAACGCTGGATTCATGGCCGGACTCTACAAGGCGCTTTACGCGGCACGTCAGTTACGAGGCCTGAACTGGGAACTCCGGATCCTTACCGATCTTTCCACGCGTTTGGGGACGAGCGTGAGCGCAGGTCTGCAGGAGGTCGTTGGCATCAGCCGCAGCAGGATCGATATTGTCCTAAGGAATGGCGTTGATCCGGTACGAAGGCTAGCAATCGAGGCGAAGAACTGGGATTTAGACGGCTTGGCGTACAGTAGTGGGCGAGCCGCTTCGATGCTCAGCCAGATGTCAGGCCAAGCTGGTAGATACGTAGCCGAGTACGGTGATGACCTGGTCTACTCATTCGCACAAAGGCCCGTAACGGAGGCGGGCCTGCGGCTCATGATGCAACTGGAGAGTGTGCTCCGTAGTGCCGGTGTTTCCCGAATCACCTATGGTCTTGAGGAGCTTGCCCAAATTACGCTGAACCACCTCTAGAAGTGGGGCCACAACCAAAGCTGCCTTATGGGAAACCGCCTGATTGCGAAGAACTGCGAACCGCGTTCCACCTTCGAGGCGGCACTGCGATTACTCGGATCTGAAACCAGGCAAGGTGAGGCTGGGATTGTAAAAGCTTCGTTCGGAACAGACCGGATGAGCTGCTTAGAGGAATTCCAGCCCTTTGCCATTCGATCTCACTTCGGAATTCATGGGTTCCTGGAGAGCGATGAATGGCGAAAGGAAGTAGTCGAGCTGCTGGTTGAAGCTCAGACGGAAGCAGTCGTCAATCTTAAGCTCGATGGAGCCGACTTCCTCATCTACGTGAGAAGAGATTCCGGAATCGAAGTTCAGGCCTCCGTCTTAGGCCTCGGTGAGCTGGCACTGGAGCAACGTCATTTGCAGCGGCGCGCGTCCGAATTGGCGAAGCTGGGCGGACACACCGAGTCCTGGCCCCAAAGGGAGCATCTCCATGCCCGATTCGGTGAGCCAGCCAATGAGCAGGCCCGAAAGCTCTGTGAAGCCATTCTGCTGGATCTCCCTGCGCCTATTCGAGTGCATGTAAGCCTGACCGGGAGCTTCGAATGGATTCGACGACTCGGTGCTAGCGGAAAGGTCGTGCCGTGCAGGGAGTGCTGCCCGTGGCACCTGACGTTCGGCAATCCCTATCCTTCGGCGAGCGACGTCCGGCTGGATCTTCTGCTGCCCATAAGAGAGTTTCTCTTTCTTCGCACCGGAGAACGTCATCTGAGCTTCTCGGGGTTCACATGGGCTTGGGATTCGAACGAATCATCCGCGAACATGCTGGTCTGGCGAGTAGGAAAGAAGAATCTGGCAACCCTGGACCTCTGGTGGGACGAGCCGCTGCCTAGAGGGACACTGCCTCGGCTTGAGGTCGCTGTACAGAAGTTCCTTCAGGATATTGCTCTGCTTTAAATGCGGATTAGATATAGCCTTCCTATGAACCGCCGCCAGTTCCTCCGCTTGAGCGCCACCGCGGCCGCAGCCGCCTGTGGGGTCGGCGTGTATACGTGGCAGGTCGAGCCGCACTGGGTGGAGGTCGTGGCGCGCGATCTCCCGATCGACGGGCTGCCTCCGGAGCTGGCCGGGGCGCGCATGGTCCAGATCAGCGATCTGCACGTGGGGCCGCGGGTCAGCGACGAATACCTGATCGATTGCCTCCGCCGGGTCGCGGAGATCCAGCCCGACCTGCTCGTGATCACCGGCGACCTCCTCACCTACAGCCATCCGGCGGGGGAAGCCCAGTACGGACGGCTCCGGCGCGTGCTCGCGCATCTCCCGCATGGACGGCTGGGGACGGTCGGGATCCTCGGCAATCATGACTACGGCCGGGCATGGTCCGAGCCCGGCGTCGCCTTGCGCGTGGTGGAGGAGGCGGAGCAGGCAGGGATCCGGATGCTCCGCAACTCGTGCGCCACGGTCCAGGGGCTCGACTTCATCGGCGTCGACGACCTCTGGGCGGAGCATTGCGATCCGCGGCGCGCACTGGAGCAGCGGCGCAGCGAGGCGGCGATCGTCCTCTGCCACAACCCGGACGCGATGGACTCCCTGGACTGGAGCGGCTACCGTGGCTGGATTCTCGCCGGCCACACTCACGGCGGCCAGTGCAAGCCGCCCTTCCTGCCGCCGCCCCTCCTTCCGGTCCGTAACCCCCGCTATACCGCGGGGGAGATTCCCCTCGCCGAAGGCCGCCGCCTGTACATCAATCGCGGGCTTGGCCATCTCCTTCAGGTGCGCTTCAACGTGCGGCCGGAGATCACGGCGTTTACCTTAACGCTCCGTTCTCCCTACCCATCGGTGTCACACACCTGACACTGGGGTGGTTGAAACCCTCTTCCGCTTGAGGTAACCTCCCTTTCGCAGCACATAGTGAAATGGATGTGTGTGTCTCGGCACACACTTTCAGATGTTGTGAGCGCGTGGGAATCAAGCGGCTGGAGGAGGCCTCACCATGAACGTGTTTTCCGGGAGTCAGAGCCGGTCGCGGCGCGTCGTCCCAGGTTTGCTGATCGTCCTGTGCGGGCTGCTCGCCGGCCTGCCGGGCCTCCGGGTAAGTGCCCAGCCCATCCCCGCCGGTGTGGCCTATCTGACCGGAAGCCAGCAGGCCGACGGGAGCTGGGAGAGCACCGAGGTACGGCGGGTGCACGCCACCGGCGAGGCGCTGCGCGCGCTCCAGGCGGTGGGGCAGGCGCCCGCGGTCCGCTCCTCGGCCGCCGGCCATCTCGAATCCGCTCCGGTCGAGGACAGCGACGACCGCGCCCGCCGCATCGCCGGGCTCGCCGCCGAGGGCCGCTCCGTCGCCGCCCTCGTGACCGTGCTCCTGGCCGACGCCGACCCGGAGGGCGGCTGGGGCCTCACCTCCTCCTTCGTGGCCGATCCGCTGGACACCGCGCTGGGCCTTTCGGCCGTCGCAGCGCAGCCGGGATCCGACGACAACTTCCTGCGCATGGCGCTCATCGCGCTCCTCTCCGCCCAGAAGGCCGACGGCGGCTGGCCCTGCGTCCAGACGCGGGATGGCGACGCCGATAGCGAGATCTTCTGCACCAGCCAGGCGCTGCTCGCGCTCACCGCCTATCGCAGCCGCTTCTATCTCGATCCCCAGGTCGACGCGGCCGCCGGCTTCCTGCGCGGCAAGCTCAACTCCGAAGGCAGCTTCGGCCCGGCGGGAGCCAACGACGTGATCCACTCGGCTCTCGCCTCCCGCGCCCTGGCCTCCGTGCCCGCCTTCGGCAACGAGGTGGCCATGGTGATCGCCTGGCTCCAGGGCCGGCAGCAGCCGGACGGGAGCTGGGGCGGTGATTCGTACCCCACGGCGCTCGTCCTCCAGGCGCTCCAGGCGCTCTCGGGCGTGCCATTCTGCGGCGACGGCGCGATCAACCGGCCGGGCGAGGCCTGCGACGGCAGCGTGCCTGCCGGCCTGACCTGCCAAGGGGTCGGCATGGGCTCGGGCACACTCGCGTGCAGCCCGCAGTGCACGCTCGACACCTCGGGCTGCTCGGCGCCTCCGGTCTGCGGCGACAACCTGCGCAACCAGCCCTTCGAGACCTGCGACGGTACCGACCTCGCCTCCCAGACCTGCCAGACGCAGGGCTTCGCCACCGGCGCCCTCGCCTGCGCGGCCGATTGCCTGAGCTTCAACGTGAGCGGCTGCAACGCCGCTGCGACCTGCGGCGACGGCTTGGTGAACCAGCCCAACGAGTCGTGCGACCTGAACGACTTCCACGGTGCGACCTGCCAGTCCCTTGGCCTTGGCGGTGGCCAGTTGAGCTGCACGTCCGACTGCAACCTCGATACGAGCCAGTGCGACTCGGCGAGCTTCGTCATCGACAACAAGGGCCGCGAGTTCGTGGTCGGCCTCATGCCCAACCCGCTGGGTGCCGTGACCGCCTCGGTGCAGCTCACCAGCGACGTGCCCACGAACGTCACCATCCAGTACCCGGTCAATTCGCCGAGCTTCTCGCAGACCGTGGCGCTGACGCCGGGCCAGGTGCGCGTGGTCAACCTGCCCGCGGGCACACACACCGGCTGGACCGCCGGCCGGGTGCTCAACAACGCTGTGCGCGTGTTCGGACCGGACGAGTTCGTCACCTACGTGGTGAACCGGGCGCAGTTCACCTCCGACGCCGGCATGGCGCTCCCGGTCGACGCGCTCGGCACCTCCTACATCGTCACCACCTATCGGGGATCCATCATCAACACGGCCGACCGCAGCCAGTTCCTGGTCCTGGCGGCCTTCGACAACACCACGGTCACGATCACGCCGACCACGACCGTGCGCATCCCGGCGCCGGGCACGAACGCTCCGCCCAACGTCCCCTTCCAGGTCGTGCTGAACCGCGGCCAGGGCTTCCGCGCCGAGGCGTTCCTCTCGGCGGCGGACCTCACCGGGACGCTGATCGAATCCGACCGTCCCGTGGCGATGCTGAACGGCAACCTGTGCGCGAACGTTCCGGGCTCGACCGCGTTTTGCGATCACATTTTCGAGGTGGGCCACCCGCTGCGGAGCTGGGGCGTCTCGGCCCTCGTGCGCAACCTGCCGAACCGCAACGGCGGCTCCATCTACCGCGTCGTGGCGTCGGTCGACGGCACCGAGGTCCGCCGCAACGGCATCCTGCAGACGACCCTGAACAAGGGCCAGTTCTTCGAGACCGGTCCGCTCACCGGGAGCCATCTCTTCGAGGCCAACCACCCGGTCTTCGTCACCCAGTTCATGACCGGGTCGACGAGCGCCGGCGCCTCCCTGGGCGATCCGGCCATGGCCAACATGATTCCGCCTGATCAGTACCTGAAGGCGTACACCTTCTCGACCGTGGGCGGAGCGCAGTTCGTGCAGCACTTCCTGACCCTGATCGCGCCCTCCGCCTCGATCGGGTCCCTGACCCTCGACGGCAACCCGGTCGCCGCGGCCCAGTTCACCCCGATCGGGACGACCGGCTTCTCCTCGGCTCTGCTGACGATCGCCGAGGGCTCGCACACGACCGCCTCGCCGCAGCCGCACGGCATCACGGTCGAGGGGATCAACCAGGACGACTCCTACATCTACCCGGGCGGCGCGCAGCTCGAATTCATCAACCAGTTCTGCGGCGACGGCAGCGCCAACCGCGAGGCCGAGGAGTGCGACAGCGCCGACTTCCGCGGCTCGACCTGCGCCTCGTTCGGCTTCGCCTCGGGCTTCCTGCAGTGCACCGCGGACTGCCGCGTCGACACCTCGCAGTGCGCCGGCTTCACGATCGAGGACAAGGACGGCGACGGCTACCCGGCCACCGAGGACTGCGACGACACCGATCCCGAGGTCAACCCCGGCATGCCGGAGATCCCGGGCAACGGCATCGACGACGACTGCAACCCGGCCACGCCGGACACCATCCCGCAGACGGTGAGCTGCGAGATCTTCCCCGACAAGCTGAGCTACGCCGTCACCGATCTGATCACACTCGCCTCCGCGATGCGGAACGATCACGATACGTTCTCGATCACCGGGGTGAGCGTGGCGCTCGCGGTGAAGAGGGGAGGAACGGGCGTCTACGCAGAGTCGCGCGACCTCGCGCCGCTGCCGCCGGGAGCCCGCTCGCAGCAGAATTGGGTGCTCTCCGCCTCGCAGCCGGCGGGCGGCTACACGGCGGAGCTCACGGTATCCGCATCCGGCCAGACGCTGGCCACCTGCTCGGCGGGCTTCGCCATCGAGGCCTCGGGCGGCAACGGCCTCGCCGGCACCCTGACGCTCAACCCGGAGAGGGTCAACGCGGGCGATTCGAGCAACGCCACCTACACCGTGGTGAACCAGGGCAACGCGGCCCTGACCGACCTCGCCATCCGCGTGATCCTGGTCCACCCGGTCACCGGCGCCGTCGCGGCCGAGCTGACCGACACGGCGACGCTCCAGCCGGGCCAGAGCTTCACCAACACGCAGCCGTTCTCCAGCGTCGGCCTCGACACCAACACGGCCTACCTGGCGGTGCTGCTCGCGAAGCCCGCCGGCACCGGCTCCGAGCAGACCCTGGACAGTGCAACGCTGACCGTGGTCAACGCGCCGCCCGTCTGCGCGGCCGCGGTGGTCGCTCCTGGCCGGATCTGGCCGCCGAACCACAAGCTCGTGCCGGTGAAGGTCGGCGGAGTGACCGATCCGGACGGCGATCCGGTGACCGTCACGGTGACGAGCGTGTTCCAGGACGAGCGGACCGACCATACGGGCGACGGCAAGACCTGCCCCGATGCCACGGGGGTCGGAACCGCCGGCGTGAAGCTGCGGGCGGAGAGCTCGGGCCAGTTGGATGGCCGCGTCTACCACGTGTTCTTCAAGGCCGAGGACAGCCGCGGCGGCCGGTGCGAAGGCCAGGCCACGGTCTGCGTGCCGCACGACAACAATCGCGCCTGCGTGGATCAAGGGGCGCTGTACGACTCGACGGTCTGCGAATGATCAGAGCTTCGAATCACAGGAGAGCTGTCATGGCGAGATTCATGATTCCGAAATCGGTCCTGGTGGCCTTGGCGCTGTTCGCGGGGCTCCTCTTCGCGGGCGATGCGAGCGCGCAGTGCGACGCGAACAACCCGCTCATGATGTGCCCTCTGGCCGAGTGCATCACGCTGCAGGCCAGCGTCAACCAGATCTGCAAGAACCTTGCGCCGGTCTCGTGCGAGAGCCTCTCGGGCTGTAACGTCCTGCGCCGGGAGAAGCAGCACTGGCTCGACTGCTATACGGCGAGGACCATCATCAACCAGCGTTGCTGGAGCGGCGGTGATCTGGGGCACCAGGAGAGGCAGGCCGAAGCGATCCGCCACGTGGGCGTCTGCGAGGCGAGGATGAGGTTGCCCGATCCGATCGGTTGCGGCGACCCCTGTCCCTTTTAACTGACGGCCCTGCGGACGAGATACCCGAGCGAGGAGGCAGTTCTCATGCTATTTCATAGTCGAAGGCTCAAGGCAGGCACGGCGATGACCGTCCTCGCGTCCTTTGTCTGGATGACTTCCGGTGGCGATGCCTGGGCGGCGGCCCGATCGGCCCGGCGCGACCCGGCGGGGGTCCTGTTGCGGATGGCAGGCGATCCGCGTCTCCACTTCTCCAAGGAAGAGAAGGAGTACCTGCGGCGCTACGCCAGCCGCATGGAGGCGTCGGCCCAGGCCGAGCCAAAGAGACCGATGAGGATGGCAGCGCCCGCCAGCCCTCATCCCTCCGACCCGGCCGCGGAGATGCACCAGCTCGGGCAGGAGCTCGCCGAAGCCGCCGCGGCTGCCGACCCTGGATCGAAGCCCGGCAAGGCGATCCAGGCGGCGGCGCGCCTGCAGGCGATCCACCAGAAGGTCCTCCGGGATTTCGACGACGTGGGAGGGCGTCTCAACGCCGCCAATCTGCCCCAGTCCGTCCGCGACCGCCAGGCCGCAGCGCGGGCGACCTATCTGGACGAGGTCCAGTCCGTGCTCGCGGACCTGGACGCTGCAGGCAGGGGTGAGAGGGCCGACGAGGCCCTCGCCGCGGCGGCCGACCGCCTGCGCGAGTCCACGGACCAGCGGCCTAGCGATGAAGGAGAGCTCGATCCGTCGAAGCTGCCGTTCCGCAGGGCGGAGCCCGTCAGGCGCCAGCCCGGCTCGGCAAGCGCGCCTCTGAACCAGGCCCGTGCCGCTGCGATCACGAATGTCGTGGCGAGCCTGACGCCGCCGGCGCCCGCGGACCTGGCGGAGACCGAGGACGTCCAGATCACGCCCGAGATCCGGGCTCTGGCCGCGACGCTCGGCAACCAGCCGGTCCGGATCTACGACTGGGTGCGCAACAACGTCGAGTATTACCCCACCTATGGCTCCGTCCAGGGCTCGCAGATGACGCTCGACGCGAAGCGCGGCAACGCGTTCGATACCGCGAGCCTGCTCATCGCCCTGCTGCGGGCCGCGAACGTTCCGGCCCGCTACGTCACCGGCACGGTGGAGGTCCCGGTGGCTGCCGTGATGAACTGGGTCGGGGGAGCGGCGACCCCGAAGGTCGCGCAGCAGCTCCTGGGCCAGGGAGGCGTGCCCAACGTCGCCCTCACCAGCGGCGGCACGGAGACGCACATCCGGCTCGATCACGTCTGGGTCGAGGCGTTCGTCGACAACATCCCGAGCCGCGGGGCCGTGCAACGGGCAGGGGACACCTGGGTCCCGATGGATGCGTCGTTCAAGCAGCACCAGTTCCAGTCCAGGTCGAGCCTCTTCGCCGACAATCCGATCGATTCCGTCCTCGACACGAGCGGCGTGATGGACGTCGACGAGTCGCTCGGCAAGGTCACCAATGTCAAGCGGTCCGTGCTGGACGACCGGCTCGGCGCCTGGGCGGAGCAGGTCGAAGCATATGCCGCCAGCCATGGCGTCGAGCGCACCCCTCAGGGAGTCCTGGGGGCGACGACGATCGTCCAGGGGGTGAGCCAGGTCCTCCCCGCGTCGCTTCCCTACGAGGTGATGCAGCGGGGGAGCGCGGTCAGCGCGCTGACCGCGGCGGTCCGGCACACGGTGACGATCAACGGCTTCGCGACGCAATGGGACCGCGCGCTGGGGGACCCGACCTTCTCGGTCCGGCTGAGCCTGCCCCAGCTCAACAGCCGCCGGCTCGGCATCCAGTTCGATCCGGCCACCCAGGCCGACGCGGATACGCTGGCTGCGGCGCGCAACGGCGGCGCGAGCTCGCTGCCGGTCTACCTCGTGCGCGTCGTGCCGGCGATCCGGCTCGATGGGACCACGCTGGGCTCCGGCGGTCCCGTGCAGATGGGGAGCAGCTACTTCTTCGACGTCGTCTTCCAGGGACCGGACGGCCCGACCACGATCTCGTATCAGATCGTGGCCGGAGACGAGATCGTGGTGGGCATCACGGGCAACGGCGTCGCGCCCAAGGTGGTGGAGAAGAGGTTCAACGCCAACCCGGTGGACAATGCGCCTGAGTACCTCCACCAGGTACAGCTCCACTACTGGATGGAGACGGACCACATGGGCGACATCGCGGCCCGGGGCGCCGGCGTTCACTCGCTGCGGCTGCCTTCGGTCGGGTTCTTCAGCTCGCCTCTGAACGTCGCCTACTTCTTCGGCGTTCCCCGGTCGGGCTTCTACCAGGGCTCAATCATGGACGTGAAGTACTCCCTGATGGGAGCGGCGGGCGCGGATCCGGCGCAGGTGGTCAACTTCATGAAGCAGGCGGGCTTCCAGGGCTCGTACCTGGAGGGTGGAGTCTTCGACCAGCTCGCGGCAGCCAGCGACGGGAGCCCCTCGACCCGAGGGATCTCGTCGATCCACCTGCTCTCGGCCGCCATGGCTCAGGGCATCCCGATCTACCGCATCACTGCTGCGAACGCGGCGGCGGCCCTTCCCATGCTTCAGCTCAGCTCCGCCGTGGAGAGCGACATCAGCCGGGCGGTGAGCCAGGGCAAGACCGTGATCACGTCGGAGAGGAACGTCAACGTGGGACCGTGGCAAGGCGTCGGGTACATCATCCACGACGAGTCCACGGGTGCGGGCGCCTACCTGATCTCCGGCGGGCTGAGCGGCGGCGGCCTCCTCGACTGTCTCCGGCGGCTGGTGCCCACGTTTGACCAGGTCCTGAACTTCATCGCCTTCCTGATCCTGGCGCTCCTCATTGCCGCGATCCTCATCCTGATCTTCGGCACCTCCCCTGTCTGGGGAACGGCGGCGGCGGCAATCCTGCTCTTCCTGGGCCTGCTGGGCGCCATCTCGCCCACATCGTCGCCGCCAACATCAGCCTAGATGCCGGAAGCATTGCGCATCCACCAGGCCTTCCAGGCCGGGGACCTCGAGACCTTGAGGTCCCTGGCCGGCGAGCCGTCGGAATTCCCGAACGGTTCGATCCTGCCCATCACGACGTACCCTCTGGCGTACGCCATCTACCACAGCCCTCTGCCGTTCATCCGCACGCTGCTCGACCTCGGCGCCGACCCGAACTATCACGACGAGGGCAGCTTCCCGTCGCTGCTCGCCGCGCTCTCGACCGATCGTGAGGACCGGCACGCGATCGTCGAGATGCTCCTGGCGGCGGGCGCGGACATCCAGCAACGCGGAGTGAACGACTGGACGCCGCTGCACTACGCGGCGGCGCGCAACGATGCCAGGGCCGTGGAGCTGCTTCTTGCAGAAGGCGCCGATCCCGCGGCCCGCACCCGCATCGACGAGCTCACGACGCCTCTCGAAGAGGCCGAGCGCCTGGGGCATCGCGAGGTGGTGGAGATCCTCAGGCAGGCGTGAGCGTCCGTGAGCGCTACTGCTTCCACCCTTTCCAACCCGGCCCCCGCACGACCCGGCCCGGCTTGGCGCCGGTGTGCTCGCCGTCCTTGAGCACCTGGACGCCGTTGACCCAGACGTGGCGGACGCCCGTCGAGTACTGGTGCGGTTTTTCGAAAGTGGCGTGGTCCTCGATTTTGGCCGGATCGAACACCGCCACGTCCGCGAAAAACCCTTCCTTGAGCGCGCCGCGCTCGCGGATCTTCAGGTTCTCCGCTGGCAGCGAGGTGAGCTTGCGCACGGCTTCTTCCAGCGGAATCACCTTCTCGTCGCGCACATACTTGCCGAGCACGCGGGCGAAGTTGCCGTAGGCCCGCGGGTGCGGGTTGGACTTGAGGAAGGGACCCTCGGGCGCCAGCGCCTCGGCGTCGGAGCCGAAGCTCATGTAGGGGAGCGCGACCTGGCGCTTCACGTTTTCCTCGGACATCAGGAAATAGATCGTTCCCACCCGGCTGTCGTCCTCGATGACCAGGTCCATGGCGGTTTCCTCGGGCGACTTGCCGCGCATCTTGGCGATCTCCGCGAGGGACTTGCCGGTGAGCGGCTTGAGCTTGTCGTTCTTGAAGGCCACCAGCAGGGTGTTCTCCGGCCCGGCGGAAAGATAAAGGTTTTCCCACTCGTCGGTCGGGGTCGACATCTCCTTCTTCAGGCGCTCGCGGATGGCGGGGTCCTGCATGCGCTCTTTCCAGGCCTTGAGGCCGCCCTCCTGGACCCAGGGGGGCATGGCGGCGTCAAGCCCGGTCGCGCCGGCCGTGTAGGTGTACATGTCGGTGGTGACCCGCATGCCGTTGGCGTTGGCCTTCTCGATCCTCTCGAGAACCTGGTCGAGCTTGCCCCAGTTCTGCCGGCCGGCTGCCTTGAGATGGTAGATCTCGGCCGGGATGCGCGCCCGCCGGGAGATGTCGATGAGCTCGTCCACGGCTTCGAGCAGGCGGTTGCCTTCGCTGCGCATGTGGGAGATGTACATGCCGCCGTAAGGGGAGGCCTCCTGGCACAGGGCGATGAGCTCCTCGGTGCCGGCATAGAAGGCGGGCGCGTAGATCAGGGAGGAGCCCACGCCCAGGGCGCCTTCTTCCATGCCCTGCCGCACCAGCGCCCGCATGCGCTGCAGCTCGTCGGGCGTGGGGGGCCGGTTCTCATAGCCCAGCTCGTGGACGCGCACGGTGGTCGCTCCCACGAAGCTGGCCACGTTCAGTGAGGTCCCGCGCTTTTCCAGGTGCTCCAGGTACTCGCCGAGGGTGGTCCAGGTGATGTCGTACTTGATGTCGCCCTGCTGCTCGACCGACTCCTTCTTCATGGCGTCGTTGAGTGGTCCCATGGACCAGCCCTCGCCCATGACTTCCAGGGTCACACCCTGGCGGATGTCGCTCTGGCCGCGCCCGTCGTGGATCAGGGAGTCGGTGGCCCAGCTCAGCATGTTGATGAAGCCAGGCGCCACGGCCAGGCCCTTGACGTCGATCTCGCTCTTCGCCTTGGCTGTGCCCAGGTCTCCGAGCCTGGCGATGCGGTCGCCCTTGATGGCGACGTCCCCCACGTAGGGCCTACTTCCGCTGCCGTCGTAGATCGTGCCGCCGCGGAGGATCACGTCATAGTCCTGAGCGGCGAGCGGAAGGGAGAGGAGAACCAGGGCAAGGGAGAGGCGGACTGTCATCCGCCGAGCTTACCACTCGCCGGAGAGGGGGATGCGCCCTGCCGCGGGCGTGCCGAAATGGATCTCCCAGTCGGCGGGTCCCTGGTCGAAAGTATTTTTGAGGAGGAAGACGGAGGTGGCGGGGATGTAGAGGCCGATGCCGTCCTTGCCGTCGCCGTCCCAATCGCCGGCGATCGGAATCCAGCCTGCCTTGGGGAGACCGAAGCGGACGACGATGTCTGCGTCTCCACTCGCGAGCTGATTCTTCAGGCGGAAGAGCCCTCGGGCAGGATCGTAGAAGCCGACGCTGTCCCTGCCATCGCCGTCCCAATCGCCCGTCAGCGGCAGCCAGCGGCAGTGCAGCGGACCGAAGCGGAAGGAGTGGCCGGTCTGGAACGTAGAGCTGCCGCGCTCATAGAAGCCGACCGTGTCCCTGCCGTCGCCGTCCCAGTCGCCGGCCAGGGGTACCGCTCCCGGCTTCGCCGATTTTCGCGGGTCGACGAGCTTGACGGTCGTGCGCCCGTCGCCGTCCCAGTCGCCCGCGAGCGGGACCCAGCCCTTGCCCGGGGAGCCCAGCTTGATGGTCCGGTCCTCGGGGCCTGAGATGTGGAGGTCCTTGACCAGGAGGCGCGCGGCGGCGGGCTCGTAGAGCGCCACCGTGTCGACCGGGTGGGCCGGGGCGAGGCGGAGGAGCCGGCCGGCCAGGGTGGTGAGATGGATCTCGCCGCGGCTGTCCTCGCCGAAGGCGGTCACGTAGAGCGCGCGGGGCAGCAGCTCGTGGACATCCCATCCACCGGCCTTTCGTTCGGCGGCCCAGAGCTGGCCGTTGCACTGGTCGCCGAAGATGTAGGCGCCGTACAGGTAGGGAAGGTCGATGCCGCGGTAGACGTAGCCGCCCGTGACCGAGCAGCGCTTGTCTTCGTGGCCGTACTCCAGGATCGGCAGGGCATAGGCCGGCGAGCCGCAGGGCGGGGTTTCCGCCGGGCAGGCCGCGGAGGAGAAACACGCGGTCCCCTCCATCACCTTCCAGCCATAGTTGAGCCCGCCGGGGCTGCCCGCGGGCTCGAAGTCGATCTCCTCCCGCAGCTTTTCGCCCACGTCTCCGATGTAGAGGTCGCCGGTCAGGCGGTCGAAGGAGAAGCGCCAGGGGTTGCGCAGCCCCGTAGCCCAGACCTCTTCAGGCATGACGAGGCTGCCGCGGAAGGGGTTGTCCGGAGGAATGGCGTAAGGGGAGCCGCCATCCACGTCGAGGCGGAGCATCTTGCCGAACAGGGTCTCGCCGCGCTGTGTCATGCACTCCGGATCGCCGCCCACGTGGCCCTCGCTGCCGCCGTCCCCGAGAGCGACGAAGAGATAGCCGTCCGGCCCGAACTGGAGCTGACCGCCATTGTGCTCCTGGTACTTCTTGGGCACCCGGAGCAAAACTTCCCCGCTATCGGGGTCGGCCCGATCGGGATCGGCGGAGACCCGGTAGCGGGCGACGGTCAAGGCGCCCTCGAGGTCGGTGTAGCAGGCGAAGAAGAGGCCGTTGTGAGCGTAGTCCGGGTGGAAGGCCAGGCTCAGGAGACCGCGCTCGCCGCCGGTGCTGACCTTGGCCTGGAGGTCCAGGAACGGCTCGGGCCGCAGCGCACCGCCGGCAAAGACGTGAACGAGGCCGCCCTGCTGTGTAAGGAAGAGCCGATCGTCTCCAGCGCTCGTCACCGAAGTGAGCCGGAACAGGTCGGTGCCCAGGTCAAGCAGAGCCACGGCCCGTGGCGGGGCCGCGGGCTGGAAGACGGCCGCCTGGGCTGACAGGGTAAACAGCAGCGCCCCGCCGAGGAGCGGCCTTGTAATACGCTTTGAGAGACCCGATCTGGCACCCATACGGATACGAACTTTATAAGCAAATCTCGCGCCTGAACCATCACGGACTCCACGGGAAGCGGCCGAATTTCCTGGCCTCCGGCCATAGCTCGTCGAGAGTGTCCGCCTCGTAGAGCCGGCCCCCCTTCATCACCCAGTGCAGGCTCGTCGTGTTGCGGATGTCCTCCAGCGGGTTCTTCTCCAGGACCAGCAGGTCGGCGAGCTTGCCCACGGCGAGGGAGCCGAGGTCGCGCTCCATGCCGAGGAAGCGCGCTCCCTGCAGGCTGGCGAGCTCCAGGGCGCCGTGCGCGCCGAGGGCGGAGGCGGCCATCCAGATCTCCCAGTGGGAGGCGAGGCCGTGCAGCTCGCCATGGGAGCCGATGGCGCCGCCGCCGCCCGCCGCGATCACGTCGGCCATCCCTTCCGCCATCAGGGGGAAGCCGTAGGCCGATTCCGGCCGCACCTCCGGCCTGGTGAGCTGGGTCAGGAGGTAGAACGGCGGCAGCCAGCGGCGGAGCTTGCGCTCGTTATCCGGGTCCATGCGTGAGAGGAAGAGCTCCTTGTTGGCCGTCCCCGGGCCGCTGATGCCGAGGGTCGGCGAGTAGAAGTAGCCGGCCTGGCCGAGGAAGCGGCCCACGTCTCCATACTGCGGCGCGAACCCGAACCCGTGCTCGACGCCGGTGCCGCCGTCCATCACGCGGGTGAGGACGTCCTCGTAGCTGGTGCCCTCGGCGGTGACCCGCACGCCGGCCTCGCGCGCCGCCTCCATGAGCCACTGCCTCTGCTCGCGCCGGCGCAGCACGTACTCCTTGATGGTCGGCGCGCCCCAGGCGGCGAGCCTCTGGACGCGGCTCCGCGCGTCCTCACGCGTCTTGACCTCCAGCCAGTTGGGGCCGTCGTCGTAGAAGACCGGGTCGCCGCTGGTGAAAACGCGCGGCCCGGCCATCCCTCCGGTCTCGATCGTCTCGGAGGAGGAGAACGTGTTCTGCGAGCCGGAGTCCGGATCGAAGGTGGTCGTCACTCCATAGGCGAGGTACGTGGCCGCCTCGTAGTTGTGCCAGGGGATGATCTCGGCCTGCCCTTCGTTGTGGTGGGCGTGCATGTCGATGAAGCCCGGGATTATTGTCGTCCCGGACGCGTCGAGGACGCGGTCCACTCCACGGACGTCGCAGTCTCCGACGCAGGCGATGCGACCGTCGCGCACGACCACGGTCCCCTTCTCGATGACCTTGCGCCCCTCCAGGGTCACGAGCCGCGCTCCGGTGAGGGCGATGCTCCCCCGGGCGCGGTCGCGCGGGCGCTCCAGCCTTACCTCCCGCGCCTCCAGCTTGCAATCCGGAGGGTTCCGGCAGAGGTAGAAGCGGTCGCCGTCGCCGATCCCGAGAGTCGTGGCATCGAGCCAGCGCGGTGAGAGGCCGCCGTCGGCGGTGAGCCGCCGGCCGGCGAAACCCTCGGCCTCGTAATCGAGGAACGGCGGCTTGCCATTCGGCCCGGGCTGCGGGAACGCTTGGACGAACACCTCGTCCCCCTCTTCCCAGGCGAGCCAGCGGCCATCGGGCGAAGGGGTGACCTCGTCGGCGTTGCGGAAGGTCGCATGGACCCGCCGGTCGCCGCCCTTGCGGTCGACCGACACCAGGTCGGTGAGGAACCAGCCGTCCTCTTCGCGGTGCTCGGGGAAGTAGATCCTTCCCTCGGGACCGAACGAGGGATGGACGATCTCGCGCCGGTGGCTGTAGGGCTCGTAGACGAACATCGGCCGGCTGACCCGGGTCACGACTTTTAGCTCGCCTCCTTCGATGGGGAGCAGCGCGAGCTCGTAGCCGGTATTGTCCGCCCACGTCAAGGCAGCTGCTTCCCGTACTCCTCGAACGATCAGCAGCTCGCGGCCGTCGGGGGTCCAGACCGGGTGCAGGTACTCGCCGGCCTGCCCGGTGAGGCGCAACGGCTCGCCTCCGTCGGCGGAGACCTTCCAGAGATGCCCGCGCTCCCGCTGGTCCCAGGTCGTGAAGGCGATCCAGCGGCCATCGGGCGACCAGGACGGGGTCCATTCCGGAGCCGTGAAGCCCTCCGGGGTAAGTCGGCGCGGGGTGCCGTCCGTCCCCGTCACCCAGATCTTGTTCAGGGCCTGGAAGGCCAGCCGGCTCCCGTCCGGGGAGGCGGAGTGCCAGCGCAGCATGCGCACCCGGAGCGGACCGTCGTCGATCCTGTGGGTGGCGTTCGCCTGCTGCGAGATCGTGCGCCGGACGCGGGCGGTGAAGGGCACGGTCTCGACGTGGCCGTCGCTCAAGCGCAGCCGGCGGATCTGCCCGCCCTGGGTGAGGAGGATCGACGAGCCGTCCGCGCTCCACGCGTAGCCCGGCATCTCGCGCGCCCGCCGGCCGTCGAAGATCGTGGAGAGATCGGTCTCGGCGGGTTCGAGGACCACCCGCTCGTCTCCCGTCTCCAGGTCGCGCACCCGGAGGGCGGTGCGGGCGGCATAGGCGTGGCCGCGCCAGGTGGTGGTGCCGCCCTGCACCCGGCGCACGAAGGCGAGCCGGCGGCCGTCGGGGGAGATCTCGGGAGCGATGGCGCCGCCGGGGAGCGCTGCTACCGGAACGTCCTCGGCCTTGCCGGTGGCGAGCTCCAGGCGGCGGAGTCTCCGGCCGTCCAGCAGGTCGCCGCGGATCTCGTTGGAGTCCTCGAGCGGAGTCAGGGCCTGGTAGTACAGATAACGGCCGTCGCGGGAAGGGGAGGGCCACTCCGCCCGCTCCTCGACCAGCTTCTCCTCTTTCCCTTCGAGGGAGATCCGATAGATGCCGTCCCAGCGCAGGGCGTAGAGGTGTTTGCCGTCGGGGCTCCAGGCCGGCTGAAGAAGCCGGTATCTCGGATCGGTGGGGATCTTTCGCGGGTCCGAGCCGTCTAAGTTCATGACCCAGAGGTGAGGATGGCCGCCGCGGTCAGACACGAACGCGATCCGCTTGCCATCCGGGGAGAAGCGGGGATGGATGTTCAAGGCGACACCGCTCGACTGCGTCAGGCACTCCGCTTCCCCTCCGGATGCGGGCAGCCGGTAGACATGGCCCAGGAGGTCGAAGACGATCCACTTGCCGTCCGGGGAGAGGTCGAGGGACATCCAGGTCCCTTCGCGGATGGTGAAGTCGATTTCCCGGACTTGGCCGCGAGGCTGGGTCACGTCCCAGGGGGGCTCGGCGGCAAGCAGGGCAAACAGGGCCAAGGCTTTCAAGATCATCTGCTAGAGTCTCCCCGTCGATGAGAAAGATCGTCCTGATCGCTCTCGGAGTTTTGGCCGCCTTCCTACTACTGCAAAACATGCTCGACGGTTTCGTTCGTCAATCCATCTATCCGGCCCCTCCCGTGAGGGTGCCTCCGGCTCCGGCGCCGCTGGAAGAGGTGGGCTTCGACCTCGCCACGGGCGAGCGCATCGTGGCCTGGGCCCACGCAGACCCGGCTCTGCCTCCCGGCCGGCCGGCGGTGGCCTTCTTCCACGGCAACGGGGAGAACCTGGAGACGATGAGGATGTCCGGGACCTTCGACGAGCTCGCCCGGCTGCGGGTCGCCTGGATCGCGATGGACTATCCGGGCTACGGCCGCTCCACGGGCTCCCCGTCAGAGGAGGGAACGATGGCCGGCGCCGACGCCGCGGTGGCCTGGCTGAGGGAGCGCCATCCCGGCCGGCCGCTGGTCCTCTGCGGCTGGTCGCTCGGCGCGGCCACGGCCATCGGCACGGCGGTGCGGCATCCAGAGCACGTCCGCGGCCTGATCGCCCTGAGCCCGTGGACCTCGCTGGCCGACGCGGCCCGCATCCATTTCCCCGGCTTCATGGTCAAGTCGATGCTGCGGGAGAAGTACGACTCCCTGGCCGCGGCGAAGAAGGTCCGGGTGCCCGCGCTGGTGATCCATGGCGAGGTAGACAACCTGATCCCCGCGGCGCAGGGCAAGGAGGTCGCCGCCGCCCTTTTGGCGCGGTGGGCGCCCATCCCGTCGGCCGGGCACAACGATCTCCTGGGCCGCGACGAGGTGTGGATGGAGATGGAGCGGTTCCTGGATGAGGTGGGGGGAGGTTCGCTCTGAAGGAGCGACACCCGTTCAGCCCCTACAGGGCTGCTGAGTTAGCTAACCAACCTTAACCCCGCCCGCACATACTCCCGCACCCGCGCCAGATCCAGCCAATCCTCCTCATCCCGAAGACAGGTCTCCGCGTCGAAGCTCAGGTCCGGAAACTCGGCGAGCAGCGGTTCGAGAAGCTGGAGGTTCGAGGCGCTCAGCCCGCCGGCCACCCCCAGGCCGAGCCCGGTATCTGCCAGGGCGCGCAGGAAGGGGAGGAGGGCCGCCGGATCGAGCGGTCGGCCCTGACCTCCGCTCGCGTCGAGGAGGAGATCGTCGGCCAACCCGGCGATCTCCCGCGCCCGTCCGACGGCGTCTTCCAGCGGTCCCGCCAGCATGCCGGCTTCCATCTGAATCACGATCCGCAGCCCGGGCCGCTCCGACCGGACCTCCTCCAGATCCTGGCGCGACGGCCACACCCCGTTGATCTGAAAGCCGTGGAGGTTCGGGCCGCACCGTCTGGCCAGGCCGGAGAGCTGACGGCCGATCGTGGCGGGCTCGTCGGTGTAGTAGTGGACGAGGTTGACGGCGAGAGGATGGTCCGGGAAGATTCCCGGGATCTCATTCACGGCAGGGAGACGCCTGGGGCTTCTTTCCGGCAGACCCGCGCAGGTCCGCCGGCTCGCGAGGACGCCCACCATGAGGAGGCGGCGCGAGGCGGGGGGCACGAGGGCGAGAGCCTCGCGCACTTGGGCGGCGGAGGTGAAACCTGTGATGCCCAGATAGGGACGGGTCATTCTTCGGGAAAGGCGCCCAGCTCCCGCTCCACGACCTCCCGCATCTCCGGGTGCTTGTCCAGATAGTCCTTCGCCAAGGCTTGGTGGTCGGGGTTGAGCGAGGTGAGATAGAGGAGAGCCTGGCGCGGATCGTCCACCTCGGGAGCGGCCCAGCGCTCCAGGACCGCGGTGACGAACCCGCGCGACGCGAGGCTAGCCTTGTCCGGCGCCTGCTCCTCGCCGAACGACAGCGACGCCTGGACGAGCAGATCGCTCCGCCGGTTCCAGTCCAGCGGACGGAGCTTCTGGGCGTACTGGTCAACCATCTTCCGCATGTCGCCGTTCAGCTTCTCGTAGAGCATGTTCACCCCTCGCCGTCCACGAGACGATACATCACCTTCGACAGCTTCTCGGGCTAGTATGTTTCCCAACGAAAAGGAGCGCGCCATGAAGAAGAGCCTGCTCGCGCTAGCGCTGGTTTCGAGTATCGCGAATATTGCGGCGGCGGCCCAAGACCATCCGATGGACTCCTTGTCGGGCGGGGAGATCCACCGCGCCGTCAGCATTCTGCAGAACCAACACCTGGTAGACCCCGCCAGCCGCTTCCCCCTGATCACGCTCAAGGAGCCGCCCAAGGCGTTCGTCCTCGCCTGGCAGCCGGGCCAGCCCGTGCCGCGGTCGGCTTTTGCCATCATCAAGCAGGGCCCCCGCACCTTCGAAGCCGTAATCGACCTGACCCTGGGCGTGGTCGTCTCGTGGAACGAGGCCCATGACGTCCAGCCCAGCATCCTCCTGGAGGAATTCTTCGGCGCCATCGGGCTGGTGGCGGAGAACCCGGAGTTCCTCGCCGGGCTCGCCGCCCGCGGGCTCACTCCCGATCAGGTCTTCTGCGCGCCGCTGTCCGCCGGCTACTTCGCCATCCCGGAGCACGAGGGAAGGCGGCTGCTGCGGCTCTCCTGCTTCCAGTTCGGCGAGTCGAGCAACTTCCTCGCCCAGCCGATCGGCGGGCTCCATGCCGTGGTGGACACGAACACGGGCGAGGTTCTGGAAGTCACCGACGAGGGCGCGCGGCCCATGCCGCAGGAGCTTTCCGAGTACCGGCAGAGCCTGGTCGAGCCGCTCCGTCCGCCGCTCAAGCCGGTGGTGCTCGCCCAGCGCCTGGGGAGCAACGTCGAGATCGCCGCGGTCGAGGGCGGCGTGATCAAGTGGCAGAAGTGGAGCTTCCACCAGCGTCTCGACCGGCGGCTCGGGCTCATTCTCTCTCTGGTAAGCTTCAAGGACGGCGGGCAGGAGCGCCCCGTCCTCTACCAGGGATCGCTCTCCGAGCTGTTCGTCCCCTACCAGACGGACGATCCGAACTGGTTCTACCGCACCTTCATGGACGTGGGGGAGTACGGCTTCGGCGCCAACGGCAGCCCGCTCGTGCCGGGCGCCGACTGCCCCGAGACCGCGCTGATGCTCGACGCCGTGCTGCCGGACGATACCGGCGGCTTCTACCGGCTGCCCAATGCCGTGGCCGTGTTCGAGCGCAACACGGGCGATCCGGCCTGGCGGCACTTCGACGCCATCACCGGCGCCCTGGAGAGCCGCCCGGCCGTGGAGCTGGTCGTGCGCAGCATCGCCGCGGTGGGCAACTACGACTACCTGACCGACTGGATCTTCACGCAGGACGGCCGCATCCGGGTGAGCGTGAGCGCCACGGGCATCGACCTGCCGGATGCCGTCCAGAGCGCGCACCTGTCCGACCCGACGGCCGCGGCCGACACCCGCTACGGCACGCTGGTCGCGCCCCACGTGCTGGCGAACAACCACGATCACTGGTTCAGCTTCCGTCTGGACCTGGACGTGGACGGCGCCGCGAACACCTTCGTGCGCAACGACCTGGAGCCGGTCACCTTCGACACCGGCCCGCGGCGCAGCGCCTGGAAGGTGGTGCCGCACGTGGCCAGGACCGAGTCCGATGCGCAGCTCGATCATGGTGATGCTTTATGGACGGTGGTGAACCCGTCCCGGCAGAACCGCCTGGGCTACCCGGTGGGCTACGAGCTGGACCCTCTCAACAGCGCGCACGAGTACCTGATGTCCGGGGACGATCCTCCGACCCGGCGCGCGCTCTTCGCCACCCACAACCTTTGGGTGACCCCCTACCGTCCGGACGAGATCTACGCCGCGGGGGTCTACGTGAACCAGAGCAAGGGAGGGGACGGTCTGCCGGCGTGGACGGCCGCGGATCGGCCGATCGAGAACACGGACATCGTGCTCTGGTACACGCTCGGCTTCCACCACGTGCCGCGGGCCGAGGACTGGCCGGTGATGCCGCTGGAGCAGCACAGCTTCGAGCTGCGGCCGGCGAACTTCTTCGACCGCAGCCCGGTGCTCGACCTGCGCCAGGGCTTCAGGCGGAAGCCGTAGGGAAACCGTGGTGCCCGCCGTAACCTGGGGTTGAAACCCCAGGCTAGAAGGGTATCGCCCCCTCCGGGGCGGGGTCGCCGAAGGCCAGCCCTGGAAGGGCTGTACTTTTTTAGCCTGGGGTTTCAACCCCAGGCTGCTTCGGCGCCCAGGCGTGGAAGAAGTTGACGATCTCGGCCACGGAGAGCAGTGAGCTCGCGTTGCGGAGCTCGCCGTCCGTCTGCGCCTTGACGAGCGTGCCGTCGGGCTCCAGGATCGCGATCGCCGGGATTCCGCGCACGACGTCCATGCCGTAGTCGGCCATGATGTCGAGGTTCTGGTTGCGGTTGCCCACCGTGATCTTCACGACGATGAAGCTCGGCTCGAGGATGGGCGTGACGAGCCGGTGGGTGAGCGCCCGGTTCAGGGCATAGCAGTCGGGGCACCAATCGGCGCCGAACACGACCGCCACGCGCTTGCCTTCCGTGCCGGCTAGCTTCAAGGCGGCTTTGATGGCCGCGTGGGCATCGGCCTCGTAATCATTCATGTGATACTTCCTCCCTCAGCATCATTCATAGGATCGGATGGTGGCCAGGGTCAGGCGCCCGGCCCAGTCCAGGGTCTCCGGAGTGATTTTCTCCGGAGTATCCAAAGGGGAATGATAAGCCGGTTCGACGCCGGTCCAAAGCCAGCCCGTCTCGATCCCGCGGCTGGCGAAGGGCACCGAGTCCGAAACCTGGGGCGTGAGGTGTTCCCGCGCGGGCACGCCGAGGCGTCCGGCGAGGTCGAGCATCCGCTGGTGGACACCGCGCTTCATGTTGATCCGCAGGGTGGAGAGAAGCGCGCCGCCGCGGCCGATCATGTCCAGGTTGATCATTGCCACAAGGTTGCGCGCCGCCTCGGGAGAGAGGCCCTGAGCGTAGTGCCGGGAGCCGCCGAGGGATTGGTGCTGAGGGCCGGGCCGGCCCTCCTCGGCGCCGAACGCCACGAACATCACCGGCAGCCTGGCGGGGCGAGCCGCCAGCACCCGGGCGACCCCCAGCAGGACCGCCACGCCTGAAGCGTTGTCGTTCGCCCCCGGGCTCCCCACGACCGTGTCGTAGTGCGCGCCAACCAGGAGGTAGCGGTCTTTCACCGGATCGAGCTTGGGGAGAGCCACGACGTTGGCTGACTCCCCACCGCCGGCAAGGGGGACCGGCTGGCGCTCGACCCGGTAGCCCTCCGCCGCCAGGATCTTTTCGACATAGGCGGCAGCGCGAGCCTCCGCGGGACTGCCGGTGGGGCGGGGGCCCGCCGCGAGCGCCCGCAGGTGAGCCATGGCCTGCTGGAGGTCGATCGCCTCCCCCGTGGGGTGCACGACAGGCCGGGGGGCCTCCGTAGGGGGAGACTGCTCGGGTTGATCCCGGCAGGCGGCGAGCAGCAGCGCCAGGGAAAGGGCTCGGCAGAGGGAGCGCATTCCGGGAAGGATAAAGGAACTTCCCCCACTCACTTCCGTAAACTACCCCTGATGAAGATTCGCACCCAGCTCGTTCTGGCCTTCCTGCTGCTCTCCGTATTGCCCCTCACCGGGATCGTCCTCTACTCCTACGCCTCCTCCCAGCGTGCGGTGCGCAAGGTGGTCGAAGCCGAAGCCGAGGAGCTCACGCAGGAGATGAACGGCCGCATGTCCACGATCCGGGCGGAGCTGGGGCGCAGCGCCGAGCGGGTGGGCGAGATGCAGGTCGCCTCGCTGATGGACCATCAGGAGGAAGAGGAGATGGAGCGGGAGTACCCCGAAGTGATCCGGGCCATGGGCGAATCGGCGGCCCTGGTGGACTCCCTGGAGTTCACGCCGGCCGTGCCCACCGCCCAGGCTGCGCCGTCGGCGGTAGCCCCTCTCCCTCCCGAGCTGCCCACCCCCGTCGTGTCCGGCGACCCACTGGCCGCTCCCCCCGCTCCGTTACCTCCAACGGTCATCGACGTCCGGGAGATCCTGGCAGAGATCGCAAGAGCCCAGAAAGAGGTCGGAGCCATCCAGGACGATCCGAAGATCCAGCTGGTGATTGCGCAGGCGAACCGGATCGCAGCCGAGGCGGCCGGGATGCCGGAGAAAACGGGGGAGCTGGAGAGAAAGGTGCGCGAGGCCGAGGCGCGCAACCGGGAGCTGGAGGCCCGGCTCGAGAAACAGCGCAAGGAGACCCGCCTCCTCATCGGCAAGGACATCGGGGCCCCGGTCAAGGAGCAGGGAGGGCGCGTGGTCGGCTGGGTCCGCGTCCAGGTCCGTCCCGAGGAGATCCTCAGCCGGGTGCTCGGAAGGACCCGCCGCGAGCGGGGAGAGATCCCGTTCGCCGTCGACGCCGAGGGCAAAGTCCACACCGCCAGCGAGGAGGATCTGAGCAAGATCAAGGCCCTCCCGATCACCCGGAGCCTGGTCGATTCCTCCCGGCAGATCCTCGACGGCTGGGTCGTCGTGACCTCCAAGGACGAAGAGAGCGGGCTCACCCTCGGGGTGGCGCGACCGATCCGTCAATCCCTGGAGGAGCTCAAGCGCACCGCGGCGCGCAACTTCGGCTACGGCATGGCCCTGATCGCCTTCGCCCTGGTCGGCATCCTGCCGCTGTCGAACCGGATGACCCGCGACGTGGGAGTCCTGCAGCAGGGCGCGGAGCGGATCGCGCAGGGGGACCTGGCGACGCAGGTCTCGGTGCGGTCGCGCAACGAGATCGGTGCCCTGGCCGTGGCGTTCAACCGCATGGCCGGCGACCTGCGCACCAACCAGGAGAAGCTCGTCGAGCAGGAGACCGAGCAGCGCCTCCTGCGCAGCGAGTACGAGCGCAAGACCCGCGAGCTGGAAGAGGCCCGCACCTTCCAGCTCTCCCTCCTGCCCAAGACCCTGCCCGCCCATCCGGGCTTCGAGATCGCCGTCTCCATGCAGACCGCGACCGAGGTCGGAGGCGACTACTACGACTTCCATCTGTCCGAGGAGGGCGTCCTGACCACGGCGGTGGGAGATGCCACCGGCCACGGCGCCCGCGCCGGGACGATGGTGACGGTGGTGAAGAGCCTGTTCTCCGCCGACTCCGGAAGATCTGCGCCGAGGGACTTCCTGGCCGAGGCCGCCGTGGCCGTGAAGCGCATGGAGCTGGAGCGGATGGCCATGAGCCTGACCCTCGCCCGCATGGACGGGAAGACCCTCACCCTGGCCGCCGCCGGCATGCCCCCCGCTCTGCTGTACCGCGCCGCTTCCAGCGAGGTGGAAGAGATCGTCCTGGAGGGAATGCCGCTGGGCGGTCTCGCCTACGATTACCAGGAGATGAGCCTGGAAGTGGCCTCCGGAGACACTCTGCTCCTGATGAGCGACGGTCTCCCCGAGCTGCAGGACGATCAGGGCGAGCCCTTCGGCTATCCCCGGGTGCGTCAGCACTTCAAGGAGCTGGGAAGCCGGACCCCCGAAGACATCATCGCCGGTCTGGGAGACGCAGCGCGCACCTGGACCGGCGGAAAACCCCCCAACGACGATGTTACGTTCGTAGCTCTACGCGTACGAGCGTAGGCAGCAAACGGGGCGGCCTCCGCCCCACATGGGGCGACGCTCGCCCTAAATAGGGCGACGTTCGCCCCACATGGGGGAACGACTGCCCAAACTGGGGCGAGAGCTGCCCTAAAAAGGGCGGGCGCCGCCCCAACTGGGGGAGTGACTGCCCCAAATGGGGCGGACGTTCCCCCAAGTGGGGCGGATGTTCCCCTATTTAGGGCGAAGGCCGCCCCAAGTGGGGCGAACGCTCCCCTAAAAGGGGCGGCGCCCGCCCCAAGTTCCCGAGCTACTCCGCGAAGAGCTTGGACATCCACCTCTTCTGTAGGGGCGGGTCTTGTGCCCGCCCGGGCGGGCGGAACGTCCGGGAACGAGATTCAGCAGGATTTTGGAACGGGATCTCCCCCCGCCCGGGCAGGCACAAGACCCGCCCCTACAGAAGTGCCTGAGACCTTCCAACCCCGCGCCTTTTAGTCCTGAAACCCGATCCTCCTTCGGACGTAATGCCTGATGGAGGAACAACCATGCACGAGGTCCGCCCTTGAGCTTCCGCCGACTCTGGCTCGTCACGCAGCTCGATCTGCGGGAATCCCTGCGTCGCCCGTTCTTCTGGTTCTGGGTGGTCTTCATGGGCTGGAACGCCTGGATGGTCTCCCGCGGGCAGTGGCTGGTGCAGTCGAACAGCACCTCCCTCGGAGGCAACCTGTCCTACGTCAATTCCGAGTTCCAGATCGCCTACGTGTGCGCGGTCATGGGCGTCTTCGTCCTGTCCTTCTTCGTAGCGATCGCGGCGGGCACGCCGCTCATCCGCGATGCCGAGAACAAGGTGGGGGAGATCCTCCACTCGACGCCGCTCTCCCCCGGCGAGTACGTCTGGGGCAAGTTCCTCGGCGCCTTCGGCACCACGCTCGCCGCCCTCGCGCTCTTCGTCGCGATGACGATCTTGTTCACCCACGGCATGCCCAACGCGGAGCGCCCCGAGGCCTACGGACCCTTCTCGCTGCGCGTCTACGTGGTGCCGGTCCTGATCATCCTGGTGCCGACCGCGCTGTTCATCGCCGGCCTTGCCTTCGCCATCGGCCGGATCAGCGGACGCGCCATCCTGGTCTTCTTCCTGCCGGTGGCCGTCTTCGTCTTCTACTGGTACTTCTTCTTCGGGTGGAGGATCCAGGCCATGGAGCCGGCCGCCCGCTTCTTCTTCCAGATGATCGATCCCGCGGGGTTCCGCTGGCTGCGCCAGACGTATCTCACCGTCGACCGCGGGATCGCCTACTACAACCACCAGCCGATCGTCTGGTCGGCGGCGTACCTGCTGAGCCGGCTGGGGGTCGCGGCGGTCGGGCTGCTCCTGGTGGACCTCTCCCGCCGCCACTTCGCGAACCGGCTGAAGACCGCGAGGAAGGCTCCCGGCTGGCGGCGCCTCTGGATGCGAAACCCCCAGGCCGAAGCCCCCGCGGCGCCGGTTCCGACGCTCGCGCCGCTCGGCGTCCTCGGCATGTCCTCCCGCGCCGGCGGCCGGCTGTCCGGCCTCTTGACGGTGGCCCGGTTCGAGGTCAAGGAGCTGTTCTCCCACCCGGCCCTGTACATCCTGGTCTTCGTCATCCTGGACCTGGTCGCGCTCTTCTTCGTCGACCTGGCCGACCCCGAGACCCAGACGGCCATCTATCTCACCCCGGGCGTCGCGGCGGCGGGCTCGCTCGGCATCCTGACCGTGTCGCTGCTCCTCCTGCTGCTCTTCTACACGGTGGAGTCCCTGCGGCGGGAGCCGGCCACGGGAGCGGCGGCGGTGATCTACCCGACGCAGGTGCGCACCTCGTCGCTGCTGCTCGGCAAGACCCTGGCGAACGGCGTGGTCGTGCTCATGGCTCTCCTCGCGACCCTGGTCACCGCCTGGCTGGTGATGGTCAACCAGGGCGGCGTGATCGGCATGAAGCTCTGGCCGTTCCTCCTCGTCTGGAGCCTGCTGCTCGCGCCGACCGTGATCCTCTGGGTCTCCTTCCTGCTCGCGGTCTACGGGATGACCCGCAGCCAGTACGGCACCTACGCGGCAGGTTTCGCGGCCCTGGGCCTGAGCGCCTGGGCGATCGCCACGAACCGCATGACCTGGGTCACCAACTGGGCGCTCTTCAACGGCCTCAATTGGACGGACATGGACGTCTTCCCCCTGGACCGGGCGGCGCTGGTCCTGAACCGGCTGATGGCGCTCGGCCTGTCGGCACTGTTCCTCTACCTGGCCTTCCGGCTGTTCGCGCGCCGGGAGCGCGACCCGCTGCACCCGCTCTTCGGGCGGCGGCCCGGGGAGCGGCGGCGGACCCTGCTCACCGCCGCGGTGCTCGCGGTTGTGCCGCTCGCTCTCGGGTTCACCCTATGGTCCCAGGTGAACGGGGGATACCAGGGCGGCCCGGTCCGCAGGCACCGCGAGGACTACTGGCGGTTCAACCACGCGACCTGGCTGAACGAGCCGGTGCCGTACCTCGCGAACGTGGAGCTGGATATCGATCTCGAGCCCGCCTCCAGGGACTTCCGGGTGAGCGGCTTCTATGACCTGCGCAACGATCAGGAGCGCCCGCTGCCCTGGTTCCCGGCCACGACAGGCATGCACTGGAGAGGGCTGTCGTGGACTCTGAACGGCAAGCCCGTCCATCCTGAGGACAGCCACGGCCTCCAGGTGTTCCGGCTGGGCCGGCCCCTGGCTCCAGGCGGCCTGCTCCGGCTGGGCTTCCGCTACGAGGGGAAGCTCATGCCCGGGATCTCGCGCAATGGCGGACCCACCGGGCTGGGCGAGTTCATCACCTCGGCCGGGGGCGTGGTCACGGCGCGCAACCCCGACTTCGTGCCGGTGATCAAGTACGACCCCGTCATCGGCGCCGACCCGCAGAATCCGCTGGAGAGCGAGCGGCGCGGGCACCAGCCGAGGACCTTTGCGCCGGGCTGGTACCGCGGCATCACCGAGGCCGAGCTGGACAAGTCCTCCTTCACCCACCGGCTGCGGATCACCCTGCCCGCGGAGTACATGTTGACGTCGACGGGCGCGCTCGCGAGCAACGAGGTCAGGGACGGCCGCCGCACCGAGGTCTGGGTGACCGACTATCCCGTGCGGGTGTTCAACATCGCCTTCGGCCGCTGGCAGGAGAAGCGGGGGAAGAACGGCACGGTCGTCTACCACCACCCGGAGCACGGCTACAACGTGGACAGCATGCTGGAGGCGCTCGACGGCGCGCGCCAGTACTTCCCGCAGTGGTTCCATCCCTATCCCTGGCGCGAGCTGCGGCTCAACGAGTTCCCGAACCTGGAGCAGTACGGCCGCGGCAACGCCACGAACATCTTCTTCTCCGAGGGGATCGGCTTCCTGACCCAGCGCCTGCCCGACCAGGACCCCGCGTTCTGGATCGCCGCGCACGAGGCCGCGCACTCGTGGTGGGGGCACGTGGTCCAGGACGGCGAGGGCCCCGGCGGCATCGTCATGTCCGAGGGGACGGCCCAGTTCTCCACGCGGCTGCTCGTCGAGAAGCTGCGGGGGCAGCAGCCGAGCATCGCCTTCGCCGTCCGCGACGAGACCGACTACGGCGAGTTCCGCCAGCCGAGCGACGAGAAGCCCCTCGCGGGGACCTACCGCTTCCGGCCGGGGGACAACGTCGTCATCTACAACAAAGGCTCCTGGGTGATGTGGATGCTGATGAACCGGATGGGCCGGGAGCGCTTCTTCGAGGGGACGCGGGACTACTTCCGGACCTATCACAACAACCCGGACCACCCGGTGATCCAGGACTTCGTGGCCGTGATGCGCCGCCACGCTCCGGACCCGGCGGCTTTCGACGATTTCGCCCGCCAGTGGTTCTTCGGCATCGTGATTCCCGAGTACCAGCTCTCCGACGCGAAGAAGGTGCAGCAGGGAGGGGAGTGGGAGGTGACCGTGCGGGTGAGGAACGCGGGCACCGGACGCATGCCCGTCGAGATCGCGGCCACCGCCGGCTGGCGCTGGGGCGATGACGGCAAGGTGTCGCCCGACTACAAGGACGCGCGGGTCACGCTGGTCCTGGGAGCGGGGGAGGAGAAGGTGGCGCGGATCCGCTGCCCGTTCGAGCCCGAGCAGGTGGTGATGGATCCGGATGCCAACGTCATGCAGCTTCAGCGGCAGGCGGCGGCGGCGCGGCTGTAGGGCGCGGGAGCACGACTTCGAAGGTGGCTCCCGCTTTACCGGCGCTATCGTTTTGGACGAGCCGGGCCGCGCCGCCGTGGCTCTCCGCCACCCAGCGCACCAGGGAGAGCCCGAGGCCTCCAGCCGCGGAGCCGGCGCTCCGGCCCTGGCCGCGGAAGAAGCGGTCGAAGACATAGGGCCGATCCTGGGGAGCGATGCCCGGCCCTTCGTCGCGGACTTCCAGGCGGACACCGCCATTCGGGCCGTCTTCCACGGTCACGTGCACCCGTCTCCCTTCGGGCGTGAACTTGACCGCGTTGTCGAGCAGGTTCATCGCCATCAGGCGGAGCAGGTCGGCATCCCCGTGCACGGTCGTGATTCCGGCGGGGGCGAGGCGCTCCTCGATGCCGAGCCGGCGCTCCTCGGCGAGAGGGCGGATCGCCTCCACCGCCCCGGAGACCACGGACGCGAGGTCCACCGGACCGTGGAGCGCCTGCCGCCTCTCTCCGTCCGGCGTGCGGGCGAGGGTCAGCAGGGCCTCGACGATGCGCTGGACCCGCTGGATCTCCGCCAGGTTCTCGCGCAGCAGCTCGCGGTACTCCTCGGCGGCACGCTCCTTGCGCAGGGCCACCTCCAGCCCGGTGCGCAGGATGCTGATCGGGGTGCGCAGCTCGTGCGAGGCGTCCGCGGTGAAGCGGCGCATGGAGTCGACGCTCTCCTCCAGGCGGTCGAGCAGGCGGTTGAACTCGTCCGCGAGCTGGGCGATCTCCGCCACCGCGCCCGGCGCCTCCAGCCTCTCCCGCAGGTGCTCGGAGTGGAGCTGGCGCACCGAGACGACGAGGTCGGCGAGCGGCCGCAGTCCCTGCGCCGCCACCATCCGTCCGCCGAGGGCGACGAGCGGGACCAGCAGCAGCCCGGTGACGGCCAGGGCGAAGAGCAGGTCCCGGTAACGCTCGCTGAGCGTTTCCTGCGAGGCGATCGCCTCGACGATCGTGCCCGGCTCGTTCCAGACCTCGTGCGGCACGACCGCCAGGCGGGAGCCGTTGCCGTTTTCCGCGTTCTGCACCCGGCCCATCTCGCCGGGCGAGCGCGCCATCACCGGCACGTGCGGAGTCCCCGGGGTCTCGGCCACGATCCGGCCGTCGCGGACGATCCTCATCCAGACCGGGAACGGTGCGGTCTCCAGCTCGCGCAGCTCGGGGAAGTCGAGGCGGTGGGAGGAGGCGTAGTAGCTGGCCAGCGACTCGGCCGCGGAGTAGAGCATGACCTCCATCTGCGAGCGGTGGTTGCGGCTGTCGATGGCGATCACGAGCAGGCTGGCGGCGACGTAGAGGAGGAAGAAGAGGCCCCCCGACCACAGCGCGATGCGGCCCTGGAGCGAGCGCGATGCTCTCATCCAACCCGTCATGCGTCCTCCGGTCCCGGCTCCCGCAGCACGTAGCCGACGCCCTTGACGGTGTGGAGGAGGGGAGGCGAGCCCCCGCGCTCCAGCTTGCGCCGCACCCGGCCGACGATGACGTCGATGACGTTGCTGCGCGCGTCGTACCCCTCGTCCCAGGCGTGCTCGGCCAGGGCCGAGCGGCTGAGGACGGTGCCGGCGTGGAGCATGAGGTACTCCAGCAGGGCGAACTCCTTCGAGGTGAGCTCGAGCGGGCGCCCGGCGCGCCGGACCAAGTGCCGGTTGCGGTCCAGCTCCAGGTCGGCGGTGCGCAGCACCTGGGAGGGAGGCGCGGTCCGCCGGCGCAGCAGGCTCCTCACCCGGGCGAGCAGCTCCTCGAAGGCGAACGGCTTGGTCAGGTAGTCGTCGCCGCCCGCTTCGAAGCCGCGCAGCTTGTCTTCCAGACGGTCGCGGGCGGTGAGCACCAGCACGGGCGCGAGGAAACCGTCCTTCCGCCAGCGGGCGAGCAGGTCGGTGCCGAGGGCGTCCGGGAGCATCACGTCGAGGACGACGAGGTCGTACTCGGTGCCCTCGACCCGCTCCTGCGCCTCCCGGCCGGTGGCGGCGAGGTCGACCGCGTAGTCCTCCTCCTGCAAGCCGCGCCGCAGGTGGCGCGCGAGGAGGGGCTCGTCTTCCACGAGAAGCAGTCGCACCCCCATATCCTAACCCCGAGAGGCTGTTCACCGTCCGTTCATCCTGGTGCTGCTAGCCTCGGGACCGGATCAGTCATTGTCCCGGGAGGAGCCCGGGCACAACCAATCCTGAGTCACCTTCTGCGCATCCTCAAGCTTACCCCCTGGCTGGGCGCCTTCCTCGCATCCGCCACCTGCCTGTCCGGCCAGCTCCAACCTCCGGTGCCGGATGCGCGGGTTTCCCTCTTGAGCTTCGACGATGCCATGACGGAAGCTCTCGCCGCGAGCCCGGCGCTGGCCGCGGCCCACCTCGGCCGGCAAGAGGCGCAGGCGCGGCGGGACGTCGCGCGGTTGCGGCCGAATCCGGATCTCACCGTCGAGAGGACCAACGACCTGCCGCGCGACGCGGCGTCGCTCGCCCTGCCGATCGAGCGCGGGGGAAAGAGGAGGAGCCGGATCGCGCTCGCGGAAGCCCAGGCGCAGAGCGGCGAGGCGGAGCTCGCGCGGTTGACCGCCGAGACCCGCAATCAGGTGCGCCGGGCCTATTTCACCCTCGCCGCCGAGCAGCGCCGCGCCGCCGAGACCGCCGAGCTGCAACGCCTGGCCGAGAACGCCCGCGATGCCGCGCTCATCCGGTTCGAGCTCGGCGACGTGCCGCGCCTCGACGTGCTCCAAGCCGAGCTGTCCGCGGTGCAGGCGGCGAACGAGACGGACAAGGCGCTTGGCCAGATGTCGGGCGCCCGCGCTGGGCTCAACGCGCTCCTCGGCCGGCCGCTCGACAGCCCGATCGTGGTGAGCACCGGGCTGGATTCCGGGACCGCGCCGCCGCTGCTGGATACCGCGATCCACCTCGCCCTGGCCAAGAGCACCGAGCTCGCCGTGCTCGACCTCGGTATCGCCGAGCAGCAGGCACAGATCGAGCTGGCCCGCGCCGAGGCAGTCCGCGATCTGACCGCCGAGGCCGGGGTCCTCCACGACGCGCCACCGGATTTCACCTGGGGCTGGCGCGCGGCCCTCACCATCACGCTGCCGATCTTCAGCCGCGGCAAGGAACAGGTGCGGCTGGAAGAGGCGACGCTGGCCCGCCTGCAGGCCGAGCGCGACGCCGCCGCGGCGCGGGTGCGCGGCGAGGTCGCGTCCGCCGCCGCCGCCGCCGAGACCCAGCGGCAGGCGCTGCTGCGCTTCCGTGACGAGGTCCTGCCGCGGGCCGCCGAGGTCGAGCGCATGGCGGAAGACTCTTACCGCTCCGGCCAGACCGACCTCACCGCGCTGCTCCAGAGCCTGCAAGCCATCCATGACCTGCGCCTCCAGGCGGTGCAGGCGGGGAACGACTACCAGAACGCGCTCGCCGACCTGGAGCGGGCGATCGGAGCGCCGCTGCCGTGAGAACCCTGCGATTCCTCCTCCTGGCACTGCTCGTCCTGCCGGCGTGCAAGCACGCTCAGGAAGAAGCGGTCGATACCACCGAGGCCGTCCCGGTGAAGGTCACGCGGGCGATCACCGGCCCGATCCATCCCGTGATCGCCGCCACCGGACAGGTCAAGCCGGCGGCCGGGGCCGAGCTGCGGGTGGTCCCGCCGCAGGAGGCGCGGATCGCCGAGCTGCCGAAGTCGGTGGGCGACCACGTGCGCCGCGGCGACCTGCTGGTCCGTTTCGAGATCCCGAGCCTGGAATCCGAGGCCGCCACGAAGCGCGCCGACCTGGCACGGGCCGAGGCGCAACTCGCCACCGCGCGGCAGGCGGCCGAGCGCCTCTCCGGACTCTTCGAGCGCGGCATCGCCGCCCGCAAGGACCTGGAGGACGCCCGCCGCGACCTCGCCCAGGCGGAGGCGACCGTCGCCGAGTCGCGAAGCGCCACGGCCGCCGCCGCCCGCCTCTCCCAGCGCGCGGTGGTGCGTGCCCCCTTCGACGGCGTCGTCGCCAGCCGCTCCCACGAGCCGGGAGACCTGGTCGATCCAGGCGGCCCGGAGCCGATCTTGCGCCTGATCGACCCCTCCCGGTTACAGATCGAGGCCGCGGTGCCCGTGGTCGAGCTCGGCCCGGTCACGGCCGGCAGTCCGGCGCGGGTGCGCGGCGCCTCCTACTCCGAAGAGCAGGCGCGGGTCATCGCCCGGCCGGCGACCGTCGATCCCGCCACCGGGACCGCCCTCGTCCGGCTCGAATTCACTGCGCCCACCCGCCTGCCGTCAGGGATGGCGGTGGACGTGGAGATCGACGGCCGGGAGCACCCCGCCTCCATCCTCGTGCCCGCCGACGCTCTCGTGCAGGAGGGCCCCCAGAGCTTCCTGTTCATCGTCGACGGGGAGAAGAAGGCGCACCGCCGCGAGGTGGAGGTCGGCATCGTCGCCGGGAAGTTGGCCGAGATCCTCTCCGGCGTCACGGCCGGCGAGCAGGTCGTGGTGAGCGGCCAGGCGGCGCTGCCGGACGGCGCCACCGTGGAGCCGGCGCAGTGAATCTCGCCCGCATCTCTGAGCGCCAGGGGCGCGCGATCGTCCTGATCACCCTGCTGCTCGCCGGGGCCGGGACCGTGGTCCTGTCGTCGCTGCCGAGCGACATCTATCCGCCCCTCCAGTTCCCGCGCCTGCTGGTGATCGCCCGCAGCGGCTCGCTGCCCGCCCAGGCCATGATGACCTCGGTGACCCGACCGCTCGAGCAGGCGGCGATGGAGGTCCCCGGCGTCCGCCGGGTGCGCTCGCGGACCTTCCGGGGCGCCACCGAGATCTCGGCCCAGTTTGCACCCAAGACCGACATGGCACTCGCCCTTCAGGAGCTCCAGAACCGGGTCGCCGAGGTGCGCCAGGATCTGCCGGCGGACACCGAGCTCGCCGTCGAGCGCCTCACCGTCTCCGCCTTCCCGATGCTCAGCTTGAACCTGACCGGCGGCCTGCCGACCCCCGACCTGAACGACTATGCCTTCTACGTCGTCCGGCCGGCGATGTCGCGGGTCCCGGGCGTGGGGCGGGTCGAGGTGTCGGCGACCGATACACGGGAGATCCAGGTGGCGGTCGATCCGGCCCGGCTGCTCGCCGCCGGGCTGACCGTCGACGACGTGGTCACCGCCCTGCGCGCGTCCAACCGCCTGGCTCCGGTGGGCCGGTATGCCGCGGGCGGGATGGAGCACCTGGTGCTCGCCTCCGGGCTCTGGGGCTCCGCCGGCGAGATCGCCCGCACGCCGGTCGCCGTCCGCAACGGAGCGACCGTGCGGGTGGCCGACGTGGCGGCCGTCTTCCCCGGCGCGCCGGACCGCACCACCCTGGTCACCGGCAACGGCCGCGACGCCGCCGTGGTCAGCGTCTCGCAGCAGCCGGGCGCAAGCATCCTGGACGTCAAGGCGGGAATCGAGGACACGCTCCACGAGCTTACCCGCACGCTTCCGTCGGGGCTGCGCCTGTCGAAGGTCTACGACCTCGCGGAGCTCGTCGCCACCGCGATCGCCAACGTGCGCGACGCCATCCTGATCGGCGGCGCGCTCGCCGTGCTGGTCCTGCTCCTCTTCCTGCGCGACTGGCGGGTGACCCTGATCGCCTCGATCACCCTGCCGCTCACCGTGCTCTCGACCTTCCTCTTCATGAAGCTGTTCGGCGAGTCGATCAACCTGATGTCGATGGGCGGCCTCGCGGTCGCGATCGGACTGGTGATCGACGACGCGGTGGTGATGGTCGAAAACATCCACCGCCGCCTGCGCAGTGGCCGCGGCGAGGCGGCGATCGAGGAAGCGACGGAGGAGCTGATCGCGCCGGTCGTCGGCTCCACCCTGACGACCGTCGTCGTGCTCGCCCCCCTTGGCTTCCTCTCCGGCGTGGTGGGCCAGTTCTTTCGCGCCCTGTCGCTGACCCTCTCGGTCTCCGTGCTGATCTCGCTCGTCCTGTCGCTCACCCTCATCCCGCTCCTCTCTCGCTTCGCCTACCGCCATGGCGAGCATGCCCGGGACGAGCGGCCGGACCGCGTCGAGCGCTTCTACGTGCGGGTGCTCGGAGCCTCCCTGGCGCGCCCCCGCTTGGCGCTCGTTGCCGCCATCGTCCTCGCCGTCCTTGGCTATCTCCTCTATCGCGGGATGCCGAGTGGCTTCCTGCCACCGATGGACGAGGGGGGATTCGTTCTCGACTACCAGACCCCGCCGGGCACCGCACTCCCCGAAACCGACCGGCAGGTCCGCAAGATCGAAGCCATCCTCGCGAAGACTCCGGAGGTGGCGGCCTTTTCCCGCCGCACCGGCGCGGAGCTCGGCCTGTTCGCCACTCAGCCCAATACCGGGGACATCCTGGTGCGGCTGAAGCCCCGGTCGGACCGCGACCGCAGCTCCGAGGAGGTGATCGCCGGCCTGCGCCCGAAGCTCGCCGAGGCCGTGCCGGGCATGGACCTGGAGTTCGTCCAGCTCCTGCAGGACATGATCGGCGATCTCGAGGGGGCCGCCGAGCCGCTGGAGGTGAAGATCTTCGGCGACGACGCGGCGACCCTGACCGCGCTCGCGGAGAAGGTCCAGGCCGAGGTCGAAGGGGTCCAGGGAGTGGTTGATGTGGTCGGGCCGCAGCAGGGCGCTCCCGAGACCACCTGGAGGATCGACCCGGAAGCCGCCGGCCGCGCCGGCCTCACCATCGAGCAGGTTCAGACCCAGCTCGCCGAGGCCTGGCTCGGCGAGACCGCGACCGACCTTCAGTTGGGCGACCGCAGTATCCCCGTGCGGGTGCGTTACCGGGATCGCGACCGCTTCGATCCCGAACGCCTGGCGCGCCTCACCCTGAAGACCCCGGACGGCAGGCTCGTGCCGCTCTCCGCCGTGGCCCGCGCGGAGGTCGCGACGGGCGACGGCGAGCTCACCCGCGAGAACCTGCGTCAGGTGGCCCTGGTGACCGGACGGCTGGAGGGGCGTGACCTGGGGAGCGCGGCGCGCGACGTCGAGAGACGCCTGCGCAAGCTCAAGCTGCCGGTCGGCTATTCCGCGGAAGTCGGGGGGCAGTACGAGACGCAGCGCCAGGCTTTCCGCGAGCTGATGATGGTCTTCGGCACCGCCGCGGCGCTGGTGCTGCTCGTCCTGGTGATCGAGTTTCGTGCCCTCACCCCCGCGCTCATCCTCCTCCTCGCCTCCCCCCTCTCTTTCGGCGGCGCCTTCCTCCTCCTGCGGCTCGCCGGCTCGGAGCTGGACGTCTCCTCCGCCATGGGCCTGATCCTCCTGGTGGGATTGGCGGTCAAGAATGGCATCGTAATGCTCGACTATGCCCACCGGCTGCATAAAGAGGGGGGGGCCTTCATCGATGCGGTCGCCCACGCGGCGCGCGTGCGCCTGCGGCCGATCCTGATGACAACCCTCTGCACGCTGTTCGGCCTGCTGCCGCTTGCCCTCGGCCTGGGTGCCGGCGCCGAGTTGCAAAAGCCGCTCGCGCTGGCGGTCATCGGCGGCCTGGGATTTTCCACCTTGGTGACGCTGTTCGCGGTGCCTTCGGCGTACGTGGCGCTGCGGCGGGAGCCGACAAGACCATCCTAACCCGGCGGTCAGAAAGTGGCTTTGGTCGTCACCAGCCACTGGGTGCTGCGGATCGACGGGTCGCCGTCCAGCGGGAAGGCGAGGTCGACGTGGATCACGTTGCCCAGTCCCGAGCGGCTCGACGACAGGCGCAGGCCGATGCCCGCGTCGCGCAGCAGCCCGAGCTCGCTCGCGCCGCCCCCCCAGGTGCGGCCCGCGTCGAAGAACACGGCGCCGCCGACATGGAGGAGGTGGAACGGATAGAACCCGGTGAAAAACCTCTGCTCGACCGTGAAGAGCATCCGGGCGTCGCCGTCCTGGTAGCGGAGGGGATAACCGCGCAGGCCGCTGTCGCCGCCCAGGAGGAGCTGCTTTTCGGGGTCCAGGTTGCGGGCCACAGCCCCCTCCAGGGTCAGGAAGAGCAGGTGTTCGCCCCAGTCGCGCCAGTAGTAGCGCGCGCCGCCGCTCGCCAGGAGGTCTTCGGCGCCGTCCCGTCCCCAGCGGCCGGCGAGGTCGGAGGAGAGGAGCACGGTCTGGTCCGGGCTGGGCTTCCAGCCGGTGGCCGCGGCGGCGTCGAAGACGGCTGCGTCCTCGGTGGCGCCGAACGAGGGCGAGGCGAAGCCCAGGCGGGCATGGAGCCGGCCGCCGAGCTGGAGGTCCTCGGTGCGCTGGATCTGGTCGAGGTTGTGGGTCTCCAGGAAATGGTCCTCGATGCGGTCCCAGGCAATCCATGGGTAGGCGAGAATGCGCTCCCCGGGCAGCGAGGCCGGCAGCGAATGTCCGTCGGCCAGCGAAAAGCGGTCGCGCCGCCAGGTGAGCCCTGCGGTCCAGCGGTCGGTCCAGCCGTCCACCAGGCCCTGGGAGACACCGCCCTCGATCTCCAGGCGGTCCTGCTCGTGGCGGAAGCCTTCCGCGGCGTGGCCGAGCTCGTAGAGCGTGTCCACCTTGCTCTCCGAGAGCGCGATCAGGCGCGCGGACCAGCGGGTTTCCAGGGAGTAGAAGGGGCGGGCCACGTCGAGCATGCGCAGGCTGCCGTCGCTGTTATTCGAGGCCGCGAGGCCCAGTCGCACGCGGCTGCCCAGGACCCCGGGGTCGTCGTAGCGCAGCAGGGAGGTGGTGCGGTCCACGTTCGAGGAGTGCAGCAGGGTGAGGCTCTTGCCGGTGCCGAGGAGGTTGGTGTCCTGGATCTGCACACTGTTCGAGCTCGCGCCGCCGCTGCGCCCGAAGCCGAAGCCGGCATTGAGGGTCCAGACGTCCCGCGTGACGACCTCCAGGTCGACCCGGTTACCGTCATAGCGCACGGGCCGGATCTTCGCGTCGTAGAGATAGCGGTCCTTGCGCAGGATGCGCTCCGACTCGGCCACCAAGCGGGGCGAGTAGCGGTCGCCGCTGCGGAACAGGAGCTGATCGCGGATGACGCCCTCGCGGGTGGTGCGGTGCAGGCGATTGGCGAGCCGGAACAGGCTCCGGTCCTCCTCCGGGATGCTGGGGTCGAACACGTCTCCGACGTGGACCGAGACCTCCCCGATCGTCGCGCCCTGGCTCTCCAGGACATCGTCCGGGGGAACGGCGGGCGCGTCCTGCGCGCCGGCCGGAACAGCGAGCCAGAGCAGGGCTGCGGCGAGAGCGAAACGGCAGTACATCGCGTTCTCCTTCAACGCTCCGCAGCCAGCCGCTCGGCGGGGTTGCGGGTCATGGCATAGGCGCCCGTGCGGTAGGCGTTATCCGCGCCGCTGTAGTAGGCAATGGCGTCCTCGATCAGCTCGCGGCCGGCGCCGTCCGCCGCCGGAAATCGGATGAAGCTGCCGTCGGGCGCCACGTCGAAGAGCTGTGCCGAGCGGTGCAGGCCGAGGACGGCGATGCGCGAGCCGCGCATCATCGCGATCTCGTTGTTGTGCGTCATCAGCGCCCGCCCGGCCGAGGGGTCCACGCGCAGGACGTCGTGCCCGTAGAACTTCGAGTCGTACGCCAGCCCGAGGAGGCCCAGCACCGTGGGCGGCACGTCGAGCGACGAGGCGAGGGTGTCCACCCGGCGGCCGGCGGGCACCACGCCCGGGGCGTAGAACAGGATCGGCACCTCGTAGCTCCCCAGCGGGATCTCGGCAGCGCCGTACACGCGGGCGCCATGGTCGCCCATCAGCACGAAGAGCGTGTCCTCGAAGAAGGCGTGCTCCCGCGCTTGGCGCACGAACCGGCCGAGCGCCCAGTCCGCGTAGCGCACCGCGTTCTCGCGGCTCTTCAGCTTTGCATCCCAGGCGATCCGTCCCTCGGGGAAGCTGAACGGCCGGTGGTTCGTGACCGAGAGGACGAGGGTGTAGAAGGGCCTGCCCTGGGCGTGCATGGCGTCCATCTCGGTCAGGGCGCGGTCGAAGATGGCCTCGTCGGAGACCCCCCAGGCGGTCCGGAACGCGTCTTCGGGGAAGTCCTTCTGCTCGACGACGCGGTCGATCCCGTTGTTCCGCATATAGCTGCCCATGCCGTCGAACAGCGCCCGGCCGCCATAGACGAACATCGTCTGGTAGCCGTGCTCGCGCAGCAAGGCGGGCAGGGTGAAGAGGTCCTTCGACTGCGGCCGGCGCACGATCGAGATGCCGGGGAGAGGGGGGAGCGACGACGTCGTGGCCTCCAGGGCGCGGATCGTGCGGTTGCCGGTCGAGAAGGCGCGGGTGAGGAGCGTGCCCTCGGAAGCCAGGGCATCGAGGCTTGGCGTCAGGCTGACCGGGCGCGGGTGCAGGGTGCCGACCAGCTCCGAGCCGAGGCTCTCCTCCAGCACCACGACCACGTTGAGGCGCCGCGTTGGGGCCAGCGGCCGGATGTGGCGCAGGGTCGAGCCCGGCACGAACGAGGCCGGCACGGCCGCGGGCTCGGCGAGCAGGTGGCGGAGGCGGCCGAACGCGACGCCGGGAGCGCGCGAGGCGTACAGCCCTTCGTAGGGTGCATCGCTGCCGAGCAGGGCGCGCCAGAACGAGAGGTAGCCGTTCGCTGCGATCTCGTTCAGCGCCCGGTCCTCCGACACGTGCGCCAGTGACGCGGGCACCCCCAGCGTGAGGACGGACAGGATCAGGAAGAAGCTGATCGCCGCGGCGCTGCGCCGGCCGAACGACAGGGGCAGCCGCCACGCTCCGCGCAAAGGCCGCCGGAGGAGGAGTGCGACCCCGGCAGACATGACAGCGAGCAGGGAGAGGATCAGCCCGGTCGGGTAGCTCTCCCAGATGTTTTCTACGACCTCGGTGGGGTACATCAGGTAGTCCACGGCCACGAAGTTGAACCGGCCATTGAACTCCTGGAAGAAGAAGATCTCGGCCACGGCCACGAAGAGGAGGATGAACACCGTCAGGCCCGAGATCCCGAGGACCAAGGCGCGCTGGGCGCGGTGGCGGAACCAGCGCTCAGGCACCAGGAACAGGTAGAGGACGAGGGGAGCGGCGAGCCAGAGGGCGGCCTCTGTATCGAACACCTCGCCCGCGCCGATCGATTCGAGCACCGGGACGAACCCGTTGCGGGCGAAAGCGTGCTGCAACAAGAGGAGGGAGAGGCGAACGGTGAGGGACACGCCCATCAGGCCGACGATGAGCCAGGCCGCGAGGCGATAGCGGGAATCGGTCCAGGCAATCCGGAGGGCTTTCATGGTCGCAGTGTGGGCGCGCGGTATGAACGGTGTATGAACCGCGGGGGGATGAGGCTGTAGCCCTCACCCCCGCCTGGGGTTGAAACCCCAGGCTAGAAAAGTACAGCCCCCCGGGGCTGGAGGCGCAGCAGGCTGCGCCTCGTCATAGATGCTTTGGAAGCTCGCCCCCCGAGGGGGCGATACTCTTCTAGCCTGGGGTTTCAACCCCAGGTATCCTGCCGCCCATGAGACCCGTCCTCGCCCTCCTTCTCCTCCTCGCTAACCCCGCCACGGCTGCCACATTCCAGGAGAGCTACCTGGAGCACTACTTCGACATGTACCCGAGCAAGGCGACCGCGGCCGGCCGGCACGACCTCGACCGGCGGCTGGAGGACATCTCGCCCGCGCGCCGGTATGCGTGGCTGAAGTACAACCGCGGCGCCGCGAAAGGCCTCCGCCGGATCCTGGAGGCGCCTTCGATCTCCTTCGAGGACCGCCTGGACGCCGAGTTGCTCCTGCGGCAGGCCGAGCTGGAAGCCTTCGAGTACGGCACCCAGGATCGGCCAGGGCGTGATCCCCTGTTCTGGACCGGGATCGTGGGCGATGCCACGGTCTTCCTCCTGGTCCGTGATGATCTTCCCAAAAACGAGCGGCTGTCCCGGGCCGCGGAACGTGCCGGGCAGCTACCACGGCTCGCGAAGCAGGCGCGGCAAGCCCTGGATCTGGGCGATCCTGCCCTCATTGCGCCGGAGATCTGCGGCATCGCGGCCAACATCCTGCGCGGCTCCGCGCAGTTCTACCGCGAGGGGTTCCCCAAGGCAGGAGACGCTCCGGGGCTGAAGACGACGGGGGAGAAAGCCGCTGCCGCTCTGGACGAGCTGGCTGTGTTCCTGGATGGTCTCCAAAAGAAGGCCAAGGGCTATCCCCGCCTGGGGAAGGACTACGCCGCCCGCTTCCGCCTCGTGACCGGAGTGGAGGAGCCGGTGGAGCGCGTGCTCGCGCAGGCCGAGGCCGCTTTGATCGCGAAACGGACCGAGGCCGCGGCCTACGGGCGGAGCGTCTGGAAAGAGCTGATGCCGGGCGTCGACGAGCCGGCGGATGACCGCGAGCTGCTCCGCCGCCTTTTCGAGCGCGTCGCGGCTGATCACGCCGCCAACATGGACGAGTTCGTGACCGACTACCGCAAGCTCGTGCCCGAGGCGCTCGAATTCGTGCGGAGTAAGGGTTTGATGACCCTGCCCGATCCCGCGACGCTTTACATCGACCGCTCGCCCTCTTTCTTCATCGGCCAGGCCGTGGGCGGGGTTTATCCCGCGGGTCCCTTCGCGCCCGAGGCGGACACGCTCTTCTATTTACCGACGGTCCCCGACAGCGCGACGCCCGAAGAGAAAGCCGCGTTCTTCCGTGACTTCAACAGTCACTTCAATCGGATGATCACGCCGCACGAAATGGTTCCTGGACATTACGTGCAGCTCAAGTGGGCGGCGCGCCATCCGCGCAAGGTGAGGGCTCTCTTCTCGGACGGCGTATACGTGGAAGGTTGGGGAACCTTTTCGGAGCGCCTGCTGCTCGATCTCGGCTGGGGCGGCCCTCTGGACCGCCTTGCCCACCTGAAGAAGCAGCTCGAGAACATCGCCCGTACCGCGGTGGACATCCGGGTCAACACCCAGGATATGAGCCGCGACGCGGTCCTGCGCTATGTAAAGGAGCAGGCCCTGCAGGATGAGCAGTTCGCCGGCAACATGTGGGTGCGCGCCATCACCTCGTCCCCGCAGCTAACGTTCTATTACCTGGGCGACCGCGAGGTGCAGGGGCTCTATGAAGACGTCCGGAAAGCCAAGGGTGAGGCGTTCCGGATCAAGGCTTTTCTCGACGGCATGATGGAGATGGGACCGGTGCCGGTCCGGTATTACCGGGAAAGGATGATCAGTGGAACCGCACCACCATCACCACGTCCCGTCCAGTCCCCGCGGAGCCGGTGAGGACCGCTTCGTTCCGGCCGTCGCCGTCCAGGTCGGCGACCCGCAGGCCGCGAATGCCAGCCTCCTCCGCGAGATTGAGCGGGACTTCCAGCGGCTTCCGTTCCACGAGCGCTTTTCGCGGCTCCTTCGTGCCGGGGAAGACGACCAGCCTCCGCGGCTCGACGATCACGAGATCGGCGATGCCGTCGCCGGTCAGGTCGTGGCCATAGTGGAAGTCCCGGGTTTGCAGGTCCCACTTCTGGCGGCGGCTCTGGATGTCGAAGCGGCCGTCACCCCTTCCGAAGAAGGTCTCGGCGATGATCTCGCCGCCGCCCATGCCGTCGAGCTGGAGCACCACGAGGTCGTCCTTGCCGTCCCGGTCCACGTCGGTGACGATGGGGGCGACCGGAAGCCAGCGGTGGCTCGTGGTCTGCGTGGCGAGCAGCGGACGCCGGCCGGCGCGGGTGCGGTCGGACGTCAGGGGGAAGACCCGCAGCTTCTTGCTCTCGAAGATCCCGATCTTGTCCGCGCTGTTGGTGGTGACGATCAGGGTCGGCCGGCCGTCGATCTTCACGTACCAGGAGGTGTCGACCTCCTCGGATGCAGGGAGGAGCGACCAGATCTCGGTGGTGGACTCCGCTCCGATCAAAAGGCTGCGGAGGCGCTGCTTGCCCTGCGCCTCGGGACCCGCGGCCAGGAGATTGCCATCCCCCCGGAAGGCGCGCACCCGCGGGCTGGTGAGACGGATGCCCCAGCGCTCGCGCGTGGCATGGGAGGGAAGGTTGCGCTCTGCCGAAGGTGCCAGCGCGCCGCCGTTGGGGAGGTACAGGCGGACCGTCCCCACGCCGCCCGCGAGAATGCCGGCCATCTGCTGATCCCGCCAGCGGGAGGGGAAGCGCAGCTCGGTCGCGGAGAGGTCGAGGATCGTCTTTTCCGACGGCCTGCCGGCGGAGCCGAGCGAGCGCAGCTCCCCCTTGTTGCCCAGCAGGATCTCCTCGGCGCCGTCGCCGTCCAGGTCCAGGGCGCCAAGCGTGCCGGTCGGCACCTCTGGGAGCAGGGGACGTAGGCTACCCGCGAGATCGAGGAGTTGAAGGGAGCGCGCGCCGGGAGGACCCTCGTCCAGCGATTCCTCGGAGGGATTCCACACCTCGGTATCATCTTTATTTGCCGCTGCGCGCAGGAGAACGACGACATCCAGCTTCCCGTTCGCTCCCCGGGGTAGCTCAATCCCGGTGAGGAAGCCCGGCAGCACGGCGCGGACGACCTCCGCGGCTCCGCTCCGGGCGACGGTCACTCCGACCGGCGGTGGCGGGGGAGGGGTGGTTGGCTTCTTCGCGCCCGAGATGAGGATCAACAGAAGGAGCAAGAGAGATAGCCCCGCGAGCGTTCTCTTCATGACTCTCCCCGGCTGAGATACAGGTCGAGCCGCACCGGCGGAGTCACATTCGCCTCTTTGACCACCTGCGGTTGGATCACCAGGAGATCGGTCAGCTCGTCGCCGTCAAGATCGCGGACCTGCACCAGCGCGAGGTCGCGGGGCGCTTCCCGCAGCTCCAGGGTGAGATCGGGTTGCGCCGGGTACGAGCAATCCGGCCGGCCGCGGTGGATCGTCACGCTCTTGCCCCGGCCCATCTGCGTGAAGTCGGCCCGGCCATCGCCGTCGAAGTCCCCGGCGAACTGCGAGATCTGGCCGATCTGCAGGTTCCTCAGGTTGAGGTTGAACTTGCCCGATAAATCGAGCCCCTTGACCGGCGCGAACTTCGAGCCCGGCCCCTGGCACTGGACGTGGAAGTCGATCCCGATGCTGATCCTTTGCACCGTCAGGACCTTCACCGCCTGGAGCATGGAGAAGTCCAGCGTCAGGGCGATCAGATCCATCCGGCCGTCGCCGTTCAGGTCCTGGAACCCGGCGGGCATCGCCATCTCGACTCCGACCTCACCGTCGCCGCTCTCACCGCTGGTATCGAACGCGTAGCCCTCTGCCTCGAACTGTTGAAAGGGTTTCGGCTCCATCCCCAGGTCCGGACGCGAGCGATGGACGCGGAAGAGGAACTTCGGCCGCTTCGCATGCTTCATCTCCTCCCGCATCCCCGCGTCCTCGCCCGGCCCGCGCTCTTCCTGGGTCACGTACTCGGCCCGGCCATCGCCGTCGAGGTCCCCGAACCAGGTCACGATCGGGGTCTTAGTCGGGTCGGGCCGGTCTTCCAAATGCTCGCCCAAGGGAGCGACAGCCTCGGCGAAGCGCCCGCCGCCCCGGTTGCGCAGCACCCGGAAGCCGTCCCATTGGCCGCTGGCGTGGCGCAGCACCAGGTCGGGGAGCTTGTCGCCGTCGACGTCCCGCACCTCGGGCAGCGGATGGAAGAGGGAGAGGGTACGCCGCGAGCGGCCCTGGAGACCATCGAGGGGAAAGCGCAGACGGGAAGCCGGTTCGGACCGCAGCCCCTCCGGGCCGCTGAGATAGACCGACGCTCCCTCCGCCGTGGGGAGGAGCACGTCCATCCGTCCGTCGCCGTCCAGATCCTTCACGAGACCCAGGTTGGGGAGAAACGTGCCGGTTCCAGCGAGCACCGGCCTCTCCTGGATCAGTGGCTCGAAAGAGAGATTGCCGTCACGGAGGCGGAGCGCGGAGAGGCCCTCGTCGGTGAGGGCGACCACCGGAGCGCCAGGAGGTCCCGCCTCCAGCGAGAGCACCGAGGGCTCGATCGTCACCGACCGTGACGCGGGGTCGAAGCCGCCGCCGGTCAGGCCCAGGAACACCCGCAGCTCGCGGTGGTCCACCAGGGACGGGATGACCGTGAGGACCTCGACCAGCCCCTCGACGTCATCCATCTTGATCGACTCCTCGATGCCGACCTCCCCCCAGCGGGTGAAGGCGATGACCACCGCGAGATCGCGCAGGCCGTCTCCGTTGATGTCCGCGGCCACCACGGACGCAGGCGCGCCGGGCAGCTCCAGGCTTGCGGCGCGCAAGGCGAGCTTCTCCCGCCGGGCGGCGGCGGGGAGGGCCATCAGGAGGGAGAGACCGAGGGACAGGACCAGGAAGACAGAGGCACGGTACATGGCTTCATCCATTACGCGGGAGCGCCGCGGATGTTACCGCCGTCTCCATGGCACACCCATTGCACCTACACGAAGTGCTGTACTGCGGTTAACGACGAGGACTCGATGATCGGAACTCTGACGACCCATCATCTGAAGCGGTACAAAGATATCGCTTCGCTGCTCATCCGGCATGGCCGCGCCGACCTCGCGCAGGCCATTCAGGTGGACGAGAACCTGCCGCAGGACGACTCCGCATCCGCGGACGTGATCTCCGGCGATCCCGAGCAGCTCGCCCGCGACCTGGAGAAGCTGGGGCCGACCTTCATCAAGCTCGGCCAGCTCCTCTCAACCCGGTCCGACCTCCTGCCGCAGCCCTACCTGGACGCGCTGTCTCGCCTGCAGGACAACATCGCCCCCTTCCCCTTCGCCGAGGTCGAGGAGATCGTCTCGTCCGAGTTGGGGGTGCGCCTGTCCAAGGCCTTCGCGGACTTCGACAACGTGCCGCTGGCCGCCGCCTCCCTGGGGCAGGTCCACCGGGCGAAGCTGCGCGACGGCCGCGAGGTGGTGGTCAAGGTGCAGCGCCCGGGTATCCAGAAGATCATCCTGGAAGACCTGGATGCCTTCCGCGAGATGGCCGGCTTCATCGACAAGCACACTGATGTCGGCCGGCGCTTCGCCTTCCAGGACATGCTGGAGGAGTTCCGCAAGGCGCTGCTGCGCGAGCTCGATTACCGCCGCGAGGCCCTCAACCTGGTGACCCTCGGCAACAACCTCCGGCGTTACGAGCGGATCGTCGTGCCCCAGCCGGTCGACGACTACACGACCTCGCGTATCCTGACGATGGATTACATCGCGGGCACCAAGATCACCGAGATGTCGCCGCTCGCCCGCATCGACTTCGATGGCCGGGCGCTGGCTGACGAGCTTTGCCGGTGCTACCTCGATCAAATCCTGGTGGATGGCTTCTTCCATGCCGATCCGCACCCGGGCAACCTCCTGGTCACCCGCGACGGCCGGCTAGCGCTTCTCGACCTCGGCATGGTGTCGCGCATCGACCCGCAGATGCAGGAGAAGCTGCTCAAGCTCATCCTGGCGGTGACCGACGGCCGCGGCAACGACGTGGCCCAGATCGTGATGCAGCTCGGCACCCGTCTGGAAGGGGCGGACGACACGCGCTTCCAGAGGGAGATCTCGGACCTCGTTGCGGTAGCTCAGGACGCCACGGCCGAGCAGATCAAGGTGGGGCGGATCGTGATGGGCCTCTCGCGCAAGGCCGCGGAGAACGGCATCCGTCCGGCGCCGGAGCTGACCCTGCTGGGCCGGGCCCTGCTCCACATGGACGACGTCTCGCGGGCGCTCGATCCCGAGTTCAATCCCACCGAGAGCGTGCACCGCCACAGCGATTCGATCATGCAGCGGCACATGCTCAAACGGCTCTCGCCGAGCGCGCTGTTCTCCTCGAGCCTGGAGATGTACGAGCTGGTGCAACAGCTCCCGGGCCGGCTCAACAAGCTCTTCGACACGCTGACCGGAAACCGGCTGGAGCTCAAGGTGAACGCCTTCGACGAGAGCCGGCTGATGGACAACCTGCAGAAGATCGCCAACCGGATCGCCACGGGACTGGTGCTCGCGGCCCTGATCGTGGGCGCCGCGCTGCTGATGCAGGTGAGGACCAGTTTCACCCTCTTCGGCTACCCGGGCCTCGCGATGATCCTTTTCCTACTGGCCGCCTTCTGCGGCTTCGCCCTGGTGCTCAGCATCCTGTTCAACGACGACTGGCGAGTCTGGCGGAACAAGCCGCCGCGGTAGAAAAGACTCCAAGGACACAAGACTCGTCCTTGGAGTCCTTGTTGTCCTTATTGTCCTTGAACCACCGCCTTCCGCAGCCCGGGCTGGAGCAGGTCCAACTCGGCCGCGGAAATCACCTCGGCCTTGCCGAAGCGCTTCTCGACGTCGGCAGCGAAGGTCTTGGCGTTGCCCACCAGGACGATCAGCATGCGGTCGGGGTGGAGCCGGCGCGCGGCGAAGCCCTCGAGCTGCTCGGCCGTCACGGCTCCGAGCTTGTCGCGGTAGCTCTCCAGGTACTCCCGTCCGTAGCCGAACTTCATCGCCTCCAGCACCTTGGCCGCGATGCCGTCCGGGGTCTCGATCTCCAGCGGGAAGGCCCCGGTCAGGTAGGTCTTGCGCGCTCCCAGCTCCTCGGCCGGGACCGGCGTCTTGCCCATGCCTTCGAGCACCTCCAGCACCAGTCCGAGGGCCTCGGCCGTGGACTCCGTCTTGGTGAACGTGCTCGCCAGGAACCAGCCGGGCTCGCTCGGCAGCCGGAACTCGCTGAACGCGCCGTAGGACAGGCCCCGCTTGCGCCGCACCTCCTCGTACAGGCGCGAGTTCGAACTCGAGCCGACCACCGCGTCGTAGACCTGCGCGGCGAAGTGATCGGGATCGCGGTAGGCGAGCCCGACCTGGCCGACGCGGATCTGCGTCTGCACCGCGTCCGGCTTGTCCACGATCACGATCTGCCGCTTCGCCTCCGCCTGCTTGACCTTTGGGATGGCCGGCGCCGCACCCTTCGGCCAGCCGCCGAAGAAGCGCTCCGCCTTGGCGAAGGCATCGGCCGCCTTGACGTCGCCGACGATCGCCAGGATCGAATCGTTCGGCACGTACTGCCGCTTGTGGAAGGCGACCAGGTCGTCCCGCGTCAGCCCCTTGACCGACTCGGGCGTGCCCGCCGGCAGACCATAGGGATGGCCGCCCGTGACCAGCCGCTCGAAGGCGGAGTCCGCGATGTACTCGGGATCGGTCTGCTGGATTTGCAGGCCGCTCAGCGTCTGGCTGCGCCAGCGCTCCAACTCCTCGGCCGGGAAGCTCGGCCGCAGGATCACGTCCGAGAGGAGGTCCAACCCCAGGTCGATCTGGTCCGAGGTCGCGCGCACCGTGGCGAAGCCGGACTCCAGGGCAGCGTTCGTGTTGAGCTCGCCGCCCACCGTGTCGATCGCCTGAGCGATCTGCTGCGACGAGCGGGTGGCGGTCCCCTCCCGGATCAGCGCGGCCGTGGCATCCGCCAGACCCGCTTTGCCGGCCGGCGTGTGGACCTTGCCGCCCGGGAATAGCAGCCGCAGGCTGATGGAGGGGGTCTCGTGCTGCTCGATCACCACCACCCGCAGGCCGTTGGCGAGCGTCTTCTCCTCGAAAGCCGGAAAGTGGATCTCTTTGGCCGGCTTCGGCGGGGGCGGGGTCTGCTTCTGCTGCGCGAAAGCAGAAGTAGCCACGAATGCGATAGCGAGGGAGGTGCTGATGATCTTCATGGCTGCTTCTCCTGCGCGCCGGGCTTCATGGCCGCTGGCAACATGTGAACCACCGTGCGGTTCTCGGGCCGGAAGTAGGTTTTCGCGACCCGCTGCACGTCCGCGGCTGTGACCTTCTGAAGCTCGGCGAGGTCCTTGTCCACTCGCGAGACATCCTTGAGGATCACGCTCGCATAGCCGATGGCGGTGCCCTTCTCCTGCACGGTCTGACGCTCGAAGACCTCGCCGGCCACGAGCTGGTTTTTGGCTTTCTCCAGCTCCTCCTGCGGCACCGCCTCGGCGATCAGGCGCTGCGCCTCTTCGGCCAGGGATTTCTCGGCCTCCTCGACCGTCTTGCCTGCCTGGAGGATGGCGAAGAAAAAGAACACCCCGGGGTCTTCGAGGACGATCGTCTCGCCGCCGGCCTGGAGGGCGATCTGCTGGTCGTAGACCAGCTTGCGGTAGAGGCGCGAGCTCTGGCCGTTGGAGAGCACGTTCGCGGCCACCTGGAGAGCGTAGAGGTCCGGGTTCCCGGCCTCGGGCATGTGGTAGGTGAAGATCACCGCGGGCAGCGGCGTGTTGGCGTCGTACTCGACAGTCCGGCGCTCGGCCGTCTGCGCCGGCTCCTTGGGGACGTTGCGCGGGATCGCCGGCCCCTTGGGGATCGGGGAGAAGTACTTCTCGATCCAACCCAGTACTTCATCAGCCTGGAAGTCGCCGGAGACTACGAGCGTGGCGTTATTGGGGACGTAATAGGTGCGGTGGAACTCCCGCACGTCCTCGATCGTGGCGGCGTTCAGGTCGACCATGCTGCCGATGGGGAGGATGCGGTACGGATGGGTGGAGAACGTCTTGTCCAGCACTACCTCGAAGAGCCGGCCGAAGGGCGGATTCTCGATCCGCATCCGCCGCTCCTCCTTGACCACGTCGCGCTCGGAGACGAAGTTCTCCTCCGATACGTTGAGCGAGCGCATGCGGTCGGCCTCCATCCAGAGGATCCGCTCCAGATACTGGCTCGGGAAGGTCTGGAAGTAGAGCGTGCGGTCGAAATCGGTGGTGGCGTTGAAGCGCCCGCCGATCGAATTGATGAAGTTGATGTGCTCCTCGGCCGCCACGTTCTCCGAGCCCTTGAACATGATGTGCTCGAACAGATGGGCGAAGCCGCTCCGTCCCTGGCGCTCGTCCTTGGAGCCGACGTGGTACCAGACCTGGACGTTGGCGGCCGGGACCGAGCGGTCCTCGTGAAGGATGACCTTCATCCCGTTGGCGAGCTGGCGCTGCTCGATCTTCAGCGCCGGCGGCGAGACCTTCAGGGCCGCCGCGGCGAGGCCCTGGGCCGTCAGGACCAGGGCGAGACTCAGGGCGAGCGGCAGTTTTCGTATATGCATCCGTTGACCTCCCGGGGGATCTTATACGTGTCAGGGACGGGAAGGGTTCGGGTTGGGCAGCGATGGCCGCGGGAGCTTCTCCGGGCGCATGGCCGCGTTGTAGAGGAACGAGGCGACCACGACCGAAGCCTGCACCAGATCGTCCCGTTCCAGGTGGTCGTAGACGTCCATGTTCGAGTGGTGGGTGCGCGCCATGTAGTCAAGCCTGTCCTGGATGAACTGGAAGCCGGGCAGGCCCACGTCCAGGAACGACTCGTGGTCCATGCCGACCGTGCGGCGCAGAGTCACGGTGTCGGCGCCGAGGTCGTGGAAGGGGGCGAGCCAGGCGTCGAAGATCGGTCCTGCCGCGGCGCTCTCCTCGGCATAGATGCCGCGGATCTTCCCGCCGCCGGCGTCCATGTTGAAGTAGGACGACAGCTTGCCGTGCCCGGGGAGGAGGGACAGCTTGCCCTCGTCCTTCCAATGCCGGACCGAGAGCCACTTCCTGCGCTCGGGGTCCTCGGGACCGGACCAGGAGCCGAAGTGCTCGGCCACGTAGGCGAGCGAGCCGAGAAGCCCCTGCTCCTCGCCAGTCCAGAGGGCGATGCGGATCGTGCGCTTTGGCTTGACCCCGAGCTCCTGAAGGATGCGCACGGCCTCCATGATCACGGCGCAGCCGGCGGCATCGTCGGTCGCGCCGGTGCCGCCCTGCCAGGAGTCCAGGTGGGCGCCGACCATCACGACTTCGCCGTTGCGGTCCGTGCCCGGGATCTCGGCCAGGGTGTTGTAGGCCATCGGGTCCTCGTCGTGGAACCGCGCCTCGATCTCGATCTCCAGCTCGACCTCCTGGCCCGCTTCCACCAGGCGGCGCAGGCGGTTGTAGTGCTCGGCGGCCATGGCCAGGGAAGGCACGCCGGCGCTCAGGCCGGGATTCCAGGTGCCGCCGATGCCAGCCCGCAGTACGCCCCAGGGACGCATGCTGGTGCCGATAATGGCGAGCGCCTTCTCCTCGGCAAGGAAGCGGCCCAGGGCTTCGCGGAACTTCGAGCGGTCGATCGCGTCTACGTTGCCTTCGTCCGGTTTGCGTCCCGCGGGGACCGGAAACAGGCCGAGGCCCAGGAGCGTCTCGGCGGTGAGCTCCCGGGCTTCGGGCTCGGCCGGATGGGCGAGGTCGGCCGGCTCGTCGGTCAGGACGATCTTCCCGGCCAGCTTGCCTCGCCAGGCCTCGAAATCCTTCTCCTTCTCGAGCTTGGCGACCATCACCGTGCCGCGGACAGGACCGGCGGTGCCCGGCGTGTACGCCTTGGGCAGGGCGGAGAGCGGGAGCTGGTGCGGCTTCAACATGTGCACGGAGGAGCGGCTGAAAGACCATCCCCGGCCGAAGGGATAAGGCTCCAGGTGGGAGTTGCGGAGCCCCCAGTCGGCGAGTTGCTGCCGGGTCCACTCGTTGGCCGCCTTGAGCTGCGGCGAGCCGGTGACCCGGGGGCCGAAGACGTCGGTCAGGTGACGGGCGGTCTCCATCACCTGCGAGTGGTGGAACCCCTCCGCGCGGATGCGCGTCACCATGTCCAGATTCACCGGCTCCTCGGCCGATTTTTGGGAATGGACGGGGACGCTCAGGAGAAAGGCAACGGCTGCCAAAGCGCGGAGAGTGCGGTTCAAGGGCGCCTCCTTCAAGGATTCGGACGCGGGTTCGGACGAGGCAGCGGAGGCCGCGGCAGCTTCTCCGGACGCATGGCGGCGTCGTAAAGGAACGAGGCGACCACGACCGAGGCCTGCATCAGGCCGTCCCGGTCCAGATGATCGTAGACGTCCATGTTCGAGTGGTGGGTGCGCGCCGAGTAGTCGAGCTCGTCCTGGATGAACTGGAACCCGGGCAGGCCCACGTCCTGGAACGACTCGTGATCCGTGCCGCCCGTGCGGCGCAGGGTCACGGTGTCGGCCCCGAGATCGCGCAGCGGGGCGAGCCAGGCCTCGAAGATCGGCCGCAGCTCGGCGCTCTCCTCGGCGTAGATGCCGCGGATCTTCCCGCTGCCATTGTCGACGTTGAAGTAGGACGACAGCTTCGCATGGCCGGGGCGCAGGGAGAGCTTGCCTTCGCCCTTCCAGTTGCTGGCCGAGAGCCACTTGCGGCGCTCCGGGTCCTCAGGGCCGGACCAGGAGCCGAAGTGCTCGGTCACGTAGGCATAAGAGCCGTAGAGCCCCTGCTCCTCGCCCGTCCACAGGGCGATGCGGATCGTGCGCTTCGGCTTGACTCCGAGCGTCTGAAGGATGCGCACGGCTTCCATGACCACGGCGCAGCCGGCGGCGTTGTCGGTCGCGCCGGTGCCGCCATGCCAGGAGTCCAGATGCGCGCCGACCATCACGATCTCGCCGTCGCGATCCGTGCCCGGGATCTCGGCCACGGTGTTGTAGGCCTTCAAGTCCTCGTCATGAAACCGCGCCTCGACCTCGATCTCCAACTCGACCTCCTCGCCCGCCTCCACCATGCGGGTCAGGCGGTTGTAGTGCTCGGCGGCCATGACCAGCGAGGGCACGCCCGCGCTCAGCCCGGGATCGATGGTGCCGCCGCGGCCGACCCGCAGCACGCCCCAGGGGCGCGCGCTGCTGTCGATCGTGGCGAGCGCCTTCTCCTCGACCAGGAAACGGTTCACAGCCTCGCGGAGCTTTCCGCGCTCGACCGCTCGTTGGCGAAAGTCCTCTTTTCGCTCCGCGGGGACCGGAAACCGGCCGAGCTCCCGGAGCGTTTCCTCGTTGAACTCCCGGGCCTCGATCTCGTCTGGATGGAGGAGGTCGAGCGGCTCGTCCGTCGTCAGGAGGATCTTCCCGGCCAGCTTGCCCCGCAAGGGCTCCAAGTCCTCCTCTTTCATGATCTTGGCGACGATCACCGTGCCGCGGACGGGGCCGGCGGTGCCCGGCGTGTAGGCCTTGGGCAGGGCGGAGAGCGGAAACTGCTGCGGCTTCAACATGTGGACCGCCGAGCGGCTGAACGACCAGCCCTGGCCGAAGGGGTAGGGATCCAGGCTGGCTCCGCGCAGCCCCCAGTCGGCGAGCCGCTGCCGGGTCCACTCGTTGGCCGCCTTGAGCTGCGGCGAGCCGGTGAGGCGAGGGCCGAGGACATCGGTCAGATGGCGGGCGGTCTCCATCACCTGGGAGTGGTGGAGCCCCTCCTCGCGGATGCGCGTCACCATGCCGAGGTCCACCGGCTCCTCGGCCAGGACCGGGACACCGAGGAGAAAGACCACTGCTGCCAGAGCGTGAAAAGTGCGGGTCAAGGCGCCTCCTTGGACAAGAGCGATTGATCGTGCCGGGATTCTACCCTGCCGGCGGGAGTAGGATTCAGGTCCGATGAAAGCGCTCACCCTGCCAATCCTCCTGCTCCTCCTGCTCCGCGCGGTCCCGCTCGCTGCAAAGGAGCCGTCCCTCCATCTCGCGATCGGCGATCCCGCCCGCAAGGACCGGGAGGCGCCGGTGGTCCTCGACGGCATCACCGACGCCCGCACCGGCGAGGTCCTGGCGCCCTCGGAACTGGCCCCGAGGCTCTCCGGCGTGCGCCTGCTCCTGGTGGGGGAGAGCCACATCAACGCCGACTTCCATCAGATTCAGCTCCGGGTGATCGAAGAGCTGCAACGGGCCGGGCGGCCGGTGCTCATCGGCCTGGAGATGTACCCCTACACCGAGCAGCGGTATCTCGACCAGTGGATCGACGGCCTGCTGACCGAGGAGGGATTCGTTCACCTCTCCCGCTGGTACAAGAACTGGGGATACAACTGGGGTTACTACCGGGACATCTTCCTCTTCGCCCGCGACCGCGGCATCCGGATGTTCGCCGTCAACGCGCCGCGGGAGGTCATCGCCGCGGTGCGCCAGAAGGGCTTCGACGCCCTGAGCCCGGAGGAGGCCGCCCACCTGCCGCGCCAAGTGGACACCACGAGCCAGGAGCATCGCACCCTGATCCATTCTTTCTTCGGCGGCGACGATCCGCTCCACGGCGGCATGAGCCCGGAGCAGTTCGAGGGCATGTACACGGCCCAGTCCACCTGGGACGCCACCATGGGGCACAACGCCGTCAAGGCCCTGCGCGAGCACGGTGCCCCCGGGTCGGTGATGGTGGTCCTGGTGGGCTCGGGCCACGTGGCCTATGGCCTGGGCATCCAGCGCCAGGTGGCCTCCGGCTTCGAGAAGGAATTCGGAGGCCGGATCGCGGCCCTGGTCCCGGTCCCTGTGCGGGACGAAGACGGCGATCCCGTGGACAAGGTCCAGGCCTCCTACGCCGACTTTATCTGGGGAGTGCCGCCGGAAGGCGATCCCCTCTGGCCCGGCCTGGGGCTCTCCACCGGCATGGGAGAAGGGGAGGCGGCGCGCAAGGTCCTCTTCGTGGAAAAGGACTCGGCCGCCGACAAAGCTGGTTTCCAGACCGGGGACCTCCTCCTCACTTTCGACGGCACGCCGGTCGCGGACAAGGAGGTCCTCAACCGTCTCCTGGCCGGCAAGCGCTGGGGGGATACTGCCATTTTTACCGTGAAGCGCGGCGAGGAGACACGGACGCTCACCGTCTCCTTCCGCCGGCAGCGCAGCGGGTAGAACGGCTCGCCGTCAACTGACGACGGGGCAACATAAGTCGACGACGGCCCCCCGTCAACTCAAGTTGCCTCAGCTAACTTCAAGTTGCCCCATCTCCAGCGGCGACGGCTCGCGCCGACAGAAGTTGCCCCGCGTGAGGAGAAGCTGGCTCATCTCTGCCAGCGGCGGCCCGTCGTCAACTGCCGTTGAGCCGCCATCGGCAGAAGTTGCCTCATCTCCAGCGGCGGCGGCCCGTCGCCGCCGGAGATGGGCCAGCTCCATGAAAAATGCCTCAGCGCCGCTGGCGACGGCTCGCCGTCAACTGAAGTTGGGCCGTCGTCACCTTACGATGGCCCGTCGTCAACTTAGCTGAGGCAGCTTACGGATGTACGGCGGAGGTCTCCCCTCCGGGAGCCCCCGAAGGGGCACAGGCATAAAGCCTGGGGTTTCAACCCTAGGAAAGCCACCAAAAGATCCCAAGTCCCGAAGGGACGCAGGCATTCGGCCCCGCCCGGGCGCGCCAGCCCGGGAGCCCACCACCCTCTACGGGGCTCGCGCCCCTGGCCCATGCCTGCGCCCTTTCAGGGCTCGGGAACATGGGGAACAGCCCACCTGGGGCTGAAGCCCCAGGCTTTATGCCTACGCCCCTTGCGGGGCTTTGCTGCTGGGTTGATGTGTGTATCGGCACCCGGTCGCGGCCGCCGGCCCTCCCCACTCTACTTGACCACGCAGAGACAGAAATACTTCGCGGCGAACGAGCCCTTGAGATCAAGCCCGGTCGTATAGCAGGCAGCGCGGTCGTCGAACTGGCTGCCGTAAAGCCAGGTCTGAAGGTCCCCCTGCGGCTTCCCCGCGACGCGGCACACAAAGGCCCGCTTGGTGTGAGGCACGGCACTCGCCTCGTACTCGGCAAGGGTGCCGGGCGCTTTCGCCTTGCAGGTGTCGGCACAGGAGCCGGTGTTGGCGAACCAGCCCGCGCGATAGGATGCGAGGGCGCCGTCTTGAATAGGGTCGGCGTGGAGATTGAGAGCGAGCGTCATCAGGACGGCGGCTAAGATCGGTATCTTTGAGTTGCTGTGTTGCATGGCGTAGCCTCCTCGGGCTTCGGAGATATGGCCGGCTATGGCAGTCGATATGGAAACGTCGGCCTTATCTCCATAGGCTCTCCAGAGGGGTGGCCGTTACGCTCTCCGGGAGTAACAGCCACATGCTGTAGTGTGCAACCGTTGCGCGCCACTTCAAACGAGGAGGGAATATGCCGACCACCAAGTCCTTACTGAGAGGTCTAGCCGTGAGCGGATTGCTGATACTTGCCGGCAGCAGAACCGCTTCGGCCCAGGACCCGGCCGTTGTCAATGCCAAGACCGTTCACCTCAAGCTGGAGAACGATCGGGTGCGGGTCCTCGAAGCGATCCTGCAGCCCGGGGAAAAGGAGCAGGTGCACTCGCACCCTGCCTACGTCACCTACGTCATCGCCGGCGGCACGGTGCGCAACCACTTTGCCGACGGCAAGACGGCAGAGGCCGAGCTCAAGACCGGTGACGTCCTCTACCGCGATCCCGTCACCCACTGGGCTGAAAACATCGGAACGACCCCGATACGTCTCATCCTCGTCGAGCTCAAGGACGGCGCGCCTTAGCAAGGTCCAACCCCAAGCTCTGGTTATGTCTCATTGCTTACTACCTGTACTCTGGATCCGATGGACTCAAGCGCCGCAAGTTCCGATGTGGCGACCGAGGGCGACGTAAGAACAAGAGACTCCAAGCCGGGAATCGACGCGAGTGCGCGAAGCGCAGGAAGCGAAAGCAGTGAAGCATTCAGGGCGATTTGCTGAACACCACTGAGGCCACATAGCTTTGACGCTTCAGCGTCCGAAACAGCCACATCCATAAGTGACACCGCGAATATTTCGGACTCCCAGACGAATCCGCCGCCGATCTCCTCTACCCGAGTCAGGATCACCTCATTTGCCGCCACGGCTTCAGGACTCATCAACCTCTCCTGAGACAGAACGCTGTTGCGCCTCAGCGTGCGGCGCCAGCCGTCCGCTGGAGGCGTCTGGTTGGGCGTCGTTAGGTTTGTCCAAGCTGTCGCCTCCGCAAATCCCGAAGTCTATTTCCAGTGGAGCCGCAACTTTTGCCGAACCAAACCAGCAAGTCCTTCCATATCGGGAAACAATGACTGCTCGTGTACATTCATTTGAAAGAGGCGACCCTCTATCTCCGGGATCAAGCCAACAGGTATATCAATGATCTTACACCATCCGCCGCTCCCTTCCATCATCTTGGCTAGCGAAGCGCTAAAGCTAAGGTTTTCCGCACAGTTGAGCAGAAACAAACCCTGCTGGCTTGCCAGCCGCGGATTGAAGGCAGGTGGCGCAGTGGCGCACACACACCCGCTCCGATTCAACTCTCCTCTACGCTTTTTAGTAGCGGACAATGAGCCGTTTATGAGTTCGTGCAGCTCCTGAATATCGGTCGTTACACTGTCGCGGTCTGTATAAAAATAGTCTGGATCAAGACTCACCGCAGAGAACCTCTTCCCACCCCTTTCCTTAGCAGCCCGCGCCGCCTTCCATGCTACAAGCTTGAACCGATTGTTCACGGCCTCAGCATCTACAGCCCAGAGTCGCAGATGCGTTCTACCAGATTCCTGGTGTCCATCGCGTATGGCAAAGTAGAGGGCAACAAAAGGAGAGTAGGTGAAATCGAGCAATCTAGTTGGGATTGCATAGTGCTGCATCTGTGCCAGCCAACTGACCTCGTCTGAAGGAATCAACGGTGCGCTCAGGTGCATGCGAGCCCGTGCTTTGTACTCCGACAAGACAAGCTCTTCCAGTGCTGCCCACTCCATAGTCTTGTCACGAGCTTCGCGCTCGATTGAAGGCTGTAGCTCATAGGACGAACTCTTGAGGCCTCTGAATACCCACGCCTTCGCCGCGAAACCACTTTCGTAGTCAATAGAGGTTTCCAGCAGCGGGAAACCGTCAAGCCATTCGGTAATCTCGACCCAGCTCGAACACTGTATACTTTCTACCTGGGAATCCCCGACCTTCTTCCTCATAGTCTTTTAACGCTCAGTAATCACTACCTAGCCGCCCAACAGCCTATTTTGAACGTCACTTCAAAGCATTCCCTCAAGTAGCTAAATTGCCAAGCCGGACCGCAGTGGAAGGGAGTGCCATCTCTTTGATTCTCCTTGCTTTTGTGGATCATCCTACGAGATTTTCCCAAGCGCGTCAAAATAATCGAGGATGGCGCATAAGGGCCTCCGGGACTGGCGCTCGTCTCCCTCGACCTCGCGCTGCTACTGGCCCGGCAGGGTCGCGCCGCGGAACTCGAGCGGCTCTCGGCAGAGCTGACGGAGATTTTTTCCGCCCGGGAGCTTCACTGCAGCGCTCGGCCTCTTCCTGCACGCCTGCGAAGGAAAGCGCAGCGCCGGAGAGCTGATTTGGCGCCTCTCGACGTTTCCGCAGCGAAAAATCCAGCCGGGGACGGGTCCAGACTTTCTGGAACGGGCCAGAATCTTTTTGGACGGCTCCAATCTTCCCGGATCCGGCCGGAATCTTTTTCGACGGCCGGAAACTCCTTGGACCCGATCCAAGATTCTTAGATCCGTCCTAAGCTTCTTAGACCCGTCCAAAATTTCTTGAACCCGCCCGAAGATTTTTGAACCCGATTTAAAAAGCTCAGGACGGTCGCCGAGCCCTTCGGACCCGTCCAAAAACTTTTCGGGCGGTCCAGAGACTTTTCGGGCCGCTCAAAAAGTTTCAGGGCCGCCCAAAAAGTTTCCGGACTGTCCCAGACATTTTGGACCCGTCAGAAAATCCTGGCAGCCGGTCCAGGACGTTTCGGACGGTCCCCGGGCTTTTTCGACTGTCCAACTCGGAGCTACGAGCTGCCGCTCCCCTTTGGGATCACCGCGTGGCACCAGGCCCGCAGGAGCTGCCGGCGGCTGGCGGACATGTCGCGAGTGCGCGGCATGTAGTGGATCGACATCCAGAGCGCCGGTTCGGTGGCATCAAGGATCTTCTGCGCCTGCGGCTTTACCGCGGCCTCGGAATTGAGCGCGAAGATCTTGTTCATGGCCGGATAGAGCAGGTAGTAGGTCCGCAGCACCTTCTGGTACACCACGTCGAAGGTGAGCGAGCTGTTGCCGACCGGCTCCTTGGCGGTCGGGTCGACGTAATACTGGCTGAAGTCTTCGCCGTTCGGCAGGATGCGCAGGCTGATCTGCGGCGTGTTGGTAATGTACGGCGGATTCATGAAGGTGCTGTAGCTGGCCGGCGGCGGGGCGTCGCCCTCGACCGTGAATGTGAACAGGAAGTTCCCCGGCTGACTCGTGTCGACCGAGAGCGCCTGCCCCGGCTTGAAATTCGTGATGATCGCCTCCGCGTCGCCGGGAGCCTGGAGCGGAATCGAGGGGTACTGCCAGACGGTGATCGGCGGGCAGGCATCCGCCGACAGCTCCTGGCCGCGATGGAACACCGCAACCGACGCGGGCTCCGTGGTGCCCTGGTTCAAGAACTCCGTGCCGGAGCCGAGCTGCTCCGTGTAGATCGCCTGCTGATTGGTGACGAAATAATAGTCCGTCTCCACCAGGACGTCGCCGTAGGTGGAGCTGACGAGCTTGAAGACCGCATCTGGCGAAGCCAGGATCGTCTGCGCGTCCGTATTTGATGAGATGTCGTAATCGAACACCCAGCCGCGCTCGTTTCCCGCGGCCGTGTCCGTGTAGTCGACCTGGGCGATCGTGGAGCTCGCGGTGCCGTTCGTGACCACCAGCGAGACCGGCCCGAAATCGTACTTCGGGTTCGGGGGGTTCACGGCCGATAGATAGTAGTCCGGGAACGTGCCGGAGAAATCGGCGGAAATCAAGTTGCCCTTGACCGACAGCACGGCCGGCGCGAGGGCGATGTAACCATTGTTGCCGTTGTTCCTCGTGCGCGGCGGGGTCGGGATCGGCGTCGGATTCGAAACCATCAGCCGGCCGGTCGGCGTGGTGAAAAACTTTTCATTCTCATACAGGGGCGCGATCGTGCCCACGAGCTGCTGGACGGCCAGGTTGGTGCCCTGCTGCCGGTAGATCGCCTCGATCCCCTCGTTGGTCGTCGTGCCCTGCATGGACGCGTACAGGTAGTAGCGGAAGATGACGCCGACGATCCGCGGATCGTCGAAACCCGGGATGGCGATCGTGGTGCCCGGCTTCTTCCGCATCACGTGATACACATAGCCGCCCGCGCCGGCGTCGGCGGTCAGGTTGACGTTGCGGTAGAAGTTGAGCCATTGGCAGGCGCCCTTGGATGTGGGGCCGCTCAACCAGGCCTGGCTTCCCTGCGTCAGCGTCAGCTTGTCGATGAAGAATTGCGTCGCCGGCGGGGAGCCCTCGGAGTTGACGTCGGTGAAGTGGCCGGAGAGGCCCAGGGCTGCGCCGATAAGGCCGGTGACCGGGATCCCGGAGTCGGGCGCGGTGTAGACGTCGCCGGGTCCGGTCTGGACGCCGGTCACCGTGGCCGAGACGATCTTCGAATTCATACCACCGAAGTAGTTCCACTCGGCCGGGATGATCTGCCGCTGCCCGCCCCCCGCCATGTCGAACGTCTGCGCCCTCTGTACCCAGGCGACGAAGTCCGCGTCCGACATGCCGTAGGTCCGGGCTTCGACCTGTTTCGAGTCGATCAGGGCGAGCGTCTCGCCAGTGTACGGCCCCCAGCCCTCGGGAAGCTTCGCGGCGCCCGCGTAGTCGTCGTTGTTCGCCGTCCCGGGGTTCATCTGGAAGGTGCCCTGAATGTTGATGCGGGGATAGTCGAAAAGACTCATCGTGTCCTCCGTCAGTGAGAAGGCAGCTTGGAGCTGATGCTGTAAAGGCGCTTGCAGGCAGGCATCGTAGCATGGCTCCTGGTGGGGGAGAGCCGCGCCCCTTCTGGATCAGGGGCTTTCAGGGATTTTCCGATCCAAGGCGTCGTAGACCTCGCTCCGGTGGCCGATCCGAAGCACCCAGATCTCCTCGCCTCTCATGGAGAAGATGATGCGCCAGGAACCGACCCTGAACGACCAGAGCCCGGCCTTGTTATAGGCAAGGGGCTTGGCAAACTCTTCGGGGTGAGTGGCGAGCCTTTGCTCGATGGCAATCTTGATGCGCTTGCGGACGGGAGGATCGAGGCTGGGAATGTCCCGGCGGACTACCTCGGGGTGGTAGAGGATCTGGAGCTCGGCCATTCGATAGTCAGGACCAAGCGTCCTTATGAGAGACGGCAGCCGTCCGGTCGAAGGTCTTGAGCCTCTCCTCGCCCTCCTTCGCCCAGAACCGCTCCTCATCCTCGGCGTACTGCTTGGCCAAAATCTCCCGGACGACCAGGGAGACCGATCGGCCTTCTGCCTCCGAGCGCCTGCGCAGCCACTGAGCCAATTCCTCATCCACGACTGTCATGATGCGGGGGTGCTTTGCCGGCATCTGTAGAGCCCTCCTCTCCTGAAGTGTAGCACCAGTGATGCACCAAGTAAGACGCAGGCCGCGGACCGGACCGACCGCGATGCACGCCCTTGACGCTAGAATGCCCGGCAGCCGGAGTGGCGGAATGGCAGACGCAGGAGACTTAAAATCTCTCGCCGCAAGGCGTGCGGGTTCGAGTCCCGCCTCCGGCATCACCCACTAAATAAACAACTTAGCTCGCTCTGGCCCCCGCAGTCCGGGGCCTCCTTATCTCCAGGTAGGGCTTGCTCAGGGCTTGCGCTTGTCGGAGGCGATAAACTCATTTCCCTCTGTGGGATAGCCTCACCTTAGCGTTTCAATTTCTCGGATGTCAATCCCTAAGTTACTGAGGGGAAAAGAGTTATACTTCCCTTTCTCGGTGAGATCCGGGATAATTGGAGCCGTTAGGTAGGAGGACCGATGCCCCGATTGATGACCCCCGAAGAAGTGGAAGCCGAATTCGGGATCGAGCGCAGATACCAAGAGACCTTGCGGGACCGGAAGGCGATCCCGTACCACAAGCTCAACCCTGGCCGGAGCGGCCGGGTGATGTATGACCGCCGCGACGTGGAAGAGTTCCTCTCCCGGACTAGGGTCCCGGCAGCATGTTGAGGATGTTGCCGATGCCCGACGAGACGTTCCTGAGCGTTCCCCCAGGAGAACAGACCGAACGACTCCACCGTTGGCACGGACAGCGCCGTAGCTCGGCGTTTGAGGCCTTCCCAGGCGGTCCCGCAAACAAGCGGCTTCAGCACCACTACGAGCTGCGGACTGCTCGACCTGGTGGATTCGGCGGTCCCGGCACGCCGTTCCTCCAGCCAGGGGGGCGGCACTCGAAGTAACAAGGCTCAGAGAGCTTTTCGACCAGGAGGAGGGCCGCAGGACGATGAGGACCAACATCAAAGAACCGACCCCGGAAACACAGCTTGATCGCCGGGTTCGCCAGTACCAGAACGGCGACACCATGCGGAGCGTTCGCGACTCGAAGCAGCGTTGATCCCGGGGGTTGCGGCGGGGTCTCGGCCGGCAGAAGCCGAGACCCCTGAAAGGTGTATAAGTGCAACCCGGAGTCTATCCGAATTCATCTCTTTCAAAAACTCCAGTTTCCTCCAAAAGCGCCAGATTTGCCGGGGCGCGTCCGGACCTTGACTCGCACCGAGAAGAGAGACGGTTGCTTGTGCTCCAGAAAGAGTCCCACCGGTACACCGCTGCCTTGCGAAGGGTCGGAGCCCCAGAGGCCATCGCGCTGGCTAGAAGAATGGAGGATTGCGCGAACGGTGCGTGGGTCTATCACTATCCGCAGCCCCATATCCGCTTGGGGAAGCCCTGCAGCGAGCCCGCTTGCCCTATCTGTCGCGACAAGCGTCAGCGGCGGGCTTATGCATCTAGCCTCCCGGCCTTCAAGCTACTACACCGTCAAGACCCTCTTCTCAAGTTCTCCCTGATCACGCTGACCGCTCCCCCGCTCTATGGCGAATTCCCAGCCTTTATGGATCGAGTGGCTCGGTTCCTGAAGGTCATGAACTTCAAGGGCACGGTACGAGGCATCCATATGACCTGCGGGCCGGAAGGTCCCCAAACTCATTGCCACATCCTAGCCTTCTACCAAGGTGACCCGCCTACCGAAGCGGGATGCAGCGCAATTTGGGGTGGAAGGGTAGACGTGAAGACCAAGGACAACTCGGCAGAGACGGCGGCGTCCATGTACGCCTATCTCTACAGAGGGTGTCAACCCTCTGAGGTAGAAGAAATCAGCAACCTGCCTGAGGCGTCGAAGCTCATGAAGGGACATGTACGGGTTTCCAAAAAGGGTGAGGCGGTCAAACACGCCTTCCGTGACGCAAGGGCTCAGCGGGCCGTCTTCTTGAGTAAAGGGGTCTTAATTTCTTCTGATGATCGTAAGGGAAGGGAGAAGCTAATCAGCAAGGTTCTTGAAGCCTAGAGGAGAAGGCGGTGTCAGCTTAATTCCGTGCTCCTGATCCAAGTGGTCAACCGGAATCTTTATTGGACCTTCAGAGCCATCGAGCTTCTGGCGTATTACGCCGTTAGTTATGATTTCTAGTTTGTCGCCAGTAAGAATATATCCGCCGCCATCCGCAATAGTTAAAAGCTCGTTGAAAGATCCCCGGATAGCCCGGTCGCTCTGCGCCAACTGATCCGCAAAGTATCGATAGACTTCATAGGCGTGCAGATCTGCTGCTTGAAGCGGCGGTATTTTAAGCCGGTCTCCCTTAGAAAGGGCGCCCATCCTGAACATATCTCCATTCCTTTTCGCAAGAATACGATTGAACACCGCGAAAGCCCACTTACCTTTTTCTCCTTGGTCAAAAACATAGGGGATGGCAAAGTCCGCGCCCCGTCGCATCGCAAGCCACCGCAGGCGCGATGCACAACCCAGAGCACATAGTGAGTATGGAAACTTCTCTTTCGCATCGTTGAAAATCGAATGGTAGTCGTCCATCACGACGGCTGTCCATACTCTATAGGAAACGGCGCGCTTGGTAAGATCAACAAATCGAATGAAGAGCTTGTCCCTATCACTCTTTTCCCATCCCAGGAAAGCTCCCCCGCCGTTAGCACAATCAGCAGCGTGAAAGTCTGTCAAATTCACGTCTTGCAGGATCTTCTGCCAATCTCTGGTGAGGCGCGCCCATTGCTTAGGTGATGCAACCAAACCCCCCATGACACATACCCGCGACCCCCTATGAGTTCCGCTTTCGTCCAAGTACACGCTCAGCATTCCCAAGCCCTCTCTTGCTCATGCCGGAAATCGTCTCTGCAACTCGATGCCAGAGACGCAAAGGAAAACTCCCCCCGAGCCAGGAGAATTGTCTCACCATCCTCGTGAGAGAGTCAAGTATTTTTGTCCAGGGTGAAAACTTGCAAAGAAAAAGTTTAATATGCCGCCTAACGCAGTAGTCTTTTGGTCCAAATCATTCTATATTCGGGCTGTAGAGGTAGAAGGAAGCGCCAATGCCCCGTGGAAACGACAAGTCCCCCTCCCCCCACAGAAAGCCCAACGTTGGAAGGCTTTCGACGCTGACAAGTGTTCGGCAAGAAATGGCGAGGGTGTACAGAGAGGCTCGCCGCAGAGAAATTCCCGAGCAATTCGCTGGACGGCTCGTATATATGCTCAGCTTGATCGGGAAGATCATCGAGGGCTCTGATCTCGAACAACGTGTCTCCAAGCTGGAGCGCAAAGTTGGGGAGAGGAACGGAGGCGCTTACCAGCCCTGAGCCCTGGGGCAGCCCTGAGAAGTAATAGATTTTGTGGGAATCACACCGAAGATGGAGTTCTCGACACGAGAAATCGAGATTTGTGATCGCGGAGTCGAACATGCAAGGTCCAGGGAGGAAGTCTCTCAAGCGTCGTGTCTCCGATCTGGAGGAGCAAGTGCCCAGGGAAAGACGGGGAGGTCCAATGATCCTGTTCGCTTGGGAGATTCCCGAGGGGGAGAAGCCAAAGCCCTGGTACACGATGGATGGGCAGCCGCGGAGTCCGATCGTTATCCGCTTGGATGAGAGACCGGCTCCAGAGATCCCCGCTAACTACCTAGCCTCTGAGCAGCTGGCGGAATTGGTCCCGTTTCCAGAGCATCGAGACCCAGAGGACTTTGACTGGGGAGAGGATTGATCGCGATGATATATTGCTACTACCGCTGCCAAGAGAAGGGATGTCGAAATGTATTCCGGAATCGGAGGTACGTCCAGCCGCTCTGTCCTTTCTGCTCCAGTTCCAATACTAAGCTTTTCAAGGGAGACCCGACCCGATTCCTGCCGCCATGCTCCCCTGAGCTCAGCGGGTTGACCAGAGGTAAAGACCATGATGAGGCCACTTGATGCCGAAGACGCAATCGTAGACATGCTAGTCGGGGTCTTCCCCGAGCAATGGGAAAGAGACGGCGCCTTGGGCGAAACCGCCGCTGCCCTCACGCTCGCCAGAGGGGCTTGGGCCTCGCTCCGGACCGCCTACCGGACGACAATGACCGACCTGACGCTCACTCCATTTGCCCGAGCCAAGGCAACCTTCCGCGACATCGAGAATAAGCTGGATTCGGTGTTCAAGAAGTTGGACAAAGCGCTCCAGTCGATTACTGCGGAACTCGCGGAGTTGGACAACAAACACCGGCCCAAGAAGCCCGGGAGCTTCAGCGATGCCCTGCTGGATGGAGAGATCAGGGGATATCTTAGTGGTCTCCCGGAACCACAGATGGTGTCGAGGCTCTCAGAGGCCGCGCAACAAGGAGACCTCACGGCCCTTCGAGCGGCCTTGCTTGCCCCTCCCATCCTTATCCGTGTCCCGGATTACCTGAAAGAGACCCTTTTGACCGCCTACGCAAAGGCGATTGATCCTGAGGGTTTTGAGCGTCGCGAGAAGCTCGTCAAGGCCGCGAAGCTCGTGCAGAAGGCGGCCCAAGCCTTGATGGTAAATTCGGCCAAGCTGGTTCCGGGAGGCATTGGGAAAGCCGCAGCGCACGACAAACGGGCTGCGGAAGCCGCTGAGAAGCTGTGCAAGGCGGAGGAGGAGTTGGCGCTACGGGAGGGGAGGATGGCTCATCAGCCCGACTCGCTCATCCTCCGCCCCAATTGAATCTGTCCTTCTGGTAGTAGAGAATGGGCCTCTCGCCAACGGAGGTCCAGACCTGTAGGGCCGTCTGGGCTTATACCAGATCGCCAGCAACCTGCTGGGATTACGGCCTTAATCCTTAATCCTAGGTTACGGCTCGGCGATCCTAAGCGACGACTCCCAAGCCTAAGCGTAGGCCGGATGCTGGAGCTATTACTTTCTAACGACTTCGAGGACCCTATGGAGAGTTTCAACAAGTTTCTCGGCTCTTTCTTGCCCAAGACCGCTGTAACGGAGGATCGCTCTTACTGCACTGTCCATCCTTCCGGCTGCAACGTATCCTGTAACTATTCTCAAGGAAAAGTAAGATGCGAAGGGACCACTGATGGGCCAAGGTAAATCGATATCTAATCGATTCATTTCCTTAAGAACAGACTCCATTAGATCAAGAGGAGCCGCCATTGCCGAGTCTATGGGACCGAACAGTTCCGTCTCTTCATCAGCGGGTATCGCGATTACATTCGACAGCAGTAGCCTGAAGTCATTTAGTGTTTGACACCTCTCACCAGGACGGAATGCAGTAGCATTCTCAACGAGATCCTTCCAGCGTCCTTGTGGCACGAGAGGTACATTGGGGATGAGGGGAGACCCGGTTACACACCAAGCTACAACACGACCTAAGCTGTAAATGTCTGCGCGATGGTCCGCGACATGTGCATCTATCCATGTTTCGGGAGCGGCAAAGGCTTCCGTTCCAAAGGTCCCTGTTTGTGTGCGAGTTACCGTAGTTCCACTCGGAGGGCGCACTAGGCCCCAGTCTGCGAGGACCCACTGCTCCGTGTCTTTGCCAATATCCAAGATGTTGGTTGGCGTTATATCCCTGTGTATAAAGCCCCGCTCGTGTGCTACTTCGAGAGCAGCCAAGGTGGCGTCTAGCACTCTAACAACTAAGGGGTCATCAATTGGTGGAATCATGCTGGAAAGGGCAATGCGAGCAAGGGGCATCGAGTACCAGGAATATGAAGCTGAATGTCGTAGCACAGGCATTATGTTGGGATGCGCTAGCAGGCGCTGTGCTTGGACTTCGCGACGCATTCGCGCAAGCCCGTTGGGGCTGGAGGAAAGAACCCGCTTCAGCGCACAGTAAGCACCGGTCAGCCGATCACGGGCACGCATAACCTCGGCCTGCCCACCGCGTCCGATAGGCTGAGGGTCCAATGCGTAGAACTGTTTCCAGGTCTTTTCAATCGGCACCATAACGATGGATCTTACTTGGCAGAGGGGAAGAAGAGGAACAATCCTGGAATCACCTAGACTTCTGGGGCTCGAAGTACATGACGCCTAAGGTAGTGCCGGGAGGCTACCGACTAGTCCCCCCGGCACAACGGGGGGCCCGACCTATTGGGCCGTATGGGCCTATACCAGATCGCCAACAGACGGCATAGACTTCTTGGAGGAAAGAAGGCGAAGGGGGCCGGCCCCTCGCGGAACCGGCCCCCCCGGGTCCTACAGCGCGGGATCTTAGGCAGGCTCAGCGGGAGGGGCTTCCCGGTCCACCGTAGCTCGCACGGTGAAGGATGCCGTCTTCACGGCTCCTCCTTCAGCGGGTTAGGTGGGTACGGCTGCCAGGATCGCGGCTTCACCCGGTCGTAGATGTTCCTCATCTCCTGGGAGTCCGGCCCGATAACCTCATCCGTGATGCAGGTCCACCAGTTCACGTCCAGGGCGGCAAACTGCACCGCTGCGTCCCTGCACTCGGCCTGCATGCGCAGGTCCACGATCTTGGTCTGAGACGGGAGATGGATCAGGGTATGCGGGCCGGAGCCGTAGGGAGACGAGTAGACCGCGAAGGGACCGGCTACCAGCCCCGTCACGGCCAGGGCGTAGCGCCGATCCCGCATCAGGCCGTCCGGCTCCAGGACGGCGAACTGCCGCCGCTTCCAGGTGAGAGGTACGGGAACGCGGGGCATGGGTCAGCGTCCCTTCCTTTGGCGCTTCTGCCAGTCGCGGACAAGGCTCGCCGGGGTCTCTGCGATGGCCTTCCGGAGGAGGGTGTCCAACGGGTCTACGTGGTCCGCCCGTGCGCACTCGATCGAGCCACGCAGGGAGAACGTGAGGCTCTCCGGGATGTCCCCGGTGCCCATGGCTTCAGCGTCCGGCGGATCGGGCAGGCGGGAGTAGGCCAGCTCCAGGAAGAACTCCAGGAACCAGAGCAACTCCAGGACGCGCCGGAGGTCGCTCTGGGCGTCTTCCTCTCCGGGGGTGACAGGTGGGACGGGTGGCGGGGTACACTGCGGCTGGTCGGGCATAGGCTAGCTCCTTTGCTCGGCTAGGCTCCGGTGGGGGGTATCGACCCCCGCCGGGGCTGTTGTTGATAACGAGCACAAGTATACCCTATTGCAGCATTGATGCTCTATGGGCAAGTGCCAGCCCTGGCGCAGTCCTGAAACGAAGCGGCCCCGGAGGAAATCCCCGGGGCCGTGGCGCTTCAGGAGGAGGAAACGGAGATTCGGACTCGCGGCTTATGCGGCCGTCTCTGTCTTCGCCTTCGGGAAGGCCAGGAGCTTCGAGCCGATCTCGCCCGAGATCGCGTTGACCGCCTTACGGACTGGTGTATCCGCAAGATGGGCGTAGCGCTCGGTAGTCTGCCAGGAAGTATGGCCGAGGATGCGGCCCACGACCGGGAGCCCATAGCCAGAGCCGACTCCAGCAGAGGCGAAGGTATGCCGGAGATCGTGAATATGGACATCGGGGAGCTTCGCATCCCGGCGGATTTCCTCCCAAGCCCTTTGAAGTGCCACGAGCGGCCCAGAGCCTCTGTTAGGACAGACGTAAGGATTCCCCCGTTTCTGGGGCGCCTGCTGGATGAGCTCCAACGCGGCGTTTCCAAGCGGGAGAACCTTCTGCCCCGTCTTGGAAGTCGGCAGGAAGGCCACGCCGTGCTGGAAATCGACCTGCTCCCGCTTCAGGTTCAGGATTTCGCTCTTCCGGGCTCCCGTCATGACCAAGAGCCGGAGTGCGAGGATTGCGGACGGGCTGGCCCCCCTTTCCTCGGCCGCCACGAGAGCCTTCCCAAGCCGTCCCAACTCCTCCTCGGACAAATAGCGCTCCCGCTTCGTCTCCTGGTTCCGCTCCACGAACCGACAGGGGTTCTCCCGTCGAGGCTCCTCCGGGTGCCGCGGGCGGGTCTTTTCGTGCCAGGACCACAGCGAGGAGAGGAGTGCTACGATTCGATTGGCGTGAATGCTCTTCCCCTGCGCGGTGATGTGGTCGTGAAGCTCTTGGGCGTCTGCCGGGCTCAGGTCGCGCATCCTCTTCTCTCCAAGGGCGGGGAGGATGTACGCCTCCATAGATTGCTTCATCTTCTTCCAGCTCTTCCTCTTGTTCGCTTGGTGCGAGAGGAAGCGGGCAGCGACTTCGGCTAGGGTGATGTTGCCGGTCATCTTCCTTTGGACTTCTGCGACCCGATTCTGGTCCTTGTCTGAAGCGGCCGTCTCTGCCAACCGCCGCAGCAGCCCTTTCGTGTCGTCGTTGAACTCCTTGGTCTCAAGCTCGCGCAGTTCCTGCTCCCACTTCGGGTCTTTCCTGTCGTCTACCATCCCGAGGTGCGCCCGAGCTTTCTTGCGGGCGTCCTCCAGGGTCGTCCGCGATGGCTCGCCGATCCGGAGCTTGCGCTGCGGGTGGCCGGGGATCGTGTACCGGACCATATATGCCCGGCTTACCCCTCCCGCGATGCGCTGCACCCGAAGGGCGAGCCCCTTCACCTCATCATCCAGGTACCACTTCTCGGTCAGTCCATCCGGAACTCCGGCCGTCTTGACAAATCCCTTGGTCAGTTTCACCTTGCGGCTCCTTTGTAAAAGTCCCGCACCAGGGCTTGCTCAGGGCTTCCGAGGGGCGGGTCCGGAAGGGATTCTAACCGAAAACGGGGAAAGGACAGTTAGCCTAAACTAAGACAAGTCAATGGTTTGGGCCTAATTCTATGGGCGTTTGGAAGATTCCCCGTCGCGACTTAAAATCTCTCGCCGCAAGGCGTGCGGGTTCGAATCCCGCCTCCGGCACCATGGGAGGATTCATGCGACGCTCTCTGTACCTGTTGGCACTCTTCGTCCTGCTGACCCTGCCCGTGCTCGCGGCGCAGCCTCCCGACGATTTGGAGGTTGTCGTGGCCCGGATGGCACGGATCGGGGGGAGCCGCTCGCCGAGCTTCTCGCCGGATGGCCGGCGGATCGCGTTCATTTCGGACCGCAGCGGCGTGCCGCAGGTATGGATGGTGGCGTCTGAAGGGGGCGATGGAGGCGAAGGCGGCGAGCCGCGGCAGGTGACCCGCCTCGATGACCAAGTGCGCAGGGTCGAGTGGTCGCCGGACGGGCAGTGGCTGGCGTTCTCCGTGGCACCGGGCGGAGGATTGAACGAGCAGATCTATCTCCTCAAGCCAGACGGGCAGGAGCCTCCGCGCCTCATCACGGAAGGCGGCCAGGTCAACAACCAGCTCGCCGGCTGGAGCGGTCCATGGCTGCGCTTCAGCGCCAATCCCAAGGACCCCGGCTCTCTCGATGCCTACACCTACGACTCCAGGACAGGCGCGATCAAGCTCGTGGCGATCAATCCCGGGATCGGCTTCCTCACCGACCTGAGCCAGGACGGCCGGCGCGCGATCGTCCAGCGCGTCAAGAGCCGGGGCGACAGCAACCTCTACCTGATCGACATCGCGAACGGGCGGGAGCAGCTCATCACGCCGCACACGCCGCCCGGCGCGTTCGAGGACGGCCAGTTCTCGCCGGACGGGCTCACGATCTATCTCGCCTCGAACTACGAAAGCGACCGCATCGGACTGGAGCGGCTCGTGATCGGAAAGGACGGACGGCCGGGGCCGATCCAGCGGATCGCCGACCGTGAGGGTGCGGAGCTGGACGACTTCGAGATCAACGATCGGGGCACGGTGGCCGCTGTGGTCTGGAACGTGGGGGGACGGTCCGAGCTGGGCTTCCTCGACCTCGCGAGCCTCAAGTTCACCCCCGGGCCGGCGTTGCCGGGGGAGATCGTGAACAGCCTCGAATTCTCGAAAGATGGCAAGTCGCTCCTCATCACGCTCACGGGCTCGAAGCTGCCGGCGGACGTCTGGGTGCTGGACGTCCCTTCGGGGAAGCTCCGGCAGGTGACCCGCACCCCGCTCGAAGGGGTGGCCCTGGAGTCCCTGGTGGCGCCCGAGCTGGTGACCTTCCCGGCGCACGACGGGCTTCAGCTCTCGGGATGGCTCTACCGGGCGGCGGGGCAGGCGGGGGCCGGTCCGGTGGTGATCAGCTTCCACGGCGGTCCGGAAGGGCAGGAGCGGCCCAACTTCAACGCCACCTATCAGGCTCTGCTCTCCCGCGGCATCGGGGTCTTCGCGCCCAACGTGCGGGGCTCGTCCGGGTTCGGCAAGAAATTCGTCAACCTGGACAACGGCGCTCTGCGCGTCAACGGCGTCAAGGACATCAAGTCCTGCGTCGACTTCCTCGTCGGCCGGGGGATCGCCGATCCCAAGCGGATCGGCATCATGGGCGGCTCCTACGGCGGCTACATGACCATGGCGGGGCTGACGGAGTACCCGGACCTCTTCGCGGCCGGAGCCAACCTCTTCGGCATCGTGAACTTCGAGACCTTCTTCTCCCATACCCAGCCGTGGATGGCGGCCATCTCGACGATCGAGTACGGCGATCCGGTCAAGGAGAAGGATCTCCTCCGGCAGCTTTCGCCGCTCTCCAGGCTGGAGCGAGTGAAGGCGCCAACCCTCGTCCTCCACGGCGCCAATGACACCAACGTGCCGGTAGTCGAGGCCGAGCAGGTGGTGGACAACCTCAAGAAGCGGGGCGTGCCGGTCGAGTACGTGCTCTTCCCCGACGAGGGGCACGGCTTCCGCAAGACGCCCAACCGGGTCCGCTCCGCCGTATCGATCGTCCGCTGGTTCGAGCGGCATTTGAAGTCTGATTGACAGGCACCGGGCCTGCATGACTTGATCTGGCATGCTGCAGCTCGAATCCGAGAACATCCTGATGGGCGCGCGGGCGGACTCGAAAGAGGACGCCATCCGGCAGGTTGCCGGAATCCTCGCGCGGTGCGGCTTCGTTCAGCCGGGCTACGCCGAGAGCATGCTCGCTCGGGAGCGGGTCGCCAACACCTACCTGGGGAAGGGCGTGGCCATTCCGCACGGACTGCCCAAGGACCGGGACCTGATCGAGCGCACCGGCATTGCCGTGCTCCAGGTGCCGGGCGGCGTTCCCTGGCAATCGGGAGAAACGGCGCACATCGTCGTCGGGATCGCAGCGAGATCCGACGAGCACATCGAGATCCTCGGCAAGCTGACCGACCTGCTGTACGAGGACGCGCTGGTCGCGCGGCTGGCGGTCACCGGGGACCCGGAGGAGCTGGTCGACGCCCTGAGCGCCTCTCGCGAGTCCGCTCCCTCGGATGGACCGCCCGAACTGGGCCGGGCGGTCGAGGCCACGGTCGCGGGCGCGCATGGCCTGCATGCCCGGCCCGCCACCGCCTTCGTCGAGCTCGCCAAGCGGTTCGCGGCCGACGTGGTCGTGCGCCATGGCAACCGGACGGTCAACGGCAAGAGTCTGGCCGGGCTGCTGACTCTCGGCGCCGGGGCGGGAGCCAGGTTGAGGATCTCGGCCGATGGGCCGGACGCCGACGCCGCCCTGGCTGCGCTGAAGAAGCTCATCGAACAGCCCGAGGAGGAGGAGATCGTCCTCGCCGGCCCCGCGCACGGCTGGTCTCCGAGCTTGATCGGCGCGACCATCCCGGGGCTGGCCGCCTCGCCCGGCTTGGCGATCGGGCCAATCCGCCACCTGCGCCGGCGCAAGATCGTGGTCGAGCGCAACGCCAAGGACCCTGAGCGGGAGCACGAGCGGCTGCGCGACGCGATCTCCACGGCCCGGGCGGAACTGCTGGAGCTCCACCGCGACGTGGAGAAGAGATCCGGCAAGGCGGGAGCCGCCATCTTCCTCGCCCATGCCGAGTTCCTGGCCGATCCCGACCTGCTGCAGAGGGCCGACCGGCGCATCGACGAGGGGCAGAGCGCGGGCTGGGCTTGGCAGGAGACGATCGAGGAGCAGGCGTCCGGCCTGGAAAAGCTCGACGATCCGCTCTTGGCCGGCCGGGCCACCGACCTGCGCGATGTGGGCACGCGGGTGCTGCGTCCCCTGGCCGGGGCAGTCGAGGAGGGTCCATCCCTGCCCAGACAGCCCTCCATCCTGCTCACGGACGATTTGACTCCCTCGGACGCCGCGGTGCTGGACCCGGAATTCGTCCTGGGTTTCTGCACGGCGCGGGGCGGGCCGACCTCGCACTCCGCGATCATCGCGCGATCGCTGGGAATCCCCGCCGTGGTCGGCGCGGGTCCCGCGGTCCTGAACCAGCCCGAGGGGACCACGGCGGTCCTCGACGGCGACAATGGCGTCCTCTACATCGATCCCAGCGAGGAGGACCTCCGTGCCGCCCGCCAGGCGCAGAGCTCGCTCTTCGATCTGCGCGATGCCGAGACCCGCACGCGATACGAGCCCGCCCTCACCACCGACGGCGTCCGCATCGAGGTCGTGGCGAACACCGGCCTTTCAAAAGAGGCCGCGCAGGCCGTGGAGGCGGGCGGCGAGGGCATCGGCCTCATGCGCAGCGAGTTCCTCTTTCTGGAGCGCGACACGCCGCCCTCGGAGGAGGAGCAGTACACGGCCTATCGCGAGGCGGTCGAGGCCCTGCAGGGACTGCCGCTGATCGTCCGCACGCTGGACATCGGCGGCGACAAGGAGGTGCCGTACCTCGACCTCGCGCCCGAGGAAAACCCTTTCCTCGGCCTGCGCGGCATCCGCCTCTGCCTCGCCCATCCCGAGCTGTTCAAAACCCAGTTGCGGGCGATCCTCCGCGCCTCGGCGCACGGACCGATCAAGATCATGTACCCGATGATCGCCACGCTCGCGGACCTGCACGCGGCGCTGGCGATCACCGAGCAGGTGCGCCAGGAAGTGGGTGCCGAACGGCTGGAGCTCGGCATCATGATCGAGGTGCCCTCGGCGGTGATCATGGCGCCGGAGCTGGCCGAACAGGTCGATTTCTTTTCGATCGGTACGAACGACCTCACCCAGTACGTATTGGCCATGGACCGCGGCCATCCGTTGTTGGCCCGGCAGGCGGATGGGCTGCATCCCGCGGTGCTGCGCATGATCGATCAGACCGTGAAGGCCGCGTCCGCAAAGGGCAAGTGGGTCGGCGTGTGCGGCGGCGTGGCAGGCGATCCGTTGGGCGCGGTGATCCTCATCGGGCTCGGCGTGACCGAGCTGAGCGTCAGCATCCCGAGCATCGCGGCGATCAAGGCACGCATCCGCACCGTCTCCATGAAAGACGCCAGGGAGCTGGCCCGGCGGGCGCTCGCGTGCGGGAGCGCCGAAGAGGTGCGCGCCCTCATGAAAGGCCGGGCCTGATGGCGAGATTGACCTCGGTCGTTACGGTTACGCTGAACCCGGCGATCGATCAGACCTTGAGCATCCCCGGCTTCGCCATGGGGCAGGTGAACCGGGTGGCGGAGAGTCGCTCCGACGCTGGCGGCAAGGGTGTGAACGTCGCGAGCGTCCTCTCCGGCCTCGGAATCCAGACGATTGCGACCGGGTTCCTCGGCTCCGACAACGCGGCCCCGTTCGAAAACCTTTTCCTGCGCAAGCAGATCGAGGACCGGTTCGTCCGCATCGCAGGCTCCACGCGCGCCGGCATCAAGATCGTGGACATCCACCAGACCACGGACATCAACTTTCCAGGCCTCTCTCCCACCGCGGACGACCTCGCCGAGCTGAACGGCCGGATCGCCGCGCTCGCCGAGCCGGGCCGATGGTTCGTGCTCAGCGGCAGTGTCCCGCCAGGGGTGCCGTCCGGCATCTACGCGGAGATGATCGACTTGATCCATGGCAAGGGCGGATGCGTCGCGCTGGACACGAGCGGCCCGGCGTTGAGGGCGGCCCTGGCGAGCCGCCCCGAGGTGATGAAGCCGAACGTGGAGGAGCTGAGCGAGCTCGTCGGGCATGAGCCCGGCAATCTGCGCGCCGCCGCCCAGGCCCTTGGCGCTCGGCGGGTGGCGGTCTCCATGGGCAAAGCCGGGGCGGTGTTCTTGGACGGTGAGAGTGCCCTGCTGGCGCGGCCCCCCCAGGTTCCAGTCCGCAGCACGGTCGGCGCGGGGGATGCGATGGTCGCCGGACTCGTCTACGGAATGATCCACGAGCTCCCGCTGGAAGAGGCCGCCCGCTTCGCCACCGCGAGCGGAGCCTACGCGGTGACCCGGGTTGGCTCGGGCATCGAAGATCCCGACGAGCATCGCAGGCTCATGAGCCGGGTCGAGATCGAAAGGTTGTAAACATGGCGAAGATCGTAGCGATCACGGGTTGTCCGGCGGGCGTAGCTCACACTCAGATGGCCGCCGAGGCGTTGAGGAAGACCGCGGCCTTCCTGGGGCACGACATCAAAGTCGAAACTCAGGGCGCCGAGGGGCCGAGGAACCCGCTGTCTCCCCGCGACGTGGCCGAGGCGGACGTAGTGATCGTGGCCTCCGACATCCACGTCGAAATGGATCGATTCGCGGGCAAGCCCATGGTGGCCGTGCCGGTCAGCGACGCGATCCGCAAGACCCGCGTGGTGATCGAGAACGCCCTCGCCGAGATGGGGGAGTTGAAGGAGGCGCCCGCCGCCGTTTCCGCCGCGCCCGCTCCGAGCGCGACCCCTCCGAGCGCATCTAGATTCCTCGTTGCCGTGACCTCCTGCCCGACCGGGATCGCGCACACCTTCATGGCCGCCGAAGCGTTGAGGAAGTCGGCCGTTGCGCTCGGGCACGAGATTAAAGTCGAGACCCAGGGCTCGGTAGGCGCGAAGAACCGGCTGACCGACGAGGAGATCGAGCGCGCCGACGCCGCGATCATCGCGGCCGATGCCTACGTGGACCCCGCGCGCTTCGGGGGCAAGCGGCTGTACCAGACCACGACCAAGGCGGCCATTCACGACGGGCAGAAGGTCGTACGGGAGGCGCTGGCGCTTCCCACTCGAACCGAGCCGGTCAAGCAGCTCAAGGAGCAGCGCTCGACAACCCGCACCGGTCCTTACAAGCACTTGATGACCGGCGTCTCCTACATGCTGCCGCTTGTCGTCGCGGGCGGGCTGCTGATCGCGCTGGCCTTCGCGATCGGCGGCCTCAATGCCGGAGACAAGGAAGGCACGCTCGCCTGGGCCTTGATGAGGATCGGGGGCGGCACGGCGTTCAACCTTTACATCCCGGTGCTCGCCGCATTCATCGCCTACTCGATCGCGGACCGGCCGGGCATCACGTCGGGCCTGATCGGCGGCATGCTCGCGATGAGTCTCGGCGCAGGCTTCCTCGGCGGCATCGCGGCAGGTTTTCTCGCGGGCTACATGACCCGGGCGCTGAGCACCTATATCAAGCTGCCGGAGAACTTCGAGGGTTTGAAACCCGTGCTGATCCTGCCGCTGCTCTCGACGCTGATCGTGGGACTGATCATGATCTATGTGGTCGGTCCGCCAGTCACGGCCGTGCTGAACGCGATGACCGCCTGGCTGAACGGGATGCAGGAGACCAGCGCCGTGGTGCTGGGGGTGCTGCTCGGGGCGATGATGGCCTTCGACATGGGCGGACCGGTGAACAAGGCGGCCTACACCTTCGCGGTCGGCCTGCTGGCCTCCAAGGTCTACGGCCCGATGGCGGCGGTGATGGCAGCGGGCATGACGCCTCCGCTGGGACTGGCTCTCGCCGCAACATTGTTCAAGAACCGTTTCAATCAGGAAGAGCGCGACGCGAGCAAGGCCGCCGCCGTCTTGGGTATCTCTTTCGTCACCGAAGGCGCGATCCCCTTTGCCGCCAAAGACCCCGTGCGAGTGATTCCCTGTCTCGTCGCGGGCTCAGCCGTGACCGGCGCGATCGCGCTGGCGGCCAACGTACGGCTGATGGTGCCGCATGGCGGGATCTTCGTCCTGATGATCCCCAATGCGGTCACGCACCTGGGCTTTTACGTCCTGGCAATCCTCGCCGGGACTTTGGTCACTGCTGCCGCGCTCTATCTGGTGAAGCGGCCGATATAAGGAGGATCCTGACCCGTCCTGTCGAATCCGCCACCCCCTGTTCGACAAGAGGGTAGAGTCCGAAGCGGCCAGACGCCTCGGACCATCAACCAGGAGGAACGAAGATGACCACCGCCGAACCGACCCCCATCCACTCCAGCCGGGACGCCCGCGCCGTGGCGCCGCCGCGGAGGTCGACCTTGAACATCGTGCTGTGGATCGTGCAGGTGCTGCTCGCGCTTCTCTTCATCTGGGCCGGCAGCATGAAGCTGGTCCTGCCGTTGGAGAAGCTGGCCGGACCGGTGGCTCTGCCGGGTGCCTTGGTGCGGTTCATCGGCGTGGCCGAGCTGCTCGGCGGCCTCGGTCTGATCCTTCCCTCGCTCCTGCGGATCCGGCCGGGCCTGACGCCCCTGGCCGCCGCCGGGCTCGTGATCATCATGATCGGCGCGGTGATCATCACGCTCGTCGGCGGCGGCATCGGGCTGGCAGTGATCCCCGGGGTGACGGGGCTCCTCGCGGCGTTCGTCGCCTATGGCCGCTGGCGGCTCGCACCCATTCATTCCAAGGAATGAGCTGGATTCGGCATCACGGGATCGGTGCTACGATCTCGCCAATTCGCCCAAGGGAGAGCCTCATGCGCCGATTCGCCCTGACCTGCGTCTGCCTGCTGCTTCCCCTCGCCGCCCGGGCTCAGAAGCCCGTGGAGAGCTGCTTCGAAAAGGCCAACACCCAGCTCGAATCGAATGAGTGCGCCGCCAAGGAGTATTCGGAGGCCGACGCCGAGCTCAACCGGGTCTATAAGGCGATCCTGGAGAAGTACAAGGCGGATGCCCTGTTCATCGAGAAGCTGCGCGCGGCCCAGAGGGCTGGCTGGCGTATCGGGATGCCGAGATCGAAGCGAAGTATCCGCACTCTAAGGACCCTCACTATTACGGCAGCAGTATCGGGATGTGCGATCCGCTCTACCGGGCGCAGCTCACCCAGGAGCGCATCGAGAAGCTGCGGGAGTGGCTCGACGGTGCGGAAGAAGGGGATATCTGCTCGGGCTCAGTCGATGTGAAATGAACATCAGGCGCGCGCGGGAGTCGGACGCGTCGGAGCTGACGAGGATCGCTCACGAGGCTAAACGGCACTGGGGATACCCCGAGCGCTGGATGGAGCTGTGGCGGGAGGATCTGACCCTCACTCCGGAATTCATTGCCGGGAACGAGGTGTACCTGGCCGAGGATGGCGGCGAAGCCCTGGGGTGCTGCGCCATCGTCGCGGCATCGCCGAACTGGATGCTCGAACATTTCTGGATCCGGCCCGCGGCGATGGGGAAGGGCTTGGGAAGGCAGCTGTTCGAGCACGCCCGGGCCCAGGCCGCGTCTGCGGGCGCGAGCGTCCTCGAGATCGACTCAGATCCCAATGCCGAGGAGTTCTACCTGAAAATGGGCGCCGTCAGGGTGGGCGAGGTCCGCTCTCAGATCGACGGGCAGCCGCGGGTCCGCCCCCTGCTGCATCTGCGGTTGAAGCCTTAGAGACGCTACTCCAGCGCAGTCGTGAATGTCGGAGACTGCTCGCGCCTGCCGTCAGGAAAGAGTGCGGTGACCAGCCAATGGAGCTTGGCGCCGTCAGGGAGGCCCGCAAGGGCGCTCGCAGGCACCTGGTACTTCGTCGTCGTCAGCCCCTTGGGGCCGGCGACAGTATCAAGCTCGCTGGTGGTGACAGAGAGGTCGTAGGACTCGGCCCCGGGAACCGGCTTCCAGGCGAGGATGAAGCTCTGGCGGGGGAGGACCCCACCAGGAGGCAGGAGCGCCTCGACCTTCGACTCCTCGCCGCGGTAGGTGGCCGTCAGCTCGGGCTTTTGCGTCTGCATCTGCTGGACGTAGACCCCGCTCACGGTCAGGACGAGGGCCGCCGCGGCGGCGGCGAGCCAGGGCTGAAACCGTCTCACGGGGAAGGGGCGGACCACGGGCGTCTTCTTCTGGTGGGCCTCCGCTTCCTTCTCGAATGCCACGGCGATCCGCCAGTCCTCGGCGCAGGAGGCGCAGACGGCGACATGGTCCACGATCTCGCGGATCTCGTCCGGCGGCAGCTCGCCGCGGACGGCTTCCCAGATGCGGTCCGGCTCAGGGCAGCCCCCGGTCGGGGATATTGCCCCGGTGGGTGCAGTAAAAGCAGCTTGTAAACGCGACAACTCCTCGTCCTTCATCATCATGGCTTCACCCCCTTCAAGATAAGGCACTCCCTCAGGTCGGCGAGCCCCCGGTACACGAGGTTGTCCGCCTTCTTGGGTGCCCAACTCATCAGCTTCCCGATTTCCGGGACGCTATGACCCTGCAGGTGCAGGGCGACGGCCAGCCGCCTGGGGCGTACGATCTGTGCGAGGCATTCCCGGATCGCGCGCCCCACCTCTTGCCCGGCGGAGACCTCCTCCGGATCGGGCCGCGGTGAGCTTGTCTCGGCTGCGGGGTCGATCCCCCCCTCCTCCGTCTCCAGGGAGACCTCCCCCCGCCTCCGACAGCGCCGGATCTCATCGATCAGTGCGCTGTAGGCCGTCTTCCTCAGATAAGACGTAGAGATCTGGGCATTTCCCTCACTCTTGCGCCGGATTTCGAGGACGCGCAGGAGGGCGACCTGCACCAGGTCGTCGGCGCGGCTGGCCAGCCAGGGGGGGCAGATGCGCGACACCACGCGGACGAGCTCGGAGCGCAGGCGCGCGTAGTCATCCACCTCCTGGGGTCGCACGGGGATGTTCATGGTTTCATCCATTCTTGGATGAGTTATAGCGTACTACTTCCGACTGCCCTTAGGGCAGCAGCTCCACTTCGCCCCCCGTCACCCACTGTGCCCGCAGGCCGGTGCGGAAGAGCCGCTCGCCCGTGTCGGGGTGGATCGTGAAGCGCTCGGCGCTCCGTGCCGGATCACGCCAATAGCCGCGGGCGAGCCCAAGGCCGCCGATGTACAGGTCTCCAGGCACCCAGAAAGGGCAGAGCTCCAGCCGGGCGTCCAGAATGTGGACGCTCTGGTTGGAGAGCGGCCGGCCGAAGGACGAGCCGTCCTCAGAGACGGCCGTCCACACTGTCGTTTCCAGAGAACCCATCAGAGCCGCGACCCGGACGTCCTTCAGCAGGATCCGGTCTGGAGCCGTGAGCACGGTGATCCCCTCCGGAGGGCGGCCGAACACCACCGTGCCTCCTGCCGCGAGGGTACCGAAGATCTCGAAGAGGGAGGTCCCCTCCGCGAGAGAGTGGGCGAGGGTGCGGTCCGCGGGTCCGATTCCGAAGCGCTGGGTCAGGTCCAGGGCGAGGTTCGCGATCCCCCGGTTCTCCAGCATGACTCCGGCGAGCATGCAGGCGAGATCCTTGGGAGAGGCGGAGGGCACGGGAGGCGGCCCCTCGGGGAGATCCTGGTTGGCTGCATCCTCGATCATGATTCCCACGATCTCTTCCGGCCAGTCGAGGGTGTCAGCAAGGGCCTCGCGGGTGACGGCGAGCTCGATCCGGCCGTGCTCCAGGAACGGCCGGAATTGGCCGCGGGGGAGAGCGGGATCGACGGGCAGGTAGGCCGCCCCCGCCGCGAGCACGCCGAGGATGGCGGCGACCGCCTCCCGCCCCGGCTCCAGGACGATTGCCACCGGCGTGTTGCGCCGCGCCCCCTCGCGCTGGAGGAGGTGGCCGAGGCGCTCGGCGGTCTGACGCAGCTCGCCGTAGGTGGCCGAGCCAGAGGGGCCGGTCACGGCGATCCGCTCCGGCTGGCGCCGCGCCCGGGTCGCGAAGAGCTCGTACAGGTAGGGCTCGGGCACGGGTGCGCCCGTGGTGTTGAAGGTGACCATGCGGGCGAGCTGCTGGGGCGGGATCAGGCGGCGGCGGACCTCCTGCCAGGCCGAGGCTGCCGAGAGGCGGCGGAGGAGGTCGCGGCAGCCCACGGTCAAGGCGTCCGCCATCCCTTCGGGGAAGCCCGGCTCGGCAACGTCCCAGAACAGGAGAAGCCCGCCCTCCCGCTCGGCCACCTGGAGATGGAGGAGCCGCGGCTCCGTCCGCCCCCTCGCCCCCCCGGCCGGCTCTTCCTCTCCCGGCGTGTCGCGGAACAGCCGCGGGGGCAGGGTCACCGCGACCGGCAACGGGGGAAGACCGTCAGGCCGGAGCGAGCGGGGAAGGGGCCAGGCGAGATCGCGACGGAGGCGCTCTTGAACGCCGCGTGCCCGCTCGCCGAAGGGTCCGAGAGCGGCGCCGTCCAGCTCCAGGGGCACCCAGAGAGGCGTGCCGGTCAGCGAAAGCTCCACCGTAAAGCGGGGATCCCTGCTCCAGGCGGCGAGCCCGTCGGCCAGGGCCGCGAGGATCATTGCGGCCGGAGCGATCCCCTCCCATGCGGCGCGGGCGCGCAGCTCCGCCCAGGTCTCGGCGTCCAGCTCGAGGAGACGGCGCCGGAGCGGGGCCGGAACGGCCGGCAGGACGGGTGGGGGAGGCAGGGCGCGGTCGGCCCAGTACTCCAGGGCAGAGCCGTAGATCTTTTCCGGGGCTTTCCGGGGGATCTCGGGCGCGAAGACCAGCCAGTCGAGGGAAGAGTGCTCGTCCAGGAGCCCTTCTATTTTCAACCGGAGCTGAGCCGGCAGGTCCGCAGAGCCCAACATTGCCGATGTTGCCAACTTGCCGGCCTCCCTCTCCCGGACCTTCGGAGCGAGGCCGGAGAGGTCCACGATCCGCAGCGCATAGGGGGGAAGCCGGAGGCTCCGGGCGAGCGCGGCGAGGTCCAGGGATATGGGCATGGCTGCCCATTGTAAGTTCGGGAGCCCCAATGTCCCGGTCTATAGAGATCTGCGCACTTATAAGGTGCTGTACCGCAGTACATCTATTCGGTCCGTGCCGGCCAGATGGGTCGTTGTCGCGGACCATCCAATGGAGGGAGCCGATGATGGACGCCAATGGGAACGTCGATTTCGAGGTTCTGATTCTCGGTGCAGGTCCGGCAGGTCTACAGCTTGGTCACCACCTTTCCCGCGCCGGACGCAGTTACATGATCCTGGAGCGCGGGGACAGCCCGGGCGAGTTCTTCAAGAAGTTCCCCCGCCATCGCACGCTGATCTCCAACAACAAGGTCTACACCGGCTACGACGATCCCGAGGTCAACCTCCGGTTCGACTGGAACTCTCTCCTCAGCGATGACGCGCCGCTGCCGTTCACGGAATACACCAGGAAGTACTTCCCCTGTGCGGACACGATGGTGAAATACCTTTGCGACTACGCCGAGGGCTTCGGCCTGAACGTCCGGTGCAACACGCAGGTCGCGCGGGTGCAGAAGACGCAGGAGGGCTTCCGGCTGCACGACGCCGAGGGCAATGCCTTCACCTGCCGCCGCCTGGTCGTGGCGGCAGGGGTCACGAAGCCGCACGTTCCGGCCGTGCCGGGCATCGAGCTGGTCGAGAACTACGTGAGCGTCTCGGTGAACCCCGACGACTTCACAAATCAGCGCGTGCTGGTGGTGGGCAAGGGCAACTCGGCTTTCGAGACCGCCGACAACCTGATCGAAACCACGGCGCTGATCCACGTGATCAGTCCGAACCCGGTGCGGATGGCCTGGCAGACCCACTTCGTGGGCCATCTGCGGGCGGTGAACAACAACTTCCTCGACTCCTATCAGCTCAAGTGCCAGAACGCGGTCCTCGACGCCACCATGGAGCGCATCGCGCGCCGCGCGGATGGCAAGCTTGTGGTCTCGGTGCGCTACTCGCACGCGAGCCATGAGATCGAGGAGCTGGTCTACGATCGGATCATCCTCTGCACCGGCTTCCGCTTCGACAACTCGTTTTTCGACGCGGACTGCCGGCCCGAGCTGACGATCAACGATAGATATCCCGCGATGACCTGCGAGTGGGAGTCGACGAACGTGCCAGGCATGTACTTCGCCGGCACGCTCACCCAGGCGCGCGACTTCAAGAAGAGCGCCTCCGGCTTCATCCACGGTTTCCGTTACAACACCCGCGCGCTGTTCCGGATGCTGGAGAGGAAGTATCACGCGAGGCCCTGGCCGGCCGAGGACGTCGAGCCCACCTTGAACGGCGTCGTCACGGCCATGATCGAGCGAATCAACAGGACCTCGGCCATGTGGCAGCAGTCCGGCTTCCTGCACGACCTGATCGTGATGCCGGAGAGCGGCGGTCCCGCCAAGCACTACCACGAGATACCGCTCGCCTACATCCAGGAGACCGAGCTCTCCGCGAGCAGTCATTACTACACGATCACGATGGAGCTCGGCACGGTGGAGGGCGATCCCTTTGCCGAGGGCGTTTCGCTGCGCCCCGTGATCCGGCGCTGGAACGGCCCGTTGCTGGTCGCCGAGCATCACCTGCCCGAGGACCTGCACGGCGAGTGGAAGCGCGAGGACCTGCACTTCGCCCCGCTACGTGAGTTCCTCCAGGACCAGATGCGCGAAAGGGTGCGGGTGCTGACCGGGTGGGATTGATTCCTTTCAGGGTTTCTCTGTCAGCAAAGGCCCGTACTCCCTGCGCAACAGCGGATTGATCGCGATCGCCTTCCGCAGGGACTCGTCAGCTTCGCGGCCGCGGCCGGCGAGATGGAGCAGGGCGCCGCGGACCGCGTAGGCCGGGGCATCCTCGGGATTGATGGCCAGGGCCTTTTCAACCCGCTCCAGGCCGCGGCTCACCGCTTCCTTCGACCCGCGCCAGCGCTCCACCATGGCCTGGGCGAGGAAGATTTCCGGCGCGCCCGGGTTCAGCACCTCGGCTCTCGCCAGAGCCGCCGCGGCCTTGTCGAGGGCGGGACCCGGATCGCGGCCGCTACGGAGAGTGCAGCGGGCGGCGATCAGCTCGATCCTTCCCTGCTCCAGGAACGTGTCAGCGTCGTCCGGGTTGATGAGGAACGAAGCCTCGGCATGTGCCCGGGCGGTCGCGAGGGCTGGGGCCGGGTCCTCGCCGCGGTCGAAGAGGGCCTGGCCGAGGAGGCGATAGGTGTAGGACAGGTTGTAGGGGCCGTAGGGATAGTTGGGCCTCACGGCCACGGCCTGACGGTAGCTCGCCGCCGCCTGTTGCAGGGCCTGCCGGGGGTCGGTGCCCCGCGCCAGGAGGTACTCGCCCATCGTGAGATAGGTGTTGCCCAGATTGTTGTGGGCGGCAGGGGTCCGAGGGTTCAGGGTTCTGGCGCGCTCAAAGGCCGTGAGGGCTGCGTCCAGCGATTTCGAGGGGTCCTGGCCGCGGGCGATCTCCGCCTCCGCGATGTCGTTCCAGGCCGAGCCCAGGTTGACCTGCGAGGGGAAGTGATCCGGATGCAGGTCGAGAGCCCTGCGATAGCTCGCCACGGCCTTCTGCAGCATGGGGCGGGGATCGACCCCGCGCTGCTGCTGGTTCTGGGCCATGATCATCCAGGCAACGGCCAGCGTATTGTGGTTGGCCGCCAGCTCCGGCTGAAGGCGGACCGACTCCTGCGCAGCTTGGAGCGACTCGCGCAGCTCGGCGGCCCCATCGATCCCGCGGCCGAGCTGCCAGGTCGCGAGCAGGCGATGGGCGATGGCCATGTGGTTGAACGCGCGGGCGTCCCGCGGGTTGAGGCCAATGGCCTTCCGCGCCTGCCGGAGGGACTCCGCGAGGTCCGCCTGCGGATCGTCTCCGCGGCGCATCTTCCGGTCGCCCTGCGCCCAGTGGACTCCGGCCCGGAAGGTGTAGACCTCGCTCAGTTCCGGATCGACTTGCAGGGCCACCTCGCAGGGGCGCAGCGCCTCCCGCAAGCTGCCGTCCGAGAGCTCGTCGCGGCTGAGGGCGATCCGGTGCGCCAGGCGTTCGCACTCGGCGGAGTAGAGCGCGGCGTCGCTCGGCACGGTGGCGAAGATCCGGCTGTAGACCTCGCCTGCCTGGTCGTAGAGCCGCAACGCCTCGTCGCGGCGGTCGGCTTCGGCGGCTTCGTCCGCTTGAAATGTGTACACGCGGGCCTCGAGCTCGCCCGCCTCGTAAAGCCACGGGGTCTCGCGGTAGGCCTCGCGGGCCTGTGCCACGGCCTCGGAGTACCTCCCCTCGTAATAGGCGATCAGGCCGAGCAGATAAGGCGAAGCCTGGGCCGGGTCCAGCGCTGCCTCCTTCAGATAGGACAGCGCAGGCCTCTGGAACCGTCGCCGTACTTCGGCCGGGTCCATCTCGCGGGCGGGCCCGGCATTGATCAGGGTCTTGTCGAGCAGCGAGCCGAAGACCCGGCCGAGCGCCGCGGCGACTTCAGACGTGTGCTCGCCCGCGTTCCAGGCGCGCTCCAGGTGCTCGCGGGCCAGCTCGTCCTGGTGCAGGGCCAGGTGCCCCTGGCCGAGGGCGTAGTTGCCCGGACCTTCGGCGAGCGGACCGAGCCGGTCCATTTCCTCGCGGATCTTCTCCAGCTCGCTGCGCAGCCGGCGCTTGGTGGCGGTCACGTCGTGGCGCGGGAGGAGGGCCGCATAGCGCAGGCTCGCTTCCATTTCCTTGACGCGTTGCCCGAAGCGCTGGGCGAGCTCGGCCCGCTCGCGCGCCTGCCAGCGGGTGCGGAGCACCTCGGCGCCGAGCACCGCGAGCAGGACCAGGGCGGCCGCGGCTACCGCGACGAGCGCCTTGTGCTTGCGCAGCCGCTTGCCAATCCGGTATGTCAGGCCGGCGGGCCGGGCGTCGATCGGATCGCCCTCCACCCAGCGGTCCAGGTCCTCGGCGAGGGCTCGCGCCGAGTCGTAGCGCCGCTCCGGGTCCTTCTCCAGGCACTTGAGGACGATCGTCTCCAGGTCCGCCGGGATGTTCGGCTTGCGCTTGCGCAGCGGCTCGGGCTCCTCCTGGAGCACCCGCACCAGCGTGCCGGCCGCGGTGGTGCCCGCGAACGGAGGGCTCTCGGTCAACATTTCGTAGAGCACGACGCCGAGGCTGTAGACGTCGGTGCGGCGGTCGAGCTGCCCGCCCTGCGCCTGCTCGGGGGAGACGTAGGCTGGCGTGCCGCTGATCAGGCCGGTGCGGGTGAGCCCTTCCTCTCCCTGGTCCTGAGCGAGACCGAAGTCCACCACCCAGGGATGCAGGTCACCTGCGTCATCCTTTCCGACCAGAATATTGGCGGGTTTGAGATCGCGATGGATGAGGCCGGTCTTGTGCGCCGTGTGGACGGCGCGGGCCACGTCGCGGACGAGGCGGACCGCGGCCTCGGTGGTCAGCTTGCCGCGCAGCTCGGTGAGGCTCCGGCCGTCGATGTACTGCATGGCGATGTAGGGCCGGCCCTCGACCTCGCCCACCTCGTGCACCTGGCAGATGTTCGGGTGCTCGACGCGGGCCTGGGCGCGAGCCTCGCGCAGGAAGCGCACCACCAGTACCGGATCGTTGTAGTGCAGGAATTTGAGCGCAACGTGGCGGCCGAGCTGCGGGTCGGAGGCCAGGTAGACCGAGCCCATTCCTCCCGAGCCGAGGAAGCGCTCGACGCGGTAGCGCGGCCAATCCCTCAGGAAACGCAGCTCGGGAGGGAAGGCGACGGCGCCGGCCCTGCCGGGGGGAGCTTCGACGAGCGTAGGTGCGAGAGCCGGGTCCACCTCCATGTCCAGCTCGGAGAGGAGGGAGCTCAGGGCGGCGCGGTCGAGGCGGCCCGAGTCGAGGAGCGCTTGAATCCAGAGACGCTCTGCAGTTACGCCGCCCCCCGGGGTGAGAACCCGGTCGGCGACGGCGTCGAGGTCTTCCCAGGCGAGGAGACCCTTCGAAATGGCCAGCCTGAGGAGGCGGCTCTCGGTGGGGGCATTCATGGGGCTCTGGTTGAGTCTACCAGGGCCAGCCTTCAGGATGTAGGGGAGCCTCAAGCCACTGAATCCTCTCCCCGAGTTGCTCGGGGCTGTCCCCGAGCCACTGAATCCCCTCCCCGAGTCGCTCGGGGCTGTCCCCGAGCCACTGAATCCTCTCCCCGAGTCGCTCGGGGCTGTCCCCGAGCCACTGAATCTTCTCCCCGAGTCGCTCGGGGCTGTCCCCGAGCCACTGAATCCTCTCCCCGAAAGCGACGGGCTATCCGTCACTCGAACTGTGACGAGGTGCTAGGATCTCCCCAACGAAACGGAATCTTGCCGGCGGTCACCAGATTTCAGGCGCAGCCTGAATCTGACAAAGGAGATCCCCGTGTCTGGAAAAGCTCTATCCTTCGCCATCGTCGCTCTCCTCGCCCTTGGCGTCCCCACCTTCGCCCAGGAGGAGCCGCAGATCAAGTGGACCGCGGGTCCCACCACCGCCGAGCTCGGCGACAACCTGGCCCGGATCGACATCCCCGAGGGCTACGTCTTCGCCGGCGGCGACGAGACGCGCAAGTTCATGGAGATGACCGGCAATCCACCCTCGGGCGATGAGATCGGGGTCATCATGCCCGAGGACGAGGGGAAGAGCTGGTTCCTCCTCTTCGAGTACGACGAGGTCGGCTTCGTCAAGGACGATGAGAAGGACAAGATCGACGCCGACGCCATCCTCGAGTCGGTGCGCGAAGGCACCGAGGCCTCCAACGAGGAGCGCAAGAAGCTGGGCGGCGGCGAGATCCACGTGACCGGCTGGTTCCAGAAGCCTCACTACGACGCGAAGAGCCACAACCTGGTCTGGGCCATCGAGGCCCGGGGCGAGGCGGACACCGAGGCCGACACCGACCGCAGCGTCAACTACGACGTCCGCCTGCTCGGCCGGAAGGGCTACATCTCGGCCACCCTGGTGACCGACCCGAGCTCGCTCCAGGCCGACCTGCCGCACGTGCAGACGCTGCTCTCGGGCTTCTCCTTCCAGGAAGGCAAGCGGTACGCGGACTGGGTGAGCGGCGACAAGGTAGCCGAGTACGGGCTGACTGCCCTGATCGCCGGGGGCGCCGGCGCCGCGGCCGTGAAGCTCGGCCTTTTCGCCTATCTCGGCAAGCTGCTCGCCAAGGGCGGCAAGCTGATCGTCGCCGGGCTCGTCGCGCTCGGCGCCGGCATCAAGAAGATGCTGGGCGGCAGGAAGAAGGACGAAGGGTCCGGCGATACCGGGACCGCGATCGCGCCGTAAGGCTTCGTAAGGCTCCGTAAGGGATGCTGCTCGCCGTCTTCCGGGACATCTTCCCGTTCCTCGCCGTCCTCTACGCCCTCGACAGCTTCGCCTGGGTCGGCGCGCTGGATCTACTTTTCGCGCGGCGGCTCTGGGGTTGGAGCGCCGTCGAGGGCCGCGGCGTGCGCCTGGCCGGCATCCTGCCTCTCGATCTCGCCTTTTCCGCGGCCGGACCGGCTGCCATTCCTACAAGCGACGGGCTCCTTCTCCCGGAGCCCACGGTCCGCGGGGCGCATGCCTACGACCCCGAGCGCTGGACGCGCCTGCCCTGGGAGCGGATCTCTCCGGAGGTGGAGGAGGCAACCCTCCGCCTGGGAGGTCCGCACCGCGTCCGCCTTCCTTCGCGCAGCCACGCCGAGGCTCTCCGGGAGCTCCTCGAAGAAGTCCGCGGCCTGGCTCCCGATGCGCGCGAGAAGCGCCTCGCGAAGCATGCGGGCCGGACTCTGGACCTCGACGCCGCGCAGGCCCGCCTGGAGACGTTCCGGGAGGAGACGCAATTCCTGCGCTTCCTGAGCTGGGCCCTCTTCGTCCTGACCCTCCTCCTGCTCCCCGCCGTCCTCTATCTCCATCCCAGGCCCGATATCCTCCTCGTTCCGCTGCTCGCCGGAATCCTGGCGCTTTACCTGGCCGTGGTCGGGGCTGCCGCGTTCGTCGGCTCCCGCCTGCGGCAAGATGGGCTGCTGCGGCGCTCCGCACCCATCTCGACCCTGCTGCTCTCGCCGATCTCGGCGACCCGTGCCGTGCCCGCTCTCGGGCGGCACCTCTTCGAAGGCTCCGATCCTCTCGCCGTCGCGGCGTTGCTGCTGCCGCGGGACGGGTTTCTCGCGCGCGTCCGGGCCGATCTGCACGGCGCCGCCTTTGCCGCGGAACGGGGAGAAGAGGGCTGGCGCCGCCACTGGACCGAAAGGCGGAATGCGCTGCTCCGGCTGCTGGGACGGATGGGGATCGGCGAGGCCGAAGCGTTCGCGGCTCCGGACCGGCGCGACCCCGAAGCGCAGTCCTGGTGCCCGTTCTGCAGCACCGAGTACAAGTCCGCGAACGGGTCTTGTGAGGATTGCGGGCTGCCTCTAGCAAGGTTTTCCTGACTGGCACGCCTCTTGCGAACACACATCTCCAGATGCGGTGACCTGTTTCCAGGTCCGGTGCTGGGCTTCTTGGTTGGAGTAGGGCACGCCGCAGTAACAAACCAGAAAGGAAAGGTGCTATGGCGAGACTTGACAACCCGGGCGATAACCGCCCGACGGCCACCCCACCTGCCTCCACGAATCCAGATCCTCTCGCATCGAACACGAACGATACGCAGGGCGTGGGGCAGCAGGCGAAAGAGCAGGTCCGCAACCTGGCCGAAGAGGCCAAGCGCGAGACCTCCAAGGTCGCGGGCCAGGCGGGCGACTACGTGTCGAACCTCGTCAGCCGTCAGAAGGATCAGGCGGCCGACAGTCTCGGCGGCGTGGCCGGCGCGATCCGCGACGTGGGCAACCGCCTGCAGGAGCAGGATCAGGCCGCCGGGGTCGGGCAGTATGCGATGCGCGCTGCCGACCAGGTGGACCGCCTCTCCAGCTACCTCCGCGACCGCGACCTGAACACATTCGTCCGCGACACCGAGACCTTCGCGCGGCGTCACCCCGACGTTTTCCTGGGTGGCACCTTCCTCGCGGGGCTGCTCCTGGCGCGGTTCCTCAAGAGCTCGTCCGACCGCAGCTTCGACGGCTACGAGGCCAACGCCTACGTCTCCTTGGACGAGGGCTACGGGCAGCGTTACGGCCGGAGCGGCTACGACGGCGACGACACCAATGCCTACGCGTCCTATCCCGGTGAGCGGTACGGCCGGGGAAACGATTACAAGGGCCCGCAGGAGCCGTTCCGCACGCGGGAGAAGGAAGGCCCTTACGGCGAACCCGAGGGCTTCAAGGTCCCTGATACGCCGGGAGGTGCTTGAAGATGCAGCCGTTGCGCGATGATCGTTCCCTTGGACAGATCCTGAGGGATTTGCGCGACGAGACCAGCCAACTGCTCCGGCAGGAGGTGGATCTCGCCAAGACCGAGATGTCGGAGAAGATGTCCCGGCTGGGCACCAACGTGGGTTCGGTCGCTACCGGCGGCGCAGTGCTGTTCGCCGGGGCCCTGGTCCTGCTGGCAGCCCTGACCCTCGGCCTGATCGCTCTCTTTTCCCAGTTCATGGACCGTGACGTGGCAATGTGGCTTGCGCCGCTCCTGGTGGGCGGAGTCCTTGCCTTCATCGGTTACGGCATGGTGAAGAAGGCCCTCCAAGCCCTCAAGCAGGAAGGCATCGCTCCACAGAGAACCACCCAGAGCTTGAAGGAGAACAAGGAATGGCTTACAGCGAAGATGAAGTGACGAACGACCGCGGGCCCGACTCGCGGCAGATCCGCAACGAGATCGAGAGCACCCGCCGAGAGATGGACCGCAACCTCGACGCTCTCGAGTCGAAGCTGACTCCCACACAGCTCGCGATGGAGGCCTGGGGTCTCTTCCGCGGCGGCTCCACCGCCGGCGTCAGCCGGCTCTGGCGGATCGCCAAGCAGCACCCCGGCCCGGCCGCCGTGATCGGCGTCGGCATCGCCTGGATGCTGAGCGAGAACACGAAGGGCAGCGATGACCGTGCCGAATACGGCTACCGTCCGGGCTATGCCGGTGCCTACGGCTACAGCGGCCGCAGGGGCTACACGGGCTATGCCGGCACGACCGGCTACGAGACAGGCTATGCAGGCGGCTATGACGAGGGCGAAGGCCGCGTCAGCTCCGCCCTGCACAACGCGGGGGACAAGGTCTCCAGCGCCGCGGGCACGGCCAAGCACGCCGTGACCGGGGCAGCCTCTACCGCCAAGGATGCCGTGACCGGGGCGGCTTCCACCGCCAAGGACGCGGTGGTCGACGCGGCCGGCACGGCCAAGGATGCCGTGATCGGTGCCAAGGATCGGGTAGCCGAGGCCGCGGGCACGGCTCGCGAAAAGGCTTCCGAGCTGAGCTGGCAGGCGCGGGAGCAGGCGCGCTACCGCACGCGCCAGGCGCGTGTCGGCTTCTGGGAGACCATGGAAGAGCGTCCTCTGGCGCTCGGCGTCGCGGCGGTCGCCCTCGGCGTCGTCGCCGGTCTCATGATCCCGTCCACCCGCAAGGAGGACGAGCTCATGGGCGAGACGCGCGACCGTCTCATGGAGCGCGCGAAAGAGGTGGGCGAGGAGGCCCTGGAGAAGGGCAAGCAGGTCGCCAATGTGGCGGTGGACACCCTCAAGGAAGAGGTCGAGCGTCAGGAACTGACGCCCGAGAAGCTCGCCGAGAAGGTGCGCACGGTCGCCAAGGAGGCCACGAATACCGTCAAGGAGGAAGGCAAGCGTCAGGCCTCCGATCTCAAGGAGACCGTCAAGGGCGATACGACCGGCGGCAACGTGACCACCTCCTCTGTTACGGGTGGCCCGCAGGGCGTCGAGCAGCACGAGCCCGAGTTCACCCGGAAGTAGCCGCGGTCTCGGTTCTCTCGTCCAGAGCCGGGGGGAGGTCAGGAAGGAGGGTGCTTTGACAGGCCCTCGCCTGGCCTCTTGCTCTATAGAATGGCCGCGCCATGACAACGATCCCGCTCCCTGTCGAACCCGTCGAGCCCGGTCCCGGTCAGGAATCCGTCTGGGACTATCCGCGTCCCCCGCGGGTGGAGGACTCGACGCGCCACATCCAGGTCTGGTTCAACGGCGTATTGCTGGCCGAGACGCGCCGGGCCAAGCGCGTGCTGGAGACGAGCCATCCCCCGACCTGGTACATCCCGCCCGAGGACGTGAAGCTGGAGCACTTCCGCGAGAACGAGGATTCGAGCTGGTGCGAGTGGAAGGGCCTCACCCACTACTACGACATCGAGGTGAACGGCGTCCGTGCCCCCTCAGCCGCCTGGTTCTACCAGATGCCCACGCGAATGTTCGAGGAGCTCCGCCACCGCGTCGCCTTCTATCCCCACCTCATGGAGGCCTGCTTCGTCGACGGCGAACGCGTCACCCCGCAGGCCGGAGGCTTCTACGGCGGCTGGATCACCAGCGACGTGGTCGGGCCGTTCAAGGGAGGCCCGGAGACGGCGGGATGGTAAAACCTGGATAACCCAGGACCGTACAATAGGGTATGTCCCCGATCGCCCAACCCGCTTCTACCAGACAGCTCCGGTTCCCCACGCGCGAACAGCTCGTCGAGAAGGCGAAAGCCCGCATGGCCGTGCCGCGGGTCCAGATGATGCTCCTCCTCTCGGCAGCCGGCGGGGCAGGCTTCCTCACCTCCTACGGCCTGCTCCAACTCGGTCTGGACCTGATGGCCCTGCGCTATCCGCTCGCGGTCGGGGTCGCCTACCTGGTGTTCTTCCTGCTTTTGCGCCTGTGGCTCACCTTTCACGAGTCCGCCCTGGACGGGCTCGATCTTGCCGTAGACGCTGCCGAGGCGGACTTGGATGCCATGAGCTTGGGGTCATCGGCCCCAATGCCCGTGGCCAAACCAAGCGGGCCGTCCCTCGACCTCGGTGTGGCGGATCTCGATGAAGGGATTTTCCTGATCGTGCTCGCGGCCGTGGCCGCCGTGGTTCTGGGCGCCGTCGTCTATGTGATCTATCTGGCCCCGCTCCTGCTGGCCGAGGTGCTCGTGGACGGCGTGCTCCTGGTGGGCTTCTACAAGCGGCTGAAGCGACCGGAGCCCGAGCACTGGTCGCTTTGCGCGGTCCGGCGGACCTGGATCCCCGCGATCATCGTAGCTGTCACATTCTTCTTCGCGGGAGTGATCTTCCAGAGTCTCGCCCCGGAAGCGCGCTCCATCGGCGGTGTCTGGAAGTCGGTCAGCTCAGATTCTTCGCAAGCCGGATCCCCGTGAACTGAAAGCGGGCATCAGCCGGCCAGAAGTTCCGGTAGCTGGCGCGGATGTGGTTGGCGGGCGTGGCGCAGGAGCCGCCGCGCAGCACGCGCTGGTTGTCCATGAACTTCCCGTTGTACTCCATGAGCGCGCCTTCGAACGGCCGGTAGCCCGGATAGGGCTCGTAGTGGCTGGTCGTCCACTCCCAGACATCGCCCCCCATCTGGACCAGCGAGCCGTCTCCATTTGCCGCACGCGGGTGGAGAAGACCGCTGTCGAGGAAGTTCCCCTCGCCGGGGAAGCCGGAGGTCCGGGCCGCGTGCTCCCATTCGCGCTCGGTGGGCAGACGGGCTCCCTTCCAGCGGGCATAGGCGTCGGCCTCGTAGAAGCTCACATGGCAGACGGGCTCGTCCGGATCGATCTCCCGGGTTCCGGAAAGGGTCCAGACCTGCCCGTCCTCCCAGTACAGAGGCGAGGTCCAGCCCTCATCCCGCACCCTGGCCCAGCCGTTCGACAGCCAGAGGAGGGGATTCGAGTACCCGCCATCTTCCATGAACTCCAGGTACTCGCGGTTGGTCACCAGCCGATTGAGCAGGGCGAAATCGTCGAGCCAGGCCTTGTGGACCGGCACCTCGTTGTCCCAGCACCAGCCCCCCTCCACGTTCCCGAGCTCGTGCAGGCCCCCCGTGATGTCGCACCACCGGGCTTCCGGCGCCGGGCCGCTTCCGGTCTCGACAGCGGTCTGGTAGGGCTCGCGCAGCTCGGGCACGTTCGACCCCAGGATGTGCTTGATCTCCGTCACCAACAGCTCCTGATGCTGCTGCTCGTGCTGGATGCCGGTGACGATGAGGAAGCCGAGGCGCTCCAGGTCGGCCTCGGACACGCCGTGGATCAGCTCCGCCATGCGGCTGTCGACCGACTCGCGGAACTGGTAGACCTCGTCGTTCGTGGGCCGGCCCACGAGCCCTCGATGGTCGCGGCGGATGCGCGGCCCCAGCGCTTCGTAGTAGGAATTGAGGACGTACTCCAGCTTCGCGTCGTCCTCCGAGTAGGCGCCGAAAGGCTCCAGTACGTTCTTCGCGAAGAACCAGGAAGTGTGCCCGAGGTTCCACCACGGCGGGCTGACGTCGGGCATGGACTGGATGCGGTAGTCCTCAGCCCGCAACGGGCGGCAGAGATCGACGCTCAGGTTGCGGGTGGAACGATAGCGCTCTAGGAGTTGCTCGCGGTTCATGCGGGCGATTGTATCGCCCGTGCCGGAAAGGACTCAAAGGACACCAAGGACATCAACGACGAAGAGGCACTCTCCTCAACGTCCTTGGCGTCCCTGGTGTCTTGAGGTCCTTTTCTTCTACAGCTTGGCCCGATACTCGTCGAGCCAGTGCTGCCACATCGCGATGCTCCGCTCCCGTCTGTCCTCGGGAAAGAGGGCGTGGAAGCCCTTCGTCTGGCCGGTCAGGATGCTCAGGGCCTGGATCGACACCGCCCGCACCTGGGACTTGGGATTGGACAGCGCCGCGATCAGCCCTTCATAGACCCGCACCTTCTGCTTCGCATCCAGGTGGATCTGGTCGTAGGCCAGTGCGCAGGCGGCCTTGTCCCGGAAGAGTGGGTCGCGGTCGTTCTCCAGCGTATAGAGCAGCGTCTCGATGACCATGGGATCGTCGCTGACGCGGCCCAGGGCATACTGGACCGCCAGGCGCAGCTCGACGTTTTCGGAGTGGAAGTCCCGCAGCAGGGCGCGCTCGGCCACCTCGGACCGGGTTCCCATCTTGTAGAAGAGGTTGGCGAGCTGGAGCCGCTCGGGCTCGTCGCTCAGCTCGTAGAGCCACACCATCGAGGTGATGGCCTCGTCCCCGAGAGCGCGGAGCCCGTCGGCATCGCCGGCTTCGACGAACCGGGTCACCTGCTGGCTCAACTCTTCAGCGAAAGCCGGAACAGAGAGGAGAAGTGCGGACACGACGAGCAGAGACAGCCTGCGGAACATCGGTATAACCTCCTACGGACGAATCGTTGCATAGAGAATAGCAGATCTTTGCGAACCTGCAAGGTGGAGCGGTAAGCGGTAAGCTGAGGGTCTCATGACCCTTCTCACAACGCCTGTCATCGAGCAGCTCGGGATCGAAGTGCCGATTTTTTGCGGCGCGATGTACCCATGCAGCAACCCGGAGCTGGTGGCTGCCGCCTCGGAGGCGGGGGCCATGGGCATCCTCCAGCCGCTCTCCCTGGTCTACGTCCATGGCCACGAGTTCCGTGCCGGGCTGAAGCTGATCCGCAGCCTGACGTCGAAGCCGGTGGGGATGAATGTGATCGTGGAGCAGTCCTCAAAAGTCTACCTGGAGCGCATGCAGCTCTACATGGACACGGCCCTGGAGGAGGGGGTCCGCTTCTTCGTGACCTCCCTGGGGAATCCCCGCTGGGTCGTGGAACGCGCGCACGCCGTGGGTGGCCGGGTCTATCATGACGTGACCGACCGGCGCTGGGGCCTTAAGGGGCTGGAGGCTGGGGTGGACGGCCTGATCGCAGTCAACAACCGGGCGGGCGGCCACGCCGGCTCGAAGAGCGCCGAGGAATTGTACGAAGAGCTGCACGACCTCGGCGTGCCGCTGGTCTGCGCCGGAGGGGTGGGAGATGAGGAGGGCTTCGTCCGGGCCTTGCAGATGGGCTACGCCGCGGTCCAGATGGGCACCCGCTTCATCGCCACGGCGGAGTGCACGGCCCATCCCGACTACAAGAAGGCGATTCTCGACGCGCGGGAGCAGGACGTCGTCCTGACCGAGCGGCTGACCGGGGTGCCGGTCTCGGTGATCCGCACGCCCTACATCGACAAGTTGGGGACCAAGGCGGGTCCCCTCGGCCGCTGGATGCTCAAGGGGCGCAAGACCAAGCACTGGATGCGGATGGTCTACTCCCTCCAGTCGCTCTGGAAGCTGAAGCGCTCCTCGGCGCGCTCCTTCTCCTACAAGGACTATCTGCAGGCGGGTAAGAGTGTGGAGGGGATCGAGGAGATCCTACCGGTCGCGGAGGTGGTGCGACGGTTTCGGGTGGCGGGGATGACGGGGGAGGGCGCCATGAATGTCGCCCCTACAAGCAAGCGTCCGATGCCATCGCAAGAACGGGCTCGCTTGTAGGGGCGTGATTCATCACGCCCGGGTGGGGGCCGGCCTCACCCCTCCTTCAAATACTTCTTCGGTTCCTTGTCGAACTGCGCCTTCTCATCCTTCGAGCAAAAGTAGTAGGTCTTGCCGGCGTAGACCGACTTGGCGGCGGCTGTCGCCGGGTCGACGCCCATTCCGCAGACGGGATCGACCCTCATGTTCGGATCGTGCCGGTCACAGCCGACGAGGGTCAACGCCGCGAGCAGGGTCGCGGCGGTCAGGGTCGTCAGTCGCTTCGCCATGAGGGCGGAGTATAGCCTTGGCCTACCTCTTCGGCCGGAACGTGAGCGGCTCGCCCTTGGCCTGGCCGTCGCGCTTCCGCTTGCCGCGCATGGCCGCGCCGAGCAGCGCCGTGGCACCGAGCCCGGCAAGCACCATCGGCAGCGGATCGGACACCCGCGGCGGGATCGTCACGATCCCCCGCTCGTCCATCCGGGCCGGCTGGCGAACGTAGCGTCCCCTCTCGGGAATGAACCGGTCGAACTCCCGCGCCAGAGTCTCGAGCCCGCTCCTCAGAGCCTCTCCCCCCATGATGATGCCGTGCCCCGTGGCGGCCACGGACGGCTGCAGGCTCGCCAGCTCCTGGACCGAGCTCTTCGCCGAGATCCAGTCGGGGGTGAAGTACGCCGGCGGACGCCAGACCTCCGGCTTCTGGCGGAGCACCGCGGACGTGGACTCCTGGCGCACGGTCACGAAGGCGTCGCCCACGATCAGAACGCGGTCCGAATCGCGGAAGAAGGAGACATGGCCGGGCGCGTGGCCGGGAGTGTGAATCCACCGCCAGCCGGGCATTCCGGGGACGCTGCCGTCGGCCGGCAGGGCCTGGACGCGCGCGCCGAGATCGATCGGTTTATTGGGAAAAGTGCGCGAGGCCACGGTGGCCATGGTACCCCCGCCGACCGTGGGGTCCGGGGGCGGATACTCGGAGCGGCCGGTCAGGTAGGGCAGCTCCAGGGTATGGGCGTAAACGGGCGCGTCCCAGCGGTCAGCCAGCTTCTTGAGACTGCCCACATGGTCGAAGTGGCCGTGGGTCAGGAGGATGGCCGCGGGCCGGGAGCCGGCGCCGAAGCGCCGCTCGGCCGCCGCCACGATCTCGTCGTGGGAGGTGGGCATGCCCGCGTCCACCAGGGCCCAGCCGCGGTCCGGCGAGCCGGCCGTGCCCACCAGGTAGACGTTCACGATCGTGAAGTTGAGGCCCTGGACGTCGGGCGCGACATCCATCACCTTGCCTCTTTTCGGCGTGGTCATTGGGGAAGGCGTCTTCTGGAGGCTCAGGTTTTCCATCGTCGTCCTTACTGCGCCGCGATGGACGCTGAAGGCGCGGCGAGAACAGCTCACCGCTCCAGGGGGGCACGGGTGCAAGGCATGTGCCCCGATGAGATAGATTGATGACAGGGAGGAGCGCACACATGAGCGAGATGCCGAAGCCGAAGGTGGGGACCATTGCATGGACCGATCTGACCATCCCGAACGCCGACGAGGTCCGCGACTTCTATGCCGCGGTGACCGGCTGGAAGCCCGATGCCGTGAGCATGGGGGATTACAGCGACTACGTCATGGCCACCCCGGAAGGCACGGGAGTCGCGGGCGTCTGCAATGCGCGGGGCGTCAACGCCGGCCTGCCGCCGCAATGGCTGATCTACATCACGGTCGCGAGCGTGGACGAGAGCATCCGCGAGTGCGAGCAGCGGGGCGGCAAGGTGATCGCCGGACCCAAGAAGATGGGGGAGGGCAAGTACTGCGTGATCCAGGACCCGGCCGGCGCCGTGGCCGGGCTGATCGACACCGGGGAGAAGCAGGGATGAGGCTGACCCTGATCCAGGTGCCGTACGACTCGGGCCATTTCGGAGCACGGATGGGCCGCGGGCCGCTCCATCTGATCGAGCAGGGGCTGGCCGGCACCCTGGAGCGCGCCGGGCACGAAGTCGAAGTGGTTCCCATCCGGCTCGAAGGCTTCCTCACCGAGGTGACCTCGGCGCCTCTCCTGCACCGGCAGGTGGCGGAGAAGGTGTCCCGGGCGCGGGAGGATGGGCGGCTGCCCGTGGTCCTCTCCGGCAACTGCAACGCCGCGGCCGTGGGCAGCCTGGCGGGGATTGGAAAGGCGGGAGTGGTCTGGATGGACGCCCACGGCGATCTGAACACCCCCGACACCTCGCCATCCGGCTTCTTCGACGGCATGGCCATCTCGGTCGCGATGGGGAAGGCATGGCCTACCCTCACCGCGAAGCTCCCGGGTTTCCATCCTCTGGACCCGCGGAATCTCGTCCACGTCGGGGCCCGCGACTTCGATCCCCCGGAGCTGGAGGTGATCGAGAGCGCGGGCATCACCCGTATCGGGGTCGAGGAGCTGGATGGCCTCGACGCCGCCCTTGCAGACCTCGCCACCCGCGTGGACCAGGCCTACATCCACATGGACCTGGACGTCCTCGACCCAACTGAGCTGAGAGCCAACGTCTACGCCGTATCGGGTGGATTGACAATCGCCCAGGTAGAGGACGTGGTCCGCGCCACGGGCCGTCATTTGAAGATCGCCGCGGCCGGCATCACCGCTTACGACCCGGACAACGACCCGGAGGGCAAGGGTGTGCGCGTGGCGGAAAGGCTGCTGGAGGCTCTCGCAAGGTAAGATGTGACCATGGCGGACAAAAGCAAGATCTGGGAGCTGCTCGGACGGTCGGTGAAGTGGGAAGAGGTCGTCCGCCACGGCCCGAAGATCGTCGAGGCCGCCCGCATCCTCTACGAGAGCAACCGGCAGCGCCAGCAGAGCTCCGCGGGCGCCGCCGGCTCGGCGTCCGGTCCCGATGTCAGCGCCCGCCGTCTTGCCGACTTGGAGGCCGAGGTCCGCCGGCTGCAGGAGAACGAGACCCAGCAGGCGGCCCTCGTCACCGACATTGCGAATCAGCTCGAATCACTCACGCGGAGCGTCGACGCCCTCGGCACCCGGGTGCAGACGCTCCTCTGGCTCGGCGGCGGCGCCTTGGTGGTGGGCTTGGCGGCGCTGGCCCTGGCACTCGCCCGGTGACTCCGGTCAACATCACCGACTTCGAAGCGCTCGCCCGCGAGGTGCTCTCCCGGGAGGCTTACGACTACTACGCGGGCGGCTCCCAAGATGAGGTGACACTGCGCGAGAACCGCGCCGCTTACGATCGTGTTTCCCTCGCCTATCGCGTCCTGGTCGACGTCTCCCGCCGCGACATGACGACTACGGTGCTCGGCCAGCAGGTCGCGATGCCGATCCTGGTCGCTCCCACCGCTTTCCACCGGCTTGCGACTCCCGAGGGCGAGCTGGCCACCGCCCGCGCCGCGGGAGCGGCGGGGACGATCATGATCCTCTCCACCCTCTCCACGTCGCCCATCGAGGCGGTGGTGGCTGCCGCCTCCGGGCCCATCTGGTTCCAGCTCTACGTCTACCGCGACCGGAAGGCCACGGAGGGGCTGGTGCGGCGGGCCGAGGCCGCTGGTTGCCGGGCGCTGGTGCTCACCGTGGATGCTCCCCTGATCGGTCGTCGGGAGCGGGACGTTCGAAACCGCTTCAGCCTGCCGCCGGGGCTCGCGGTGGCCAACCTGCTCGCGGAGGGCTACGGCGATCTGCCGCCGGTCCCCGCAGATTCGGGCCTCGCCGCCTATGTCTCCACCTTCCTCGATCCGTCGCTGACGTGGCGGGACGTGGCCTGGCTGCGCTCGATCACCGAGTTGCCGATCCTCGTCAAGGGGATCGTCCGGCCCGACGACGCCCTGCGTGCGGCCGAGGCGGGCGTCGCAGGAGTGGTGGTGTCGAACCACGGCGGGCGCCAGCTCGACACCGCGCCGGCCACCCTCGATGTCCTGCCGGAGATCGCCGACGCCCTGGCCGCTCACGGTTGCGGGATCGAAGTGCTCATGGATGGCGGCGTGCGGCGGGGAACGGATGTCCTGAAGGCCGTCGCCCTCGGCGCGAAAGCGGTCCTCATCGGCCGGCCGGTGCTCTGGGGGCTCGCCGCGGACGGGGAGAAGGGCGCAGCTAAAGTCTTGAGCCTGCTGCGCGACGAGCTCGACTTGGCCATGGCTCTCGCGGGCGCTCCCACCATCGCCGACATCACCCGCGACATGGTGAAATCGGACCAAAGGGCAAATTTGTCGGACTAAGTCCCGAATTTTTCGGACAAAAGCTCAGAGAAATCGGACTACGGGCTCTATTCCCCGGACCAGCGCCTGAATTTCTCGGACCAGACTCCGAATTTGTCGGACAGAAAAGTGAATTCACCGGACAAAGTTCCAAATAAACCGGACCACGGTCCGAATTTTTCGGACAGGTCCGAGAAGGAATCGGACAGCGACGTGGAGTTTTCGGACTGCGGTGGAGCATTCTCGGACTGCGGCAAAAAGTTTTCGGACTGCTCCCAATACTTTTCGGACTGCCGCGGAGCATTCTCGGACTGCTCCCGATACTTTTCGGACAGCGGCGAGGAGGTATCGGACAGCGGCGGAGAGTTTTCGGACAGCTATTCGTCGCTCGAACGGTCCCTGGTCTCGCGCAGGAAGAGCGCGCCGACGGCCACCGTCATCAGCGCGACGGCGATCGGGTACCACAAGCCGGCGTAGATGTTGCCCGCCCGGGCCACCATGGCGGTGGCGAGGAGCGGCAGCATGCCGCCGAACCAGCCGTTCCCGATGTGGTAGGGCAGCGACATCGACGTGTAGCGGATACGCGTCGGGAAGAGCTCCACGAGGAAAGCGGCGATCGGTCCGTAGACCATCGTCACGTAGAGGACCAGGATGAAGAGGATCAGCACGGTCATCGGGTAGTTGATCCGCGACTTGTCCACCTCGGCCGGATAGCCGGTCTGCGCCAGCGCCTCCTTGTAGCGGGCCTCGTCCCAGCCGGCCAGCTCGACCGGGCCGATGCGGGTGATTAGATCCTGCCCGGGCCGCGACTCGAAGGAGAGCCCGGCCTTGGTGAGGAAGTCCTTGGCGCGGTCGCAGTCCGTGAACTTCGTCGATGGCCCGATGAAGACGTGGAAGTTGCAGTCGCCCGCCGCGACCGAGATCGGATTGGCCGCGTTGTACTCCTCGAGCGCCGGATTGACGAAGTGGGTGAGACCCTTGAACAGCGGGAAGTAAGTCAAAGCCGCGATCAGGCAGCCGGCGAGGATGATCTTGAGCCGGCCGATGCGGTCCGAGAGCCTGCCGAAGACGATGAAGAACGGGGTCGCGAGGGCTAGCGAGATGCCGACCACCGTGTACGCGGTCAGGTAGTCGAGCTTGAGCGAGATGGTCAGGAAGAAAAGCGCGTAGAACTGGCCCGTGTACCAGACCACGCCTTGGCCGGCTGTTGCCCCCAGCAGCGAGAGCAGCACGTACTTGTTGTTCGGGTAGCGCAGGAAGCTCTCGCGCAGCGGCGCCTTGGAGCCCTTGCCCTGCGCCTTCATCTCGCGGAAGACCGGCGACTCCTCGAGCTTCACGCGGATGTAGACGGAGAAGATCAGCAGCACCAGCGACACCAGGAACGGCAGGCGCCATCCCCAGCGCGTGAACGTCTCCGGCGCCATCAGGCCGCGGCAGAGGCCGATTACGAGCAGCGACAGGAAGAAGCCCAGGGTCGCGGTGGTCTGGATCCAACTCGTGGCGGCGCCGCGGTTCCGGTCCGTGGCATGTTCCGCGACATAGGTGGCGGCGCCGCCGTACTCCCCTCCCAGTGCGAGGCCCTGAGCCAGGCGGAGGAGGACCAGGATGACCGGAGCGGCCATGCCGATCGCCTCGTACGTCGGCAGCAGCCCCACGCCGAAGGTCGCCGCGCCCATAACGACGATGGTGAGCAGGAACGTGTGCTTGCGGCCGACCAGGTCGCCCAGGCGCCCGAACACCAGGGCGCCGAAGGGCCGCACCAGGAAGCCGGCGGCGTAGGTGGCGAACGCCGCAAGCAGCGCCGCCGTGTCGTTGCCCTTGGGAAAGAACAGCGCCGCGAAGAACGGCGCCAGCGTCGCATATAGATAGAAGTCGTACCACTCGAAGACAGTGCCGAGCGACGAGGCGAAAATGACCCTCCGCTCTTCGGGCCGCATGGCTAGATGAGCGGGATGATCTGTCCGATGACGCCGATGATGCCGTTGAGCGCCGAGGCCCAGGTGGAGGCGCCGGTGAGGTCGCCGAGCGATTTCTCGAGGGCCTGGATCCCCGTCCGAAGCTCGGCGCTGTGCTGCTCCAGGCTGGCCGCGATATCGCTGAGCTGGGCCGTGTCGAGCTCGTTGATCACCGAGGTCAGGTGGAGGCGGGACGCCACGAAAGCCTGCTTGTCGGCGTCCGGAAGCTGCTGCACCTGCTGCACGACCTCGATGCCGTAGAGCTGGATCTCGATCGTCCGCAGGCCGTCGAGAAGCTGGTTCAGGTCGGCCTGGGGATCGGCGAGGGCCTTGTCCGCATCCGCCTGCGCCTTGTCCGCATCGGCCTGGGCTTCAGCTACCGGATCCGGCTTGGCGAGATTGTCAGAATCGCTCATGGCTGGGTTGCTCCCGTGCTGCCGGTGGAGACGGCTGTCGTGGTTTGTGTCTTCAGGGTGTCGAGGCTCGCGAGGACCGGGGCGAGGTCATCCGTGATGGCCTGGACCTCCGCGGCGGTGAGGTCGTTCGAGAGCAGCTTGTTCCAGGCCTGCTGCAGGTCTCTCGCCGCCTGCGCCGCGGTTTTCACCTGGGCCACCAGCGCCGGCTGGGAGAGCACGGAGAGGCGCTCGGACATCCAGGCGCTCTGCGTGGCCGCGTTGACCTGGCCGGCCATGAAGGGGGTGAGGACCTGTTGATCGTAGGTCTGGGCGGTGGTGAACCGGGCATTGGCCTCGGCCTGGCTGCCGAGCACCGCGAGCAAAGTCTGCTGGAGCTGAAGGATCTGGGAGATCGTTTCCTTGCGCGCTTCGAGCTCTCGCTGCAGCTCCTTGCCCTGGATTTCCTTGACGACGAGGTTCCCGACGCTGCCGGCCACGGCGGCCTCGTCCTGCGTCGTCTGCTGCGCAACGCTCGTGCCGCGCACCTCCTGGGTCACCCCTCCCAGGGTGGTGGCGAGGCTCTGCACCTCGGTCGCGAACGACTGCGGCGCGCTGCTCGTCGCCAGACCCGCCAGGGCCTGGAAGTAATCGCCCAGCAGGGTGGTCTGCAACTGGATGCGATTGAGCTCCGCCAGGTAGTCCCGCATGTCCTGGTCCTGTTTTTGAATATCGGACAGGGCAACCGGTGCGAGAGCCCGGCTTTGCAGCAGCTTTACCGAGTTGGCGTCGACGGCGCTGTTGCCAACCTGGGTGATGAGGCCTGTGACCGCCTGGGTGTAGGCGGTACCGGCGGAGGCGAAGGCCTGGAACTGGGGGATCCTCGCCGTGGCGCAGCCCGTGAGGGCGGCGAGCAGCAGGAGCGGCAGGAGCAGATGGACGGCTCTCTTCATTTCGTTGTCTCCCGAGGAGTGGCCGGAGTATACCCCCGGTAATAACGGAACAGGAAGGGCTTATCTGTGCGGAGATTCTTGCAATGACCGACGTCCTCTATATAACGGGCCATGGGTATTCGGGCTCGACGCTTCTGACCTTCCTCCTCGACGCCCATCCCCAGATCGCCACGATCGGCGAGCTGGGGATCGCCGAGCTGACGAAGAGCCAGACCCCGCCCGAGGAGTACCTGTGCTCGTGCCACGCCCCCGTGCGGGAGTGCGAGTTCTGGCGCCGTGTCAGCCGGGAGATGGGGGAGCGGGGGCTGCCCTTCGACGTCTGGGACTCCGACCTCGACTTCCGGGCGAAGGACGGAGGCATCTCTGATGTGATCCTGCGCGCGGTCCAGCGCGGACCGATCCTGGAGACGGCGCGCAGCATCGGGGTCCGGGTCGTCCCCGGAGCCCGGCGCGAGCTCGCCCGGATCCTCTCCCGGATCGAAGCTTTGGCCGAGATCGTCACCGGCATCAAGGGCAGCCGCATCTTCCTGGACAGCTCCAAGCGGCCCGAGCGGGCGGTCTTCATGCGCCGCATCCCGAGCTTCGACATGCGGGTGCTCCATCTCGTCCGGGACGGCCGCGCCGTCACCTGGTCGAACATGAAGAACCTCGGCGTCGGCGTCGAGGCGGCGGCGGACTCCTGGGTCGCCGACAACCGGGCAGCCGAGCAGGCCCGGCGCTACTTCCCGAAGGACCGCTGGATGACCCTGCGCTACGAGGACCTCTGCGCGGACCCTGCCGGCACTCTGTCGAGGATCTACACCTTCTCCGGCCTGCCGCCCGGAAACGGGGTCCCCCAGTTCCGGACGGGCGAGCACCACGTCATCGGCAACCGCATGCGCCTGTCGTCCACCTCGGAAATCCGCATCGACGACCGCTGGAAGACGGCGCTCGAGCCCGAGCAGATGTCGGTGGCCGAGAGCCGGGTGGGAGAGCTGAACCGGGGCTACGGCTATGGAGCCATCTAATATCCGCGCCAATACCCGCGCCGCGGTGGTCGGCGCGGGATACGTGGCCGCCTTCCATATCGAAGCCATGGCCGGCGTCCCCGGCCTGGAGATCGCCGCGGTGTGCGATCCCGATCTCGAGCGGGCGCGGGCCCTGGCGCAGCGCTGGGGCATCCCCGCAGCCGTGGCCTCGATCGCGGAGCTGGCCGCCCTCGACGTCCAAGTCGCGCACGTCCTCACCCCGCCCGACCTCCACGTGCGGGTGACCCGCGAGCTTCTGGAAGCCGGGATCGGCGCGTTCGTGGAGAAGCCCTTCGCCCTTTCGAGCCGCGATGCCCGGGAGCTGGCGGAGCTGGCCGCGTCGCGGGGAATCCCCCTCGGGGTCAACCACAACAACCTCCACCATCCGGCCTTCACGCGCCTCCTCGACTGGGTGCGGGCGGGCCGGATCGGCCGCGTCGAGCACGTGCGCATCTGCCTCTCGGTGCCGCTCGCGCAGCTCGACGCCGGGGACTTTTCCCACTGGATGTTCCGGTCGCCCGAGAACATCGTCTTCGAGCAGGCCCCCCATCCGCTGTCGCAGCTCCATGCCTTGATCGGCCGCGTGCGGGAGGCGCACACTACCCTGCTCGGCACGCGGGAGCTCAACCCCGGCCAGATCTTCCACGACCGCTGGCTCGTGGCAGCGAGCGGCGAGCGCGGCACGGCGGAGATCTACATGTCCTTCGGCCGGCCGTTCCACCGCTGGACCCTTGAAGTTCTGGGGACCGACGGCTCCGCCGAGGCCGACCTCGGCCACGGCTTCTTCTCTTTCGAAGAGAAGACCTCCTGGCTCGACTTCTGGAACGGCTTCCTCGCCGGCCGGCGGCGCGCCCGCTCCCTGAGCCGGGACAGCCGGCAAAACCTCCTCGGGTATGCCCTCTACACCCTCGGTCTCGGCCGTCGGGCGGACACCTTCTTTGCCGGCATGCGCGGCTCCATCGAGGCGTTCTACGCCGCCCTGCGGGCCGGCGAAGCCCCTTCGGTGGATGCTTCCGAGGGGGCCGAGGTGCTGGAGTGGTGCGAGGCGATTGCAGACATCGCCCGCCGTCCGACGAATCCCGAGGCTCTCCCCGTCCCCTCCGAACCGGCCCCGCCGCGCCCCGGCGAGATCGTGGTCCTCGGCGGCACCGGCTTCATCGGCCGGCGGGTGGTCCAGGGGTTGCTCGACCGCGGCGCCCCGGTCACCGCCGTCGTCCGCCGCACGCACGGCCTGCCGCCCGCGCTCCTCGAAGCCGCCCGGGATGGGCGCCTGCGTATCCTGAAAGGAAGCTTGGAGGACCGCGCCTCTCTGGCCTCGGCCTTCCAGGGTGCGCAGACCGTCCTCCATCTCGCCACCGGCGGGGGAGACACCTGGGAAAAGGTCGAACGCTCCATGGTCCGGGGCTCGACGGGCGCTGCCGAAGAGGCCATGGCGCAGGGGGTCGGGCGCTTCGTCTACGTCTCCTCGATCGCCGCTCTCTATGGCGGACCCGATGCCGGCACGGCAGTCCTCGAAGACTCCCTGGAGACCGATCCCCAGCCCGAGGCGCGCGATGTCTACAGCCGGGGCAAGGCCGTGACCGAGCGCGCCCTGGTCGCCCTGCAGCGCGAGCGCGGTCTGCCGCTGGTCATCGCCCGGCCGGGGGTCGTCCTCGGCGAAGGCACTCCGTTCCAGCACTCGGGCTTTGGCCTCTGGGTGAGGGACAACCACTGCGTCGGTTGGGGATTGGGAGAAAATCCGCTCCCCCTGGTCACCGCGGACGACGTGGCCGACGCCCTGGTCCGCATCGCCCTTCACGAGGGAGACGAACTGAACGGAAAGGCCCTCAACCTCTGCGGCCGGCCGTCGTGCTCGGCGCGGGAAGTCGTGGACCAGTTGCGGAGCGCTACAGGGCGGGATCTCCACTTCCACCCGCGCCCTTTGTGGTTCAGCCAGATCCTCGAGATCGGCAAGTGGATAGTGAAGAAGGCCGGCCGCCGTCCAGGCACGGTCTTCCCCTCCTACCGCGACCTCAAGGCGCGGGCGCTCGTCCCAGCCTTCCCGTGCCGCACGGCCCGGGAGGTGCTCGGCTGGATGCCGGTCGACGACCGCGAGGGTCTCCTCGAGCGCACCGTGCGCATCTATAGCAATCAAAAGTGAGAGTTCCCCATCTGCTCCACGTCTTCTCGAACTTCGTGCCGACCGGCCCGGAGCTGAGGACCGTGGAGCTGATCGGCGCGTTCGGAAAGGGTTTCCGTCACTCCATCGTCTCCATGGACGGGAGGACGAGCGCGGCAGACCGGCTGTCACCGGACGTCGACGTGCGCCTCCTGCCGGCCCCGCCCAAGGCCGGATCGTTTGCAACCGCCCGCCGGCTGCGCAAGCTCCTTAGCGAAGAGCAGCCCGATCTCGTGCTCACCTACGGCTGGGGGGCGTTCGACATGCTCTTCGCGGCCCGAAGCGCCGGCTTCCGGCGGGTGATCCATCACGAAGAGGGGTTCAACGAAGACGAGGCGGAGCAGTTCAAGAGCCGGCGGGTCTTGGCGCGCCGGCTCATGCTGCCCGGCGCGGCGGCCGTGGTCGTCCCCTCCGAGCGCCTGCAGGCTGTCGCCCTCGACCTGTGGCGGCTCCGGCCGGAGAAGGTGCGGCTGATCCCCAACGGCATCCGGCTCGACCGTTTCGCGCCCGCCGATCCTGGAAAGACCAGGAGCGGGCCGCTGGTGGTGGGAACCGTCGGAAGCCTGCGGCCGGTGAAGAACCATGCCCGGCTGCTGGAGGCCGTCGCCAGGGTGCCGGATCTCCATCTCCTGCTGGTGGGAGACGGTGAGGAGCGCCCCGCCTTGGAGCGCCGGGTCGCGGCGCCGGACCTCGCCGGCCGTGTCCGCTTCGCGGGCTATCAGGAATCGCCGGCCCCCTTCTACCAGGCCATGGACATCTTCGCCCTGTCCTCGGACAGCGAGCAGATGCCGGTCGCCCTGCTCGAAGCCATGGCCTCCGCCCTGCCGGTCGTCTCGACCGATGTGGGGGACGTCCGGGCGATGCTCCCGCCCGAGCAGGCTCCCTTCCTGGGGCCCGATCTCGCCGGCCCGCTCGCCGAGTTGGCCCGGTCCCCTAAGCTCCGCCGCCAGCTCGGCATCCTCAACCGGAGGCGGGTGGAGGAGCGCTACTCCTTCGAGGCGCTTTGCGCTGCGTACCGGGAGCTGTACGAGTCTGTGCTGGTCTCCTAGACCCCTCAGCCCGGGGTGCTTGCGTCCCTTGCCCAGTCTGCCAGGTGAAGCCCGGACACGCGAGAAAACTCCCGGAGATTGTGGGTCACGAGGGTCGCCTGCAAGCTGCGAACGTGTCCGGCAATCAGCAGGTCGTAGGCACCAATCGGGGTCCCTGCCGCTGCGAGCTCGGCCCGGACGGCACCGGCTTCGGACGCTGCGGACGCGGTCCAGTCCAAGACTTCGACGTTCTCCAAGAATGCCCGGACGACACGGCGCAGGTGGTCGCGGCGCTCGCTCCGCAAGATCCCGTATTCCAGCTCGAACAGCGTGACGGCGGAGACCTTCAGCTCGCGCAAGGCGAAGGTCTTCACCCGCTCGATCATCGCGGGCTCGGTGCGCTTCATGAGGTAGCTGCAGATATCGGTATCGAGGACGTACATCAGAGGGCGGGGCGGTCCTGGGGAGGCGGATCGTCACCCGGCTCGAACTCCGGCGGCAACACGAGCGACGGATCGGCAAAGAACCGGTCCCAACCACCGGAAGCCAGTGGCCGGAGGATCAAGGCATCCCCCTGCCGTTCAATCGTCACGGTCTCCGCATCCAGGCTCAGCTCTACCGGGATACGGACTGCCTGGTTTCGGCCGTTGCGAAAGATTCTTGCGATCATCGGTGCCATATCGGCCTCCCTCTGGCCTATGTCGGCAGCATAGGTCAAAGGTCGACAACCGTCAAGCGAGCTCCCGAGGATACGGTCTTTTCCCCCTGGGAGCCCGGAGGCTCGCGGCCGGCGTTAGTTCGCCGGTTGGATGTCTCCCCGGAATCCGGTGATCCTGGTCGGCGGCATCGACGAGTCCGGGTACACCGGGTTTGACCTGTTCAACTACAACATCGTCTCTGAACCTTCGCCCCATGAGCCTTGACCTGGAAGTGTTTTTACTGGGAGCGCCGGCCTACCGTGAGCTGTACGTATCCGTGCTGGCCTCCTCCTGACCATTCACCCTTTTCGATTTCTCTAGCACCTCGGTTCTGTGAGATAAGGAGGATAGAGTTTTTCAAAAGGAGCTGGCCATGGCCCACGTGACCTTCGTTCATGGGATTGCGAACAAACCTCCGCAAGAGCAGTTGATCGATCTGTGGTGCCGCAGCCTGTCGAACAGCGACGGCATCGACCTCGGCAGCGAGGGGGTGACCTGCTCGATGGTGTACTGGGCGGACGTGATGTACGAATCGCCGCTGGCCGAGGGGGACCAGGAGAGCGCCACCAACGAGGCCACCTCCGAGAACGTGTCGGGCGAGCCGGTCGACCTGGAGATGGACGAGATGGACGCCGAGGAGAAGATCTGGATGGCGGAGCTCGCAACCAAGCTGGCCATCCCGCTCGCCATCGAGGAGGCGGTCGAGGCGGCGCCAACGCCGGTCAAAGATACGCTCGAGCGCATCCCTCTCCCGTGGCCGATCAAGGCTCGCATCATGAAGAGGCTTCTGCGGGACGTCCACCACTACCTTTTCAACGTGAAATACAGCCCGCGCCCGGGAGACAGCTATCAGGTGCAGGACGTGATCCGCGGCCGCATGATCGAGGCGCTGAAGGCGGGCGCGGCCAAACCCGGCCCGCACATCGTCGTCAGCCACAGCATGGGGACCGTGATCGCCTACGACTGCCTGAAGCGCGTGGCCGACGCCCCGATGGTGGACGGACTGATCACGATCGGCAGCCCGCTCGGCATCGACGAGATCCAGGACAAGCTGAAGCCCGAGTGGAGCCGCGACAACGGATTCCCGCACGAAAAGGTGCGCGGTCCCTGGATCAACATCTACGACACTCTCGATCCTGTGGCCGGCTTCGATCCGAAGTTCTCGAACGACTACCGCAAGGGCGGCGAGAAGGTGGTCGAGGACATCAACGAGCAGAACCACGGGACGTGGCGTCACGACATCAGCAAGTACATGAGCGGCGCGCAAATGCGGGGCAAGCTGCGCGGGTTGCTGGGTCTGGAGTGACGGCGATGGCCACGACTTGGCACGAGGCCGGGTTCCTCGAAGCGCTGAATGCCGCGGTCGAGCGCTTCGACCTCGACGGCACGGCGAAGCTGTGCAATGAATTGATCTCGGCGCTCGATCGGGGAGCCGTGCCCAGCAGGGAGGGGACGAAAAAGATCCTCGATACCCTGCGCCGGAAGTGCTACTTCGATCTGATGGAGCATGTGGCCGAAGCCCTGCGCTTCGCCGGTATCGACGACAACCACGTCCGCCGCCAGCACGCCCAGTCACTGATCGATCAAGGGAAAGTCACGCATGCGGTCGACGTGCTGGAAGCCCTGATCGCGCGCTCGGCCAAAGACCCCAAAGAGAATGCCGAGGCGCGGGGCCTTCTCGGGCGCGTGTACAAGCAGCTCTACGTCAACGCGGTCAATGCGGACGAGAACGCGAAAAGCCTGCGGACGAGCCAGCTCCATCTCCAGCGGGCGGTGAATGCCTATTCCGGTGTCTATCAGAGCGATCCTGCAAAGCATCTCTGGCATGGGATCAATGCCGTGGCGCTGATCTTCCGGGCGCGCAGGGACGGCGTGAAGCTCGTTCCGAAGCAGGGCGCCAAGGCGATGGCGAAGGAGATCCTTGCCTTCGTCAAAGCCCGCAAGAAGAAAAAGAAGATCGAACCTTGGGACATGGCGACGGCGGCGGAGGCGTGCGTGGCGCTCGACGATCCGACGAAGGCCCTGGAGTGGATCGGCGAGTATGTCCAGCAGGAGAAAGCCGACGCCTTCGAGCTGTCGAGCACCGAGCGCCAGCTCAGGGAGGTGTGGGGGCTGACGATCGACAAGCCGCCCGGTTCGTTGCTGCTGCCCCTGCTTCAGTCGCAGATCCTCCGGCGCAAAGACGGCCAGGTCCAGCTTCCCCAGGGTACGTTGGACGCGACGATTCGAAAGACCAAGAAGTGCGTCGCCGACAGTACTCTGCAAAAGATCCTCGGCAACGAGGGAGTTGTGACGTTCCAGTGGTATCTCCAGGGGCTGGAGCGCTGCCGGGCCGTGGCACAGGTGCGGACCACGACGGGCGAAGGGTTCGGAACCGGATTCCTGATCCGCGGCGGCGACCTCGTTCCGGCGCTCGGCGACGAGCTCCTGCTGCTGACCAACGCGCATGTGGTCAGCGACGATCCCGCCGTGCGGGCCGCCGAGGGCTCGCTGTCTCCGGAAGACGCGGTGATCATTTTCGAAGGGCTGCCGGCGGCGGCCGGAAAAGAGTTCCGCGTGGCGAAGCTCCTGTGGACCTCGGCGCCCGGAGAGCTGGATGCGACACTGCTGCGGCTCGACCCGCCGATCGCGGATCTCGTCCCCTATCCGATCTCCAGCAACCTGCCGGTGCTCGACGGCAAGCAGAAGACCTATGTCATCGGCCATCCGGGAGGGCGGTCGCTCTCGCTGTCGCTGCAGGACAACCTGCTGCTCGATTACGACGACCGGCTGATCCATTATCGGACCCCGACCGAGGGGGGCAGCTCGGGAAGCCCGGTCTTCAATCAGCAATGGAAGCTGATCGGTCTGCACCACGCGGGCAGCCTCCAGAGGGCGTGCCTGAACGGCAAGCCCGGCACCTATCCGGCCAACGAAGGGATCTACATCCAGAAGATCATCAAGGAGCTGACGGCGGCGGGGATCGCCTGAGGGTCATTTCCACGCGGACGACAGCTCTTTCTCTACTTCCTGCTCGAAGGAGACCGGCTCTCCGCGGCGCTCCCGCGCCTCCCGGATGAGGCGAATATTGCGCAAGGTGGTCTCGGGCTCCCAGACCTCTCGCACGTTCGCCAGGGCGTCGCCCAGAGCCTGCGCGCCTTTCTCTTCGTCCTTGCCCAGGACCGCCAGCTCCAGACGGGTCGCGTAGTCCCAGTAGTCGGGCTTGCCGGCGGCGATCTTTCGTTCGACAGCGTAGGAGACCACGGGGAGGATCTCCAGGCGGCGCGGGTCCGGCGGCTCTTTCAGCTCCATGAGGGTGACGGCGTTGATCCCCGGATAGGCGTCGCGCCAGTCGGCTTCGAAACCTTTCAGATACGCGCCGATCGCCTTGTCGAGGAGACCGCGGGCCTGCAGGGACTTGCCGTCCTTCGTGGCGGCTTCCCAGCGGTCCTTGTAGACGCGGCCGAGAATGCCGTAGGTTTCGCTGCTCGGGCCGCGTTTCTCGATCAGGTCCAGGAGGACCTTTTCCGCTTCGTCCCCCTTTCCTGCCCGGTTGAGAGCGAGGCCGAGCTGCTCCCGGACCATGACCGTGCCGACGAGCTCTCGCGGCATCCGCTCCACCAGACCGACCATGTCGTCCCAGGCCTTGACCGACCGGTAAGAAAGAAAGAGATCGATCAGGACGCCCGACTCGGCGCTCTTCAGGTCCCCGAGATCTTTCTCGGCGGCGCGCAGGGCGTCGGCCCCCTCCTTGCGCGCGGCGGCGAGCTTCTTCTTCTGCTCCAAGGAGTACTGGACACGATCGCGGAAGACGTCGGTCTTGGTATGGTCGATATCAGGATAATTCTCGACGAGCTCGTAGACGGGGCTGTCCTTGGGGGGCTCCTCGCTCGCCGCCTCGCGCGCCTTGGCGAGGCGTTTGGCCAGCGCCTCTTTTGTGGCATCGAGGTCAGCGGGCGTCCCCTCCGGCGTCAGCGGGTAGGGCATGGCGCGCAGGGGAGCAACGTCGAAGGGGAGCTGGCTGCCGCCCTTGGAGTAGATCAGCACGGTGCTCCAGGGGCGCACGGAGTGACGGACGCCCAACTCATAGAAGACATTGGCGTTCGCCGTGGTCAGGTCGGCTACGGCGAACTTGCAGAAGATGAGCCGCTCGAACATCGGCTTGTGGATGATTCCGCCTGTCATCTCCTCGTCGGCGCGGATCGGGTCGAGGCCTGCGTCGCGGATCGCCGGTGCGATCAGGTCGCGGTAGACCGCGTCGAAGTCGACCAGAATCCCGGACACGTCGGGTTTCTTGCCGAAAGGCATGAGGACGAAACAGAGGTCGTTGGGCATGGCGCGGCTCCCTTCCGATACCCGGGATCTTAATGGAGAGCCGCGATCCAGGCCACAACTCGCTCGGGTTCTACCGGCCCGTCCGTCCGTGCAAGCGGCGGGCGGGTCGGGTAGACTTCCCTCGTGCCCCAAAAGACCGCAGGCCTCACGACCACCCAGTGGCTCATCTGCGTCATCGCCGCGATGGGCTTCGCCTTCGACATCTACGAGCTGCTCATGCTGCCGCTCATCGTCCGCCCGGCTCTCCAGGAGCTGGTGGGCGCCACACCGGGCTCGCCCGAGTTCCAGATGTGGGTGGGCCGGCTGTTCTATATCCCGGCCTTTGCCGGCGGCATCTTCGGCCTGCTGGGCGGCTACCTCACCGACATCCTGGGCCGGCGGCGGGTGCTCATGTTCAGCATCCTGCTGTACGCCGGAGCGGCGTTCGCGGCCGGTTTCTCGACCTCGATCGAGATGCTGCTGGTCTGCCGCTGCCTGGTGTTCATCGGCGTCTGCGTCGAGTTCGTGGCCGCCGTCGCCTGGCTCGCCGAGCTGTTTCCCGAGCCCAAGCGGCGCGAAAAGGTGCTCGGCTACACCCAGGCGTTTTCGTCGCTCGGCGGCCTGATGGTCGCGGTGGTCAGCGGCCTGTTGGCCAGGTACGCGGCCAGCCTGCCCGCCCTCGCCGGCGACGGCATCGCCGATCCCCACGCCGCCTGGCGCTATACGCTGATGTCGGGCATCATCCCGGCCATTCCACTGATCCTGATCCGGCCGTTCCTGCCGGAGTCGCCGGCCTGGCAGAAGAAGCGCCAGGAGGGCACGCTCCAGCGGCCGAGCCTCGCCGCGCTGTTCGCCCCCGAGCTGCGCCGCACCACCCTGGTGACCACGCTGATGTTCGCCATGTCCTACGGCGCCGCCTTCGGTGCCATCCAGCAGATCCCGCAAATGGTGCCGGGGCTCCACGAGGTGCGGGCGATGACCGCCGATCTGCCGGCCCCCGAGGCCCGGCGCACCGAGCAGGCGGTCGCCTCGAACGTCGTCAAGGTGCAGGAGATCGGCGGGCTGGTGGGCCGCGTGGCTCTCGCCATGCTGGCGGTCGCGATCGTCAGCCGGCGCCGGCTGATCCGCCTGTTCCAGATCCCGGGGCTGATCGTAATGCCCTTGACCTTCGCCTGGGCCGCCACCACCAGTCTCGATCTGCTCTACCCGATGGTCTTCGTCGCCGGCTTCCTGACCGTCGCGCAGTTCAGCTTCTGGGGCAACTACCTGCCGCGGGTCTACCCCTTGCACCTGCGCGGCACCGGCGAGAGCTTCGCCGCCAACATCGGTGGTCGCCTGATCGGCACCTCGTTCGCTTGGCTGACTGCGACCCTCGCCGTCACCTCCGACCGTGCGGCCGCTCCCACCAAGATGGCGATGACCGCCGCGGCGATCGGTTTTGCCGTCTACCTGGTCGGGTTTATCGCCTCGTTCTGGCTGCCCGAGCCGCCGGTGGAGACGGCGCCAGAAGAGGCCGCCGCCGCCCAAGCCCCGCGGCGCTAGTTCGCCGGGTGAATATCCCCCCGGAAGCGCGGCAGCACCTCGTACTGGCTGAGGAATTGGCCGCCGAAGCCGACCACCCGGATGCTGTTTCCCACGGTCACCCACGGGATGTTGAACGGGTTCACGCCGGTGCTCGCCGGGATAAAGATCTGGGTCTCGCCCGAGCCATCGTCGATGAACACGCTGAAGCCGTAGGGCAGGTCGTTGGTCGGCCCGCGGGTGATGATGCCTTCCACCTCGATGAGCAGGCCCTCGGTGGCCTCGCTGACATCGCCCGTGGCCACCGTAGCCGGGGCGATGTTGCTGGCGCCGGGGATCTTGACCACGTCCGCCTCGCTCGCCGGCCGCAGCACGAGGAGCCCGAAGCCGTCGTCGGCGAGGGTCCCGGTCACGCGCACATGGTGATGGAAGTTGAGGCCGGAGTCGTCCGCAGTGCTAACGTAGATGCCCGCCGTCTCATCCTGGATGGCGAAGCCCTGGTCGAACGTGGACGAATTGTAGATCCCGGACGGCACGGTCACCGAGCCCTCGACGGTCACCACCGTCCCCAGGGGCAGGCTGCGGGCGTCGGCGATCGAGATCGTCTGGGCGCCGGCTGCGATCTGCCCGGCAAGGAGCAGGGGGGCGAAGAGGGAGATGCGATGCTTCATGGATTCCTCCTTTGAGTTGTAAAGCTGTTGCGCACGCAATCCGAGCACCCAGGTTAGTCGCTGCCGCCCGCCGCGTCTATCGTCTCTAGGGTTGATTTTTGCGCGGCCCCTCCTCTCTAGAGAGGATGCGCGCGGGGCTCCGGGCCGCTACTCTCTTCTAAAGGAGAACCATGTGATGAAAGCCAAGCTCGTTCATGCCCTGCTCTTCGCCGTCCTGTTCGTGGGCTCGTCCGCCTCGCTGTTTGCCAACGGCGGTCCGGTGAGCTGCACCGGAACCTACCTGATCGATGAAGACGGCGGCGCGACCGCCCTCTGGACGCTGGAGGCCGATGGGAGCTTCTTCGCCACGAGCTCCCTCCAGGGGCTCATCCGCTTTTCCGACCAGCAGGGGAACTGGGAGAAGGACGGCCACGACGGCATCAAGGGCGTGGTGCTCGCCCTCGTGTTCAACGACGACGGCACTCTTCACGATGTCAGCCGTGTCGACATCTCCCTGCACGCGGTGGGTCATGGATGCGACAACGTCGCCGGCTCGCTCGTGGTGCGCTCGTTCGAGGACGGAGAGGATCCGCTCGACCCCACGACCGACGACGAAGAGCCCATCGCCGTCGATACCGTCACCGGACGCCGTGTGAAGTGAGGAGATAGCCCGGATGACAAGCAGGATTCAGTGCCGGATCGTTCTCACCGCTTCTCTGGCTCTCTTGCTCTCGTTCGCCGGGATCCGCCCGAGCGCCGCCCAGTCGGGCTTGCCCTACTGGACCGAGATTGCGCAGGGCGGCGCCGTCCCCGACGCTCTCTGGGACGGTGCGAGCGCCTATCACCAGGGCCTCTTCTACATCTTCGGCGGATTGAACGGGACCTTCCCGAACGACGAGCCCGTGGCCGATTTCAGCGTCTTCGACGTCGACACGCTAACGGGACCGGTCTGTTCACGCCGGAGAACTACCTCGGCGACCTCTGGCTGTTCGACCTCGAAACGGAGACCTGGAATCAGATCGTCTTCGACGAGGCCGGCGGACCTGGCCACCCGACAACGCGAAGCTGATCGCCGATGAGCACAACGGCCGCATCTGGCTCTACGGGGGCAGCAAGTTCGACGGCACCACCCTGTCCGATGTCTGGTACTTCGATCTCCTCACCGGGACCTGGACGCGCGTGGACACCGCGATGACGGGGCCGGCGCCGGCGCCGAGGTTCGGCCAGTTCTACTTCTCTCGCAAGACCGCCACGGCCTACGAGCTTTACATCTTCGGGGGAGCGACCGCGGAGTTCGCGCCGGTGCTGCTCAACGACATGTGGAGATTGACGATCCCCTCGCAGGCGGCGGCTGATCGCGAGCGATTCCGGTCAAGTGCCCGAGCCGCTTCCGGCGTCCTCCTCATCGCCGTCGAGGACGCCGTCCTCATCGCGATCGATGCCGGCGCGGACTCCCGCGCCCGGCGGAGCGCAGGTGTAGGTCAGCTCACCGTCTTTCTGTGAGGCGCGTTGCCGCAGGCTGGCATCCGAGAGCGGCGCGTCGTGGCTCCGGTTGCCGAGGAAACGGCTTGTCGCGACGTCGTAGAAATAACCCTTTTCACCGTGGTCGCCCCCGCTCTTGGCGATCAGGTCGCACTCCCCGGCCCGGGCGCGGTCGATCAGGAGATTGATCCGCGGTCCGGCCACGGCTCCGTTCGTCCGGGTCAGCGTCGTCTGCTGCCCAACGATGGGCGCCAGGTTGCTGTCGAAGGCGAACAGGAAATCCTCGACCTGACGTTTCTGGAGCTCGCCGGCCGCCCCGGGCAGGAACCCGCCGGGAGTCGCCGGCGACTGGTTGAAGCCTCCAAAATCGGTGGTGATGCTGATGAAATTGAAGATCGTCGGGGTGGCCCCGTCGTGAGTGAAGCCGAAGCCGCGGATCTGATCGCCCAGGAAGGCGTCGTCCGTGGGGATGGTCGGTCTCGTCTTCAGCCCGAACATGCCGACTTTCTGGTAGGCGTTGCGGAAGTGGGGAGTCTTGAAAGGTTCCGACCCCGCTTCGAAGGTATAGCGGCCGTCGGTGCCGAAGAAGCCTGGCGCGGCCACGCCGTGTTCCCGGTTCGCGTCGCGATCGAACACATGGCAGGACGTGCAGGTGCCCGCGCGGGTGAAATCCGAGAAGTTGTTCACGAAGAAGTCATGCCCGGCCTGCTGGCTCGGGGTGAGCTGGTTGTCGAGCCGCCGGATCGGGTTGGGCGGATATGTGACCTGAAAGATGAAGGCGGTGAACGCCTCCATCGCGTCGTCGTCGATCGGTCCGCTGCGCCCCAGGAGGTCGGGGAAGGCCGCCTGGAACTTCTTGAAGGCCGCGACCTCGTCGAAGGTCCCGCTGTCCGGCTGCGCGGTCGGGTTGTCGTTGCCGCCGGTGCGGTCGCCGCGCCAATGCATCGGCCCGTGGTTCGCCATGCCGCGCATGCTCTGCGTGATCATCGGTCCCTTCATGGGGTGATGGCTGTCCAGCAGGCCGAAATCCCTGGGGTCCACCTCGAACGGCCCCGGAATGGGCTGCACCGCGCCGTCCGGATTGCCGAGGTCCCAGGCCAGGCTGTCGAAGTCGCCGGAAACATGGCAGCTCGCGCAGGAAGAATCCCCGTGGCTCGAAGAGAGGGACGCGTCGTAGAGGAACGGACGCCCGGCGATCACGCTCGGCGGCTCGGGATTGTGCATGGCGACGTGCCCGATCTCCGCTCCCGAGACCGTATCGACGACCGCGATCGAATTGTCGAAGCGGGTCAGCGTGTAGATCCGGTGTGCGCTCTCGTCCAGCACCAGGCCGGTCAGGCCGCCGCCGGAGACTCTGATCTGATCCGAAGTGCTCGGCGTGAACGTGTTGTCTTCCAAAGCATCGGTATCGAACACGCCGATCTTGGACGTGCCGAGCGTCGCGACGTACAGGGTTCTGCCGTCGCTGGTGACCGCCATCTGCTGCGGGAACGCGAGGCTCTTGTCATTTTCGGCGTTCGGGATCGTGGCGCAGCAGGCGGCGTAATTGATGTGTTTGTTGAGATGCCGCGGCGCGACGCTTCCCCCAGTGCCGAGGACGGTGATCCTGCTCTCGTGGAGATGGCCGCGGGTGCTGTGGCCGGCGAAAGTGCCGGGCCCTTCGAAACGTTTTTCGTTGGCCGCCTCGGTGTTGGAGACGTAGACCTTCCCGTTCACCGGATTCACCACCATGTTGTAGAGGATGGTGCCGACGCCCTGGTAGTACCCGGCGGTTCCGGCGAGCTGGGCTGGCGGATTGGCGTTCGCGTTGATGACGAAGACGTCCCTGTCGGGTAGGGAGAACCGGATCTGGTCGTCCCAGGCCCGGTTGAGCTCGTCGACCCAGTGAGTGCCATTGAACCGGACGATGAGCCCCACCTCCGGCTGCGGAACGCCGTCGGCGCTGGTGTTGGGTCCGGGCAGGCCCCCCGCGGCCTGGCCGCCGTTCGGGACGAAGGCCTCGTGGACCGTCGTGGTGCGGTTCCCGGAGTGGAACGCGGCCGCATAGACCGTGCTGCCGTCCGGACTCACCGCCAGGGCGCGCGGCGTATCGCTGAACAGGTTGATGATGGCGAGCGGCGTGCCCGTGAGCGTGTTTCCGGGAGCCTCCGCATTGAAAACCCAGACATCCGCCCGGCCCACGCCGGGGGTGGAGAGCTGGGGATCGTAGGGGACGTTCTGGCCGCGGTGCGCGGTAGTGATGAAGGCACGGTTCTTTCCCGGCCCGGCGAAGAGGATATCGCGCGGCTCATCTCCCACGAGCAGGGTGCGCACGACGCGTCCGCTGTGCTGGCCTTGGGTCAGCGCCACGACGCTGACGCTGTCGGAGAGGTGATTGATGACCCAGATCTCGTCGTCGTTGCGCGCCGCCACGGCCACCGGCTCGAGGCCGACAGGAATGGAGGCGCGGTGCTCCAGGCCATGGTTCTTGATGCGAAAGACTTCGAGACGATTGTCCGGTGTATTGGCCGCGAAAAGGAGCTTCCCGCTCGGGGACAGGGCCAGAGGGCGGACCTGGCCGCTCTCGAAGGCCGTGAAGCGCCCCGGTGGGGAAGTGGCTGGCTTGAAGTCAGCCAGGCGGCCTCCTCCAGCCCCCGCGGGCAACGCGGCGGCAAGACAGGCAAGGAAAGACAACGGGAGCTTCAGCAACGGGACAGAACGGCGTGAAAGGCACAGCATGGTCATGGGACCTCCTGTGACAAAGCGGGCATCCGCTACCGCTCCGGGATCCTCAGGAAACTTCTCCTCCAAGGATTCAGGGGGACAACGAATTATGCAAACACTCTAACACGGGTATGGCATCAGGGCTGACATCGTTACCTCGACAAGCGGGTGCCGCTCGAATAGCGGAAGGAGAGTCTTCCGCGTCTCACGGAGAGTCTTCCGCGCCTCCTTGAGATGGTCAACGACCAGAGAAACGCCCTACTGCGTGTCGTCGGCGGAGCGCACCTGCCAGACGGTAGCCGTAACGCCGGCGGCGAATACCAGCAGCACGACCACGTAGCTACCCGGCTCGAGCATGCTCACACGCGGGCCCGCGATACCCGTATAAAGGGGCACGATTGCGTAGGGAAACCACTTCCCCCAGCCCGTGGCCGCGAAGACGTTGCCGAGGACGAAGGTTACGATCGCAAATCCGAGCGGCGGAAGATAGCCGCGTCCCAACGTCGCGATCCAGGCTACCGGGGGGACGAGAAGGCCGCACATGGCCGCGGAGAGAGCGACGTCACGCGCTGCCCGGCCGAGAAGCTCCGGCGAGAAGCCCGGCAGGTCGAGCGCGAGCCCGATCGCCACACCCTCGACGAAATTCGCGGTCACGAGCACGGCGAACCACAACGCGACCACGAACAGCTTGGCGAAGACGAACGACTCGCGCCGCACCGGCAGCGCGAGCATGTTCTTCGCCGTTCCGTCCGAGTATTCCCGCCCGAACACGTACGTGGCGATGACCGCGGTGAGGACCATGCCGCCCACGCCGGTCATCTGTGCGAGCACCGCGGCGAACGACGGCCAGTCCGCCGATCCGCCAGAGAGCCGCGCCTTGGTGCCGAGCAGGCCGAGCGCCCGGGCGCGGTCGGGCTCCTTGAGGATCCACATGAACAGCCCGCCGACCCCAGGCGCGAGGGAGAACGCGAGCCACGTGAGCCATGTGATCTTGCTGCGGCGCAGCTTCAGCAGCTCCGTGCCGATGACGGTCGCGAGCATCACGCCTGGCCTCCTCCTGTCAGCCGCAGGAAGTACGATTCGAGATCCTCCGTCACCAAAGTCAGGGAATGCAGATCCAGCCCGGTCTGCACCACCGCCCGCGCGATCTCCGGCGCGAGCTCGGCTCCTCCGAAAACCCGCAGCATCCCGTCATGCTCTTCGATCCCGGCGGCTCCGAGCCGCTCCGCGAGCCGTGCCCGGGCGCGGGACAGGTCGGATACGCGCACCGCGAGGTAGCTACGGCTGCGTGCGTGGAGCTCGCCGATGTCGAGCTCCTCCAACAACCGCCCCTCATGAATGATGCCGATGCGGTCGGCCAGATGAGCGACCTCGGTGAGATTGTGGCTCGACATGAATACCGTCACGCCGCGGTTGCCCGCGAGAGCACGCAGCAGCTCGCGCACCTCGACGATGCCCGCGGGATCGAGCGCGTTGGCGGGCTCGTCGAGAACAAGGACCTCGGGGGAGTGCAGCAGCGCGCGAGCGAGTGACAGGCGCTGCCTGTTGCCGAGCGAAAGCGTGCCGGCCGTGCGGTCCGCATATTCGTCGAGGTGCAGGAGCGAGATGACGTCGCCGACGGCTGAAGCCGGCGAGCGCAGCAGGCGCCGCTGGATCTCCAGGTTCTCCCGCACGGTGAGGTTCGGATAAGCCGTGGCGGTCTCGACGAGATAGCCGATCTTCGCGAAAGCGGCGGCCCCGCTTCGCAGTCCGCGAAGACCGAACAGCTCGACCTCACCCGATGTGGGCCGGATGAGTCCGAGCAGCATGCGGATGGTCGTGGTCTTGCCTGCACCGTTGCGCCCGAGAAAGCCGTAGACCTCCCCACGTCGCACTTCGAGTGTCAGCCCGTCAACCGCGCGGACGTCGGGGTAGTACTTGGCGAGCGACCTCGTCGCAATGACCGTCTCGTGTGTCATCCGGTCTCTTTTGTCGCCTCAGAAACAGGTGTTCCGGCCATTCTACACGGCTACCCGGAGGAACCGGGCAGGGTCAACGGATAGCCCAGGGCTGCATCGAGGTCTGCCAGCTCGAAGGAAAAGGTCGTGCCCGCTCCCACGTCCTCCCCGAGTTGCTCGGGGCTGTCCCCGAGTCACTAAATCCTCTCCCCGAGTCGCTCGGGGCTGTCCCCGAGCCACTAAATCCTCTCCCCGAGTTGCTCGGGGCTGTCCCCGAGTCACTAAATCCTCTCCCCGAGTTGCTCGGGGCTGTCCCCGAGTCACTAAAACCTCTCCCCGAGTTGCTCAGGGCTGTCCCCGAGTCACTAAAACCTCTCCCCGAGTGGCTCGGGGCTGTCCCCGAGCCACTAAAACCTCTCCCCGAGTTGCTCGGGGCTTTCCCCGAGTCACTAAATCCTCTCCCCGAGTCGCTCGGGGCTGTCCCCGAGTCACTAAATCCTCTCCCCGAGTCGCTCGGGGCTCTCCCCGAGTCACTAAATCTTCTCCCCGAGTCGCTCGGGGCTGTCCCCGAGCCACTCCAGGCCCTGGCCCAGCAGGCGGACGGTGTCGAGCTCGCGCGGTGTGAGAACCTCTTTGACCGCCGGGGGCGCAGGTCGGGTCGGGGGAGCGGGGCGCCGCGTGGGGGGCTTCTTCGGAACGTCGACCATGCCCCAGGTTACGACCGGGCTGATGTAGAAGAGGCCCTTGAGCACTTCCCGGACGGCAGTCCCGATCTCCTCGGGCGCGGAGATCTTGGTCAGGTAGCCGCGGGCGCCGGCCTCGAACGCCGCCCGCACCCAGGAAGGATCGTCATGGATGCTCAGGACGAGCACCCGCGCGCCGGGTTGGGTTTTCTGAAGGCGGCGCGTGGCTTCGAGGCCGTCGACGAACGGCATCGATGTCGGTGACGATGAGGTCGGGCCGCAGCCTTTCCGCAGCCTCGAGGAGCTCGCGGCCATTCTTCACCGCGGCGACCACCTCGCAGTCGATCTCGAGGAGCTTCCTCAGACCGTCGAGCATCAACGGATGGTCGTCGGCGATCAGCACTCTTGGACGCACTTCGGACATATTCCCCCTCGCGGACGGTAGAGACCTGAGAATACTCTACAGGACGAAGGTTACGAACGGTATTACGGAGTGGGGGACGGAGCCTGAGGTAAATACCTCAGGCTCTTACATATCGGACCCCGACATTGAGCCTGCTGTCCTGCCATTTGTAGAGACGCCCCGTGGGGCGTCTCCTCCAAGCGGAAAGCGCAGGTCTACGACAAGGGGACCGTGTCTAAGGTTTTTCCAGAAGAAATCGAGGAAACCGCTGATGGGATGCGGAGACGCCCCGCGGGGCGTCTCTACAGTGGGAGGAGGCTACCGAATCTCAGGCTTTGGCGCCGTGGGCCTTGAGCAGCTCGACCAACGCGTCCTGCTTGCCCGCGATGGCGTGGCGGATCAGCGGGATGCGGTGCGGGCCGGGCAGGTCCACGATCTTCGGGTCGGCCGCCAGGAAGGCCTTGACGATGTCGATCCTCCCCAGCATGGTGGCGCAGAAGACGTCCATGCGCGCGCCGTTGGAGAGCAGGTGCTCGGCGATGGCCGGGTTGCCCATGTGCGAGGCGCCGCCGAGGCCGGTCTCCCAATCCCCTCCGCCCCAGTCCCAGGTGGCGTTGACCAGGGCGGGCTGGGCTTCCAGCATCTTCTTCGTCTTCTCCAGGTCGCCGTGGGCGGCGATCACGAACTCCTTCACCATGTCCATGTCGAGGCGCGGGCCCCGGTCCGGAATGGTGTTCTGCGCGAAAAGAGGTTGGACGGCGAACGCGGCTCCGGCGAGGGCTCCGGCTTGCAGGACGTTTCGGCGCGTGAGGTCGGTCATGGCATGTCTCCTTTGCCGTCCATCGTAGGGTAACCCGGAGGAGACCGCCTCTGCCGCTGGGGGGAGGAGATGGGCTATGCCTTCCGGCCTATGCGCGGGATGCCGGGGGGCAAGTATCATCCCGGCATGTTCTTGCGCTGGGGAGGCCTTGCCGCCTGGTTGATGGTCGGGGTGCCGGTGATGACCTACCCGCACGAGAGCCCGGCTGTCTTCCTCGTCTGGACTTTCGCGTACCTCCTCTTCGGCGCGGTCTTCTGGATCACGTCGGCCAGCCGGAAGGGAAAGCTCGGGCTGCTCGGCCTGGAGGCAGCGTGCGTCATGGCGCTGGTGCTGTCTCTCTGCGACGGCTTCGAGGGAGCGCTCCTGGTGCTCGTGGCCATGCAGCTCGGCTCGCGGGTGGACCGCCGGACCGGGCTCGTCTGGATCGCGGTCCAGACCGCCCTGCTCTGCGTGGCGGTCACGATCCATTGGTCGCTTCGCCCGGCGCTGATGCTCGCGCCGCCTTACCTGGGCTTTCAGATCCTGGCCTTCCTCGCGTTCGAGGCGCTGGAGCGCGAGGCGCGGATCAACGCCGAGCTGCGCTCGACCCGCGAGTTGTTGGCTCACGGCAGCCGCATGGCCGAAAGGCTGCGCATCGCGGGCGAGCTGCACGACGCGCTCGGGCATCACCTCGTGGCCCTGAGCCTGAACCTCGAAGTCGCGGCGCAGCAGTCCGAGGGCGAGACCCGGGAGCAGGTGCGGATCGCCCAGTCGCTCGCCCGGCTGATGCTCACCGACGTGAGCGAGATCGTGGACACCCTCCGCCGGGAGGAGGCGTTCGACCTGCGCCGCGCCCTGGCGTCGATGGCCGCCGAGATCCCCCGGCCCCGGGTGCACCTGGTGTTTCCCGATGGTCCGGACGACTTCGCGGTGGAGGACGCCGGGCTCGCTCATCTCCTCCTCCGCTGCTGCCAGGAGATCGCGACCAATGCGGCCAAGCACGCGCAGGCCGAGAACCTCTGGCTGGAGCTGGTGAGGGAGGGCGATTCGATCGGCGTGCGGGCGCGGGACGACGGCCGCGGCTCCGAAAGGGTGGAGGACGGCCGCGGCCTGACCGGCATGCGTCAAAGACTGGAGCAGGCAGGCGGGCGGCTGGAAATTGCGACCGGTCCGGGCCGGGGCTTCGCGGTGGCCGCGCTGGTGCCGCTCCGGAGAACGGTTTGAGCCTGCGCGTCTGTATCGTGGAAGATGAGACCCTGGTCCGCCACGGCATTCGCAAGCTGTTGGAATTGGGCAACCGGGTCGAGGTGGTCGCCGAGGCGCGGGACGGCGAGGAGGCCCTCGTGCAGATCGAGCAGACGCGGCCCGATGTGGTCCTGCTGGACGTGCGCCTGCCGCGACTCGACGGTATCGGAGTCCTGAGGGCCTTGCGCGAGAAGCCTGGCGCGCCGCCCTGCCTGGTGCTGACCACGTTCGACGACCGCGAGGTGACGCTCGCGGCGATCCGCGAAGGCGCCCGGGGCTTCCTGCGCAAGGACGTCTCTCTCGAACATCTCCTGGAAGCGATCGAGACCCTCGCGGCCGGCGGCACCTATCTCCAGCCGGCCGTGACCGAGTCGCTCCTGCGCGGGCTCGATGGGGCGCGCCGTTCGCTGCCCGTCCCCGGCCTGGCGCCGGTCGAGCCGATGACTCCGCGGGAGGCCGAGGTCCTCGGGTTGATGGCCGCGGCCTACACGAACCGCGAGATCGCGAACGCCCTGGGCACGGCCGAGGGCACGGTGAAGATCCACGTTTCCAACATCCTGTCCAAGCTCGGCGCCCGGGACCGCACGCAGGCCGTGCTCAGCGCCCTGGAGCTCGGGCTCCTATAGAAAGGTTTTTATGCTGAACCAGATCGGACAGATCTCCGTGAACGCCCACGACGTGTCGAGGGCCACGGCCTTCTACCGCGACGTGCTCGGGATGCGCTTCCTCTTCGAGTTTCTCCCGAAGCTGGCCTTTTTCGACTGCGGCGGCGTCCGCCTGATGATCTCGCTGCCCGAGGATGGGTTCGACCATCCCGGCTCGGTCCTCTATTACAAGGTGGAGGACATCCAGGCGGCTTACGAAGCGATCAAAGGCAAGGGGGCCGAGTTCATCGGTCCACCCCACCTGATAGCGAAGATGCCTGACCACGAGCTGTGGATGGCGTTCCTCAAGGATACCGAGGGGAATACGCTGGCGCTCATGAGCGAGGTGCGCCCGGCTTAGGAAAGGGTTTCAATTCCAGGGGAAGGGCCCTCCTGGTTGGCGCCGATCCATCCAACCCCGCCTGGTGCCGCAACCATTCCACCTTCTTCAGGAAGTACTCCGGATCGTAGCGGGTGTAGACCCGCTCGCCGTTCTTTTCCTCGAAGAGGAGGATGCCGTGATCGGCGCCGGGGTAGACCACCATCTCGAAGGGCTTGCCGCGGGCCGCGAGCTGGTCGATCGTGGCGATCGTGGCCTCGTTTGGAGCCTCGATGTCGTCTCCGCCGATCAGCCAGAGCATGGGGATGTCCAGCTTCTCCAGGATCGAGCGCGAGTCGTGGAACCAGTAGCGGTCCAGCCCTAATGGCATCATCCTCGGGCCGACGATCCGCATGGCCCAGGCGGGATATTTCATGAGCGATCCGGCGGTGCCGTCGTCCAGGGCATCCACCCAGTGTTCGTTCTTGAACCGGGCCTTCAGCTCGGCGACGCGCTCCCAGCCGCCGTCGAAACGCTGGCGGATCACCTCGTGGCCGGCCGTGATCAGCTCCTCGGCCTCGGCGAGATCCGCTTCCCCGAAGCCCTTCTTGCGGAGCAGATGAAGCGTCTCCTTCCGGTCCTCCTCGGCAGGCGAGTCGACCATGCCGTAGCCCACGAGGACGAACTTGATCGCGTCTGTCTTCGATGCGGCGAGCGGAGAGATCCAGCCGCCCTGGCTGTAGCCGGCCAATCCGATCCGATCCGCATTGATCTCGGGCTGAGCGCGCAGCCACTCCACGGCGGCGACCACGTCGTCGGAGAGCTGGCCGAAGTCCATACCGAACTTGCCTTCCGAGGTGCCGGTGCCGCGCTTGTCGAAGATCAGGACCGCGATGCCGTTGGGGGCGAGCAGCCATCCCTCATGGGAGTACACCGTAGCCGCGTCCTTCTCGGAGCCATGGACCATGACGACCGCCGGATGCGGCCCGGGGCCGTCCGGGAGGATCAGCCGGCCGCGGAGCTCGGCGTCCCCGCTGCGGAACGCCGCGGCCTTCTCGAGGAGGGGGAGGCGCTCGACCCGGAGCTCTCCCTCCGTGCCTCCAATACCCTGGCGCCAAATCAGGGCGCCTGGCGCGGTGACGCTTGGCTCGAAGAAGGCAGACCCTTCCTCCGGCGCTTCCGGCGACCACCCGGAGCGAATGGTGAAGGTGTTCTCGCTATCGGGGTAAAGCGAGTAGACCCGGCCGTCCGAGAAGTCGCGGACCCTCCAGATGTCGTCCTCGCCGGTCGGGCTGAGGCCGACGATCCGGCCATCGGGGAAGCGCCAGGCACCCGAGAATCGGGTGTCCACCTCTTTGGGGCGGAAGAAGAAATACAGGACGGCCCCGATCACCAGGGCCAGGACGGCCAGCTTTTTGATCATGCTCCGTCTTACGGGCAGGGGTGGAGGAGAGTTTCGGATGCTAAGCTCCCCCGCGCTTTGAGACGCCCTGTCCTCCTCCTCACAGTTTTCGTGCTCGCACTCCTGTCGTCGGGGTGCGCCTCCGGTCATCGCCACAAGGCTGAGGCCGCCCTCGCGCAGACCTCCGGACGCCTCGCCGTTCACGGGCTGAGCCGGCCGGTCACGGTGCTGCGCGACACATGGGGCATCCCCCATATCTATGCCGACACCCAGGACGATCTCTTCTTTGCGCAGGGGTTCGTAGCCGCCCAGGACCGCCTGTTCCAGATGGAAATCTGGCGCCGCTCGGCCGAGGGCCGGCTTGCAGAGATCCTCGGACCGTCGGCGGTCGAGCGCGATCGAGTGGCCCGCCTGCTGCGCTATCGGGGGGACATGGACGCCGAGTACGCGAGCTACGCTCCGGACGCCCGGCAGATCGTGGAGGCGTTCGTGCGCGGTGTGAACGCCTATATCGAGTCCGTAGGCGACCGCGTCCCCGTCGAGTTCGAGATGGCCGGATTCCGGCCGGAGCCGTGGACGCCCGAGGTCTGCCTGAGCCGCCTCTCGGCCCTCGCGGTGACAGGCTACGCCCCGCTGGAGGTGTTCCGGGGCATCCTGATCCGCGAGCTGGGAGCGGAGGCCGCGGCGGATCTGGTTCCTCCCGACCCGGCGGTTCCGTTGGATCTGGAGATAATGCCGGGGATCGACTTGAAGGAGCTTGATCCGAAGATCCTGGCTGGCTTCCGCGCTGCCGGAGAGCGGGTGAGCTTCGCGGTCCGGAATGGCAGCAACAATTGGGTGGTGGACGGCACCCTCTCATCGACGGGCCGGCCGCTGCTGGCGAACGATCCGCACCGCTCTCTCGCCGTGCCCAGCCTGCGCTGGATGGTCCACCTCGTGGGGCCGGGTTGGAACGTGATCGGTGCCGGAGAGCCCGCCCTGCCCGGTGTGGCCGCGGGGCACAACGACCGCGTCGCGTTCGGGTTCACCATCGTCGGGATCGATCAGCAGGACCTCTACGCCGAGGAGACGCATCCCGAGGACCCGAACCGCGTCCGTTTTCATGATAGTTGGGTCCCCATGCAGGTCGAGCGGGAGACGATCCGCGTCAAGGGGGCCAAGCCTGTCCAGGTGGAGCTGAAGTTCACGGAGCACGGGCCGGTGATCCACGAGGATCCCGCGCGGCATCGCGCCTGGGCTCTGCACTGGGTGGGCACGGAGCCCGGCACGGCCGGATATCTCGGGTCGCTCTCGCTCAACCGGGCGCGGACCTGGCCCGAGTTCCTGAAGGCGCTGGAGCGCTGGAAGGTCCCCTCCGAGAACCTGGTCTACGCGGATGTGGAGGGCAACATCGGCTGGAAGGTGGCGGGGCTGACCCCGGTGCGCCAGGGCTGGAACGGCCTGCTTCCCGTGCCGGGCGACGGGCGCTTCGAGTGGCAGGGGTTCCTGCCCGCCGCGGAGCTGCCGGGAGACTTCAACCCGGCGCGGCATTTCCTGGCCACGGCGAACCACAACATCCTGCCGCCCGGGTACACCAAGGTGCTCGGTTTCGACTGGGGGTCCCCGGAGCGGTTCCAGCGCATCGCGGAGGTGCTCTCCGAGCCGGGACGGCAGTTCACGGTCGCCGACTTCCAACGGCTGCAGTACGACGACCTCTCGCTGATCGCGCGGGAGATGGTCGACTTCCTGAGCCAGGCCCAAGGGGTGGACGAGGAGCTGCGTCCCTGGGTGGACCGGCTGGCGAGGTGGGACCGGGTGGTGTCCAAGGATTCGGCTGAGGCGGCGCTCTACGAGGTCTGGCTGGGCCGGATTCCGGCGGCCTTCGTGGCACGCCAGCCCGAGAAGATCCGGCCCCATCTGGAGGACTCCGTTCCGGGGGATAGCCTGCAGCTGCTCCTCAGGAACCCGACCTCGCGCTGGTTCGGGGAGGACCCGCGCGCCGGCCGGGACGCCGTGCTGCTTGCGAGTCTGCGGGAAGCCGTGGCCGAGACCCGGAAGCTCCTCGGCGACGATCCCGCGAAGTGGCGCTGGGGCGCGCTGCACCGCACCGGCTTCGAGCACCCGCTCGCCGCCATGGATGAAAAGCTTTTCAAGCTGCCGGTTTTCGAGATGAGCGGAGACGGCAACACGGTCCATGTGACGACCGGCAACGGCTTCGGCGTGTCCCACGGCGCCTCGTTCCGGGAGATCCTCGACGTGGCCGACTGGGACCGCTCGGTGGCCACGAGCGTGCCGGGCCAGTCGGGGCAGCCCGGCAGCCCGCATTACGGCGACCTTCTTCCGCTATGGGCGCGGGGCCGGTACTTCCCTTTGCTGTTCAGCCGGGAGAAGATCGAGGCGTCATCGAAGGAGCAATTGGTCTTGGAGCCCGCACAATGATCCAGGGAAACGGTTTCCTCCTGCGCACGGTTCGAGCGTCCGATGTGGACGCACTGTACGAGGCCCGGTCCAACGTGGAGGGCCGGGGCGAATACATTCCGCCCCGCATGGGATCGCAGCCCGCGTTCAGAAAGGAATTCGAGGAGACCGGCTTCTGGACCGAGGACAACGGGGTTCTCGTCATCGTGGACTCCGAGGATGGCCGGCTGCTGGGTCAGATCGGCTATTTCCGGCCAGTCTTCTACACGGACGGGTTGGAGATCGGTTATCAGCTTTTCCAGGCGGCGAACCGAGGCAAGGGGATCATGACGGAGGTGCTCCGGCTGTTCTGCAGCTTCTTCTTCTCCCACCGAAGCCTGTATCGGCTGCAGCTCACGGTGCACCCCGGCAACGCCGCCTCCCGACGGGTGGCGGAGAAGGCCGGCTTCCGAAAGGAGGGCGTCCTCCGGGGATCTTTCTTCCACCGGGGAGCCCACCACGATCTGGAGTTGTATTCGCTGCTGCGGGATGAGTGGGTGCCGGTGCCGCCGTTTACTCCGCTCTGAGCCGCTCGAACCGCACTCCCACCCGAACCGATCTTGGCGCACCCAGCGAGCGCACCGGCGTGCGGCCGGTCTCATAGCTCTCATCCAAAAGGTTTTCGGCTGCCACGAAAACTTCCAGCCCCGGGCCGAGCGGCCTAGAGAGCAGGGCGTCCAAGGTCGCGAAGCTCTCCAGGGGGAGCTGATTGCGGTCGTCATCGAACTGATCGCCGGTCCAGCGGGCCTGGAGGCCCAGGGTTCCGATTCCGGGATCGAAGAAGCGGAACTGGAGCGAAACCTGGTGCTCCGGCACCTGGGGGATGCGCAGCCCCTTCAGATCACCGCCACTCTCGACAGTCGCGTCGGAGAGCAGGTAGCCGCCCGAGAGGGTCCAGCGGTCGCCCAAACGGGCGGTGCCTTCCAGTTCCAGGCCTCGCGAGCGGGTGCGGCCCAGGTTCTGGCGCTGGCGGGTGATCAGGCCGGGGGTCACCGAGAGGGTGACGTTGGCGACGTTGCGGTCCACTTCCATCCAGAAGAGGACGCTTCGGGCCGTCACTCGCGACGAGGTGAAGACCGCGCCGGTCTCTCCCCCGGTGAGCCGCTCGGCTTCGAGGTCCTCGTTGGCCAGAGTGAGGACGTCGCCCACCCGGAAGTCGCGGTAGAGCTCGTTGAGCGTGGGGGCCCGGAAGCCTCGATAGGCCGAGGTGGTCCAAGCCCAGCGGTCGGTCGCTTTCCAGAGGAGAGAGGCCCGGGGACTGAACGCGGTTTCCTCCCGCTCCTGGTTGCGCCAGCCGTCGATCCGGCCCCCCAGGGTCAGGGAGAGGCTCGGCGTGAGGCCCACCAGGTCTTCGAGGAACAGCCCTCCCATACGTTGCGTGCCGCCGGCCTCGGCCCTCCTTGGGACCGGGCCGCCGAAGATGAGCTCGTCACTCGTGCCGCTCACCTCGCGGAGATCTAGCCCGGCGACAAGGCCGTGCCGATCCCCTACGGTTCGCGTCCATTGCGCACTGCCGCCCATGGACTCGGCGGGCACCCTCTGCTCCCGGGTCAGGTTCTCGCTGTTGCGGTCGGATGCCACGGCGGTGAAGGTCTGGAAGTAGTCCTGGTCGCTTCCCCAGGCCCGCAGGGAGAGCCAGCCGCCAGCGGCGCTGCCATCCAAGCCCAGGCTTGCCTGCCGGATCGCGGTGTCATTGATCTGGAGTCGCGTGCCGTTGTCCCGGTCCTCGTCGAACCAGGAGCCGCGGAGGAAGACTCGGCCGTCCTTCCCAACCCGGCGCTCCAAGGCCAGGTCAACGGCCGAGTGGCGCGAGGCGGCGGGTGCATCGACCGCACCTCGGGCCGCGGGCTCCACGGGGATGTAGCCGTCGGTGCGAAACGATTCCGCACCCAGGCTTGCAGCCCAGCGGCCCCATCTCTCGGCCACGAAGAGGGACGCCTCCGGAGTCTCCTGCTCGCCGTAGGAAGCCTCGACTGCGAAGGCCGGCTCCGAGGGCTCCCTGCGGAGAAGCTGGACGACGCCCCCGAGGGCGGCGCTGCCATAGAGGTCCGAGCCCGCGCCCCGCAGCACCTCCACCCGGCCGAGGGAGAGCCGGGGCACCCGGCCCCAGTAGATCCATCCGCCGAACGGGTCGTTCAGGGGGATGCCGTCCGCCAGGACCAGCGCCCGGCTCGCGCCGCTCGCCCCGAGGCCGCGCAGCGACACCCCCTGAGTGGTGGGATTGGCGAAGCGGCTCCCGGAGCGGCGGAAGAGGGAGAAGCCGGGCACTTGGCGCAGGGCATCGTCGATCGTCCCCGCCGCGGTGGACTCCAACTCCTCAGAGGAGAGGACGATCACGCTCGCCGCCGTGTCGGCCAGCCGGCGCTCGGTGCGGGTGGCGGTGACGGTTACCTCGTCCTCCACGGAAGCCGCAGGCTCAGGCGGAGCCTGCGGCGCCAGGAAGAGGGTCAGGATCAGAGCGGATAGCACGCTCGGCACGTCAACAGCTTACCAGGGCTACCCGGCGGTTTCCCCTGGGATAGGATCGGGGTCAAAGTCATCGGACAACTTGAAACGGGGTGGACCTTGCCGCAACGCGCTCTGCTGGTCTTGCTGCTCTTTACGCTCCCGGCACTGGCGGAGCCGATCCCTTTGGAACGCGTCCCGGTTCCCTTGCAGCCGTGGACGGAGTGGGCGCTGCTCGGCCATGAGGGCGAGCTCTGCCCTACCTTCCTCGGTGGAGAGGAGAAGCGTTGCGTGTGGCCCGGCGTGTTGTCGCTTGATCTCACCGACGGCGGCGGGAGCTTCCGCCAGGAGTGGGCGCTGGAGGCCGGCGGCTTTGTGCCACTGCCCGGGGAGGCGCGGCGCTGGCCGCTCGACCTGCAGCTCGATGGCCGTCCCGCCGCCGCGGTCTCCCGGCAGGGCGCGCCGGGGCTCTGGCTCCCGGCCGGCAATCACACCATCGTCGGCTCGTTCCGTTGGGATGCCCTCCCGGAATCGCTGCCGGTCCCTGCCGAGGTGGGGGTTGTGGTGCTGACCGTACGCGGCGCCCCGGTACCGTTCGCGGAGCGGGACGAATCGGGCCGCGTCTTCCTCCAGGGCGCCCGCGCCGTGCAGGCAGAGGAAGACCGCCTGGAGATCCGGGTCCAGCGCCGGATCGTGGACGGCATTCCAGTCCTCCTGACCACCCGCATCGAGCTGGCCGTGTCCGGCAAGGCCCGGGAGGTCCTCCTGGGCCGGGCGCTGCCGGACCGCTTCATCCCCCTCTCCCTCGCCGGTCCTCTTCCCGCTCGCCTGGAGCCCGGCGGCCGGCTACGCGTGCAGGTCCGCCCCGGCAACTGGGTCCTCGATGTGACGGCTCGCGGCGCGGGGCCGGTCTCTGGCATCAAGGCTCCGCTGCCCGGCGGTCCATGGGCCCCCGAGGAGGTCTGGGTGTTCGACGCCCGGCCCGACATCCGGCTGGTGGACATCGGGGGCTTGACCGCGGTAGACCCGCAGCAGACCACGCTGCCCGCGGAGTGGAAGGCGCTCCCGGCCTACCGCGTCCGTCCCGGCGAGACGATGCGGCTGGCAGAGCGGCGGCGCGGCGGCGCCGACCCCGCCGCGGACCGGCTGACTTTGCGGCGTGTGCTCTGGCTCGACTTCGACGGCGGCGGCTACACGTGGCAGGACGAGATGCAGGGGACCCTCTCCCGGAGCTGGCGCCTGGATGTGGCCCCGCCGGCCCGGCTCGAGCGGGTCTCGCTCGGAGGGGAGGACCAGGTGATCACCCGCCGGCCCGGGTCGGATCGCACCGGGATCGAGGTGCGCCAGGGCCAGGTCGCGCTGACCGCCGAGGGCCGCCTTCCCAGCCGGGCCGCGCTGCCGGCCGTGGGCTGGGACCATGACTTCCACGAGGTCGCGGGCGAGCTCCGCATCCCGCCGGGCTGGCGCATCCTCGGCGCCCTCGGAGTCGACGACGCGCCGGGCACCTGGATCGACCAGTGGACGCTGCTCGACCTCTTCCTCGTCCTTCTCCTGTCCCTCGCCGTGCGCCACCTGTGGGGGAACCGCTGGGCGGCCGTGGCGATCGCGGCCCTGGTCCTCACCTGGCACGAGCCCGGCGCCCCGCGATGGATCTGGGTCGCGGTCCTCGCCATCGAGGCGTTGCGCCGGGCGATCACGCCCGAGGGCCGGGCCGGGAAGGTGATGCGGGCGGCGTCCGGGCTCGCGCTCGGGATTCTCGCTCTGATGACGGTCGCCTTCCTCGCCGGCCAGATCCGGCAGGCGATCTACCCCGCCCTGGAGATGGATCCTGATGTCGGCTCTTACAGCCTTGCGGCTTCTCGTTCATCCCAGGAGGGGGAGGCTCTCGGATACATCGGTGCGACGAGGGATGAGTCCCGGCCCGTGGAGATTGCAGCCCAGGCGAAGAAGCTCCAGGAGATGGACCCGCGGGCGGTGGTGGCCACGGGCGGGGGCCTGCCTGACTGGAACTGGCACCGGGTCGAGCTGCGCTGGAGCGGTCCCGTGGACAAGGACCACCAGGTGCGCTTCCTCCTCGTATCCCCGGCGGCCAATTTCGTGCTCACGCTCGTCCGCCTCGCCCTGCTGGCTCTGCTGGTGCTGCGCGCCTTGAGCGCGGCCGGGCTCCGCCTGGAGCGGCGCATGCCTCCTGTGCTCCTGCTCTGCCTTCTACTGCTGCTGCCGGCGGTCGCCAAGGCGCAGACCGGGCCGAGCGCCGAGAACCTGGAGCAGATCCGGCAGGCGCTGCTCGCTCCGCCCGACTGCCTCCCGGAGTGCGCGTCGAGCCCGCGGATGTTCCTCGAAGCCTCGCCGGGCTCGTTGCGCCTCCGCTTCGAGGTGGGAGCGGCGGCGGACGTGGCCGTGCCTCTTCCCGGGGGAGTCCAGCAGTGGCTTCCGGCCGAGGTGCGGATCGATGGCCGGCCGGCCGCGGTGGCGCGCACTCCGGACGGGCGGATCTGGACCCTCGTCGGCCCTGGCCGGCACGAGGTTCTGATGACCGGTCCGCTGCCGGAGCGCGAGACCGTGCAGGTGCCGCTGCCGCTGCGCCCCCACCGGGTGGACGTGGCCGCGAACGGCTGGACCGTCGACGGGGTCCACGAGGACGGACAGGCGGACGACAACCTCCAGCTCACGAGGGTGCGGAGCGGTCCGTCCGACGGCGCCTTCCAGACTGGGGAGCTGCCTCCCTTCCTGGAGGTCCGGCGCACGCTGGTGCTGGGTCTGACCTGGCGGGTGGAAACCCGGGTCGTCCGGATCTCGCCCGCGGGCGTGCCCGCCTCGGTGGCGGTGCCGCTCCTGCCCGGCGAGTCCGTGACCGCCGCGGGCGTGCGGGTTCAGAAAGGCGCGGTGCAGGTGAGCCTCGGCCCCCAGGCCATGGATACAGCCTGGACTTCGACGCTCGCGCCGCGCCCGGAGCTGCGGCTCGCCGCGCCGCGCACCCTCGCCTGGACCGAGGTCTGGCGGCTCGACGCGAGCCCGATCTGGCATGTCGAGGCCCGGGGCATCGCGCCTCTGCTTCTCGCCGAGGGGGGAGCCGTGCGCATCCCCGAGTGGCGCCCCTGGCCGGGGGAGGGCGTGATCCTGGCGGTGACGCGGCCGGCCGGAGTCGCCGGCCAGACCCCTCACCGTGGACCGCACGCTCCTGACCGCGGTTCCGGGCCGCCGCGCCACGGATACCAGCCTAGACGTCTCTCTGCGGAGCAGCCGCGGCGGCCGGCACACGGTCGTGCTGCCGGAGGGAGCCGTGCTGCTGTCCTTGAAGATCGACGACAAGGAGCAGCCAGTCCGGCAGGAGGGGAGGGACGTGGTGCTGCCCGTGCGTCCCGGCGCTCAAAAGATCGCAATCGCATGGCGGGAGCCGCGGGGCATGTCCCTCTTCTTCCGCTCGCCGGCCGTGGACCTGAACGTGCGGAGCGTCAACGCGAGCCAGATCGTGGAGGTGCCGGAGAGCCGCTGGGTCCTGCTCGTGGGCGGGCCGCGCCTGGGTCCGGCGGTCCTCTTCTGGAGCCTGCTGGCCGTGGTCGTGCTGTCCGCGCTGGTGCTGGGCCGGGTGAAGATCACGCCGCGGGACTGGATCCTGCTGGGGATCGGCCTTTCCCAGGCTCCGCTGATCGGCGCCGCGATCGTGGCCGGCTGGCTCCTGGTGCTCGGGCTGCGGAGGAAGAGGGGAGCGGAGATGCCGCGAGCCCTCGCTTTCAATCTGCTCCAGATCCTGCTGGTGATCTGGACCGCGGTGGCCTTCGGGATCCTCTTCTGGGCGATCCAGCAGGGATTGCTGGGCGCGCCCGAGATGCAGATCGCGGGCAACGGCTCCTGGTCCCAGGAGCTCCGCTGGTACCAGGACCGGACGGGCGAGCTGCTGCCGATGCCCTGGGTGCTCTCGGTCCCGCTCCTGGTCTACCGTCTCGCCATGTTGGCCTGGGCCCTCTGGCTCGCCCTGCCCTCCTGCGCTGGCTGCGTTGGGGTTGGGAGAGCTTTACCACGGGCGGGGGATGGCGGCGGCGGAGCCCCCGGCTGGAATCCCCGCCGGCACCGCCGGCAGAGGAAGGGCAGACTTGACCCGGCGCATCGTTCTCTCCACGTTCGGCTCGCTGGGAGATCTGCATCCGTTCATCGCCGTGGGGCTCGGCCTGCGGGAGCGCGGACACGAGGTCGTCTTCGCCACGTCGGACTACTACCGCGAGAAGATCGAGGGGCTCGGCTTCGAGCTCCGCGCCCTCCGGCCGAACGTCTCGCCGGACGACCGCGAGCTGGTCGCCCTCCTCATGGATATCAAGAAGGGCAGCGAGCGCGTGCTGCGGGACATCATGTTCCCGCACCTTCGGGACACCTACGCCGACCTGCGGGCCGCGGCGGAGGGCGCGGACTTCCTGCTCGCCGGAGAGCTGGTCTATGCCGCGCCGATCCTGGGCGAGAAGACCGGCCTCCCGTGGGCCTCGGTCACGCTCTCGCCGCTCTCGTTCCTCTCCGCCTGGGACCCGCCGGTCCTGCCCCCGCATCCCGGGCTGGCCAAGCTGCGGCCGCTGGGTCCGCGGGTGAACCGGGCCGTGATGGGCTTCGGCCGGCTGGCCACCCGCTCCTGGATCAAACCGGTGCAGGAGCTGCGCCGGGAGCTGGGCCTGCCGCCGGGCGAGCATCCCATCTTCGAGGGCAAGCTCTCGCCACACCTGGCCCTCGCGCTCTTCTCCCGGGTGATCGGCGAGGCGCAGCCCGACTGGCCCTCCAACGCGGTGATCACCGGCTTCGCCTCCTACGACGCCAAGCGGGAGAACCTGGGGACCGCCGCGCCGGAGATGGAGCGCTTCCTGGACGAGGGCGAGCCGCCTATCGTCTTCACCCTGGGCTCGGCGGCGGTGCTCGACCCCGGCGAGTTCTACAGCGAGAGCGCCGCGGCCGCCCGGGAGCTGGGCCGCCGCGCCGTCCTGCTCATGGGCTGGAACCCGCTGCCGCCGGATCTCCCGAAGGAGATCTTCGCCACCGACTACGCTCCCTACTCGGACGTTTTCCCCAGGGCCGCGGCGATCGTCCACCAAGGGGGCATCGGCACCACGGCCCAGGGCCTGCGCGCCGGCCGTCCGACCCTGGTGATGCCCTACAGCCACGATCAGCCGGACAACGCAGCCCGGTTGGAGAGGCTCGGGACCTCGCGTACGATCCCCCGGAACCGGTATACCGCGGCCCGGGCGGTGAAGGAGCTGCGCGAGCTTCTCGGGAACCCGAAGTACGCCCAAAAGGCCGAGGAAGTCGGCCGGATCGTCCGGGCAGAGGACGGGGTGACGGTGGCGTGCGAAGCGATCGAGGCGCGGCTAATGCCCGTCACGGAATAAGTGCGCTAGGGGCATGATCACGCGGAGTCTAGCCTACCGCCCTGAGGAGACATGCGCCCCGTGGGGCAAGCCTCCCGCCCCAGGGGAATTGCCTCCCGCCCCATGGGAATTGCCCTCTCTGCCAACATCCTCTGAGACACGGTCGGGTGGGAAAATGAGGGAAGCAGAGAGGAGAGGCCGATGAAGGTGGAGAGAGCCAGCAGTAGTTGGGAGAGTGTAGAGAAGGCCGGGGAGGAGG
>JAXDKG010000041.1:0-120747 GCA_034667225.1 Acidobacteriota bacterium
GGCTAGAAGAGTGTCGCCCCCTCCGGGGGCGAGCTTCCGGCGAGATCCGTGACGAGGCGCAGCCTGCTGCGCCTCCAGCCTCCGGAGGGGGCTGTACTTTTCTAGCCTGGGGTTTCAACCCCAGGCGCGGGGCGTTCGGCCTGTTTCTGTCTCCTGCCTCTACGCCTCGGACAGAATCCTCCGTAGCAGCCACACCAGCCAGGCGGCGACGATCGTCACGCCCAGGGGCATGACCCAGCCGCCCCACCAGGGCTTTTCGGGATCGGCGCCTGCGCGGCGGATCTCGGCCGTCTGCCAGGGATGGCCGAGCAAGGCCGGACCCAGCGACGCGAGGTCGTAGCGGGGAGCCTCCAGGCTTTCGGCGCCAGCCAGGAGCCTCACGGCCTTGTCCTTCTCCAGCTCGGGCCAGACGAAGAGGAGGACGTCCCGCCTCCTCCAGACCGAGACGCCGAGGGAGGAGAGCCTCGGGTTGTCCCCGTCGCGGAGGCGCACGGTGAGGAGGCGCGGCGCCGTGCCCGAGAGGGCGAGCCTCTCCCGGCAGGGGAGCGGCGGCTCAGGCGAGCACTCCCAGGTGGAGCTCGCCGCGGCCTGACCGCTCCGCGACCGGTGGTCCGGATCAACGTAGAGCACTGTGACCGGCCGGTTCAATGGCGATGCCGCCGCGCTCAGGTGGATCTGGGTGAGAGGCAGGCCCTCCGAAGGGAGCGAGACCACGACGCGGCTCTCCCCTGGCCGTTCCGACTCGCCGGGCCGCAGATTCGGGTCCCCACCGGCATAGGCAGGGTCGGGCGGCGACCAGCGGAAGAAGGGGACCTGCCGTCCGCCCGCCGAGAGCCGCAGGTCGCCGAGATCCTCGCGGGCCGCGCCGTAGACGATGGAAGAAAGCTCCAGGCGGACCAGGTCGCCGGGTTTCGCGTCCGGCGCCGAGATGTCCCAGCCGTTCGAGAAGCGGATGCGGTCGAGCGACGCTCCCGGTCCGGCGGGAAGCGTCGGAGGCGTCCCCTGCTTCTCGGGTCCCGGTTCCAGCCAGAGCGCCTCGGCGGGGCGGTCCCCCGTGGTGACGGCCCCGCCCCGGATTCCCCCATAGGCCAGGAGATACCCTCCCGGACCGGGAGCCTGGAACAGCACCGTGGGCACCGCCAGCTCGAGCACGTATCCGGTGGCGCGAGGCCCCCCCGGCCCGTGCAGCTCCAGGCGCAAGGTCGAGCCATGCATGGGCTTCGGCCCCCCCGCGAGCACATGCCGGCCCGCTCCCTGCCAGACGCCCTCCGCGAGCAGCTCCCAGCGGGACTCCGCCGCCGAGTGAAGCCTGTATCCAATCACCCCCTTTTTCCCTTCGACCTCCACGGTGAGACGGCGCAGGACCTGCCCGGCCGGGATCTCCAGCGTGCAGATCGAGGCCCATGCCGCATGGCGGCAGGGCGCCCCCTGCACGGCGAAGGTGAGGAGCGGACCCGCGACCGTCTCCACCGCGGCCGAGGCGAGCGCGGGAGAGGCAGTTGGCCAGAGCAGACGCAGAAAGCGGTCCGGCGTCGAAGGATAGGTGAGGGCGACCCGCTGCACTCCCTCCGCTCCGCCGAGCCTGACCGGAACAGCGGAAGTGAGAGGCTCCCAGGTTTCTTTGTCCGGACTCGACTCCAGCCTCAGTGCGGGGATCGCCATCTCTGGGGTGGTGAGGTCCAGGACCAGCCGCTCATGGGGGAATGGGTCGACTCCGGTGTCCAGCACCCAGGCCCTGTCCCCCTGCTTTTTCACCGTCGCGGGACGGCTGGCGCTCTCAGGGAGGGTGGCGGAGAGGCGGAAGGGGATCGATTCGCCGCCGGGGGCGAAGACGTGGAGGTCCGCCCCGCCCGGGGCCATGTGCCGGAGCGCCGCGATGTCGAGCGGGACGCGGACCCAGCCCGCGGCGGGGACTTCAAAGTCCCGGGTGAAGGCGAAACCTTCGAGGGCGTGGAGCGGATGGACGAGGCAGAAGCCAGCGAGCACGAAGCTTCCCAGCTTCTGTACCAACCGGAGAGAGGGGCCTTTGAATAAGTAAGCTGGAGTAATTCTAGCACGAACCCAGCTCGCTTTTGTAAAGCCCCCCTGTTTATACGGATCGGGAGCGATGATCGTCCACCAGTTTTTCAACAACGCCGGGATCCGCCAGGGTAGTGATGTCGCCAAGCTCCTCGTATTCCCCGGCCGCGATCTTGCGCAGGATCCGCCGCATGATCTTGCCCGAGCGGGTCTTGGGCAGGCCGGTGACGACCTGGATGCGGTCGGGGGTCGCGATGGGCCCGATGGCGTGCCTCACCTGCTCCTTCAGGGCGCCCACCAGCTCCTCCTCGTCCCAGCTCTCGTAATCCGGCGTCACGTGCACGTAGGCATAGATGCCGGTCCCCTTGATGTCGTGCGGGAAGCCCACCACCGCGGCCTCGGCCACGGCGTCGTGAGCCACCAGGGCGCTCTCCACCTCGGCCGTGCCCAGCCGATGGCCGGAGACGTTCAGCACGTCGTCCACCCGGCCAGTGATCCAGTAGTAGCCGTCGATGTCGCGCCGGCAGCCGTCGCCGGTGAAGTAGAGGCCGGGATACTGGGAGAAATAGGTCTCCTTGAACCGTCGATGATCGCCGTAGATCGTCCGCGCCTGGCCGGGCCAGGTTCCCCGCAGGCAGAGGTTGCCTGAGACGTCGTTGCCCGGCAGCTCCTCGCCCTTCTCGTCCACGAGCACCGGCTGGACGCCGAAGAACGGCAGGGTCGCCGACCCCGGCTTGCAGGGGGTGGCGCCGGGAAGCGGCGTGATGAGGATGCCGCCGGTCTCGGTCTGCCACCAGGTGTCCACGACCGCGCAGCGCCCCTCGCCCACGACGTCGTGGTACCACATCCAGACCTCGGGGTTGATCGGCTCGCCCACCGAACCCAGGATGCGCAGCGACTTGCGGCTGTAGCGCTTCACCCACTCGTCGCCGGACCGGGCAATGGCGCGGATGGCGGTCGGGGCCGTGTAGAAGATGTTGACCCCGAGGTCATCCACGATCCGCCAGTAGCGCCCCGCGTCCGGATAGGTGGGGATCGACTCGAACATGACCGTCGTCGCGCCGTTGGCGAGCGGCCCGTAGAGGATGTAGCTGTGCCCCGTGACCCAGCCGATGTCCGCGGCGCACATGTAGATGTCGCCCGGGTGGTAGTCGAAGACGTACTTGTGGGTGAGGGCGGCATAGACGAGATAGCCCGCCGTGGTGTGGAGCACGCCCTTGGGCCGGCCCGTGGAGCCCGAGGTGTAGAGGGTGAAGAGCGGGTCCTCGGCGGACATCCATTCGAGCGGGCAGGTGGAGCGCTGCCTGTCGGTCTCGTCCTCCATCCAGAGGTCGCGCCCCTGCTTCATGGGCACGTCCTTCTCGGTGCGGCGCACGACCAGCACCGTCTCGACCATGCCGAGCCCCTCGACCGCCTGGTCGACCGTGTTCTTGAGGGGGATGCGCTTGCCGCCGCGCAAGCCCTCGTTGGCGGTGATGACCATCTTGCAGCCGGCGTCGAGGATGCGTCCGCGCAGCGACTCGGCGGAAAAGCCGGCGAAGACCACGGAGTGGATGGCGCCGATCCGGGCGCAGGCGAGCATCGAGTAGGCAAGCTCGGGGATCATGGGCAGGTAGATGCAGACCCGGTCGCCCTTGCGGATACCGTGGGCGAGGAGCACATTGGCGATGCGCGCCGTGTTGTGCTTGACCTCGCGGTACGTGATGTAGCGATAGTCGCCGGGCTCGTCGCCGGCCCAGATGATGGCGGTCTGCTCGCCCTTGTCGGCCAGGTGGCGGTCGACGCAGTTGTAGCAGGCGTTCAAGCGTCCGCCGGAGTACCAGGAGAAGTCGACCTCGTCCATGTCGATGTCCATGATGCCGCGCGGCGGATGGAACCAGTCGAGGATGCCCGCCTGCTCCCGCCAGAACTCCTCCGGCTGCTCGACGGAGCGGCGGTACATCTCCTGATACTGCTCCAGGCTCTTGACGTGGGCGCGTTCGGCGATGTGCGGCTTGACGGGGATCATGCGGAGATCTTACCTCCTACAACAGATCGCTCAGCTCTTCCCCACTCCCCCTCTCCTCCGGCTCCCGCTCGCGCCTGAAGATCCGTGCTCCGTTGCCGCCTCCGAGGGTTGCCCTGCCGCCTTCCACCCGGATCCAGGCGCCCTCCCGCAGACCCACGACCGGAGTCTCGTTCTCCTCGTGGAACTCCTTGAGGCGCTGCTCGCGGGTCTCGCCCATGTGGGTCGAGCCCGGGTGCGCGTCGATGTAGTGCGGATTGATCTGGAAGGGGACCAGGCCGATCGCGTCGAAGGAGGCGGGCTGGACGATCGGCATGTCGTTGGTCGTCCGGATCGTCGGCGTGGCGATGTTGGTGCCCGCGCTGCTGCCGATGTACGGCATTCCCGCCAGGCCGCGGTCGGCGAGGATAGGGACCATCCCGGCTTCCTGGAGGGTCTTGAGCAGCCGGAAGGTGTTGCCTCCCCCGGTGAAGGCCGCTTGGCAGCTCAGGAGCAGCTTCCGCCCCGCTTCGTCCGCCGTGACGGTCGCGACCTCGACCCCGATTGCAGCGAGGCGGTCACGGACCCGCCCGCCGGCTCCCTCCCGGTCTTTCTGCGCGAAGGGGATGAAGGCCAGGTTGCGGGCCTTCCCCAGGAAATCGTCGATCTCGTGGATCACATGATCCAGGAAACCCTGGCCGTGGTTGATGGAGTTGCTGATCAGGAGAAGGCGCCGCATGCGGCGCATCCTAGTACGGCGAGTCCGGCAACCGGAACCCCCACTCCCGCCCGCGCTCGACGGCATCCAGGTGGAGCAGCAGCATACCGATGCCCGCCGCCCCCTGCATGTAGCCGGTCTGGGCGTAGACGTAGTCGGGCTTCACCCGGTGCTCGGCATGGACCCACTTGAGCCCGTCCCCCGCCGGCGTGGCTTTCGCCAGCAGGGCTTCTCCCACTCTGCGCGAGAAGTCGAAACCCTCTCCCGTGACCTTGTGCAGCCGCAGGAAGAGGTCGGCCACTCCGGCGAGGCCGCAGCACTGGCCGGCGTTGTTCCAGAAGCCGGGCGTCTGCTTCTCGGGGATGCCGCTCGCCGCGATCGAGCGCGTGCCCTGCCGCACCCACTCCAGCCAAGCGTCGTCCCTGGTTGCCCGAGCGAGCTGGTAGAAGAGGCGGACGGTCCCCGCCGGGCCGTGGCACCAGCCCAGGTAATAAAGATTGCGGCCGTCGGGCTCCGGCTCGTGATGGAAGATCAGGCAGCCGTCGCCTTCCGTATTGGCAACGGACTGCAGATAGCGGGCTCCGGCCAGGGCCGCTTCGAGAGGCTCCTTGCGGCCGGTCTCCAGGTGGAGAGTCGCCAGCGCGTAGGCGATTCCGGCTGTCCCGTGCGCGAAGTTGGGCATCAGCCGCTTCGCCTCGGGATCGTTGGCCATCCGCCACTTCCGGCCGCCGGCTTCGGGGTCGGCAACACCCAGCTCGGCGAGGCGCATCCCGGCCTTGAGCGCCAGCTCCCGGGAAGCGGGCCGGTCCAGCTCCCGGGCCATTTGCAGGAGGTAGAGGATCGTCCCCGCGGACCCGGCGATGATGTCGAGCCCCGGGTCCCACTCGACCCCCGCTCCAGCCGGCTTCGCTCCGGCATGGACGAGATCCAGGCAGCGCTCCGCCCCTTTTCGGTAGATCTCGTTGCGCGTCGCCTTGGCCACGTGGTGAATTGCGAGCCCGATCCCGGGCACGCCGGTGTAGAGACCCGCCTGCGCATGCTCGGGATCGAGCGCAGCGGGAAGGCCGGCGATCAGCCAGTCCGCTCCGGCAGCGGCCTCCTGCAGCCACGACTCGTCGCCGGTCACCCGGGCCAGTTCCACCAGGAAGAGGACGACCCCCGCGGTCCCCGTGTACAGCTCGGGGCTCGCGCTCATCCCCTCGGGACGCTCCGGGCCGCTGAGCCAGAGGAGCCCGTCCGGAGTCGCCACCCGGGCCGTGCGGATCCAGCGCGCCGCTTTGACGGCGGCCTCCAGCCAACGGGTGGAGGCGGTTTTCTCCTCGGCCCCGAGACGGAGGGGGACCCCGACCCCGGCGGCAACTGCCAGGAACATCAGCTCCCGCCGGGAGAGTCCCCTTCCGATCATGTCTGGATGCTACCGCAGGCTCAGCCGCGCTCCCACCCGGAACGTCCGCGGTCCCATCGTCTCGTTCACCCAGTTGCCCGTGTTCACGCCCAGCCTATTGGCGCGCAGCGTCACGTAGCCGCTGTTCAGGGCATTGAAGCAGTCCACGCTCAGCATCAGATCCGTGGGCTCCAGGCGGAAGCTCTTGGCCAGGCGCAGGTCCAGCACGTGCGTGTCCGGGTAGCGGTAGGCGCCCACCTCCGTGCCCAGGGGGATGACGGCTTGCCGGCCCTCCGACGACTCGGGGAGGAAGACGCGCGTGGAGTACTGGATGGGATAGCCCTGGCGCCCGCCCAGAATGCCCGCCAGGTCGAAGCCCCATTTGTGATCGCGCGCCACCTGGACGAGACCCGTGACGCTGTACGACCACCGGCTGTTCAGGAAATAGGCCTGCGTCCCCCCCAGCCCTACGCCGTTCAGCACCGGGCTGTCATCCCTCACGCCGCCGGACGCCCTGTCCGTAGGGTCCTCGTTCTCCGAATCCGGGACCCGCCAGCGCCAGTCCTGCCAGCCGGCATTGGCGCGCAGCATCCACCCCTCCGACAGGCGCTTCTCGGCGGTCAGGAACACCCCCTTGAAGTCCTGCTCGCGGTCCCCGTTCTCCAGGTGGATTCCACTGCGGGAGGTCACCCCGTCCCGAAGCTCGTACCAGGTCGTCGTGTACTGCCGGCCGTCGGGCGCCGTCAGCGTCCGGCTCCCTGCCGGCACATAGTCATCGCGCCGGTGCAGCCGTCCGAGATGGTTCAGGTTCTCCGGCGAGTAGGCATCGCCGTCGAAAACCCGGCGCTCATTTTCCAGAATGCCGGAGAGCCTTCGCCAATGCGCCCGCAGGCCCACCACGAAGTTCGGGCGCAGGGCGTGCTCGACGCCCAACAGCGCCTCGTCGGTCCTCGGCGCCTCCAGGTTCGGGTCGAGGGAGTTCGACTCCACATATTGCAGCGTGTAGGGGTTGAACCCGCTGGTAGGACTGGCGATCTCGTCCAGGATCTCGTCCCGCGTCAGCGTCTTCCCGCCGTTGTTCGTCGTGAAGAAGATCCGGTACTGCATGTAGGCGACCGGGTTGTTCCACGCGCCGGAGAGCGTGTCGAGCTGGTCGGCGTACTGCGAGTAGCTGGCGCGCAGCAGGGTGTTGCGGTTCTCGCCGAGAGCGTAGGTGAGGCCGAGGCGCGGGACGATGTCCGACCACTTGAAGCCGGCGTCGGCGCCCTTGTAAAAGACCTCCGGCATGAGGTCCGGGGCCACCGGGTTGGCCGGGACCGTGGTCGGCAGGGTGCGGCCCCCCTGCTGATCCCAGCGCAGGCCGAGGTTGGCCGTGAAGCGTCCCGCCGTGACCGTGTCCTGAACGTAGGCGTCCTTGTACTCGCCCTTGAAACGGTTGACGCCCGCGCGGGTGAGCGTGAGATAACCGCCGTAGAACTCCCAGCCGCCCGCGGCGTAGCTCGAGCTCGAATCCACCGACACCTCGCGGTAGCCGGCGCCGAACTTCAGCTCGTGGCTGAGATCCCGGGTATTGAAGAAGTACGTGCCGTCCCCTCCGACCTGCTCCTGTGGCCGCTCGGCCACATAGGTGAGGGTGCTGTTGTTGGTGATCCCGCTCTCGTCGATGTACATGACCTGGGCGCCGCCCTGGGGATCGAGGCGGAAGCCGCCGTTGACCTTGGACCAGAGCACCGAGGCGAAGAAGTTGGGGCTGAAGATGTGCGAGTCCTCCAGCTTCAAGGCGGTGGGACGGGCGCCTTCGCGCCTCTGGATCCAGGTCGCCTCGGGCGTCGTGGTCGCGTTGGCGCCCTTGCCGCGCTTGAACTTCTCGTCGTCCCAGACGAAGAACGTGGCCGAGTTCGACGAGCCGAGCTGGCCGTTCAGCTTGAAGTTGCCCGCTTTGAGCTTGGTGTCGTCAGGGTGGTCGCCGACGGTCAGCAGGTTCACCGTCGGCACGCTGTACGAGCCCCAGGCCCAGAGATGATCACGGACGATCGGGCCTCCCAGCTCGAGCCCGTAGTCCTCCACCTCCACGATCCGGTTGCCTGCCGTGAACGACGGCTGCGCGCGGTTGTTGTTGTAGGGCCCCGCCTGCCCCAGGTCGTCCTGGTCGACGTTTGAGTTGGCCACCATGCCGTCGTCCGAGTAGTAATAGTGGGCGCTCCCCCGCCAGCCGTTGGTGCCCCGGCGTGTGACCATGTTCACCACCACGCCGCCGGTGGCCACCGATGCGTCGTTACCGCCCGTGGTCACCTGGATCTCCTCGAACGCCTCGAAATCGAAGTAGCCCGGCGGCGTTCCCACCGCGGTCATGTCGGTGATCACCATGCCATCCATCGACCAGACCGTCTGCCCGCCGGACGAGCCCGGGCCGACGAAACGGATCTGCGTCCCGCCGAGGTTGCCGCCCACGTTGGTCTTCTCCATCAGCACGCCGGGCGCGGTCTTGAGGATGGCCCATGGGTCGCGCGTCGTCGGCACCCGCTCGAGCTCCGCGCGCGGGACGGCGGTGCCGGACGAAAAGCGGCGCTCGTCGAGCAGCGGCACCTCACCGCCCTGCACCGTGAGGGTCTCCGTGACCGCCGGGGAGAGGGCGACCTGGATCTCCGTGTTGCGCCCCAGGCTGATGACGAGACCGGGATACTCGACCGGCGAGAAGCCCTCCAGGCGGCTCTCCAGGAGGTACTCGCCGGGCGCCAGGCCCGGGAACCGGAACCGGCCCTGCTCGTCCGTGGTCTGCACCTGCGGCGCGCCGCCTCCCGAGAGCGTTACCGTGGCTCCCGGCAGAGGCGCCCCCTCCGGATCGGCCACCGATCCGAAGAGACTCCCGGTCTGGAGCTGCGCGCAGACGGGCATGGAAACGAGCACAAACAGCGCGACTGCGAAGACGGATAGGCGAAAACACTGGAAAAACCGCATCCCGCTCTCCTTTTGCAAAAATCTGCCGGTATATAACCAGCAGGCTAGCGCAAGCCGCGTGCCGAAGAAAATCCGAGAACTTCCGCCCGAAGGAAGGGAATGCGCCGGCTCCCGCGGTGTCATCCGCAAGGGTCGGCGCCGTCCAATCGAGAGTACGGAAGGTGCGGGGTTACGGGCAGGCCGGCCAGAGGAGCGGATGCATCATCGTCGAGTGCTTCAGCCAGATGATGCCGTTGTACTCCTTGTGCGGCCGGACCTTGTAAGTGCCCATGGTGTAGGTTGCGCGCTTCAGGTAGCGGCTCTTGGTGGTGTTCACCAGCAGGGCCTCCCTGCCGAGCTTCTGCAGACGGTCCTCGACCGATCCGGCCGTCCGGTCCACGGGGCCGCAGAATCCGGCGTAGTCGAGGTCCGTCTGGTAGGCGGCGAGGGCGAAAGTCACGTAATCCTTGCCCAGCGCGGTAGCGAGATAGCTGCCCAGCGGCCGCTCGCCCGTGGGCAGGGTATTGCGCGCCACGTGCGAGTTGTCGGCCCAGACCACCGTCTTCGCGCCGGGGGCCTTCATGGCCTGCATGGTGAAGAACGCGTAGGCCATCCCCTCGTCCCGCGCGTTGTAGCCGGCCGCGAAATCGTGGGCGATGATGAAGACCGAATCCTCCCACGCCCGCAGGCCGACCGCCCGTAGCCGGGCCACCTCGAAATCCTCCTGCGACATCCGCCGCACGATGTCGGCCCGGTTCTGGTCGAGGTGCCCCTCGACCGCATTCAGCGCCTGGATGCACGCATCGTGGCGTGCCTGGGGGATCTGGCCGAAGGGAAAGCTGTCGATCACCGCCTCGCACGACCGGATGCCGGCGACCCACTCGTGATTCGCCCGAATGCCGATCCGATCGAGAAAGGCGATCAGGGTGCGGCCGTCGTACCAGGGCTGCTGGATGTCGAAGCCGAACAGGGTGACCTTGTCCGCCGGATCGGGATGGCCGCTGTTCCACTCGCACATCCACTGGACGAGGTCACCGTACTCGGTGCTCTGCCACACATTGATGTGCTCCCGGATGGCCGTCAGCGGATCGCCCTGGCAGGTCTCGACGTAGCGCTCCGCGGCCTCCGCCCCCTGCCAGTAGCTCTCGATGGCAAAGGCGCGGAAGCCCATGTTCTCCACCAGGAAGCGGAAGATCCGGTGCTTCATGAGATAGAGGCCGCCCGACGTATGGTACGACTCGCCCAGGGCCACCACCTTGGCCTCGCCGATCATCTGGCGCAGCGGCTCGAGGTCCGCCGTGCCTTCGAGCGTGGGATCGTTGCCGTCGAGCCGCCAGATTCCCGGCTTCACCAGATAACCCGAGCCCTTGCGGGCCTCGTCGAGTTGGAGATCCTGGGCCCCGGCCACCGAGGCCGACAGGACTACGATCAGGGACAGCGTGACCAGCTTCATCGGTGTTTCCTCTTATGAGCAGGGCGGAAAGAGGGTCGGATGCATCTTGCCGGAATGCTTCAGCCAGAGAATGATACTCGGCCTTCGGATCTCCTAAGGTCCCGCAAGTATGCGGCAGGCCGGGGGTCCTGGTGAAGGCGGCCCGCGCTAAAAAGCTGCCACCGAGGAGGGAGGGCCGGCGGCATTCTTTCCCTGGGAGCGCCGGCGTCTCGCCGGCCTTCTGAAGAGATCGGGCCGAAGGCCCGGCTCGTCTCTGAGATCCTGGCGCAGGTAAGTCACTTCCGGGCTATAGGTAAGTCACTTACCTGCTCTAAGAAGTCAGTTACCTGGGTCCCGTAAGTCACTCACCTGCGCCCGTCAGTCACTTACCTGCCGCGGGGAGGTCACTTACCTGCCCCCGGAAGTGAGTTTCCTGCCTCTCGGAAGTCACTTTCCGAGCCCGGGAAGTGACTTCCCCACACCCGGTAAGTCATCTCCGGTTGCCGGGGAGGACGTGCAGAAGTCGACGAAACCCATCGCCGCCGTGGCGAAACCTATCGGCGTCTTGCCGAAACTCATTGACGCTTTGCCGGAGCTCATCGGCGTCTCGCGGAAGTCCATTGGCGAGTCGCCGAAACCGATCGGCGTCTCGCTCAAACCTATCGCCGTCTTCCCATAACCGATCGGCGCCTTCCCCAAGCCTATCGCCGTCTTCCCGATAGCCCTCGCTGCCTTGGCACAACCCATCGGCGACTCCCCGATAGGTTTCGCGGCCACGCCGATGAGCATCGGAGAGACGCCGATAGAGTTTGGCGAGCGGCCCATAGACTTTGGAGAAGCCCCGATGTGTTTCGGCGCCATGCCGAAGCAGTTCGCCGGCTCGGAAAAGGATCTCGCCGGTCTGCAAATGTCCCTGGGCGAGACGTCGTAGTCTTGAGGAGAAGCGCCAAACTTTTGCGGCAAGACGCCAACGGCTTAAGGGGAGACGGCAAAGCGTTTCGCCGTCACGGCAATAGTCCGTCGCGAGACGTGGATAGCTATCGTGGAGCCGTGGAACCTGCTCGCGCCCTCGCCGAAACGTTCGGGGAAGACGCCGAGCAAGATGGGAATCACAGCGATCTGAATGGGGGCGTCCCCGATGAAGTTGGGGCTGTCTGCCATCTGGATGGCAAAGGCTCCCATCTGGATGGGAAGGCGCCCATCTGGATGGCGATGGTTCGCAATCGGCTGGGAAAGGTCCCCAACTTGATGGCGGAGATCCACATCTGGGTGCGACGGCTCCGACCTGGATGGGGAAAGCCCCCATCGGGATGGGAAAGGCGCCCACCTGGCTGGCGAAGTCGCCCATCTGGGTGCGGATGCCCCCATCCGGCTGGCGACGATCCCCATCTTGATCGGGATGGCCCCAATCTTGATCAGGAGTGGTCTCTCACCTGGGCGATTGGCGGAAGCGGAGGATGGGATCGGTGCGGGCCGCATCCAGGTAAGCCGCGATCTCTCGGACGAAGGCGGCGGTGATCTGCTCCTCCCGGATGGCCTCCTGGAAGAGAACCAGGGCGGCGACGGCCTCGCGGTGGACGTCTTGGGAGTGGAAGATGGGAAGCATCTCCCGGGCGAGTGCCTTCATCTCGGCAGTCCGCCCCTGTCGGAGATAGAGCAGCGCCAGATCCATGGAGACAATGGCGACGTCGTAGCCGTGCCCCTCCTGGAGGAAGCCATCCCTCATCTGGAGGAAGGCCGCCTCGGCGGCGGCGAAGTCGCCCCGGGCTTGGGCAATCTTGCCGCGGAGGCCGGTGAGGCGGAGTTGGATCCACGGCTCTCGGGTACCTCAAGGGCTGGTCGATGGCTCTTCTAAGAGGGCGTGGCTATATGGCCAAGTCGGGAACGCTTTGTAGCCTCATCGCCTTTTGACGTATACTTAACTCATCGATGTCCGCTATCTCACGGGGTAACTATTTGAACATTGCACAAGGTTGGTTACATGATTAAGATCCATGATCCTTTCGGGCATACTGCCTCCGAAGCCGAGCTCAACCTACCGAGTTCGGACTATGCCAGATTATTCTTTGTTGAAGTCCCTTTCCTGAAAATAGCGTTACAAGCCGAGAGTTACCTATTCGTCGGCCGGCGTGGCTCAGGGAAGACAGCCCTTGCTCAATACTTTTCGTTCCAGGATCGGCAACTAAATGCGATAGTCATACAGTTGCATCAGCCGACAGCTTATTTAGGCGAGATCTTGGCAATCGCAGAAATCATATCCGACCATCAGCTCTTGAAGGTTTCAAGGCTCCAAGAGATTTGGGAGTACACCTTGTGGCGCGTAATCTTTGAGCGCGTCCGAGATGGTTCAGGTGATGCCGCGACGACCTGCGAAGGTACCACTGTCGCTCCAGATACAGATTCGAAGCTTGCCGGGTCTGTCCTTAAGGTCCTCGCCGCTAAGTTGAACGACGCGGGCAGCAGATCTAGTACGGAATCCATTTCAGGCGCTCTCTTCGATGGGCCGTTCGAGCTGGAGCGGCAGAAAATCCTCGATATGGTCGAGCGCCCGATTATCATAGTTATAGATACTCTAGAGCATTACGACAAGAACAATGAAACCTTAATGACATCGATGGCGGCGTTGCTTCAATGCGCTGCGGATTTCAATCTTCGATATAGTAAAAGAGGAAAGCATATAAAATTATTTATGTCGGGTGAGTTATTTCCTCATCTAGTTGAGGAAGTGGTGTCGAATCCTACCAAAACTGTTAGAGACCCGGTGTTCTTGCATTGGCAGCCTAGTGACTTGCTGCGCCTTATCTGTTGGCGGCTCTACAATTTCCTGCAAACTCACTTTCCCGGCCAATTGAAGGCTAGTGTCAGCGAAATAAATTGGGATGATCCTGTAGATGTGACTGAGAAGGTATGGCGACCTTGTTTCGGATGGGAAGTCACCAATCCTCAAGGAATCCAAGAGCGAACGTTCTCATATATTCTCCGCCATACCCAGATGCGGCCTAGGCAGTTGATCTATCTATGCAACCAAATAGCCAACATATCCATCCGCAAAGGAACCTTCCCTCGGATATCCGAAGAGGACATTCGCCTTGGAGTTGAAGAAGGCCAAGAAGCATTGGCGCAAGAGATTTTAAATTCTTACTCCGGGGTGTATCCGCAGGTCCCTCGCATCAGTGATGCTTTATCCGGAATGCCTATGGTGTTCGGGGGAAATGACTTGGATAAGATTGCGAAACAGTCGGCTTGGGCTTGGCCAGCAGGAACCTACTCATCAAATAACTTTCGCCGGTTGGTTGCCGAGATCGGCGTTGTTGGCCGTGTTCGAGAACAGAGTGAAGTCGATAGATACATAGGCGTGGAATTCGAGTATTTGCAAAAAGATCGCTTGTATCTATCGCACAAAGACAAGTGCGCTATACACCCAATGTTCTATCGGAGGCTAAATGTCCATGCTGACATGGCGTTCCGCGTAACGTCCCTCGCTGCGGACGAGGAACGAGCTATGGAGGTTGGCTCACATCGTTATAGGCGCGAGGTCCAAATATTCCTATACTTATCACGTCGTGCTGAGTCAGCAGATCGCTCCAAGCTAGTTGATACGTTTGTGAATGTGGGACCCCTAATGAACCTGCTCTCGACTAGGGACCATCAGATTGTTTTCGGGCGACGCGGCACCGGTAAGACCCATGCACTTCTTTATCTCGACAGTGTTACCCGGGCAAGGGGCGATTTTAGCGCATATATTGACTTGCGCACCATAGGCTCTACCTTCGGTATTTATTCAAGTCAAGCTGTAACCGTAACTGAGCGCGCGACTCGTCTGTTGATGGATACTCTTGGTGCTGTACACGAATCGCTTCGTGAGCAGATAATAGTTAGCCCTGTCTTGGGCCTTGAGAGTATTGCCCCATTGCTGGATGAACTGGCCGAAGCAATAACCGAAGTCATGGTGACGGGCTCTGTGCAGACGGAGCAATCCATTAGCGCGGGGGAAACAAGAAGCTCTCGTGGTTCTATCGATTTGTCTTTAGGACAGGCAATTAGTGCAAAATTTGGTAAGGAGTTTGCGCGGTCGTCGACGGACCAAGAAGAAGCTAAGGTCGTCCGCTCGGGTGTAGCGCAGCATCGGGTCCACTTTGGCCAAGTTGGCAATACGCTTCGCGAGATTATGAAAGCGATTGCACCGCGACGGCTGTGGATACTGCTAGATGAGTGGAGCGTTGTACCGGCGGAGCTACAGCCGCTTTTGGCGGATCTGATCCGGCGCTCATTGTTTCCGCTTGCAGGTATCTCGGTCAAAATTGCTTCAATTGAGCAACGTAGCCATTTTCAAGTACCAACAGCCGGTGGAGATTATATTGGAATCGAAGTTGGAGCAGATGCCTCTGCGGATGTCAACCTTGATGATTTCATGGTGTATGAAAACAGTCCCAAACGAGCGACTAAGTTCTTTTTAGAATTGATCTTTAGGCACGTAAAGGCTATTCAGGAAGAAGTTAGCCTGACGGAGGCGCGATTCCAGGATTCCTCGGAAGTTCTCCGTGCTTTCACGCAGCGAAGCACATTTGAAGAGCTCGTGCGTGCTGCGGAAGGGGTCCCGCGAGATGCGATTAATATATTGTCTATGGCGGCTCAGCGAGCTCTTGATGAGCCGATCGCGATAGATGATGTGCGAACTGCGGCGAAGTCCTGGTATCAGCGGGATAAGCGAGCGGTTGTCGCAGCGAACCCCGGGGCAAAGGCTCTCCTGAATTGGATCATTGATGAAGTCATAGGGCAGCGTCGCACTCGTGGCTTTCTGCTCCAATCAGATGAGAGGCATGATTTAATCGACGCCCTCTTTGACGCGAGGGTGTTGCATCTACTCCGAAGAGATATTGCGGCACCCGATCAGCCTGGAGCTAGATACGACGCCTACAAGATAGACTATGGCTGCTACGTCGATTTGCTGAAATCGCCAAGGGGGCCGCGCGGACTTTTCTCTGATGCTGAAGCTGAAGCCGAAGGGGAAGATAAGTATCTTGATGTGGCGCCGGATGACGATCGTTCAATACGCAGGGCTATTCTTGACCTCCGCGCATTTCAAAACGCAGTCAGTCTATCGGAGCCGGGATTAAAGAGACCAGAAGAGCGGCGGGATGGCAAGGAAGATAAGTAGTGAGTAGCTTTGCGAGGTCTTAGTCAGTCTCAGTTTATATCAACTAGCCCTCGCGGTCCCGATATCGATTCGGGGCTACGACGGGTGGATGATTGGGAGCTCCTGCTGTCTCTATCTCACCTTTGAGAGTGGGATGGGTTGATCAGCACCAATGACCGCATGCTGAACTTGCCTCGAGAGCTTGCAGTGCTTCACCAAACCAATCTGACGCTAGTCATCGCCTAAGAGGCCGGACACGACGCGATCACGGCCGCCGGTCTGCTCCTGGTTCATCGGCCACCGATCTGCCGGAAGACCTACGATCCACACCGCAGATCTGGCGACTGAGTGCACAAAACAAGAACCACGATGGGGCCTTGGCGAGAGGTGATCCGAATTGCTGAACACCCGAAAGTGCTCGTGAATCGGAGGTTTCTCGAGAAGGAGCTTCAGCGGGAAGTTCTTGCAGGACCTCCCATCAATGATGTGGCTCATCCAAGGGCTCCTCTCTGACGGCCTGCCCCCACATCTTAACCTACCTGGCTATAGAGCTGCCGTCGTTCGCTCGGTGTTCGATATGCTAGGAGGCATAATGCCCAATCTGGATGAGATCTCGTTCGTGGCGAAGCCTTCCCTGCCTGACCGGCACACATGTCCGCCCTCGCAATACTTCCTCGGTAATCCGGCGTGGGACATCTACTGCTACGGCGACAAGATCCAGGTACTGGTTTGCGAGTGTGGCGAGCAGGGCTGCTGGCCCCTGGTCTGCCGGATCGAGGTCGGCGACGACCGCGTCATCTGGAGCGACTTCGAGCAACCGTACCGAGCCGCCGAAGAGCAAGCGCGCCTGGGGCTACGAGGGTTTCGGACCCTTCGTGTTCGAACGGGTTCAGTATGAAGCGGCCCTGGAAGCACTCGAGATACCCGCGCCATCACGACCGGAGGAGTTCGTGAATCGGTTTCCCTGAGATCTGGAAGCCCTGAGCTCGCCCTGTAGGAGGCCCGAGGCGGACGCCGCGGGCCTCCTGCATCAGCTTACGGACAGACGGTGCAGTTGCAGACCTTCTTCTGGCAAGAAGAGCTAAAGGTGCAGACCGCTGTGGCGCAGCAGAGGGACTGGCACTGCGCGTTGGAGGTGCACGACGGGAAGCACGCCGCCGCCTGGAAGATGTCCGGAAACGCGCTCGTCGCGAGCGAGGCGGGCGCCGGAGCCAGGATGTCGGTCAGAGAAATCTGCGGCGTGGGCTCGGGAGAGGCCGCGGACGCGGCGCTCCAGGCGGGCAAGGCGACCGGCGTCAGGAGAAGCAGAATACCCAGGAATCTGACTCTCATACTTCACCTCCTTGCAGTAAGACTTCGTTTCTCACTCGCGGACCTTGGCGATGGCAGCCAGGAGATCCTCGTCTGACATCTGCTCGTCCCATCCTTTCGGCAGCTCGATGCGGACCGACTGCTCGCCGCCGCTCGGGGTGCAGACGACCGGCACCGTCCCTTCTTCGCTCTCGACCCGCTCGGCCGCTTCCTCCGCGGCTTCGCCGGATAGACCCGAGAGTGCCTGCACACAGTTCCAGGTGACGTTTTCGGAGTCCTGAACTTCGCGCTGGATCATTCGCCTCCCTCCGAAGAGCGCGACAATCTTGCCACAGGGTAACTACATGGTGGCCATCAACGCCAGGACCTACGAAACTGCCGCCACTCCCCGGGTGAAGTGACCCACTCCGCATAGAGCGCGACGCCTTCGAAGCAGGCGGGGGCGCCTCCGAGATCCGCCAGGGCCGCTCGGACTCCCCGGGCGGCGTTCGGGATGTTCTCCACCTTCGGGTTCGAGACCGCGGAGTCTTCGAAGGAGGGGATGCCGATAATGACCCTGTGGCCGGGGACCTCGCAGCCCCAGCGGAGCAGCAGCCGAGTTTCGTGCCGGACGAACTGGGTGTAGAGCAGTCCGGTGTCGAGGGTGGTGTCGTAGGCCATCAGGACAGTCTCGTCGGTCAGGGCCATGGCGTCGCGGTAGAATTTTTCGGACCAGAACCACCTCTTCATCAGCCATGGAGAGAGGCCGAAGGGGCCGGCACGGCGGGTGGCGTGGCTCAGGATGAAGTCCTTGCCCAGCGCGGAGCGCAGCTCCCGCAATAGGTCCAGATAGCCGGGATGCCCGTCTCGGAGCGGTTCGATGTCGAGATGGATTCCGTGAAAGCCCTCGTCCCGCAGGTGGATCGCCGTGGCGATCGTGGCCCGGCGGAAGCGTTCCGAGGCGAGGTCGAGCCGGTGCGTGCCCCCTCCTACCCAGGCGAGGACGGTCAGATCCGGTGCCTCGCGCAGCAACGCCCGAAATTCGGGGCCGGGCCGGTCGCGGATGGAGCCGTCCGGGAGCAGAGGGCCGGCGTGCAGGTAGACATGGCGGAAGCCGTTCTCCCGGAGACGGCGGATGAGCGCGCGCCGCTCCTCGGCGGGGACCGGCTTGCCTGTCTTGACGTGCCGGCCGGTGTACCACTGGTGTCCGATCCAGATCCCGTTGCGGCCGGTGTCGAAGCTTCCTGGCGCCGGAGCCGGCGGAACGGCGAGCAGCAAGGCGGTCGCGAGAAAGAGGAGGAAAGCCTTTCGCAGCATGCCTCCATTCGAGCAGCCGATCGTGGCAGGAAAAGGGCGGGATGATGGCGCAAAGCGGGCCACTTGCGGGAACGAGGCCGCCCTTTTAGAGTGTCCCCCCATGGACGCCGCCGAAGCCGAAGAGATCGTCGTCGCCACGCGGACCTGGCTGGAGAGGGCGGTCATCGGTCTCAACCTCTGTCCGTTCGCCAAGCCCGTTCATCTGGGGGGCCGCATCCGGTACGCTGTCAGTGTGGCGGACACACCCGACGAGCTGCGCGCGGATCTCGTGGACGAGCTTCAGACCCTGGCGGAAGCGGATCCCGGGGAGATCGAGACCACGCTGCTGATCCATCCCCTGGTGTTTTCAGATTTTCTGGACTACAACGATTTCCTCGAAGTCGCGGACGACACGCTGGAGGAGCTCGACCTCGTCGGGGAGATCCAGGTCGCGAGCTTCCATCCGCATTACCAGTTCGCCGGCAGCGAGCCGGACGACATCGAGAACTACACGAACCGCTCGCCCTATCCCATGCTTCACCTGCTGCGCGAGTCGAGCGTGGACGCCGCGGTGGCCGCCTTTCCGGATACCGAGCAGATCTACGAGAGGAACATTCAGACGATGCGCGCGCTCGGCCATGAAGGCTGGCGCCGCCTCGGGATCGGGAAGAAAAAGCCATGATCCCGGAGCAGATCACAGTGCAGGAGCCCTCCAACGGGGCGGAGATCGTCCGCGAGCTGCGCTCTCTTCATGCGCGAAGCCGGGAGCTCTGGTGCGGGTTCTCCACCACCGAGTTCTTCTTCCCCCTGGGCGATGCCTGGTCTCCGGCCGACAACATCCGCCATCTCCTGAAGTCGAACAGGCCCGTGGTGCGCGCGTTGAGAACGCCCAAAGCCCTGCTGCTCTTCCGTTTCGGAGCCGGCCTGCGCCCTTCGCGGACGTACTCGGAGGTCCGGGAGCGGTACCTTGCGCGGCTGGCCGCGGGTGTCACGGCGGGCCGCTTCGCTCCCAGGCCGCTGGGGAGCTCGGATCAGACCGAAGAGCATCGCAGCGCGCTGATGGCCGCTATGGATCAGGTTTCCCAAGACCTCGCGGGCGCGGTTTCAGGTTGGGGGGAGTGGCAGTTGGACCGGTTCCGTCTGCCCCATCCGGCCTTGGGACGGCTCACGGTCCGGGAGATGCTCTTCTTCACGCTCTACCACAACTTCCATCACGTGCAGAACGTGGTGCGGCGGGCAGGATCCAGGACCGCGATCTAGCCGCGATCTAATTACCGGCTTCGTCGAAGTCGGGCATGTAGACCACCAGCCCCTTGTCGGAAAGGGTTTTCGACTCGCCCGCGACCAGTTGGCGAGCGTATTTCGACAGGAAGAACTGGAAGGGGTCCTTGGCATCGGCATCGATGATCTGGAGGTCGGCGCCGTGCATGGTGAGCTTGCCGAAGCTGAGCTCGCCGCCGCGGAAGAACATGTAGTGATCCGCGTCGGGGAAGGAGGGCTTGAGCGCGACTCCATCTGAAGGCCCGCCGAAAGTCTGGATGATGCGGTCGCCTTCGATGCGCACGGCGGTGACCCGGCCGGTTATCCTCGGGGGCGGAAGCAGCTTCTCGGGATCGAGGATGAAGTCGTTCTCGTCGATCCGCACGCCGCGGGATTCCCGCGTCTTGACCATTTCTTCGAGCTCGACGTCGAAGAGGTCGAGCAGTCCCTTGACCGGCAGCCCGTCGGCCTTGATCTTGTCGGGATGGAGACGGATGTCTCCCTCCGGAGTGACCGAGAGCTTCCCTTCGATGGTCGTCTTGAGGTCGACCTTTTTCTTGATGGTCGCGGTCTGCTTGATATGGTCGCCCTCGATCTCGAGCTTGATGTCCTTGACCGGCGCGCCGGGATAGTTGAAGACGTAGCGGTTCATCACCGCGCTCATGCCGGCCGCGGTCATGGCGACTTCGCCCTGATCGATGTGGACCGAGAAGGAGGCCGGCTCGTCGAACCAGGGAGGCTCGCCTTCCCGGGTGGGCACGAACTCGCCGCGGAGCGAATGGACTTCCAGAACGACCGGCGGATCGACCACGAGGTCGACCCCCTTCATCTGGACGCGGACTTCGCTGTCCGAATGCGCTTGAGCCTTGGCTTCTTTCGCGGTTCCTTCACGAGAGGAGTGCGGCGCGTGATCGGCAGTCTGCCCCCCGCAGCCCGTCAGGGCCAGGAGCAGGACCGTCGAGACTTCCACCCTCCGCCACACGCATGCGATCTCTGCATCATGCGTGCCCGGCCAGTTGAGAAGAGCCGTGGCGGGTTTGTCGGTCGTTTGCCGTAATCCTGGAATGACGGCAAGTTTGCCGTGCAGCCAAACCAGGAGGCCAGCGATGCGCGCCATGGAGATCTTCAACCGCGAACCCGATGTCCGGAACTTTTCGGCAGGTCAGCCGATCTTCGCCGAGGGGGAGCCGGGAGACGTGATGTATGCCGTGCTGCAGGGGGAGGTGGAGATCCGCAGAATGGGGAGGGTGCTCGGCACCGTCCGCGACGGCGGCATCTTCGGCGAGATGGCCCTCCTGGATGAGAAGCCCCGCTCGGCCGCCGCGGTGGCCAAGAGCGACTGCCGGGTCGCGGCAATCGGCCAGAGGCGGTTCACGCGGATGGTCGAGCAGACGCCGATCTTCGCCCTGAGCCTGATGCAGGTCGTGAGCGACCGGTTGGGCAGCGATCTTGTGACTTAGGGGCTGGAGGCCTCGCCTCCCTCGCTCCCGACCGTGCGCTCAAGCTCAGGCGAGGTCATCCACCGATCCGATCAGGGGTATCTTGGGTTGCGCCTGGACCTTGGTAGCGAACGCATTTCCCGCGGTCAGCTTGCTCTTCCACTCCGCCGCGGTCGCCAGGCTCACCTGGACCGGACGCCCCAACTTCGCCTCGGCCTCCTGGAGCGCGTCGTAGAGGTCCGAGTAGGTCAGGTCGTCGCAGATCACCATCAGATCGATATCGCTCCGAGCCGTATCCGATCCCTTGGCGATCGAACCATAGACGAAGGCTGCCTGAATGCGCTCTCTGAAGGGTTCAAGGGCCGCTTCCAGCGGGCCGGCGAGTCCGATCGTCTTGATCACCAGGCCATGCAATTCCTCGAAGACCGGCGAATCGGGATTGGCCTGGTAGTGCTTCTGGTTCCCCGATCTTGTGACCTTGACCAGTCCGCTGTCCGCGAGGCGCATCAACTGGCGATGCACAGCGCCGGTGCCGGAATCTGCCAGCGCGATGATTTCGGCGCTCCGGAAGCTCCGGTCCGGCTGGCCGAAGAGAAGCGCGAGCACCCGCTGCTGGACGTGCGAGAAGAGTGCATCGGCCAGTCTCGTGCTCGGCACCAGGCTCGTTCCCATATTGGGAAGGATAGTTCCCGAATTGGGAAGACGCAAGTAGGAAGGCAGGTCTCAGCCTGTCGACTCGATCTTCACCTGATGCGAGGCTGCCCGTAGCGCGACGGCCAGCGGCAGGAAGTGATCGCGATAGGTGATCACGCGGTCGATTTCGCCATGCTCCTGGAGGAGGCGGGCTCGCCATTCGTAGCGCAGGAGGTGCTGCAGCCCAGGAGTTGGGAGCTCATCGAGGGCAGGTGCAAACTGCTCGACGGCCAGATGCTCTCCATCCAGCTCGTCGAGCACGGCTCCGAGCTGGCGGCGCAAACATCCATAATAATCGTTGCGCGCCGCGATCTTTAACGCGAGCTCCTCGGCGGTCAAGCGCAAGGTCGCACCTTCACGCGCCTCGGGCAGGCGCTGGACGCGATAATGCTCGCCTGGACCCGGAATCTGAGCGATCAGCGGAAACTCGATGATTTCGACCCCGGGGAGCCCGCGAACCGCAGCCTGCACGATCGGCAGCGTGACGTCGTGGAGCGGATTGTAGAGCTCGACGCTCTCGCAGAGGATCTGTTGCGCTGCGCAGGCTACGATCTCGGACCGTACTTGATCGACCAGCTCCGAGAAGACTGCCATGTCAAGCCCGAGTAAGGCCTGATAGAGGCGCTTTTCGGTCCACCCGAGAAAGTGGGCATTGTCGAGCAGGCCCAGCGAAGCAAGGGCACGGCGCGATTCGGCGACCCGCTCTTCGCCACCGCCGTCAGTCAGGAACAGGAGCCGCGGGCGAAGGCGTTGGACGAGCCCGAAAATGGCAAGCTCGTGATTGGGATGCCCGGTGACGATGAGGCGCGGGACGGCAGGGTCTGCAAGCTTCAAGCGGCTTCCTTTCGATGGGAAGACATCAGATTGTTCAACCACCAGGAGAACAGGTCGCTGACCATCTCCAGCCTCCAGCCGGACACCGATCGCGCAAGCAGGCCTGTGCGCTGCACGACTCGCCGCCGGCAGTGCTCGGCCCACGCGACGCGGAGTTCCTGCCGCAACTCGCCGCGGTAGAGATGGCGGTGTTTCCAATGAATGCCGGCATGACAGCGCCGGACGTGCCGGATTTCTCGATCGAATCCAGAGACGCCGACCGCGCCGGTGAATTTGCGCGACTCGCCGGAAACGACGGGCAAGTGGACCAGGGTGCCCGCTTGCGCTGCGCGGATGATGAAGTCCCAGTCCTCGAAGACGGTGAAGCGTTCGTCATAGCCGCCGATCCGTTCCCACATCGACTTGCGATAAGCCGAGCCCGTGGCATAGATGTAGTTGCCGAGGAGGACGCGGTCGAACTGAAATGGGATGGCTACGTCGCGGCAATCGATCCGCTCGCCATCGGGGCTGTAGGTTGCGTGCCGCACACCGGTATAGACGTAATCGGCGCCGTTTTCGTCGAGGCCGTTTACCAGCCGGTCGAGGTGCTCGGGATCGTAAAGGTTGTCATCGTCGAGGATGGCGATCCGCGGCGCGCTGGCGGCGGCGATGCCGGCATTGAGCGCCGCTGGACGGGACAGGCGGCGGGGAGGAGCTACGCAGTGCAGCCGAGGCAGCCGTGATGCGGCGCGGGCCAGCGCCTCGTCGCACCGGCCCTGGCTCATGTCTACTGCCACCACCTCGAAGTCGTGCCGCGTCTGAAGAGCGAGGCTCTCGAGTGCCTGTTCGAGATGCGCCGACGGACCCAGAGTGCGCACGATGACGGAGATCGCCGGCCGCTCGGTCATTGTGAACGCTCCGGGATCCGATACACGAAGATCCCGCCGCCGAGATCGGCCACGCGCGGGAGCTTCGCGATCCAGGTGAAGGCGTCGGGCGGGACCGGCACCATCCTTCCTCCCGCGTAGGTCGCGTAGGGGTAGCCGTGCAGGAAGTTGGCGCTGACCGCCACGAGCCCGGGGTGGTCGGGCCGGGGGAAACCCCACTCGATGCCGTAGATAGCCGGGTCCACGTGGCCGAAGTAGGCGAGGTCGATGCGATCGATCCCCTCGCGGTCCATGAAGGCGCGGACGCGCTTCAATCCTTGCCCCCAGTCGATGTTCGAGTCGAGGAGGATGCGATCTCCCTGGCCGCCCGCGAGGACATTGAAGTAGGAGATCGTGTCCGGCGTCGAGACGATTGCCGAGACCGGATAGGCAAGGAGGAGGATCAGGGCAGCGGCCTGGAGCGCGCGCCCCCGGGTCCGGACCCAGGGGACGAGCCGGCTCGCGTAGATGAAGAGCAGGGGGAAGATCGGCAGGATGTAGCGGATGCCGTAGTGGACCTTGGAGGTCGAGAAGAAGGCCAGGAGGACCAGCGCGGGCAGCCAGAGGAAGGATTGCCCTTTGGCTTCGCGGCGCGCAAAGGGAGCTAAAAGGAGCGCGGCGAGCAGCGGAAGGGGCGTCTTGAAGAGGATCACCACGAGATAGTAGGCGGGCGAGCCCTCCCTCGACCAGCGCCCGAACAGATACTCGGGATACTCCCCCACGTCACTGATGAGCTGCAGGGCGTCGAGCCCTTCCAGGTAGTCCGCTGGCAGGGGCATGGGAAGACCGGCGGGGAGGATGGAGAGGAGCTTGCTCTCGAACCGGAAGTCCCCTGCCCGGCGGCCGATCCCCTGGAAGAGATAGCCGGCGTCGAGCACGATCAGGCTGATCAGGAAGATCGGCGCCAGCGCGGCGAGCCTCCGCTTGTCTCTTACGGCGAGGAGAAGGAAGACCGGATAGAGGATCAGGGCCGTGAACTTGGAGAGCTGCGCGAGCCCCAGGGCCACGCCGCAGGCGATCAGCATCCCGGGCGTCGGGCGCTGGACGAAGCGCCAGAAGAGGTACAGCGCCAGGAGGAAGAAGAAGCAGAGGCCGACATCGACCGTCGCCAGATGCGCGTGGGCGATCAGGGAGGGGAAGAACACGGTTAGAAAGAGCGCGACCAAGCCGGCTTCGTCGCCGTAGAGCTCGCGCGCCCAGCGGAAGACGAGCCATCCCAGGAGAAGCCCGAGCGCCAGGACGGGGAGGCGGCCGAAGAGGAAGATCCGGTCGTACTCGGCACGGTTGAGCTCCATGAAGCCGGTGCCGTAGAGCCACGGGTACCAGCCGGTGTTCTCGATGCGGGCGGCCGGGTCGAGCCGGGGATTCAGGGCCAGCAGCGGGAGCGCCGAGAGGACTTTGACCAGGGGCGGATTCAGAGGGAAGAGGTCGAAGCGGCCGGTTTGGAGCGTGTACCAGCCCGAGGGCAGATGGGCGAACTCGTCGACGGTCGGAGTGTCCCAACGCAGGCTATGGACGCAGAGGATCGCGAAGACGGCGAGGAGGAGCAGGGCGGCGAGGCGAGTCTGGGGCATGAGCGTCAGCGTTTCGTCCTGCTATCTCGCTCCGGAGGAGCGATACCCGTCTAGCCTGGGGTTTCAATCCCAGGCAATGGTGCCGGGCGGCGAATTCGCGCCTGTACCATGGAACGAAATCGCCGGCGCCGGGCGATGAATCGCCTCCGGCACTCCGCCTGGGGTTGAAACCCCAGGCTAGACGGGTACAGCCCCTCCCGGGGCTGGGCTCCGCCGCTCATTCCAGCTCGAAGAGCGGATCGCCCCCTTCGACGGCCTGTCCGGATTGGACATGGATCTTGATGAGTGTGCCGTCGTGCTCGGCCCGGATCTCGTTCTGCATCTTCATGGCCTCCAGCACCACGATGCCCTGGCCGGCGGTCACGGCTTCCCCTTCCTGGGCCAGGATGGCGACCACGCGGCCCGGCATGTAGGCCGTGACCTTCTCATGGCGCCGCCTGCCTTTGCCGCTGTTGCTCTTGGCGGCGAGGTGGGTGAGCGGATCGGTCACCGAGACCAGGCAGGAACTCGAATGCGTGGTCACCCGGTAGGCATCCTTCTCCTGGCGGACCGCGACTTCATGTTGGGAGCCGTCGATGCGCAGGCTCCGGAGACCGGCCCGGGCCGTGGCGGCATCCACCTGATAGGTGCGTTCGCCGATGGTGACCTCGTAGCTGGTGCCGATCCGGCGCACCTGGACCCGCTCTTCCCGTTCGCCGTGGCGGACGATCAGGTCCACGATCCATCCCTCTGAATTCCGCGGCGGCCCGCCGTGCCCCAGCGGGAACGGAGGCCGGGTCCGGATCCCGAGCTCGACGCGGTGCGGTTGGCGCGCTCGTGATGATCGAGGGCGGCGGCGATGAGCGGCAGGTCGTCTTCCGTCTCATGAGGCGGCTGCAGCTCGCCCGACTCGAGCTTGCGGTCGAGCATGGCGATGTCCATGTTGCCGGAGCGGAAGTCGGGATCGGCGAGCAGCGCCTGGAAGAGCGGCTTGGTGGTGCGGATGCCTTCGATCCGCAGCTCGGCGAGGGCGCGGCCGAGGCGGTCGAGCGCCCGCGGCCGATCCGCGGCCCAGACGATCAGCTTGGAGAGCATGGGGTCGTAGTGGATCGAGACCTCGGAGCCTTCGTAGACTCCGGCATCGTTGCGGATGCCCGGCCCCTCCGGCCAGCGGAGCAGCTCGATGCGGCCCGGCGACGGGGCGAAGCGTTGCCAGGGATCTTCGGCGTAGAGCCGGACCTCGATGGCATGGCCCCGCGGCTGGACGTCGTCGAATTCCGGCCCCAGCGGCTCCCCCTGCGCCACCCGGATCTGCCACTGGACGAGGTCGATCCCGGTCACCAGCTCGGTGACGGGGTGCTCGACCTGGATGCGGGTGTTCATCTCCAGGAAGAAGAAGTCCCCGTTGCGGTCGAGGAGGAACTCGCAGGTGCCCGCGTTGGTGTAATTCACGGCCGAAGCCGCCCGGACCGCGGCTTCGCCCATCCGGCGGCGGAGGTCGGCGTCGACCACGGGCGAGGGGGCTTCTTCCACGACCTTCTGGTGCCGTCTCTGGAGGGAGCACTCGCGCTCGCCCAGGGAGACGATCCGGCCGTGGAGGTCGCCCATGACCTGGATCTCCACGTGGCGGGGCTCGACGATGTACTTCTCCAGGTAGACCGAGTCGTCGCCGAAGCTCGCCCCGGACTCGGAGCGGGCATCGCGGTAGGACGCGGGCAGATCGGCCGGGGTGTCGATCCGGCGCATGCCCTTGCCCCCGCCGCCGGCCGCGGCCTTGAGCATCAACGGGTAGCCGATCGTCTCGGCCGCAGCCTGGGCGCTCTCCAGGTCGGGCAGCGGATCGCGGCCTCCGGGGACGACCGGCACGCCGGCATCCATCATCAGCCGGCGGCTCTCGACCTTGGAGCCCATGGCTTCGATGGACTCGGGGGATGGGCCGATGAAGGTCACGCCCGCCTCGCGGCAGAGCCGGGAGAACCCGGCGCGCTCGGAGAGGAAGCCGTAGCCGGGGTGGATGGCGTCGGCGCCGATCTCGACGGCGAGTTGGACGATGGCTTCGGTCCGCAGGTAGCTCTCGCGGGACGAAGCGGGGCCGATGGGCCAGGCCTCGTCGGCGAGCAGCACGGGGAGGCCGAGACGGTCGGGCTCGGAGTAGATGACCGCGGAGCGGATGCCCATCTCGCGGCAGGCACGGATCACCCGCACGGCGATCTCGCCGCGGTTCGCGATGAGGACCTTCCGGATGGGCGTCATAGGGTTGGGTATCTTACAGCGCTTCTGCGCCCACCCCACCAGGCCAGGGCAGGGAGAAGGGCGAGGCCCAGCGCGACGCCGTAAAAGGAGCGGGCCAGGGGCCGGCGGTCGATCCGGAACACGACCTTGTGCCGGCCGGCGGGAACTTCCAGGCCCAGGCGATAGAGATTGGCGGGCACGATCTCTGTGGGCTTACCGTCGATCTCCGCTTCCCAGATGTGGGTCGAGCGCTGGACCACCAGGAAGCCCCCGCCGGGGCCAGCGGTCACATCCAGTTCGATGTGCTCGGGGCCCTCTTTCATCCTGTGGACGATTCCTCCGGTTTTCGGGAGGGGCGGCCCCTCGCCGGGGATGACGGCATCCACTCGGGCGTCGAAATTCGGGCCACTGAGGGTCTGATAGGCGGCGTTCAGGTGCGGAGCGCGGATCACCTTCCGAGCGAGAAAGGCCAGGGGCGCGTGGTCCACGACTTCATAGATGTAGAGGGTCTGGCCGAAGCTCGGAATCGTCGCCGCCAGCCGGGCGCGAGGCTGTGGCGGATCGAGCGGATGGTTCATGAGCAGGCGGTGAACCCCCCAGGCGGCGAGGAGGCGGAGGCGTTTGGCGTTGTCGTCCTTGGCTCCCTTGACCGCGCCCTCCGCCATCCGGGCGAGAAAGGTGTCGAGCCCCTCGGCTGAGGAGTTCAGCTCGTAGCGGCGTCCCCGCATCGAGCCGGTGAACGGGTAGAGCTCGTAAAAGGCGCGGCGCTCCATCCAGTGCGCGCCGCGGCTCGGGAAGTTGCCCTGCTTCAGGGTCGAGGGGCCGAACAGGTAGTTGAAGTCGGCATGGACGATCGGCACCCCGGCAGGCACGTGCTCGAGCGCGGGCGGGGGTGGAAGACGGTAGGGAAGCACCGCATCGATCGGGTAGAGGGGGCGCAGCAGCAGAAGCTGGACGACAGCATGGAACGCGAGCAGCATCGCGCCCCCGGCGACCGGACGCCGCCGGCCGATCCGCGCCAATATGGCGAGCACGGCGATCGTCGCCAGCGAGATCAGGCAGAGCCCGGCCCAACGCAGCCGCTCGTTGGGCACGTAGCCTCCGGGGATGAACCCGGCCATCCATGCCTGCGCTCCAGCGGCGTTGAAGGAGAGGAAAGCCCAAAGGCCTCCCAGGATCAAGGCCAGGACCAGGAGGGTGAGCGCAAACCGTCGCCGGGCGCGGGAGCGTTCGTCTTCCTCACCGAAGAGGAGCCGCTGGAATCCGATTCCGCAGAGGAGGGCTGCGCCGATCGCGACCGGCAGCCAGAACTTGACCGGGTAGCGCAGGGAGCCCCGGCCGGAAAGGCCGAAGAGCCACTCCGCGATGGGATTGAACCGTCCGAGGGAGAGGAAGAGGCCGGCAGCGATACCTCCCCAGGCCCACCAGGCGGCTTTGCCCCGAGGCCTGCCCGAAGCGGCGAAGAGCGCCAGGGCCAACAATCCCGGGTAGAGGGAGAGGTAGTACGGAGGGAAGCCGGTGAAGAAGCGGCTCCCCCAGAAGCTTCCGGGTCCGATGAGGTCGGGGCGTCCGAAGAGGAAGGGGAGCAGCCACTCGGCGGCCTGGCGGGGGTCGAAGCTCGCGATGGTGGCGGCTTCGGCGGTGTAGCCCCGGTGGCCGCGGAAGGAGAGGGGGAGGATGCGCTGGAACTCGACGAGCTGGGGCAGGGCCAGGAGGGTGCCGACGGCCACGGCGGCGGCGAGAAAAGCCCTCACGCCCAGACCCCCGGGAGAGGGGGGCGCGTGACGTCCCAATTCCTCTCCATCAATCTCCGCTCCGTCTCCGGAAGTCGCAGCCTCTGTTGGAGGAGAGTTCTCCGAAGCCGCTCTCCCCTCTCCCGGGGGTCCGGGTGTGCGGCTGGGAGAGGGGCCGGGGGTGAGGGCTGCAAGCACCCCCGCCAGCAAAGCCATCAACGGATCACCCCCCAGCAACAGCAACGCCCAAAGCACCGCGACAACCACAGCCATCCCTCTCTTCCCCTGCAAGAATCTCAAGCAGGCCGCCACCAGCGCAGGAGCCAGAGTCACTCCCGCGATCAAGTTGTAGAAGCAAAGGTGCGAGAGGTAGAAGCCGCTCAAAGTCCAGCACGCCGCCGCCGCCCAGGCGGCTTCTCGCCGGAGACCCCAGGCCCGGGCCATCCAATAGAACGCCAAAGGCGCCAGAAACAGGTGAAGCCAGAAATGAGCATTCAAGGCCCAGAAAGTTGAGCCCATGAGATAGAGAACGTTGTCCGGGTAGAAGGGGACGGCGTTCGGGTTTCCGGCCAGGGGCTGGCCGCCGGCGCGATAGGGGTCGATCAGGGGGAAATACCCCTCCCGCATCGCTTCGGCCTGGGTCTGCTTCATGGGGAAGTGGGTGTTGAGCACGTCCCGCAGGTAGAGCGTCCCTGTGCCTCGGACGAGGGGGACGGCGAGCAGGAGGAGCAGGAGCCCGAGCAGGGGAAGGGCGTAGAGGGCGAGCGTGCGCCGTGATGATTCCTCGTGGTTTTCCATGCGAACCGGTCTCTTCCCCTTAGATCCCCTTAGAATACCGCGCTGTGATCCGTCCTCTGGTCCGTTCGCTCCGGCCCGCCCAGTGGGCCAAGAACCTGTTCGTCCTCGCTCCGGCCGTGTTCGGCGGACTGCTGATGAACGAGCAGGCCGTGGCGCGCGTGGCGCTCGCGCTGCTCGCCTTCTGCCTTGCCTCCAGCGCGGTCTACCTCGTCAACGACCTCCGGGACCGGGAGGAGGACCGCCAGCATCCTCTCAAGAAGCATCGCCCCCTGGCGGCCGGGACGCTCTCGGTGCAGGCCGCGATCGGAGCCGTCGTGGTTCTGGCCGGAGCAGCGGCGGCGATCTCGGCGAGCCTGGGACTCTCCTTCGCGCTGATCCTCGGCGGCTATCTTCTCCTGAACCTGCTCTACACGCTCTGGTTGAAGCACATGGTGATCCTGGACGTGATGTCCATCAGCATGGGCTTCGTGCTGCGGGTGGAGGCCGGGGGCGAGGCGTCCGGGGTGGAAGTGTCGCGCTGGCTCTTTCTCTGCACCACGTTCCTGGCCCTCTTCCTCGCCTTTTCGAAGCGCCGGCACGAGATTACGCTGCTCGCCGGGGCCGCCGCGGGGCAGCGCCGGGTGCTCGACCAGTACAGCCCCGCCTTCCTGGACCAGATGATCAACGTGGTGACGGCCTCGTCGGTCGTCTCCTACGCGCTCTACGCGGTCGCTCCCGAGACGGTGCAGAAGTACAACACGTACGACCTCGTCTATACCATCCCCATGGTGCTCTACGGCATCTTCCGCTATCTCTATCTGATGTACCAGCAGCCGGGCGAGCGCAATCCAACGGAGGCGATTCTCAGAGATCCGCCGTTTCTCATCAACATGATGCTCTGGGGCCTGGCCGTGTTCTGGATCGTATACGTCCGGTAGGCCATGCGTATCCTCCAGGTCGTCGTCCGCTTCTTCCCCTATGTAGGCGGCGTGGAGAACACGGTCTACCATCTCGCCCGGCGGTTCAAGGCGCGGGGGCATGACGTCCGGGTGGTCTGTGCGGACGAGCCCGTGGGATCGCCGGCGGAGATCGAGGGCATCCCGGTCGTGCGGCTGCCCTGGCGATTCAAGGTCGGTAACACGAACCTGGCCTTCGGGCTCTGGGAAGCTCTGAGGGCGGAGAAGCCGGACGTGATCCATGCCCATCTGCCCACGGCCTTCTTCATCGACATGGCTGCGGCGGCCTCGGAGGCTTCGGGGATTCCGATGGTACTGACCTACAACAACGATCTGGTCGGCGACGGGATCAAGGGGATGCTAGCCGGGCTCTACAACCGGCACCGGCTCCCGAAGGTGTTCGCGGCGAGCGACCGGATCGTGATCACGAACCCGCTCTACCCTTCGCAGTCTCCCTTCCTCGATCCCGCCGATCCCAAGCTGGTCTACATCCCCTGGGGGGTGGATGAGGAGCGGTTCCAGCCCCGACCGGAACCGTCGGGGCCGATGACGGTTGGATTTCTGAGCCTGCTCGACGAGCATCATCGTTACAAGGGGCTGGAGGTGCTGCTCAAGGCGCTGGCCGAGCTGCCCGAGGTGCGGTTGCGGGTCGGGGGATCGGGGCGGGAGCTGGACTGGTACAGGGATCGGGCCAAGGCGCTGGGGGACCGGGTCGAGTTCCTCGGCTTCGTGGAGGATCTGAACGCCTTCTATGCCGGGTGCCACGTCTTTGCTCTCCCCTCGACGGACGGCCGTCGGGAGGGGTTTGGCCTGGTGCTCCTCGAAGCCATGGCTTGCGGCCGGCCGGTGATCACCACTCCGATCGTGGGCATAGCCAGCGATATCGAGCCCCGGGGTGTGGGGGTGCTGGTCCCGCCGGACGATCCGGCCGCCCTCGCCGCCGCGCTAAGAGGTTTTCTGGAAACAGTACCCCCCAATGTAGAGACGCCCCGTGGGGCGTCTCCGAGGCGGGGAGAACAGTTCCGCTTGCCACGAAGTGCCCCGCGGGGCGCCTGGAAGGGCGGAGCCGATGTCGCCGCCCCGGAGACGCCCCACGGGGCGTCTCTACATTGGGGGGGAAGGCCAACAGATCTTCCGGCCATGGGGCGGCGCGCCCGGCAACTCGTCGAGGAACGCTATACCTGGGACCGGGTCACCGACTCCTACGAGCAACTGTTCGAGAGCCTCGTCCGTGAAAATCCTTGAGGTGGTCGTGCGCTACCCCCCCTTCGTGGGAGGGGTGGAGGCCAGCGTCCATGAGGTCGCGCGGCGGCTTGCCGCTCGGGGTCATGAGGTGCGGGTGATCTGCGCCGACGATCCGCCCGGCTCTCCTTCGGAAGTGGATGGGGTGCAGGTGGTGCGCCTTCCCTGGCGCTTCAAGGCCGCGAACACCAACCTCTGCTTCGGGCTCGGGGAAGCCATCCGGCGGGAGCGGCCGGATGTGATCCACACCCATCTGCCCACTGCCTTCTTCGCCGGTCGGGCGGCATCGGCGGCCCGCGAGATGGGCGTGCCCCTGGTCCTCACCTACCACAACGACGTGGCGGGCGAGGGTCTGAAGGGGATGGTGGCAGGGATCTACAACCGCGTCTTCCTCCCCCGCCTCCTGGCGTCGAGCGCTCGGGTCGTGGCCACCAACCCGCGCCACTCCCCGCGGCTCACCAACCCGGTCTGCATCCCCTGGGGCGTGGATACCGGACGCTTCCATCCGCCGGCCGAGGAGCCCGGACCTCCGCTGACCGTGGGGTTCTTGAGCCTGCTCGACGCCCACCACCGCTACAAGGGACTGGAGGTGCTCTTCGAAGCCCTCCGTCTCCTCCCGGAGGTACGGCTGCGGGTTGGTGGCAAGGGAGAGGACCTGCCTTTCTATCAGGGCCAGGCCGAGGATCTGGGGGATCGGGTGGAGTTCCTCGGCTTCGTCGAAGACCTGAACGCCTTCTACGGCGGGTGCCACGTCTTCGCCCTCCCTTCGACCGACGTCCGCGAGGGCTTCGGTCTGGTCCTCCTCGAAGCCATGGCCTGCGGCCGCCCGGTCGTCACGACCCCGATCGTGGGCATGGCGGCAGACATCGAACAGAGGGGAGCGGGCGTCCTGGTCCCCCCGAACGATCCGGCGGCTCTCGCAGCCGCTCTCCAGAACCTGGATCCCGGGATGGGCCGCAGGGCGCGGAGCCTGGCGGAGGAGCGCTACACCTGGAAGCGGGCTGCGCTTGACTACGAGCGGCTGTTCCTGGACTTGAAGCGGTAGCGGCTCGGCGCCAGGCCGCCTTGGCTCAAGAGGTAGCAGCCCCAGCTTCGGATGAAGCCGCCACGGCTTGGGATGTAGCGGTAGCGGCTAGGAATGAAGCAACCGCAGCCAGACATGAAGCAGCCGTGGCCAGGCAAGAAGCCGCCGCGGCTTCCGGGCAAGCGGTCATGGCTGATCCTTGAGCGGCTCCAGCTCGAAATAGAGCTCGTTGGCCGGCAGCATCCAGCAGAAGAAGCGCTCGTAGACGAGGGGGAAGGCGTTGATCAGCGCGGTGAGCACGCGGCTCGGGATCTCCCTCTTCTCGTTCTTGATCCAGAAGAAGCGGATCTGCCGCTTGCGGATGCGGAAGCGCAGGTGGGAGTAGAAGTTGTAGACCCCGCCCTCGGTGAAGTAGTCGAAGCTGAAGTAGCCGAAGAAACGCTTGTGGGTCGGGTCCGTGTAGGCGCCGAAGAACGACAGGTGCGGCACGTAGATGCGGATCACCGCGCCCGGCCGGCAGATGCGCCGCAGCTCGGCCAGCAGGGCGAAGAGGTCCGAGACATGTTCCAGGACGTGCGAGGTGAAGACCTCGTCGAACGAGTCGTCCGCGAACGGGAGCGGCTTCTCGAGGTTGGCGACCACGTCGAGCCCGGGGATCTTCGCCAGGTCCAGGTTGACGTAGCCCGGCCGGATGTCCCGCCCACAGCCCAGGTTGAGCTTGCTCACGGCGGCGAAGAATAGCACCATGGTAAAGTAACCCGCCCGTGAATCCTGAAGCTTTGCCCGTGTCCGACCCCCGGGAGATCGAGGTCTCCGTGGTGATGCCCTGCCTCAACGAGGCCGAGTCGGTAGGGGTGTGCGTGGAGAAAGCCTGGCGGGCGCTCAACGAGATGGGGATTTCCGGAGAAGTGGTGGTCGTGGACAACGGCTCTACCGACGGCTCTCCCGAAATCGCCGAGCGGGCCGGCGCCCGGGTGGTCCACGAGCGGCGGCGCGGTTATGGCTCGGCCTACCTGCGGGGCTTCGCCGAGGCGCGGGGACGCTATCTCGTGATGGGCGACTCGGACGACAGCTACGACTTCCTCGCCATCCCCGAGTTCATCGGCGCGCTCAAGGAAAAGGGCGTGGACATGGTGATCGGCTCGCGCCTCAAGGGGAACATCCTCCCCGGCGCGATGCCCTGGTCGCACCGCTGGATCGGCAATCCGATCCTCTCCGGCATGCTGCGGCTGCTCTTCCGCACCCGGGTCTCGGATTCCCACTGCGGCATGCGCGCCTTCACCCGCGACGCGTACGAGCGCATGCGCCTGCAGACGACCGGCATGGAGTTCGCCTCCGAGATGGTGGTCAACTCGTTGCGCGCCGAGCTGAAGATCCACGAGATCCCGATCACCTACCGCCCGCGGATCGGAGAGTCGAAGCTCTCGGGCTTGCGCGATGCCTGGCGGCATGTCCGGTTCATGCTGTTCTTCTCGCCGTCGTACCTCTTCCAACTCCCGGGATTTTTCCTGATGATCGCGGGCGGGCTGGTGATGGCGTTGCTCGCGGGCGGGCCGCGGGAGATCTTCGGCCACACGTGGGACTACCACGTGCTGATCTTCGGCGCGGCGGCCCTGATCCTGGGCTACAACCTGGTCCTGTTCGACGTCTTCGCCAAGACCTTCTCGATGGGCGCAGGGTTCGCGCGGCCTCGCCAATGGCTGGGCCGGCTCCATCGCTGGTTCTCGCTGGAGCGGGGGCTGATCGTGGGGGTCGCGCTCTTCCTTGCCGGTCTTGGGCTGGAGGTGAAGATCGTCCTCGACTGGCTCGGGGCCGGCTCCGGTCCGCTGATGGCGGTGCGCGGCGTGGTGATCGGGATGACCGCCATGGTCATGGGAGCGCAGACCGTGTTCGCCTCGTTCCTGGTCAGCCTGATGCTGATCGAGAGGCGGTAGTCCATGAACCTCCAGGGAGCCCGCCGCTGGCTTCCCTGGCTGGTCGCCCTCGCCATCCTGGTTTTCCTCATCCGGCAGGTCCGGCCGGACGCTCTCCGCGAAGCCCTCCGGCATGGCGCCTGGCTGACGCTCTCGCTCTACATCGTCCTGGAAACGCTCATCGCCCTGCCGGCGGATGCCTTCGGCACCCGGGAGGCCCTGGCCGCGGCGGGTGTTTCCCGGCCTTGGAGCGAGGTGCTGCTGGCCCGCGGCGCGAGCTATCTGCTGGGGCTCCTCTCCTATGTGGCCGGACAGGGAGGCATAGGCTTCTATCTCGCCCGGACCGGCGTGCAAGCCGGCCGGTCGGCCGGCGCCGTCCTCCTGCTGATGATCGCTAACGGGATCGTTCTCGTGCTGCTCGGGGCGGCCGGGCTGGGGATCGAGCTGAATCATCTCGAAGGAGTGCGGACCGATCTCCTCCTGCTGACGATCGGTGCCGCCCTGGCCGGGATTCTCGCCTATCTGATCGTCATCGCGGTGCGGCCCCGCCGGCTGGAGCGCTACAGCCTGCTCGCTCCGCTCTTCGAGGCAGGAATCAGAGGACACCTGCGCGCCATCCTGGCCCGGTTCCCTCACATGCTGCTGCTGGCCGCGCTCCACTGGGGGGCTTTCCGCATCTGGGGGATCGCGGTGCCGCTGGAGCGCGGGCTGGCGCTCAACCCGATCGTCCTGCTGGTCGCGGCCCTGCCGGTCACTCCCGGCGGGCTGGGGACGACCCAGGCGCTCCAGGTGTTGTTCTTCAGCCCTTATAGCTCGGCGTCCGCCGTGCTGGCCTTCAGCCTGGTTCACCACGTGATCGGCCAGATCGTCCAGGCCGGGATCGGATTCGGTTGCTGGACGCTCCTGCGGAGGCGGGAGGCATGAACATCCTCCTGGTGTACGACTGCATCTACCCCCAGTCCGTCGGGGGAGTGGAGCACCGCAACCATGAGCTGGCGCGGGCGCTCACGGCGCGGGGGCATCAGGTGACTCTCGCGGGGTTTGCGGACACTCCTTCAGAGCCCTCGATCCTGCCGCTCGGCCCTCCCGGCCGCCTGTACACATCGGAGGGGAAGCGGAGCACCGGGGAGGCCGTGCGGCTCGCCCGGGCGGTCCTCCGGCTCGACCTGGGCTCATATGACGTGGTCGAGACCGCGAACATCCCCTATGCCCATCTGCCGCCGCTCGCCCTCCGCTGCCGGCGGGCGGGGAAGCCGCTCGTGGTGACCTGGTATGAGTACTGGGGACGGTACTGGCGCCAATATCTCGGAGCGAAGTGGCCGGTCTACGCCGCGATCGAGAGGATGACCGCACATCTAGGCACAGCGGCCATCTCGTCCAGCCGCCTGACCGCCGAGCGGGTTTCGAAGGTGCGCGGTAAGGAGGTGCCGGTGGTCCGCATCGGCATCCCGCTGGAAACCATCCGCAAGGCAGCCATGGAAGGCGGCGAGGGTCCGCCGCTGGTCTACGCCGGCCGGCTGCTCAAGGAAAAGAGGATCGATCTCCTCCTGGAAGCCGTCGCCCGGCTGAAAGTTGGACTTGCCATCTGCGGCGACGGTCCCGATCGCGGACGGTTGGAGGAGATCGCCGCTCGCCTGGGATTGAAGGAGAGGGTCGTCTTCCACGGCCATCTGCCGACGAACGTGGACGTCTGGCGGAAGATCGGAGAGTCGCGGATCGCGGTCCAGCCTTCCTCGCGAGAGGGGTACGGCATGTTCCCCCTGGAGGCGATGGCTGCCGGACTGCCGGTGGTCTACTGCGAATCCTCCGAGAGCGCGCTCTCCGAGATGGTGGAGGACGGCGTGCAGGGGATGAGGACCGCTCCGGACCCGGTTTCCCTCGCCGCGGCCCTCGACCGCCTCTTGACGGACGAGGGGGAGCGCCGCCGTCTCGCGGACAACGCCCGGCGGCATGCCGAAGAGTTCGACTGGGGCACGGTGGCCGCCGTCACCGAGGCGGTCTTCCGGAAAGCTCTCAATAGATAGAGAATGCGCGCCATGTTCCTGGTCGACCTCCTAGGCGCGGGGCTCACGCTCCTTACCCTGCTCTTCCTGTTCCTGAGCGGCTACCTGCTCGCGCGGATGCTTCTCGGCCGCCGGGCTGGGGAAGATCCCCTCGCCTTTGCTATCGCGGCGCTGCTCCTGACCACGGCGGAGGCGGTCCTTCTGGGATTGTTCCTCGGCGCCCTGGGTCTGCTGCGGATCGACCTCGCCCTGGCGCTTCTGATCCTGATCACCCTGGTGCCCCTCCTCAGAGCGCGGCGCACGGGGGAGGACCTGGGCGAGCCGGCGCGCCTCCTCGCCCGACAGGGGTGGGAGCGGGTCCGGGAGCACCCGATCCTCTACCTGATGGCTGCCCACTCGGTATTCGCCGAGGGCCTGCGCGGGCTGTTCCGGCCTCCCCTGTCGTGGGACAGCCTCATGTACCACCTGCTGATCACCGCGACCTGGCTGCAGGAGCAGCGGATCGCGCCGATCTTCGGCATGCACCCGACCTATTTCTATGGCTATCAGCCCTCGAACGGGTCGGTCTGGCTCTGGTGGTGGATGGCCCCGTCGCACAGCGAGCTGTACGCCAACCTTGCCTTTTTCCCTCTGACCGCTCTGCTCGCCCTGGCCGCGGGCGGAGTGGCGCGGGAGCTCGGGGCGCGCCGCCACTGGCCTCTGGCCTCGCTGTTCACCCTGCTGGTGCCGGTGGTGATCCGCTTCACTGCGACCCAGTACGTGGACATCTTCATGGGGGCCGCCTTCACCTCCGCCGCCTTCTTCGCTCTGCGCTGGATGCGCGAGCCGCGCTGGAGCGCCGCCGTTCTGACCGGGGCCGGCATGGGCCTGGCGGTGGGCACCAAAGTCCTCGGAATCCCCTTCGCGCTCTCCCTCGGCCTCGTGGTCCTGCTCGCCCGTGGGAATTGGGGACGGCGGCTGCCGCAGCTCGGCGCCGCCGCTCTCTCCCTGGTCCTCCTCGGCGGCTTTTTCTATGCCCGCAATGCCCTGGAGGGGGCAGGTCCGCTCGCCGCCCGTTGCGAGGGGACGCCGGGAGCCGCGGCCTCCGGGCCGATCCCGACGATTCCGCGGATCAACACGGTCGCCTACATGGTCCCCCGCGGCGAGATGACCTGGGACGTCCTCGTCGATGTCTTCCTGGGAGTGCCCCGGCCGGGCTCCGAGGAGATCGGCATCGGCCCCCAGCTTCTTCTCCTCCTGCCGGTCCTCCTGCTGCCCTGGCTTTTACCCAGGGAGGTGCGGCGCGGGGCCATTCTGGTCTGGAGCCAGATCGTGATCCAGCTCGTGGTCTGGGTTATGGTCCCCTATGCCAGCTCATGGCACGTGTTCGCGAACGTGCGCTACCTGGATGGAGCCATCGCCTTGATGTTCGCCGGGGCAGTGGCCCTGGGGGAGCGCTGGGTGCCCGAGCCGGCGCTGCGCGCCGTGGCCCTGCTCTTCTGCATCCAGGACCTCATCATGTTCAGCTCGGACATGACGCGGACGGTCCGGCTCGCGCTCGGCCTGATCGACGCCGGGCTGGTGGCCTGGGCTCTCTCGGCGAGTTTCCGGTCATTCACCCATCGCCGTGCCAGAGAGCTGGCGCTGGCCGGCTTGGCGCTCTGTCTCCTTCTCACGCCTGCGCTCGCACGCTACCGGGTGACGGACCGGGAGCGCGCCTTCCGGATGGAATACACCACCCACAAGATCGCGGCCTTCCTCTGGGCGCCGGCCTACGGCTGGCTGGAGAAGAACGGCGAGGACGGCACGGTCGCGGTGGCCGGCTCGCCCAGCAACTTCTTCATCTACCCGGTGATGGGGACGCGCCTGGAGCGCCGGGCGATCTACGTCAACATCAACCGCCAGGACTCCCGCCGGGCCACCGACTACCCCGGCTGCGATCCGCGGGTCGATCCCGATCCCCAGGCCTGGCTGGAACACCTCGTTGAGCAGCGGGTCCGCTGGGTCTTCCTGCACCGCTTTCCGCAGGTCAAGTTCCCTCAGGAAGTCGAGTGGATCCAGGCGCGGCCCGACCTCTTCGAGCTGAAGTACGAGAACCAGAGCAACCTGGTCTTCGAGTTCCTGCCGGTCTCCCGGCTACCCCGCTAGGCGTCCGCGCCGCCGCCGGAGGACCTCCTTGTTGTGGAGGGCCGAAGGGTTCTCCGGATTCAGGGCGAGAGCCCGGTCGAAGCGCGCCTCGGCCTCGTCGAGCTGCCCCATCGCCAGGTAGACGCCGCCGAGGTTGCTCTGCACGTCGTCGGACGTGGGCTCCAGCTCCTCTGCCCGCTGGTAGAAACGGAGGGCGGTGGCCCAGTCCCCGCTCCGGGCCGCGTGGTTGCCCAGGTTCAGGCAGGCGAGGAAGTCCCGAGGGTTCAGGATGAACGCCGCCTTGTAGTGCTCCCGGGCGGCGTCCGGGTTGCCCCGCTCGTCCTCGATCCGGCCCAGGTTGTAGTGGACCAGATCGAGCCGCGGCTCGAATGCAGCCAGGTGCGGAAGGATCAAAGCCGCGGCAACGGCGAAGATTCCTTTGCGATTCACCCGCGCCAGGGGAACGGCGGCAAGGAGCATCAGCGCGGGGACCGCCGGCAGCCGGTAGCGGGAGAAGAGGAAGAAGATGATCGTCGTGAGCATCCAGCCGAGCGCGAAGAGCAGGGCTGGGGTGAACGGGCCGGGGTTCCGCCGGATCATCCAGAGCCCGGCCAGCGCGAAGAGGGTCACGGCGCCGAATTCGACCGGCGCCAGCCAGCGGAGGGGAGAGCGTCCGCGGACCCAGTAGTAGTCCACCGCATCGGGCCACTCGTACCAGCTCCAGAACATGCCCAGCTTGCGGAGCTGGAGGCGCAGGAAGTCCCCGGGGTGATCCGCGGCCCAGGACAGGGCCTTGCCCATCCAGAAGGACGAGACCTCGGCGGGAGAGAGCTTCCTGCCGAGCTCGATCTCCGCGACCCGCACCGGCTCCTGCCGCTCCAGCGCCGGGATCTGCTTGCCCGGGACGATCGGCCGGTAGGTCCCGTCCGCCTCTGGGTTGTTGCCGATGTAGAAGTTGACGCCCCCCTGGGAGGTCGTGGGGAGGAAGTCGCCGCCCACGATCCCGTTGCGGATGGCCACTGGCAGCAGAGCGAGAACCAGCCCCCCCACCAGGGCCGCGCTCTTCCGGACGAAGCCCTTTCCCCATGGCAGGAGGAACGGCAGCAGCAGCAAAGCGTTCTCCCGCAACAGGGCGAGCACTCCCAGAAGGAGGCCCGCTGCGAGCCAGTGTCTTCTGGTTGCCAGTATCCAGAGCAGGAAGCAGGTCACCGAGACCGCCAAAGACTCCTTGAGCAGGTGAACGTCGTGAAAGATGAAGGGACCGTAGAACGCGGACAAGTTTGCCGCCGCCAGCCCCACCCTTTCCCCGCCCATCTCCCGGCCGGCGCGGTACAGGGCCCAGATCCCGGCGACCGCCAGCCCGATCTGGGCCAGATAGATGGCGTCGAGGCTGTGCCCGAACAGCTTGTAGAGGACCGCCAGAAGGTAGGGGTAGAGCGGGGCCTGGAAGAAGATCTGCGAGCCGAGCCAGTCCCCTGCCGCGATTTCCTGGGCCCAGCGGTCGTACTCCTGGCTGTCCATGGCGAGCCAGGCGAAGAACGGCTCGTCGCGGACCGCCCACCAATGGGCGAGGCGCACGAGGAGCGCAGCCGTCAACAGGAGCAGCAGGAGCCGTCGTTTTCGGTCCATAGATTCGGTGTTACCATACGCCTCTCCATACACACGTACCAAGAGGAAGCACCATGCCCACCGTCGAGTTCACAGGGAACTACGAAGATCTTTCGACAGACCGGGGTTACCAGTTCAAGTTCTACTGCGAGAAGTGCGGCAACGGCTACATGTCCACCTTCAAGGCCTCGAAGATGGGCATGGCCGCCTCGGCGGCCCAAGTGGCCGGCAACCTGTTCGGAGGCATTTTCGGCAAGGCGGCCGACACCGCCTACGAGATTCAGCGGGCGGTGGGAGGGCCGGCGCACGACGCCGCCCTGCGGGAGGCCACGGCCGAGATCCGCCCGATGTTCAAGCAGTGCACCCGCTGCGGCCAGTACGTCTGCGGGCCCATCTGCTTCAACAACAAGGCGCAGCTCTGCGAGAGGTGCGCGCCCGACATGGACGAGGAGATCGCCTCCGCCCAGGCCGAAGCAGCCAGGGAGCAGGCTGTCGAGAAGGCCCGCGAGGTGAACTGGATGAAGGACCGCGACCTGGGCGAAGTCCGGGGCGCCGCCTGCACCTCCTGCGGCGCCAAGGTGGGAACCGCCAAGTTCTGTCCCGAATGCGGCACCCCGACCTCGGCCAAGCGCCGCTGCGGCGACTGCGGCCATGAGGTCGAGGGTAGCCCGAAGTTCTGCCCCGAGTGCGGGTCGAAATACTAGGGCTGTTCGTACCCGATCCGGCGCCCCTCGGTATCCTCCGGGAGCTCGGGGGGCGTCATCAGCTCCCGAAGCGCGTCGAAGACCACCTTGAATTGCTCGTCATACCGCTCCTCCAGGTCGTCCAGCTTGCGGGCGAGCTCCGCCTGCTCGTTGATCATCCGCCGCAGCCGGACGAACGCCCGCATGATCTCCACGTTCACCTTCACCGCCTGCTCGCTTCGCAGCACGCTGGAGAGCATGGCGACCCCCTGCTCCGTGAAGGCGTAGGGTAGATACCGCCGGCCGCCCCGATTGTTTGAGGTTCCAAATTGGAACCTCAAACGTTTGACCTCCTCGGGGGTCAGCTGGAACATGAAGTCGGCGGGAAAGCGGTCAAGGTTGCGTTTCACGGCTTTCACCAAGTTCTTTGTCTCAACCGCGTAAAGCGCGGCTATATCTGCGTCCAGCATGACCTTCTCCCCGCGTAGGAAGAGGATCACCGACTCAATCTGCTCGATAGAGACGAGCGCTTCATCAGGCATAGAGATCTCCATGGGAGCTTTGAGGTCACAGTTTGTGACCTCAAACGAGCCGCGTTAACGGACTCTGCCGCATAGAGACGTAAAACGCCTCGGAAATGTCATTCCAGAATGAGTGCAACCTAAACGAGGATCAGGTTTGAGGTCGCAATTTGCGACCTCAAACTACCGCCGCCGGCCCGCCAGCTTCCGGAGGATGTACGGCAGGGCCAACAACCCCAGCAGCACCGCAAACCACAAAGTGGCAGCGCGGATGATCAAGGTGGCCGAGGCAGCCGTGGCGGTATCGAGACCCTGGGCATCCAGGAGTGCGGTGAGGGAGCCCTCGGCGGCGAGGAGGCCTCCGGGGAGCATCGAGAGGGAGCCCAGGCAAGTCGAGACCGTGTAGTTGAAGAGCGCTGCGAGGAGCTCTGCCTGCGGCGCGTACTCGCGGACCACGAGGAAGAAGCCCACCCCCTCCGCGCCCCAGGCCATCACGGCGAGCCCCAGCGCCATGGCCAGCAACCCGGGAGAGAGCAGCCCCCGCAAAGTTCCGTAGAGCTCCACCAGGACTGGCACCCGCGGACCCACCACGGGCAGCCGTTTCAGCAGGCGGAAGAGGAGGTCCGCCCCTCGCTGCCAGGTGAGAAGGAGGATCGCCACGGCTACCGCTGCCAGCCCTGCCGCCGCGATCCAGCGACCGCCCGGAAAGGGAAGAGCCCCGAGCGACAGGAGCACGAGCACGCCAAGGAGGTCCGTCACCCGCTCGGCCACCACGGCGGGCACCACCCGCAGTGCCGGTCCGCCTCCCAGCTCCCGCACCAGCCAGGCCTTGCCCAGCTCGCCCGCTTTGCCGGGCGTCACCGAGAGCAGGAAGCCGACGAGGAACACCCCGAGACTCCGGGCTCGGGCCAACCGCACACCGAGCGCCTTCAGGTAGATCTCCCAGCGGACGAAGCGCAGGGTGTAGTTGACCAGGGACAGGCCCAGAACGGGCAGCAGGAGTGCGAGATCGAAATCACGCAGGCGCCCGGCCATTTTGCGGGCGTCCGCCACCAGGACCAGGCCGATCAGCGCCATCAGCCCGAGAGCGAGCGGGATCAGCAGCCGGCGGCCGAGGTGCTCCAGGCCGGAGCCCGGGGTCTCGACAGTCAGGCGACCTTCTCTTGCGCGGCAGGGCTCGCCTCGGGGTAGGTCTCGAACAGGCGCATCCACTTGCTGGTCTTGGCGTAGCGCTCGGTCCGCATCTTTCCGATCGTGGGGTACCACGCGTAGTCATGGTAGAAGTACGAGCCGAAGACGAAGAAGTAGACCAGCGGCGTCCGGAACAGCAGCTTCTGGAGTCCCTTGAGCGGGCCGAACCAGACCAGGTCCCCGAAGCGGGAGACCGCGTTGTCCCCCACCGAGAAGCGGAAGTTCCAGTTCGAAATGTCCTCGCCGACGATCTCGATATCCCGCGGATCGCCCACGCCCAGCCCGGCGTCGTGCGCCAGCCGGATGTAGGGGATCGACATCGGGTCGAAGCCCATCATCTTCGTGGCCACGGCATCGATCGCCACCTGGTCGCCCGAGGCGAGGAGGATGTCCTTCTCCACGGGGATCATGGTCCGCGGGCCGGGGCCGTTGCCGCAGGTCGTGCCGTCCATCACCGCGAAGAGGCCGGTGTGGATCTCTTTCTGGATCGTCAGCAGGTCGACCAGCGTCTCGTGAATCCAGGAGTGGGTGTAGTGCCGGCGGGTGTTGAGCAGGCCGCCGAAGGCGTTCTTCATGGCCCCGGTCGTGGTGGTGTAGATGTGGCACTTGACCGTGGGCAGGTGGACGATGTTCTTGCCCAGGAAGAACTCCGGGATGGTGATCCCCTCGGGATAGATCTTCGGCAGCACCAGCATCTTGCCCTTGGGCTGGTACTGGATCCACTTGAGGTCGTCCTCGAAGCAGTTGTAGCGCACCGGCACGCCGTACTTGTCGAGCACCGGCAGGTAGCGGTTGAGGCGCTCCCCCTTCTTCGGATCGGTCACCACCGTGTTGTTCTGGACGCAGACCTGGTCCGTGTAGCCGTCGGCGCGCAGCTTCTGGATGGTCCCCTCGAGCTGCCACGGGGTCGTGTTGGCGCCCGGGAACGGGAAGTGCCAGGAGATGTTGTCCTTGAGGATGGTGGTCGCGCCGGGCGCGAGGTGCTGCTTCACCCCGGCCATTTCCATGATCCGGCCGACGTCCTCCAGGACGGTCTCGGGGCGGGTCTTCAATACAGAAACACGAGCTTTCGGGGGCATCAGGGTACGTCTCCGCGTTCGTTTTTCGGGATGACCGCAAGGGTCCGGCCGGTGATTATAACCGCTACTGTGGCTCTTCTCTTGCAGAGAAGCTGAAACGTTCAGTGTGGTCGCGTGGTGAGCTCGGCAAGGCGCTGGCCGTGCCGAGGGAGGAGGAAGATCCCCGCCGGCACGCCGGATTTGGCTCTAGCGTGCCAAATTGCCTTCTCGACTTCCGGATTCAAATCTGACGTGCCAGATTGCCCGCGAACGTGCCAGAAAGAAAAAGGGTCGTGCCAGAATGCCTTCTCGACCTCTAGATTCAAATCCAACGTGCCAGAATGCCTCAGAGAGGGCCAGGACGCCCTGGAACGTGCCAAATTGCATTCTCGACCTCTAGATTCAAATCTAGAGGTCCAGATTGGCGCCGGGTAGGTCTAGATTTCCCCGAAGAGCTCCCGCACCGCCCCGCACACCCGCTCGTGCTCCTCGTTGGTGAGCTCGGGGAAGATGGGGAGGCAGAGCACCTCCGTTGCCGCGGCGGTGGCGACGGCGAGGTCTCCGGGCTCCACGTGAATCTTTCCCTCCATCGCGGGCTGGTGGTGCAGTGGGGAGGGGTAGTGGACAGCGGAAGCAACACCCCGCGATTTCAGGTGCTCCATCAGCTCGTCCCGGCGCGCGGTGCGGATTGTGTACTGGTGGTAGACCGAGAGCGCTCCGGGGGGGTCCGGGATCAGGCGGATGTCTCCGACGCCGTTGAAAGCTCCGTGATAGCGGCAGGCCAGCTCGCGGCGGCGGTTGTTGTCCTCTTCCAGCAACTCGAGCCGGCAGTTCAGGACCGCGGCCTGGAGGCTGTCCAGGCGGCTGTTCGTCCCCACTTCGACATGGTGGTAGCGGCCCTTCTGGCCGTGGTTCGCCAGCAGGTGGACCTTGGCGACCAGGTCCTTGTCGTTGCCGGTGACCGCGCCGCCATCGCCGTAGCAGCCCAGGTTCTTCGTGGGGTAGAAGCTCCAGGCGGCGAGGCTGCCGAAGCCTCCGACCCGCTTGCCCTTCCAGGCCGCGCCCTGGGCCTGCGCCGCGTCCTCGATCATCCAGATGCCATGCTTTTCGCAGAGGGCCAGGGTGGCGTCCACGTCGATCGGCCGGCCGTAGAGATGGACGGGGAGGAGCCCCACGGTCCGGCTGGTGATCCGCCGGGCCGCATCCTCGGGATCGAGATTGAGGGTCTCGGGATCGACGTCGGCGAAGACCGGCACGCCTCTAAGAAGGAGGACGGCCTCGGCCGTGGCGAAGAAGCTGAAGGCCGGGACGATCACCTCGTCGCCGGGGCGCAGGTCCAAAGCCCTCAGGGCGAGCACCAGGGCGTCGGTGCCGTTGGCGAGCGCGGTGCAGGCCTCCACCCCCAGGTAGCTGGCATAGGCCGCCTCGAACTCCCGGACCTCGGGGCCCAGGATGAACGAGCTCTCGGACAGGATGCGCTGCCAGCGCTCTTCCAGCTTGGGCGCGATGCGGCGATGGACGCGGGGGAGATCGAGGATTGGGACGTTCACGGGGCGGGATTGTATGACAGCTGATAGACGACAATTTCATCGTCGCCCATGGTGATGTTGTCCGGGATCTCCAGCCGGTAGATCGACTGAAAGCGCGGGTCGGAATCCAGCGCCGGCAGCCACTTGGGGAAGACGACGACATAGTCCGGCCGCCTGCGGACGATCGCCTCCGCCATCGCCTCCGCCCAGGGCATCCCGGTCTCGGCCATGATCCGGCTCACCTCGTCCCGGATCTCGGGGTTGGCGATCGCCGCCAGGTCCAGGACCGGATTGGGCAGCAGGAACTTGATCGCGCCGATGTCGTTGACCGCCAGCACCGCGTTCGGCGGCACCCGCCCGGCGAGCCAGCGGGCGATCTTCACGTCGCTGTCTTCCACATTGGCCACGTTGCGGGCGTAGCGCATCGCCCCCTGGGTGAAGCCCCAGAGGGCAGTCGCGAGGATCAGCCCGGCGAGCAGCGCTCCCAGGGGGCGCCTCCTCAGCGCCTTTGCCGCCGGCTCCAGCCCTAGCATCCCGAGGATGATCACCACCGGCAGCAGGGGGAAGTAGTAGCGGCCGAAGTTGCCCATGAGCTTCGTGGGGCCGGGCGCCAGCAGCGAGTAGGCGAGGGGCAGACCCAGGAGCCAGAGGGCGGGGAGCAGCCCGCGGTCCTCTCGAGTACCCAGCCGGGCGATCAGGGCGACGATCCCGGCGCCCGCCAGGAGCGCCAGAAACGGCTGCGAGCGGAAGAAGACGCCGATCACCGTGTGCACGTAAGCAAGGTTGGGCAGCATCTGGTGCAGCCCGGCCCCCTTGGCTCCGAAGGTCGTGGGCAGAAAGGAGCCGCCCGCCCAGCGGTAGGCCAGGAGCGGTCCGATCAGCGCCAGGGCGGCGAAGACGACCCCGATGAGGATCGGCCGCAGAGAGGGACGCCTCCAGACCAGCTCGTCCTCCTCACGATCGAAGACGAGCAGGCGGTCGATCAGCGCCAGGACCAGGAGGAGGAGGCCCTCGGGCCGGGCCAGCGAAGCCACGGCCAGCACGGCGATGGAGAGCGGCGGAGCTTCCGGATGCCGTCGTTCCCGGATGTGAAGGACGAGGCCCCAGAGGGAGAGGAAGACGAAGAGCGGGACTTCCATGCCCGACAGCGCCGACCAGACCAGCCAGCTCGTGGTCAGCATCAGAAACGCGGCCATGCCGGCAAGACCGCGGCCGAGCCCCAGCTCCCGCGCCAGGCGCCAGGCGGCCGAAACGCTCGCCGCGTGGAAGGCGATGCCCAGGAGCTTGGTCCAGGCCAGGACGTTCCCGGGCAGGGGGATGAGCAGGGAGAGCAGCGCGGTCCAGAGCGGCGCGGTCGAGCCGGTCACCAGCTCGCCGGGGTTGTATGAGAGGCCCCAGCCCGCCGCCAGGTTGCGCGCGAACTGGAGGTGGATCCAACTGTCGTCAAGGGGGAACCCCAGTCCGCCCACGAGGAAGAGCTCGGCTCCCAGGTAGGCAAGGCAGGCCGCGACCGCTGCCGGGACCAGCCACCGAGGCGAAGATGGCGGAGAAGAATGGGTCTCGTTCAAGTCGGGGTGGAGCATACCTGACCTATTGACTTATTATCATGCGCGCCGATGCCACGACCAATCTGGACGCCCTTCCAACGCCGCCGGCGCGCGGCTGCCCGCGCCGCCCTCTACGGGAGCCTGATCCTCGTAGCGGGAATCACGTGGCTGCTCGTCTCCTGGCTCAACCGGCCGCTCGAGGGCTCGGCCCTGGACAACTGGGTCGAGACCGACTACCGGAGCCTGCCCGAGGTCCAGCTCCTTCGCGACTACGTGCGGATCGACACCAGCGAGGCCACCGGCGACGAGATCGCGGGCGCGCGCTTCCTCGCCACCCGGCTGGAGAAGGCCGGCATCCCCTCCCGCCTGGAGATCGTGGGCGAGCGCAAGGCGAACCTCTATGCCCTGCTCGAAGGGAAGGACCCCCGGCCGCTCGTCCTGCACAACCACATCGACGTCGAGAACGTGAAGCCCGAGGAGTGGTTCCATCCCCCATTCGAGGCGTTCATCGACCCGCCGTGGATGTACGGCCGCGGCGTGTTCGACATGAAGAGCGTGGCCGTCGCTCAGCTCCTCGCCATGATCGACCTCAAGGAGAGCGGCCGGCCGCTCGAGCGCTCGGTCCTGTTCCTGGCCACGAGCAGCGAGGAGCGCGGCAGTCGACTAGGTGTGCGCCGCCTTCTGGCCGAGGACCCGGAGGGAGTGCGCCGCTTCTGGGCGGTCCTCACCGAGGGCGGTGTGGTCGAGGCGCGGGCGCGCGACGAGATCAAGTTCTGGGGGACCGAGATCGGCCAGAAGCGCTACGTCGACCTCCTCGTCTGCGCCCCGGAGAAGGAGCCTCTGGAGGAGCTCCGGACGGCGCTCAAGGAGACCGGCTACACCGAGACCGACCTCAAGGTCGTTCCCGAGGTGCGGGAGGTCCTGAAGACCTACGCCGCCACCCGTGACCGCGGCGACCTCCGCGACCTGCTGGAGCACCCGGACGCCACCATCCGGGACATCACCGCCTTCCGCAAGCTGCCGGCTTATCTGCAGTCCTTCTTCCGCAACGAGGCCGTGCCCTTCAAGGTGCAGGAGGCCGCTGGCGGCGGTTGGCAGCTCCTGATCAAGATCCACCTCCTGCCCGGCGCGAAGCTCGAGGAGGAGATGCCGAAGCTCGTGCCGCCCTGGATGCTCGCCGGCCTCAGCTATACCCTCGACGAGCCTCCCGCCGTGGCGAGCAGCTCCACCGCGCACCCCGCCTACGGCGCGATCCTGGCGACGCTGGAGGAGCACTATCCCGACGCGCCCGCCGGACCGTACTTCCTGCCGTGGACCGCCACCGATTCGCGCTTCTTCCGGTCGGCAGGAGTGCCCTCCTACGGCTTCTCCCCCTTCCTTATCATGAACACCGACACGCTGCAGGTGGACAAGGCCAACGAGCGCTTCGCGCTGCCCGGGTTCGTGGAAGGAGTGACGGTCTACCGCGACCTCGTCCGCAGGCTCGTCCTCGATCGCTGAGGCCGGTGACACTGGATGTCACCCGAGGCTGCCGGGCGCTGTCACTTTTTGTCGAGCTTTCTGAGGCAACACACGAAGAATCAATGACTTAGGGGCTGGCATCGCCCCTGCTATACCTCCTGACGAACGGAGATGGGCCCCAAGGAAAAGATCCGGGGGGACAGCTTTTGAAACCACGGAGGAGACCGTACTCATGTTGACCAGAATCCGGAACCGTCAGAAGGGCTTCACGCTGATCGAGCTGCTCATCGTCATCGCGATCATCGGCATCATCGCGGCGCTGCTGATCCCGAACTTCCTGGACGCGCTCCAGAAGGCGAAGCAGAAGAGGACCGTCGCCGACGTGCGCAACACCGGCACGGCCATGTTCTCCTGGCTGACCGACCAGGTGGGCGCCGCGGCCGCGGGCGCTTCGGCGTCGGATGTGGCCCTCACCTCGTACGCCTCGGCGCTGAGCGGCGCGGCTGTCGGCAGCATCCTGACTCCCCAGTACATGCAGGATGTGCCGAACGTCGACGGCTGGAAGACGCCGTACGAGTACTACCTGAAGACCGCCGCCCCGCTCGATCCGCAGGTGATGGCGATCCGCAGCATGGGCCGCAACAAGGTCGCCAACGGCGGCCCGTACTCGGTCACCTCGTTCGACCCGACCGATTACGACCAGGACATCGTCTGGGCCGACGGCTTCTTCGTCCGCTGGCCCCAGAAGCGGTAAGACGCAACACGCAACACGCAAAGATACTCCCTCCTCAGAAGGGGCGCCCCGGTTGGTGGCGCCCCCTTTTTTTGTCTAGACTGGCCCTGCCCCATGCGAACCCTGAAGGCCTTCGTCATCGCCCTGGCGATCTTCGCTCTGCCCGGCGCCCGGCCCCTGGAGCTCTCCGAGCCCGCCCGCTGGCTGCAGGCCTACCTGCGGATCGACACCACGAACCCACCGGGAAGGGAGCATTTGGCGGCCGCGTACCTGGCCGGCATCCTGAAGCGCGAGGGCATCCCGTCGCACGTGGCCCGCACCCCTGACGGGCGCGCCAACCTCTGGGCGCGCCTGTCGTCGCCCCGCAGCAACGGCCGGGCGCTCGTGCTGCTCCATCACATGGACGTGGTCGCTCCCGGTCCGGGCTGGACCGCCCGCCCCTTCGGCGGCGAGGTCCGCGACGGACGCCTTTGGGGCCGCGGCGCCCTGGACGACAAGAGCCTGGGCATCGCGCAGCTCGCCGCCTTCGTCGAGCTGAAGCGGCGGCGGGTGCCGATCGAGCGGGACGTGATCTTCCTCGCGGTGGCCGACGAGGAGAGCGGCGGCCTGCGCGGCGCCTCCTGGCTGCTGCAGAACCGGCCGGAGATGTTCCAGGGGGTCGAGGCGGTGCTGGGCGAGGGGGGGCGCGCCCAGGCCGTCGGCGAGCGGCTCCTCTGGTGGGGGATCGAGGTGGCCCAGAAGCGCCCCCTCTGGCTGGAGGTCTCCACGGCCGGGCGCGGAGGCCACGCCTCTGGCCTCAACCCCCAGAGCGCCAACCACCAGCTCATCCAGGGGCTCGCCCGGATGCTGCAGCGCCCCATCCGCTGGCGGGTCACGCCGCCGGCGCGCGACTACCTGCGCGCCATCGCGCCGCTCCACAACGACCGCTGGAAGCGCGTCCTGGGGGACATCGACAAGGTCGTCGGCCCCGACGGGCCGAGCGAGTTCCTGCTCCCCGGCATGGCCAACCTGTTCGTGGATACGGTGCAGGTGACCGTCCTGCGCGGCGGCGAACGGATCAATGTCACCCCCGACCGGGCCTCGGCGCGCATCGACGTGCGGCTGCTGCCCGACACCGACGGCGACGCCTTCCTGAAGGAGATCGAGGGCGCGCTGGGGGACGGCTTCCGGGTCGAGGTGCTGGTGACCTCGCCCCCGGCCCCGCCCTCTCCGGCTGCCGGTCGCCTCTATGGCGCCCTGCGGAAGGTGCTCACGGCTGACGCGCCGGTCGTCCCGACCTTCATCCCCGGCTTCACCGACGCGCGCTTCTTTCGTGAGCGGCGGATCCCGGCCTATGGCGTGACGACCTTCGCCTTGGCCGGCGAGGACCTGCGGGGCATCCACGGACCGGACGAGCGCATCCCCCTGGACGAGCTCGACCGCGGCGTGGAGAGGATGCGCCGCGTGGTGGCTGGCTATGCCGGACCCGGCGGGAACTGACACGTCTTGTCCCGGGCTGACGTTTTTTGTCCTGACAGGCCTATGTGCAAGAGTGCAAGTGGCTGAAACGTATGGACTTGAAGGTTCGCCTGCGCTGGCATATGCTTTGCCATTAGGGATCTCGTACTTCACTTGGAGGGCGTTGAAAATGCGCAGGGCGACAGCCGCACAGAAGGGCTTCACGCTCATCGAGCTGTTGATCGTGATCGCTATCATCGGCATCATCGTCTCGATGCTGATCCCGAACCTGTTGGATGCGATGCAGAAGGCGAAGCAGAAGCGGACCATTGCGGACGTCCGGATCACCGGGACGGCCATGTTCTCCTGGCTGACGGACCAGGTGGGCGCGGCGGCGGCGGGGCAGACCAATTCCAATGTGGTCCTCGCGTCGTACGACTCGCCGAGGACGGCGGCCGCCCTGGAGAGCCTGCTGGCGCCGACCTATCTGCAGGTCGTGCCGCCGATCGACGGCTGGAAGTTCCCGTACGAGTACTACCTCAAGACGGGGTCCCTGGTGCACGAGCGCCAAGTCATGCTGATCCGCAGCCAGGGGCGAAACAAGACCTTTTCGTCCAACGACTACACCGTGACCTCGTTCGACTCGACGGATTACGACCAGGACATCGTCTGGGCCGACGGCTTCATGGTTCGCTGGCCGTCGCCGAAGGGCGGTTGAGGCAGAAGGACTGATTGGACGAACACGCACTTCCACGGACGGACACGGACAAACCTCCCGATCCCGGCTGTCCCTGTCAGTCCGTGCCCGTCCGTGCTCGTCCGTGGTTCCTGGTGCCGGTCCTGCTGGGCGCAGCCTGGCTGCTGAGCCTCTTCGCCCCGCTGCTCTCGCCCGGGGTGGTCCTGGCGAACCGGGACGTACCGCTGTTCCACCTCCCCCTCCGGACCACGTTCCGCTGGCTGGCCGGCGAGGGCCTGCCGGTCTGGAACCCGTGGCTCAACGGCGGCCAGCCGGTGCTCTCGAACCCGAGCTACGCCGCCTTCTACCCGCCGAGCTGGCTGGTGCTCGCGCTGCCGCCCGCCTATGCCCTGAACCTGCTGGTCGTGCTCCACGCGGCCATCGCGTTCGCCGGGGCCTGGTGGCTGGCCCGGCGGCTGGGCGCGGACCGCGGCGGAGCGGCCCTGGCGGCCGTGGGCTACACCGGGAGCGGCACCCTGCTCTCCCTGATCAGCGCGCTCACGCTGTTCTGCAGCATGGCCTGGTTTCCCTGGTTCCTGGGATGGACCGACGCCGCGCTGCGGGCGGAGGCGGGTAGATGGCGCCGGCCCGCGCTCCTGGCCGGGATCGCCCTCGCCCTGCAGCTCCTCAACGGCGAGCCGGCGACCGTGGTGGTGAGCGGGCTCGGGCTCCTTGCTTTAGGCGCTTCTCGCCCTCGCGCCCTGCCGCGGCTCGTGGTGCCGCTGACCGTCGCCGTCCTGCTCGCCGCGGTGCAGCTCCTCCCGACCTGGGGACGGCTGGCCGGCTCGCCGCGGGCCGGCGGGCTTGAAGCCCGGCCGGCGACCGTCTGGTCGGCGCCGCCCGCCCGCGTCGTCGAGCTCGCCTTCCCGCGCTTCTTCGGCGATCCCACCCGGGATCATGAGGGGCTCTTCTTCGGCTGGAACCTGCACGACCGCGACTACCCCTATGTGCCGGCGATCTACCCCGGCCTGCTGCTGACGGTGCTCGCCGTCTCCGCCCTGGCGCAGTGGCCGGTTCCGCGCCGGGCGGCCTGGGGGATCGCCTTCGCCGTCGGCGCCTTCCTCGCCCTCGGCCGGCACAACCCGCTCTACGAGCCGGTGCGGAGCGCGGTGCCGGTCCTCGCCGTGCTCCGCTTCCCCGAGAAGTTCACGATCCTGGCGGTGGCGGCGCTGGGGATGGCCGGCGCCCTGGGCTGGACATGGCTCCTCCGCGAGAGGGAGGAGGGGCGCCCCGAGCGCGCCGACTTCCCGCTCGCGGTCTCCCTCGTTCTCCTGGCGACCGCGGGGGTGCTCACCGGTCTGCTCTACCGTGTGCCGCGGGTGGCGGACTGGTTCGTGCGCGCCCACGGCAGCCCGGGGCTGACCCCCGAAAAGGTGCGGCAGGGCATCGCCTACCTCCAGGGAGAAGGTTGGGCGGCCATCATCACCGCCGCGGCCGTGGCCGCTCTCCTGACCTTGTGCCGCTGGCGCCGGCCGCCGGCCCGGCTGCTCACCGGGATCGCCCTCGCGCTCCTGGCCGCCGACCTCTGGCACTACGGTCACGGGCTGGTGAAGGTCGCCCCGGCCTCGCTCTACGAGGGACCGCCCCCGGTCCGGGTGCCGCCCGATACCCGGTTGTTCGTCCAGGAGAGGACGGGATCGGATCCCGACTTCGTGCCGCGCCGGGGGGACCCTTCCCTGGCTCCGGTACAGGCCCTGCTCGACCGGATGGAGCCCTACAGCGCCGTGCTCTGGCGCATCCCCTACGCCCTCAACGAGGACTTCGATCTCATGCTGACCCCCTGGGGCTCCCGGGCGCTGGACGCTCTGCACCAGGGCTGGGACCGGTCCTCCGAGGATGCCCTGCGCTACCTGGGCGCCTGGAACGTGGGGCGGGTCCTCCTGCGCAAGGAAGCTCCCGCCTGGGCCGCGGAGCGGAACCCGGGCGCGCCCCTGATGAAGGAGCGGGACAATCCATACCTCCTGCCCCGCCACCGCTTCGTGCCGCTGGTGGCCTTCCACCCGGATCCTGAAACGGCGCTGGCCGCGGCCCGCCGGGAGGGATACGCCCTGATGCGGCGCGAGCACGTGGTGCGTCCCCGGAATGCCCGGATCGAGGTCGCCTACCTGCGCATGCCCGAGCCTCTGGAGCTGGAGGAGACAGGGGGGCGGCTCCGCCTGCGCTACCGCTCGGAATCGTCCACGTTCTTCGTGCTGGCCGAGACCTTCGACGAGGGCTGGCAGGCCCAATCGGATGGAGAGCCTCTGGCTGTCTACCCCACCGCCGCCAGCCAGATCGGCGTCGAGCTGCCCGCGGGGGAGCACGTCCTCGAGCTGCGCTATCGTGAGCGCCTGCTCCCTCTCGGAGCCTCCATCACCCTCGCAACCCTCGCCGCCGTGCTCGGCGTGCTGCTCCTGGACAGGCGGAGCCGGTAGAATCGGCGCACTGTGGTCCCCTTCTGGCTGATCCTCGTCTACATGGGCGTGTTCGGGCTGATCGTCGGCAGCTATCTGAACGTCCTCATCTACCGGCTGCCGCTCGGGATGTCGACGGTCACGCCGCGCTCGCGCTGCCCGGCCTGCGGCGCGCCGATCCGTGCTCTCGACAACCTGCCGGTCCTCTCGTTCCTGCTGCTGCGCGGGCGTTGCCGGGCTTGTGGAGCGCGCATCTCGTGGCGCTATCCGCTGCTGGAGGCGGCCACGGCGCTGCTCTTCATGGGCTGCGCCGTGGCCTATGGCCTGACCCTGCCGGCGCTGATGGCGGCGGTCTTCGGCTGCCTGATGATCGTGCTGGCCATGATCGACGTCGACCATATGATCCTGCCCGACCGGATCACCTGGCCGGGGATCGTGCTCGGCTTCCTCTTCCACGCGGTGATCGTGATGGCCCTGGGCCTGCCCTGGCGGCACATGCTCGGCCCGCTGTTCGGCGCCGTGCTGGGGGGAGGGCTGCCGCTCGCGATCTACGGCATCTGGTGGCTGGTCCGGCGGGAGGAGGGGCTGGGCCTGGGCGACGCCAAGATGATGGCGCTGATAGGCACGTTCCTGGAGTGGAAGGCCCTGCTCGTGGCGTTCTTCTTCGCGGTCCTCGCCGGCTCGATCGTGGGGCTCGCCCTGATGAGCCGCTCGGGCGAGGGACTGCGCACCCGGCTGCCGTTCGGCGCCTTCCTGGCGCTGGGCGGGCTCATCGCCCTGTTCGCCGGCCCGGCGATCATCGGCTTCTACATGCGCTTCCTATGACGAGGACGCGCCGGCCTGCTCTGGGGCTGCGCCGGGAGGTCCTGATCCTCCTGCCGGTGGCGCTGCTGCTGCTGGTCGTCCTCTCCACCTTCACCCTGTTCTCGTTCCGCAACGCCCTGAATCTGCTCGCGGAGGAGCGGCGCGCGGAAGCCGTCCGTCTGGCGGAGGGGATCGCCGGCCGGCTGGCGGGGACGCTGCCCTCGCAGGCGGAGCTGCGCTCGCTCGCCCCTCAGGCCCGCGGCATCGCGGTGGCGAACCGGGAGGGGGAGGCTCTGGTGTCCGCTGGGGAAATCCCCTCCGCCGGCCTGTTCACCCCGTTCGTCGGTGACGTCCTCGCTGCCGGACCCGACGAGGCCCTGCCCGACCGGATCGCCGGCCGTGCCCCTTTCGGAGACGGCCGATGGGTGCGGGTCGACTTGGCGGCCGAGGTGCTTCCCGCGCAGCAGCGCGCGGTGGGTGTGCTCTCCGTGGTGGTGCTGGGATTGAACGCCGCCCTGCTCCTCCTGGTCCTCTCCTTCCTGCGCCACCTGATGGTCCCCTGGGAGACGCTGATCGAACGGGCGCGCCAGATGGGAGCGGAGCAAGAGCCAGGCGAGGGGGAGATCGAGTTCCTCCTTGCCACCTTCGAGCGCGCGATCACCGCCGCCGCGCAGACGCGGACGCCGGAGGACGACATCGAGGCCTTGGAGCGCACACTCTCCGCCAGCCTCCAGAGCGGGCTCCTGCTCCTCGACCGCGCCGGCAACGTGCTGGCCTTCAATGCCGTGGCCGCCGCTCTGCTCGGCATCGAGCCGCCCCCGCCCGGCACCCCACTCGCCAAGGCTCTCGCCACCCAGCCCGAGCTGCTGAGCCTCCTGGAGTCCGCCGTGGCTGATCGCAGCGCGCCGAAGCGCCAGGAGATCTCGGTGCAGACCGGCGGCGAGGCCCGCACCCTGGGGCTCACCGTCCACCCTCTGCGGCGCGACGACGGCGGCATCCGCGGCTGGCTGGTGCTCTTCGCCGATCTCACCGAGGTGCAGCGCCTGGCCGGGGAGAGCCGCCTGGCCGAGAGCCTCGCCCGGCTGGGGGAGATGGCCGGCGGCGTGGCGCACGAGCTGCGCAACAGCCTCGCCACCCTGCGCGGCTATCTCACCCTGATCGAGCGCCGGCCGGACGAGGAGTCGATCGCCGACTACCTGGCGGAGATCCGCCACGAGGCCGACCACCTGGAGCGGGTGCTGGAGGACTTCCTCGCCTTTGCCCGTCCGGGCAGCGCCCGCTTCCAGGAGCTGTCCCTCACCCGGCTCGCCCGGCGGGCCGCGGCCGATCCCTCCCTTGGCGGGATGGAGGTCCGGGTGACGTCCGACGCCGACATCAATATGCGGGGCGACGCCCAGCTCCTCGAGCGCGCCCTGCGCAACCTGCTGCACAACGCCGCCCAGGCCGAGCGCGAGGCGGGGGGGAACGGGCCGGTCGAGCTGAGGATCGTGGGGATGGAGGCCGGACTCGACGGGGTGGAGCTGGCCGTCGAAGACCGCGGACCGGGGCTGCCGCCCGAGATGCGCGAGCGCCTCTTTCATCCGTTCGCGACCGGGCGCCGTGGCGGCGTCGGCCTGGGGCTCGCCCTGGCCCACCGGATCGTCACCCTGCATGGCGGGAGGATCCGCCTGGAAGACCGGCCCGGCGGCGGCACTCGGGCCCTGCTCAGCTTCCCGCGTGACACGATCGTTACGATCGGTAGCGAGACCGCCTCTTCCTGATCGTACGGCCGGCAGGATCTTTCCGGACCGCAACTCACACGTTTTCAGCAGCTTGAACGCGCTTTCGAGGTGCCTGGGAGCGGTGGCACCCGCCTTGCTCATAGCCGGGTCGCCATGAAATACCCAAAGCGCCGGGAGCGGGGCTTCACGCTCGTCGAGATGCTGGTCGTCGTCGCGATCCTCTTCATCGCGGTCATGCTGTCGGCTCCCTACCTCGCCAAGCAGATCCAGCGCAGCAAGCTGATCGGCGTGGCGCAGCAGGCGTCCGGCCTGATGCGCATGGCGAGGATGGATGCGATTAAAACCTCCCTGTGCTCGATGGTCGTGATCAATACCTCGCGGGGCTATGTCGAGGCGTTCTCCGACCGGGACGGCGACTGCCTGCCCACCGCCGCGGACGTGAAGATCGGCGAGGTGCCCTTGCCGAGCAGCGTCTCCTTCGTGTCGCCCTGTGGCACGGGCGCGGCGTCGGTCCGCGGCATGACGCCGTCGGGAGGCGGCCCGGGCGTAGCGGTTTTCCGGGGCGACGGCTCGGCCCTGAACTCCGGCGCATTCCGCTTCCGGGCGGTGGAGCTCGGGGGCGCGGCGCCGAACTACCTGGAGGTCTTCCTGTCGCCGGCCGCGACGGCCCGCATCCAGGTGCGCAAGTGGCGGGGCGCCACCGGCGGCGACTGCAACGACGACCTCTTGTGGCATACGAACGGCGAAGGAGGAAGCTGGAAATGGAGCTAAAGCGGGAGCTGCAGCGGACGGACCACGGTTTTTCCGTCGTCGAAGTCCTGGTCGCGACGCTGATCTTCCTGATCATCGCGGTCGGCATCCTGCCGCTGTTCGCGGCCTCCACCAAGAACAACCTCGACGGCCGGGAGGCTACCGAGACCGCCAACTTCGGCAGGTCGGCGGTGGAGGATCTGCTGCAGGCGCCGTTCAACGACCCACGCCTGGCCGTGCCGTTGGCCGGGACGGTCAACACGGTGCAGGAGTACTACTCGAAGAAGGACCAGGTCTGGAAGACGGGAACGGGCACGGCCGGGGACCCGGCGAGCTGGCGCCGGCAGATCCGCGTGCGCCAGTTCAACATCAACGACCTCGCGGACAACGGCGTCTTCGACGATCCCAAGAAGGGAGACGAGGATCCCGGCCAGGTCCACCTCAAGGAGGTCGAAGTGCAGGTCTGGAACTCCCGCGACGACAACGCCCTGCTCGTGGGGGGCCGGCAGGTCACCACCCTTGGGATGAGCCGGCGCTTCACCGTCCGCATGCTCAAGTCCATGTGAGGTTCATGAAGATGAAACGCGAAGCTGGATTCACCCTGATCGAGCTCCTGGTCAGTCTCGCCGTCACGGTGGTGCTGATCCTGGGCGTGCTGGCGACCTTCGACTTCAGCGCCCGCATGAACCGCGTCCAGCTCAACGTGGCGGACATGCAACAGTCGCTGCGCATCGCCCAGAACGAGATCGTGAAGCTCGCCCGGATGACCGGCCGCGGGAGCCTGCCGCGCCCGATCGCCGTCGACGTGCGCAACAACGTGGCGGCGAACTACAAGCTGATCTCCGGCCAAGCGGCGACCGCGGTACTGGAAGGCACTGACGTCGTGACGATGCGCGGCGTTTTCAATTCCTCGCTCTATCAGATCGAGTACCTCAATCCGAAAGTGTGGAACGATCCGGACGCCGACAAGATCGGCTGGGTGGTGGTGCTGCCCGCGGCGGCCGGCGTGCCGCAGGACCTCGACGCTCTGGAGCTCATCGCCACGCCGGGGGAGACGCTGCTCCTGGTCACCCCCTTCGGCGTCACCGCCGTGGCCGAGATCACGGGCAGCGGCGACGCGCCGATCGTAGTCAACGACGAAGACGACGAAGACAGCGTCCCCGTCACCGTCACCGGCCTGAAGATCAGCTTCAAGAAACACCTCTACGAGGCAAGCCTCGGGATCCTGGCCTCCGGGCTGCCGGTCGTAGCCCAGGTCGGGGTGCTGGAGGAGCACGTGTTCTATGTCCGTTCCACCGGAGCGGACGGCGTCGCCCCGAGCCTCGCCCGCGCCCGCATGAACCCCGGGAGCGGCCAGGCCTACAAGTTAAACGTGGACAACGCCACCCTCGACATCGCGGACAACATCGCCGACCTGCAGGTCGCCCAGCCCGGCCTGGCCGTGGCCGGCGAACCCGAGCTGCGGGTGAGCACGCTCGCGCGCACCGACCGCGCCGATCCGGGCAATTACCAGGCGACGCTGCTCCCGGCCACGATCGAGGACCACGCCTACGCGGCGAACCACCCCTTCAACTCCACCACCGGGCGCCGTTACCGCTGGCGGCTGATGCGCACCGACGTCAACATGAGGAACCTTTGAGATGAGCCCGAGCCCCCACCATCCTCATCCGACCCGCGGAGAGGCCGGCAGCGCCTACATCGTCGTGCTGCTGGTGCTCGTCATCCTGGCCATCTTCGGGATCGCTCTGTCGCTGATCACCCAGACCGAGTCGCAGATCGGCTCGAACGAGCGCACGCTCAACCGGGTGTTCTATGCCGCGGACGCCGGCATCGAGCTCGCCGTCGCGCGGGCGATCGTGACCGCTTCCCACGAACCCCAGAGCTTCTTCTACACCGACAGCGGCCTGGCGTTCGTGGGCGGCAAGCTGGAGCTGGGCACGCAGGTCGAGGTCTCGGCCTTCCACCCCATCGGGGTGACCGCGTGCCACCTCTGTGAAGTCAACAACGTCGGCACCTACGCCGACAAGTCCTTCTACACGGTCAACCATGCCGTGACGTCGCGCGCGACCCGGTACGCGACCCTGAACGCGGGCGGCACCAAAACGCCGATCGCACAGAAGAGCGTGAGCGCGATGGTCGAGATCCAGCCGTTCCGGGCCTCGGTCTCGTCTCTGGCGAGCGTCACCGATTCCGACGAGCTGAAAGAAATCAAGTTCTGACCCAGGAGGGTACCTCATGGCCCGCCATCGTTCTTCGCTTCGCGGCACGGCCGCCATCATCGTCGTGCTCGCCGCGCTCTCGCTGCTCGCCGTCGGGCAGAGACCGGCCTACACCGACGACATCGACCTGCTGCGCTTCACGACGGCCAAGCCGTACGTGTTTTTCATCATCGACAACTCGGCGTCGATGAACATGGCTCCCGATGGCAAGTGGGTGCACGCCAATGGCGACGACCCGCGGTCCAAGATGTACCAGGTCAAGAAGGTCCTCTACGAGGTCCTCAAGGACGTCAACGACATCCATTTCGCCTACGCGGCCTACAACCAGGACACCGCCCGGGCGCAGGCCAAGCACTGGCTGTACTACTTCGTCTCCAGCGCGAGCAACAAGCTGCCCGCCAGCTGGCCGATCGCCTATCCGGCGGCGGACAACGACGGGCCGATCGTCACCGCGGCCAACGGCGCGGTCACCGACGACATCGAAGGCGACCTGATGACCTTCGGCAAGCACCTCGATGCCACCGGGATCCTGGGGACCTGCGCCGTGCCGCTGCCCTTCGGGGCCGTGGGCGCCGACGACCGGGAGAAGATCAACCGCTACGCGAAGCTCGGGACCTCGGGCAACGGCCCGACCACCCATTGGATCAAGGGCGGCGCCGGCAACAAGACCTACCTGCTGACCGTCGAGCGCCCGCTCAAGAAGCCGGACACCGTCAGCGACAACCCGGCGCTCGGCAAGAACGACATGGACGTCAAGCTGACGCTCCAGGAGGTCAAGAGCGGAGCCACCGGCTGCACCCAGGCTCTCGCCGGCACCTTCCAGGCGGCCTGGACCGCGCAGATCGAGCTCACCCTGTGGACCGACTTCCTGCTGTTCGACGAGGATACCGGCCGCACGGCGCCCACCGCCTCCAAGGCGGGAGGCGTCGACCAGGTCGGGGGCTTCTGGAACGCGCAGGACATGCTGGCCGACGCCTCCTGCAACTCCGGCCAGTCCCACTCGGGCACGGGCTGGGAGGGGAACTACGACACCACCGCGGCGACGCCGGGGGCGAAGATCGACCCCTTCTGCCAGACCCCGGGGGTCCCTTCGACCTGCTCCAACCTCAAGCGCCCGACCATCGCCGATCCCGACTACGGCCGGCCGCTCGACAAGGGCGACTTCCTGCCGTTCGACTGGCGCAGCGACCAGAAGACGGAATTCCTGCAGCGGTTCGCGCCCAACCACGGGTCGGGCACGCCGGACTTCGGCATCGCGAGCTACTTCAAGAAGGACGTGGAAGCCGCGACCGGGGTGCTGCCGCTCAACGACGATTCCCAGATCCCGCTCTTCGCCGCGGGACCGAGCCCCCTGGGCATGACGGTCACCGACTTCCGCTGCTGGTACCTGGACGACGACAGCAAGTGCAAGACCGACAACTATCCCACCGGATGGTCGACGGTCGCCGCCCAGCACGATTCGGAGTGGGGCTGCCGCAAGCCTTACCTGATTATTGTCAGCGACGGCGGCGACAGCTGCGCGGGACCCAATCCGTGCAGCGAGACGGCCAACCTGGCCAACAAGGCCGACACGCCGACCTGGGTCATCGCCTACGGCGCCGACTGCGACAAGGCCGGCAACCCCCTGAAGTGCATGGCTCAGAACGGCAAGGGTCAGCTCCTCTGCCCGGCGAACGCCAACGACCTCAAGGCCGAGCTGGAGCGGATCCTCGGGCTGATACGCCAGGAGGCGCGGTCCTTCGCCTCCGCCGCGGTGCCGTCCGTGCAGGCCATCGTCGAGGACAAGATCTTCCTGACCAACTTCACCCCGCTCAACGGCAAGGCGACCTGGGACGGCCACGTGCACTCGTTCCTCAAGCCGCTGCCCCTGCGCTCCACCGACGACAAGCCGGACACCGCGCATGCGAACCACCTGTGGGATGCCGGCAAGGTCATGCTCGACAACCAGGTCAACGCGGCCGATCCCACCGGCCCGCTTCCCGGCCAGCGCCGGGTCTACTACACGCAGGAGAACACCGGCTCCGCCGTCCCGTCCCAGCGCCGGTTGTTCGAAAAGACGGCCAGCACCGATGGCGACCCGCTGCGCTACGACCTGTGGCGGGGCCTGGACATCCCGTTCGCCGCGGACAACGACCTGCCGCCCGATACAGCCTCGGAGGCAGCCGCGCAGAACACGGCCAACACCGTGATCGCCAACACCTTCGCGGTCAAGAGCGCCGTGGTCGACGTCAGGAATCCGAACGGGAGCACCACCCCGACGACGATCAATTACGTTCTGGGCGACATCTTCCACTCCAACCCGCTGGTGATCGGCGATCCGCCCAACGTGCAGTACTTCTCCGCGAACGCGAAGGGCTACCAGGCGTTTGCCGAGAAGCACCAGCTGCGGCGCAAGATACTCCTGGTGGGGGCCAACGACGGCATGCTGCACGCCTTCGACGCGGGCAAGTACAGCACTGTGAAGGGCGGTTTCGACAACGGCACCGGCAAGGAGCTCTTCGCCTACATCCCGCGGGAGGTGCTGCCCAAGGTGAAGCTGATCAACACCGCCGGAGCGACCAACCACCAGTGGACCGTCGACGGCACCGTCACGGTGGCCGACGTCTACATCGATCCCCTGCACAACGGCACCCCGACGAAAACCGATCGCCAGTGGCGCACCGTTGGGGTCGGCGGCCTGCGCGAGGGCGGCGCGCTCTACTACGCGATCGACATCACCCAGCCGGACGTGCTCAACAGTGAATTCGTGCCGCAGCCGGCCAGCGGCTACGTCCCCTCGTGCAGCGGCGAGGGCTCGTTCAACGCGACCGAGTGCGGCCCGATCCCCTTCCCCAGCGTGCTGTGGGAGTTCGACGACAGCGTCGTGACCGCGTCGGGCACCCGCATCAAGCTGGACGAGGAGGATCTGGGCTTCCCGACGGTCGGCGGCTTCCCGGACGGCAACAGCAGGCCCGACATGGGCGAGAGCTGGTCCACCCCCAACGTCGGACGCATCCGGATCGCCATCGCCCCGGGAAGCGACAAGACCCGCGACGTCCACGTCGCGATCTTCGGCGGCGGCCTCGATCCGTCCGCCAAGACGGCCCCGCAACTGGGCACGTGGATCTACATCGTGGACATCGAGACCGGCAAGGCGATCTATAAGCGCCAGCTCCTGGGCGGCATGCCCAGCGAGCCTGCCGCGGTGGACACCAACGGCGACGGCTACCTCGATAGGATCTACGCCGGCACCACGGCCGGACGCATCTACCGGATCGACCTGACGGCCGACATCCTCAACGATCCGGCCAAGTCGGACGACGACCAGTACCCGGCCCTGGCGGACTACCAGACCCGGCGCGCCGACGGCGATCCCCACATCGTGCAGAGAATCCCGCTGACCAACTGGAAGCCGCACGTGATCTTCAACGCCAGCACCGAGCTCGGTGCCGTCCCCGCCCTGTTCGTCGACCGGCCGATCTACTTCCGCCCCTCGGTCGTCTACCACGCCGTGCTCGGCGCCTACATGATCGCGTTCGGCACCGGCGACCGCGACGACCTGTGGAACAACGACGCCCAGACGGGCCGCTTCTTCGTCCTCCTCGACGACTCCGACAAGCTGCCGAAGGACGTCAACGGAGACCTCGTCGGCGGTCCGCTCGACGAGAGCGACTTCAAGCGCATCGGCGTGGACGACACCGGGCCCGGCGCCAACATCGGGGCCTTGCCGCTGGGCAAGCGCGGCTGGTACCTGGTCCTCGCTGCCAACGAGCGGGTCATCAACGACGCCTTCGCCCTTTCCGGCGTGACCTTCTTCTCGACCTACAGGCCTCAGGTCATTGTCTCGGCCACCAAGGAGGGTCCGCAGTGCGCCAAGACCGGCGTCAGCCGGATCTTCATCGTCTCGACGCTGGACGCGGAGGCGTTCGTACAGCCGCCGTCAGGGACGACCGGAGTCCGGACCCGGTACTTCGAGGTCCCGCACTTCGTGACCAATCCGTTCGCCGAGCAGGGGCAGACCAAGAACGAGTCCAGCGGCGTCGAGGAGATCTGCGACGACGTGACCAAGCTGGCGATCATGGAATCGCTGAAGAAGCTCTTCCCGGAAGAGTGCAAGTACGGCAACTACCGCGTGGACATCAAGACCATCGCGGCGGACACCAGCCTGGTGTGCATCGCGCCGATCCCCGTCTGCATGATCCAGAAGAACTGGAAGGAGTGGTGAGCATGAAGCCGCAACCGTTCGCGAAGATGGCGTTCGCCCTGGCGGCGGTCCTCGCCGCCGGTCCGGCACTGCCGGCCAAAGCCGACTGGCTGGTCACCCGCGAGGGGGCCCGGGTCGAGACCAAGGGGGAGTGGACCGTGAAGGGGAAGCTGGTGGTGTTCCACACCTCCGCCGGCAAACTCTCCTCGCTCCGCGTGGCAGAGGTGGACCTGGATGCCAGCCGCCGCGCCACGGAGGACGCGGTAGCGGCCCAGGCCCAGGCCGCGGCCGAGCCCGACAAGCCCGCGGAGCGGAAGAAGCCGTTGCGGGTGATCACCGACAAGGACTTCACGCCGGCTGCGCCAGTATCGGACGAGAAACCCGCCGAGCAGCCGGACGGGGAACCGGCCGCTCCGGCGCCCGGTCCGGCCTCCGGTCCCGGCGTGGTGGTGGAGACCTGGAACCAGGCGCGCCATCCCGAGCAGAACCACGTCCTGATCAACGGCACGCTCCAGAACGCCTCCAGCGACATGGCGGCGGACGTGACGCTCAAGGTCATGATCTTCAACGAGGACGGCGCCCTGATCGCCACGAGCCAGGCCGCCCTGACCGAGGGCGCGCTGCCGCCGGGGGAGAAGACCGCGTTCAAAGCCGAGTTTCCGGGCTACTTCTCCTTCGCTACGATCAAATTCGAGAGCGCCAGCCGCCGGCTGAAATCGGCGTCGGACCAGCCGCCGCCCGAAAACGGCGGATAGCCGGGGAAGCCCCTCCCGAACCGACGGAACGACGGCCGGCGCCTGCCGGCCGTTTCCATTTGTTCTTGAACTTTTCCTCTGGACCTGCGTATCATCTCTCTGTGAGGAGAGATGCCGAATGATCGACGCGACAGACCTTCAGATCCTGACGATCCTTCAGTCGAACGCCCGCACGTCCAACGCCGACATCGCGCGGCAGGTCGGAATGGCCCCCTCGGCCATCCTCGAGCGCATCCGCAAGCTGGAGCAGCGCGGGATTATTCAAGGGTATGAGGCCCGGATCGACCCCAGGGCGCTGGGACTCGGCATGCTGGCGTACGTCGCCGTGCGCACGGACGAGCGGGTGGGGGACGAGTGCGCCGGCGAGCGGCTGGCCCGGATCCCGGAGGTGCAGGAGGTGCACCACGTGGCCGGAGAGGACTGCTACCTGCTCAAGGTCCGGGTGAAGGACGCGAAGGCGCTCGGCCGCCTTCTGCAAGATCAGATCAAGGCGGTCGAGCCGGTCCGGTCCACCCGCACCACCGTCGTTCTCGATACCCTGCGCGAAACCTCGCTGCTGCCGCTCGAAGAAGAGGAGCCCGCTCATGACTGACAACAAGCCTGCCTCGGGCCTGAAGATCGCGCTGGCCCTGGGCACCGTCTACGTCATCTGGGGATCCACCTACCTGGCGATCCTCTTCGCGATCCAGACCCTGCCGCCGTTCTGGATGGCCGGGGCACGTTTCCTGACCTCGGGCGCCCTGCTCTACGGCTGGGCGCGCTGGCGCGGGGCGCCGCGGCCGGTCCGGGTCCACTGGCGCTCGGCCGCGCTCATCGGCGGGCTGCTCCTCGCGGGCGGCAACGGCGGCGTGGTGTGGTCCGAGCAGCGGCTGGACTCGGGCTTCGCGGCGCTGCTCGTCTCCACGGTCCCGCTCTGGATGGTGCTGTTCGAGTGGCTGCGCAAGGATGGTACCCGTCCCAGCCTCGGCGTGGTGGCCGGCCTGGCGCTCGGTTTCGCCGGGCTGGTGATGCTGGTCCGTCCGGGCGGGGGGAGCGTGGACGCCATCGGGGTGGCGGTGCTGCTCCTGTCGTGCGTGAGCTGGGCCTGGGGGTCGCTGCGCTCGCGCCACGTGCCGCTGCCCGAGTCGCCCCTGATGGCGACGGGAATGGAGATGCTCGCGGGCGGCGCCCTGCTGATGGTGATGGGGCTGCTCACCGGCGAGGCCGGCCGGCTCGACCTGGCCGGCGCCTCGCTCAAGTCCGGGCTGGCGCTGGCCTACCTGGTGGTGTTCGGAGCCCTGGGCTTCACGGCCTACATCTGGCTGCTGCGGGTGACCTCGCCGGCGCTCGTCTCCACGTATGCCTACGTCAACCCGGTGGTGGCCGTCTTCCTGGGCTGGGCCCTGGCCGGGGAGCCGCTCACCGGCAAGACCCTCGGTGCCGCCGCGGTGATCCTGACCGGCGTCGCCCTCATCACTCTGTTCCGCAATCGAGCTCCCGCCGTCCGGCAGTCACTTCCGGACGCGGGTAAGCCAACTTCCAGGCATGGGGAAATCGCTGCCGGCCATGGGTAAATGAGTTACGGGGCGCGGGGAACTGATTTCCGGAGGCAGGACAGTGACTTCCCGGAGCAGGTAAGTGACTTACCCGGCCCAGGTAAGTCACTTCGGAGGCCAGGTAAATGACTTCCCTGCCTCGGGTAAGTGACTTACCTGCCCAGGTAAATGACTGTAGACTGACTGGCCCCCATGAGACCCAACGAGCGCATCCGCAACTTCTCGATCATCGCTCACATCGACCACGGCAAGTCCACCCTGGCCGACCGCATCCTGGAGAAGACCCGGGCGCTGTCCGAACGCGAGATGATGGACCAGGTCCTGGACAACATGGACCTCGAGCGCGAGCGCGGCATCACCATAAAGGCCAGGGCCGTCCGGCTCTTCTACAACGCGCGGGACGGCGAGACCTACCAGCTCAACCTGATCGACACGCCGGGCCACGTCGATTTCGCCTACGAGGTCTCGCGCAGCCTCGCCGCCTGCGAGGGGGCGCTGCTGGTGGTCGACGCGGCGCAGGGGGTCGAGGCCCAGACCCTGGCCAACGCCTACCTGGCGATCAACGGCAACCTGACGCTGGTCCCGGTCATCAACAAGATCGACCTGCCAGCGGCCGATCCGGACCGGGTCAAGGAGCAGATCGAGAACGTCGTCGGCATCGACGCCCACGACGCCGTCCTCACCTCTGCCAAGGCCGGGATCGGGATCGAGGACGTCCTGGAGCGGGTGGTGCGCGACGTGCCGCCGCCCGCAGGGGCTCCCGAGGCGCCCTTGAAGGCCCTGCTTTTCGACTCCTGGTATGACCCGTACCGGGGGGTCGTCTCCATGCTGAGAGTGGTGGACGGCACACTCCGCCAGGGGGACAAGGTGCGGTTCATGTCCTCCGGCCGGGCGTACCAGGTCGACGAGCTCGGCATCTTCACCCCAAAGCCGGCGCAAGTGGGCCAGCTCACGGTGGGCGAGGTGGGCTTCCTCTACGCCGGCATCAAGGACCTGATCCAGGCGCAGATCGGCGACACGGTCACGCACGCCGACCGGCCGACGGCGGAGGCCTACCCCGGCTTCCAGGAGATCAAGCCCATGGTCTTCGCCGGGCTCTACCCGGTGAGCGCCGACGACTACGAAGGCTTGCGCGACGCGGTGGACAAGCTGCGCCTGAACGACGCCTCGTTCTCCTTCGAGCCGGAGAGCTCGGGTGCGCTCGGCTTCGGCTTCCGCTGCGGCTTCCTCGGTCTGCTCCACATGGAGATCATCCAGGCGCGTCTCGAGCGCGAGTTCAATCTGGATCTGATCACCACCGCGCCCGGGGTGCGCTACCTGGCGCACTCGACCGACGGCAGCGTAGTCGAGGTGGACAGCCCGTCCAAGCTCCCGCCGCCGGGCAAGCTCGACTACCTGGAAGAGCCATACATCCAGGGCACGATCGTGACCCGCTCGGAGTACGTGGGCGCGCTCCTGGCTTTGGCAGAGGAACGCCGGGGGGAGCAGCGGAGCCTGCAGTTCCTGACCACGGACCGGGTGCTGATCGAGTACGACTTCCCGCTCGGCGAGGTGATCTACGACTTCTACGACCGGCTGAAGTCGGCGTCGCGGGGCTACGCCTCGTTCGACTACCAGTTGACGGGCTACCGCCGGAGCGAGCTGGCGAAGCTGGACATCCTGGTCAACGGCGAGACGGTGGACGCGCTGTCGCTGATCGTCCACCGGGACAAGGCGTACGCCCGCGGCAAGCTGCTGGTGGAGAAGATGAAGGAGCTGATCCCGCGCCAGCTCTTCGAGGTGGTGCTCCAGGCGGCTATCGGCTCGCGGATCATCGCCCGGGAGACGGTCCGGGCGATCAGCAAGAACGTCATCGCCAAGTGCTACGGCGGCGACATCAGCCGCAAGCGCAAGCTGATCGAGAAGCAGAAGGAAGGCAAGAAGCGGATGAAGCGGGTGGGCCGGGTGGACATCCCGCAGGAGGCTTTCCTCGCCGTGCTGCGGGTGGACTGAGCTCCAGCAGTGCGCATAGATGCTGCATTTCCGGGCGAATATTGCCCTGCCTCTTGACAAGATTCCCCTGCTCTACCAGACTACTTGCATATCCACGGAGGGTCGAGATGCCTATCGACCGTGAGCAGCAGGACCGGCGCCGCAAGGCGGTCTTAGAGATCCTGGCGACCACGCCGGTGAAGAAGCAGATTGAGCTCGTGCGAGCCTTGCGCAAGCTCGACTTCAAAGTGACGCAGTCGAGCATAAGCCGGGACCTGAAGGATCTCGGCATCGTCCGGAAGGAAGGCTTCTACCGTCTGCCGGCCGCAAGGGGGGACGAGAGCGAGATCAATAAGATGGAGTCCTTCATCCGGCGGGCATGGACGGCCGGCCCCTACATGATCGTGATCGGCACGGCACAGGGGACGGCAAAAGCGGTATCGGCGGGCATCAAGGGAGCCGCCTGGCCCGAAGCGAGGGGCATCCTGGCCGAGGACGACACGATCTTCCTCGCCACCGACAACGTCTATGACACCCGGCTGCTGCTCCAGCGGCTGAAGAGGATCGTGAAGACGTGAAGCCCCGGGGAGCGGTCTCTTGAAGGGGTAGACTAGGCCCTATGGAGGTGCTGTATGAACGAAGGCTCCGACACCAAGCAGGCCGTGATCTCCTACCCCGCCGGGTTGCCGCAGCTCCTCAAGCTATCGGACAACGAATTTGCCCGCGAGCTCCGGTTCCTGGCAGCAGCCAAGCTGTTCGAGCTGGGGCGGCTTTCCTCTGGAAAGGCAGCGCGACTGGCAGAGATGAGCCGAGTTTCGTTTCTCCACGAGTTGGACCGGATCGGCGTACCTGCGATCAACCTCCGCGACGAGGAGGTTGAGGCCGAGGTCCAGGCAGCCCGCGAGCTGGCCGGATGAGGCTCTGGGTCGTCGACACGAGCCCTCTTATCTTTCTTGCCAAGCTCGACCGTCTCGATCTCCTCAGGAGGGGTGCTGAGCAGGTTGTCGCTCCGCCTGCCGTCTTCCATGAGATCAATGAGTACCCTGATTTTGCCAGGGAGAAGATAGAGGACGCGAAAAAGTCCTGGCTGAGTGTCCGGGCAGTTGAGGACCGTCGCTTGGTGGATGTCCTGATGGCTGACCTTGATGCTGGTGAATCAGAGGTGATCGCACTCGCCCTCGAACTGGAGGCGGAACGGGTGGTCCTGGATGATCTCGATGCGCGGAGATTGGCCCAACGCCTCGGTATCGCCCCGGTGGGGACGCTGGGTCTTCTGCTAGCAGCCAAGCTGCGCGGCGAGATTCAGAGCCTTCGGGCCGAGATTGATCGACTCCGACAAGCGGGTTTTCGAGTGAGCCCGACGCTTTCCCAGGCAGTTCTCCAAGAGGCCGGCGAGTGACTCAACACTCCGCCGGGAGGCGCGGCCTCCCGGCGGAGAGAGAATCCCAACTCCCTACCAGAGCCTCTTGCGCGTCAGGCTGAAGACCGCGAAGTCTCCAGGCCGATAGCTCACGACCGGCTTCCAGATCCCGCCGTCGAGACGTTCGAACGAGGCCTTGGGGATGAGAGCTTCGGAGCTCGCCTGGATGCGCAGCCAGTACTCCCCGGGCTCCTTGACCGTGAAGCCCAGGCTCCACGTCCAGGTCGGCGTGACGGTCACGCGGCCGGTGTCGACCACCGTGATCGCTCCTGCCCCGGTGTTCCGATAGATCACCACACGCGTGCTTTCCGCCACGCTGCTGTCGTTCACCACGTGGACCACGATGCCGTCGTTCGGCAACACGGAAACGGCACTGGTCACATATTCCAGCTCGAACGCCGGGCTTGCTGGCTCTACATTCTCTTCGGGCATGATCATGCCTCCTTCTTGTCCCGGCAGCTTGATCACTGCCGGCTTCGAGGAGGTACTGCCGCGAAGAGGCCTGCTATCTCACTCGATGCCCAGCAACTGGACCTCGAAGATCAGAGTGGCCCCGGGTGGGATCGCGCCGGATCCCTGGTCTCCGTAGCCCAGGTCAGAGGGGATGGTCAGTTGGCGCTTGCCGCCCACCTTCATGCCGGCAATTCCCTGGTCCCAGCCCTCGATGACCTCGCCGGCGCCGAGCCGGAAGGTGAACGGTTCCTGGCGGTCGAGGCTCGAGTCGAATTTGGTGCCGTTTTCGAGCCGGCCGGTGTAGTGGACCTTAACGACGTTGCCCGTCGTAGCCTCCGGGCCCTCGCCGACCTTGAGGTCAACATACTTGAGGCCCGTGGGGGTGCCGACCTCTCTGGCCCCGGCCTCGGCTTGGGGCTGAGCCGCCTTGTCGTTCTGCGGGTCGGTGCAGGAGATGGTCAGAATTAGAAACGCGGCGGCGGGCAATGCCGCGATCAAGGTGCGGGAACGTGTCTTGAGACGCATGGCCGATCCTCCTCTCATAGGCTCCGGTTCGAAGATGTTGGCGCCGATTTGCGAAGCACCCACGTGCTCATGGACCTCTGGTTCTGGACGACGGTGGTCTTCAGAGGCTCGATCCAGCTTCCGCCGAGCTGTTCGGCCGCGCGTGTGAGCATCGCCTCGTCCACCAGGAAGCGCTCGGTGCCGTCCGGGAGGAGGTAGCGCCTTCCTTGCAGGGGCCGGACGAGCGGCTCGATCCCGATCGTCGAAGCCAGGCGAGCGAAGAACAGGCCGCCGGGCTTGAGGACGCGCCACATCTCGCCGAGCATGCTGCCGAACTGCTCCTCGTCCCGGGCGAAGTGGAGGACCGCGCTGCAGATCACCGCGTCGAAGCGCCCGTCCGCAAAGGGGATCTCCGACAGGCCGGAGACCTGGAAGCTCTCCGGCGGAAGCTCCGGCGCGAGTTGGGCCGCGAGGGCACGGACCTGGGACACGGCCCGCGGGTTTTCGTCCACGGCGAAGACCGGGTAGCCGTTGCGCAGGAAGTACACGAGGTTGCGTCCACCGCCACAGCCCGCATCGAGGAGGCTCATGTCCGGAGTGAGCCGCCCTTTCAGCAGTTGGTCGAGCAGGTAGATGTCGATGTCGCCCAGTTGCTCGCGGAGCTCCATGGCGCGAAGAATACCCCGGGTTCAGCTTCAAGAAATGCAACGGCCTGCCCGGCCACACAGGATGTGGAGGTGACAGCCATGAATTCACAGCAGGCGATGACGTTCAACAGGGTGGCGATTCATGACCCGGAGGTCAACAACATCGAGGGCGCGTCCGTCCTGGTGCCGGAGGGGTGGACGCTCGCGGGCGGATTCTACTGGCTACCGCTGTTCTCGCAGCAGGCCGACCTGCTCATACAGGTGACGGATCCGAGCACCGGCGCGTCGGTCTTCACCCTGCCATCGCAGCAGTACGTCTGGACGACGCAGCCGTCCATGCTGCCGATCGGGTCGAACTGGCTGGGCTCGGTGCTGCTCCCGCCGGCACGCGACGCGTTCGAATTCGTGCGTGCAATCTACCTGTCCGGGCCGCTGCAGCACTTGGGGGGCGCGCGGGTCGTTCACGTGGAGGACGTGCCGAAGGCCGCGGCCGAGATCTCGCGCACCGCCGGCCCCCAGCGCGCCGTGCGGGTGACCCGGGTGCGCCATGCCTATGAGTGGGGCGGCCGAGGGTGGGAGGAGGAGGTGACCATCAATCTCGTCTACGATCGGCCGAGCGACCTCATGTTCTGGTGGGGCTACGGCACCGCGATGCGCGCGCCGGCCGGCGAGCTGGACCGGATGCGGCCGGTGCTCTCGGTGCCGCTGCAGTCGCTGCGGTACACCCTCGACTGGGAGGCGGCGCTCGAGTTCGCGAGGAAGCTGTTCCGGCAGTACGCAGAGGGGACCGTGGACCGCGCTGGACGGCTGGGCGACCTCTGGCGGCAGCACTCCGCGGAGATCCGCGAAATACACCGGGCGACCTGGGAGGAGCGGCAGGCCTCCCAGGACCGCAAGAGCTTCGCCCTGCGCGAGGTCCTCGGTGGGATCGAGACGTACAAGAACCCGTACGACTCGCACACGGTCGAGGTGCCGGCGGGCTACGATTATCAGTGGGTGAAACGCGACGGCACGGTCTTCCAGACCAGCAACCCTCAGGACAACCCGGGGCACGGCTCCAACGAAGAGTGGCAGCTCATGGATCGCTACAGGCCTGGTTGACCGTCGGCAGCGCCGCTCCGGAAGTATCATGAGCGCGTTATGTCCGGATCGACTCGAGGGCGTGGGAGGTGGGCGTACGCCGCCGCATGGCTGCTTGTCCTGACCATCTATCTGGCAGCCTTCATCGCCAGCGGCGTCCCGCTGGGATACGCCTTCCGGGGCGCTTTCGCGAACGTGCTGCCCGATGCCTTGCTCGGGTTGCTGGTCCTGCGGCTTCCACGGCGGACGCGCTCCTCCGCGGCTCATGCCGGCCTGCTGAGCGCTTTCCTCGTTGCATCCACCGCCGGCTGGCTCGCGCTGGTGGCTTTCGACGAACTTGCGTTCATGGGAACCTGCTGCTCGCAAATCAACTTGCGCATCCTGCCGTTCAGAATCCTGAACGATCTCCTCATTTACTGCACTCTCGCGGGCCTTGCCTATGCGTGGCATAACGCCGCAGTGAGCCGGGAGCAGACGGCGCGTGCCGCCCGCGCGGAGACCCTGCGCGCACGGGCGGAGCTCGAAGCCTTGAGGAGCCAGCTCAACCCCCACTTCATTCTCAACACGTTCCATGCGCTGATCGGCCTGGTGCGGCGCGATCCCGCGGTCGCGGAGACGGCGCTGGAGCGGTTGGGCGACCTCCTGCGCTACAGCCTCCGTATCCAGCGCGAGGGTCTGGATGAGGTGAAGCTGCGCGATGAGTGGTCGTTCGTGCAGAGCTATCTGGATCTCGAACGTCTGCGGCTCGGCGACCGGCTGCGCGTGAGCTTCGAAGCCGCGGAGGCGGTGCTGGATTGCAACGTGCCGAGCTTCGCCCTTCAGACCCTTGTCGAGAACGCGATCCGGCATGCCATCGCCCCACGCGCCGAGGGTGGGCACCTGGCGATCAGCGCGCATCAGGTGGAGGGCCGGCTGAGGATCGAGGTAGAGGATGAGGGACCGGGAGCCTCCGCGCAACCGGTGGGAGAGAGCCAGAGGCTTGGCCTGCGGCTTCTCCAGGAACGGCTGGCTGCACTCTACGGAGGACAGGCGAGCCTGAGCTTGCACGCTGCCGCAGGTGGCGTCCGCGCCGTGCTCGAGTTCCCGGTGCGGGAGGAGAGATGACCGTGGTGCGGGCTGTGCTGGTCGAGGACGAGCCTCACGCGCGGCAAAGCCTGCGCGAGTATTCAGCCGAGGTCGAATGGCTCACCCTGGTCGGCGAAGCGAGCGACGGCGCCGAGGCGGTGCGGCTCATCGACCGGCTCGAGCCGGACCTGGTGTTTCTGGACGTCGAGCTTCCGGAGCTCTCCGGTTTGCAAGTGGTCGAGCGCATTCGCCATCGACCCGAGATCGTGTTCACCACTGCCTATGATCGTTTCGCGTTGGCCGCGTTCGAAGTCGGAGCGCTCGATTATCTGCTCAAGCCTTTCGGCCGGCAGCGCTTTCACACCATGCTCGAAAAGGTGCGCCGCCACCTCCCAACGAGCGTAGTGCCGGCGGCGGAGCGCGCCCGCGCCGCCTTCGGATCGCCCTTGCGTCTGCTGTTCGCCCGTACGCGCGACGCGATCGTGCCGATCGACGTCCGCACCATCCGGCATATCCAGGCGAGCGGCGATTACGTGGAGGTGCACTGCGAGACCGGGAGCCATTTGCTCCACACGAGCCTCGGCGAGCTGGCGTCACGCCTGGACCCCGAGATCTTCATGCAGGTCCACCGCTCCCACATCGTCAACATCGAGGCCATCGAGCTCCTGCGTCCTTTCGACGCCCGCCGCCTCCTGATCAAGCTGCGCGACGGAAAAGAGATCGTGGCAAGCCGTTCGGCCTCCGAGCTGCTGCGGCAGCTTGTCCGCTGAGCCGTTCAACCCCTCCGTTGGCCCATTCGGCGAGGCTCTGACCTCTTCGCAGATTCGATCTTGAGCCGCGCTCCGCCGCGCGGCAAGCTGGTGTCAAAGGAGGACGAATGATGCGAAATCTCTCGCTGGCCGCTTGTCTGCTGCTGGGAGCTTGTCTTCACCTGGCGCCATCCCCAGACCACCGTCTCTTGACGGCCAAGCCGAAGCTGATGTCCGCCGACTACCGCGGCGACCTCGACGAACTGGCCCGATTGCGCGAAGAGGCGCTGTCGCTGGCCGGCGATCCCGCGCTGGGATATCTGGCGCATTATTGGGCGGGGTTTGCAAGCTGGCGCATCGCGATCAACGGGGCCAATCATGGGATGAGCGCTCAGGACCTCATTGCCAATCTGGAGAAGGCCGCCACGGATTTCGAGGCCTCGATTCGCCTGAAGGATGACTTCGCCGACGGCCATGCCGCGGCAGCGGGGGTGCACAGCTGGTTGGCGGGCTTTTCTCGCAACGATCCCGCCGCCATGCGCGAGCGCATCGAGAAGTTTCACCGATTGTTGGCACGCGCAGTGGAGCTCGATCCGGAAAATCCCCGTGTGCTGTGGGTGCAAGCGGCTCCTTTTCTGTTCCTTCCACCTGAGCAGGGAGGGAACGTAAAGCGTGCCATCGAGATCTACCGCCGGATGGACGAGGTCAGCAAAGCTACGAACGCGGACTCGCCGCTGCCCGACTGGGGAAAGCCGGAAGCGCTGATGTCCCTCGCCTTCGCGCACCTGCAACAGTCTGATCTCACCTCCGCCAACGAAGAGGCGCACGCGGCTCTTCGCCTGCAGCCGGAGTGGTCGTATGTACGGGACATCCTCTTGCCGCAGATCGAAGCCGCGCAGCGCAAGTAGGAAATGCAATGGACTGCTCCGCCACAAGGATGCGGAGGTGACAGCCATGGACTCACAGCAGCAGATGACCTTCAACAGGGTCGGGATCTCCGACCCGGCCGTCGAGAACATCGTGGGCGCTTCCCTCCTCGTACCGGAGGGCTGGACGCTCGGGGGCGGGTTCCACTGGATGCCGGATTTCGCGCTCCAGGCCAACCTCCTGATCCAGGTGAGCGACCCGGGCACGGGCGCGTCGGTCTTCACCCTGCCGTTTCAGCAATTCGTCTGGACGACGCAGTCGACTTTGCTGCCGATAGGCTCCAACTATCTGGGGTCGGTGCTGCTCCCCCCTCCACGCGACGCCGTCGAATTCGTACGGATGTTCTACCTGCCCGGTCCGCTGCAGCACCTGGGAGGCGCGCGGATCGTCCAGGGGGAGGATCTGCCGAAGCTGGCGGCGGACCTCACGCGCACCCTCGGCGGCCAGCGGACCGCACGAGTGACGCGGCTGCGCCATGTTTATGAGTGGGGCGGCCGCTCGTGGGAGGAGGACGTGTACATCACACTCGCATACAGCCCGCCGGGCGACCTCATGAAGTGGTGGGGCTACGGGCACGCGATGCGCGCTCCGGCCGGCGAGCTGGACCGGATGCTGCCGGTGCTCGCGGTGCCGATGCGGTCTCTGCGGTTCACCCTCGAATGGGAGGCGACGTGCGATTACGTGAGGAGCCTGTTCCAACAGAGGGCGTGGGGATCGGTAATGGATTCCATAAGGCTGGGCAACTGGTTGCGCCAGAATCGCGAGGAGCTGCGCCGGACGCATCAGCAGGCCTGGGAGGAGCGGCAGGCCATCCAGGACCGCCAGAACTTCATCTTCCGTGAGACCCTCGGCGGAATCGAGACGTACAAGAACCCGTTTGACTCGCACACGGTCGAGCTGCCGGCGGGCTACCGGCACCAGTGGGTGAGCCCCCAGGGCCAGGTCATCCTCTCCAACAATCCCCTGTACGACCCGCGGCAGGGCAGCACCGTGGACTGGCGGAACATGGAGCGATACATGCCCTGATGTAAAGTTGCTTCATGCGCCCACCCACGCGGCTCTTCTCCGTCCTTGCCCTGGTGTCCTTCGTATCCCTGCCGTCCTTTGCGGCTCAGGATGCGCTCCCGAAGATGGAGCTGAAGCCCTGCACCGCGGTCCCCGGCCTGCCGCCGGAGGCCCGTTGCGGCACCTACGAGGTCTGGGAGAACCGGGCGGCGAAGTCCGGCCGGAAGATTCCTCTCCTCGTCGTCGTGCTGCCGGCCCAGGGGCCCGACCGGCTCCCCGATCCCCTCGTGTACTTCACCGGCGGTCCGGGAGGCTCCTCCGTGAGGGCCGGCGCCGACCGGATTGCCCAGGCGCTCGGGGCCGTCCGCCAGAGGCGGGACCTCCTGCTGGTGGATTTTCGAGGCACCGGCGGATCGGCGGGTCTCTTCTGCCCCGAGCTGCAGGGAAGCGCGGCGAACCGGCTCATGGACGACTACATGCCGCCGGACCGGGTGAAGGCTTGCGCCGAGCGCCTGGGCAAGACCGCCGATCTCACCCAGTACACCAACGACACCAGCATCGACGACATCGACGAGGTGCGGGCCGCCCTCGGCTACGAGAAGATCAACCTCTTCGGGATTTCCGGCGGCAGCCGTTCGGTCCTGGTCTACCTGCGGCGCCATCCGGACAAGGTGCGCACGGCGGTCCTCTGGGGGGTCGCGCCCACGGACTTCCGGAATCCCTTCTCCATGGCCCGCGACGGGCAGCAGGCCCTCGACAGCCTGATCGCCGAGTGCGAAGGCGATACTGGCGAGACCGGCTGCCGGGCCGCCTTCCCGAAGCTGCGGAACGAGGTGACCGCCGTGCTTGGGCAGGTCGCGAAGGAGCCCGTGGCCGTGGCGCTGACCGATGCCGAGACAGGCAGGCCGATGGAGGTCCGGCTGACGCGCAACGGGCTGGGACAGGCCCTGCGCTACATGCTCTACTCCCCCTCGTCGGCCGTCCTCCTCCCCCTGGAGGTCCATCTGGCCGCGCAGGGGGATTGGAAGCCCCTGGCCGAGAGCGTGCGCTTCTTCGCCGACGGCCTGAACTCGGCGGCCATGGGCTACAACCTCGCCCTCACCTGTTCGGAGGACGTCCCCTTCATCCGCGAGGACGAGATCCCGGCCGCCGTCCAGGGCACCTTCCTGGGCGACTTCCGCATCCGCGCGCAGCAGGCGGCATGCGCGCAGTGGCCCGCAGCCCGGCTCGGCCGCGAGCTCCTCGACCCGGTCGTTTCCGACGTGCCGGTGCTCCTGATCTCGGGCGAGCGCGACCCCGTCACTCCGCCCGCCAACGCCGAGCGCGCCGCCCGGACCCTGAAGAACAGCCTCCAGGTCGTCGTGCCGGACGGCGGCCACGACTTCGATGGGATCGAGGGCGCCGATTGCGTCTACCGCCTGATCGCCGGGCTCGTCGAAACGGGCACGGTGAAGGGGCTCGACACCTCCTGCCTGGAGCGGACGAAGCGGCCCGAATTCGCGCTGAAGCGGGATCCGGACGTGGAGCTGCCCGCCGATCAGCTCGCGCGCCTGGCCGGGACCTACAAGGACAGGGAGAGCGGGTACGAGATGAGGATCGAGACCCTGGGCCGTCAACTGCGATCCGCCGCGGACAGGCAGCGCCCCGTGGTGCTGGTGGCGACCTCGCCCACCCGCTTCCGCATCGAGGGTCTGCCGGGCTCCTTCTTCGACTTCCAGATCACCGAAGGCCGGGCGACCGCCTGCACTCTGGTGGAGCCGGGATCGACGCCTTACACGTTGACACGCGATTGACGGGTAGGGGCGAGCGGGTAGACCCCTCAAACGGCTCGTTTGAACCGCCCACCCAGCCGTTTGAGCCGGCAACCACTCGTTTGAGCCAGCTACCCACTCGTTTGAGCGAGCTATCCACTCGTTTGGGGCGGCTACCCAGTGGTTGGACGCCTCAAATGACTCGTTTGAGCCCCCTACCCACTCGTTTGAGCCAGCTATTACTCGTTTGAGCGAGCTACCCTGTGGTTGGACCGCTCAAACCGCTCGTTGGAGACAGCTACCCAGGGGTAGGGGCACCCCGGAGCCGCCGGATCGCAGATCTGAAACCTCTTTCCTATTTTCCCGTACGTCCTCTCCATGGACCTCTTCGGTGAGCTCGGACACCTTGCCCTCGCCTCCCGCCTGAAGCGGCTGGGCGAGCTCCTCCAGTCCCAGGTCTCCGAGGTCTACGCCGAGCAGGCGGTGAGCTTCCGGGCGCGCTGGTTCCCGGTGCTCATCGCGCTCTACCGCACCTCGCCTCTCTCCATCGTGCAGCTCGCCGGGACTCTCGGCCTCACCCATACCGCCATCGCGCAGATCGCGCAGGAGATGGAGGAGCAGGGGCTGCTCGGGTCGCAGCAGGATCCCCGGGACGGCCGCCGCCGCCTGCTCGTCCTGACCGCGGAGGGGGAGGCGACGATCGCGCGGCTGCAGCCGCTCTGGGAGGAGGTCCGCGCCGCCACCGCCGAGCTGGTCGCCGAATCGGGCCACGACCTCCTCGCTGCCATTGCCGCGGTCGAAGAGCGGCTCTCCGTCCGCCCGATGGACGAGCGCCTGCGCGCCCGAATCGTCAAAAAACCAAAGGAGACCCCGCCGTGAGAAAGCCGCTCCGTCACTGCCTTTTCGTCCTCGCCCTCGCCGTGCCGGCTCTGGCCGCCCCGCCGGCTCCGCCAGCGGTCAGTGCGCAGGACCGCACCGCGATCATCGACGGCATCATGGCCGAGCTGAACGACGTCTACGTCTTCCCCGAGACCGCCAAGAAGATGGAGGAGCACGTGCGCAGCCAGCTCAAGAGCGGCGCCTACGACCGCCTCGGGACGATGGACGCGTTCACGCAGAAGCTGACCGAGGACCTGCAGTCGGTCAGCCACGACCTGCACCTGCGCGTGGTCTGGAACCCCGACCCGCCCGGCGGAGAGGAGGGCGGGCCGACCCCCGAGCAGCAGGCGCGCTTCGAGGAACAGCTCCGCCGGGACAACTACTGCTTCCGCAAGGTCGAGCGCCTGGCCGGCAACGTCGGCTACCTCAAGCTCGACTGCTTCGCGCAGGCCGATCTCGGCGGCTCCACCGCGGTGGCGGCGATGGGTTTCCTGGCCGGCAGCGACGCGCTGATCTTCGACCTGCGCGACAACGGCGGCGGCAGCCCGAGCATGATCCAGCTCCTCACCAGCTACCTGCTGGCCGGCGAGCCGACTCACCTCAACAGCTTCTACATCCGCAAGGGAGACCGGACGGAGCAGTTCTGGACGAACGCCTGGGTGCCCGGCAGGCGCCTGCCCGACGTGCCGGTCTTCGTCCTCACCAGCGGCCGCACCTTCTCGGCCGCCGAGGAGTTCACCTACAACCTGAAGAACCTCAAGCGGGCCACCCTCGTCGGAGAGACCACTGGCGGCGGCGCCCATCCGGTCGACTTCGTCCGGGTCAAAGGCTATCCCGTGGGCTTGAGCCTGCCGTTCGGGCGGGCGATCAACCCGATCAGCGGCACCAACTGGGAGGGGACCGGCGTCGAGCCCGACATCAAGGTGCCGATGGCGGAGGCCCTCGAGGTGGCGCATGCACGCGCCCTCGGCGCCTTGGCCGAGAAGGCCACCGACCCCGCGCAGAAATCAGAGCTGGAGTTCGTGCGCGGCGTGCTGGAGGACCGGCGCAAGCCCGCCAATCTCTCTGCCGCCGAGCTGCAGGTCTTCGCCGGCACCTACGGCCCGCGCAACATCACCGTGGAGGACGGCGCGCTCTGGTATCAGCGGGGGAAGGGGCGCAAGCTGAAGCTCCAGCCGGTGGGCCAGGACCGCTTCCTGGTGGGCGATCTCGACGACTTCCGCATCCGCTTCGAGCGCGATGCGAGCGGCAAGGTCGTGCGCCTGGTCGGCCTCTACCCCGACGGCAACGAGGAGCCGAACCCCCGCGGCGAGTGACGATGGAGTACAATCCCCTCCTAGATCCAAATTAGGAGGGGACCATGATTTCGAGCCTGCGCAGCGCGGCCGAACCGGTGCGCGTGAACAACACCGTCTGTTTTTCCGACGCCAAGGGCGAGTACAAGAAGTCGATCGAGAAGAAACAGACCAAGCTCCTCGGCTTCGTCATGCCGGCGCTGCAGCCGATTCTGGAGCCCGGCGAGGAGATCCTGGTCGTCGCGGAGGGCGTCTCCCCCTTCTCGGTCCTCGAATACCTGACCACGGGGTGGCTCATCACGACCCTCAAGCGCTGCCTGCTGGTCGTCACCAATTACCGGATCCTCCACACGGCGACGAAACCGAGCGCGCACCCGCGGGGCTCGTTCTCGGAGATCCGGTATGGAGACGTCCAGAGCCTCGAGGTGAAGGGTGCTCTCGGCAAGAAGCTCTTCGTCAGCTACCGCGACGGCAAGAAGGAGGCGTTCACCCTCATGGGGAAGGGGGGCGCGAAGCTCGCGGCGCTCCTCCCCCAGGTCAGCCGGGGCGCGACGCCTTCGGCGCATACGGGCCGCCGCTTCCTGTGTCCGAGTTGCGCCCGTCCTCTGCAGGTCGGGATCTATCAGTGCTCTGCCTGCGGCCAGGAGTTCAAGAACCAGAGCCGGGGCCGGTTCTGGTCGCTCCTCGCGCCAGGCGGCGGCTACTTTTATACGGGCCATCCGATCCTTGGGATCCTGGACGCTGTCACGGAAACGCTCCTGATCTTCGTCCTCCTCTTCGGCATCTTCGGGGGCATGAACGACGGCGATCCGGAAGCGTGGACCACGGTCCCGATCTTTGCCGCGCTGCTCGCGATCGAGAAGCTCGTCACGGTCTATCACGCGCACCACTACGTCAACGAGTTCCTGCCGGTCGGGACGCCAGAGTTGTCCGGGCATATGGCTCCCAGGTGAGGCGCTGTCTGGCGGAGCGCTACAATCTCCCGCCATGACGAACCTCCTGATTCACAATCTCTCCGAGGTAGCCACGGCGGAGGGGACCGTTCCCCTCCGCGGGGCCGACCAGCGGCGCGTCCGCCGAATCCGGGGTGCCGAGGTGCTCTGCCGGGACGGCCGGATCGTTTTCGTGGGCAGCCCCGAGGAGCGCGTCCGCTCGTTCGGCGAGCTGCCGGATGCAGAGAGGCTGGACGGCCGGGGAGGCACGGTGATCCCCGGGTTCGTCGATCCCCACACGCATCTGCCCTGGGCCGGCAGCCGGGAGGAGGAGTTCGCGGCGCGGCTCGCGGGCACGACCTACCAGGAGATCGCGGCTGCCGGCGGTGGAATCCTCTCGACCGTGGCGTCTACCCGCCGGGCTTCTGAGGAGGAGCTGGCCGCGAACGTCCGCCGCCGGCTGGACCAGATGCTCGCCTGGGGCACCACGACCGCCGAGGCCAAGAGCGGCTACGGCCTGTCTCGAGAGGATGAGCTGAAGCAGCTCCGGGCGATCCGCTCAGCATCTTCATCCCATCCCGTGGACCTCGTCCCTACCCTGATGGCCGCCCACGAGATACCGCCTGAGCATCGAGCCGATCGCGGGAGGTATCTGGACCTGATCTGCGAGGAGATCATCCCGGCCACCGCAGAGCAGGGGCTGGCCCGGTTCTGCGACGTGTTCTGCGAGGAGGGGGTGTTCACCGCGGGGGAGTCGCGCCGGGTGCTGGAGGCCGGGGTGCGGCACGGTCTGGCTCCGCGCCTCCATGCCGACGAGTTCGTGGATTCGGGCGGGGCGGAGCTGGCGGCGGAGCTGGGCGCGCTCTCCGCCGACCACCTGATCGCCGTGTCGCCGGCCGGGGTCGACGCCCTGGCACGCTCCGGGGTGACGGCGGTGCTCCTCCCGGGCACGAGCTTCTTCCTCATGAAGCACAAGTACGCGCCGGCCCGCCGCATGATCGAGGCGGGCGTGCCCATCGCCCTCGCGACCGACTGCAACCCCGGCTCCTGCCACACGGAGTCGATGCCGGCGGTCTTCGTGCTCGCCGTGTTCGAGCTGGGCTTGACCATCGAGGAGAGCCTGACCGCCGCCACCCTGAATTCGGCCTGCTGCCTGGGCCTGGGCGCCGAGGTCGGCTCGGTCGAGCCGGGCAAGCGGGCGGACCTCGTGCTGCTCGACGCCCCCAACCTCCTCCACCTGGCGTACCACTTCGGGATCAACCCGGTGGCGGCCGTGGTCAAGGGGGGCCGGGTGGTGCGCCGGGCGGGATGACGTACAATCGGGGTCCCATGATTCAAAAATCCGTCTCCTGCGCACTCCTTACGGCCCTGCTTGCCGCGGGCTCGCTGTCCGCGATGCCCGGGATTGCCAGGGCCCGGCAGACGGAGCCGACGCCCGTGCCCTCGCCCGCGCCGCAGGAGGTCATCACCTCCTCCGGACTGCGCTACAAGGACCTTCAGGTCGGTGAAGGGGCGGAGGCGACCAAGGGCAAGACCGTGGAGATCCACTACGTCGGCTGGCTGGAGGACAACACGAAGTTCGACGCCAGCCAGGATCCCAGCCACCCGCTGACCTTCCGCATCGGCATCGACGACGTCATCCAGGGCTGGCACCAGGGGATCACGGGCATGAAGGTCGGCGGCCGGCGGCGGCTCGTCGTCCCGCCGGAGCTGGGGTACGGCAAGCAGGGGATGGGCAGGATCGTGCCGCCCAACGCCACGCTCATCTTCGAGGTCGAATTGGTCAACGTCCGCTAAGAGCCAAAGGAAAGGAAACTCGCCCCATGGAAACGCAAGAGCAAGTCACCGCATCCGGGCTCAAGTACACGGACCTCCAGGAGGGGACCGGCGACGAGGCCCGCGCCGGCAAGACCGTCGAGGTCCACTACACCGGCTGGCTGAAGGACGGCACCAAGTTCGACTCCAGCAAGGACCGCAATCAGCCGTTCCGCTTCCCGCTCGGTGCCGGGCACGTGATCCGGGGTTGGGACGAAGGGGTTGCCGGCATGAAGGTCGGGGGCAAGCGCCGGCTGACCATCCCCGCGGACCTGGGCTACGGAACGCGCGGCGCCGGCGGGGTGATCCCGCCGAACGCCACGCTGGAGTTCGAAGTCGAGCTGCTGGGCGTGCGCTAGCTCGGGGTTTTGGTCCCGCGCTGGTTCGCGTACGTGTAGACGGGCCGGACATCCACCGGCACGTCGTTGAGGCGCTCGATGGCGTCGAGCAGGCTCTTCTGCGGCTTGCCGTACTTGTCGAGGAACTGCTTCGTCCCCTCGTAGTCGCCCGCGGCCTGCAGCATCAGCATGTCGTGCAGGAGGTCGCGGATGGCGCCGGGGAACTTCTCCGAGACGGCGCGGAAGCGGCCGGACCCGTCCACCTGGAGCGCGCCCTTCTCCATCAGGTAGCTGAACTGCGCCACGACGCCCTGGCCGTGCGCCTCGTGGACCCCGAAGCGGGCGGAACGGAACAGGCCGGCCACGTAGGTCGGCTCCAGAGTGCGCCGCAGATCGGCGGGCATGTCCCCGCGCTGCATCAGGGCCAGGATGTTGTAGACGCCCATCACGTCGGCCTTGGCCTCTTCCAGCGTGCCGAAGAGCTCCTTCAGCTCCAGACGCACCTCGGTCTTCTTGCCGTTCTTCGTGATCGTCCCCGGTCCCAGGCCGTGGGACAGCTCGTGGTGCAGCACCTCGTTGAAGTAGGCGTCGAAGGCGACATCCTTGATCTGGTCCTGGGCGATCACCCGCTCGGCAATGGGCATCAGGATCTTGTCGTACTTGGCGCGCATGGTGTTGCGCAGCAGGACTTTCTTGGAGCCCTTGACCTCGCGCACCCGCTCGTCATTGGGGAGGTTGAAGGCCAGGGTCTGCACGCCGGCCTTGGTGTCACCCGCGGTGAAGACCGTGTCCACGACCCGGATCGGGCTCTCGGTGCCGCGGTTCGGGTTCTTGTGCTCCTCGGGGATGGGGAGGTTGCTCTCCAGCCAGGGGAGCCGCTCCTTGTAGCGGGTGAGGGCGGCTGACTCTTTTGGCAGGTTGACCGTGACGAACGCCTCGAACGCGGTCTTGTACCCGAAGAGGAGGTCCTCGTACGTCTCATAGGGGCCGATGGTGACCTCGACCGGGGCGTCCAGGTCCATCCAGGCCATGTCGCTCTCGTAGTAGTCGTCGGTCTCGAAGGCGGTCGCGCGCAGCTCCAGGAAGCGCTTGAGCGAGGCGTTAGAAGTGGCCGCGGCGGCCTCGCGCAGGAGCTTCGCCGCGGGCTGGAGCCACTGGCGGTATTCCTGGGAGTAGGGCACGGCCTGCAGTCCGGAGCCGTTGCGCCGGATCACGGTCGTGCCGGAGGTGAATTGCTCCTTGTCCGCGGCGTTCTTCCCGACCCAGGACTCGAATTCCTGCTTGGTCATGTCCTCGGGGTAGTAGCCGGCGCCTGCCGGGTGCGGCTTGTCGCCGAGGAAGGGCTTGAGCTCGCCGAGGCGGTCCCAGGGGCCGAAGTTGAGATCGTAGAACTCGCGTGCGGCAACCTGGGACGGAGCGGCCTTGCCATCCTGGTCGGTCCAGGCTGAGACCTTGTCCCGCATCTCGGGGTTGCCGACCCAGACCTGGCGCAGGAAGATCTCGTCCATCTGCCGGGCTGCCTTGACGAGCAGGTCGAGGACGTGGCGGTCTTCGGAGGAGAGGGCGGAGAGGTCCGCCTGGAGTGGGGTGGGCGAGAACTTGGCGAGCCTCTGCTCGATGTCAGACACGATCTGGATCTCCGGAGCCCGGTCCTTGAGCTGATCAGCTCCCGCCGCGGCCGGATCGTCAGCCGGTCCGGCGCAGGCGGCGAGCGCGAGCCCGGCCAGGCAGAGAAGGTGGATACGCATGGGGTCTCCTTTCGGTCGAGTCCCTCCAAGGCACAGACCCCGTATCCTGGCACAATCTCTCCCGCAGCCGCACCACCTCCCCGACCACCACCAGCACCGGCGAGGCGAGACCCGCCGCCCGCTCGGCGATGTCCGACAGCGATGCGGTCACCACCCGTTCCCCCGGCAGGCTGCCCCGCGAGATGGCCGCCGCCGGGGTGGAGGGCGCCCGGCCGCTCTCGACGAGCCGCTCCGCGATCTCGCCCAGGCGGGTGTGCCCCATGAGGATGACCAGCGTATCGACCCGGGCGGCGGCCTGCCAGTCGACCCGGTCCCGGCCGTCGCAGTGCCCGGTCACCACCATGAAGCTCGCCGCGATCCCGCGGTGGGTCACGGGGATTCCGGCCAGCGCCGGGACGCTGAGAGCACTGGTGACTCCGGGCACCACCTCGCAGGAGACCCCTGCTTCGGCGCAGGCGAGAACCTCCTCGGCGCCCCGGCCGAAGAGGAACGGGTCCCCGCCCTTGAGGCGGACCACGACCTTCCCTTCCAGGGCATGGCGGATGAGGATGTCGTGGATCTCTTCCTGCGGGCAGGAATGCCGGCCCGGCTCCTTGCCGGCGTAGATCAGCTCCGCGTCCTCGGGAACCTCGGCCAGCAGCTCGGGGCTGACCAGCCGGTCGTAGACCACTACCTCGGCCCGACGCAGAAGGCGCATGCCGCGGACGGTCATCAGGTCCGGATCACCCGGCCCGGCTCCCACCAGATACACACTCACGGGCTTACACCGAGGATTTCGGCAAAGCGGCTGCGCGCGGCCTCCTCGTCCCCCTGGCGGAGCAGGTCGAGCACGTCGGAATCCACCAGCCGATACCAGAGCTCGCGCCGCTCCCCGAAATCGGGCCGGCTGGCCAGGAGCGGTGCCCGAACTGCCCCGGCGAGAGAAAGAAAGCGGCCGTACTCCTCTCCCAGCTCGCTCTCCAGCCGCTGACGCAGGCGGACGGCGAGGGCCGGCGCCTTGCCGTTGGTCGAGATGGCGATGGACAGGTCCCCCCGCCGTACGATGGCTGGAGCGATGAACCCGCAGTGGGGAATGTCGTCCACCGTGTTGATGAGGATGTTGCGGCGCTGCGCCTCTTGCCAGACCGCCTCGGCGACCTCGGGCGGCTGTCCGCAGACGATGACGAGGACCATCCCGTCGAGATCGCTCTCCTCATAGGAGGTCCGGTGGGTCACGACGGCCCCGGCCGCGAGCAGTCCGTGGACTTTCTCCTCGGCTAGGGAGCCCGTTCCGATCACCAGGCAGGAGCGTCCGCGCAGGTCCAGAACGACGGGGTACATCAGATCTCCAGGCTCTGGACCGTGACCCCGTGGCGATCGATCTCCAGGGCCAGCCGGACGCGGTCGGTGCGCAGGCCCAGCCGGTAGACGCCGGGGGCCTGGACCGTGAAGAGCATCTCTTCGACCACCTGCCCGGCGAGCTCGCGCAACGCCCGGTTGACCGACTCGGTCGCCTGCCTCGCCGCCGCTCCGCGCGGGGTCCGGTGGAAGAGGCGGAGCAAAGCCTGCTCGCTCTCGGCCCCGTGCAGCTTGCGGGCACGGCCGGTCTGGAGGGACATCTCGGTCAGCGCCTCCAGCGGCCCGAGATGCGGCTCCTCGACGTTGCCGGTGGCCACGGCGCCGGCCAGATCCTCGTACCGGGCGCGCGCCCCCGGCTCGCGGACGGTGGCGAGCACTCCCTCGATCTCGGCAAGCAGGACTTCGCGCTGCGCCGGATCGATTTCCAAGCTCATTCCTTCCCCCGCACGGCATGGAGCGCGCCGCGATGCAGAATGGCCTCGATCTCGTGCTCGAAGCCTCCGGTCTCCAGCGGGCAGTGGATGCCGCACTCCTTGGGCGCGTTCGTCTCCCACCACCAGCGTCCGGCGCGGGGGTCTTCCCCCTCGGCCGTCGGCCGCGTGCAGGGGGCGCAGCCGATGCTCGTAAAACCTTTCTCATAGAGCGGGTGCATGGGCACGTCGTGCTCGCGGACGTAGTTCCAGACCTCCTCGACGGTCCAGTCGGCCAGCGGGTTGATCTTGGCAAGGCCGCCGTGCTCGTGATCGATCTCGACCTTGCGGATGTTGGCCCGGCTCGCCCACTGCTCGCGGCGCAGGCCGGTGATCCAGGCGTCCAACCCCTCCAGCGCGCGGCGGACCGGCTCGACCTTGCGCACGCTGCAGCAGAGGAGCCGAGCCGGCACCGCGCGCTTGAACAGGTCCGGCCCATATTTGCCCACCATGGCCTCCACCTGCCGTGCCTCGGGAAAGAAGACCTCGACCGGGATCCCGTAGCGGGTGCGCACGGCCTCCATCACCTCGTAGGTCTCCTGCGGCAACCGGCCGGTGTCGACCGTGAAGACCCGCACGTTCGGGTCGATGCGCCAAGCCATGTCGAGGAGGGCCATGCCCTCGGCCTGGAAGCTGGTGCAGAGGGCCACGCTATTGCCCCAGCGCTCCAGCGTCCATCCGAGAACTTCCTGGGGAGTGGCGAAATCGAGCTCCAGAGCGAGCTGGCCCGCTTCGTATTCGTCGAGCAGGTCACGCTCGTCCCGGACAGGGGAAATTACGTCAAGCATGCTTCAGCCTTTCTTCGCCGATCGCCTCCGATCGCGATAATCTCGTCGTCGGTGAGACGGATAAAAAAGTTTTGAATGGATTCGTTGCTCTGCCGCTCCTGGAGCCAGCCGCGGACCAGGTTCTCGATCACGAGGTGGACTTCTGTCGCGGACACCCGCTTGAGGACGGGCCTTCCGATCGCGGCGTCCCGGGCCAGGCCGCCGCGCAGGAACAGGTCGTATCCCTGCAGCCGCTCGCCCTGGGGACCGCGCTCGCGCAGGGTCGTGCCCTGGAGGCCGATGTCCCCGATCCAATGATGGGCGCAGGCATGGGGGCAGCCGTCGAGGTTCAACCGGAGGCTCGCCGCCTCCTCTCCGAACACACGCTCCAGGTGCTCCACGATCTCCTGCACCCGGCCCTTGGTCTCGGCCACGGTGTAATTGCAGAAGGGATCGCCCGTGCAGGCGATGCTGGTGCCGCGCAGAGGCCCGGCGTCGATCGGGAAGCCTAGATCGGCCACCTTGCGGACGACCTCCGCGACCCTCTCTTCGGGGATGCCGCTCAGCAGGAAGTTCTGCCGCCGGGTCAGGCGGATCTCCCCGCCGAACGACTCGGCAACGTCGGCGACGGCGCGCATCCGGTCTCCGTTCATCAATCCGAGGAAGACCGGAAAGCCGGCGTAGAAGAGGCCCTCCTGCCGCTGCGCGTGGATGCCGGTGTGGTCCTGTTCTTCAGCGGGCGACGGAGGCACGGCGCCGTCCGCGAGCCGCCGGCCGAGCCGCTCCTCGACCCGCGCGCGGAAGGTCTCCGGGCCGGTGTCGTTGACCATGAACTTGAGGCGCGCCCGGGTGCGGGAGAGCCGGTACTTGAGGTCCTCGCGCCAGATGTCCACGATCCCGCGGAGTACCTCCAGGCCTTCTTCGAGAGGCACCCAGACGCCGAGGTCGTCCGCCAGACGCGGCCAGGTGGAAAGCCCGCCCCCGACCCGTACCGCGAACCCGGGCCGGTCCTTGACGACCGAGCCGATCAGGGCGATGCAGTGGATCTCCGGCGCATTGCACTGCCCGGGGCAGGCGGCGACCGTGATCTTGTGCTTGCGCGGCAGGTCGGAGTACTCGCGGTTGCGGACGAAGAAGTCCGCGGCTTCCTCGAGGAAGGGCCGCACGTCGAACGGCTCATCCGCCGCGATTCCCCCGACCGGGCAGCCGGTGATGTTGCGCACGTTGTCGCCGCAGGCTCCGGCGGTGGTCATCCCGCCGCGGTCGAGGATCTCCAGCACCTCGGGCAGCTTCGCCAGCTCCAGCCAGTGGAGCTGGATGTTCTGGCGGGTGGTCAGCTCGCCATGCCCGCGGCCGTGCCGATCGGAGATCTCGCCGATCACCCGCAGCTTGGCCGGCGTCAGGATGCCCCCCGCGATCTTGACCCGCATCATGAAATGCCCGAGCTTGGGCTTGTCGTGGTACAGGCCGTACCACTGCATGCGGACGAAGTCCTCCTCGGGAACGGCCTCGTACCCCGTCGCGATCATGGCGGGCAGGTCGTGGATCACGTCGAGGCCCGGCTTCTCCTTCTTCAGCCGCTCCACCGAGTTGCGCTTGTGGACGAGATCCCAGGTGATCTCGGAGTCGGGAATTCCTCGAATGGTGCTCATCGAAAAGACGATCTCCCATCGACCTCGCAAAGCGGGGCCGCATACACGTCAAGACGGAATGGATTGTCGAAGGGAGGCGGATGCAGGCGGGCCGGACGGCCCTCCACACCCGCTAGCTACAGATGCAACAGACGGGGATTTGGGCGACTGCGCCAGTCAGGGGGGCGAGCAACCAATGCATTGGTGACTATCTTAGTCGCCTTTGCTCCGGCTGTCCAGGGGTACGAATCAACGCTCCCCGTCTGGGTGGCACACTGATCGCATCCCCTCCAAGCGCCGGACCCCGCTTCCGGGGCTCCTGTGCGGACGAGAGGACGTTCTATGCGGCCACGAGCAGGCAAACCCTATGAGCCCGAGGTGAACTACTGGTTGCTCGCCACCGAGCCCGAGGAGTACGGCTACGACAACCTGGAGCGGGATGCGAGCACGGTCTGGAACGGGGTCACCGACTATCTGGCCCTCAAGAACCTGCGCGACATGGACCAGGGCGACATGGCCCTCATCCTCCACCAGGGCGACGAGCCCACGATCGTTGGGATCGGCCGGGTGACCTCCGACACCTATCCGGACCCCAACCAGGGCGATCCCACCATCTACGTCTTCGACCTGGAGCCCGTCGAGCGGCTCGAGCATCCCATCCCCCTGTCCGCCCTGCTGGATGACCCGGAGTTCCAGGACTGGGAGCTGATCGCGAATCCGGATCTGGAGGTGGCCGAGATCCCGGCCCCGCTCTGGAACCGGCTCGTCGAGATCAGCCGCGAGGGCCTGGCCCAGGTCGCGAGGGAGCGCGCTTGAAAAAAATCCTGCTCGCCCTAACCATCTTTGTGACGGCCGCCGCGCAGGCCCAGCAGGGAGTGGCCTTCCACGGCTGGGGGCTCCGCGGCGGCGTCTCGGACCGGCCCGACCAGCTCCTCGTCGGTATTCAGGCCGACTTCGGAGAGCTCATCGAAAACCTCCGCTTCGAGCCCAATGTCGAGCTTGGCGTGGGGGACGATCAGACGATCGTCTCGCTCAGTGCTCCCGTGTTCTACCGCTGGCCGGAGAGCGGACCGTTCGACTTCTATGGCGGCGGCGGGATCGCCGTCGGGTTCGTCGATCGGGACGAGGCAGACGACCCCGGTGAGGATGACGGCATCGAATTCGTCATCGCTCCCATGGTCGCCGCCGGGCTGGCCTGGCCGGTCGGGGAGAGCGAAGCCGGCGTCGAGCTCGCGGTGACTGCCAACGAGTTGCAGAACGTCAAGCTGGTCTTCCGCTGGATGTTCTGATCACCTGGGGTGGGGCGGCGGGGTTGGAGGAAGGAAGCCGGGCGGCAGCGGGCGTTGCAGCTCCGGCTTGTCCAGGGAGCCATCCCGGACGGCGGCGCGGACGGCGAGGTCCAGGATCTTTTCTCCTTCCAGCAGCTTCGTGTGCCGGGGCTCCACCAGGAAGACCAGCTCCAGCTCGGTCCGGTCCGGAGCCTCCTTCGCGATCCGCTCGCGCAGCTCGGGGGGCAGGTCTTCCAGGGCATATACCCAGGATTCGATGACGACGTCGCGCGTCTGGATGGCGGCCCGGCCTCCCGGCAGGCCCGGCTCCCAGGCCGGCGCGCTCTTCTGGCTGTAGCGGAGGATCGGCGGCGGCCCGAGCAGGATCAGGGCACGCCCGCGGTCGGTGAGGCTGCCGCGCATCCCGCCGTCCGAGTAGAGCCGGTCGGCCGCCTCCACCCGCTGGTAGAAGGTCTTCGCGGTCTCGTTGCCCGGCTCGTCCGGCTTGGGGTCGCGGCGGCGCCAGAAGGTCTCCAGCCAGTCGACCGCCTCCCGATTCGTCCGCATGCGCTGCACCTGGCGCAGCTCGTCGGGGAGCATCAGCCAGCGGGTCGGGCCGTCGGCCAGTCCCGCGGCCGTGGAGGTCCGGCCCGTTGACTGACAGGCCAGGGCGAGCCAGCACAGCAGCGGCAGGATGGCCCCCAGCCGGCGATCGCTTGCCATACGGATGTTTTCCAGCCCTCCTGCCGGCTTCGCCGGCTAGTTGACGTCTGGTTCGCCCGCCGGATCCGGCGCCTCCAGGATGGTGCCGAAGGCCTTTTCATACTGCTCCAGGTTTGCGGCCAGGGCGCGTATGATCCGCTTCAGATGACCCGGGCTGGTCACGACGCGGGCCGTGACCACTCCCTGGGGAGGCAGCAGGTTGATGAAATCCAGGACGAACTCCTCGCGGGTATGGCTGATCCGCAGAAGGTTCGAGTAACGGCCCTTCAGCTCCTCGTCGCTGATCTTGACCTCGAGCCCTTTCGGGGTCTCCTGCACGGCAAATCTCCTTGTCGGTGTGCTCCGATGCTACTTCATTCAGAGTGGCCGGCGTAAACTCCGGCGGAGGTAAATTGCCAGGTCTCCCACGTTGGTCCCGGTGATGCCGGTCCGCAGGAGAGCCCCGGGAGCTTTCTCGAGGGCCGGCAACGAGTCGTGGCGGGCCAGGGCCGCTTCGGGATCGATCCCGGCCCGCCGGATCGCCTCCCAGGTGCCGCCTTCCACGGCTGCGCCCGCCGTGCCGGTGGTCCCATCCTCGCCGTCAGTGGCGAGGGACAGGACCACCTCGTCCTGCGCCAGCTCCCGGGCAGCGGCCAGGGCGAGCTCGCCGTTGCGGCCTCCACGGCCGTCTCCATTCTGAACCGTGACCGTGGTCTCTCCTCCCAGGACGAGAGCGACAGCCGGACCCTCCAGCGCACGTCCCCGGGCTACCAGGTCGCGCGCGGCCCGGGATGCCTCGCCGGTTAGCTCCCCTTCGGCGACGGAGAACCCCTGCCTCCGCGCTCCGGCCGCGACCGCCGCCGTGGCCAGCCGGACGCTCCCGATCACCACGTTCTCGACCGCCGGGTCGGCGAACAGTCCGGAAGCAATAGTAGCTGGGTCGTCCCCCGGGACATCGGACAGGAGGAGCGCCAACACCCGGCCTTTGGTGAAACGGAGCGCGCCGCCCCCCTTGAGGGCGGAGAGGCGCTTGCGCGCCGCATTGACCTCGCCGATGGGGAGCCCGGAGGCGAGAAGGGTCTTATGGGCTTCGATGACGTCCTGCAGGTCGACCCCGGGGGAGGGCAGCTCCAGGCAGGCCGAGGCTCCGCCGGAAATCAAGGCGAGGAGGGTCTGCCCCGGAGCGATCCCTTCGAGCCAATCGCGCAGCCGCTCCCCCGCGGCCAGGCTCTGCCGGTCGGGCAGCGGATGGCCGCCGGTCTTCTGCTCCCAGCCCGGATCGAGCAGGGCCGGGCTGGAGTGGGGCCGGATCAGGAGCTTTTTCGGTGCGCTCAGCTCGCGGGCGCCGCGCGCCATGGAAGCCGAGGCCTTGCCGACCGCCAGGACCGCGTCGAAGCGCGTCTCCCTTCTGGCCAGCTCCTCCCGCACCAGCCGCTCGGGGTCCACCGCCGCGATCGCGGTAGTGGCGAGCCGTCGGGCCGTGTCCAAAAGGGTGGCTGGCATCAGTCCTTCCGCCAGCGCACCCCGCCGGCGAAGTCCCAGCGATGCTCCGGGAAGTAGACGCCCACCCCGCGCTCCCGCGAGCTGACGTTGAAAGTGACGACCCTGCGCTGGTAGTCGTAGGGGGCGCCATCCCGCGAGTGGATCGCCGCGTCAACTACATAGTCGCCGGGGGCGAGGCGCAGCGACGGGCAGGCCAGGCGGACGGTGACCTCCCCCTCAAAGGAGTCCGGAACGAGCCCGCCGAGGTCGGTGTTGGTGCCCCAGCACTCGATCCCCCGCGGCGTGGACACGGCCACGCCGAAGACGAAGTCGATGAGCGGCTGCCCGGCCCTGGCGCGGATCTCGAACGTCGCGGGCTCGCCCGACTCCAGGTGGTAGCGCTCGCCATCCGGGCCGAGGAGGCGGACCGAGGTGATCTCCGCCTCGCGCGAGCCCCAGCGCAGGGGCTCGCCCTCGGGGCCCAGCTCCACCGACTGGCGCTGCTTCTTCGCGGCCTGGTGCTCCTCCCCCTCCTTCTCCGCGACTTCCTGGCGGTAGGCGTCGATGACCCGCCGCGGGGTTCCGACCAGCCGCTGCACTCCGTTCTCGAGCCAGAGCACCCGGTCGCAGACCCCCTCCACCAAATCGAGCGAGTGGCTCACCAGGAGCAGTGTCCTGCCCTGGGCGAGGAACTCCTCGATGCGGCGGATGCAGCGGTGCGCGAAGGCTTCGTCGCCGACCGCGAGCACCTCGTCGACCAGGAGCACGTCGGGATCGGTATGGACCGCCACGGCGAACCCCAGGCGGACGTACATGCCCGAGGAGTAGTTCTTGACCGGCTCCTCCATGAAGTCGCCAAGGCCGGAGAACTCCACGATCTCGTCGTAGCGGCGCTGGACCTCCTTGCGCGAGAGGCCGAGCACCGCGCCGTTGATGAAGACGTTCTCGCGCCCCGAGATCTCGGGGTGGAACCCGGCCCCGAGCTCGATCAGGGCGGCGACCCGGCCGTCCACGACGATCCGCCCGGTCGAAGGCTTGAGCATGCCGGCGACCAGCTTGAGCAGGGTGGATTTGCCCGAGCCGTTGCCGCCGACCACGCCGAAGGCCTCGCCCTTCTCGACGGTGAAGTCCACCTCACGGAGCGCGGCGATGGCCTCGTCGCTCTTGAGGTCGGTGGTCAGGCTGCCGCCGACCAGGGCGCTCTTCAGGGTGCGGAAGCGGTCGCCGGGCATGGTCCGGCGGTAGAGCTTGCCCAGCCCCTCGACCCGAATCGCGGGAACAGCTTCGTTCATACCGCCTCCACCAGGGTCTCCCGCAGGCGCTCGAAGAACCAGGTGCCGATCAGCCAGCAGGCGAGGCTGACCAGGGCCATCTGGATCCAGAGTTGGGACGTGGGCCAGCGGCCATAGAAGAGCACCTCCTGGTACGCCAGGGTGAACGGGGTGAACGGGTTCAGGCGCACGATCCACCAGACCGGCCGCAGATGCTGGATCGACTCCAGCGGGTAGAGGATCGGGGTCAGGAAGAAGAGCAGGGTTAGCAGGTTGGCCAGGAGGTCGCGGACGTCCTTGAAGTGGACGGTGAGCGCCGCGAACCCCAAGGCGAGCCCCGAGATCATCGGCAGGTGGAGCAGTACCACCGCGGGCAGGAGCACGACCGAGAGTCCGCCGGCGCCATGGTCGGTGAGGAGCCAGCTCGCCAGCCCGGCCGTCAGGACCACGGGCAGAGCCAGGAGCAGGTGGACCAGGTTGGAGAGCACGGTGACCATGGGGAGCAGCTCGGCCGGAAAGACCGCCTTGCGGATCAGTCCTCCGTTGGCGATCAGGGACATGGACCCTTCCAGCATCGAGGTCGAGAGCCAGATCCAGGGAAAGAGGCCGCTGACCACGAACAGTGCGTAGGGATCGGCCCCGGCCACCCGCGGCTTGAACACGATGCTGAACACGAAGGTATAGACCGCGAGCAGCAGCAGCGGGTTGGCCAGCGACCAGAGAAAGCCGAGCGCCGACCCGCGGTAGCGTGCCTTGAGCTCCCGAGAGGTGAGTGTGGCCAGGAGGCCGCGAAAGCGGAAGATCTGGCCGGCGACCCTGAGCATGAGAGGGCAACTCTACACCACGGTAAACTCCCTCTTCCATGACTGCCTGGACCCCGGTGGACCTGCTGCCCGGCCTCTACGCCGGGGCGCTTGCGATCCTCCTCTGGTCCGCCCTCCGCCGCTGGTACGACGCCGTTCCGGCCCGGGTGCTGGCCGTCTTCTCGATCGTTCTCCTCATCCTCTTCGGCCCGGTGCTCTTCGGCGGCAAGCTGCTGGTGCCGCTGGACAACCTGCGGGGGCTGACTCCTTTCCACCACCTTCCGAAGGTCGAGCCCCACGGCAATCTCCTCCAGGGGGATCTGATCCTGCTCATCCAACCTTCCCTGGCGGCGGTGCGCATCCAGCTCGGGGAAGGCCGATGGCCCTTGTGGAACCCGTGGGTGGGCGCCGGGATGCCGCTGCTCGCCGACCCCCAATCCCAGGCGCTGCAGCCGATCGCGCTGGCAGCCCTGCCCATGCCCTGGCCGCGGGCGGCTGGGGTGATGGCGACGCTCCGGGTCCTCCTGGCCCTGACCTTCTCCTTCCTCTGGATGCGCCGGCAGGGACTCGGAGAGGGACCGTCCCTCGCCGGAGCGCTCGCCTTCGGCCTCGGAGGGTTCGTGATCCTCTGGGTCGGCTGGCCCATGGCCAACTCGGGGGCCTGGCTGCCTGCCGTGCTCTACGGCCTGGTCCGCTGGCGGCAGGAGGGCGGAAGGCGGGACTTCCTCCTTCTCTCGCTCGCTACGTTCGCCCTGCTCCTCGGGGGGCATCCCGAGACGATCCTGTACGCCGCCGGCCTCTGCCTGATCTGCGATGTCAAAAGGATGGCGCTGGCGCTAGTTCTCGCCGGTGCCGTGGCTGCCCCGGCCCTGCTCCCGTTCGTGGACTACCTCCCAGAAACCCTCCGTGCCTCCCGGGAGATCAATCTGCAACGGGGAGCTCTCGCCGAGCACTGGCTGCCGATCGTGGCTCCGAATGCCTATGGCAACAGCCGCTACGTGGACTACTGGGGACTGAACAACACCAACGAGGATGCCGCCGGCTTCCCGGGCTCCGTGACCCTCCTCGCCGTCCTGCTCGCGTTGTGGGCAGGACGGCGCTTCCCGCAGGAGCGGCTCTTCCTGGTTGTCGCGGCCGTCTGCCTGCTCCTGCTCTCCCCCTGGGGACCGGGCACGCGCCGGCTGCTGCTCCCCCTGGCCTTCAGCCTCTCCTACCTGGGGGCATGCACGCTGGAGCGGGTGCGCCTGGGGGAGATCCGGCGGTGGACCATCATCCTGGCGGCCACCGCATTGGGGGCGGTGATCGCCTGGGGATACCTCTCACAGGAAGGCCCGCTGGAATCGCTGCGGATGGGCTCTCTCTACTGGCAGGGACGGTTCCTGGTCCTCGGAGCTCTGCTCCTGGCATTTGGGAGGCGCTGGACGGCCCCGGCCGCCGCGGTGCTCATTGCGGCCGAGCTGCTCCTGTTCCACCTGCCGGCGAACCCGCCCATGCCGCAACGGCTGGCCAATGTGCCCAACGCTCCGATCCGGTTCCTTCAGGACCACTTGGAGGATTACCGGATGGCCGCGCTGGGACGGAGCTTCCCGCCCAACACCCCGCTGCTCTACGGCCTCTCCGACGCCCGGGTCTACAACCCCATGGCGCCGGCGGAGTACGTGAATCGCCTGAAGCCGATTCTGGCGGGCTGGTGGGGAGAGATGCCCGAGCTGAGGTATCGAGGGAAGGAGGATACGCGGCACTACCAGAATCTGGGGGTGCGCTATCTCTTGGTAGACCCAGGCGTCCGGCTTCCCCTGAATCTCGCCTTCCGGGACCGGGACGGCTGGATCTACGAGATCCCCAATCCGCGCAAGCAGATCTACCCGATCTACCGGCCGAGGACGTTTCTCCTCGGCTGCCTGCTGGCGGCGTTGGGACTGGCGGCCGGAGCGGTCTGGCTGGTCCCTCCGCCTTGAGCGGTGGCAGCTTCCCTTTGAGCCACCATCGCTCGGCTTCAAGCCACGGCCGCTTCATCCCAAGCCACGGCGGCTTCGTTCCAAGCCGTGGCCGCTTCACCTGAAGCGATGGCGGCTTGATCTCAAGCCATGGCCGCCGAACCTGAAGCGACGACGGCTCGGTGCGAAGCGGCCTCCGCTAGTCTTTAAGCGGTGACGGCCCGATCTAAAGCCCCAACCGCTCCGACTCGTTCTGAAGCGCCTGGATGACGTTCGCGATGTGCTCGTCCAAGGGAACGCCCAGCTCCTCGGTGGCCTGGAAGATGTCCTCGCGGTGGACGCCGCGGGCAAAGGCCTTCTCCTTGAAGCGCTTCTTCACCGAGGCCACGTCCACATCCTTGAGCGACTTGCTCGGCTTGACCAGGGCCACCGCCGTCACGAAGCCGGACAGCTCGTCGCAGGCATAGAGCGTCTTGGCGAGCTTCGTCTCCCGCGGCACTCCGCTGTAGGGAGCGTGACCCAGGATCGCGGTCCGCATCACCTCGGGATAGCCCTGCTCGGCCAGGATCTCGACGCCGCGGAAGGGGTGGTTCTGCTCGTCGGGCCAGCGCTCGTAGTCGAAATCGTGGATCAGCCCGGTCTGGCCCCAGAGCTCCTCGTCCTCGCCCCAGAGGCGGGCGTAGTGGCGCATCGAGGCCTCGACGGCGAGCGCATGCTTGCGCAGGCCTTCCTTCTGCGTGTATTGGCAGAGGAGCTGCCAGGTTTCGTCACGACTGGGAAGTCTCTCTTCGGTCGTCATGGGGCGTACGGTAGCAGAATGCAGGTAGAATCGAGGAGTGAGCGAGACCCGCAAGCTGACCGTCCGCTGTCCCGACTGCAGCTCCGACCTGGTGATCGACGCCGAGACGGGCGAGGTCCTCTCCCACCGCAAGGCCAAGCAGCCTCTCGCCGGGGGCAAGGACTTCGACTCCCTCCTCAAGGGGCTCGACGACGACAAGGCCCGGGCCGAGGACGTCTTCCAGCGCGAGGTCGCGGCGATGAAGGACCGCGATCGCCTCATGGAAGAAAAGTTCCGCGAGGCCCTGCGCCGCGCCGAGGAAGACCCGGACAAGGGCCCCCCGCCCCGCCCCTTCGACCTAGATTAAACCACCGTGGTAGAATCCACCCGGCTGTCCGGTCCGCCCCCCGCCGCAATAGCCCGAGCTGAAGCTCCAAGAGACGACTTTTGATGATGCAAGACCGCAATCCAGCGGGTCCCGCCACGGGCCCGGGAAAGGACGTAAAACATTGACACCATGGTGGCTGCGCCCCACGGCCGAGGGCGCCAAAGAAGAGAAGGACCGGCCCCAGGAGAAGGCACCCCAAAGCACCCCCTCCCCCGAGACCCCGACCTCCGTCGCACCTGAGAGCGTCCCGCTGTCTCCGGAATCCCTGAGAGAGACGTCGACCTCGCTGGAGACCGAGCCGACCTGGCGCCACGAGCCCCACGAGCCAAGATCTGACCCGGAGCCCGCCTGGCGCAGCCAGCCCGTGCCCACCGAGTTCCTCGAAGAGGAGCCGGACGAGTCGGGCGAGCTGCAGATGGGCCAGCCCGACCTGGTCCCGGAACCCGAACCGGTCGACGAGGCAGATGAGGACGATGACGAAGAGGAGGAGCTCTCCGCCCAGTCCGAGCCCGTCGAGGGTGCCGACGCCGCAGCTCAGGAAGAGGCGCGGGGCGAAGCCAAACGCCGCCGGCCCCGCCGCAGCCGCGGACGCGGACGCAAGGAGGGCGGCAAGGAGGTTCGAGCCGCGGCTCCCGCCGACGAGGACGAAGAGGAAGCTGCCGAGCCGGTGTACGAGGAGGCTCCGTCTCCCCGGCGCGTGGCCGTCAATCCTCCCATGGCGCCGATGGCGCCTCTGGCCCAGATCTCGGCGGCCGCAGGCAGCACGGGCGGCATGACCCAGATCCGCTCCTCCCGCAGCGAGAGCTTCACGATCCCGGCGAGCGACTTCGAGACGGTCGGCCGCGAGATCATCATCTCCGTGCCCGAGCGCCAGCGGATGGCCGACGAGCGCAAGATCGCCATGTTCTGCGACCTGGAGAACATCGCGCTCGGCGTCCGCGACTCGGACATCGGCAAGTTCGACATCGAGCTGGTCCTCGAGCGCCTGCTGGAGAAGGGCAAGATCATCGTCAAGAAGGCCTATGCCGACTGGGAGCGCTACAGCGACTACAAGCGCGGCTTCCACGAAGCGGCCATCGAGCTGATCGACATCCCGCAGAAGTACTACTCGGGCAAGAACAGCGCCGACATCAAGATGGTCGTCGACGCCATGGACCTCTCCTACTCCAAGGAGCACCTGGACACGTTCGTGATCCTCTCGGGCGACAGCGACTTCTCGCCGCTGGTCTCGAAGCTCAAGGAGAACAACAAGTACGTGATCGGCATCGGGGTGAAGAACTCGTCATCCGCGCTGCTGATCGACAACTGCGACGAGTTCCTCTACTACGAGGACGTCTGGCGCGACTCCCAGAAGGGTCCGAAGCTGGACGGCCTGAACAAGAAGACCGCCGAGGCGTTCAGCCTGATGGTCGACGCGATCCAGGCGCTGCTCCGCGAGAACAAGGACGTGCTCTGGGGCTCGATGATCAAGCAGACGATGCAGCGCAAGAAGCCCTCCTTCAACGAGGGCTACTACGGCTACGCCAGCTTCTCCGAGCTGCTGGAGGATGCCTCGCGCAAGAACATCATCCGCCTGAAGAAGGACCAGCGCTCCGGCACCTACATCGTCACCGGCTTCGCCACGGGCAAGGAAGCCCCGGCGAGCACCCGGCGGTAGGCACCCGCCTGGGGTTGAAACCCCAGGCTAGAAGAGTATCGCCCCCTCCGGGGGCGAGCTTCCGAAAGCATCTGTGACGAGGCGCAGCCTGCTGCGCCTCCAGCCTCCGGAGGAGGCTGTACTTTTCTAGCCTGGGGTTTCAACCCCAGGCTCCTCGAAGTCCGGCCGGCTCCAAGCCCTCTCCCCCACCCGCTCCAGACCCTCGGCTTCCAGGCGCTCGGCCAGGAGGTCGAGGAACTGGTGCTGGCCTTTCACTACAGCCAGATTCAGGAAGAGCTCGCGGGCCGTTCCCTTCTTTTCGACCACGACGCGCAAGGCCTCGGTACCGGGGCGGGGATTGCAGGCGAGGATCCGGGCGAACGGGACCCGCGTCGGCTGGAAAGTATGGAGCGGCTGATAGTAGAGGGCCTCGGAATCGACGGCCACCGCGGCGCGGCCGGCCGTCCACCAGATCTTGAACAGGGTCACCCAGAAGAGCAGGCTGTAGGCGAGGAGCACCCCGAAGGCGCGGCCCCAGGCCTGGGTCTCGCCGCGCTCCAGCCACCAGGAGCCGGCGCCCACCGCCGCCACCACTCCCACTCCCCAGATCATCGCCCGCCGGCTGGTGCTCCGCACCCAGGGACGGAAGGGAAAGGCCGTCATCTCAGGTCCCGGACGGGCCCACTCCCCCCATCGACTTGAGCTGGCGGTTCGCCACCGCCAGCATCGCGAGGTCCGGCGTGCCCACCGACTTCAGCTCGGCGAGGAGCTGCTCGGTCCGGGTCACGAGCGGCCGGCGCTCCTCGACCCAGGCGTCGACCGCCCGGTTGGCGTCCCCGCCCTTGCGCACCCCGGACAGGACGCGCGCGGTCAGCTCTCCCTGCTGGCTGAACAGGTCGTCCATGATCGCCGTGACCGCCAGCTTGTCCCAGACCTTGTCCGTGGGGAGGCCCGTCGCCGCCCGGCGGAGCCAGTCGAACCCGAAGCGGGCGCCGATCGCGAAGTAGGTCTTTCCCACCTCGGGCAGCGGCACCGACGCCACGCGCGAGATCCGCACGATGTCGAGCAACGGCAGCATCCAGCTCAGGGAGGAGATGCGCTGCGCCAGCTCTTCCGGCACCCCCTTGGCCGTCAGGGCCGACGCCTGGTGCAGGAGGTGGACCCGCTCCGCCTCGGGGATCAGCTCGCCGAGCTGGCCCGTGAGCTCCCGCACCCGGGCGCCGTACGCCTTGACCTGGCCGCCGATGTCCAGCGGCTGGCGGCACTCGGTCAGGAACCAGACCGTGGCGCGCTGGATCAGCCGGCCGCATTCCAGCAGCATCTGGGCCTGCAGGGTAGAGGGGACCCGGTTGTCCAGCGCCTCGATCGCGGTCCAGATCTCGCGCAGGGCGAAGACCTCGCGGGTGACCACGTAGGCACGGGCCATGTCGGCCGCGGACAGGCCGGTCTTTTCCTTGACCTCGTGGACGAAGGTGACCCCGGCCCGGTTCACGATGCTGTTCGTCACCGCCGTGGCGATGATCTCCCGGCTCAGCCGGTGGCCGCCGATCGCCTTCGCGTACTTCTTCCGCAGCGGGGTGGGAAAGTAGAGCTTGAGGTCCTCCTGCAGGTGCGGATCGTCCGGCAGGTCCGAGGGGAGGATCTCCTCGTAGAGCGCCATCTTGGAGTAGGAGAGGAGGACGGACAGCTCCGGCCGCACGAGACCGAGACCCTGTCTGGCGCGCGCGGCGATCGTCTCGTCGTCGGGCAGGAACTCGATCGCGCGGTCGAGCCGGCCGCCCCGCTCCAGCTCCTTGACGAACCGCGCCAGCCGCTCCAGCAGATGGGCGCTGACCACTTGCGTCACCGACAGCGCCTGGGTCTGGAGGTAGTTGTCGCGCAGGACCAGGGCGGCGACCTCGTCGGTCATCTCGCGCAGCAGCTCGTCCCTCTGCGGCCGGGACAGCTTGCCCGATCGCTCCACGTCGCCGAGCAGGATCTTGATGTTGACCTCGTGGTCGGAGCAGTCGACGCCCGCCGAGTTGTCGATGAAATCGGTGTTGAGCCGGCCTCCGCGCAGCGCGTACTCGGCGCGGGAGCGCTGGGTCATGCCCAGGTTCGCCCCCTCGCCGATCACCTTCGCCCGGAGGTCCGCGGCGTCCACCCGCAACGCGTCGTTGGCCCGGTCGCCCACGTCGGCATGGCTCTCGGTGCGGGCTTTGACATAGGTGCCGATGCCGCCGAACCAGAGCAGCTCCACTTCCGCCTTGAGCAGGGCCTGGATCAGCCCGGCCGGGCTCAGGTGCTCACCCGATATGCCGAAGACCTGCGCCATCCGCGGCGATATCGGGATCGATTTCGCACCGCGCTCGAACACGCCGCCTCCCTCGGAGATCAGCGTCGGGTCGTAATCCGCCCAGGAGGAGCGCGGCAGTTGGAAGAGCCGCTTGCGCTCCTCGTAGCTGCGCGCGGCATCCGGGTCCGGATCGATGAAGATGTGCCGGTGGTCGAAGGCCGCCAGCAGACGGATGTGCGGCGACATCAGCATGCCGTTGCCGAACACGTCCCCGGACATGTCGCCGACGCCCACGACCGTGAAGTCCTGGGTCTGAGTGTCCTTGCCGAGCTCCCGGAAATGGCGCTTCACCGACTCCCAGACGCCGCGCGAGGTGATGGCCATCCGCTTGTGGTCGTAGCCCGAGGAGCCGCCGGAGGCAAAGGCATCGTCGAGCCAGAAGCCGTACTCCGCGGCAACTCCGTTGGCGATGTCGGAGAAGGTGGCGGTGCCCTTGTCCGCGGCTACCACGAGATAGGGATCGTCATCGTCGCGCCGCACCACGTCCGGCGGCGGCACGACCTCGCTGCCGCGCAGGTTGTCCGTGATGTCGAGGAGCCCGCGCATCAGAATCTTGTAGCACTCGATCCCTTCCTTTTGCTGCTCCTCGCGGCCGCCTGCGGGTGGACGCTTGACCACGAAACCGCCCTTGGAGCCGACCGGCACGATGACGGCGTTCTTCACCATCTGCGCCTTCATCAGTCCCAGGACCTCGGTGCGGAAATCCTCCGGCCGGTCCGACCAGCGGATGCCCCCCCGCGCCACCCGGCCGCCCCGCAGATGGATCGCCTCTACCCGGGTGCTGAACACGAAGACCTCGCGGAACGGGCGCGGCAGCGGCAGCTCCTCGATGAGCTGCGAGTCGAGCTTCAGGGAAAGGTAGCTCTTCAGGTTGCCCGCGGCGTCCTTCTGGAAGAAGTTCGTCCGCAGCGTGGCCTCGACGAGGTTCAGGAAGCGCCGGAGGATGCGGTCCTCGTCGACGTTCTTGACCTGGTCCAGCAGGGTCCCGATTTCAGAGACCAGGGTGGCGGCACGCTCTTTGGCACTCTCCTGCCTGGCGGGGTCGAAGAGGGTGAGGAAGAGGTCCATCAGGTGCCGGGTGATCTCCGGGTTGCGCGCCAGGGTGCGCTCCATGTACGCCTGGCTGAACGTGATCCGTGCCTGGCGCAGGTACTTGCAGTAGGCGCGCAGGACGGTGACCTCACGGCCCACGAGCCCGGCCTGCAATACGAGCCGGTTGAAGCCGTCGTTCTCCATCTCGCCGAGCCAGACATGGCCGAAGACCTCCTCGAACGGGGCTTTGACTTGGGATAGATCGACCGGCGTGCCGTCTTCGGTGATCAGCCGGAAATCGCGGATGGAGACCTCCTCGCCGCTTTCGGACGGCCGGACATCGTAGGGCATCTCCTCCAGTACCTTGAGCCCCATGTTCTCCAGCATGGGGAGGATGTCCGAGAGCGGGACCGTGCCGCCGGTACCATAGATCTTGATGCCGACCTCGCCAGGGCCGGCCTCCGGAGAGCGGTAGAGATCGAAGGCGAGGTTGCCGGTCGCGAGGGAGCGCTCCAGCAGCTCGACGTCGAAGACCGCTCCGGCCCCTGCGAAGCGCTCCTGGTAGGCGGCCGGAAACGCCTTGCCGTAGCGCCGGGCCAGGCGGAGCCCCTCCTCCTCGCCGTGCTTCTCGACCAGGGCCTCCCCCAGCCGCTCGCCCCAGGAGCGCGCCGCGTCCTGAAGCTGCCTCTCCACGTCCTCGGGGTCCACGTTCGGGATCCGCCCCGGCGTGGTGGCGACATGGAAATGCAGGCGGGCCAGGGCCTCGTCGGTCAGATGCGTGTGGTGTCCAGTCACCTTGCCGCGGTAGGCGCGGGCGAGGATGGCCTGGAAAGCGAGGCGCAGGTCGGTGTCGTAGCGGTCCCGCGGCACGAAGACCAGGCAGGAGACGAAGCGCTCGAACGGATCGCGGCGCACGAAGAGCGCGATCCTCGGCCGCTGCTGGAGCGGCAGGATGCCCATGGAGATCCGGAACAGCTCGTCCTCGGAAATCTGGAACAGCTCGTCGCGGGGATAGGTCTCCAGGACGTTGGTCAGCGCCTTGCCGTCGTGGCTGTCGGCGGGGAAGCCGGCGCGCTCCAGCGAGCTCTCCACCTTCTGGCGCAGGATCGGGATGGTGCGCGGGCTGCGCGAGTAGGCCGACGCGGTGAACAGGCCGACGAAGATGCGCTCGCCCGTGACGTTGCCCTTGGGATCGAAGCACTTCACGGCGATGGCATCCATGGGCACCGCCCGGTGGATGGTCGAGAGGCGGTTCGCCTTGGTGATGAGCAGCAGCGCCGGCTGGCGCAGGAAGTGGCGGACGTCCTCGGGCAGGGTGCCCAGGTTGCGCAGCCCCTCGAAGATGGGGAAGGACTCGTTGCGCAGGATGCCCAGCCCGGTCTCGGGAAGCACCCGCGCCACCGCCACCTCTCCCTCTCCCTCGAAGCTGTACTCGCGGTAGCCGAGGAAGGTGAAGTGGTTGTCCACCAGCCATTCGAGGAAGGCGATACCCTCGGCGATCTCCCGGCGGGGGAGCCGCGGTGGCGTCTTCTCCAACTCGGCGATGAGGTCCCAGCAGCGCTTCCGGATCGTGTTCCAGTCGTCCACCGCGGCGCGCACGTCCGACAGGACCGCCTCGACCCGGGCCCGGATCTTCTCGTGCCGGGCCGCGGGCTGCGCGCTCACCCGGACGTGCATGAACGACTCGGAGTGCTCGCCGGCCAGGTCCAGGAGGCGGCCGTCGGCATCCCGCTCCACGTGCACGATCGGATGGATCAGGAGCTGGACCTCGGCATCCATGCGGCGGAGCTCGGCGCTCACGGAATCCACCAGGAAGGGCATGTCGTCGTTGACGATCTCGACGACCGAGTGCGACGACTCCCAGCCGTTGGCCTCGATGCGCGGAGTGTAGACCCGGACCTTGGGCTGTCCGGGCACCCGCTCCTGCGCGAGCTCCCAGATGGCGAGGGCCGCTCCGGCAAGGTTATCCGGAGTGTCGCCGAGGATGTCCCCCGGGGGGACATGAGCGTAGAACTGGCGCACGAACCGCTCGGAAGCATCGCCGTCTCGACGGGCGTGGATGCGCTCGACGACCTGGTCGATGAGCTCCGCCTTGGACTTTTCGCTGATCAAACCATGCTCCTCCAAGGGGCTGCCGGCCCCCCAAACGGGGGGAGTTTATCGGATATGCTCCTGAGCCGCCGATGTCCTCCCTTCCTCACGTCGCGGTCGTGGGCGCCGGCGCCTTCGGCGGCTGGACCGCCCTGCGCCTGCGCGAGCGGGGGTGCCGCGTGACCCTGATCGATGCCTGGGGTCCGGGGAACGCCCGCGCCAGCTCGGGCGGCGAGACCCGCATCCTCCGCGGCATCTACGGGCCGGACAGGATCTATGTCCAATGGGTGGTCCGCTCGCTCGCGGCCTGGCGCGAGGCCGAACGGTATTTGTCCGGAGGGAACATCCCTCTCTACCATCAGACCGGAGCGCTCTGGCTGTGCGGACCCGGGGATGCCTACGTCCGTCCGGCACTTCCCTTCCTCGAGGAAGCCGGGCTCACCGCGACCGAGATTGGATTGGACGAGGCCCGGAGGCGCTTCCCTGAAGTCGGTTTCGAGGGGATCTCCAGCGTCTTCTTCGAGGAGACCGCCGGCTACCTGATGGCCCGGCGGGCATGCCGGGCGGTGGCGGAGGCGGCGGGCGGGTTCCGGCAGGGCACGGTCTCGATCGAGGAGGACCGCATCCTCATTGACGGCTCCACCCTGGAGGCCGACGCCTTCGTCTTCGCCTGTGGAGCATGGCTCAACACCCTCTTTCCTGATGTCGCAGTCCGCCCGACCCGCCAGGAGGTCTTCTTCTTCGGCACTCCGGCAGGCTGGCGCGATCTCCCGGTCTGGATCGAATCCGGGGAGCGGTTCTTCTACGGCATCCCGGGCAACGACCATCGTGGCTTCAAGGTCGCGGACGACACCCGCGGGGAGCCGTTCGATCCGACCTCGGGCGAGCGCACTCCAAGCCCGGAAACCCTGGAGCGGGTGCGGCGCCATCTCGCGCTCCGCTTCCCCGCGTTGGCCGGCGCGCCGCTGCTCGAATCCCGCGTCTGCCAGTATGAAAACAGCCCGGACGGTCACCTCCTCATCGACCGCCACCCCGGGCTTCCCAACGCCTGGATCGTCGGCGGCGGCTCGGGGCACGGTTTCAAGCTTGGCCCGGCCGTGGGGGAGCACGTCGCGGCCCTGGTCCTGGGAGAGGCGGAGCCCCTGCCGCTCTTCCGTCTCGACCGCCCCGTCGTCCTGAAGACTCAGTTCACTTCCGGAGGGCTGGCATGAAGCTAGCCCTTGTGCTCCTTGCCCTTCTTGCCAACAACGATTCTCTCGACAGGATCGTGGCGGATACCTGGCAATACCGGCTCGACCACGAGCCCGTCTTGCGGCTGCAGCAGGGGCTGCCGGTCGAGAGCCTCCCCGAGATCTCCGAGGAAAGCTCGCGCCAGGAGACCGCCGCCTATCGGATGTTCCTCGAACGGCTGAAACGGATCGACCCGGCCTCGCTGAAGCACGAGGACTGGCTCACCTGGGCCGTGCTCGAGTGGGAGCTGAAGCAGGGGGTTGCGGCCGCGGACCACCTCGCCCTCCTTTCGCAGATCACCCCCTACACCCTGCCGCTGCCCGCGGTGCACGAGGTCTACACGCGCCACACCTTCTCCTCGCGGGAGGACCTCGCCAGCTACCTCCGGCTCCTGCGGCAATATCCACGGTGGGTGGGGCAGCTTCAAGCCCAGGCGGAGTGGCAGCGGACGAAGGGCTTCCTGATCCCCAAGGAGACCGTCGACCAGATGGTCCCCCTGTTCCGCGCCTTTGCCCAGCCGGCGGAGCGGAGCCTTTTCGCAGTCGCCCCCGACCGCCTCGTTCCCATCGAACCAAAAGAATCCGAGGCCTTTCACGCGCAGGTCGCGAAGGTCATCAAGGAGGAGCTCAACCCCGCCCTGGAGCGGCTCGCGGCGATGCTGGAGGGGGACTACCGCAAGGCCGCGCCCGAGCGCGTCGGCCTGGGACAGTACCCAGGCGGACCCGAGGCCTACCGCTTCCTGGTGCGCTATCACACCGGGCTGGACGCGACGCCCGAGGAGGTCCACCGCCGCGGCCTGGACGAGGTCGCGCGGCTCGAAGCGCGCATGGCGGAGATCCGCCGCCAGCTCGGGATCCAGGGCACCCCGCGGCAGTTTCACGACCTCCTCCGCACCGATCCGCGCTTTCTGGCAAAGACGCCCGAGGAGGTCGGCGAGCGTCTCATGGCCCCGGTGCGGAAGATCGAGCCGCTCATCGGACGGTATTTTCAGCGCCTTCCCAAGGCGCCGTACGGGGTGAAGCGGCTGGACCCCGCTCTCGAAGGCTCCTGGACATTCGGCCTCTACAAGCAGCCCGGCCCGGCCGACCCCTCCGGCTGGTATCTCTTCAACGGCTCCAAGCTGGATCAGCGGCCTCTCGTGGGAGCTGCTGCGCTCATCTACCACGAGCTGCTGCCCGGCCATCACTTCCAGATTGCCCTGCAACTGGAGAACGTAGGGCTGCCCAAGCTGCGGAGCAACCTCTACCACACCGCCTTCGTCGAGGGGTGGGCCGAGTATGCCTCCGAGCTGGGGATCGAGATGGGGCTCTATGACGACCCGTACGCCTTGTATGGACGGCTCGCCATGGACATGTTCCTCTCCAACCGCCTGGTCGTGGACACCGGCATGAACGCCCTGGGATGGCCGCGTTCCAAGGCCATCGAGTACATGCAGGACCGGCTCCTCGAAACTCCCATCCAGATCGGCACGGAGACCTTGCGCTACTCCACATCCATGCCGGGGCAGGCCCTGGCCTACAAGATGGGGAGCGCCAAAATCTGGGAGCTGCGCCGCCAGGCGGAGCGGGAGCTGGGGCCGAAGTTCGACCTTCGCCGCTTCCACGAGGCGGTGCTCAGCAGCGGCTCTCTACCGTTGAGCGTGTTGGAGCGGCACGTCGAATGGTGGATCGGGCAGGAGAAGGCGCGTTGACAAATGGAGCGCGATGTGGTCAGACGCTCTGAGATTCGGATACAATCTACTAGCCATGCCGACCGAGATGACTACCGAAGAGTCGAAGAGCGTTCTCTCTGAGCTGGAGAGCACCATCCGCTCGTCCGGCCTCTCCCGGAGGGAGATCGAGCGCCGGCTTGGGATGGGGCAGGGCTACCTGAACAGCCTCTTCAAGGGGCGCATCCAGCTCCGGGTGGCCCACGTCTATGAGATCGCCCGCGTACTGGGGATCGAACCGCTGAGCCTGTTCTTCGGGGCCACGCCGCCAAAAGACCCGGAGTGGCTCCTAGGGGAGTTAGGGCTGCAGCCGGGTAGGAAGCGGCCGCCCGCGGCGCTCCTGGCGCTGCTCGGCGCGCTGCCCCGCGAGGAACTGCAGACGATGCTTCGCGAGATGATCCGGGATGAGATGGGGCGGCAGAGCAAGCCCTAGTACGTCGTCAAAGTCCGAGGGTAGACCCCTCTACTCAGTAGGTAGACACCTCAAACGGGTCGTTTGAACCGCCTATCCAGTCGTTGGAGCCAGCTACCCACTCGTTTGAGCGAGCTACCCAGTGGATAGACCACTCAAACCACTCGTTAGGGCTACCTACCCGCTCGTTGGAGACAGCTATCAGTGGGTAGCCCCCTCTATCCGGTGAGTAGACCGCTCCAACCACTCATTGGGGCTACGTACCCGCTCGTTGGAGACAGCTACCCAGTGGGTAGGGGCCGCCCCTGCATGAAAGCTATCCGTCGATCGGAGTGTGACGGCGCACTAGAACGCTTCCGGAGCGTGCTGCTCCAGCACGCTTGCCACCATGGCCACAAGCTCAAGGGTGGCAAGGTCGCGTTCGAGAGCGTCCCGGAGCATGAGGAGGGCAGCGATGCTCTCGCGGGCCACGTAGCGCGAGCGGAAGACCTCGAGCGTTTCCGTGACGAGGTTCCGAACGGCCTCGGTCTTTCCCTGCCGCAGCCAGATCGCCGCGAGCTCCAGGCCCAGGACGGCGGAGTGGTAGATCTGGCCGCGTTCCTCGAAGTCCTCCCTCACCTGCCGGAAGGCCCTCTCCGCCTTGTCCCACTCGCCCAGACCCGCGGCGATCCGTCCCTCGATCCATCGCAGCTTCACCAAGTCGACCGCGCCGGCATGCCGGGCGTAGAGGGGACGCATCTCGAAGAGCTGCAGGCTGGCCGTCCGGAACTCCCCCCGTTCCACCCGGAAAAGCAGGATGTTGTGCAGGACGAGGAACCGCAGCTTCGGGTCGTCGTCCTCACTGATCTGGCACAGTGCCTGCGCGAGGATCTGGATGCCCTGCTCGGGGTCGCCGCTCCGGCCGGTGTAGATCCCCCGCTGGACCAGGACACGCGCCGCGCTCTGGAGATCCCCTTGCTTCCGGTGGATCGTGTAAGCCAGGTCGAGCGCCTGGAAGGCCGCGGGGAACTGCCGCTGGTGGGACAGGATGCCGGCGGTCAGCTCGGCGAGCCGCGCGCGGAGCAGCTCTGAGCCGCTCCCCTGCTTGCGCAGCTCCAGGGCGCGGCTGATCGCCCCTTCCGCCTGGACTAGATCATCCGACACACGGCAGGCGTTCGCGTACTCCCCCCAGGCTCTGGCCCTCAGGTCGAAGGTCTCCGGCACGCCGTACTTCTCCGCGTCGAGCCGGTCCGCCGCCTCAGCCGCCAGCCCCGAGAGATGAAGCATCTGCTTGGGATCTTCGTGGCGCTGGCTCCAGCTTCGCTCCAGGAGCACCTCACAGAGGCCCCAGGTCCAGAATTCCTCGGCCTCGGGCAGGACGCCCGCGCGCGTCGCACCGACGAGCTCGGATACCTTTCGCTCTGATTCAGCCCGCTCCCGCTCCCGGTCCCCTTTCCACCCGAGGACGCGGGCGAAAGCCCGGCCGATCGGGCCGTCGTAGTCCGGATCCGTGTCGGGAGGCACCTCTCCCCGTCCCGGCCGAAACATCGCATCGGCCAGCGGCGCCATTTCTTCCCGGCAGAGGCGGCAGCCGCGCAGCAGGTGGAAGAATACGAGCCGGTGCTCGGCAGGGGCGAGCCGGCCCAACAGAAAGCCCGTCAGCAACTCGCTGGGGGGATGTTCGGTCATTCGGCCTCCAGGATTGCGGGAAAGCGGAAAACCCATCGCATTCTCTCACATTTGGACGCGGCTGAGCGCTACTGCGGGCGAGGATGACATGGAAAGCCACCTCGCCCGCCGATCCCCTCGTCTGACATCACCCGTTGGGGTCGATCTCCAGTCCTGCCCCTGGGCATGGCCGAGGCCGGGGAACACCGTTCGGGTCGATCTCAGGCCCGCAGTCTCCAGTTGCCTTGGGACCGCCATCCGGGTCGATCTCGGGCCCAACCGCCTCGTACGCCGGCTGCAGGAAGGTCACGCCGCTCCAGAGCCTGCCCAGCCAGTCCCACGCATTGCGCCAGACCGGACCCTCTGCCGCTACCGGACGCGCTCCGGCGAGAGCCATCGCCGCAACGTACACCACTGCCGTGATTCCCCGGTGCAGATTGCTACGGAACATTGTCGTCCTCCTTGCCGCGGGCCGGGCGGGTGCCGGAATGGTCCCGACGCCCACGGACGCAACGTCTGTCGTTGCCAGTCTCGCCTAGTGTAGACATTTTTCGCGCTAAACAGAAACAGAACTCCTGCAAAGACAATCCCTGGTCGCCTCATGAAGATCCTCTTGAGCGGCCAAGTTCGTGGATTAGATGTCCTCAGATACTGGATCTGAGGTCCTGAACGTTGACAACCATCCTGATCTTCAGAAGAATGTGCTTCGCGGCGTGTGAGCGCCGGAACCGGAAAGGAGGGAGCGATTGGGGACCACCGAGGGGGAATCCGCCGAAAGCCTGGGAAGCCGGATCGCACGTCTGAGGCGGGCGAAGGGCTGGAATCAGAAGGAGCTCGCGGACCGGGTCGGGGCGAAGCCGTCCCAGATCAGCAAGTATGAACGCGGGATCTACCTCCCGCGGCCTGACCTCCTGCCCACGCTGGGCGAGGTGCTGGGAGTGAGCCTGGACTACCTGATGACCGGCCGGAGCGGCGGAGAGCCCCGGCGCGACTTCCGCCTCCGCGAGCGGGTCGAGGCGCTGGAGACCCTGCCTGAGACCCAGCGCAGCAACCTCGTCGCCTTTCTGGACGCCCTGCTCGCCGCCCACCAGTTGCTGCGCCGCTACCAAGAGCTGCTGCATCAGCACGGGCGCGGGGCTTTGCACCCCGAAAGGCATCCGCCAGGAAAGACTCCGGCGCGGGGAGCGCGCGGAAGGGGAGCTGATATACCAAAGAGCCCTAGGGGCTAGGCGGATGCCGGCGGAACCAATGACCTTCAGGTCACTTCCACCCACTCCAGGGGGAGGTCCGCTTCTCCCAGGATGCGGGAGGCGAGCCGGCGGAAGCCCTCTCCGGCGTCGGTCACGCAGAGGTGGCTCATGGGCGGCTGGTCTCCCGCTTCGAGGCCGCGCTCGGCCAGGCCCTCGGCCACCACTTCGGCCACGGCTTCGGCCGAGTCCACCAGGACCACGTCCGGGCCCACGACCCGCTGGAGCACCGTCTTGAGCAGCGGGTAGTGCGTGCAGCCGAGGACCAGGGTGTCGATCCCGGCTTCGAGGAGCGGCGCGAGATAGCGTTGCGCCACCTCTTCCGTCACCGGATCGTCGTGCCAGCCCTCTTCGACCAGGGGCACGAGGAGCGGACAGGCCTGGCTCAGGATCTCCAGGTCGGGACGCAGCCGGCGCAGCTCCCGGGCGTAGGCGTCCGAGCGCACGGTCGCCTCCGTGGCGATGATCCCCACCTTGCCGCGGCTCACCTCGGCGGCCTTGCGGGCTCCCGGGCCGATCACTCCCCAGGTGGGGACATTGAGGAAGCCGGGCTCCAGGTCCGGCAGGGCCAGCGCCGAGGCCGTGTTGCAGGCCACCACCACCGCCTTGACCCCGCGCTCGGTCAGAAACTCGATGTTGCGCCGGGTGTAGCGGGTGACCGTGTCCGGCGATTTGCTGCCGTAGGGGAGGCGCGCCGTGTCCCCCAGGTAGAGGATTGACTCGCGCGGCATCCGGCGGCGGAGCGCCGTGACCACGGTCAACCCGCCGACCCCGGAATCGAACACTCCGATCGCGTCGATCACTGGGCCAGGAGGCTCCGGTCCGGACGCATCGGCTGGCTCAGGTCGAGATGGCCGAAGGTGAGCCGCTGGAAGCCGTTCCAGAGCAGCGAGACCCGCTGCACCTGCGGCACGTTCAGGCAGATCGAATCGACCACGCTGTAGATCCGCTGGATCTCTTCGGTCGCTCCCGAGGAGGGCGGCTCGGGGTGGCCGTCCCAGACGAGGTCGAGGTAGATGACATCGTCCACGAGCAGCACCGAGCCCAGCCTCACTCCCTGAGGGAACGGCTTGTAGAGGTTCTGCGCCTTGGGACCCGCGAGGAGACCCTGGACGATCTTGCGCGTGCGGTCGCGGGGCGACTCGGTGACCTGCAGCTCGCGGCGCTCCCCGGCGAGATGGCCGCCGTCCGCCGGGAAGTAGAGGATGAACTGGACCGGTGCGACCGGCCCGCCGGCCTCCTCGACGCTCCCCCTCTTCGTCCCGGGCTGCCCGCTCCGCCCCGCCAGCAGCCACCAGGTGAGGCCGCCGACGAGGAGGAGGAGCGCTGCGCCGAGGACCAGCCCCGCCGCGCGCCGGCTCATGGCGCTCCCGGCCCTCCGGGCTGCGGAGAGGGAGAGGGTGTGGCGGGAGGCTGGCCCGGCACGGCCGGGGTCGCGGCGGGAGCCGGGAGCGTGGGATCGGGCCGGTGCTCCACCAGGGCCTTGTAGCGCTGGACCGCTCGTGCCAGGGCGGCGATCAGGTTGCCGCGGTACTCGGGGTCCTGCAGCTTCTTCTCTTCGTCCGGGTTGCTCAGGAACCCGAGCTCGACGAGGACGGCGGGCATGGCCGCGCCCATGAGCACGCGGAAGGGTGCCTGCTTGACGCCGCGGTCGCGGAGCTGGAGGGTCTGGTTGAGCTCCCCCTGCACGAGCTTGGCGAAGCGCTGGCTCTCGGCCATGTGGTGGCTCTGCGCCAGGTCCCAGAGGATGAGCTGGAGATCTTCCATTGCCTGCGGGTCCGCCGGGGTTTCGTCGGGAGCCGGCGCGGCGTCCGTGTTCTCGGCGGCGGCAGAGCGGGCGGCGGGCGCGTCCGTGGCCTCGGCGCTCAGGAAGTAGGTCTCGGTGCCGTACGCGCCCGAGCCGAGCGACGAGTTCAGATGAATGGAGATGAACAGATCGGCCTTGTTCTGGTTGGCGATGGCCGTCCGGTTGTCGTGCGGGACGTTGCCGTCCTCGTTGCGCGTGAGGATGACGCGGATTCCGGACTGCTCCAGGCGGGCTTCCAGGTCGCGGGCGAGAGTGAGCGTCAGCTCCTTCTCCTGAATACCGCTGGGTCCAATGGCGCCGGTCTCGGTGCCGCCATGGCCGGGATCGATGACGACGGTGCGCAGGCCCGGCGTATCCTGGGGCCGGGACATCGTCGGCGTCGGGACTTCCACGGAGGACGGCTGGTGGACGTCGAGCACGATCCGGAACGGGTTTTCGAGGATGTAGCTCTGGGCCTCAGCCCCGGGCATGAGCTGGACGCGCACCTGCTCCGGCGTGATGGCGACCTCCCGGACCAGCGGGTCGACAATCACGGGGCGCTGGAACGGAACTGCCAAACGGTCGGCGATCATCTGCACGTGGACTTCGCCGGCCTGCCTCTCGATGCGGTAACGCGGCACCTCGGCGAACTGGAGCACCACCGTGGTGATCCCCTGCTGGTGGACCACGTCGGTGAGCACCGTGAGCTCGCGGGCGCCGCGGCGGGTGATCAGGAGGCGCGAGGCCTCGGGCCGCCACTCGAAGGAGTAGCCGAGGAGATCGCCCCAGGTCTTGCGCAGGAAGTCGAGAGGGACCATGATCCCCCCTTCGCCGCGCACCGGGGGCTGGGTGAGGGAGACCAGCGTCTCGCCGACCGTGATGATGGCGCTGCCGAGGCCGAGCACCACGTCGGTCTGCTCGATGCGCAGCGTGGTGCTCTCGCCGGACTCCTCGGCGATGACCTCGCCGCCGAGACGTTGAGCCAGGGGCTCCAGGGCGACGAGCGGACCGGACGGGTTGATGGTCACCGGGACCGGGATGTCCTGGCCGTCGAGGGCGACGGTAGGGGTGCGGTTCGGTTGCCCGCCGAGCGGCGCCGGCGGGCCCGGGGGCGCCGGCAGTTGGAAAGCGGCGACGAGCACGAAGACGAGCAGGAGGCCGGCGAGCGCCGGGGCACCACGGAGACGACTCTGTTTCACGCCGCAAAGGATACCACCCCCCTCAGGCTTTGAAAGTCCCTCTCCGAGTGTGCTCCGAATGTAATAATGCTGTGCCTGCCGCCGGGCCGTCAGGCCGGGGGCTCCGAGGGTTCCGAGGGCGATACCAAAGGGGAGACACCGAGATGGAGATCCGGCAGTTTCGAGTAGTGATCCGTGCGACGAGCTTCGACCGCACCCATCGTTTCTATGGGGATTCCCTGTCCCTGCCGCGCCTCCAGAACTGGGACCGCGAGGATGGCCGGGGCGCGCTCTTCCAGGCCGGCTCCGGCGTGATCGAGGTGCTCGGCCGCCCGGCCGGCGAGGACGAAGGCCGCATGGACGAGAACTTCGAGTACCAGGGCCCGCAGCACAAGATGTCGCTGGTGATGGTGGTCGGCTCGGCCGAGCAGGCGTACGCGGAGTGCCACTTCCGCGACAAGAACATCCCCGGCGGCCTGCGCAAGGACGACGAGGGCAACCTGATCTTCGAGACCCACGACCCGGACGGGGTGCGGGTAATCTTCCTGCAGAAGGACTGAGCCTCCCTACTGAGACAGGACGCCGACGCCCTGCCAGTTGACGCGGTAGACGGCGACGGCGTTGGCCTTGCCCTTGAGGGGGAGCGGCTCGAGGTTTTCGCCGGGCGGCGGGGTAGCGAGCTCGCGGAAGAGCGGCTCGGCGATCAGGATCTCGCCGGGGCCGGCCTCGGCGCAGAGCCGCGCCGCCGTGTTGACCGCGTCCCCGATCACCGTGTACTCCAGCCGCCGCTCGCTGCCGATGTTGCCGGCGAACACGTCGCCGAGGCTGATCCCGATCCCCACCGAGAGCTGCGGCCGGGCCTTGCGGCTCCACTCGTCGTTGAGGCGCTGGAGCGCGAGCTGCATGGCGACGGCGGCGCGGGTGGCGCGGTCCGGGTCGTCGTCGTGCGCGATCGGCGCTCCCCAGAGGGCCATCAGCGCGTCGCCGATGAACTTGTCGAGCGTGCCGCCGTTCTCGAAGACGATCTCCACCATGACGGTGAAGAACTCGGTCAGGAGCGTCGCGATCTCGTCCGGGCTCATGGCCTCGGAGAGCGAGGTGAAGCCGCGGATGTCGGCGAAGAGCACCGAAACGCGGCGCTTGGAGCCGCCGAGCTGCACCGAGCCCTCCTGGGCGGCGATCTGCTCGGCCAGGTCCGGGGCGAAGTAGCGCTGGAAGTTGGAGAGGACGACCGCCTCCCGCCGCGCGCGCTCGATCAGTCGGCTGTTTTCCAGGGAGACCGCCGCCATGCCGGAGAAGGCGGCGAGGAACTCGAGGTCCTCCTCCCCGAAGGAGTGGGTGGCGCCGAGATTGTCCAGATAGATGAGGCCGAGCATCGTCCCCTGGCTTCCCAGGAGCGGCGCGCAGAGGGCACTCTTCACCTGATGGTGGAGGATGGTGCCGTCGCCGGCGAGATCGACCGGCACGTTTTCCAGCAGCAGACCGACCCGCTCCTTGACCACCTTGCGGGCGATGGCGCTCGGCACGCGCCAGGGCTCCGCGGGGCCTTTTTCCCCTTGCTGCTCCCGGTGACGGGAGATCCGCGGCAGCAGTTCCCCTTCGTCGCCGGAGAGCAGGATGGCGACGCGATCCACGCTCATCACCTGGAACGTGAGGCCCACGATCCGCTCGAGCAGGCGGTCGATGTCGGACTGACCCGAAAGCTCCTTGGCGATGTCGATGAGGAGCTCGAGCTTGCGCTCCTGCCGATCGGCGGGGGACTGGCCGGAGATGCGCAGCCGGGAGGTGCCCTGGGCGGTTTCGGAGAGCTTTTCCGAGATGTTGGCCGCGCCGCGGATGGGCATCAGGCGCAGGATCGTGGCGTCGAGGGGGAGGTCCTCGCCCGTGCCGGTCCCGCCGAACAGCCCTGGAGTGACGATGGCGGTGGGCTCCTCCTCGCGGACCTCGAAGGCGACCTTGCCGAAAGCGATGCGGGAGCCGGGTGGCGCGACGCCGTCCCAGGTCCTCTGGCCGTTCAAGAAAGTGCCGTTCGTGGAGGCGAGGTCGCGCACCCGGACCCCCTCCCCACCCGGGGCCACATCGACCTCGGCGTGCTGCCGCGAGACGGTGGGATCATTGAGCGAGAGGTCGCAGGCCACCGACCGCCCCACGATCAAGGGACGGCCGCTTGCGATCGGGACCGACAGCTGTCCCTCGATGGCGACCAGCTTCCAGGGCATCCGAGACCTCGCGCGGAGAGTTCCGCAGAGGGTACGGTACTACATTGAAAGGCGCGGCGGACCGGAATAAAACCGGGTTGAACCCCCGTTTGGAGGTGTGCTACCCTACGCCCGTTCGTTGGGCTTGGGTTGCCGACGGACATGTGGCGCATTCGTCTAGGGGTCCAGGACGCCGGCCTCTCACGCCGGTAACACGGGTTCGAATCCCGTATGCGCTACCAAACCCTCCTTTTCGGTCAATTCCGGGCCTAACACACTGAAAATCAAGGCAGTTACGGGGGTTCCAAGCGCCTCTTCGTGTGCCTCTCCGTCGAAGCTGACGCCCTCGGGGAAGATCAGCTTCTGGAGGCGCCGCTTCTGGTCCGGATCGGCCGCTTCCCAAAGCTGGTAAGTCCTTGTCATGACAGCCCTCGCGAAGCCGAGCGAGGCCGCCATGTCGAAGTCCTCCACAGCCGCATCCCGGAGTTCCAACGACGTAAAGGTCAGGGCCTCTTCGAGGCCCGCCAGCTCGTCATCGTAGGTAGCCCGGTCGATGGCCTGGTCATAGATGTAGGCCTTGACGAGCCGCTTCTTCCGCTGCTCCAGCTCGCTGATGCGCCGTTTTACCGCGTCGACTTCCTGGGCCGATCCACCCCGGAGCTCCTCCCAGAGAGTGAGCAGGGCCTTCTCGACCAGGCGCACCATTCCGGGCACAAGCTGGACCCTACGGAGAAGCTCCCCGAAGAGCTCTTCCAGGCGCTCGGCTCGGATCTGGACGGCGCCACAATCCTTGTTCCAGCACCGGTAATAGCCATAGCGCTGGCCCGTATGGCCTCGGCTTAGGGATGCGGTGAGGGGCTTCCCGCAGGCCGCGCAACGCACGAAGCTGCGAAGCGGAAACTCGGGATGCTCCTTCGTCCGCTTCATCATTCCGAGGACCACAGGACGGCCGCTGAGCTGGACCTGGACCTGCGCCCAGGTGGTGGGATCGACCAGGGCCTCGTGCTGGCCCTCGGTCTCGATCCCCCAATGGTTGGAGCGCACGACTCCCCGGTAGAAGGGATTGCGCAGCATCGGGCGAAACTCCTGGAGGCGGATGGCCCGGCCCTTCTTCGTGGCGAGCCCCAGGGCTGTCACGCGGCGGAGGACATTCGCCGGGGTCTCGCCGGCGGCGACCGACTCGAAGGCCTTCCGCACCAGCCGGGCCTGTTCATCGGGGACCACGATCTTCCGACCCTCCGGGCTGCGGTCGTTCCGATAGCCGATGGGCGCCTTCCACGGCCACCTCCCACGCGCCACGGTCTCCTTCATGCCGGCCTCGATCTTCTCCGCACGCAGCTCATTGTCGAGCTGGTTGAAGACGGCGAAAACGCCCTCGATGGCCCGACCCGCGGCGGTGTCGTCCAGGGGCTGCGTGGCAGCGCGGAGGCGGACTCCCGACTTCATCAGGAGCTGCTTGAGGGAGGAGTGGACATAGACGTCTCGTGCAAAGCGCGAGGTGTCGTACACCACGAGGAAGTCGACCCGGCCGGGGTGAGCCCGAAGGGCCGACATCATCTTCCGGAGGGCCGTGCGATCCGCCGTCTTCGCGCTCTCCCCTTCCTCGCGGTAGACGGCCTCGACGGCCCAACCGTTGCGAGCACAGTACTCGCGGCAGGTTCTTTCCTGGACGTCGAGAGACAGGTTGGAGACCTGTTCCTCGGATGAGACCCGCGTGTAGATGAAGGCTCTCATGGATTCTCCTCCCGCCACTCGTGGCAACATTCGGATTCTTTACACGCTCTTTATATCATTTTTCGGCATCATCTGGCAAGCCGGCCGGACGGGTTTTGGCCTTCTCGGCGAGGTAGATTTCGAGCAGCAGGCTGGCGAGTTGGTAGGCATGGTCGCGCTGCTCTTCAAGCTGGCGCTCGTCGGCCGGCGCGTCCTCCCCGAGGATCTTCCGGCACTCTTCCAAAGACAACCGGCGCTGGCCGCGGACGTTCATTCGGCCGGCTCCGGACGGTTGCGAAAAGAGGTGGTCGCGCCGGCCCAGACCAGCTCGACAGTGCCGGTTGCGCCGTGACGGTGCTTGGCGACGATGACCTCCGCAAGGCCGCGGAGGCTCACATCGTCGGGTGCGTAGACCTCGGGACGGTGCACAAAGGCGACCTGATCGGCGTGTTGCCCGATCGCGTCGGATTCGGCCAGATCGGCGAGCTGCGGGCGCGCATCGCTGCGGCGGGTCGGCTCGCGGTTGAGCTGCGACAGGGCGAGCACCACCACGCCGAGCTCGCGGGCCAGCTCCTTCAACCGGCGGGCGATATAGGCGATCTCCAGGCGCCGGTGCTCGACGCGGATGCCGGCGTTGAGGAGCTGGAGGTAATCGACCACCAGAAGCGCGAGCCCGGGATGGTTGACCTTGAGCCGCCAAGCCCGGGCTTCGAGATCGCGCAGCCCCAGGCCCGGGCTGTCATCCAGGAAGAGCGGCGCCGCGGTCATGCGGCGCGCGGCGGCAAAGAGGTCCCTCCACTGCTGGCCCGAGAGATGGCCGACGCGCAGCTTGCCCGAGGCGAGGTCCGCTTCGGCAGAGCTGAGCTTGAGGCCCAACTCGTCACAGCGCATCTCCAGGGAGAAGACGCCGACCGGCCGCTGGAGGTCCACGGCGACATGACGAGTGAGGTCGAGCGCCAGCGAGGTCTTGCCCATGCCGGGCCTGCCGGCGACGATGTAGAGGCCCCCTGGCAGGAGCCCGGGACCGAGCCGGTCCCAGCCCGGGAAGCCGGAGGAGAGGCCGCAGAAGGCCTCACCGTTTCCCTCTTCGAGCGTCAAGAGGAGCCGGTCTACGACGTCGCCGGCTGTCTGCCAGCACCCACGGGCAGCATGGCCCAGGAGCCGGTCGGCGGAGGCGCGGACATCGGCCAGGAGCTCATGGACCGGGCGGGCCGTGGAGGCTGCCTCCAGGAGAGTGCGCTGCACGTCCACGATCAGGTCGCGGCGGACGCTGCGCTCCTTGATCACGTCGGCGTACCCGTCGAGGCGGCCGAGGTCCGGCAGGTCGAGGTCGAGGGTGGCGAGATAGGCCAGGCCGCCGACCTCCTCCAAGCCTCCCGCCTGCTCGAAGTGGGCCTGCAGGGTGAGGAGGTCGGGAGTGGAGCCCGAGTCAGAGAGATGGAGGATGGCCTGGTACAGCCGCCGATGGCGCTCGAGGTACAGGTCGCGCGGCTCCAGGCGGGCGCGGACCTGTGCAATGCGCGGCGGATCCAGCAAGAGGGCGCCAAGGACGGCGCGCTCGGCCTCCTCGCTGTAGGGCAGGCTGGTCATCAGAGCGTCCCCCGCAGCCGCACGTCCTCGCCGCCAAGCTCGTCGTGGATGTGCAGGCCGGAGAGCCAGCGAGACAGGAGCGGCGGCGGCGCCGAGGGGCTCAGCTCGATGAGCAGCTCGGGCAGGAGCTGGCTGGTGATCAGCGTGGGAAGCCCCCGGTCGTCTCGGGCGCGGGTGATGAGCGTGAGGCGCTCCATGTACCAGTCGGCCGAGGAGCCGGAGAGCGGCTCGTCAAGAACGAGCAGCGGAGTGACCAGGAGAGGCGCGAGCACGTCTTCGGCATCGGCGAAGTAGCGCTGGATGCGGTACGCGAGCTCCGGGCCCGAGATCCACCGTCCGCGGCGGCCGGTGCGCAGGTGCTCGGCGAGCACAACGGTTGCGAGGCCGGTCTTGCCGGTGCCGGTCGGCCCCCAGAGGGCGACCCAGTGCGGGGAGCCGGTCCAGCGCTCCAGAGCCGCCGGCCAAGGGCGCTGGAAGTGGGCGACCCAGCCTTCCCGGGTGAGGCGGCGGTAGCGCTCGGGGATTCCCGCGGCCTCCTCCGGGAAGGGGACGGGTTGCGCGTCGCGGCAGGTGTGGCAGAGCAGGTCCGCGGGGAGCTTGCGGAAGGAGACCTGGTCTTCGCCGCAGCGGCGGCAGAGCCAGTGGGTCCCACCCCGGGGCCAGGGGACGGACGAAGACGCAGCTTCTGGGTTCATGATTGACCTCGCTTTCCGGCGATGATGCGTAGGGCTTGGGCGCGCCGGATGTCGTCGGCTCCGGCGGTTCGAAGGAGATCGCGGCCGGCTCGGGCACTGAGGGGCCTCATGGGCTCGGGCCTGGCCGCGCGCTCCATGACGACGCGGTGGATGTAGCCGATCGGCTCGCGCTTGTTTGCGAGACCTGCCTGGACAAGGCGGCCGAGAAGCGCGAGGAGCGGCTCGATGCCTCCCAGCGTCTTCGACCACAGGCCGATCTGCGCTGGACTTGGCAGGGGAACACCCGCTTCTTCGAGGAGCAGGTTGACTCGGAAGGTCGCGCTTTGCGGCCCCGTCAGGGGCCGGAGACCGAAGGTCTCCTGCTGTTTTGGGGGATTAAGGGGGTATAGGGGGTCTGGGGGAAAAGGGGGAGAAAGGGGGGCCAGAAACTGGCTGTCTGCTTCCGGTTTCTCACCTGAAAACCGGCTGCCGGCTTCCTCTTTTCGGGCAGAAGCGGCTGCCGGCTTCCAGTTTTCTTGTCCGACGAGAAGACGGTAGGTGGAGAGCTTGCCGCGGCCGTGGTGGGAGACCACGGCGAGCTCGCCCGCGGCGACCAGGTCGGCGAGGACTTGCCGGACGCGCCGATTGGTGAGACGGACGCGGCTCTGCAAGCTGGCCTGATCGACGGTCCACTCGCCGTTGGAGTCGCAGTGTTCGGCGACCGCGAGGAGGACGACGAGGCCAGACCCGCTCTGGCGGGAGTGCTCCCAGACGGCGGCCCGGTGCTCAGTGCCCATGGGTGCGCAGGTCGGCGGGTGCCGCTCCTTCGTGATTCCGTGGTGATGGCGCAGACATCGAGGTGCCCCCTTTCGTCGAAGGGCACATTGCCCCCACGAGGGCAAGGCCTCCAAATGGGCAGGAGGGCCGCATCCGGCGTAAACGACTCAATTCAAGAGAGATGGGGAGGTTCGAGGAAACCCGAAATGGGGGGATTGATACCCATACGCGTTAACTTTGGTTCTTGACATCAGCGACGGAGTAGCGGAATCTAGGATCATGAAGATCCTGGAACTGCTCGGACCGCAGTGGCAGTACCTTCTTTCCATGTTGCCAGCAGGGTTTGAC
>JAXDKG010000042.1:0-130674 GCA_034667225.1 Acidobacteriota bacterium
TCCGCCGCGGCGTGCTCTGGGCGGGGACGGACGACGGGAAGCTGTGGACGACGGAGGACGAGGGCGGCCACTGGACCGACCTCAGCGCCAACCTCCCGGCGGCCGTCCGCGGCGAATGGATCAGCCGGGTGGAGCCGGGGCACGCGGACGCGCGCGTGGCCTACGTCGCCGTGGACGCGCACCGCAGCGGCAAGTTCGCCCCCTACCTCTACCGCACCGCGGACGGTGGGCGCACCTGGGAGAGCGTCGCCGGCAACCTCCCCGCCGGCGGCCCGGTGAAGGTGGTGCGCGAGGACCCGAACAACCCGGACCTCCTCTTCGCGGGCACCGAGTTCGGCCTCTACGCCTCGCTCGACCGCGGCCGGACGTGGCGGAAGCTGGGCGACCTGCCCACGGTGGCGGTGGACGACATCCTGATCCACCCGCGCGACCTGGACCTGATCGCCGCCACGCACGGCCGCTCGCTCTACGTAATCGACGACATCCGCGGGCTGGAGATGCTGGGCGACACGATGCGCGGGCGGGACGCGGTGCTCTTCCCCATCCGCCCGGCCGTGGGCTTCGAGCCGCTCCCCGGCTGGGTGGACAGCGGCGGCAACGGCGAGTTCCACGGCGCCAACCCGCCCACCGGCGCGCTCATCACCTACTACGTGAAGCGCTACACGGGCGACGAGGTGAAGATCGCGATCACCGACGCGGCCGGCGCCCCGGTCGCGAACCTCACCGCGCCCGGCGTCCCCGGCCTGAACCGCGTGAGCTGGGACCTGAAGACCACCAAGGACCTGCTGAACGAGTACGGCGGCGAGGGATCGCGGTTCGTCCGCGCCGGCGAGTACACCGTCACCCTCACCTTCGGCGCGGTGAAGCAGACGCAAAAGCTGAAGGTCGAAATCCTCCCGGGAATCGAGACGCGGTGAAGTGGAGCGAATGATCGGGGCGCCGGGGTCGCGGACGAGCACCGGAAGCCTGCTCAGCTACCGTGGATGGCATACTCCGTGCGCCCTCCAGCGCCCGGTCAAAAACCGGCGCAGCGGCCGGGCGGCCTTGCGGGAACCGCACAGCAGCGCAGGTTGAGATGAGATCCATGCCGGCCCCATCCCCGGCCCTCGGCGGCGAAGACGCGGCGCGCCGCGCCCCTGAACGCGGACGCGCCTTCTCGCGCCGCATCGAGTGCGACGGCGAAGGCTATTCGGCGGGCCCGCGCGGGCCGGCTCGCGGCGGAGGGATGCGCGAGCCGGGGAGCCGGCAGGCGCGCCGCGACGACCTTCACGGCTGACGCGCCTCCCCCAACATTCGTTCCCCACCCATGTCGGACATCCAGGCCCACCCGGCCCCCGGCCTCGCCGCCCACGACCCCGAAGACCTGCGCGTCTCGCGGCTGCGGGCGCTGCGCGGGCCCAACTTCTGGCGGCTGGCGCCGGTCATCGCCTGCGACCTCACGCTCGGCGCGCTGGAGGACGTCCCCACCACGCGCATCCCCGGCTTCAACCAGCGGCTGATGGAGCTGCTTCCCTCGCTCCGCGAGCACCCGTGCTCCCGCGACGGCGAGGGCGGCTTCACCGCGCGGCTGGAGGAGGGGACGCACCTCCCCCACGTGCTGGAGCACGTCGCGCTCGAGCTGCAGAGCCTGGCCGGCTCCGAGGTGTCGTTCGGGCGCGTGGTGGAGAGCGGCGACCCCGGGGTGTGGTGGCTGATCATCGCCTACGAAGAGGAAGACGTGGGGCTGCAGGCCGTGCGCGACGCCGTGAAGCTGGCGCGCGCCTGCATCGCCGGCGAGGCGTTCGACGTGGCGGCCACGGTGGAGGACCTGCACGACCTGCGCGAGAACGTGCGCCTGGGCCCCTCCACCGCCGCCATCGTGGAGGAGGCGGTGCGGCGCGGCATCCCGGTGCGCCGGCTGAACAGCTACTCGCTGGTGCAGCTCGGGCTGGGGAAGAACCTGCGCCGCATCCAGGCCGCCATGAGCGACTGGACCAGCGCCATCGCGGTCGAGATCGCCCAGGACAAGGACGACACCCGCCGCGTGCTCGGCAACATCGGCCTCCCCGTTCCCCAGGGCGACACCGCCACCACCCTGGACGGCGCGCTGGAGGTGGCGGCGGAGATCGGCTACCCCGTGCTGCTCAAGCCGCTCGACGCGAGCCACGGCCGCGGCATCTCGGGGCGGCTCGACACCGAAGACCAGGTGCGCTCGGCCTGGGCGGTGACCAGCACCTACGGCCGCCGCGTGGTGGTGGAGCGCTACGTCCACGGGCGCGACCACCGCGTGCTGGTGGTGGACGGGCGGCTGGTGGCGGTGGCCGAGCGCGTCCCCGCGCACGTGGTGGGCGACGGGCGCCAGACCATCGGCGAGCTGATCGAGTCGGCCAACCGCGACCCGCGCCGCGGCCGCGGCCACACCCGCTCGCTCACCCGCCTCCCCAACGACGCGGTGACCGAGGAGTTCCTGCGCACCCGCGGCCTCACCTGCCAGTCCGTCCCGGCGGAGGGGGAGGTGGTCTACCTGCGCGCCACGGCGAACCTCTCCACCGGCGGGACCTCCATCGACCGCACCGAGGAGATCCACCCCGACAACGTGACCGCCTGCGAGATGGCGGCGGGGATCGTGGGGCTCGACATCGCGGGGATCGACGTGCTCTCGCCCGACATCTCGGTGCCCTTCCGCGAGAACGGCGCGGTGATCATCGAGGTGAACGCCGCGCCGGGGCTGCGCATGCACTCGCACCCCACCGAGGGGAAGGCGCGCAACGTGGGCGCGCCGGTGATCGACATGCTGTACCCCGCGGGGCAGGGGTTCACCATCCCGGTGATCGCCATCACCGGCACCAACGGCAAGACCACCACCACCCGCATGGTGGCCCACATCCTCAAGCTCGCCGGCTACGCCGTGGGCATGACCACCACGGACGGGGTCTACATCGACGGCGTGCTCACGGTGCGCGGCGACATGACGGGTCCCTGGTCGAGCCAGCTCGTGCTGCGCGATCCGCGGGTGGACGCGGCGGTGCTGGAGACGGCGCGGGGCGGCATCGTGCGCTCCGGCCTGGGCTGGCGCAAGTGCAGCGTCGGCGCGGTGCTCAACGTCTCGTCCGACCATCTCGGCATGGGGGGAATCCAGACCTTGGAAGACCTGGCCGAGGTCAAGCGGATCGTCGTCGAGGTGGCGCAGGACTTCTGCGTGCTCAACGCGGACGACCCGCGGGTGGCGCAGATGGCCGGGCACAGCCCGGCCGAGCCCATCTATGTGACCATGGACCGCGGCAGCGAGCTGGTGCGGCGGCACATCCGCGAGCGCAAGCGGGCCGTGGTTTTGGAAGAAGGGCTCAACGGCCCGATGCTCGTCCTCTACCAGGGAGAGGAGCAGATTCCGCTCCTCTGGGCGCGCCAGATCCCGGCGACTGTAGAAGGCCGCGCCGTCCACAACATCCAGAACGCCATGTTCGCCGCCGCCATCGCGAGCGGCATGGGGGTGGGCGTCGACGACATCCGCGAGGGGCTGCGGACGTTCACCACCGACTTTTTCCAGACGCCCGGCCGGCTCACCTTCTACAACGAGCACCCCTTCCGCGTGCTGCTCGACTACGCCCACAACGCCGCGGCCATGGAGCTGGTGGCGCGCACGGTGCGCGAGCTGGCGGTCTATGGCCGGCGCATCGGGGTGCTCGCCATCCCTGGCGACCGGCGCGACGAGGACGCTCGCGCCCTGGCCGCGGCGGCCGCGCCCGGCTTCGACTACATCCTGATCAAGGAGGACGACGACACCCGCGGCCGGCCCCGGGGCCAGACCGGCGCGCTGCTCCGCGAGGGCCTGCTCGATGCCGGGTTTCCGGCCGAACGGATCTGCGAGGAGGTCTGCCTGGAGGAGGAGGCGACGCTGCGCGCCCTGGAGATGGCCCGGGCCGGGGACCTGGTGGTCATCTTCGGCGACAAGCTGCAGCGCGTCTGGGACTTGATCGTCAACTTCAAGAGCCAGGCGCCCGAGCGCGACGCCCAGGTGCCCAAGGAGGAGCCGGTGCGCGAACAGATGCTTGCCGAGGCGACCACCCGGAAAAAGTAGAGCACACGGACGGACACGGACTGACACGGACGTCCGAGCGGAGTCCGGAGTCCGTGTCAGTCTGTGAAGGTCCGTGACAGTCCGTGTGTCCGTGCTTCCGCCCCGAGAATCTCGAGCACTTCGGCCCGCCGGGTGTGGATCAGCAGCACGAGCAGGTCCCCCGGCCGCGCCCAGCCCAGGGCCTTGCGCACCGCGTCGGGATCGTCCGCGGCGTGGACCAGCGAGGCGGGCGGCGCTCCCAGGCGGAGCAGCTCGGCTTCCAGGATCGCCGGCACCTCCCCGGGTTGCCGGCCGCGCAGCATCTCCGGCAGCTCCTTGATCACCACCAGGTCGGGATGGAAGGACCACGCCGCCTGCGCCAGCTCGCGGAGGGCGCCCTCGTCGCGGTCGCCCGCCTGGCCGAGGACGATGAGTCGCCGCTCGGCCGGCAGGCTCGAGGCGAAATGCAGCAGGGCATCGAGGCCGTGCGGGTTGTGGGCGTAGTCGACCAGGACGCGGGCGCCGCCGATCTCCAGCAGATTGCCGCGCCCTGGATTGTCCTCGGGCGAGCCGCGGAAGCTCTTCAATCCCTCGGTCATGGCGTCCACCGGCAGGCCGATGGCTCCGGCCAGGCCCATGGCGGCGAGCGCGTTCGCTACGTTGTGGCGGGCGGCGCCCCCGAAGGTGATGGGCACCTCGTCCACCCGGGCGATCACCTGCCGGCGCTCCTCGCCGTAGCGCACCAGCTCGCCGTCCTCCAGAGTGCAGCCCGCGTCGCCGGCGACCAGAAGGTCGTCGAAGCCGGGGCGGTCGGGGTCGATGGTGAACCAGACCGCCTGGGCGCCGAAGCGGCTGGTCCGGCTCACCAGCTCGGGATCGTCGGCGTTGAGCACGACGCGGCCCTGGGACTTGACCACCCGGGCAACCACAAGCTTGGTCTCCGCCAGCGAGGCGAGGTCGTAGACCCCGAACTCGCCCAGATGGTCGTCGGCCACGTTGGTGACCGCGGCGGCATCGGCGCGGCGCACGGCGAGGCCGCGCCGGAGGATGCCGCCGCGCGCGGTTTCCAGGATGGCGACCTCGACCCGCCGGTCGCGCAGCAGGGTGCGGGCGCCGCCCGGCCCGGAGAAGTCCCCCTCCTCGAGCACCTCGCCGCCCACCTCGACCCGGTCGGTTGAAGTGGTCCCGGGCACGGCTCCGGCCGCGCTGACCATGGCGGCGAGCAGGCGGACAGTGGTGGTCTTGCCGTTGGTGCCGGTCACCAGCACCACGGGAATGTCGCTGATCTCGTTCCAGGGGACCTCGCGCGGAGTGGGGAGGTCGTCCATCCGCCAGGTGAGGGAGCCGGCGCCGAGACCCAGCGTGACGTGGTCGGCGTCCCAGAGCAGGGAAAGGCGGCGCCGGCCCGCGGCGTCGCGCAGCTCGAGCAGGGCGGGGATGGACTCGAAATCGGCGGCCTGGCGCAACCGTCCGGCCGCCTCGGAGATCTCCGCGGCCGAGGGCTCGCGGCCGCCCCCCGAAGACACCGCGGCCACGGCGGCCTCCCAGGCCCACTCGTTGGCTTCGGTGGCGGTGTAGAGGCGGTCGATCGGAGCGGACATCGCCAGGTTGGCTCCGCCGGGGAAGAGGCGGATGCACAGCTCCTCGCCCCCCCAGCCCATGGCCTCCAGGATCAGGCCGGCATGGCGGATCCACGCCTCGGTGACCGGTCCGGCCTCCTGGTCGTCGAGGGCCACGTCGAGAATGGCCCCCTCCAGATCCCAGAGGAGGTTGGGGCCGGTCAACCGGCGCGAATCGAGGAGCTTCATCCAGGTCTCCAGCTGTTCGAACGAACAGAGATAAGGTATCAGAGAGGCGAGGGTAGGAGGAGGGAGCGCATGCCTCGCCCTGAGCTCAGGGTCGAGGCATACTGTGTGCTCTTCTGTTAGCGGCCGTCGCGATCGGCGTCGCCGGGCGTGGCCCGTTCGACCCGGTGCCAAGCGTCGCGGACGGCGTCCTTGACGTCATGCCAGGCGCTGCGGGAGGCGCCCTTGGCGTGCTCCCAGCCGCGCTCAAGGTCGTTCTCGGCCTCGTTCCAGCTCCGGCCGCGATACTGGTTCGCGGAATCGTAGCCGTAGCGGTAGGCAGGGCTCAGGTCGTCGTAGGTGCGGCCCGAGGAGTACGGCCGGGACGAGTAGTTGTTCCGCCAGTAGTTGTCCTCGTCCCCCCAGTAGCTGGAGCCGGTGCCGCCGGCCGCCGCGCCGACGCCGGTGCCAACCGGATAAGCTTCACCTGTAATCGGGTCTGTAGCTTTATCTGGAACAGCCCCAGGCGGTCCAAGCGGGCCCCACTTCTTCTCTTCAGTGTTATCGCCCATCGGTGGCCCCCGTGCGCGCGGTCGTCGGATTGTCCTGAACCTCTTTGGGGATCCAATGCAGGAGCACGTCATAATCACTCTCGGAAAGCTTTTTCTCCTGCACGAGAGATTGAAGACGTTTCGGCATGGCTCGCATCATGTCAGCCCAGTAATCTTGATTGGTCGTGTAGAGAGTCTTCGTGGGTTCCGCAGGGTTCTCCTTCAGTACCGATCGGGCGATCTCCCATCGAGTACGATAAGAACTAAGCTGCATCATCAGGAACTCCGGGCTTTTCTCCGGCGGGGCATCGTAGCCTACGGGTATCTTGATCTTCTGGGCTTGCTCGGTTTCCTCTTTGAGCTGCTGGCAGCCGATGTAGAGGTATGCAAGGGCCAGCGCGATGGAAACGGTAAGCCAGATGATTCTGAGCTCAGTGAGGTCTTTCGGCAGAAGACCATATAAGGCCGGGATGGCTGCGACAGCAGTAAGAAGAGCCGCGACAAGTCGCTGTTTGATTGATTTTTGCTGGCTAATGATCTGCATGTGGCGCAGGTTCATCAGCTCGAAGCGAATCCGCTCCGAGGACTCCAGAGCGGCGAAGGCCACGTTGGTCAGACGGTAGGAGTGGACCCATTCATCCGCAGTCATCAAACCCCCACAGCAGCATTTTCCACAGAATTCAAAGAATAGCACGAAGCTGCTTGCAGAGGAGGCGCCGTGCTACGATCTCCCGGCCTGTAGCTGGCGAAGATTGTCTGAATGTCCGGCGCGCACCGGCGCGCGGAGGGAGGAGACTGTACATGGAATCGGGGCTCTTGATGGCGATCGGAGGCGCGGAGGACAAAGTCCGCGAGCGGGTGATCCTGCGCGCTTTCGTGGAGGCGGCCGGGGGGCCCGACGCCAACATCGTGGTGCTGGCGACCGCGTCGGAGATGGCCGAGACCGGGGACCGCTATGCCGGGATCTTCGAGTCCCTGCACGCGGACACGGTCGAAGTCCTGCGGGTGCGCAGCCGAGAGGATGCGCTCCGGACGGATACCGCCGGTTCTGGAGTGCTCGACCTCCTGGAGTTCGCGAGCGGCCTCTTCATCACCGGCGGCAGCCAGCTCCGCATCTCCGCCGCCCTGGGCGGCACCGCCATCGCCGACACGATCCGCCGCCGCCACGCGGCAGGCATGGTCGTGGCCGGAACCAGCGCGGGCGCCGCGATCCTCTCCGAGCACATGATCTCCATGGGCGACAGCGGCACGACCCCGCGCCGTCGTCTGGTGCAGATGGGCAAGGGTCTGGGTCTCGCGCCGGAGCTGGTCATCGACCAGCACTTCCGGCAGCGTGACCGCCTCGGCCGGCTGGTCACCGCCCTGTCCTACAACCCCGGCCCCCTCGGGATCGGGGTCGACGAGGACACGGCCGCCGTGATCCACGGAGGCGAGCTTCGAGTGATCGGCAGCGGCGCGGTCACCGTGCTCGACGCCTCCGCGGTGCGCTACACGGACTGCTCCGAAGTGCGCCGCGGTCAGGCGCTTTCCATGCTCGGCCTCAAGCTCGACTTCCTTACCTCCGGCTGCCGCTATGATCTGCAGCGGCGGGTGGGCCTGCCGCCCCTCGCCGGCAAGCCGTCCATCCAAGAGGAGGAGGCCGCAGCGCTTCGATGAAGATCCTAGACACCCGCGTCTACCGCGGTCCCAATCTCTACGCCCTGCGCAAAGTCATCCGGCTGAAGGTCGATCTCGGCGAGCTGGAGGACTACCCGACCGGCAAGCTCCCCGGGTTCGTGGACCGGCTGCTCGAGCTGATGCCCACGCTCCAGGAGCACACCTGCTCCTACCAGGAGCCGGGCGGCTTCGTGCGCCGCATGACCGAGGACGAGGGGACCTGGATGGGACACGTGCTGGAGCACGTCGCCATCGAGCTGCAATGCCTGGCCGGCACTCCCGTCTCCTACGGCAAGACGCGGAGCAAGGACCTGCCCGCCGGGCAATACTGGGTGATCTACAGCTTCGACGAGGAGGTCGTGGGTCTGGAAGCCGGACAACTGGGCTTGCAGCTGATCCGGCACCTCCTGCCGCCGGAGCGCGCGGCACACGCCCCCTCGCCGTTCGACTTCCTCGCCGAGATGGAAGGGCTAGTGCGTCTGGCCCAGCGCCGCGCCTTCGGTCCCTCGACCGCGTCGCTGGTGCGCGCCGCGGAGGAGCGGGACATCCCCTGGATCCGGCTCAACGAACGCTCGCTCGTGCAGCTCGGGCACGGCAGGTACCAGCGCCGCATTCAGGCCACCGTCACCAGCGAGACCCGGCACATCGCCGTCGAGATCGCCTCGGACAAGCGGCTGACCAACCAGATCCTCCACGATCTGGGCCTTCCCGTGCCGCGCCAGCACCGGGTGCGCACGGTCGAGGGCGCGGTCGAAGCCGCCGGAGAGCTGGGCTATCCGGTTGTGGTCAAGCCGCTCGACGGCAACCACGGCCGCGGCGTGTCGATCAACCTCGCGAGCGAGGAGCAGGTGCGGGCCGCGTTCGACGAGGCCTACGAGCGCTCGTCGGTGGTCATCGTCGAGAGCTTCCTGGAGGGGCACGACTATCGGATCCTGGTGGTCAACGGCAAGGTGCTCGCCGTGTCTCAGAGGGTCCCCGGCCACGTGGTGGGCGACGGCGTCCACACGATCGGCCAGCTCGTCGAGACCGTGAACACGGACCCGCGCCGCGGCGTCGGCCATGAGAAGGTCCTCACCCGGCTGGAGGCCGACCCCCAGGCCGAGCGCCTGCTGGAGCAGGCCGGCTTGACGCTCGACTCGGTCCTTCCCGCGGGCGAGGTCTTCTCCCTGCGCTCGACCGGCAACCTCTCCACGGGCGGTACGGCCATCGACCGGACGGACGTGATCCACTACGACAACCGGATCATGGCCGAGCGCGCGGTGAAAGCGGTGGGGCTGGACGTGGGCGGAGTCGATTTCATCTCGCCGGACATCGCCCACAGCTACAAGGAGGTCGGGGGCGGGATCGTGGAGATCAACGCCGCGCCCGGCTTCCGCATGCACGTGGCGCCCACGGAGGGCACCCCCCGCGACGTGGCCGGGCCGGTGATCGACATGCTCTTTCCCAAGGAGGCGCCGTACCGCATCCCCGTCGCGGCCATCACCGGCACCAACGGCAAGACGACAACGACGCGGATGGTGGGGCACATCCTCAAGCTCTCCGGGCACACGGTGGGGATGACCACGAGCGACGGGGTCTACATCGACGGCAATCTGACTGTCAAAGGGGACATGACCGGCCCGTGGGCGAGCCACCTGGTGCTGCGCGATCCCTCGGTGGACGCCGCCGTGCTGGAGACAGCCCGCGGCGGCATCGTGCGCGCCGGCCTCGGCTGGCGCAAGTGCTCGGTGGGGGCGGTGCTCAACGTGGCCTCGGACCACCTGGGCATGGGCGGCGTCAACGACCTGGACGAGCTGGCGGAGATCAAGCGGGTGGTGGTCGAGGTGGCGCAGAACTTCTGCGTGCTCAACGCCGACGATTCGCGGGTGGCGCCCATGCGCGAGCACAGCCGCGCCCAGCCGGTCTACGTCACCCTGCACCGGGACAACGAGCTGGTGCGGCAGCACATCCGCAACCGCGGCCGGGCGATCGCGCTGGAGGACGGGCTGAACGGCCGCGTGATCGTGCTCTACGAGGGAGAGGAAGCCATCCCCCTGCTCCTGGCGCGGCAGATCCCCGCGACCGTTGAGGGGCACGCCCTTCACAACATCCAGAACGCCATGTTCGCCGCGGCCATCTCCCATGCCATGGGGATCAGCCTGGACAACATCCGCCAGGGATTGCGGACCTTCACTACCGACTTCTTCCAGACCCCGGGCCGGATGAACTTCTACAACGAGCATCCGTTCCGGGTGCTGCTGGACTACGCCCACAACGCACATGGCATGCGGGCGATGGCGCAGATGGTGCGGGAGCTGTCGGTGCACGGCCGCCGGATCGCGGTGCTGTCCGCGCCCGGAGACCGCCGCGACGAGGACATTCTCGAGCTGGCCCAGGCCGCGGCCCCGGCGTTCGACCTGATCCTGCTGCGCGAGGATGACAATCTTCGCGGGCGCAGGCCCGGCGTGGTGGGGGAGATGCTCCGGGAAGGTCTCGTCCAGGCCGGCTTCCCGACCGAGCGGATCGCGGCCGGCGTCTATGGCGAGGAAGAGGCGGTCCAGCGCGCCCTGGAGGAAGCCCGGTTGGGTGATCTCCTGGTGATATTCGGAGACAAGCTGGACCGCGTCTGGAACCAGATCGTGAGCTTCGGGCAGCCAGCGGATGGTGGGAGTGTGCGCCCGGCCCTGGCGTCCCCGCTTTTCGCTACGGAGGAGGAGTTGCCGGCGATCCTGGCCAGCCGGGCGGTAGATCTGGTGCCTCCGGGGGCGGAGGAGCAGGATGACTAGAGGGGAAGTAGAATGGTGCTCATGAGGAAGGTGAACCTCCAATACGCCCGCACTCACCTGGACCGGCTCGTCGATGACGCGTTGGCCGGAGAGGAGGTCGTGATCGCGAAGGAGGACAACCTTCTGGTCCGTCTGGAGCCGGTCGCCTCAACGAGGAAGCGGCGCTTCGGTTTGGACGCGGGAAAGATCGTTATCCGCGACGACTTCGACGATCCGATGCCGGAGCTGGAACGATCCTTCTATGGCGACCCGAACCCTACTGCTTGACACCCATGTCTGGCTTTGGCTCAACGGGGAAGTCGACCGGCTGACCTCCGAGGCCCTGGACATCTTGAACTCTTCCCAGAGCGAGCTTTACCTGTCGTCGGCGAGCGCCTGGGAGATCGGAATCAAGTGCTCGAACGGAAAGCTCACCCTGCCGCTGCCTCCGGAGATCTACATTCCGACACGGCTGTTGGACACAGGGGTCAACCCTCTTCCGATCCGAGTGGAGCATGCTCTCCGCGCCGCCGCGCTGCCTCTTCACCACAAGGATCCCTTCGATCGGATGTTGGTTGCCCAAGCCCAGGTGGAGAACCTGGAACTGATGACGGTCGACCGTCATCTCGCCAGCTATGACGTGAGCCTGGTCTGGGCGGACTGATCTGGTTACAAGCTCGCCAGCACCCCCCGAGCCTCCATCAGATCCGCGGTTTCCAGCCCCTCCGTGAATGCCGCGTAGACCGGCGCCAGCACCTCCCTCGCCTCTGCCTTCTTCCCCCTCGCCGCCCAATGGCGGGCGAGGCTGGTGGCGGCGCGCAGCTCCAGGGCGCGGGAGCTCTGTTGGCGGGCCACTCCCAGGGCGCAGGCGAGCTGATCGACCACGTCCTCATCGGCGGCTCCCTGGTCGGCGAGCAGCTCGCCTCGCAGGCGGTGAAGCTCAGCCTGGAAGAGCGTCTGGCCGGCATCCACCATGTCCACCGAGCCGTCGAGCGCCTCCAGCGCCTCGGCGGTCTTTCCCAGGCTCCGGTAGGCCTCGGCCAGAAAGGCGAAGACGTGCGGATCGCGCCGCAGCCCTCCGAACTGCGAGCCGGCACGGATGTCCAGCACCCCCTCCTCGGGCTTTCCCTCCTGCGTGCGCAGCCAGCCGCGCTGAGCCGTGCCCATGATGCGCCAGTAGGGAAACTCCAGCCGGGTGGACAGCTCCAGCAGCTCCTCGTTGATCTCCCGCACCGCGTCCGGCTCGCGCCGGAAGGCGCGCAGCTCGCCCGCGAAGAAGAGCGCGCAGGCGATGGAGAAGGGCTGGCCCAGCTCGCGCGCGACCGCCAGCATCTCCTGGCTGCGCGCGAGCGCCTGGTCGGGGTAGCCGAGGAACCAGAGTACCCAAGATAGATTGCCCAGGCACTCCACTCCGGGCTGGGGGCCGGCCAGGATCGGGGCCGAACGGGCGCGCTCCAGGTCGTAGAAGGCGATCCCCTTCTCCAGATAGGCGCGGGCCTGCGGCAGGTCCCCGAGCACCATGGCGGTGAAGCCCATGGCCTGATGGCTGCTCAGCAGAGTCACCGGGTTGTCCTCGGACTCGGCGAGGCGGAGGAGCTGCTGCGCCGTCTCCCGAGCGGTGCGCGGCTTGCCGGTGAGCACGTAGAAGATGTAGAGCCCGCGCAGCGCCGGGAAGAGCTGCGGCGTCTGGCCGGCCCGGCTGCACAGGTCGCGGGCGCGCTCGAATGAGCGCTGGGCATCCGGCTCCGCGAAGCTCGTGGCCGAGCCCGCCGCCACCCCCAGGGAAACCCGGAGGCCGATCTCGCGCTGGTCCCGCTCCGGGCTCTCCGGCAAGGAGGCGAGCAGCTCCAGCGCGCGGGTGAGATGCCCGACCGCCTCCTTGTTGCCCGAGCCCCGCAGCGCCTTCTCGCCCGCCCGGTACCACCAGCCCAGGGCCTCCGGCGCCCTGCCCGCCTCCGTGTAGTGGTGGGCCACCAGCTCGGGCTGGCTGTCGGCGATCTGCGGAAACTTGCGCTCCAGCACCTCGGCGATCCGCTGGTGGAACTCCTGCCGGTGGCTGCGCAGCAGCGACTCGTAGGCCGCATCCTGAATCAGGCCGTGCTTGAAGACGTAGCGCGCACGTGGGGGCAAACCGCGGCGGTAGAGGAGCTCGGCGTCCACCAGGCGGGTCAGCTCGCGGTGGAGCCAGGTCTCATCCCAGGGGGCAACCTCGACGAGCAGCTCATGCGAAAACTCCCGGCCGAGCGTGGCCGCGAGCTGCGCCAGCTCCTTGGCCGAGCCCAGCCGGTCCAGGCGCGCCATGAGCGAGTCGCGGAGGGTGGCCGGGATCTCCAGAGGCTTGAGAGCTGATCCGGACCCTTCCTGCGGACCCGCTTCGAGCACCATCTTGACCATCTCCTCGATGACCAGGGGGACGCCGTCCGCCTTCTCGATGATCTGCGCCAGCACCGGCGCCGGCAGCGTCCGGCTGCCGGCCAGGCGCTCGATCATCTGCTCGATCTGCCGGCCGGAGAGCGGGCCGAGGCTGAGCTGCGTCAGGTAGGACCGCTGACCCCACGGCGGCTGGAAGTCCGGCCGGTAGGTCATCACCGTGAAGATGCGGGTCGAGGCCCCCTGCTGCAGGACGTGCCCCAGCAGCTCCAGGGTGGAGGGATCGATGAAGTGCAGGTCCTCGACCGCGAGCACTACCGGCCGGCGCTCGGCCATCTCCAGCAGCACGGCGAGCACGGCTTCGAGCGTCCGCTTGCGCTGCCCTTCGGGGCTCAGGGAGAGCGGCTCGTAGCGGCCCTCGAGCGGCACTGAGAGGAGCGCCGCGAGGACCGGCGCCATCTCCTCGGCCGGCAGCCCGTACTGCCGCAGGGTCTCCTCCAGGAGGGAGATCCCCTGCTCGCCGCTCTCCCGGTTCAGGTCCAGCCAGCGGCGGAGCAGCTCGACCACCGGATAGAGGATGCTGTTGCGGTGATAGGGGGAGCCGTGCAGCTCCAGCCAGGTGGGCTTGTCCTGGGTAACCTGGCGCCGCAGCTCGCGGATCAGGCGCGACTTGCCGATGCCGGCCTCGCCCGCGAGCAGCACCACCTGGCCTATGCCTTCGCGCGCCATCGACCAGCGCTCCAGCATCAGCTCCAGCTCCTGGCCGCGGGCGACCAGGGGCACCAGCACGATGCCGGTGGTCGAGTCCTCGCCGCTCTGGAGGTCGCGCGGCTGGAGCACCCTCCAGGCTCGGGCGGGCTCCACCTCCTCGCAGACGAAATAGCGCTCGATCAGCCGCCAGGTGGAACGGCTGACCAGCACGGAGCCGGGGCCGCCCACGCTCTGCACCATGCCGGCCAGATTGGGGAGATCGCCCAGCGCCAGCTCCTCCCGCCAGGAGCCGGCCGCCCGCGCCACGACCACCGTGCCCGTGTGGAGGCCGATCCGGACAGAGGGCCCGCCCGATTGCTGGAAGCGGGCTGCGATTTCCAGCGCCGTGTGCACGGCCCGGCGGGCGTCGTCCTCGTGCGCCTGGGGATAGCCGAACGTGGCGTGCAGCTCGCCGCCCAGACCCGGCTGGAGGTTCCCCTCGAAGCGCTGCACGGTCTCCGTAACCAGGGCTTGGAGCCGGGGCATGTGCTCCAGCAGCTCCTCGGGATCGAGTGCCTGTCCACCGCGCCCGATCAGGCCGCAGCGCACCACCGTCACCTGCCGGCGCTCGCCGCTGGACCGCCGGGTGGCGACGGTCGTGGGCGGGCCGTCGATGGATGCCGAGTACGACGAGGGCATTTCAGTGATGCCACCTGAAGGCGGATTGAAGGCAACCGATCCGGTAGCCTGACCACTCGACGGGCCGATCCGCTCCAGGGCCATGAGCACCGATTGCGCGTTCTGCGGGCGCTGCGCCGGGTCCTTCTGGAGCAGGTGGTCGATGAGGCCCGACAGCTCTTCCGGCAGGCGGGGGTTGGTCTCGCGGGCGGGCGGCTGGCGGTGCAGGCAGACCCGCTTCAGGGTCTCGATGACGCTCTTGTCGTAGAACGGCGAGGTGCCGGTGAAGGTCTCGTAGAGCAGGGTCCCGAAAGAGAACAGATCGGTACGTGGATCGATCAGCCGGCCCTCGATCTGCTCCGGCGCCATGGAGCGGCAGGTGCCCAGGACCATGCCGTCTACGGTGAGCGCGGCCTCGGCCTCATTATGCTCAACCCGCTTGGCCAGGCCGAAGTCGAGGATCTTGGGCCGGCCGCTCGACGTGACGACGATGTTCTCGGTCTTGAGATCGCGGTGGACCACCCCGTGGGCATGGGCCTCGACCAGGGCGGAGGCGACCTCGCGGGCCAGGGCGAGCCCCTGGGCCATGTCCATCGGGCCGTCGCGAAGGATCTGGGAGAGGGTCTTGCCCTCCACCAGCTCCATGACGATGCCGTCCCCGTCCTCGGTCTGGACCATGTCGAAGATGCGGACGATGGCGGGGTGGCTCAGCCGGGCGCTCGCCCGCGCCTCCCGGCGCAGCCGCTCGCGGCCCACTTTGTCCTCGTGCTTGCCCGGCTGGATGAACTTGACCGCCACCCAGCGGTCCAGGCGCTCGTCGTAGGCGCGATAGACAACCCCCATGCCACCGGAGCCGATCTGCTCTTCGAGGCGGTAGGGTCCTATCCTTTCGGGCTGCACGCTGGCTTGGTTCCGTTTCGGAGGCGGTTATCTTAAGTCCCGCGCCCTCCAAAGCCAAGCCGCCCTGTGCTAGCCTTGCCGCAGCATCTGAAATCCAATCAGCCGTGACGGCGTGCAGGGGCCCGCCGGGGCCTGAAACACGCTCGCTCGCGGCGCATGTTCCAAGGGGGTATGAGTTGGAGCTGAACGGCCTCGACCAGTTGTTTCCCACGAATGGCAGCCTGCCTTGTCCTTTCCTCCTGCGCATGAACGGCACGGCGAAGCGCATCGGCGACGGCGAGCCTGCCTTCGAGCTGCAGATCCGCAACGGGAGCGGCGTCAAAGCCCTGCGCAGCCTGAACGAGCTCGCCATCGCCGAGGCCTACGTGCGCGGCGACCTGGAAATCGAAGGCGATGTCATCCGGGCAATGTGGTTCCGCGGCCTGCTGTCCGACGACAATCTCTGGATCAAGACCTGGCGCCGACTGCAGCCGTTGCTGCTGGGACGCCTCAAGCTGAACCCCGACTGGATCGCCAAGCACTACGACTCCGGCAACATCCAGCTCCTCGCCCTGGACCGGGACTGGCGGGCCTACACGCCCGGCATCTATGAGACCGGGGAGGAGACGCTGGAGGAGAGCACGCTCGAGAAGTACCGGTTCGCGCTCGACTCCATCCGGGTGAAGGAGGGGGAGCACGTGCTGGAGGTGGGCTGCGGCTGGGGCGGCTTCACCCACTTCTGCTCGGACCGCGGCATGCGGGTCACCGGCATCACGCTCTCCAAGGACCAGCTCGGCTACACCGGGCAGCTCATCCGCGACCGGGGGCTGAACGCCGAGGTGCGCTACCAGGACTTCTTCACCTTCCGTCCGGAGCGGAAGTTCGACGGCATCTCCATGATGGGGGTGATCGAGGACCTCTCCGACTACCCCTGGGTGCTGCGGCGCCTGAAGGAGCTGGTCAAGCCGGGCGGCCGGGTCTACCTGGACTTCGCCGCGGGCAAGGTGCCGGTCGCGACCTCCAGCTTCATCACAAAGTACGTCTGGCCCGGGAGCTTCCGCATGGTCTACATGCCCGAGCTGATCGCCGCCGCGGACGAGGCCCGAGCGCACGTGGTCGGCGTTTGGGATGACCGCCGCAACTACCACCTCTGGGCGAAGAACGGCCACGATCGCTGGATCGAGAACCGGGACGAGGTGGTGAGCCGCTCCAGCGAGGAGACCTGGCGGCTCTTCAAGCTCCTCTTCGCCGGTACCGCCGGGGTCATGAACGATCCCGCGCACGAGGTGACCGCCTACCGGCTGGTGCTCGAGCTGCCGGGGTAAGACGGCAGGGGCCATCCGGCATACAATGCACGGGCCGAGCGGGCCTCAGTCCGCTCCAACGTGGAGACGAAATTTTGCCGGAGAACCCTGCCGACGTGACATCGCTGCTGGTAGCCTACGGTAATGGCGACCGCCAGGCCTTCGACCTGCTGCTGCCCATGATCTACGACGACCTGCGCCGGGTCGCCCGCCGCCAGCTCAACAAGGTGGGCAACCCGGACAAGGTCCTCGACACCACGGTGCTCGTCCACGAGTCCTACCTGAAGATGGTCGACCAGAACCGGGTCGACTGGCAGAGCCGTGCCCACTTCCTGGGAGTGGCGGCGCGGGCCATGCGCCAGGTGGTCATCGACTACGCCCGGCGGCGCGGCGCGGCCAAGCGCGGCGGCAACGCTATCCAGACCACGATCGAGGAGGGGCACATCGCCATCGACGACCAGGCCGACTTCCTCCTGTCGCTGGACCAGGCGCTGGGACGCCTCGAAGCCCACAACCCGCGGCTCGCCCGCATCGTGGAGTGCCGCTTCTTCGCCGGCCTCTCCGAAGAAGAGACCGCGGGCGCCCTGGGGGTATCCCTGCGCACCGCCCAGCGCGACTGGATGAAAGCCCGGGCCTGGCTGCAGGAGGAGCTGCGCGCCTGATGAGCGCGGGAGCTGATCCCTTGGCCTCCAGCAACGACCTGTGGCAGCGTGCCGACGGGATCTTCGACGAGGCCCTCGACCTCCCCCGTGCCCAGCGCTCTGCGTTCCTCGACCGCGCCTGCGGCGGCGACTCCCAGCTCCGCGCCCTGGTGGAGCGGCTGCTCAACGCCGCCGAGATCGAAGACCCCGGCTTCAAGTCCGGCGGCGCCCTGCTGGGCTCCTTCGGCGACACCTTCCGTAGCGAGCTGACCCATGCGGACGACGTGCCCACCGGCACCCTGATCGGCCGCTACCGCATCGTCCGCGAGATCGGCCGCGGCGGCATGTCGGTCGTTTACCTCGCCGAGCGCGCCGACGGCCAGTTCCGCCAGGAAGTGGCCCTGAAGCTTCTCCAGAGCGGCATCGCTACCGGCCACATCGCGCGGCGCTTCGACCGCGAGCGCCAGATCCTCGCCCAGGCCCGCCACCCCGGCGTCGCCCGTCTCCTCGACGGCGGCACCGGCCCCGGCGGCCGGCCCTACCTGGTCATGGAGTACGTGGACGGCCGGCCCATCGACCTCTATTGCGACGAGGAGCGGCTGAGCGTGCCCGACCGGCTCCGCCTCTTCCTGCAGGTGGCGCAGGCGGTCGAGGACGCCCACCGCAACCTCGTGGTGCACCGCGACATCAAGCCCTCCAACATCCTGGTCACCGCGGCCGGCCACGCCAAGCTCCTCGACTTCGGCATCGCCAAGCTGCTCGATCCGACGGCCACGAGCGGCGAGGCGCTCACCGGCTCCGCGATCCGGCTCATGACGCCGGCCTGGGCGAGCCCGGAGCAGGTGCGGGGCAACCCGGTGACCACGGCCTCCGACGTCTACCAGCTCGGCCTCCTGCTCTATCTGCTGCTCACCGGCTGCTTCCCGTACGACACCGGAGACGGCGCTCCCGCGGCGCGCATGCTGGCCATCGCGCAGCAGGAGCCGGTGCGGCCCTCGGTCGCGGTTGTTTCGCGAGAGGGGTCGCCCGGGGGTTGCGGCGTCGCTCCCGGGCAGGAGCCGAAGACGGTGGAAGAGATAGCGCGGGTTCGAGACACCACGCCGGGGCGCCTGCGCCGGATGCTCTCCGGCGACCTGGACGCCATCATCCTCAACGCCCTGTGCAAGGAGCCGGAGAAGCGCTACGGCTCCGTGGCCCAGCTCATCGACGACCTGGAGCGCTCCTTCGCGGGGCGGGTCATCGGCGCCCGGCCCGATACCTGGACCTACCGCACCGGCAAGCTGATCCGGCGTCACGCGAAAGCGTTCACGGCGGCGGCGGTCGCGGCGGCGGTCGGCCTGTCGCTGGGACTGGTCTACACCTCGGAGCTGGTGCAGGAGAGGGACCGCGCCCGGCAGGAGGCGGAGTTCCTGCGCGAGCTGTTCGAGGGGTCTTCCCAGGGGGAGGCCCAGGGGGAGGCGCTCACGCCCAGGCAGCTCCTCGACCGGGGAGTGGCGCGGGTCGACATTGAGATGGCGGGAGATCCCGCGCTGCAGGCCGACCTGCTGGAGGACCTCGGCAACATGTACCGCAACCTGGGGCTGCACGCGGAGGCCCGGGACCTGCAGAGCCGCGCCGAGGCCCTGCGCGGGAAATGAAAGATTGGGACCGACCCGCGGGACCGGCCCCTATATCAAGGGAAGAATAGACCCCAGGAATTGGAGCGTCTCACAGGCCGCGGCGGTCGATCCCTCCGCCGGGGAGCTCCATGCAAGGAGCCGGGGAGGTTTCCGGCTCACCTCGGATCTACGTGCCTCGCAGAGAAACCCGCCACTTTCTTCTGTAAAAAGCTTCAAACGCGCTCGGACGTCGGGCCGGCACGGGTCCTGCAAGTACCTCCAGGAGTGAGAGGGTTGGAGAAGCACTCAAGGGAGGTAAATTCATGAAAATACAACGGATAAGTTTTCTGGCCGCGCTCGTGGCCGCCTTGGTCCTCACCGGTTGCGGCTCCTCGGGAATCGGCGACATCCTGGGCGGCGGTTCCAACACCGGCAGCGGCACCAGCACCAATGACCCCTACAACCAGAACATCAACAACGTGCGCGGCACGGTCCAGCGCGTGAACACGACCGAGCGGTACATCGTGGTCGACAGCGAGGCGACCACGAGCAACCTGCGCAATGGCAACGATGACGAGATGGTCCTCTACTACGACGACCGCACCACGGTCGAGTTCCAGGGCCGCACCTTCAAGCCGGACGACCTGGAGAACGGCGACCGCATCCTGGCCGACGTCGAGTCGAGCGGCAACCGCCTGATGGTCGAAGAGATCCAGGTGCTCTACGACGTGACCAGCAACACCACGGACGACTACGGCAACAATGACAACAATAATGACAACGGCTCCTACGACACCCGCACGCAGGAGCTGCGCGGGACCGTCCGCTACGTGGACACCCGCGATCAGACCCTGGAGCTGGAGCCTTCGACGGGCCGCACCGGCCTGGTCGTGGTGCACTACGACGCGAACACCATCGTCGAATTCGAGGGTCAGCGCTACAAGCCCGAGAACCTCGAGCGCGGCGACCGGGTCGAGGTCGAGGTCCGCGAGCTCAACGGTCGCATGATCGCTCAAGAGATCCTCGTGGTCGGCGAGGCCACGACCCGCTGACGCTGGTGTAGGATCGGGCTCGCCTATGCGAGCCCTTTTCCTGCTTCTCCTCACCTTCGTCGTTACCCCTGCGCTGGTGACCGCCCAGTCCGCGACCATCTACCGCGACACCTGGGGCGTCCCGCACATCTACGGTCCTACCGACGCCAGCGTGGCCTTCGGCATGGCCTACGCTCAGGCCGAGGACAACTTCGCCCACCTCCAGGACAACTTCCTCCGCGCCCTTGGCCGTGCGGCGGAGGTCCACGGCGAAGAGGCCCTTCAGGACGACCAGCTCGCCCGCGCCCTGGAAATCCCCCGGCTCGCCCGGGAGGAGTACGAGCGCTCCACCCCCCGCATGCGGGCGATCTACGACGCCTACGCCGCCGGCCTGGAGCGCTATGTCGCCAATACGGCGAAGAACCCTCAGGCCCCCCGCATCCTGGAGCGCTTCGAGCCCTGGTATCCGCTGGCGCTAATGCGCCTCAAGTACCACCAGCTCGAGTTCCTGGGCTACGCGGGGCTGGACTTCCACAACCTCAAGGTCGCCGTGCCCGATCCTTCCGAGAAGCCGCAGGGGTCAAACTCCTGGGCCGCGGCGCCAGCCAAGAGCGCCTCGGGACATCCGCTCCTGCTCATCAATCCGCACGTCGGCTTCTTCGGCGTGGGGCAGTATTACGAAGCCCACCTGCACAGCGACGAGGGCTGGGATTTTTCGGGGGTGGGCCGCTATGGGCTGCCGTTCCCCTACATGGGCCACAACGAGGCCCTCGGCTGGGCGCACACGGACAACTATCCCGACCACGGTGATCTCTACGTGGAGACGTTCGACGATCCGTCCAACCCGCTCGCCTACCGCTACGGCACCGGCCACAAGACGGCCACGCAATGGACCGAGGAGATCCGGGTCAAGGGCGGAGAGACCAGACGGTTCACCTTCCGCAAAACCCATCACGGCCCCATCCTCACGGAGCACGACGGCAAGCCGGTCGCCGTCAAGCTGGACAAGATCGAGGAGGGCGGGTGGTTGGACCAGTGGTACGAGATGAGCCGCGCCCGCTCGCTCGCGGAGTTCAAGCAGGCCCTCCGCCGCGTGGCCATCCCCTACATGAACATCACCTATGCGGACCGGGACGGCAATATCCTCTACGTCTACAACGGCACGGTGCCGCGCCGCTCCACGAAGTTCGACTGGAGCAAGCCGGTGGACGGCAGCGATCCGGAGACGGAGTGGCAGGGCTTCCATCCCTTCGAGGATCTGCCCCAGGTGCTCAATCCGCCCTCGGGCTTCGTGCAGAGCTGCAACTCCTCGCCATTCGCGACCACGACGGCCGGCAATCCCGATCCGGCAGGCTTCCCGAAATACATGATCGGCACTGAGACCGACAACGGCCGGGCGCGGGTCTCGAAGCGCATCCTTTCCGGCCAGGAGAAGTTCACCTTCGAGGAGTGGACGCACGCCGCGACCGACACGCGGGTGCTCGAGGCCGAGGCCCAGATCCCGCAGATTGTCGCCGAGTGGGAGCGGCTCGAAGGCGAGCGCAAGGAGGCGCTCGCGCCGCTGATCTCCGAGCTGAAGGCGTGGGACCGCGTGTCCCGGACCGACTCGGTCGCCATGACCCTGTTCGCGGACTGGTTCGGCCGCTGGCGCGATCGGCCGGTGTCGTCCGAGGCTGAGCAACCGTTCGGCACGCGGGTGACCATGCTGGAAGAGGTCCGGGCGGACCTGGAGCGCGGCTGGGGCACCTGGCGCGTAGCCTGGGGAGAGGTCAACCGCCTGCAACGGACCTCATGGACCGGCGGCGAGCCGTTCAGCGACGAGCATCCGAGCCTTGCCGTGCCCGGCGGTCCAGGCTGGCTCGGCATCGTCTTCAACTTCTACAACCGGCCGGTGCCCTTCTCCAAGCGGCGCTACGGGGTGACGGGCAATTCCTACGTGAGCGTGGTGGAATTCGCGCCGCGGGTGAAGGCCCGCTCGATCGTCTACTTCGGGCAGAGCGGCGATCCCAAGTCGCCGCACTACTTCGACCAGGCGCCGCTCTATGCCCGTGGCGAATTCAAGCCGGCCTGGTTCACCCTGGAAGAGATCAAGGCCAATCTGGAGCGGTCGTACCAGCCCTGAGCGGGGGCTCGACCGTCACCGTGTTTACGGTGGGGAGTCCTTAGTCACGCGCCCCATGGGGATAGCCACTCGCCCCATGGGGATGGTCGCTCGCCCCGTGGGGATGGTCACTCGCCCCGTGGGGATGGTCGCTCGCCCCGTGGGGATGGTCGCTCGCCCCGTGGGGATGGTCGCTCGCCCCGTGGGGATGGTCGCTCGCCCCGTGAGGATGGTCGCTCGCCCCGTGGGGATGGTCGCTCGCCCCGTGAGGATGGTCGCTCGCCCCGTGAGGATGGTCGCTCGCCCCGTGAGGATGGTCGCTCGCCCCGTGAGGATGGTCGCTCGCCCCGTGGGGATAGCCACTCGCCCCGTGGGGATAGAGGCTCGTGACGCGGGGCAAGACGCTCGCTGCTCGTGCGAAGCCTCTCGCCGTGGCTGCGGCACAGTTACGTGACGAGCCCCAACCCTTCGGCGGCACCCGCGCGACTCGCGGCGGATGCCGCTGGACCTTCGGCGGCTCGCGCCGGGCTCCGGTCGCGCGCGCTGGAGCTTCGCGGATGCGTCTGGACCTCGCGCGGCGGCTCGAAGAGCGGCATCCTCGCGTTTTCCCAGGATCGTGGACTTCGGAGCTCCCCCCTCCTAGCCTCCCCCCGTTCCCAACCATCTCCCTCCCAGGGGGGAGGGACCGGAGGAACCCCGGCCCCTTCATAGAGGATTTTCTAAGCCACCGCCGTGAGCACCCGCGGCTTCCCCCGGGTAATCACCACCGTGTGCTCGTAGTGCGCCGCCAGGCAACGGTTGTGGGTGCGCACGGTCCAGCCATCCGCCTCGGTGACGATGCGGGAGGGCTCGGCCGCGAGCATCGGCTCGATCGCCAGGACCATTCCTTCGTGGAGCTCGTCCAGATGCTTCCAGTCGAAGTAGTTGTGCACGGTGGGCGGCTCGTGGATCTTGCGGCCCACACCGTGGCCGGCCAGGCCGCGCAGGACGCTGAAGCCATGGCGGCGCACCTCGGTGTCCACGGCGCGGCCGATCTCGGACACACGGTTGCCGGCCCGCGCCGCTCCCAGCGCCTTCTCGAAGGCCGCCTCGGCGCACTTGCGGAGCTTGCGCGCCTGGGGCGCTACAGGCGGCAGCACGACCGTGATGGCCGCGTCCGCCACGTAGCCTCCGAGCTCGGCCGTGACGTCGATCTTGAGCACGTCCCCGGGCTTCATCCTGCGCGGTCCCGGGATGCCGTGGACCACCTCTTCGTTGATGCTGAGGCAGGTGAAACCGGGGAAGTTGTAGGTCTCCCGGGGCGCGGAGCGCGCTCCGTGCCGGCGCAGGAAGTCGGCGCCGATCCTGTCCAGCTCGGCAGTGGTCATCCCCGGCTTGGCCGCGGCTTTCATCTCCCGGATCGTGAGCCCGACGAGCTGGCCCACCTGGTTCATGGCCGCGATGTCTTCCTTCGACGAGATGGTCATGGACCCGAAGCATACCGCGAAGCGAAGGCGCGGTCGCTCGGCGCGAGGTCCAGGCCCGAGAGATTCTCCGGCCGCACCCACATCAGGGCTTCGTGCTCCAGGGCGACCGGCTCGCCGGCGATCTCCACGGGGTAGAACTCCACGACGAAAGGGGAGCCGGGGTCCGGAAGCTCGAAGAGCCGCTCGCCCACGGAGAGCACCTCTACCGCCAGCTCCTCGGCCAGCTCGCGCCGCGCCGCATCGGGGATCGACTCACCGGGGAGCAGCTTGCCGCCCGGGAACTCCCACAATCCCGCGTGCCGCTTGCCCGCCGGCCGGAGGCAGAGCAGCAGGCATCCCCCGCGCTCGATGACCGCCGCGACGACCCGGGTGAATTCATCTTTCTTTGGCATCCTTCTTGGATGCGTACTATCGTACGAAGCCGTCAGGAAGTCACGGAGCTGCCCTGAGGAAGGGAACGACATGGATTTTTCTTGGATGAGACGGCTTGCCGCCGTCGCGGTCGTCGCGATCATTGCGGTCGTCCTGCTGGCCGGCCCTGCCGGAGCGCAGGAGCCCGGCGACAAGCTCGCGGCGGCGGCGGACCTGAAGAAGCTCAGCATCGAGGAGCTGATGGACATCGACGTCACCTCGGTGTCGCGCCGGTCCGAGCGTCTGAACGAGGCAGCGGCGGCCATCATCGTGGTCACCCAGGAGGACATCCGGCGCTCGGGCGTGACCAGCCTCCCCGAGGCGCTCCGCCTGGTCAACTCGCTCCACGTCGCCCGCCAGACCCAGCGGGGCTGGGCGATCAACGCCCGCGGGTCCAACACCTCGACCTCCAACAAGCTGCTGGTCCTCATCGACGGCCGCAGTGTCTACACCCCCCTGTTCTCGGGCGTGTTCTGGGAGGTCCAGGACACGCTGCTCGAGGATGTGGAGCGCATCGAGGTCATCCGCGGCCCCGGCGCGACCCTGTGGGGAGCCAACGCCGTCAACGGCATCATCAACATCATCACGAAGCGGGCCACGGACACCCAGGGCGGTCTGGTCACCGCGGGCGCCGGCAACGAGGAGAAGGGCTTCGGCGGCGTGCGCTATGGCGGGACGCTCGGGAAGCGAGGTTACTACCGGGCCTATGGCAAGGTTTTCAACCGTGACTCCCTGGTCCTCGTGGACGGCTCCGATGCCGGCGATCCCATCCGGATCGGACAGGGGGGATTTCGCGCCGACTGGACGGCGGAGGGGCGCGATGCCTTCACCTTCCAGGGGGACGCCTACGAAGGCCGCGTCGGCGAGACCACTCGCGACGACACCGACGTCGACGGCGGCAATCTGCTCGGCCGCTGGACCCGCACCTTCTCCGAGGACTCGGACCTGGAGCTCCAGGTCTACTGGGACCGCACCCACCGCCGCATCCCCGCGCTGTTCGAGGAGCACCTGGACACCCTGGACCTCGACTTCCAGCACCAGTTCCCGCTGGCCGGCCGCCATGACGTCGTCTGGGGCCTCGGCTACCGCCGGTATCACGACCGCGTCGGAAACAGCCCCGGGCTGGCCTTCCTGCCGGCCCGGCGCGACTTCGACCTGCTCAGTCTTTTCGCCCAGGACGAGGTTTCGCTCCTCGACGACCGCCTGGCCCTGACCGTCGGGACCAAGCTGGAGCACAACGACTCCACCGGACTGGAGGCCCAGCCGAGCGTCCGCGCCGCCTGGAAGGCGAGCGACCGGCGCACGCTCTGGGCCGCCGTCTCCCGGGCGGTGCGCACCCCGACCCGGATCGACGAGGACTTCTTCGTCTTTGCGTCCAACGGGCAGGTGCTCATCCAGGGGAGCCGCGACTTCGAGTCCGAGGAGCTGCTCGCCTGGGAGCTCGGCTACCGCATCCAGCCCCACCCCGAGGTGCTGCTCGATATCGCCACGTTCTACAACGTCTACGACGACCTGCGCAGCCAGGAGCCGCCCGCGGACAGTCCGATCCCGATCACCCTCGCCAACAAGCTGGCAGGGGAGACCTGGGGCGTCGAGCTGCGGTCCAACCTCCAGCCCGTCTCCGGCTGGCGCCTGCAGGTGGCCTACGCCTGGCTGGACAAGGAGCTGCGTCTCGATCCGGACAGCCGCGACCCGACGCGCGGCGTGGGCGAGGGCAACGATCCCGAGCACCGCGTTACCGTGCGCTCCAGCCACGACCTGCCGGGCGGGCTGGAGCTGGACGGCTGGCTGCGCTACGTCAGCGCGCTGCCCTCCCCGGCCGTGGACGACTATGCCGAGCTCGACCTCCGGCTGGGCTGGCGGTCCGCGGGCGGGCTGGAGCTGTCCCTGGTGGGACAGAACCTCCTGCACGAGTCGCACGCGGAGTTCGGCCCGGCCACCGCGCTCCGCGAAGAGATCGAGCGCAGCTTCTACGGAAAGGTGACATGGCGGTTCTGAGGAAGGTCCTAATCCTCCTCCTGCTGCTCATGGCCGCCCCCCTGCGGGCGCAGGCACCGGAGTACGATCTGAAGGCAGCCTTCCTCTTCAACTTCGCCAAGTTCGTGGAGTGGCCGGCGGGCGCCTTTGCCGGGGACCGCGCGCCGTTGACGATCTGCGTCTACGGAGAAGACCCCTTCGGCGCCACCCTCGACGAGGTCGTCCGGGACGAGCGCGTGGGAGAGCGGAGCCTCCTGGTTCAGCGGCCGGACAGCGTTAACGATCTCCGGGAGTGCCACGTCCTCTTCGTCAGCCGTTCGGAGAAGGACCGGCTCGGAGACGTGATGGCAGAGGTCAAGGGCAAGCCGGTCCTGACCGTCGCCGACATGGACGGCTTCCTGCGTGCCGGCGGCATCATCAACTTCGTCCTGGAGGGCAGCAAGGTCCGCTTCCTGATCGACCAGGAGGCGGCAGGGCGCAGCGGCCTGCAGATCAGCTCCAAGCTGATGCGCCTGGCGGTCAACACCGGGGGACGATGAGGCTCCTCCTGCGCAACCTGCCCATCCGGCGCAAGCTGATGGTGATCCTGATGATCGCCACCGGCGGCGCGCTGTTCCTGGCAGGCGCGGGCCTGCTCACGCTCGACTACTTCCGCTTCCGCCGCGAGATGGTCACCGACCTGGAGACGCTGGCGGCGATCGTGGCCCAGAACAGCACGGCGCCGATCCGCTTCCACGACGAGGTCGCCGCCAGGGAGACACTGTCGGCTCTCAGCGCCAAGGCTTCGGTCCTCGGCGCCTCCGTCTACGACGAGCGGGGAACCCTCTTCGCGCGCTGGGCGCGGAAGGGAGCGCACCCGGACTTCCCCCCCCGGCCGGAACCCGAAGGCCACAAGTTCCGGCGGGGCACCCTCGCCCTGTTCGCGCCTGCGATGCTGGACGGCGAGAGGGTCGGCACCGTCTACCTGGAGAGCGGCCTGAGCGAGATCTCGAAGCGGGTCCGGTTCCGGTTCTTCACCATGGCCGCCGTGCTCCTGGTGTCGGCGCTGGCCGCCCTGGCGCTCTCCTCGGGCCTCCAGGGCCTGATCTCCAAGCCTGTCCTCCACCTCGCCGAGACCGCCCGCGCGGTCTCCGAGGGCAACGACTACTCCCTGCGCGCCGAGAAGCAGAGCGCCGACGAGCTGGGCCGGCTCGTGGACGCCTTCAACCAGATGCTCAGCCAGATCGAGGAGCGCGACACGGCCCTGCAATCCGCCAAGGATGACCTGGAGCATCGCGTCCAGGCCCGCACCCGCGAGCTGCGGGTGGCCAACGACGAGCTGCAGCAGAGCAACCGCGAGCTCGACGACTTCGCCTACGTCGCCTCGCACGACCTCAAGGAGCCGCTGCGGGGCATCCACAACTACTCCATGTTCCTGCTCGAGGACTACGCCGACAAGCTCGACGCCGACGGCAAGTCCAAGCTGGAGACCCTGATGCGCCTCACCCGGCGCATGGAGGTCCTGATCGACTCCCTGCTTCAGTTCTCGCGGCTCGGCCGGATCGATCTGACCTTGGAGGAGGTTGATCTCAACGAGATCGTGGCCGAAGTCCGCGAGAACCTCGACGTCAACTTCAAGGACGAGCAGGTCGAGATGACCGTCCCCCGGCGTTTACCCACGGTCCTCGGCGACCGCGTGCAGCTCGGGGAGATCTTCCACAACCTGATCGTCAACGGCGTCAAGTACAATGAGAGCCAGCGGAAGCGGATCGAGATCGGCTACCTCGAAGGCCAGCCGCCGGTGTTCTACGTCCGCGACAACGGCATCGGCATTCCCGACAAACACTACGACGCGATCTTCCGCATCTTCAAACGTCTGCACGCCCGGGACAAGTACGGAGGCGGTACCGGGGCAGGGCTCACCATCGTCAAGAAGATCGTCGAGCGTCACAATGGAAGCATCCGGGTGGAGTCCACTCCGGGAGAGGGCACCACGTTCTACTTCACCCTGGCCAAAGGAGATTCACTTGCCACATAGCCAACCGATCCTGCTGGTGGAAGACAGTCCCGAGGACTTCGAAGCCACCCTGCGGGCATTCCAGAAATCGGGCCTCAAGAACACCGTCCTGCGTTGCGCAGACGGCGACGAGGCTCTGGACTACCTCCACCGGCGCGGCCAGTACGCCGATCCGGACCGCTCGCCGCGGCCCGGCGTCATCCTGCTCGACCTCAACCTTCCGGGCACGGATGGCCGTGAGGTTCTCAACGAGATCAAGAACAGCGAGCGCCTGCGCGACATCCCGGTGGTGGTGCTCACGACCTCGGCCGACGAGCGTGACATCACGGCCTGCTACCGGGCGGGCGCGAACAGCTACATCCAGAAGCCGGTGGACATCGACGGCTTCATGAAGGCCATCGAGCGCCTCAACGGCTACTGGTTCGAGGTCGTGATCCTCCCCAAGGGAGACTGAGCATGACCGGACTGCTGCGGATCCTGATCGTCGACGACAGCCCCGAGGACCGGGAGCTGTACAGGCGTCTGCTCGCCCAGGATCCGGGGCAGGAGTACGAATTTCTGGAGGCCGAGCTGGGCGAGGACGGCCTCGAGATGGCGCGCCGGGAGCGGCCGGACTGCCTTCTCCTCGACTACCGGCTGCCCGACGTGGACGGCCTCGAGTTCCTCGACCGCCTGCTCCAGGACGGGCCGATGCCCGTGATCATCCTCACCGGCCAGGGGAGCGAGGCAGTGGCCGTGCAGGCCATGAAGAGCGGCGCCCAGGACTACCTGCTCAAGGGCACGATCTCGCGCCAGGAGCTGCCGCGCGCGGTTCACAACGCCGTCGAGAAGGTGGCCTTGCGGCGCAAGGTGGACGAGCGCACCGCCGAGCTCGCCCGCGCCAACGACGCGCTGCAGACGATGTACGGCGAGCAGGAGGAGCTGGTGCGCCAGCGCACGGCCGAGCTCTCGGGCGCCATCGTGCGCGAGCAGGAGGCGCGCAAGCAGGCCGAGGAGGCCAACCGCATCAAGGACGAGTTCCTCGCCACTCTCTCCCACGAGCTGCGCACGCCGCTCAACGCCATCCTCGGCTGGGCCCAGGTGCTGCGCACCGGCAAGGTGGACGAGAGCACCACGGCCCGCGCCCTGGAAGCCGTCGAGCGCAACGCGCGCGCCCAGGCCCAGCTCATCTCGGACCTCCTCGACGTTTCGCGCATCATCACCGGCAAGCTCCGCCTGGAGCTCACGCCGGTGGAGCTGCCGCGCATCATCGACGCGGCCCTCGACAGCGTGCGGCCGGCCGCCGACGCCAAGGGGATCCGCATCCGTGTGACGCTCGACCGCAGTATGGGCGGCATTGGCCCCCTGGTGGGAGACCCGGACCGCCTGCAGCAGGTCATCTGGAACCTGCTTTCGAACGCCATCAAGTTCACGCCCCAGGGGGGATCCGTGGAGGTCCGTCTCGGGCAGAAGGATGGCCAGGCGGAGATCGCGGTTCAGGACACGGGCTCGGGTGTCCGGCCCGACTTCGTGCCCTACGTGTTCGACCGCTTCCGGCAGGCGGAGAGCTCGACCACGCGCCAGTACGGCGGCCTCGGGCTGGGCCTCTCGATCGTGCGCCACATGGTCGAGCTGCACGGCGGCACGGTGAGGGTGGAGAGCGCGGGCGAGGGCCAGGGGTCCACTTTCACGGTATGCCTGCCCATCCGCCTGGGGGTCGAGGGTGGAATGATGGAGGGGATACCGGGGACGTTGACCGAGCGGCGGCAGCGGCCCGGCGAGGACGTGCCGGACATGGTGCGCTCCAAGATCCTCACGGGCCTGCGCGTGCTGGTGATGGACGACGAGGCCGACACCCGCGACCTGCTCGTCACGGCGCTGGAACAGTGCGGCGCGCAGGTCACGGCGGTGCCGAACGTGCCGGACGCCCTGGCATCCCTCGACCGGGTGCTGCCCGACGTCCTGCTCTCGGACATCGGCGTCCCCGGCGAGGACGGCTACTCGCTGATCCGCAAGCTGCGGGCGCGGAGCGCGGAGCTCGGAGGCAACCTGCCGGCAGCGGCCGTGACCGCCTACGCCCGCAGCGAAGACCGCATCCGCGCGCTCGCGGCCGGGTTCCAGGCCCATCTCGCCAAGCCGATCGACCCCGCGGAGCTGGTCGCCACCATCGCCGCCTTGGCCGGCCGTCAAGCTCTTCAGTGATCGCGCCTCCGATTGCGATACTAGGCGCGACCGCCACGGGCAAGAGCGAGCTCGCGATGGCGCTCGCCGAAGAGCTGCGCGGAGAGATCGTCAACGCCGACGCCCTGCAGGTCTACCGCGGTTTTGATGTGGGAACGGCCAAACCGCGCCCGGAAGATCGCGCCCGGGTGCCGCACCACCTGATCGACATCCTCGACCCGCACGAGCGCTGGTCGGCCGGCGAGTTCGCCCGCCGGGCGCGCGAGGCCGCCGCCGATATCCAGGAGCGGGGCAGGGTGCCGATCGTGGTCGGAGGGAGCGGGCTCTACCTGCGCGCCCTGTTCGAAGGGATCAGCCCCATCCCGCCGGGTAACCCCGAAGCCAGGAGCGAGCTGCAGAGAGCCCTTGCCGAAAAGGGGCTGCCGGCCCTCGCGGCCGAGCTGGCGCGGGTCGATCCGGAGACGGCGGCGCGGCTCGGCGCGGGCGATACGCAGCGCATCCTGAGGGCTTTGGAAGTCGCCCGCGTGAGCGGCCGTCCGCTCTCCTCCTGGATCAAGGAGCAACCCTTTGGGACTCAGCGCATTAACGCGGTCCGGGTTGGATTGACGCTCCCCCGGACCGTCCTATACGATCGCATCGCGGGCCGAGTGGTCCGGATGGTAGAACGAGGCTGGGTCGAGGAGGTCGCCCGGCTGCTGGCACAGGGGCTCGATCCCGGCCTGCCTGCCTTCCAGGCTATCGGATACCGGCAGCTCGTCCGTCACCTGGAAGGGGAATGGTCTCTGGAGCAGGCGATCGGCGAAACCGTGAAGGCCACGCGACGGTTCGCCAAGCGGCAGGAGACCTGGTTCCGGAGAGAGCCCGATGTGACCTGGTTTTCGGCGCAGGATTTTAATCGACGAATTTCTCTTATCCTTGAACATGTCAAGCGCAGCGGTCCCGGGAGGGCGTATGGCTAAGCACAACATCAACATCCAAGACGGGTATCTCTTCCAGAGCCTGAAGGAAGGTCAGACGATGCATCTGCAACTGGTGACCGGCAAGGATTTGCACGGTCGCTTGAAGCGGTTCGACCGCTTCGCCGTGGTGCTGGAGAGCGAAGGCAAGGAAATCCTGATCTACAAGCATGCCATTGCCACGATTTCCGCCGCGCCTCACCATCCGGCCTGACGCCGGGGCCCTGCTCCGGCTGCTGGCACTGGTTGCCCTGCTTGCGGTGCTGGGCGCCTGCGGCTCGGCGCCCGGCCCTGCTCCTGCGCCGGAGCAGCCCCGCCGTCCCCAACTGCAGCCGTTCGCGGTCCAGGAGCAGCCCTACCTCGTCGATCCCCTGACGGGCTACCCCCGCCAGGCGGATCCCGAGCGCCAGGACCGCATCCAGGCCGCCCACCGGGCCCTGCTCACGGCGAGCGACCGGGAGGGCGCCCTGGAGACGGCCGAAGAGCTGCTCCAGGAAGACCCCGCTTTCGCCCCGGCACAGGTGCTGGTGGCGCAGATCGAGCTGGGCGAGGGGAGCTTCGCCAAGGCGGTCGAGCGGCTGCTGCCGATCAGCGACGAGATGCCGCAGTACGTGGCGAGCCAGCTCGTGCTCGGCCGCGCAGCCGAATTGGTCGGGGACGTCCCGCTCGCCTACTCGGCCTACCGTGAGATCGCGCCGCGCAACCAGCGCGCCTTCCAGAAAGTGGGGGAGCTGCATCCCCGCGCCCTGGAGATCGTGGCGAACCGGCTGCAGGAGGCTCTGCGCCAGAGCCGCTGGGACGAGGCCGAGCAACACCTCTCCCTGCTGCGGAACTGGGCGCCCTCCGAGGTCCGCACCCTGGAAGGGGCGCGCGCCCTGGCCGTGTCGCGGGGCGACCGCATCGCTGAGCTGGCCGCGGTCAAGGAGTTGGCCACGCAACGGCCGGGCGAGCGCGCTCTGATCGAGCGCCGGGCCGAGCTGGAGATGGCCGTGGGCGATCCGGGCGCCGGGCTGCAGATCATCCAGAACCTCGCCGCCGAGAACCCGCGCGATCCGGAGCTGGCCGAGAAGCTGGCCGCGGCCAAGTTCCGCTGGCGGATGTCGCTGCTGCCCAAGGACGTGCAGGACGTGGCCTCCAAGCCCGAGCTGACCAAGGCGGACCTCGCCGTGCTCCTCTACTGGCTCATCCCCAACGTGCGCTACGGCCGGCCCACCACGGGGCGCATCGCCACGGACGTGCTCGAGCACCGGCACCAGGAAGAGATCGTGCGGGTGGTGAACCTCGGCCTCATGGAGGTGGACCAGACCCTGCACCGCTTCTCGCCCGGCGCACCGGCGCGGAGATCAACCGCCCTGCGCAGCCTCGTGCTGGTGCTCTCGCGATTCGGCCAGAAGCTGACCTGTCTCGGAGGCAAGGGCGGCCCCTGTGAGACCGCGGCCAGCTGCGGCCTGGTGCCTCCGGAAGAGGAGTGCCGCGCCGCCTCGGCCCTGACCGGCAGCGAGGCCGTGGAGCTCATCCGCCGGACCCTGAAGCACCTGGGCGGCGCGTGAAATTCACCATCCCCAACCTCATCTCGGTCCTGCGCATGGGGCTGGTCCCCCTGTTCATCATCGCCGTCCTCGAAGGGCAGTCGGTCCGCGCCCTGATCCTGTTCCTCGTCGCCGGCCTGACCGATGCGCTCGACGGCTTCATCGCCCGCTTCTTCGCCAACCAGCAATCGCTGCTCGGCGCCTATCTCGACCCGATCGCGGACAAGATCCTCCTCACCGCCGCCTATATCGCGCTGACGATCCCCAGCCTCAACCACGGCGTCCAGATCCCCGTCTGGATCACCGTGCTGGTGATCGGCCGGGACGTGCTGCTGGTGGTCGTGGGGCTGATCCTCTACCTGGCCGGGGGGATCCGCAAGTTTCCGGTGACGATCCTCAGCAAGATCAACACGGCCATCCAGGTGGCGGCCGTGCTGGTGGTCCTGCTCTCGGCTCTGGCGCCGGATCTCGAGTCGATCGCGACGACGCTGCTCTATCTGGTAGCCGTTCTGACGGTCTCCTCTGGCCTCGACTACGTCATTCGTTACAGCCGGTCGTCGGGCCAGCCGGCGTCTGGTAACATTCCTCCGCAGTGAGCAAGACTGACTTCGTCCACCTTCACCTGCACAGCCAGTACAGCCTCCTCGACGGCGCCAACCGCCTCGACGATGTGATCGGCACGGCCGTGTCCATGGGCATGCCGGCCGTGGCCCTGACCGACCACGGCAACATGTTCGGCGCCATCGAGTTCTACACCCGCTGCAAGGCGGCCGGCATCAAGCCGCTCGTGGGCGTCGAAGCCTACGTGGCCCAGGGCAGCCGCCTCGACCGCACGCCGGGCAGGGGGAGCAGCAACCACCTCGTGCTCCTGGCGAAGAACGAGACCGGCTACCGCAACCTGCTGAAGCTCACCTCCTCCGCCTACCTGGAGGGGTTCTACTACAAGCCCCGCATCGACAAGGGGCTCCTGCGCCAGCACAGCGAAGGGCTCATCGGCCTCTCCGCCTGCCTCAAGGGCGAGATCAACGAGAAGATCGTCGGCAACCTGGAGAAGGAAGCCGAGGCCACCGCGCGCGACTTCCTGGAGATCTTCGGCGACGGCAACTTCTATCTGGAGATGCAGGACCACGGGATTCCCGAGCAGCGGCTGGCGAATGAAGTCCTCCGCCGGATCTCGCGCCGCACCGGCATCCCCCTGGTGGTCTCCAACGACTGCCACTACCACAAGAAGGACGACGCCTTCGCCCACGACATCCTGCTCTGCATCGGCACGCAGAAGATGGCCTCCGACCCCGATCGGATGAAATACGCCTCGGACAACTTCTACATGAAGTCGGCGGACGAGATGCACAGCATCTTCCCCGAGGACCACGCGGCCATCGAGAACACGCTCGCCATTGCCGAGAGCTGCGATCTGGTCATCCCCATGGAAGGGTTCCAGCTCCCCGAGTACTCGGTGCCGGACGGGTACTCGCTCTCGTCCTACTTCGAGCAGGTGGCCCGGGAAGGTCTGGAGCAGCGCCTCGCCCTGCTGCGCGCCCGCAACGCCAAACGCCTTCAGAAGAACCCCGAAGAGCGCTACCGCGAGCGGCTGGAATACGAAATCAAGGTCATCGAGAAGATGGGATTCGCCGGCTACTTCCTGGTGGTCTGGGACTTCATCCGCTACGCCAAGGAGCACGAAGTGCCGGTCGGCCCCGGCCGCGGCTCGGCCGCGGGCTCGGTGGTCTCCTGGGCTTTGAAGATCACCGACATCGACCCGCTCCAGTACGACCTGCTGTTCGAGCGCTTCCTCAACCCCGACCGCATCAGCATGCCGGATATCGACATCGACTTCTGCATGCGCCGCCGGGGCGAGGTCATCCACTACGTGACGGAGAAGTACGGCCGCGACCGGGTGGCCCAGATCATCACCTTCGGGACCCTGGCTGCCAAGGCGGTCATCCGCGACGTCGGCCGCGTGCTGGGCGTGCCGTACTCGAAGGTCGACCGCATCGCCAAGCTGCTCCCGGATATGACCAAGTCCCTCGCGCTGGCCGCCAAGGAAGTTGACGCCCTGCGCATCGAGATCGAGAAGGACCCCGAGGTCAAGCAGATCGTGGACGTGGGTAGCCGTCTCGAAGGCCTCACCCGCCACGCCTCAGTGCACGCCGCGGGCATCGTGATCACGCCGCGCCGCCTCGACGAGCTCGTGCCCCTCTACAAGGTCACCAAGGGGGACGAAGAGCAGGTCATGACCCAGTGGGACATGAACATCATCGAGAAGCTCGGCCTTCTCAAGATGGACTTCCTGGGCCTGCGCACGCTCACCGTCATCGACGACGCGGTCAAGATCCTGAAGCAGCAGGGGATCCAGGTGGACCTGGACAATCTTCCGCTGGACGACCCAGAAGTCTTCCGCCTGTTCTGCGAAGGCCGCACGAGCGGCATCTTCCAGTTTGAATCGCGCGGCATGACCGACCTGCTGCGGCGGTTCAAGCCGTCGCGGTTCGAAGAGCTCGCCGCCTTGAACGCGCTCTACAGGCCGGGTGCCATGACGCTGGTCGACGAGTACATCCAGCGCAAGCAGGGCAAGAAGTTCGCCTATTTGACTCCCGAGATGCAGCCGATCCTGGAAGAGACCTACGGCATCATCGTCTACCAGGAGCAGGTGATGCTGATCGGCGTGGCGGTGGCCGGCTTCAGCATGGCCGACGCGGACATGTTGCGCAAGGCCATGGGCAAGAAGAAGGCCGACGTCATGGCCAAGATGAAGGCGAAATTCGTCGACGGAGCAGCCGGCCGCGGCATGCCGCCGCAGAGGGCATCGGATCTCTGGGACAAGATCGAGCCTTTCGCCGGCTACGGCTTCAACAAGAGCCACAGCGTGGCCTACGCCATGGTGGCCTACCAGACGGCCTACCTGAAGGCCCACCATCCCGTGGCCTTCATGGCGGCCATGCTCAACTCCGAGCTCTCGTCCTCGGACGAGATCTCCAAGTACATCGCCGAATGCCGGCAGAACATGGGCATCGCCGTCCTGCCGCCGGACATCAACGACAGCGGCTACGTCTTCACCGTGGTGGAAGACAAGATCCGCTTCGGGCTTGGAGCCGTGAAAGGAGTGGGGGAGGGGGCAATCGAGTCGCTGCTGGAAGCCCGCCGCCGCGTGGGCCGCTTCCGCTCGCTGGCCCAGGTCGCCACCGAAGTGGACCTGCGCCTTGCCAACCGCAAGGTCTGGGAATCGCTCGTCAAGGCTGGAGCCTTCGACAGCTTCGGAGTCCACCGCGCCGCGCTCTGGGCCACGCTCGACGACGTGATCGATCACGGCCAGCGCCGCCGCCGCGAGCGGGAAGAGGGGCAGAACAACCTCTTCGGAGCGCTCCTCGGAGCCGGCGCCTCGATGCTCAAGGAGCCCGAGCCCAACCCATTGACGCCCTCCTGGCCCGAGCGCGAGCGGGTGAAGTACGAGAAGGAGGCCCTCGGCTTCTACCTCACCGGCAACCCGTTGACCGAGCACCAGGCCCAGATCGAGCGGATGACCACCCACAGCACCGTCTCCCTCCGCGAGGGAGCCGAGGGCACGGTCACGGTCGGCGGCATCGTGAGCGGCGTAAACCGGGTGAAGATCAAGAGCGGCCCCAACACCGGCAAGCTCATGGGGCGCTTCGTCTTGGAAGACCTCGAGGGGAGCATGCCCGTCACCCTCTTCGCCAGCCAGTTGGAGAAGTTCGGACATCTCCTCTCCGAGGACGCCGTGATTCTGGTCAAGGGCCAGCTGCGGGAGCGCGGGAGCGACTTCGAGCTGACGGTCGAGGAGATCGTCCCCGTCACGAACCTGGGCCCCACGCTCGCCAAGGTCGAGTTGATGTTCCAGCCCTCATCCGTCTCCACGAAGACGATGCTGAATCTGAGCAATCTGCTCAAAGAGCATCCCGGCGACGTGCCGGTCAGGCTCGGCATCGAGTTCCCGGAGAAGACTGTCTGGATCGCCCCGAAAGAGACCTACAAGATCGACTTCGGGCCGGAGCTCGCGGTTTCCATAGAAGGAATCCTGGGGCACGGGAGCATCCGGGAGAGCTATCAGACAGCCAGTTAGACGAGCCCCAAAGCCGGAACCTCGATCCCATACCTCTCCCGCAGCACCCCAAAATGATGCTGAAGGTGGCCGGCCAGGATGAAGGCCAGCGCGCGCACGGTGACCGGTTTCGAGTTGGCCACGCCGGCACGGGCCAGCTTCTCGGGAGCGAGCGAACGGAAGAGCAGGACGTTCGCGCTCCGGAGGAGAGTCAGCTCCTCGATCAGCGACGGAAGAGTGCGCGAGTCGAAGTCGGCGTTGGCGACGTAGAAGTTCTCGTCGAAGCCGGGTAGGGGAGTCTCGTCTCCACGGCTGAAGCAGAGGGCTCGGTAGCTGAAGACGCGCTCCGCGTCGATGAGATGGCCGACCATCTCGCGAACGCTCCACTTGCCGGGCGCGTAGCGGAAGGTCTCCCGGTCCCCTGTGACATTTTCAGCCAGATGGCGGATCTGGTCTCTCTGGAGGTCGAGAATCTCCAGAATGTCGCCGGGAGGCAGAGCGGCGATGTACCCGGCGTAGAAGTCTGCGTACTCATCGCGTCCTGGACGCTCGATCATGTGTCCTTCCCTTTCTCCAGTTTGCCGGAGTTTATCGCGCCGACGGACCCAGGGCGAGGATACTCATCCTCGCCCGGCTCGTCTGGAGGGGCTACTCGCGCAGCGCGATCTTCTTGGACAGCTTGCCGCCCTTGAGGCTGTCGTAGCTCACCGTGACCTCGCCGTCCCCCTGCACCAGGAAGAAGAGGATGCGGGTGGAGAGGCCGTCGACGCCGGGCACCATCAGGCGCTCGGGACGGTGCTCCTGAAGAGAGACCTTGTCGAGATACGGGTTGTCCACCAAGCCGCTCGAGAGCACCTTGGCTCCTGCGACGGTAGCGATGTCCTGGCGGTGGAGCTTGCCGTTCACGGCCGCGGCGGTCATCGAGGGGATGGCGCGCTCGTTGAGCACCGGCACTTCCACCCGCCACAGGCGGTTCCCGACCTTCTTCACGGAGGCATCGCCCATGGAGAGCTTCGGCAGGTGATAGGCGTTGAGGAGCACGAAGGCATTGCTGCGATGTGTCTCGTCCTCCTGCAACCAGCCCTCGGGGACGCGGCCGACGTCGCGCTTGAAGCCTCCGACTTCGATCTTCCCGTACTGCGGATGATCGTAGGGTTTCCAATCCGTCCACTGACGGCCCATGGCGAGGAGGTCGTTGAACTTCATCAGCTCTTCCTGCGTGGTCTCGCCGTCCTTGTCGAAGTCGGCCGGCGGGTTGTACATCTCATTGGTGAAGGACATCGCGCCCATGATGTTGTAAAAGTGATCGGTAGTGGAGCCGTGGACGTTGTAGAGGTCCTTCCACGAGATCAGATAGCGGTAGCCGGGGAGCAGTTTCTCGCCTTCCTTGCCAATCAGGTCGTAAGCCTTGAGGTCCTGCGGCGGGTAGGCCGGATCGGCCTTGGCCCCGGGACCGCGCAGGATCATCTGGCCGTTGTTGTGGTAGCTCTGCACGGCCGCCACGTTGGGATGTTTGAGCGCCCACATCGCGATGGCCCTCGTCTCCGGGATGGAGAGGGGATAGGCGCCCGCGCCGGCCTGCACGTACTCGGGCTGCCAGGAGAAGCCCCAGGTGCGGTTGGGATCGACGTAGCCGACCGTGTCCTCGTTGACCAGGCCGTCGCCGTCATTGTCGAAGCCCTCACTGCCGATCAGGATCCAGTCGCCGAGCTCGCCGGGCTTGACGTCCACGAGCAGCCGCGGGTCCTTGAGATCCTGCCTGTGCGTGCCCTGGCCGAGCGGCACCTTCTTGCGCATGATGGTGACGTAGCCGTCGCCGTCCAGGTCGTCGAAGCCGTCTTCATCGAAGAGGCCGTCGCGGTCGTCGTCGACCGGCACCATCACGGTGCGCGGGAAGTCGGCGTCGGAGGGACCCTTGAACCAGAGAGACCGGCCGTCGGGATTGACGATGGGAAGGATGTAGAAAACCGAGCGGTCGAGCATCTCGGTCACACGTGGCAGAGTGCCATAGTTCTTGAGGAGGTAGTCCACGGTGTAGAGCGCGGCCTCGGCGCCCTGCACCTCGTTGGCGTGGGTGTTGCCGTCGATGTACATGGCCGGCTTCGACAACTCGGGGCCGGTCGCCGGATTGGTGATCGTGATCATCCAGAGGTCCCGCCCCTGGATGCTCTTGCCGATGCTTTCGAGGCGGGTCCACTTCGGATAGGCGGCGGCGTAGCCCTTGAGGAGGCCGACGATGTCCTCGTAGGTGTTCAGGCGATTGAAGGCGGCGGCTGGCGGCGCCCCTTGCGGTTTGATGGGCTCCGCGAAGGAAGGCAAGGTGGCCGCGAGCAGTGCCAGGGTTGCGTAAGCGAATCTCATCTTGATCATTCTCCCTTCCCGACGGTGGCGGTCTTCTGGTCGCGGCCGGCGTTGTCCGTGGTCAGATCGATCACGATTTTCGCGCCGGGATCGGCACGCACGAGCCACTCGCCCGTGAGGCTGCCGGTCGTGCCGTCGAGCCGCTCGGCGACGGCGAACGGATAACCGGTGACCAGCGCGACGTCCTTGCCGGTTTTGAGCGCAAGCCGCACCGGCAGGTGCGCCCGGGCGCGCTCTGCCTGCTTGGTATGGGTGGCGAGATAGCCGCGGTTGCCGGCTACCGCCTTGACCCGGTAGATGCCGCCGCCCACGCTCTTCACGTCCAGCGACAGGATCTCCACCCGCGCAAGCTTGCCCGCGAGATCGAGCACCGTCTCCGTGTGAGCCGCGGCAGCCGGCTTCAAAACGGCCATCGGCGGATTGAGCTCGACGAAGGGATCGAGCCCGCCTACCTCGGCCTTGGTGCCGTCGGGCAGGGTGATCGGAGTCCAGGCGGCGAAACCGCCAGGAGCGTTGGCTTCGACCCAGGCCAGCACTTCGCGTTCCCGCGCTCCCGCCTCGCTCGGCTTGCTGCCTCCCCCAGCCCCCATCGACTTCATGCGGTCCACCATCCCCTTGGGATCGATCTGGCCGCCCTTGAGGTAATCGATCACCACTTTCGCGCTGAACTGTGCGGGCGCCTTGTTCTCCTTGAGGAAGGCGCCGATCTTCTCCTCCCCGAGGGCGATGAATTCATCGCTCGTCATGCCCGCCACCTTGTCCAACGTCAGGGCATCTCCCTCACCCTTTTTCTCGGCCTGGGGAATGCCCCAGACATCCATCTCGAGGGCCATGGCCCCGTACTGGTAGTAGAGCCAGGGAGTCAGGCCGCCCTTGCGGTACTGGGCGGCGGGACGATCGTTGGAGAGGCCCGCCTTCTTCAGGCGCTCCTTGTAGCTCTCGGCGAACTTGTCGAGATAGGCCTGATCGCCCTCGTCCACCTTGGTGGCGGGGCCGACGCCGAGGAACTGCTGGAGCTGCTCCTTGGTGATGTTGTTCTGGCGGACGAACGGCAGGGTCTGGGCCACCGCCCAGATCTCGTCGATGGTGTACTCCTGCTCGGGATCGAAGCCCAGGAATTTGGCTGCCTCGAGCGGCACCTTGAACTTCTGCGTTCCCAGGTCGCCGCCGCCGCCCAGGCTCTGAGGAGCGGCGAGCAGGTTGTTCGCCGGGCCATAAACCACGGCCAGGGCGACATTGCGGCGGCCGAGCAGGAAGTCCATCACGGCCTTGGTCTCCGGCGCGTAGCTGGACCACGGACCGGCTTCGGGAGTCGAGTAGGGGAAGGCGTGGGGAAAGCCCTGATCGGGCCAGACGCCGTCCTCACCGTCCTCGTTTTGCTCGCCGTCGCCGTCGTCGTCCCGGCCCTCGGTCGCCACCCGGTAGACTCCCGTCCGCTCCTCCATGGAGTCCGACTTCACGAGCACCGACGGATCGGTGGCATCGGCCAGCCAGCCGCCGGCCGGATCGGCGATCCGCATGCGGGTGATGATGCCGTCGCCGTTCAGGTCGTCCGCCGGATCCTCGCCTTCGAGGCCGTCGAGGTCATGATCCACCTTCATGGCGTTGCCGCCGCGGCGGGCGCGCAGCTTGCCGAAGATGGCATCGTGGGCGTCCGGGTTGAGAGCGGGGGCCACGTAGAAGCTGTAGGAGGCGAGGAGCTTCGCCGCCGGACTGCCGGCCGGAGCGGCGAGCAGGGTCTGGATCAGGTCGAGAGCGGCCTCGGTTCCCGCGTTGTGGTAGCCGGCGATGTTGGCGCCGACGAAGATCGCGGGCCGGGCGTCGGGGTCCAGGCCTCCCGGCGCCGCGACCCGGGCCACGTAGAGAGACCGGCCGCCGGCCGACCGGCCGATGGTGATCAGCTCCACCTCGCGCTGATTCCCCTTGGCCCAGGCCTGGAGCTGGCTTTCGACCTCGGCAAAGGAGTGATAGTCCTGGTAGCTGACGGTGGTATCGGCGGCAAGTGCCGGACCTGCCAGGGTCAGGAGACCCAAGACGGCGGCGGTCCGCCAGCCGGAGAGCGTTCTTTTCACGAGCACCTCCTCCGAAACAAATTGAGAGAATGATGGAGGCCGGGCACACCGACCCCGTAGAGCCATACGTCTGGTTCGATGGGAGGTTTCATCCCCGGAAGAAGCAATACTCTGTCCGTCACTACGAAGTGGACGGGCAAGGAGAAGCACCATGCCAGAGAGCGAAGCCCAGAAGGCCGCGCAAGTGCGCAGCAGGCTGACCGACAAGCACCGGAAGAATCTCTATCAAGCGGCGCGCTTCCTCAGTGGCGAAACGCGCGACCGGATCGGCCTGCGGGTACCTTGCACGATCTATGTACAGGATCCCTCGACCGGAGCGGTAGACAAGGAGCTCGGCCTGCAGGAGGTTGAGGTGCGCTGGGAGCCGTCGCTCGGAGATGGGCCGACGAGCGCTCGCTTGGCGGTGGTCGACTACGACGGCGACACCGGCAATCTCCAATTGCCCGCCCGCTGGAACCAAAAGGCTTTCTCGTTCCTGACCGATGATGGCAAACCTGTAACCGAGGCTCCGGCCTCGCCGCAATTCCGGCAGGTCAACGCCTGGGCGACGGTGCAGCGGGTCCTCGAATATTACGAGGATCTGCTCGGGCGGCCCGTGCCCTGGGGTTTCGAGGGCAACCGGCTGCTCATCGTGCCGCAGGCCGGCTTCCGCGACAACGCCTTCTACGACCGGAACAGCAAGTCGCTGCAGCTCTATTATTTCGGCGACCCGCAGGCGCCCCGCTACACCTGCCTGTCGCACGACATCATCACCCATGAGACCGGGCATGCGCTCCTCGACGGCATCCGTCCTCACTTCCTCGAGAACAGCTCCTGGGAGACAGCCGCGTTCCACGAGTTCATCGGTGACCTGACCGCGATCCTGCTGACCTTTCGCAACAACGACGTGCGCGCCTTTCTAAACAAGCTGGTCGGCATCGACGTCGAGCGAGCACCCTTTTTGGCCGGTGTTGCCGAAGAGTTCGGGATCTTTGTAGATAACCGCCCGTTCCTGCGCTCGGCCCTCGACCCGATCAACTTCGGCGACGCGCAGCAGGAACGCAGTGCTCATCGCTGCTCGCAGGTGCTCACCGGCGCGATGTTCGACATCCTGATCCGCTACACCCATCAATACCTGAGCGTGGAGCGGCAGGCGAAGCGCCAGGCCACTCCCGCCCAGGCGCTCGCGTGGGCCGCGGATCGCATCGGCCGCACGGCTTTGCAGCCTCTCGACCTGCTCCCTCCGGCGGACGTCCGCTTCCTCGACTATGCCCGAGCCGTGTTGCGTAACGACGAGATCACGAACCCGGAGGATCGCCAAGGCTACCGGAAAATCATCCGCGAGGTGTTTCACCAGCGAGGCCTCTGTCCAGGCTCATGTGACGAGGATGCCGGAGACTGCCTGCTCTCCCTGGCAAAGCCGCCCCGGCTGACCGTCTTCTACGATTTGGCCGAGGCCTCCCGCTCGCGGTCCGCCGCCTACCACCTGGTGCACGACAACCGCGAGCTGCTCGGCATACCGCCCGAACGGGATTTCGTCATCATCGATCTTTACGACTGCAACAGGATGCGGCCCGGCGCCGAGCGGCTGCCGCGGCAAATCATCATCGAGTACCTGTGGAGGGAGGACGTGAAGCTGGAGGAGGAGCGGTTTGGCCGCCTGCAGGGAGAGACGGTGCACCTGCTTTGCGGCGGCACGCTGGTCTTCGACGACCGCAACAACTTGCGGTGGTGGACAGCCAAACACGGGCGCGGCAACCCTGAGGGTGAGAAGCGGCGTGCCGAGCTGCTCGACCACATCGCATCCATCGTCGGAAACCGCCGGCTCACCCTGGCCGACGATTCCGAGGGCGGGATGCTGACCGGCCACCCGGCCGCGGTGGTGGCCCGCCGGGTGGGCGGCGCTCTGCGCCTGGAAACCGCTCCCCATCTGTGCGGAGGAGTGGAGGAGGACGAGGAATGGACGACAAGCTTCTAGTGCGCGTCTACAACGTCGGCCTGGGCGACTGCATCTACGTGCGCGTGCCGGACGGCGGTGGCACCAAGCACCTGCTCATCGATTGCGGCAACAAGTACGGCACCGACGAGGACCTGAAGACGGCGATCAAGAACCTGAAGGAAGTGCTGCCGAAGGTGGAAGGGACGAACCTACGGCGCCTCGATCTCCTGGTCGTCACCCACGCCCATGAGGATCACGTGCGCGGCTTCGACGTCGATCTCTTTGCCGGTATCCGGATCGATCGGCTCTGGATGAGTGTTGCCATGAACCGCGAGCATCCCCAAGCGGAAAACGCGCACGCGCTCCAGGCCTTCGCGCTCGAGACACTCCAGCGGCTGCAGCTTTCACCCAAGGCGGGCATGGCTGATTGGGCGGCGTCGATGCTGGCGCTGAGCAAGGATGACGGCATGGACGCGCTGCTCGACACGCTTCCCGTCGGCAGCCTCCGGCGCTATATCCATACCGAAACTCCGGCTCAGGAACTGGCGCTCTTTGACGACCCGAACGTCCAACTGCAGGTGCTGGCGCCGATGAACGATATCGATCATTTCTATCTTGGCCGCGAGACGGCGGCGGCGCTCAAGGGTTTCAAGGCGCTCAACAAGGCGGTTGGGACAGCCGGGGATCTCGCCCGGGATCCGCAGCCCGCAGTCATGGCGGAGCCGGCCAACGTCAGCCGCGAGGATTTCGAGCGGCTGCGCCGCAGCCTGACGGACCAAGCCCTCGCCTTCGTCCTCAAGGCCGGCGAACTGGTCAACAACACCAGTGTCGTGCTGCTGCTCGAATGGCGCGGACGGCGCCTCCTGTTCACCGGCGATGCGGAGGTGAAGACCGCCTTCAAAGGGGAGTTCCAGGAGGAGAAAGGAAACGGAAGCTGGAATGTCATGTGGCACAAGTTCAAGGAGGGCGCGCTGTCGCAACCGGTCGATTTCCTGAAAGTCGGTCACCACGGCAGCCACAATGCAACTCCATGGACCGGCAAGAAGGTGGCCGGCGCCGAGCACCCGATCAACGCCATTCTCGACAGCTTGCTGCCCGTTCGTGTAGAGGGAGCGCCGGAGCGTTATGCCCTCGTGTCCACCGAGCGCACCCATGGCTACCCAACCATCCCCGATCCGGCTCTCATGATGGAGTTGGGAAAGCGCGTGTCCAATGCCGATGTCTATCAGGAATCGACCGAACTGGGGCACTTCGTCCCCGCAGATCAGAGACAGCCCCAGCGGACGGACCTGGAAAGGGCTGACGGCGAGCGCGTCCCCTGGATCGACATCGAGCTCGCGCCGCTGCCCTGAGCGGTGGAGAAGCGCGGCAGCAGTGGCTCTCTGTAGACAGGAAGAGCCGGCGGGGCGTACAACAGGAAGCGAGAAAGGAGCCCGCCGATGTCTTCACTGGCACTGTTGTTCCTGCTTCTGCCCCAGGCCGCCGCGCCGGCCGCGCCGCCGGCGCAGCCCGTCACGCTCGAAATCGAGCTGAAGCAGGGGAGCCCGGACGAGGCCCGGACCCGTGACCAGCTCCTGCGCCTGCTCCAAGAGCACGACCTCGGGCGCTGGACTTTCACCCGCAAGATCGTGATCGACGGCACTCCCCAGCTGATCCCCCACAGCCATCCGGTCCTCACCCTGAGCACCGAGTATCAGATGGACGACGACCTGCTGCTGTCCACGTTCGTCCACGAGCAGCTGCACTGGTATCTGGAAGAGAACCACGAGCGCGCCCAGCCTGCGCTTCAAGAGCTCCGCAAGCTCTATCCTGACGCGCCGGCCGGTCCCCGGGAGGGCGCCGGGGATCTCGAATCGACCTATCGTCACCTGATCGTCTGCTATTGGGAAATCAGGGCGGCCAAGGAGCTGCTCGGCGAGCTGCGCGCCTATCAGGTCGGACAGTTCTGGGCGCAGGATCACTACACGTGGATCTACCGCAAGGTCCTGGAAGAGGGATACAAGATCGGGCCGCTGATTCACAAGCATGGCCTGATCCCCGATGCGCGGAAGCGGGAGCAGAGCCACGTCACGATCCCGCGCCACGATCCTCTTCGGATCGGAACTCTCGCCTCGATTCTCCAGGATGTGGCTCAGCATTTTGGCTGGACACGCCAGCAAGTCCAGGAACGCATCTTCGATAGGTAGCAGTGAACGGCGGCTCGTATCGAGTTGGCTGCCAAGGGGAGAGATTTTGTCTCGCGGCCCTGCTGCGGAAGAAGGCAGCGGAGGTGCGGGGGTAGTCCTCTTTGTCGCAAAGAACGTCATCTTCTCTGCGCGCAACGCTTCCTGCTTCCCGAGGAGGCGCTGCCTTGGGTCTCCGGCCACGATCCGCTCCTCGCGGATCTGAATGTTTGTCGCGAAGTACATCCAGTCTGCGACAAATTACTCGCTACGCGGCTCATGGTACGCGCATAGAGTCGCAAAGAGACCGCTATTTGTCGCGCAGTAATCTATCAGCTTCGCACGGAAGCTTTTCGGCAAGGTAAGGTCTCCGCAAACCCCTGTACCGGATGGTGCAATCGCGACGACTAATTACCAATCTGCGCCAAACGTAGCAAGAAAGCCTTAGTTCTGCGCTTACTCTGCGACATACTCTAGTTCATCTGCGACGCGTAAGTAGGTATGTGCTGCATATTGCGCGAATCTGGAGACATGCAGAGCTTGCCGGCTTGGAGTCAGCTGATTATTGCGAGGTGGGTGCCGCTGGTCGAGCCATGGAAGCCTGCCGTTACGGAGAATTGCCGAGGGAAAGTCGCAATCCCTCCGTTCTCTGCGACATAATGCGCGTCTTTCGAGCCTCAGAAGAAGTGGTTTGCGACGCTTCGTGCGCTCTCTGTGACACGGGGTCAGCTCGCTATTTCGCGCATCCTCTCCGCGAGCCGTCGCCGGACCGGCTCGGGACAAGTCATCTCCAATGCGCGGTAGAACGCTTCCGCCGCCTCGTGTGGATGGCCGGCTCGGGCATGGAGCTCCCCCTCGGTAGCGGGGAGAAGGTAGTAATCGTCCAGGCGGATCGGCACGAGGGCCGCGAGCCCCGCTTCCGGACCTTCGACCATGGCGAGGGCCACGGCGCGGTTGAGAGCCACGACCGGCGAGGGCTTGGCGGCGAGCAGCAGATCGTAGAGCCGCAGGATCTCAAGCCAATCGGTCTCGTCAGTGATGTGCGCAGCCGCGATCCCCGCTTCCAGGTGGTAGACGGAAAGCTCGTCGCCCCTGGCCGAACGGTCCAGGTAGCGGAAGCCGGCGGCGATCATCCCCCGGTCCCAGGTGGAGCGGTCCTGCTCGGAGAGGAGCAGAAGGTTGCCCTCCGAATCCACCCGGGAGGCGAGGCGGGCTCCCTGAAGGTGGAGGAGGGCGGCGAGGGCGTGTGTCTTGGGCGTGTCCAGGGTGGGATGGCCCGCGACGAGACGGGCCAGTCGGATGGCCTCCAGGCAGATGTCGCGGCGCACCAACTCCTCGCCGCGATGAGTGGAGTAGCCCTCGTTGAACATGGCGTAGAGCACTTCGAGCACGGAGTCGAGCGCAGCCGGCAGCTCGCGGAGCGGCGGCACCTCGAAGGACGGCCTCGCCTGTTGAAGCCGGTGCTTCGCCCGCACCAGCCTCTGCGCGATGGTGGCCTCCTTGGCCAGGAAGGCGCGGGCGATCTCCGGCACGCCGAAACCGCCCACGGTCTTGAGGGTGAGGGCCACCCGCGCCTCGGATGGGACCGCGGACTGGCAGCAGATGAAGATCAGGCGGAGCTGGTCGTCTATTTCCATCTCTCTTGGCTCCGTCTCTCCCAGCCAGGTGAGCGCGGCGGCCCAGGTACGGATGTCCTCTTCTTTCGCGGCCAGAGAGGCGTTTCGCCGGAGCGCGTCCAGGGCGCGGTTCTTCGCCACCTGGACGAGCCAGCCGGTCGGGTTGTCCGGCACGCCGCCGAAGGGCCAGGTGCGCAGGGCCTGGAGCAGGGCCTCCTGCACCACGTCCTCGGCGAGGTCGAGGTGGGCAGGGCCGAAGATCCGGGTGAGCCCGGCGACCATCCGCCCCGCCTCGCGGCGGAACAGATGGTCGACGAGATGATTGACGTTGTCCTCCATGGCTACGACATGGGCTCGATCTCGCGCAGCTCGATCCAGCCGTACTCCAGGTGCGGGCAGGTCTTCGCGATCCCGGCGGCCTCGTCGTAGTCCGCGGACTCGATCACGAAGAAGCCGCTGAGGACCTCCTTGGTTTCGCTGTAGGGGCCGTCGGCCACGGTCACGCCCGAGCCGTTCGGCCGCAAGTGGCGGCCGCTCTCGTCGCGCAGCTTCTCGCCCCCGGCCAGCTTGCCGCGCTCGGCGAGCCCGCGGCTCCAGGCGCCGTAGCGCTCGATCACCCGCTGCATCTCCTCGGGCGTCCAGTCCTTCGCGACTTCCGGTGACTCGTGCAGGAACATCATGTACTTGGGCATCGTTATCCTCCTTGCGCGGATGGCCGGTCGCCATCCTAGATGTTTGTCCATCCCGATGACGAATGGGAGGGGGAGAAATCGACATTTGCTCCAAAGACCGGTCCATGGAAGGATTCCAGGCGATGAGCGGTAACGATCCATCGGGCGCCCAGCCCCTTCCTCTCGAGCGTTCCCGGCTGGCCGACCTCTTCCAGCAGACGCCCGCGTTCGTGGCGGTCGTGGTCGGTCCGGAGCACGTCTTCGAGCTCGTGAATCCGCCCTACATGCAACTCGTCGGGCACCGCGAGATCCTGGGAAAGCCGGCCCCCGAAGCCTTGCCCGAGGTCGCGGGTCAGGGCTTGTTCCAAGCCCTCGACGGCGTGTACGCCACGGGGGAGCCGTTCGTAGCCAGCGAGAGGCGGGTCATGCTCCAGCGCGAGCCGAGCGGTCCGCTCGAGGAGCGCTTCGCGACCTTCGTCTATCAGCCGCTCCTGGAGGCGGATGGCACGGTTTCCGGGATCTTCGTCCATGGGGTCGACGTGACCGAGCCGAAGCAGGTCAGGGAGGCGCTCAAGGAGGCCGACCGGCGCAAGAACGAGTTTCTGGCCATGCTCGGGCACGAGCTGCGCAATCCGCTGGCGCCGATCCGCAACGCCGTTCAGATCCTGCGCCAGTCGGGTGTCGAGAATCCGCTGGTCGTGCGGGCGCGGGAGATGATCGACCGCCAGGTTTCGCACATGGCGCGGATGGTGGACGACCTGCTCGACGTGTCGCGCATCTCGAACGGCAAGATCCTGGTGCGCCAGGAGCCGGTCGACCTCACGGCTCTTCTGCGCAACACGGCCGAGGACTACCGCGAGTCCCTGGAAGCGGGCGGCACCTCTTTCGGTTTGAGCCTGCCTTCCGAGCCGGTCTGGGTCCACGGGGATCCCACCCGCCTCTCCCAGGCCGTGGGGAACCTGCTCCACAACGCCGAGAAGTACACGGACCATGGACAGGTACGGCTCACGGTCCAGCCCCTACCGGATCAGGGAGCGGTCGAGATCCGCGTCGAGGACAATGGAGTTGGCATGGACCCCGGTCTGCTGGACCGCCTGTTCGAGCCGTTCAGCCAGGGTGAACGGAGCCTCGACCGCGCCCGGGGCGGTCTCGGCTTGGGGCTCGCCCTGGCCAAGGGGCTGATCGAGCTTCACGACGGCGAGATCGAGGCGTCGAGCGCGGGGCCCGGGCAGGGCGCCTGCTTCACGATCCGGCTCCCGCTCACCTCCAGCCCGGAGCCGGCCAGGGAGGAGGCGGCTCCCGACACCCGGGGTCTCTCACGCCGTGTCGTGGTGATCGAGGACAACGTGGACGCCGCGGAGAGCCTGCAACTCCTGCTGGAGATCTGGGGGCACCAGGTCGAGATGGTTCACGACGGTCCGGCCGGCCTGGACGCGGTCCGGAGGTTCGAGCCCGACATCGTGCTCTGTGACATCGGGCTGCCCGGCGGGATGGACGGCTACGAGGTGGCCCGCCGGCTGCGCTCGGCCGGGAGCACGGCGCGGCTCGTCGCCCTGACCGGCTACGGGCAGCAGGAGGACCAGCAGCGCGCCCTCGACGCGGGGTTCGACCTGCACCTGACCAAGCCGGTCGAGCCCGCCGCGCTCCAGAAGCTCCTCGCCGCTCCGGAAGCGCTGCCGGTCAGATAGCAGACACCGGCTCAATCGTCGTGGATCGTGTGCTCGAAGTAGAGCTCTTCCTGGCGGGTACGCTCCAGGAAGTCCTTCCAGACATCGGCGGCCACCCCTTTCGGCGCCTGCTCGTCAAGGGCGGCGTCGACCTGCAGGATGCGGCCCTTCGTCCTCTTGCGCAGCTCGGAGAGGAGAGGGAGGAACGGCATCTTCCGCCACCTCTTGACCTCGTGGGCGGTCTTCACGTCCACCGGCACCATCGCGACAAGGTCGGGGCTGCTCATCATCATCAGCCCCTTTTCGCGCAGGGTGGCGTTGTGGCTGCCATGGTGGGCCACCTTGTAGAGGACGGTGCGGGCCAGAAGCTCCTCGGAAGTCACTTGGCGGCTGGCGCCGCCGTCGTTCACGGTCCAGGGCTTGTCGTGCCAGGAGAGCCAGTTCCCCACCTGGGCGTCGGCCGGGAACAGGAGCACCTTGCGGCTGCGCGGGAGCTCGAAGGCCAGGGCAAGGCTGGTGTTGTTGGTGAAGCGGTCGAGGCGCAGGGCGAGGTCTTCGGCCGACTCCAGCCAGTCGTGGTCGATCCGCCGCCATTCCGGGCCCTCTTCCGGCTTGAACCCGTAGTGGTCCTGGAAGAACGGCCGGGCAGCGGCCGCCTGCTCGTCGGTGCGGTAGCGGTCGTCAAAGGGGAAGCTGAGCTCGTACAGCTCCTTTTCGGTATCGCCGGTTGGGACCGTGCTTGAGCCGCCGTAGCGGGCAGCCATCAGGAAGGCCGTGCGCGCGTTGAGGCTGGCGCCGTCGGCCTCGGTGTAGACCTCGTGCCCGGCCTTCGTGGGATCGATCCTCTCGATCTTTTCCCGGTCCTCGGGCGGACCGAGGACATAGGCGCGAACGCCGCTCGACCCGGGGACGTCGAGGATCTCGTGGGGGAAGCAGTAGCAGGGATCGGAGCCGCAGAGCTCCCGCGCCTTCTTCAGGGCGGCGGTGACCGTCCTCCGGCCGGCGGCGCCGAGGTCTTCCTGGAACCGGTCCCCGGCCGCCGCTCCCCGGTCAGCTCCCAGGTCTTCGCCGAAGAAGTCGAGGAGGCCCGAGACGTGGTTGAGCGCGGGCGACTGCCGGGCGCGGTCGAGCGCGGTGCGCACGTAGGCGAGGCGCACGCGGTGCAGGTCCCGCAGCTCGTCAGCCGGCGCGTAGCCTTCCTTTTCGGTCCAGGCCAGCCAGAGGTTCTCGATGGAGATCTCGCGGAACTCCGTCTCCGCCTCCAGGAAGCCGGAGACGTGGTCCCAGTGCTCGTGCGTGACGACCAGGACGTCGAGCCGGCCGCCAGTGGCGTCGCGAATGTCAGCGACCACGCGGGGGAGCAGGTCCCGGCGCGGGGCCGAGGTCACGAGGCCGCAATCGATCAGGACGTAGCACGGGCGGCTGCCGGTGCCCGGAAAGGCAAGGAGGAAGCAGTCGCCCAGCCCCTGGCGGTACATGCGGACCTTGACCTCGCCCGGTCCCACGGTCATGGAGCCTCTCATGGCCGGTCCTCCGCGATCGAGCGGTGCAGCATGGCAAAGGGCTCGCGGCCGTTCCCGCCCAGGTCTCCGAAGTAGGTGGCACGGAGAGACGCCGCGGTGCCGCCCTGGAGGAACTCCCGCTGGCGCCGGAGGCGTCCGGTGTTGGTGATGTCCTTGACGATGAGATAGCGCACCGTGCCTGTCTCCACGTCCGCGAGGAGCGTGCAGCCGCCCCGGAAGCAGAAGCGGTCCGCGGGCTCGCAGCCCGCCTCGTCCGCGCACGCGGCGAGAGCCTCCCCTTCGAACAGGGGCTCCCAGCGCTCCTGGGTGATCTCCACCACCATCTCGACGACGGACTGCCCGTCGGGCCCGATGCGGCGGGTCGGCCGCACGGAGTGGACCTCGAACTTCGCCTCCGGATCGCTTAAGTCGATCCCCATCTTCATCTTCTCGTCGAGCTTCGCCCAGTTCTTCTTCAGCCAGCCCTTGAGCTCCTGGCGCGCCTCGGCGGCCTTGTCGAAGATCTTGCGCCGGTCGCCGGTGAGGCTCCAGCCCTGGGCGAGACGTTGGAGGGTGTTCTTGAAGTCCAGATCGCTGGCTTCCTGCGGCGAGTGCCAGCGCAGGCTCTCCACGGAGAGGGTGCGGACGTCGCGAGGGTAGATGCCGCACCGTCGGAATGCTTCGATGACCGCGACCCGGTATCCGCGGGAGTCGTCCGGCACCAGATCGAAGTCGGCGGTGATCAGGCCGCGGAGGTAATCGCCGAACGTGATGTCCACGGGCGGACAGTAGTCCAGGGCACGGATGCACATGGTGAGCACGTGCTGCGCCGACTTGGCGGCTTCGCCGGCCAGCCGGTTCACCAGGTCGGGGTGCAGATCCCCCTGGGGGAGCACGCCGGTGCCGTTCGTGGCGATGCGCACAAGGTCTTCGATGCGGGACTTGTAGATCGCCAGGAAGGTGTTGAAGACCGCGGTGACGAGCACGCTCCCCCGGTCGTGCGGCTCCAGGTGCTCGTCCAGCGCGCGGGGGTCCGGTTTGGCCGGTTGCCAGACGCCGTTCTCGTCCTCCCGGCCCAGGGTGTCGCGCAGGGCGCCGTGGCCGCCGAGGGCCTTGCCGAACTGCTGCGCGAGCTGGCCGAGGAGATTCTGGCGGTCGAGCTCGCCCCGGGTGCGGGCGATCTGGTGCCGCAGCACCTCCGGGTACGTGAAGTGCTGGAACAGGGCCACCAGGTCGGCGAAGGCCTCGTGAAACGCCAGCGTGTCCGGGTTGCTCGCCTCGGCGAAGCGCGGGTGGAGCCCGTCGAGGAGTGCGTGCGTGGTCTCGTGGGCGACCACGTCGTGGGACAGGCAGGTGAAGACCGTGCCGCCCGGCAGGTGGTCCCGCGAGTCGGAGACCGAGGCGGGGAAGTAGCCGAAGAGCAGCGCCTTCTTGCTCGGGCTGTAGAAGGCGTTGGCCTCGCGCACGGCGTGGGGATAGATGCGCAGCCGCGGCACATATTCTTCGGGATCGTTCTCGGACGCCCGCCGCGGGGACCACAGGGCGCGGCGGCCCAGCGCGCGCTCGAACTGCTGGATGATGGTCATGGCCACGGCGTAGACCATCTGCTGGTGGAACTGCGGGTTGCCCTCGGAGGGGGGCAGGCCGTCCTGTCCCAGGAGATGGGAATCGTTCAGGCTCACGGGGTCGTAGAAGCACCGGCTCGCCGGGTCGTAGTCTACGACCTCCAGGTATTCCCCGACCGGACCGCGGAACGACTTGTCGGCGGCCTCTCCCCGCTCCCAGCGCACGGTGAAGGTGACCTGGTTCATGACGGCCGTGTCCATGCCGGAGTTGAGGCTGGGATCGAAGGCATAGCCGCGCAGGCGGCGGATGGGAGGGGGCTGGCGCTCGGCCGGCACCTCGGGCCAGCTCACGTCGCCGTTCTTGCCAGTCTGCCGGAGCATGACGTAGCGGATGCGCCCGCTCTCCAGGTTCACGAGGAGTGAGCGCTCCTGTTTGCCACAGGCGATCTCTACGGCGGCCTCCAACTCGGGACGGCCGTCGTGCCGCACCCGCCGCACGGGCCGGATGGAGTGGATCACGATCTTCTTCCGTCCGGAGAGGTCGAGGCCCGGGATCCGGACGTCCTTGCGGTTTTTCGAAATCCAGGCCTGGAGCTCCTCGCTCTTGTTCAGCAGAAGGTCGAAGACACTCCTGCGGTCGCAGGAGAGGTCCCACTCCCGCGCAACGTGCCAGAGGATCTGCAGCAACCCGTCCGGCAGGGGGTCTCCGGCCGGGGTGGGCCAGCGCAGGGAGTCGAGGGAGAGGGTGAAGACGTCGCCCGGGAAGATGTCATGCGTGCGGAAGGCTTCGATGAGCGCCACGCGGTAGTTCTGCTCGTCCTCGGGGAAGAGGTCGTAGTCCGCGGTGATCAGGGCGCGCAGGAAGTCCCCGAAGCGGATCGAGCCGGGCGGACAGTAGTCGAGGGCGCGGATGCACAGGTTGAGCATCTGCTCTGCCACCTTCGCCGCCTCCTCCGCGAGGCGGTTGACCAGGTCCGGCTGCAGGTTACCCTCGGGCAGGACTCCGGTGCCGCCGGAGGCGATGCGCAGCAGGTCGCGGCTGCGAGCCCGGTAGATGGAGACCAGGGCCGAGTAGACGGCGCGGACCAGGAGGAGGCCGCGCCGATGGGGCTCCTGGTCCGTGGCTCCGTGCAAGTCGTCGCCCTTGCCCGCCTTCGCGGCTGCATCCCGCAGAGCTCCCGGCAGGCCGATCGCACGGCCGAACTCGCTCGCGATCTGTGACAGGAGGGTTCCGCCTTCCAGCTCTCCGCGGGTCCTGGCGATCTCGTGCCGGACGACCTCCGGGAAGAGGAAGTGCTGGAGGAACGCGACGAGGTCCGCGAAGGCTTCGTGGAAGGAGAGGTTGTCGGCGCCTTCCTTGACCTGGGCGAAGCGGGGGTGCAGGCCGTCCACGATCGCATGCGTGGTCTCGTGGGCGATGATGTCGTGCGAGAGGCAGGTGAAGTAGATCGGATCCGTCTTCCCGGACCTCCCCTTGCCATCCTCGGGCCGGGGCCGGAAGTAGCCGAGCACCAGGGCGGTTTCCGCCGGGTCGTAGAAGGCGTTGTACTCCCGCATGGCATGGGGATAGATCCGCAGCCGCAGCCGCGGCTCGGGGCGGCCCCCGGCCGGGTCGCGGCGAGGAGCCCAGAGCACCCTGCGGCCGAGCGCCCGCTCGAAGGTCGTGATCGTGGTCATGACCACGGCGTAGGCCATCTGCTGGTGGAACTGCACGTCGGCCACGGAAGGCGGCACCCCGTCTTGGGCGATCAGGTGCTCGTCGTTGAGGTTCACCGGGGGATGGACGATGTAGTCCTCGTCATTCCCGGGCTCCCCGAGGAGATAGGGGTCCGGAGCGCCCTCCTTGAACAGCTCGCGCGGAGCGCGGTCCACGACCTCGACGTACTCGCCGGCTGGACCCGGCAGCAATCGACCCTCCCACGGCACGCGGAAGATGACCTGGTTGATCTTGGCTGTATCCATCTGGAACGCCAGGACGGGGTCCAGGGCATAGCCCCGGAGCCGGCGGTAGGGAGGAACCTGCAACTGCTTGATTTCGACCGGGTCGGACACGGCTGCACCTCAATATACTCCTTTCGACGGACAGCCGCAGGTTTTGACACAATCCCGCACCATGGAGCTGATCTCCACCCAGCTGATCTCCACCCATATTGGCGCCGACTTCGACGCCTTCGCCGCCATGGTCGCGGCCTCCAAGCTCCATCCCGAGGCGAAGATGTTCTTCCCCGGCTCGCGGGAGGAGTCGCTGCGCCGGATGCTGGAGAGCGGCCTCGTCGAGCTGACCGAACTGCGGCGCAAGGAAGTCGATCCCGCCGCCCTGACGCGCGTGATTCTCTGCGACGTCCGGCAGAAGGAGCGCATCGGTGTCGTGGCCGAGTGGCTGGAGAAGTACCCGGAGATCGAGGTCTGGGCCTATGACCATCACCCCGACACCGAGTCGGACGTCGAGGCCCGCGAGGGGATCGTGGACCCGGACGTGGGCTCCACTTCCACGATTCTGGTGGAGGAGCTGCGGCGCCGGGGCATGACGTGCAGCGCGTCGGAAGCCGACCTGCTCCTCCTCGGGATCTACGAGGACACCGGCTCGCTCACCTACGCCACCACCAGCCCGCGGGACTTCGAGGCCGCGGTCTGGCTCCTCTCCCAGGGGGGCGATCTGGCGACCGTGCGGCGCTTCGTCTCCCGGCCTCTCGATCCCGAGCGCCTGGAGATCCTTCACCGGATGACCCAGCGTCTGGAGGTCCATCGCATCCATGGCCACCGGATCGGCATCGTGGAGGTGGACCTCGAGACCTACGTCGAGGAGCTGGCGCCGCTCGTTTCGCGCTGCCTGGAGGTGTTCGAGCTGCCGTCGCTCTTCGCGCTCTTTGGCGAGGGGACCGAGGGGGACCGGGTCACCCTGATCGCACGGGGCGACCTGGATGGCTTCGATCTCGGCGACTTCCTGACGGTTTTCGCAGGAGGGGGCCACGCGACCGCGGCGTCGGCGCGCATCAAGGGGGCAACAACCCTGGAGATCCGCGAGCGGCTCCTCCAGGAGCTGAGCAAAGCGCTGCCTCCTGCCGCCCTCGCCCGCGACCTCATGATCTCTTCCTATGTCGAGATCCCGGCCGGGACTTCCGTCGAGGAGGCCAAGGCCCTGCTCAATACGCGCCGGGTGAACGCGGCCCCGGTCGTCGGACCTGAGGGCAGGGTGATCGGGATCGTCTCGCGCCAGATTCTCGACGCGGCCCTCCAGCACGGGCTCGGCGCGCGGCCGGTGGAGACCGTAATGACCCGCGAGTTGGAGTGGATCGATCCCGCGGCGCCGGCCGAGGAGGTGGGAGAGCGGATGCTCGCTCGCCACCCGCGGTTCGTGCTGGTAGGAGATTCGTCGGATCGCCCTCTGGGACTGATCACTCGCATGCAGCTGCTCCGGCATCTCCATGGCCGGCTGTCGGATTTCGAGCAGCGCTTCGACCGCCGGACCGAGCAGCTCCGCGAGAAGAAGGAGAAGGTTGCCGACCTTCTGGAGGAGCGCCTGTCCGAGTTCCTGTTGCGGCGCATCGAAACGATTGCGGCGGTCTCGCAACGGCATGGAATCCCGGTCTACCTGGTGGGCGGCCTCGTGCGCGACCTGCTGCTCGACCGGGAGAACCGTGATCTCGACCTCGTGGTGGAGGGGGACGGCCTCGATTTCGCTGCGCTGCTGGCCGAAGAGCTGGGCGGCCGGGTGCGGACGCATCCCATCTTCCTTACTGCCGTGGTGGTGGACCCAGAGGGTTTCCATATCGACATCGCCACGGCGCGGAGCGAGTTCTACCGGGCGCCCGCGGCTCTGCCCGAGGTGCAGACCTCGGCGCTGCGCCAGGACCTGTACCGGCGCGATTTCACGATCAACACCCTGGCGATCCGTCTCGGCCCGGGGACGATGCCCGAGCTGATCGACTACTTCGGCGGCCGGCATGATCTCAAGGAGAAGACGCTGCGGGTGCTGCACAGCCTCTCCTTCATCGACGATCCCACCCGCGTCCTGCGCGCGGTCCGGCTCGAGCTGAGGCTCGGCTTCCATATCTCCTCCGAGACGCTACGGCTGGTGGAGGTGGCACTGGACGAAGGGATCTTCGATCTCCTATCCGGTTCCCGCCTGCGGGACGAGCTCGTGATGCTGCTCGACGATCCGGCCCTCGCCCTGCGGGGGATCGAGCGCTTGGCCGAGTTGGACCTGCTGCGCGTGCTCCATCCGGGGATTTCATGGGGAGATGACTCCCGCGAGCGGTTGCGCGGCGCGCGGGCGGCCTGGGACTGGTACCATCTGGAAGGGCTCACCGATCCTCCCGTGCGGGTCTGGCGCCTGCACCTGATGGCGCTCTCCGGCGATCTGGGGGAGCCGGAGCAGGAGCGGCTCGCCGACCGCCTGATGCTGGCCGGCGAGGACCGACGGCTCCTGGTCTCCTTCCCGGGTCGCCTGGAGCAGGCGAGGAGAGCGCTTGAAGCTCCGGACCTCCTCCCGCACCAGGCGCTGGAGGCCCTGGAGCCGCTCCAGGGGGAGGAGTTTCTGTTATTGATGGCTTGTGAGGATGAGGTTGTGCGGACGTGGGTGCGCCGTCATCTGAGCGAGCTGCGTCCGTTTGAGCTGGCGATCCGGGGAGCCGACCTGATAGCCGCGGGCGTGCCGCCGGGGCCGCGCATCGGCGAGGCCCTGAAGGCCACGAAGAGGGCGCGGCTGGACGGCCGAATCGAAGCCGGGGAAGAGCTCCGGCACGCTCTCGAGGAGATTTGATGCGACGCTGTTTCCTGCTGCTGCTCGTGGCGCTACCTCTTGCGGCGAGAGAGTCGGACCGCACCGTGGAGGTTCTCCGCTACGGCTGCGCCAACGAGGTGGGGCACCGCGAAATCACGCTGTTCGGCAACGGCACGGTGCGCCTGTTCGACGGTCCCCCCGGTAAAGAGCTGATGGGCCTGGCGGAGCTCTCCCCGGAAGAGCTGACCGGAGCGCTGAACCGTCTGCAGGGAGAGGACCTCTCCGAAGCGCGGAATCTGCACAAGGGGATCGACGGCCCCTTCATCGAGCAGTGCGAGCTCCACCTCCTGCTCCCTGACCGGAAGCCGGAGGTCTACCGCTTCGGCCGCTACGACGCCCTCCCCCTGAACCTTTCCCGCGTGCTCCGCGTGGCGGAGGACCTCGCCGCGGAGGTCGATGACCTGAAAGGTGTCGAGGAGCTGCCGGTCAATTACGTGCCGCGCCAGTCCGACATCCTCAAGCGGCGGGACAACCAGCGCTACAAGATCATCCGCTTCACGGCGGACAACAACGGGGTGGAGCTGCAGGGGATCGACCAGCCGATCTTCCTCATCGTCCTGCGGGAGGAGATGCGGAAGGAGTTCGTGGCCCTCCTGTCGAGAGAGAAATGAAGCCGGGGGTAAGGGTCACGGGCGGTGCCTTCCGCGGGCGTGGCCTTGCAGTACCACCCGGAGCGCGTCCCACCGAAGGTCGGGTCCGCGAAGCCCTCTTCTCGATCTGGAGCGACCGCATCGAAAACGCCCGCGTCCTCGACCTCTTTGCCGGCAGTGGAGTGGTGGGATTGGAAGCCGTGGGCCGCGGCGCGCTCTCGGCTCTCGCCGTGGATGACAACCTGCAAACGATCAAGGTCCTGGAAGCGAACGCTGCTCTCCTCAAAGACAAGGGGATCAAGGTCCGCCGCCTCACTCTCCCGGCCGGGCTTTCCCGCCTGACAGGGCCTTTCGACTTGGTCTTTGCCGATCCGCCCTACGCGTTCGAGGCCTACAGAGAACTGCTGGCTGGCGTGGCTCCGCTGCTCGCGCCGGACGGAGAGGTGGTCGTCGAGCACTCCACCCGGCGCGAGATGCCACTCGAAGCGGGTCCGCTGGTGAGGGTGGACGTGCGGCGGTACGGGGAAAGCTCGCTGAGCTTCTATAGAAGAATTGGAATAATAAGTTAAAGCATTCGCTTGCACATTCCGAACCGGATGTACTGGCTGTTCGGACGAGTAGCAGGGCATCCCTTACTCAACTAGAGAGGTGAAGGATGGCGCTTCGGAATCGGAAGTGGTTGGCGACAGCTTTGTTCGCGGGGCTCTTCGCTGCCGGGCTTCAAGCCCAGGATGTCGAGCAATGGTGCCGGTGGGAGAACACACGGCTGACCGCGAACGACTATCAGACCAATGACAATCCCTATCGCAAGCTAACGCTGAACGTAACGTTCACACCCCGGGCCGGCACATGCTCGGGCTCCATGTGGTGCAGCTCGTTCACCGTCCCCGGTTACTGGGATGGCGGCAAGACCTTCAAGATCCGCGGCACGTTCCCGGTGGGCACCTGGGACTGGAGCACGACGTGCAGCGGTACCTCCAACGGCCTCAACTGCGCCGGTGATCCGGCGCTCCAGGGGGCGACCGGCACGATCGTCGTGGGCAACGGCGCGGGCCAGTGCGATCCTGCGCAGACGAGGACGTACGACCTCCTAGAGAAGGGCCTCCCACTCCCGACCACGAACACCACCCTACTCAAGTCCCTGACCTACGGCGACGGCGTGACGCCCTACCACTGGCGGGCAGATACGACTTGGCGGGGGCCGATCGCTGAGATCAAGGACCTTGCCAATACGGTCAACGGGGTGTTCAATCCCATCAAGTGGAAGCAGTTCCTCGACGATCGCGTCGCCAAGGGGTTCAACACCGTGCTGATCGGCGTTGCGTCTTCCGCCGACGATCCGGCGGACGGCACCGACCTTCTCTTCGAGAGCATCGGCACGACCTGCACCGGGGCCACCTACCCCAAGTCGTGCTCCCGCTGGCGCCCGCTCAAGTACTGGCGCCAGTTCGATGAGATCGTCAAGCTGGCGAACGACCGCGGCATGGTTGTGGTCATCACCGCCGTTATGGATCCCCAGGGCAACGCCAGCAACTCGAACCCGATCTATCCCGATCCGGCGGATGCGGAGATCTTCGCGCGCAACCTGGCGGGCCGTATGGCAGGGAGCCACGTGATGTTCTCGCCTTCGCTGGACGATCCGCTCAACCTGTCGAGCACACTGCTGGACGCGGTCGGAAACAAGCTCCGCGCGTCGGCTCCCCGCCACCTGATCACCGCGCACCTGGCCGGGCAATCGAGCATCTGCGACTACGTGACCGTGCACAACAAGACCTGGCACCAGATCCACCTGTTCCAGAGCGGTCACGCCGTGAGTCCCAACAATGCCTGCAACAGCCTCACCGGCCCTGGCGTGCTCAGCTATGAGTGTGCCGTCTACCGCGCCCGGATGATGCCGGACTGGCTGGCCCCGAACCCTACCTCTCCGCCGAGTTGCATTCCGACGGCGGGCCTTTCCCCGACCAAGGCGAACGGCAACGCGGAGGCCGCCTACGACAAATACGACTCGCCGGCGGGCCAGGAGATCGACTCCGCCTACGGCGTGCGGCACACCGGCTACGCGAGTGCCCTCAACGGCGCCTTCGGCGTGACCCTCGGGGTCGAGGGGATCGTCCTGTGGACTAATCCGATCAATCGGCTCAACAGCCCGGCTGCCGACGACATGAAGATCCTGGGCGAGCTCTTTGACCTGAGCCCGTGGCAGATGCTGCAGCGGAGGACGCCGCGCATCAAGAACCAGCCGACGCAGGATTCGGACGAAGACAAGAAGATGATCATGGCCGCGACCCTGGACAGCAAGTTCGCCATGATCTACATGCCCGATAACGCGGACGTGCAGTTCGACGGGTCGTTCCTCACCGGCTTCAACTGCGATCAGTCGAGCCCGGACTATGGCACCTGGACCATCACCTGGGTGAACCCCAAGACGAAGTCCACCTCGTCGCAGGGGACCTGCACGAACATCGCGGTGAACGGCGCCACGCGGAAGATCACGCGGCCCGCCTGCACCGGTATCGGCAACAAGGGCGACTGCGATTGGGTGGTGCAGCTCAGGAAGGTCGGCTTCTACGGCGCTTCCGTCGTGGAGCCGGTGAGCCTCGCAGTCTGGGCCGAGCCTCTGGACGAAGGCTGGAGCATCGAAGCCCGGCAGGAGGGTGGCGAAACGTTCGCCGTGAGCGAGCCGACTCTCAACGGCCGGATCGCGAAGCAGCCCGTGACCGCTGTTCAGGCGGATGGCGCCTATTTCGTGGCCTGGGAGTCCCAGACGGGCGACGACCAGCATGACGTCCTGCTGCGCCGCATGGACGGCAAGGGCCGTCTCCTCGACCACGAGTACACCGTCAACGTCACCCGCGAGCACGACCAGACGAATCCATGGATCGCCACCAATCCGGCGGGGAAGGGCGGGGTCATCGCCTGGGCGAGCTATGCGCAGGACGGCGATCTCAGCGGCATCTTCGTGCGCCTGATCAACCCGGCCGGTGTCCCATTCGGCCAGGAGATCCAGGTGAACGAGGTCACCGCGGGCCGGCAGGATTTTCCTGAAGCGGTGATGTTCCCCGACGGGAGCTTCGTCGTGGCATGGACGAGCGAGGGGCAGGACGGAGATGCCGAGGGCGTCTACCTGCGGCGGTTCGACTCGCACGGAAGGCCCCTGGCCAGCGAGATCCAGGTCAACGAAACGGCGGCTGGGATGCAGTGGCTGTCAGCCCTGGAGCCGTTGGTGGGAGGCGGGTTCCTGGTACGCTGGACCGGCTACGGTCCGGACGGTCAGGACCAGGGGATCTTCGCCCGCCTGTATGACGGCTACGGAAACCCGATCGGCGGAGAGCAGATGATGGCGCTGCCGCCCGCCGGATCCAACGCACCGTAAACGGTCCGAACCGATGCGCCGGTTCCAGCGGAACTGGCGCACGGCGTCCTCGGGAGTAGAATATAAGCAGGATGCGAGACGACTGGGAACTTTTGAAAACTTCGGGCCTTCCCGATGGTGCGATCCGGGCCATGCCTTCCGGCCCTCTGGCCGCCGACCTCAGGGAAGTCCTCGCCCGGATGACGGAGGATTTCGATCGGCTCGATCCCTCCCGCCGCGAGCCTCTCCTCGCTTGGCTCAAGGCTTGGAAGCACCACTGGCCTGAACGATTTGAGCAGACTTTGGGATGGGACGGAGAGCGCTGCCTGGCTAAGCTGGCGACTACGGCCACGGATCCGAACCGCTATCTGAAGCTGCGGCGGATCGCCGTGGAGAACCTGTCCCACCTCTTGTGACAATCACTCCGGAGGCCGGATCCACCTCACGGTGAACGGCCCCACCCTCTCCGGCGAGCGCTCCAGCGCGAAAGCATCGAGGGAATCCACCACCTTGGCGTGGTCGTAGCCCATCCTTTTCAGGAACTTCCAGGGAGGGTGGTTGGGGGAGACGTCCACGACATCCACGACCGCAACGGAGCGGCCCTCACGCAGCGTGTCACCAATGATGGAGGAGAGGTCTTGCAGCCCCTCCTCGGGCGGCAATCGGACTGAGTAGCTGGTCATCGACACCGCGGGGGCGACCGGCTTCAGCACCAGCAGCACCTCCATCTCGTCGAAGCCCGGGTATACGATAAGGCCTGCCTCTCCGAGCTCCTGCTCGACAATCGCGAGCCTCTCCTGCCGCGGATAGAAAACCCGGCGGTAGCCCACGTCCACCACGTTCCAGAGCAGCGCGATCATCCCGAGCACGACTGCTTTTCCGCGCAAGCGGGCGCCGAGCGCGCCGAATGCCACGGCTAGCTGCACATAAAACTGATCGTCCGAGTTGTTCCAGTAGATCCCGAAGGCAAGCACGGCCGCGGCCCAGATGCCGGCCAGAAGCAGCGCGGATCGATCGCGAACAAAGAGCAACGCGCAGCAAGCGGCGAGGAAAGCGGCGGCGCGGAGTGGGACCGTCAGATCCATCTGGTCCCGGAACGCCGCGACCAGGGGAGTGAGATCCACGAGCGCGCAGGCAGACCCATACAGGGCCCGGGCGGTCGACACGAAGAGGTCGGTCATTCCGTACGCCGCCTCGACTCGGGCTGGAACGCTGCCGCCGCCGTAGCGGGTCATCCAGTCGAGGAAACCATGAGAGGTCGGAGAAGAAGCCCACGCAGCCGCAAATGCCGGCACGGTCGCCAGAGTCCCCATCAGCGCTCCGGCGGCATGCTTCGGCCTCTTCCATAGCGCGAGGACCAGAGCCGGACCCAGGAGGAGGTTCTCGATGAAGAACGCCGCAGCGAGGGTCACCGAGAGGCCCGCCGCCAGGGAACGGGGGACCGACGGCAGTTCCATGTACCGCAAGGTGAGCCAGGCCACGCCGACCACCGCGGGCATCTGGACCATGTAGGCTTCGTCCATCACCCACAGCCGGGCGAAGGCGGAGCTAAACGCCAGCCAGGCGGTCGCGTGGTTCGCGGCGAGCCGGCTCGGGGCCAGGCGCCGCGCGACTCCGAAGCGGAAGAGGCCGGCGGCGAGCGATCCCGCCAGGATGCTGAGCCGGCGCAGGTGATCGGCCGCCTCCGCGCGGGAGCCCGGCTCGATGAGGCTCATCCACCAGGCGCCGAGCGGCTCGACGAGGAGGTGGTTGGGATTCCACCGGGAGAAGCCGGCAGAGAGGAGATAGCTCTGACCGAGGCCATCCGGCGAGATGTGACCGATGGGAAGGAGAAGGAGGACGAGCGCGGAGAGAAAGGACCAGCAGAGCGCGTCGCGCAGATCGGGAGATCTCATTCCCGGAGAAAGAACGCCAGCTCCTCCAGGAAGATCCGGAGGTCCACGTTCTTTAGCAGCACGCCGGGCCGGCGCTTCACGCGGACCGGGGCGAAGTTGAGCACCCCTTTCACCCCGGCTTCCGCAAGAGCCTCGTAATTCTCCTGCGCGGCCTCGGCGGGGACAGCCAGGACGCCGATCTCTGCGCCGCACTCGCGCACCACCTCGACCAGCTCCGAGGCGTGGCGAATCGTGAATCCCGCGATCTCCCGCCCAACCTTGTCGGGGTCCGTGTCCACGCCGGCCACCACTCGAAATGCGCCGTAGTTGAAGCCGAGATACTGCGCGAGCGCGGTCCCCAGGTTTCCCATGCCGACGATGATCATGGTGTGCTGACGGTCCAGCCCAAGAAGCGAGTTCAGGTGGTCCGCCAACTCGTCGACGTCGTAGCCGACGCCGCGGATGCCGAACTCTCCAAACTGCGCGAGGTCCTTGCGGATCTGGGTGGCGGAGAGGTGGTAGCGCTGCGCCAGATCCTGCGAGGAGATGCGTTTGATCCCCATCTCCTGCAAGTGCCGGAGGCAGCGCAGGTAGAACGACAGCCGGTTGAGGGTGAGCGGAGAGACCTCCTCCGCCGGCCCCATTACCTCGCGGTTGCTTCGAGAAGCCACTGCACCAATTTCCAAGGCCAGATGCCGAGCGCCAGCGTGCCCAGAGCCGCCACCACCGCCGCGGTCCGGCCCCAGACGTCGAGCAGGAGCCCCTCGGGCTGACGCTCTTCTGCCTTCATGTAGAGGTAGTAAACCACCCGCAGGTAGTAGAAGACGCCGACCAGGCTGGCCAGCACGCCGAGCACGGCGAGACCCACGAGACCGTCGCCCACCGCGTTCAGGAAGACCAGGTACTTGCCGAAGAAGCCCACGGTGGGCGGAATGCCGCCCAGCGACAGCATGCAGATCGCCAGGCAGGCAGAGAGCAGCGGGTAACGGTAGCCATGGCCTGCGATGTCGGAGATCAGGTGTTGCTCGCCTGGACGGTCGTAGAGCATGGCCACGACCGTGAACGCGCCCGCGTTCATCAGCACGTAGGCGAGCAGGTAAACGATCACCGGCATGAGCGAGCCGCGGTCCATCACTACCAGCGCGAGCAGCAGGTAACCCATGTGCGCGATGCCGGAGTAGGCGAGCATCCGCTTGATGTCGCGCTGCGCCAGGGCCAGGAGGTTCCCGACCAGCATCGAGAGCACCGCGAGCGCTGCGATCACGACCGTCCACTTCTCGATCGCCTCGGGCACACCGCCGCGGACCACCGCGTCGAGCAGGCGGTAGAGCACCAGCGCGCTCGCCACCTTTGGCGCCACCGAGAGGAACGCCACGAACGGCGTGGGCGCGCCCTGATAGGTATCCGGCGACCAGGCGTGGAACGGCACGATGCTCATCTTGAACGCGAAGCCGGCGACCAGCAGCAGGAGACCGAGGCTCGCGCCGACCGGGATGCCCTCGGCGCCCGCCAGCTTCGGGCCGATGTCCGCGAGGCGCGTGCTGCCCGTGGCGCCGTAGAGCATGGCGATGCCGTAGAGCACGAACGAGCTGACGAAGGCACCCATCAGGAAGTATTTGATGGCCGCTTCGCTCGCGATCGCGATGCGGCGGTGGAACGCCGCCAGCGTGTAGAGGCAGAAGGAGAACAGCTCCAGCGACAGGAAGATCGTCAGCAGCTCGGTGCCGCGCAGCATCAGCAACAGGCCGGCCGCGCACCAGAGCAGGAGCGCGTGGTACTCGCCGGCGAGGATGCCCTCGCGCCGCAGATAACCTTGCGAAGCCAGCAGGCAGAGGCCGGTCGCGAGCAGGATGACCAGCGACAACGAGTAGGTGGGACCGCTCGTCTCCAGCAGCCCGCCCCAAGTGAGGAAGGAGAAGCCGGGAGCCGTGCGCCATGCCACGGACGCGCCCCATGCCGCGATAGCCACCGAGATCACGGCGAGCACCGTGAACGAGCGGCGCAGCTTGGGAGCGATGGCGTCGAGCAGCAGGATCACGATCCCCGCGCCGCAGAGGATCATTTCCGGCAGCAGGCTCATCAGGTCGGCGCGGTTCATCGTCCGGTCTCCGAAATCATCGTGATGGGCCGGAGGCTTGCCTGAGCGGCCTCGGGCCGTTCGAGACCCGCGTTGAACTCGGTCAGCGTCCGGGCCAGCGCCTCGCGGCTCGGCTTCAGAAAGGTTTCCGGCGCCACGCCGATCCAGAGCATGAACACGCAAAGCGGCACCAGCGCCGCGACCTCGCGGAAGGAGAGATCGCGCAGCTCGCGGTTCTCCTCCTTGGTGATCGGGCCCCAGATCGTGAGCTGAATCATCTTGAGCAGGTAGATGGCCGCGAGCACCACGCCGAACGTGGCCACTACCGCGGGCCAGCCGAGCGAGCGGAAGACTCCGGACAGGATCAGGAACTCGCCCACGAATCCGTTGAGCGCCGGCAGGCCTACCGAGGCCAGACTGGCGAAGATCAGGAAGAAGGCGAAGAGCGGCACCACCTTGGCGAGCCCTCCGAACTCCGAGAACTTCTTCGTGTGCCGGCGGTCGTAGAGCATGCCCACGAGAAGGAAGAGCGCGCCGGTCGAGAGGCCATGGTTGACCATCTGGAGGAGCGATCCTTCCCACGCCACCTGGTCGATCGCCAGGAGCCCCAGCATGACGAAGCCGAGGTGGGCGATGGAGGAGTAGGCCACGAGCTTCTTCATGTCGTCCTGTACCCAGGCGACGAGAGCTCCGTAGATGATGCCGACGAGCGCGAGTCCCACCAGGAGCGGCTGCGCCACTTCCGTGGCCTTGGGGAAGAGCGGCAGGGCGAAGCGCAGGAAGCCGTAGGTGCCGAGCTTGAGCAGGATGCCTGCCAAGATCACCGAGCCGCCCGTGGGCGCCTCCACGTGCGCATCCGGCAGCCAGGTATGGACCGGGAACATCGGCACCTTGATCGCGAACGTCAGCGCGAAGGCCGCGAACAGCCAGACCTGCTGGTGCACCGGGAAGTCGAGCCGCAGCATGTCCTCGTACGCGAAGCTCCAGACGCCGCCATTGAGCCGCTGGAAGCTCCACGCCATCCAGAGGATGCCGACCAGCATCAGCAGGCTCCCCGCCATCGTGAAGAGGAAGAACTTGACCGCCGCGTAGATCCGCCGCTCGCCGCCCCAGATCCCGATGATCATGTACATCGGGACGAGCATGACCTCCCAGAAAATATAGAAAAGGAACAGATCCCAGGCGAACAGCGTGCCGAGCACGCCGGTGGTGAGGAGCAGCATCGACGCGCCGAACGCCGGCCAGTGGCGATCGATCCCCTTCCAGGAGCCGAGGAACACGATCGGCACCAGGAAAATGCCGAGCATCGCCAGCGGCATGGAGATTCCGTCCATCACCAGGTCATAACGGATGCCGTAGCCCTCGATCCAGGTGTAGCGGCCATCGCCCACGCGCGGGAACGTGCCGTCCGCTCCCAGGTGCGAGAACAGGTACAGCACGGCGAAGACGAGCTCGATCAGGGAGACGGCCAGGCTGTAGACCTTCGCGCCCTTGGCTGCAGACCGCGGAAAGAAGAGCAGCGGCAGGCAGGCGATCGCCGGGAAGAAGACGAGCCGCGTCAGCGTGTTGCCGGTGAGCAGTTGGAGGATCGTTTCCATGTCGGTCCGATCAGATGAGGAGCCAGGCGAACAGGGCGATCACGCCCAGGAAGAAGTAAAGCGCGTAGTTGCGGACGTTGCCCGTGGTGCTCAGCCGTCCAACCTCTCCGGTCAGCTCGGTCAGCCAGGCGCCGGCCTTGATCGAGCCGTCGATGAAAAGGTTGTCGACCCACTTCCAGAAGAAGACGGAGAGCGCCGCCATCGGCCGGACGATCAGGCGGTCGTAGATCTCGTCGACGTAGTACTTGTTGACCAGCAGCCGGTGGATGGCCGGGAAGCGGTCAGCCCAGGCCCGGCCGCGCTCCAGCGCGTCGGCGGGACGGTAGATCGAGCGCGCGAAGAGCAGTCCGCCCAGGGCGATGGCCGTGGTCACGAGAACCAGAGCGATCTCCAGCCCCGCGCCGATGTTGTGCTCGCCCGCTTCAGCCCCTTGGGGAAGACGCGCGATGACCGGCTCCAGGAAGTGATGGAACCAGTTGATGTCGCGTCCCGCGGAAAGGAGCTTCGGGATACCCAACCAGCCGGCGCCGATCGCGCCGATCGCCACGATCCAGAGCGGCGCCAGCATGGACCAGGGCGACTCGTGCAGGTGGTGCTCCTGCTCGTGCGTCCCCCGGAACTTCCCGTGGAAGGTCATGTAGAACGCCCGCGCCATGTAGAAGGCGGTCATCCCGGCAGTGATCAGGCCGACGAGCCAGAGCATCCAGTGTCCGCTCGATGCAGCCGCGTGCAGGATCTCGTCCTTGCTGAAGAAGCCGGCGAGCGGCGGGATGCCCGCGATGGCGAGCGTGCCGATCCAGAACGTGAGGTGCGTATGCGGCAAGCGGCTCTTGAGGCCGCCCATCTTCCTCATGTCCTGCTCGCCGCCCATGGCATGGATCACCGAGCCCGAGCCGAGGAAGAGCAGCGCCTTGAAGAACGCGTGCGTCATCACGTGGAAGATCGCCGCGGTGTAGGCCATCAACCCCGCGGCCATGAACATGTAGCCGAGCTGCGAGACGGTGGAGTAGGCCAGGACCTTCTTGATGTCGGTCTGCGCCATGCCGATCGTGGCCGCGAAGATCGCAGTCAGCGCTCCGATCGCCGCCACCAGCATGGAGATCCCGGGCGCGTACTGATAGATCAGGTTCGAGCGCGCCACCATGTAGACGCCGGCTGTGACCATGGTGGCCGCATGGATCAGTGCGGAGACCGGCGTCGGGCCGGCCATGGCGTCCGGCAGCCAGACGTAGAGCGGGATCTGCGCGCTCTTGCCCGTGGCGCCGATGAAGAAGCAGAGCGCCACGAAGCCCGCCAGCGTCAGACCCAGGAGGTAGGGCTCGCCGAGCGGAGCGGGGTTGGCCTGCATGGCGCCGAACAGCTCGGTATAGTTAAGCGTCCCGAACATGGCGATCAGGGCGAACATGCCGACCAGGAATGCGAAGTCGCCGATGCGGTTGACGATAAACGCCTTCTTGCCCGCGGCCGGCGGCACGGCTTCCTCGAAGTAGAAGCCGATCAGCAGGTAGGAGCAGAGGCCGACGCCTTCCCAGCCCACGAACATCACCAGGTAGTTGTTGCCCAGGATGAGCGTCAGCATCGCCCACATGAACAGGTTCAGGTAGGCGAAGTACCGCCGGTAGCCCGGGTCATGGCCCATGTAGCCGGCCGAGTAGACATGGATCAGGAAGCCGACGAAAGTGACCACGAACAGCATCACCGCCGACAGCGGATCGAGCAGGAAGCCCACATCGATCTTGAGCGGCCCGGCCGTCCAGGCATAGAGCGACTGCTCAAACCTGCCGTCGAGCTCCAGCAGGCAGAAAAGCGCAAGGATCAGCGAGAGCAGCGGTCCACCCAGGCCAAGGGCGGTGACCAACGCCTTGGGAGGACGGCGTCCCAGCAGGCCGTTCAAGGCGGCGCTGGCCAGCGGAAGCAGAGGAATCAGCCAGAGATATTCGAGCATGCGCCGGTTACCAACGCATCAGGTTGATGCGGTTGACGTCGATGGTGCGCCGCTGGCGGTAGACGGCGATGAACAGGGCGAGCCCGATCGCCGCCTCGGCGGCAGCCACCGCCATGACGAAGAACACGATGATCTGACCGGTGTGGTCTCCCCACTGCCGCGCGTAGGCGACGAGGGCGAGGTTGCCGGCGTTCAGCATCAGCTCGATCGACAGGAAGATGCTGATGCCGTTGCGCCGGGTCAGAGCGCCGGCCGAGCCGATGGCGAAGAGCAGCGCGGATAGCATCAAATACCAGGAGACGGGGACGCTCACGGCTCGGTTTCCTCCGATAGCTCCGGATCAGGATAGGAACGTGAAATGTCCACGCGGGGCTCGAGGCCCGAATGCACGTCGGGACGCGGCGGCTTGCGCGCCGCGACCGTGGCGCCGATCACGGCAACGAGGAGGAGCATGCCGACGATCTCGAACGGCAGCAGGTACTCGGTGAACATCTCTCTCGCCAGTCCCTCCATCGAGACCAACTCCTCTGTGATCGCCGGGGTCGGACCCATGGACTGCTGTGTGTTCCAGAAGAGCAGCGCGAGCATGCCGCCGAAGAGCAGGGCACCCAAGAGCGCTCCGCCCATCTGTACCTTCTGCTGCGAGACCGACGACTCCTCGCGCGTGATGTTCAAGAGCATGACCACGAAGAGGAACAGAACCACGATCGCGCCGGTGTAGACGAGGATCTGAATCGCGGCTATAAACGGCGCGCCGAGCAGCACGAAGAGCACGGCCACCGCGAACAACGTGACCACCAGGCTCATCGTGGAGTACACCGGGTTCCTGTGCATCACCACCATGAGCGACGAGGCCACGGCCAGCAGCGCGAAGAGCAGAAAGATCGCTGTCTCTATCATGGGGCTCCAAGCCAGCCGGCGAGCGTCATCGCCGAGACCAGGATCAGGTTGAAGATGGCGATCGGCATCAGCACCTTCCAGCCGAGCCGCATGAGCTGGTCGTAACGGAAGCGGGGGAACGACCAGCGCACCCACACGAACACCGCCATGCAGAACGCGATCTTCGCCACCAGCACCAGCAGGCCGACGATCGCGCCGAGCCAGCCGTCGAAGTGAACGCCCGGCAGGCTCCAGCCGCCGAAATAGAGCGTCACGCCGAGCGCCGAGAGGCTGGTCATCGACATGTACTCGCCCATGAAGAAAGAGGCGAAGCGCATGGCGCTGTACTCGGTGTGGAAGCCCGCCACCAGCTCCGACTCGGCCTCGGGCAGGTCGAACGGCAGCCTGTTCGTCTCCGCGAACGAGGCGATCAGGAAGACGGCGAAGCCGAGGAACTGTGGGATGAAGTTCCAGATGTGCTCGCGCTGGTACTGGACGATCTCTCCGAGGTGGAACGAGCCCACGGGGATCACCACCGCGAGCACGGCGAGCGTCAGCGCCAGCTCATAGCTGATCATCTGCGCCGAGGCGCGGATCGCGCCCATCAGCGAGAACTTGTTGTTCGAGGCGTAGCCCGCCAGCACCAGCGAGTAGACGCCGAGGCTCGCCAGGGCCAGGAAGAGCAGCACGCCGGCCGGCGCGTTGGCGATCATCAGCGGGTAGAGCCTGCCGTTGATCTCGAGGGGCGGACCGAAGGGGATCACCGAGATGGTGAGCATGGCCGGCATGATGGCGAGCGCCGGCGCCAGCAGGTAGAGCGGCTTGTCCGCGGCGGTCGGTGTGACGTCCTCCTTGAACATGAACTTGAGGGCGTCCGCGAGCGGTTGGATCAGGCCGAACGGGCCGAGGCGGTTCGGCCCCGGCCGGTCCTGGATCAGCGCGCTGCCGCGGCGCTCGACCCACACCATGATCGGCACCACGGTCAGCAGGAAGCCGAGCATGACGACGATGTTGACGATGGTCGCGACCAGATGGGAGGGCATGACCTAGGACACCTCCGGCAGCGTTTCGGCCGTGGTCTCGCTCATCATCGGGTTCGCTCCGGGCACGTGCAGAGCCGAGCCGGTGGCCGGGAGCGTGTGCCAGGTGAGGCCGGCGAAGGCCGGGACTTCCGACCCGATCCGGTCGAAAACTTTATCCGCGGTCAGCCCTGCCCACTTCGCCTCGAAGCGGCCGAGCAGCTCGGAGAGCACTTCGACCGTGGAGCGCGTCTGGCCCGGAGCGGGGAAGGCGGCGTTGAACCGCTGCACTCGCCATTCGGCGTTGACGAACGTGCCATCCTTTTCCGCGTGGGTGGACACGGGCAGGCCCACGTCCGCCACCTTGGCGAGCGGCGAGTCGGCCCAGCCGAGGACCACCAGAAACTGGGCCCGGCGCAGCCGCTCGACCACCTCGGGCGTGTAGGCGCCACGGCCGAAGTCGCTGTCGAGGACCACGAGCACCGCGCACTTCGAGGCTCCGTCGCCCAGGAGCAGCTCGTCCTGATCGAGGATCTGGGGCTTCTCTTTTCCATTGTCTTTGTGAGGGACGCCACCGAGGGTTTCATCCAGCTCCGTTCCCGCGCCAGGACGCAGGCCGAGCAACTCGGCGCCGCGGCGGTTCGGGGCGAGCTCGGTGCCGGTGATTCCGCCCTTGAGGTTGGGGATCGTCCAACCTGCGCCGAGGTCGACCGGCACGCTGCGATGGCGCGAGCCGGCGTAATCGGCGAGCCGGGCGGCGAGCCAGGCCTCCTCATTGGTCAAGTAGCCGGAGCCGAGAAAGGCCACGGCGCCCTCGGAGGTGCGCATACGCAGCCTCCGATGAACAAGGTCGAGCGCTTCCTTCCATCCTCCAACAGTTTCCAATCCATCCTCGCCCCGCACCCGGCAGGAGCGCAGACGCGGAATGGTCTTGTAGCGCTCGAAGGTGGAGCGGCCGTAATCGCACATCCAATAGTCATTGACCTCGGGGTTGAAGCGCGGCTTGTAGCGCTTGATGTCCCCGCGGCGGTGCTCGATCGTGACGTTGCAGCCCACATCACAGCCGGTGCAGATCGACGGCTTTTTGTCGAGATAGAAAACGCGCTCGGCGAAACGGAAGCGGGTGGAGGTCAGGGCGCCGACCGGGCAGACGTCCACGACGCAGGTGGACAAGGGATTGTCGAGCTGCTTGCCCGGGAAGGTGCCGATCTCCGTGCGCGCGCCTCTGTTGAAGAAGCCGAGCTCGCTCGTCTTCGAGACCTCCTGCGTGAAGCGCACGCAGCGGGTGCACTGGATGCACCGGTTCATGTTGAGGATCACGCTGGGACCCAGGGGGATGCGCTCGCGGCCGGGATAGGTCCGCTTGTCCTCGAACTGGAAGCGGGAGAAGGCCACGCCGTGCTTGAAGCTGTAGTCCTGCAGGCCGCACTCGCCCGCCTGATCGCAGATCGGGCAGTCCAACGGGTGATTGATGAGGAAGAACTCCATCATCCCCGCCTGGGCCTGGCGGACTTCGTCCGTGTCGGTCCGCACCTCCATGTTGTCCGTCGCCGTGGTGGAGCAGGCGGTCTGCAGCTTCGGCATCTTCTTGCCGCCGACCGAGACCTCGACCAGGCACATGCGGCACTGGCCCACGACCGTCAGGCGCGGGTGATAACAGTAGTGGGGGATCTGGACGCCGACCTTGATACCGGCTTCGATCACGTTGGTGCCGGCTTCCACCTCGACGGTGCGGTCGTTGATCGTGACTTTGGGCACTCTTCTAAGCTCCGTCCTTGAAGTAACGGTATTCCGGGAAGGGGCAGCGCCGCTCGCGGATGTGCGCCTCGATCTCTTCGGGGAAACGCTCTACCAGCGACTTGACGGGGCCGATGGCCGCGTCGCCCAGCGCGCACAGCGAGTTGCCGCCGACGTTGTTGGCCACGGACTTGAGGAGCATGGCGTCGCCCTCCCGCCCCTCGCCGTGTTCCAGGCGCTTGAGCACCAGCTCCATCCAGTTCGTGCCCTCGCGGCAGGGCGTGCACTGTCCGCAGGATTCGTGATTGAAGAACTTGGCCAGGCGCGCCACTGAGCGCACCACGCAGACCGTCTCGTCCATGACGATCACGGCCGCCGAGCCGAGCATCGAGCCGGCCTTGGCCACCGAGTCGAAATCCATCTTGATGTCGATCTCCGACGCCTTCAGGATCGGGGCCGAGGCGCCGCCCGGGATGAACGCCTTGAGATTGCCCTGCCGCCACATGCCGCCGGCGGCTTCCAGCATCTCGCGGAACGTGATGCCGATGGGGTGCTCATACGTTCCGGGGCGCTCCACGTGGCCCGAGATCGCGTAGAGCTTGGGGCCGGTGTTGCGCTCGTCCGTGCCGATCGACTTGAACCAGTCCGCGCCGCGGTTGATGATGTGCGGCACGTTGCAGAGCGTCTCGACGTTGTTGATCACCGTGGGCGCGCCGAAGGCGCCGACGACCGCGGGGAACGGCGGCTTCACCCGCGGCTGGCCGCGCTTGCCTTCGAGCGACTCGAGCATCCCGGTCTCTTCGCCGCAGATGTAGGCGCCGGCTCCGCGGTGCACGTACATGTTCAGCTTGAAGCCCGAGCCCATGGCGTTGTCGCCGAGGATGCGCGCGTCGTAGGCCTCCTTCAAGGCCCGCTCCAGAAGGACGGCGGCCTTCGTGTACTCGCCGCGGATGTAGATGTAGCAGGTCTCGGCCCGGACCGCCCAGCAGCAGATGGCGCAGCCCTCGATGAGCTGGTGCGGGTCGTGCTCCATGAGCAGGCGGTCCTTGAAGGTGCCGGGCTCCGACTCGTCCGCGTTGCAGACCAGGTACTTGGGCTGCTTCGGGTCTTTCTGGGGGATGAAGCCCCACTTCATGCCCGCGGGGAAGCCGGCGCCGCCGCGCCCGCGGAGGCCGGACTTCTTGACTTCTTCGATGACCGCGGCGGGCTCCATCTTGAACGCCTTGGAGAGGGCCTCGTAGCCGCCGGTCTTCTTGTAACCCTCGAGCGTGAGGGCGTCGCGGTTGCCGACGTTGCGCGTCAGGACCCGTTCGAAAGCCATTTACTTGAGACCTCTCAGGATGTCGCGGACTCTCTTGGGAGTGAGGTTCTCCTGGTAGTCGTCGTCGACCATCATCATGGGCGCGGTGTCGCACGAGCCCAGGCACTCGAAGTGGACGTACGAGCAGCGGCCGTCCGGCGTGACTTCCTCTTCGCCCACGCCGAGTTCCTGGCGCAGGGTCTCCATGATCTCGGCCGAGCCGCGGATCTGGCAGGAGAGGTTGGTGCAGACGCGGATGCGGTGGCGTCCGACCGGCTTCTGGTGGAAGAGGTCGTAGAAGGTGACGACGCCGTAGACCTTGGACTCGGGCAGCTCGAGCTCGGCGGCGACGGCCTGGATGGCCTCGTCCGGGAGCCAGCCGCCGCTCAGGCGCTGGGCGATGTAGAGGGCCGGCAGCAGCACGGCTTCAGCCGTCGGGTAGCGCTTGCGCAGCATGTCGAGCTGGGCCCGGGCCTCCGGCGTGAAGCCGGGGAAGCGGTGCTGGGGCGCGGGGGCTTCGGTCACGGGGTGACTCCCTCTTTAGCCACGTTGCCGCGCGCGCCGAGATCCAGGCCCCCCTTGAGCCAGACGTAGGCATAACCCACGAGGATCAGGAAGAAGAAGACCATGACCGCCCAGAACAGCTGCCAGCCGCCGTCCCTCATGATGAGGGCCCAGGGATAGAGGAACGCGGCCTCCAGGTCGAAGACGATGAAGTCGATCGCAATCAGGAAGAAGGCGATGGAGATCCGCTTGTGGGAGCGGTCGAGCATGGGGACGCCCGACTCCACCGTGGTCCCCTTGACGCGCCCGCCGGTCTGCTTCCCCAGGAGCTGGGACAGGCCCAGGATGGCGATCGCCATGACGATCGCGATCCCCAGCATCAGCAGGACAGGGTAGTACTGCTCCGGCAAAGCAGGGTCCTCCTACAGGATAGATCGGTAGAAAACGCCGCATGCCCCGGAGCCAGGCTCCGGGGCATGTGAAGGATGTCACAAGCTGGGGGGGTGAAACAAGCGGGGGGAAGAGGGAACTACCAGGCTGGCGGCTCGCCCTGCACTCCCAGGTGGAGGCGCATCAGGCTCGGGCGGTGGGTGGTGGAGAAGAAGGGAAAGGCGCCGTTGTTGATGTAGAGGTTGAACCGGTCGGCTCCCTTTCTTCCGAACGCAGCGGAGGTCGGGCCGTCGAGGCCGTCGGCCGAGGTCAGCAGGATCTCGGTCGTGCCGTCCGGATCGAGCCGGACCAGCAGGCTGGTGGGATCGGTCGTGCAGTAGATGCTGCCGTGGACGTCGATCGCGAAGTCGTCGCAGCCCGTGCCCGTGGGCATGGTGGCGTGCACCCGGATGTCGCCGGCCGAGCCGTCCGGCTCGAAGGGGATCGCGAGGATCGTGCCGAAGCTGGAGTTGGACACGTAGACCTCGTTGCGGAAGACCTGCAGGCCGTTGGCGCCCGGCAGGGGCATCTCGGGCGTGATCAGCCCGGCGAGGAGCGGGTCCTCGATCCAGACCTCGGCGGGCCCTCCGCCGACCCGGCCTCCGACCGGCACGCGCCAGACCCGGGGCAGCGACGAGTCGGCCACGTAGACGTAGCCCTTGTGCACGGCAATGCCGTTGGGGATGCTCGCGAGCGGCAGGGTGGCGAGCACCTCGCCGGAGCCGTCCGCGGTGGAGATGCGCCAGATCCCGCGGCTCTCGAGATTGCAGGAGACGACCGACGCGTAGAGGTTGCCGTGGTTGTCGAGGGTGATCCCGGTGACCGCGTTCAGGAACGGGCCGCAGACGGTCAGCGGCGGACCGATCGGCAGCACCGTCAGGGTGGACTGCGTGCCGTCCGGAGCGATCTTCCGGATCTCGCCAATCAGGGCGAGGCTGATGTAGGTGTTGCCCGCGACGTCAAAGGCGATGCTCTCCGGCGTCTCCAACTGGGCGGGATTGAACAGGATCAAGGTCTCCAGGGTGCCCGCGTCGGGCCGGTGGGCGAAGGCCGCGGCCGGAATCAGGCACAGAACGGCGAGCGCCAGGCAGGCAGGTGTGGTTTTCAAGAGGTCCCTCCCTTCAGAGGATTAAGAGAAGACTGCTGCTTGATTCTACGGGAACCCGGAGGGAGGCCCGCCACGTGCCGGGGAAGGTCAGTCGAAGACGATTCTTTCGTAGATCTCGGCGAGGACCACGTCGATCTGGATCGACGGAAGTGGAAGGATGGCCTCGAGTCCCTCTGCGGCGGTGAAAAGCCAGGGACCGTTCTGCTGGCGCACAAACTGCTCGACGCGAGGGGAGCTCTGCGAGACGAGAAGGTACTCGGAGAGAGACTCCAGGCTTTGATACCACTTGAGCTTCTTGCCTCGATCGTAAGCTTCGGTCGAAGGAGAGAGAACCTCGACGAGGAGCGTCGGATTCAGCAGCGTGTCGGAGTAGCGGTCCTCCAGGTTGGGCTCGCCACATACGACGACGACATCAGGATAGGTATAGACGTTCGCGGAAGGAATGTGCACTCTGAGATCGTTCGGTGCAATTTGGCAGGAGCGGCCCTTGAGCTGACGCTTCAGCTCTCCAACGAGATTGCCGATGATAAAACCATGACGCATGGTCCCACCCGTCATGGCGACCATCTGACCATCCAGGTACTCGTTCCTCGTCTCGGCCTGACGTTCCAGCCTCAGGTACTCCTGGACGCTCAGCTGATTCGGCTCGGCAGCCATCGTTCTCCTCTCGTAATCCCTCCTTCCGATACTAGCACATGGATACCGGCGACCGGCACGCGACGTGCATCGTCATTTCGCGCTGAAGCATCCCCCGGAGAGCATCCCGGGTCACTCTTACCGGAGGCCCAATGTCACCTGATGCGCCGCGGGTCGCCCGCCTGGGCGGGCGGTTCGGATGTGCCCTGACGGTAGATGTAGAGGAGTGGTACCACACGTGCCTGGTGCCGGGGTATGTCAACCCCGAGGACCGGCCGCCCCTGTGCCAGGAGCTGGACTGGCTCCTCCCCGAGTTGTTGGGGATGCTCTCCGACGCAGGCAGCACTGCGACCTTCTTCGTGCTGGGCGAGGTCGCCGAGCGTATGCCGCGGCGCGTGCGCGAGATCGCCGAGGCCGGCCACGAGATCGGCAGCCACGGCTACCTCCACCTGCGAGCCATGGACCGCTCCCCGCGCGCCTTTGCCGCGGACCTGCGGCGCTCCAAGGCCCTCCTCGAAGACCTCGTGGGCGAGCCCGTGCTCGGCTTCCGTGCCCCGGAATGGTCGCTGCGCAGCCTCGGCAACGCTCGCCTTCCCCTGGTAGCCGAAGCCGGCTTCCTCTACGACAGCTCGCTCGCCCCCTGCGCCTTCTCCGGAAGCCCCACGAACCCGCGCTTCGCGTCGAGGCTCCAATGGTGCGATGGGGGGGCAGCACGGCAGCTGCTGGAATTCCCGCCGCTCACCTTCGGCGGCGTCCTGCGGCTGCCCGCCGGGAGCTGGACCGGCCGGCTGGCCAGCCCCGAGACCCTCGTGCTCGCCGCCCTCGACCATCGCGACCGGGGTGGGCTGCCCGTGGCCGTGGTCCATCCTTGGGAAGTCTCCGGCCGGCCAACGCCGGGACGGCTCACCGGCCTCGCCTGGTTCGTCCACGAGACCGGCCGGCTCGGCTTCGCGCAACGGTTCCGGGAACTGCTGCGGACCCTCCCGTGGGAGTCCATCTCCGACGCCGGAGGGCTCCAGGCACAGGTCGAACATGCCGAAGTGCCTCTGCTCGCCATGGCATAAGGGCGCCAACTTGGCACATATCGAGTCGCGCGGCTAGCGCCGACGGCTCGATCTCTGCTATCTAAGAGGTTCTGGGGGGGAGAGGGGTTGGTGCGAAAGGGGGGACTCGAACCCCCACGGCCTTGCGACCACAAGATCCTGAATCTTGCGCGTCTACCAATTCCGCCACTTTCGCGCGGGGCAGATTCTAGGGAGAGAGCGTGGCTATGTCAACCGTACTACCGGCAAATGAAGCGCTGTTGCGGAGCCGGGTCCAATCCCGCCTGCGGGATTCAGGCAGGCAGGGGCTCGGGCCCGAGGAGATCAGGGACACGGCAGGAGAGGGCGCTTCCCTCAGCGAGGTCCGGGACATCCTGGAGGCCCTGGAAGCGGCCGGCGAGGCCTTCGAAGTCGAGGGGCTCTGGTACGCCGAGGAATTCGGCCCCTGGCTCGTCGGCGTGGTCGAAGTCCTGGATGAAGGCGACGGCCTGATCCGCCGGCCGGACGCGCGCGGCCAGCGTGGACAGAAAGAGCAGCCCGAGGCCTACATCCGCCGGCGCAACCTCAAGGGCGCCTTGAGCGGCGACACCGTCCTCGTCCGCCGCATGGGCCACCGCGCCCGGGAGGGGGATTGGCGGGTCACGGAAGGCTCCGTCCAGAAGATCCTCAACGAGCGCCACCAGACGCTGGTCGGCACCCTGGAGTACCAGGACGGCCAGCTCATGCTCCTGCCTTACGACCCCAAGCTGGCCGTCGACCTGCCAGTGGTGGACGCGGAAGGCGTGCCCGAGGGGCATTACGTGGTCGTCCGCATCGAACGCGGCCGGGAGCCGTTCGGCCGCGTCGTGGAAGTCCTGGGCGATGCCGAGCAGCCCGGCATCGACGTGCTGGTCGTCCTGCGCCACTACGGCATCCCGGACGAGTTTCCCCCCTCGGTGCTGGAGCAGGCCGGGAGCCGTCCCAAGGACCCCACGCCCGCGGACTGGAAGGGCCGGGAGGATCTCCGCGACCGCATCATCATCACCATCGACGGCGAGAGCGCCCGCGATTTCGACGATGCCATCTCCATCGAGAAGCTTCCGAACGGGCACTTCCGGCTCGGCGTCCACATCGCGGACGTGGCTCATTATGTCGAGGAGGGGACCGCGCTCGACCTGGAGGCTTACCGCCGCGGCACCAGCGTCTACTACCCGGACCGGGCGATCCCCATGCTGCCCGAGGCGCTCTCCAACGGCCTCTGCTCGCTGCGTCCCCACGTGCCGCGGCTGACCACCTCGGCCTTCCTGGACATCGACCGCGACGGCAAGGTCCAGGACCGGCGCTTCGCCGAGACGGTGATCCGCAGCGCCCGGCGCATGACCTACAACGAGGTCCGGCGCATCCTCGAAGAGCCACAGGAGCGCGACCTCGCCGAGTACGGTCCGATCCTCACCTGCCTGCGCGACATGCACATGCTGATGACGATCCTCCACCATTCGCGTCTCAAGCGCGGCTCGATCGATTTCGACCTGCCGGAGGGCAACGTCGAGCTGGGCACGGACGGCACGGTGGTGGGCGTGATCCCCAGCGAGCGCAACGTGGCGCACCGGCTCATCGAGGAGTTCATGCTCGCGGCCAACGAGGCCGTGGCCATCGAGCTCGACATGCAGGGCGTGCCCGCGCTCTATCGGGTGCACGAGCCGCCGAGCCCGGACCGTCTGCAGGAGCTGCGCGAGACCCTCCGTCCGCTGGGCGTGGCACTCAAGGGGGAGCTGACCAGCCTGCACCCCGCGGCATTGCAGCAGGTGCTCGCCCGGGTCAAGGGCCTGCCGGAAGAGCCATTCGTCTCCTCCCTGGTCCTGCGCACAATGCAGAGGGCGGCCTACCGCCCGGAATGCTGGGGCCACTACGCCCTGGCCTCGAAGAACTACTGCCACTTCACCTCGCCGATCCGCCGCTACCCGGATCTCGTCGTGCACCGGGGCCTGAAGGCGCTGATCCACGGCACGGCCCACCAGCGGGCGGAGGACACGGCCCTCGCCGCGCGCCTGCCGACGATGGGGGAGCACTGCAGCACGACCGAGCGCCGGGCCGAGCAATCCGAGCGCGATCTGCTCCAGTGGAAGAAGGTCCGCTTCCTGGCCGACCGGGTGGGGGAGACCTTCAAGGGAAGGATCACGGGAGTCCAGCCCTTCGGCCTCTTCGTCCAGCTCGAGAGCTACCTTGTGGACGGCCTGGTGCCCATCCGCAAGATGGGGGACGACTACTACATCTACGAAGCCGAGTCCCACCGCCTGGTCGGAGACCGGACCCGCAAGATCTTCAAGCTCGCCGATGCCGTCGAAGTGCAGCTCACCGGCGTGAGCCTCCGTCACCGGGGCCTGGACCTGAAGATCGTAGGCGTGCCCGAGCCCGGCGAGCGGGGGGAGTGGCCGAAGCAGCGCGAGCATGAGCGAGGGGAGCGGAAGGAGACGAAGGGACGGCGGAGCGAGGGCACAGGGGAGAAGAAGGAGCGCAAGCGGCGGCGGTAGGGCAGGCAGTACAAGGAGATGCCAACGGATTTACCGGGGCGCAGCGCGGTCCGACCCGAGAAATCCGCCAATCCTGCCGCCGTTCGACGGGTTCCTCCCCTTTTACGGACCGGAAAACCCGCGGGTGGAACCTCTTGACCCGCGGTTTGCAACACAAAACCGGTGGCTGGAGTGTATCCACCCGCGGGTTGAAACATTCAACCCGCGGGTTTGAAGCGAAAACCACCGGGTTGTGGGGCCGAACCGGCGGGTCAGGAGGCTCTACCCGCCAGTCGAAAGGTCCAACCCGCGGGTTGAATGAGGGAATCGGCGAGCACAATGTATCAACCCGCGGGAATGGCCTCTCCGTCCGCGTTGATAGCTCTTGTTATGATCCGGCCTGCCGGACGTATCAACAGAGCGAAGCCGTCGCTTCGGACACCGATCATTCTCCTTGCCCTGATCCTCGGGGGCTGTGCGCGGCTGGTGCCTTCGACGGATCTCCCGCTGTCCAAGATGAGCTTCCAGATCTCGGTGCTGGCGCGCAGCGGCTCGGAGGCCGAGGTCTGGGTTTCTATCCGGCCTGGGCGCCGCATGGCCTTCCGTACGCAGCGCGTCGAGATGGTCGGTGGTGATCGGCTCGTCGCCGAGGTGGATGGGAAGAGCTACGAATTGAAGGCGATGTCGGAGCCTAACCACCCCCTTGGTTACGGGGTGAAGGTCTCGACCGCCACGCCCGAAGCCCGGGTGCGAATCCTCCTCATGCGCCTGAGCCAGCCGGTCGTCCCAATCGCGACGGGGACACTTCCGCCCCCCTTCGAGCTGGCGGAGCTGCCGCGCTCGCCGTCGGCCTCCCGGCCCCTGGAGGTCCGGTGGGCTCCGGTCAGCTCCGAGCCCATGGAGATCGATGTGAAGGGGTCCTGCCTTTCGCGGACGACCATCTGGTTGAGGGAAGACCCCGGCCATGCGGTAGTGGAAGCGGGCCTCCTCCGGCCGCCGGTCTTCAAGTGGGATGACTGTCAGGTCGATCTGACCGTGGCCCGAGCGGGCGAAGGGCGGCCGGAGCGCGGACTGCATCCGGGGAGCGGACTGCTGATCCGCCAGGTGCGCACGGCTCGGTTGGAGCCGGTGCGTTAGGAGCTCCCCGTCCTAGATTTCAGCAATCGGAAAGTCCAGGTCTCGGGCGACAGCCAGGAACCTGGCATCGTAGCTGGCCACCGTGACAGCTTCTCCCTGAGCACGGAGGTAGGCCGCGGAGGCGAGGTGCAGGGCGTCGAGGGTACGAGGCGGACTCGGAAACGGCTCCAGTGCTCTGGCCAGGATCGCGGGAACCATCTCGATCAGGCCAACCCGGCCCAGTAGCGCCCTGACCGAATCCGAATGACTGCTCGCGAGGCCGCGGGCATGGACGCGGTTCCAGACTTCGTACTCGATGAGACGGCTCGACACAAGGTCCTCCTCCCAGAACTCGGAAGGGGGACAGCGATCCTCTGCAAGCAGGTAGGCGAGGGCGACCGAAGTGTCGAGGTAGATCAACGGTCGCTTCGATCGTCTGCCAGCTCCCGGAGGAGCTCACTCAGCGGGGCGATCGGTATCCGGGGAGGAAGGGGGGAACCGGTGGCGGTCGGCGGTGTGATCCAGCCCTGCCGAACGGCGGCAGCCAATGGAGAGTCTCCGCCCCAGGGAGAGCGGTCTTCCCGCGGCGGCACCAGCTCGGCGACGACACGGTCCCGATCGGTGATGAGGACTCTCTCACCGCCTTCGGCCATGTGGACGTACTCTCCCAGGTTGTCTTGCAGGTCCCTTAGGGCAACGGCTCGCATGGGATCACGGTAGTTTCAAGGTTGCCTCGTGTCAAGAAGTGGCAGGCACGCACTCTTGAAGCGTGCGGTAGGTTACTCCCCTTGCAAGACTAGGGGAGTCTGAGTTATCGTCTCTGGCAGGACATAGGAGCCTGCGAATGGGACGCGACACCGGAGATCTTCTTCAAGGAACACTCGGCCTTCTGATCCTCAAGGCGCTCGCCGGGGGCGAGCGGCATGGCTACGCAATCGTCCGGTGGATCCAGGAGGTCACTGGCGACGTGGTCCAGATCGAGGAGGGCTCGCTCTATCCGGCGCTGCGGCGCCTGGAGGACCGCGAGCTTGTCGAATCGCGGTGGGGACTCTCGGAGAACAACCGTCGCGCCCGCTTCTACGCCATCACCCGCGACGGCCGCCAACACCTGCACGCCGACGCCTCCACGTGGATGCGCTTCGCCCATGCCGTGATCCGCGTGCTCGAAGCCGAACCGTCGGTTGTCTGAGGAAGCTGCCGGTGCGCGAGCAGCCCCGCTGGCGCCGATACCTCCGCTTCTGGGGACCTGACCTCGAGGCGGACATCGAGGACGAGCTGCGCTTCCACCTCGACATGAGGGAGCGCGACTTCCTCGCCGCCGGCCTGCCGCCCGACGCGGCCCGCGAGGAGGCCCTGGCCCGCTTCGGTGATCCCGAGAAGGTGGCGCGCTGGCTCCGCGATCACGACACCCGCCAACTCCGCCGGCACAGGAGGATCGAGGTCATGAGCGAGCTGCTCCAGGACGCCCGCTATGGATTGCGCAGACTCCGGCAAGGGCCGGGCTTTACCCTCGCCACGGTCGTGGTGCTCGCGCTCGGCATCGGCGCTACGACGGCGATCTTCAGCGTGATCGACGCCTCTCTGCTGCGGCCGCTGCCGTACCCCGACCCCGAACGCCTGGTCGCGGTGACCTGCTCGCAGGGAGAGGTTCAGACGCCGGTCTCCTTCCCGGAGTACGTCGACTGGAAGCGGAGCTCGGAAGTCTTCGCGGAAGTGGGCGGGTACTTCACCACGACGGTCGCTCTGACCGGGCAGGGCGAGCCGGAGATGCTGCAGGCCGTGCGGATGTCGGCCAACCTGCCGGGGATGCTCGGCATCCGGCCGCGCCTGGGCCGCGTGTTCGCGCCGGGCGAGGAGGCGCGGAGCGCCGAGCGGGTCGTGATGCTGAGTGAGGGGTTGTGGCGGCGCCGCTTCGGCGGCGCTCCGGACATCCTTGGCCGCTCCGTCCACTTGGGGGAGCAGCCTTTCACTGTTATCGGGATCATCCCGTCGGGTCCGCGCGCGATCGTTCCAGTCGCCTTGGCCGCCGCGCAGGTGGCCGACGTCTGGATGCCCTTGCGTCTCGACGAGGAGCGCGCGCCGCGCGGCGTGCACTTCATGGAGGTGGCCGCGCGGCTGCAGCCCGGGCTCGCCCTGGTCCAAGCCGACGAGCGCATCGCGACCGTCGCGAGCCGGCTGCAGAAGGCCGAGGTTACGGATCACGGCATCCGGCTCATCCCGCTGGAGCGCACCGTGATCGGAGATGCGCGGCCGCTCCTCGTCGCGCTGGCCGGCGCCGCGGGCATGGTGCTCCTCATCGCGTGCACGAACGTGGCAAACCTGCTGCTGGCGCGCTCGGCCGTGCGGCATCGGGAGGTCGCCATTCGCGTGGCCCTCGGCGCGCCCCGAGGCCGGATCGTGCGGCAGCTCCTGGTCGAGAGCCTCCTCCTGGCGCTGCTCGGCGGCGCCGCCGGCGTGCTCGTGGCGCGGGCAGGGGTGGCGGGTCTCCGCGCGCTCGGCCCTGCCAGTGTGCCGCGGCTCGCCGAGGCCGCGGTGGATGCGCGCATGCTGGGCTTCGCGCTGTCGCTGTCGCTGCTCACGGGTCTGCTCTTCGGGCTTCTTCCGGCGCTGCGTGCTTCGCGCACCGATCTTTCCGAGGTGATGAAGGCCGGGGCGCTCGGCGCGGTTGGAGTGACCGGCGGGATCGGCGCCAGGGGCGGCCCCGCCCGTGATCGCCTGCGCGGCTCGCTCATCGTGGCCGAGGTGGCGCTCTCTTTTGCGCTGCTCATCGGCGCTGGCCTGCTCATCCGCAGCCTCGACCGGCTGCTCGCGGTGGACAAGGGCTTCGACGCCGAGGGCGTGGTCAGCGCTTATCTCGGCCTGCCAGACAGCCGCTACCCCGAGCTGCACCAGCAGGCTGCGTTCTACCGCCAGCTGAGCGAGCGCGCGGCGGCGCTCCCGGGAGTGCAGGCGGTGGCTTTCGTCAACGACCTGCTCCTCCAGGGGGGCACCAACGGCGGGATCACCATCGAGGGGCGCACGTTCCCGCCCGACGCGCAGCCCATGGCCCAGAAGCGGATCGTCTCCCCAGGTTACTTCGACGTGCTGCGCACACCGGTCGTGGCCGGACGCGCCTTCGAGGACCGGGACGCGGAGGGCGCGCCGGCGGTGGTCGTCGTCAACCAGGCCTTCGCCCGGCGCTTCTTCCCTGGCGAGAACCCGCTCGGCAAGCGCGTCGACTTCGGCTGGAACACGACCGGGATGCAACAGATCGTGGGAGTCGTCGGTGACATCCGCGAGACGGCGCTCCACCAGCCGGCCGAGCCGATGATCTACATCCCTCTGGCGCAGCGTCCAGAGGCATGGGGATTCCTCGTCCTGCGCACGAGCGGAGACCCGATGGCCGTCGTCCCCGCGCTGCGCCGGACGGTGGCCGGGTTGGATCGCAACCTGCCTCTTGCCCAGGTGCGCACGCTGGAGGACGTGATCGTCGAAGGGATCGCCGAGCGCCGTCTCGCAATGTCGCTCTTCGGCGCCTTTTCGGCGCTGTCCCTGCTGCTCGCGGCGCTGGGCCTCTATGCCGTGGTCAGCTACACCGTGGTGCAGCGGCGTAGGGAGATCGGCATCCGGATGGCGCTCGGCGCGCGGGCCAAACACGTCATCCGTCCGGTGCTGAGCCAGGGGATGTCGCTGATCGTGGCCGGCGCGGCGCTTGGCGCGCTCGCCTCTCTCTGGCTCGGCGGATTCCTGTCAGGGCTCGTGTTCGGCATCGGCACCACCGATCCCGCCACTTTCGGCGGGGTGGCGCTCCTGCTCATGGCCACGGCGCTCGTGGCGAGCATGGTGCCTGCCTTGCGGGCCGTCCAGCTCGATCCGGCGAGCGTGTTGCGCAGCGAATAGCCAGGGGGGATCGGATATGCTTCGGCCGCCATGGCCCTGACCCCCAACGTCGCGATCGTCGGCCGACCCAACGTCGGCAAATCTACCCTCTTCAACCGCCTGGTCGGGAAAAGGCAGGCGATCGTGCACGACATGCCTGGCGTTACTCGCGACCGGATCACCGGGATCGCCCATCTCTCCGAGGAGCGGTCCTTCCAGTTGATCGACACGGGCGGGCTCATGCTCGCCGAGGATGATCCGCTCGGCCTATCCAAGCAGGTCTTTCTGGCGGTGGAGGAGAGCGATCTCCTCCTGCTGGTGGTGGACGGCCGGCAGGGGCTCGTGTCCGCCGACGAGGTGGTCTGGGAGCGCATCCGCCGCTACGGCAAGCCCGCGATCCTGGTGGTCAACAAGGCGGATACGCGGGAGGCCCGCGACCGCTTCGCCGAGTTCTACGGTCTCGGCATCGACCAGCAGATCCTTGTGTCGGCCGAGCACGGCGTCGGCATCGAGGACCTTCGGGAGGCGCTCGGCCTCGTGTTGCCCGAGATCCCCGACATCCCCACGCCCGATGCGCCGCCGGTCGCCATCGTGGGCCGTCCGAATGTGGGCAAGTCGTCTCTGCTGAACAAGATCGCGGGCCAGCCGCGCTCGCTCGTCTCCCCCGTGGCGGGCACCACCCGCGACCCGGTCGACACGCTCGTCACCCGGGACGGCAAGTCTTACCTCCTGATCGACACCGCCGGCATCCGGCGCCGGAGCCAGACTTCGGGACAGCCCGAGGAGCTGGCGGTCATGATGGCGCGCCGCTCGATCGAGCGCTGCCAGGTGGGCGTCCTGGTGATCGATGCCTCCCAGGGGATCACGAGTGGCGACCTCGCCATCGCGGGGACGATCTGGGAGCTGGGTCGCGCGGCGGTAGTCGCCCTCAACAAATGGGACCTTCTGGACGAGGAGAAACGCGAGAAGCTGGAGATGCAGATGGAGCGGCTGGACCAGTTGCTCTCGTCGCCCGGCCGCGTCAACGTCTCGGCCCTGACCGGCCGGGGTGTGGAGAAGCTCTGGAAGCCCATCGACCGCGCCATGGAGGCGTACCACACCAAGCTCACGACCGGGCAGCTCAATCGCTTCTTCGAGAATGCGATCAAGCGTGTGAGCCCGCCTGCCCTGTACGGCGGACCCTGGAAGCTCTACTACTCGACCCAGGTCTCCACCGCGCCGCCGACCTTCATGCTTTTCGCAAACAAGTCGCTGCCGCGCAACAACACCTACAGGCGCTACCTCGAGAACCGCCTGCGCGAGGAGCTGGATCTCCCCGGCGTGCCCGTGCGCCTGGTCATCCGTAAACGGAAGGAATGAGACCCGCCCGCGTCCTGGTCCTGGCGGGGCTGCTGCTCGCTGCCTGCCGGAACGAGCCGGCTCCCTCCGCTAACCGCGCTAAATACCGGCCTCCGGCCGACGGGCGTCTGACCGAGGAGCAGGTCCGCACCTACCTGTCCGAGGCGCCGAAGTCCGCCGAGTACCAGTGGGTGGCGGCCCGCGTCCGGGAGGCCCGGACGGCGGGGCTGACCCGAGGCATGGACCGGAAGATCGCGGACAGCCGCCGCCGCATCCTGAGCTCGCTGGAGGAGCGGCGCCGTACCCTGAAAGATCCCGCCAGGCAGGCAAAGGTGGACCGGCAGATCGCCGAGGTCCGCCGTCTGCTCCGGGGAGCGCCGCCGGAGGTGCCGCCTGCGATTCGGGAAAATGCGGAGCTGGTGGCGCGGCTAGAAAAGGAGAAGCCATGAGATGGGCAACCCGATTGCGCTGCTCCCGCACGGGCGTCACCGCGCCCTTGGACGAGCCCGCCTTCCTCTCGCCGGCCGGAGCGCCCTGGCTGGTGGAGTACGACCTCGATCCCGTCAAAGGCGAGCATCTCCGCCGCGAGCTGCCGCGACGTCCCTGGACCCTCTGGCGCTACCGTGAGCTCCTGCCTCTCTCGGATTTCGAGGGCCGGGTCGACCTCGGGGAGGGAGGGACGCCGCTGGTCCGTCTCCGCCGGATGGCTCCGGAAGGAGTCGAGCTGCTGGTCAAGGATGAAGCCCTGAACCCGACCGGCTCGTTCAAGGCGCGGGGATTGTCGCTCGCGGTGAACCGGGCCCGCGAGCTGGGAGCCGTGGGGGTGCAGCTCGCCAGCGCCGGCAATGCCGCCCTGGCCTTGACTGCCTATGCCGCCGCCGCGGGTCTGAAGGCGCGGGTCGCCATGCCGGAAGACACGCCGCCCACGATCGAGGAGCGTTGCCGCGAGCATGGTGCCGAGGTGCTTCTTTCCCCTGGGACCCTGGTGGACGCGGCGAAGCTCCTCTCCGACGCGGACGGCTATTGGACGGTCTCGACCCTCCGCGAGCCCTACCGGGTCGAAGGGAAGAAGACCATGGGGCTGGAGCTGGCCGAGCAGCTCGGCTGGGAGCTGCCGGACTGGATCGTCTATCCCCTGGGCGGAGGCACCGGGATCGTCGGCATGCACAAGGCTTTCGACGAGCTGCGGAGGCTCGGGCTCGTAGGAGAGAAAAAGCCGCGCTTCGTGGTCGTCCAGCCCACCGGCTGTGCTCCGATCGTCCGGGCGTTCGAGCTCGGCGAGGAGACCGCCGCTCCCTGGGAAAACCCGCAGACCCGCGTCTGGGGACTGCGCGTGCCCAAGGCCATCGGGGACTTCCTGGTCCTGAGAGCGGTCCGGGAGTCCGGGGGCACGGCGATCGCGGTTGACGAGGAGAGATTGCCGGAGATCACGTCGCGGGCGGCCCGGCTGGAGGGCATCCGGGTGGGTCCGGAAGGGGCCGCGGCCCTGGCGGCAGTGGAGGATCTGAAGTTCGGGAAGGGGGAGCGGGTGGTTGTGTTCCAGACGGGGGATCCGGGGAACTACGCTTGAAGTCCTTTCTCGACTCCCTCATCTCCACCCGCACAGCAACCGCTGCCGTCGCCCTGGTCGGAACAGCGGACGAGATCCTCTTCGAAGGCGCCTCCGGAGAAGCCACCCCGGAGACCCGCTTCGACTATGCCTCCCTGACCAAGCCGTTCACCTTCACGCTCGCCCTGGTCCTCGACCAGGACGGCACCCTCCCGTTCGCCACCCGGATCGGTGAGGTCTTTCCCGAGGCGAACCCGAAGCTGGCCGGCCGGCCTCTCTCCGACCTTCTGCGCCATCGTTCCGGGCTGGCATCCTGGGCGCCGCTCTATCACCTCTGTCGGTCCAGGGAGGAAATCCTGCCGCTCTTGCTCGACGCCCGCAGGATGCGCCCGAGCCGGCGCGCCGTGTACGGCGATCTGGACATCCTTCTCTATGGCCTCGCCGTGGAGAAGGTCACGGGACAGTCCTATGCCCGGCTGATCCAGTCGCGGGTCCTCGATCCACTCGGTCGCTCCTCGGTCGAGCCGGCCCCGGAAGATCAGCCCGACATAGCCCGGAGCTTGATGGACACGGACCAGGAGGTGAAGCTGGCGGCGAAGCAGGGGCTGACGATCCCCCTCCAGGGTCCACCCCCGCGCGGGCTGCCCCAGGACGGCAACGCTCGTTTCCTCGGAGCGAGCCCGCCCGCCCACGCCGGGCTGTTCGGCACGGCCCGCGACCTCTGGCGCCTTGGAGCGGAATGGTTGGCTCCGCAAACTTTGTTGAAACGGGAGGCCATCGCGGCGGCTCTGACGGGTAGCCCCTTCTACCTGGGCTGGTGGCGGAGGAGCCTGAAGAACAGCGCCGGACGGGCGCTCCCTCCCGGCTCTTTCGGCCACACGGGCTTCGCGGGCGGCAGCCTTTGGATCGACCCTGAGAACAAGCGCGTGCTCGTCCTGCTCACGCACCGGACCGAGCCCTTCAGCAACATGAACTGGTGGCGTCGGCGTTTCCACGCCCTCGCATATAGTTTGCTCTCTGACGGAGGCACTTGACCCATGAACACACGAGACCTCGTCCTGGTGGACGGGTACCGCACCCCGATGATCGATTACAACGGTGACTTCGCCGATACCTCGGCGATCGACCTCGCCGCGCATGTGGCCAAGGAGCTGCTCGCGCGAACCGGCGTCGATCCGAGCGAGATCGACCATACCGTCGTTGGCAACGCCCTGCAGACGTCGCCCGATGCGATCTACGGCGCCCGGCATGTGGCGCTCAAGGCCGGCGTGCCCAACGAGGTTCCGGCCCTGACCGTGAATCGCCTCTGCGGCTCCGGCATCCAGTCCGTCATCTCCGGCTCGCACCTGATCCTCGCCGGGGAGGCCCAGACCTGCCTGGTCGGCGGCATGGAGAACATGTCGCAGGCGCCGCACGTGATCTGGGGCGCGCGCAAGGGCTTCAAGCTTGGGCAAGGACAGCTCCAGGATCTCCTGATGGTCGCCCTGATGGACACCTACTGCGGCTTCTACATGGCGCAGACGAGCAACAACCTCGCCCGCGACTACGGGATCTCCCGCCAGGAGCAGGACGAGTTCGCGATCCTGTCCCAGCGCCGGGCCGGCGAGGCCTGGAAGGCGTGCCGCCTCTCCGAGGAGGTCGTGCCGGTGACGGTGGGCAAGGGCAAGCGCGCCAAGACCGTCGAGCGGGACGATCACATGCGTCCGGAGACCACAATGGAGGACCTCGCGGGCCTGCCGCCCGCGTTCGACAAGGACGGCTTCGTCACGGCCGGCAACGCCTCGGGTATCGTGGACGGCGCGGCCATGCTGCTCCTTTCGAACGAGCAGAGAGCGCAGGAGCGGGGTTGGAAGCCGCTCGGCCGCATCGTGTCCTGGGCGACCGTGGGCGTCGATCCATCGCGCATGGGCATTGGGCCGGCGCCGGCCATCCGCGCCGCTCTGAAGAGGGCCAACATGACCATGGACGACGTGGACCTCTTCGAAATCAACGAGGCTTTCGCCGGCCAGATCCTGGCGGTGATCCGCGAATTGAAGCTCGACGTGGATAAGCTCAACGTCAACGGCGGGGCGATCGCCCTCGGCCATCCCCTGGGCGCGTCGGGCAGCCGTCTGCTGATCACGCTGCTCAAGGAGCTGCGCCGTAGGGGCGGCGGCGTGGGGGTGGCGTCGGCCTGCATCGGCGGCGGCCAGGGAATCGCGATGGTGGTCGAGGCCGCGGCTTGATCGATCTCACCGGCTATCGGGTGGTCGTGACGGGCGGCAGTCGCGGCATCGGAGCCGCGTGCTGCCGTCTCTTCGCCCGGGCCGGTGCGACCGTCCTCGTCCAATACCTGGCGAGCGGCGTCAAGGCCAACGCTCTTCTCACCGAGCTGCGCCGCGTCGTCGATCTTCCCCACAGGAAGATGCGCTGCGACGTGACGCGGCGCGAGCACGTCCAGAGGCTCTTTCACTACGTGGAGACGGAGTGGGGCGGGCTCGACTGTCTGGTCAACAACGCCGGCGTCTGGATTCACGAGCCGCTGGAGAAGCTGGACCACCAGCAGCTCCAAGCCACGCTCGCGGTCAACGTCATCGGCCCCTTTCTCTGCGCCCGCGAGGCCATCCGCCTGCTGCGCGACTCTCCAAACGGCTCGATCATCAACATCAGCTCCACGGCCGGGCAGAGAGGGGAGGCCTTCTACAGCCCCTATGCCGCGAGCAAGGGAGCGATGATCTCGGCCACGAAATCCTGGTCCGTGGAATTGGCGCCGGGCATCCGGGTCAACGCCGTGGCCCCCGGCTGGGTGGACACCGACATGACTGCCGAGGCCCTCGCCGGAGAGTGCCGCGACAAGATCCTCGACACGATCCCTCTGCACCGCGTGGCCTCCCCAGCCGAGATCGCCGGTCCGGTGGTCTTCCTCGCCTCGCCGCTCGCGCGGCACATCACGGGCGAGATCCTGAACGTCAACGGCGGCAGCGTGCTGGTGGGGTAGCAGCAATACTCCCTGTGCTATTGTCCGGAGAAACCGAAGGGCTGCATAAAGGGAGGGGCTGATGAGAAAGAAGCTTGCTCTGAACCGGGAGACCCTGCTCAACCTGACGACGGATCGTCTCGTCCACGTGAATGGGCACGGGCCAACAAGTCCGGGATGGTGTTATCCCACCGCCGTATGTACGGCGGGATGCACAGGCCCCGGCTCGAATAACTGCGAGACGGGAAGCGCAGGTTGTAACGAGAATTGAACGCCTTCGAGGCACGATGAGGTAAGAAGAAGGGGCCCGTCAGGCCCCTTCTTCTTTACCCGAAACTCCGCTCCGCCTCCTGCAGATACCCCAAGCACTTGTAGATCAGCTTCGAGGCGAGGAAGTCGCTCGCCGGCAGCCCGCCGACCGGCGCCAGCTCGAGCACGTCCATGGCCACGACCTTCTTCTCCCGGAAGAGATGGCGGAGGAGGCGCAGGGTCGGGTACCAGAGGCCGCCTCCCGGCTCCGGGGTTCCGGTCGCGGGGACGAGCGACGGGTCGAAGTAGTCGATGTCGAAGGTGAGGTAGACCTTCTCGGGCAGCCCGGCGAGCAGCTTCGGGAACAGCTCCTCCGCGCGGTCGAGGTCGTGGCCCCAGATGACGGGCAGCTTCCTCTCCCGGATGAGCTGGGACTCGGGCGTCGAGAGGGAGCGGATACCCACGGCGAGCGTAGGGATGCCCTCGTCCACGAGCCTCTTCATGACGCTGGCGTGGCTGTAGGGCGTGCCCTCGAACTCCTCGCGCAGGTCGGCGTGGGCGTCGAACTGGACGACTCCAATCTCCCCGTGAACCTCTTTTGTCGCGCGGACCGGCGCCTGGGTTATGCTGTGCTCGCCTCCCAGGGTCACGAGGAACTTGCCCTTTTCCAGGTGGGTGCGCGCCTCTTCTTGCAGCTCGGCCATGGCCTCGGCCATGTCGTAGGCCTCGGGCAGGAACGGTGGCAGGGTGGCGATGCCCATCAGGTAGGGCTCGGCGCCCAGCTCCTCGTCGTACAGTTCCATGCTCTGCGAGGCGCGGATGATCGCGGCCGGCCCGGCCGAGGTCCCCTTGCCATAGGACACCGTCCTTTCGAACGGGACGGGGAGGACGGCCACGCGGCTTGTCTCATAGTCGCTGGATTCCGGCTCCAGCAAGCCGAAGTTGGTTGAGAGATAGGGCATGGGTCGGGGTTGTAGCAGGCAGGACCAGGGGTGTCAATTATGGACGGAGGATGGAGGGAAGGATGGAGCTGGAGATCTCCGACGACCTGTGCGAGCGCTTCCGGACCGCCGGGCGCGTCGTCGTCTTTTCGGGAGCGGGCGTGTCCCGGGAGAGCGGCCTCGACACGTTCCGCGGTGCCGGCGGACTCTGGGAGAAGATGCGCCCTGAAGAGCTGGCAACTCCCCAGGCGTTCCGCCGCGAGCCGGCCAAGGTCTGGCAATGGTATGGCTGGCGCTACGACACGGCGACCGCCGCCCAGCCTAATCCCGCTCATCTCGCCCTGGTGGAGTGGGAGGATCTCTTTCCCGAATTTGTCCTCATCACCCAGAACGTGGACGGACTGCACCGGCGCGCTGGGAGCGCCAACCTCCTCGAGCTTCACGGGACGATCCTCCAAGCCCGCTGCAATCGTTGTCGACGGATGCGAGACATGGGCGAGGCGCTCGCCGAGTCGCGCGAGGAGCCTCCCGTCTGCTCCTGTGAAGGCAAATTTCGCCCCGCTGTGGTCTGGTTCGGGGAGAGCCTCGATCCCGCGGTGCTCTCCTCGGGGTACGAAGCGGCCTCGGACTGCGACCTGTTCGTCTCGGTGGGGACCTCTTCGACCGTCTATCCCGCGGCCGGGCTGATCGAGGTCGCGCACCGGGCGGGCGCCTGCTTCGTGGAGGTCAACCCCGAGCTGACCCCGTTCTCGCCGCTGGCCGACTTGCGGATCGCGGCTCCGGCGGGGGAGGCGATCCCCAGGCTTACCGAGGAGATCCGCCGTTGCCGTCCGTCGGCATGATGCGCGAGCTGCCGGAGGGCGAACGCCCGCGGGAGCGGCTGCTCAAGCAGGGAGGCGACGCGCTCTCGGATGCGGAGCTGATCGCCGTGCTGTTGCGCACAGGGATGAAGGGCGTCTCCGTCATGCAGATGGCGACCGAGCTGATCCAGGAGACCGGCGGCCTCTCCGGGCTGGTGGCCCTGACTCAACAGGCGCTCCGGCGCAAAGGGCTCGGACCCGCCAAGGCCGCGACCCTGCTCGCCACCCTGGAGATCGCCAGCCGCATCGCGCGCGAGCCGCTGCGGGAGCGCAAGCTGCTGACCCGTCCGGCCGAGGTGGCGCACTACCTCGCGCTGCGCTACTGGTCCCGCGACCAGGAAGTCATGGGCGCCCTCTTCCTCGATTCCCGCAGCCGGCTTTTGAGTGAGAAAGAGCTGTTCCGGGGCACGCTCGACCGCGCCATCGCCGAGCCGCGGGAGATCCTCAAGGAGGGATTGCTGCGCGGGGCCGCGGGCGTGATCGTGTTCCACACCCATCCCAGCGGCGATCCCTCGCCCAGTCTCGAGGACCTGACTTTCACCAAGCGGATGCGCGAGGCCGGGGATCTGGTAGGAGTGCGTTTGCTCGATCACTTCATCCTGGGCAGTGCGGGCCGGTGGGTTTCCCTGAAGCAGAGAGGTGCGTGCTAGCCTAGCTTCATGGCCGATCACTACCATCTGGACTGCTCCAGCGGTATCGCCGGAGACATGTTTCTGGGCGCCTGCCTGGACCTTGGCATGCCCCTCGACGTCCTCCACGAAACCGTGGCCCGCTTGCAACTCCCCAACGTATCTGTCGAGAGCCGCAAGGCCTCGCGAGGAGGATTCGTCGGTACCCGCTTCCGTGTGCTCATGGATGGAAAGCCTCTGGAAGGACCGGACCCCGAGGAGCATCACCATCACCACGACGATGATCATCACCACCACCACCACCATGGCCACAGTCGCGACCTCGCGGCGATCCGGGAGCTGATCCAGGCGAGCGACCTCGCCGAACCGGTCAAGGAGCGGGCCATCCGTCTCTTCCAGCGGCTTGGCGAGGCGGAGGCCAAGGCCCACGGCATGCCCGTCGATCGTGTCCACTTTCATGAAGTGGGTGCGGTCGACTCGATCGTGGATCTGGTGGGAGCCGCGGCCGCGGTGGAGTACCTGTCCCCCGGACGGATCACGTGCAGCCAGGTCAATGTCGGGGGCGGACGGGTCCGTACGCAGCACGGCGAGCTGCCCGTGCCCGCTCCCGCGACCGCTGAGCTGCTGCGGGGCATCCCCATCTTTGGCGGACCCGGCGGCGAGCTGACCACGCCGACGGGCGCTGTCCTCCTTGCCGAGCTGGTGAACGAATACGTGGACTTCCCTTCGATGATCCTGGAGGGTACGGGCTACGGCCTCGGCAAGAAGGACCTGCCCGACCGGCCCAACGCGGTCCGGCTGCTGCGCGGACGGGGGAGGGAGACCCGGACCGAGATCATGATCGTCGAGTGCGAGGTGGACGACCTGCCGGGCGAGGGATTCGGCTTCCTGATGGAGCGAGTGCTCGAAGCGGGCGCCCTGGATGTCTACTTCACGCCGGTCCAGATGAAGAAGAACCGGCCCGGGACGCTGATCACGATGCTCTGCCGGCGCCATCAGCTCGAGGGGCTCGCCGGGATCCTGCTCATGGAATCCGGCTCGCTCGGATGCCGTTATAGCAGTGCAGCCCGCTTCGAAGCGGAGCGTGAGATCACGGAGGTGGAAACGGTGTTTGGGAAGGTTCGCGTGAAGCGGGCCAGCCTCAATGGCCGGCCCCTCGCCGCAGCCCCGGAATTCGAGGACTGCCGGCGTCTCGCGCTCGCCAGCGGGGTGCCGTGGCGCGACATCTACCGCGCTGCGCTCGTGGCCGTAGGCCAGCCCTGAAACCGCAACGAGAGCGAGACAGACATGACGAATACCGAGACGGCGGCCCAGGGCCGCCTGGAGCTGGGTCTTGCCGGCGACGGCGCGCTGCGCTGGGCCGCCGTGGACCTGACCGACGTGGTCAATGAGGCGCGCGACCGGCGCGATCTCGGACCTGTTTCGACCGCGGCGCTCGGCCGCTGCATGGCCGGCGCGGCGCTGCTGCTCCGGCTTTCGACCAAGACTCCGACCCGCCTGGTCCTGGACGTCCGGGGCGACGGCCCCCTGCGCCAGGTCATGGCCGAGTCGGACGACGAGGGGAACCTCCGCGGCATGGTGGGCGAGGCCCGGGTGGACCTGCCGAACAGGCCCGATGGCAAGCTGAACGTGGGCGGCGCGGTGGGGAAGGGCTTCCTCCGTGTGATCCGCGAGCACGGGAGCGGCGGCAGCTACAACAGCCAGGTCGAGCTCGTGACCGGCGAGATCGGCGACGACCTCGCCCACTATCTGGAGCAGAGCGAGCAGACCTCGAGCGCCGTGATGCTCGGAGTGCTCGCCCGGCCGCACGGTGTCGCCGCGGCCGGCGGCATGATCGTCGAAGTGCTTCCCGGAGCCTCGGACGAGACCATCTCCCTCCTCCAGGAGAACATCGCGCGGGTGCGAGGCGTGAGCTATCTGATCGACGAGGGGGGCATCCCCAACGTCCTGGATACGGTGCTTTCCGGGTTCGACCGCGAGGTCAAGGAAGTCCTGCCGCTGCGCTACCGCTGCCGCTGCAGCCGGGAGCGCCTGCTGAGCCATCTGACCCTGCTCTCCGCCGAGGACCGCGACTACCTCCGCGAGGAGGACGGCGCCATCGACGCCGACTGCGTGTTCTGCGGCGAGCACTACCGCTTCATGCCGGAAGAGCTACAATCCCCCCGCCCATGAGCACTTTCTACGTCACCACCCCGATCTATTACGTGAACGATCTGCCCCACATCGGGCACATCTACACGACCACGGCCTGCGACGTCCTGGCGCGCTACCGGCGCATGCGGGGCGACGAGGTCTACTTCCTCACCGGCACGGACGAGCACGGCCAGAACATCGAGCGCGCCGCCCTGAAGGAGGGGGTCCCGCCGATCGAGCTCGCGGACCGCGTCGTGAAGCGCTACCACGAGCTGCGCGACCGCCTCGGGTTCTCCAACGACGACTTCATCCGCACGACAGAAGAGCGGCACAGGCGGGGCGTGGAGGAGATCATCCGCCGGATCGACGCCGCGGGCGACTTCTACAAGGCCAAGCACGAGGGTTGGTACTGCTCGCCCTGCGAGACGTTCTATACGGAGAAGGAGCTTGGCGAGAACAAGGCCTGCCCCATTCACGGCACGCCAGTGGAGTGGAAGTCCGAGGAGAACCTCTTCTTCCGTCTCTCCAAGTACCAGCAGCCTCTCCTCGACTGGTACGACCGGGATCCGAAGAGCGTCCGGCCGGAGACCCGCATGAACGAAGTCCGCTCGTTCGTGGAGTCCGGTCTGCGTGACCTGTCGGTCAGCCGGGCCAACGTGGAGTGGGCCATTCCCTTCCCCGGCCATCCCGGCCAGACCGTCTATGTCTGGCTCGACGCCCTGACGAACTACATCAGCGCGCTGGGCTTCCCCGACGGCGACCTCTACCGGAAGCTCTGGGAGAACGGGGATGTCCGGATGAACATGATCGGCAAGGACATCCTGCGCCACCACGCCGTCTACTGGCCGGCCTTCCTGATGTCCGCGGGGCTCCCCCTGCCGACCACGGTCTGGGCGCACGGCTGGTGGAACCGTGACGGCCGCAAGGTCTCAAAGTCGGCGGGCAACGTCGTCCGGCCGGACGAGCTGATCGAGCGCTTTGGCGCCGACAGCCTCCGCTACTTCCTGATGCGGGAGATGGTCTTTGGCCAGGACGCCTCGTTCTCGGACGAGGGCTTCGTGGAGCGGTACAACTCCGATCTCGCCAACACGCTCGGCAACACGGTGAGCCGCCTGGTCACGCTGTCGCGCAACGCGTTCGGAGGCAAGACGCCGCCGGTGCCCTGCGAGGACAACCCCATGATCGAAGCTGCGCGCCGGGTCGTGCCCGAATACCGCGCGGCCATGGACGAGCTCGCCTTCAGTCGCGCCATCGAAGCCCTCTGGCGCCTGCTTGGCGAAGCGAACCAGTACCTCGTCACCCGCGAGCCGTGGAAGCTGATCAAGACCGAGGGTCCCACCGAGAAACTCTCCCGGATCCTCTGGAATGGACTGGAGACGGTGCGGATCGTCGCCACGGCGCTGCTGCCGGTCATGCCGCAAGTTGCAGCCCAGGTGCTCGCCGCGATCGGCATTCAGGAGATCCCCTCGAAGCTGGAGGCGTTGGAGTGGGGCGGGCTGCCGAACAACGCCGATCTGCCAGAGCCGCAGCCGCTCTTCCCGCGCATCGACAAGGAGGCCTACCTGAAGGAGCACGCTCCCGCTCCGGTGAAGGCCGAGGAGAAGACGAATTTGATCTCGATCGACCAATTCTTCCAAACCGAGCTGAAGGTCGCGACCGTCACCGCAGCCGAGCGGGTCCCCAAGTCCGAGAAGCTGATCAAGCTGAGTCTGGACGTGGGGGAGGACGGCCCGCGCACGGTGGTCGCCGGCATCGGCCTCGCGTATCAGCCCGAGGATCTGTTGAACAAGCAGGTCGTAGTGGTCGCGAACCTCCAGCCCGCCAAGCTCATGGGGGTCGAGTCGCAGGGCATGGTGCTCGCGGCCTCGATCGACGGCAAGCCGGTGCTCCTCCATCCCGGCGTCCAGGTCCCCAACGGCACCCGCGTCAAGTGAGCCTGATCGACTCGCACTGCCATCTGCAGAGCCTCCCCCCCGACGAGCGCGAGCGCGCCTTGGACGACGCGCGCGAACGGGAGGTGCGGGGCTTCCTCGTCCCGGCCATCCGGCTCGACGATGCGGACGACGTTCTTGCCCTCTGCCATAAGCATCCGGATGTCTGGTGTGCCCTGGGGGTCCACCCTCACGACGCTTCTTCCTGGCAACCCGGCGACCGAGAGCGGCTGCGGGGGCTGCTGGCTGATCCCAAGGCCGTGGCAGTGGGGGAGTGCGGGCTCGACTTCTTCTACGACCACTCGCCCCGCGACGTCCAAACGCGGGTCATGCGCGAGCAGTGGGAGCTGGCCGTCGAGCTGGACCTGCCGGTCGTGGTCCACAACCGCGACAGCAACGAGGAGATGCTCGCAGTCGCCCGGGAGTTCCCGGATCTGAAGGCTGATTTTCACTCCTTCGCTGGGGGGCTCGGCATGGCCCGCGAGCTGATCGACCGCGGTCATTACCTGGGGCTCTCGGGAATGATCACCTTCCCCAAGGCGGACAACGTCCGCGAGGTGATCCCTATCCTTCCTCCGGACCGCTGCCTCGTGGAGACGGACACTCCCTACCTCGCCCCTCTTCCCTACAGGGGCAAGCCCAACCGTCCCGCCTACGTCGTGGAGATCGCGTCGCGGCTCGCTCAGGAGACGGGAGAGACGGTCGAGCAGGTGTGGCAGCGGACGGGGGAAAATTTCTTCCGGCTGTTCTCGAAGGCTGCTTTGCGCCTTTGACAGGAGTAGTAGAGTCGGATCATGGACGAATCGAGGCTCCTCATCGGGAACGGGGCCAAACTTTTTGGAACGGGCCAAAATCCTTTTGGACGGCTTCAAGCTTCTCGGATCCGCCCAGAATCTTTTTCGACGGCTGGAAGCTTCTTGGATCCGCCCTAAAACTTTTCCGGGCGCCGCGAAGCTCCTTAGATCCGATCCAAGACTCTTAAGATCCGTCCCAAACTTTTTAGCTCCGCCCGAAGATTCTTGGGTCCGATCCAAAAAGCTCAGGACGGTCGCCGAGTCCTTCGGCCCCGTCCAAAAACTTTTCGGGCCGTCCCTGGCTTCTTCGACTCGTCCAAAAATCCTTGGAGCCGATCCAAGAAGTTTCGGACGGTCCCCGAGCTTCCTTTAGCCGTCCAAAAAGTTTCCAGGCCGAACCAAGACTTTTCGAGCCGTCCAAGAAAGATCGGAGCTGTCCGGCCACCCTTCGGACGGCCCTCGACCCTACCCACTCAAACCGGATTCGGCACGTCGATGAACTCGGCTTCCAGGCCGAACTTTTCCCGCAGGTGCTCGCCCAGCGCCTTGATACCCAGGCGCTCGGTCGCGTAGTGGCCAGCGGCGAGGTAGTGCACCTTCGCCTCGCGGGCCACGTTCATCACCCACTCGCTCACCTCGCCGGTGATGTAGGCGTCGAGCCCTTCTCCAATTGCTATCTGGAACTCCCGCTGGGCGCCGCCGCTCACGATGCCGAGCGTGCGCACCGGATCGGGCCCGTCCGGGAATGCGAGCGGTTTCTGTTGATAGACCCTCTCACAGCGTGAGACGAGCTCGGCGGCGGGGATCGGGTCCGGGAATCTTCCCTTGAAGCCGACCGGCAGACCTTCGTGTATGGCGAAAGGCTCCAAGTCGATGAGTCCGAAGTCGCGGCAGGCCAGGGCGTTGTTGCCCAGCTCGGGATGGCGGTCCAGGGGGAGGTGGTAGGCGAGGAGGCTCATCTCGCCGCGGATCAGCTCCGCGACCCGGCGGAACTGATAGCCGGTGAGGACTCGCGGCATTCCCTCCCAGAAGAGCCCGTGATGGACTAGAACCGCATCCGCCCCGGCCTCGCGAGCCTTTACGAACAGCTCGTGGCAGGCGGAGACGCCCGTGACGATCTTGCGGATCTCGTCCTTGCCCTCGACTTGCAGGCCGTTCGGACCGTAGTCGCGGCCGTTGGCGGCGTCCAGGTACTCATCCAGGTAGGCGACGAGGTCGTTGCGGCCGATCATGGCAGGGAGTCTAAATGAAAAGGGCGGCCCCGGAGGACCGCCCTTGGATACGGCAGGAAGAGGGGTTTACCTGCGTCCGCCGCCGCCGCCACGCCCACCCCGGTCGCCACCCCGCCCGCCACCGCGTCCACCCCGGTCGCCGCCCCGTCCACCCCGGTCACCACCGCGATCCCCACGGGGCTCGCGCTCGCCGCCCTCGCCGCCGCCCGCCATGGCCATCTCCATGCCCTCATACTGCGAGGGATCGTAATCCGGAGCCTCCATGATGACGGCCTTGCGCGACAGCCGGACGCGGCCGGTCTCGTCGATGGAGATGACCTTGACGGTCATCTCGTCGCCTTCCTTGACCACGTCCGATGTCTCGCGGACGCGGTAGGGGGCGAGCTCGCTGATGTGCACGAGGCCGTCGGTGCCCGGCATGATCTCCACGAAGGCGCCGTAGGCCTCGACCCGCCGGACCTGGCCGGTGTAGAGCTTGCCCACCTCGGGCACCTCGGTGAGGCGCTCGATCATCTGGATCGCGCGCTTCGCCGCCGGCTCGTCGGGCGAGGCGATGACCACACGGCCGTCGTCGCCGACCTCGATCTGGCAGCCGGTCTCCTCGATGATCGAGCGGATCGTCTTGCCACCGGGTCCGATGATGTCGCGGATTTTCTCCTTCGAGATCTGGATCGTGTAGAGCCTCGGTGCGAACTTGGAGATGTCGACCCTGGGCTGCGGGATCGTCTGCTCCATGAGGCCGAGGATGTGCATCCGGCCCACTCGCGCCTGCTCCAGCGCCTGCTGCATGATCTCGCGGGTCACGCCCGTGATCTTGATGTCCATCTGCAGGGCGGTGATGCCGTCGCGGGTGCCGGCGACCTTGAAGTCCATGTCACCGTAGTGATCTTCCTGGCCGGCGATGTCGGTCAGGACGGCGAAGTTGTCACCGTCCTTGATCAGGCCCATGGCCACACCGGCGACCGGAGCGAGCAGCGGAACGCCGGCGTCGAACATCGCCAGCGAGGCGCCGCAGATCGTGGCCATGGACGAGGAGCCGTTCGACTCCAGGATGTCCGAGACCACGCGGATCGTGTACGGGAACTCGTCCTCGTGCGGCAGCACCGGCAGCAGCGAGCGCCGGGCCAGCACGCCGTGGCCGATCTCCCGGCGGCCGGGGCCGCGCAGGAACTTCACCTCGCCCACGGAGAAGGGCGGGAAATTGTAATGGAGCATGAACTTCTGGATGCTCTCGCCCTCGTACTCCTCGATCACCTGGGCGTCGCGGCTCGTGCCCAGGGTGGAGGAGACGAGCGCCTGCGTCTCGCCGCGGGTGAAGAGCGCCGAGCCGTGCGTCCGGGGGAGCAGGCCGACTTCGATGTCGATGTTGCGGATCTCGTCCAGGCGCCGGCTGTCGAAGCGGGTGCGGTCGTTGAGCACCACTTCGCGGAGAATCTCCTCCTCCAGGCGGGTGATGATCTTGCCGACCTGCTTGCGCTTGTCGGGCTCGTCGGCCGGGATCTGGCCCAGGTAGGGCTTGGTCACGGCCTTGACCGCGTCCTTGCGCTCGAACTTCTTCTTGGTGAACAGCCCGGCCTTGAGCTGGGCGTAGATGTCGCCCTTGACCTGCTCGTAGAGCGACTCGGGATAGGCCTCGGGGGCCGACCAGCTCGGCTTCTGCTTGGTGCTCTCGCGGTAGAGCTCGTGCTGGGCCTTGATGATCTTCTGGATCTCCAGATGCGCGCGGAAGATGCACTCGAGCATCATCTCCTCGGAGATCTGGTTGGCCCCGGCTTCCACCATCGCCACGGCCTCTTCGGTGCCGGCGACCACGAGGTCGAGGTCCGAGACGTCGCGCTGGCTGTTGGTCGGATTGATGATGATCTCGCCTTCGATCAGGCCCACACGCACCGCGCCAATGGGGTGGTAGAAGGGGATGTTCGAGAGCACCAGCGCCGTCGAGGCGCCGTTGATGGCCAGGATGTCCGGATCGTTCTCGCCGTCCGCCGACAGGCAGAAGCCGATGATCTGGGTCTCGGCATAGTAGCCATCGGGGAACAGGGGGCGGAGCGGGCGGTCGATCAGGCGGGAGGTGATGACTTCCTTCTCGGTGGGCCGCCCTTCGCGCTTGAAGAAGCCGCCGGGGATCTTGCCGGCCGCGGCCGTGTACTCCCGATAGTCGACGGTCAGCGGCAGGAAGTCGCGCTCGATGCCGCCTTTGTCGTCCATGCAGGCGGTGGCCAGGACGACCGTGTCGCCGAGGCGGACCGTACACGATCCGTCGGCCTGCTTGGCCAGATGGCCGGTCTCCAGGATGAGGGTGCTCTCTCCAACGTTGACTTCTCTTCGTTGCTTCATGATTTTCTTTTCTTTCTCGTCTCTTTCTCTCTCGTCTGCCTACAATTTCGCCGCTTCAGAGCCGTGGCCGGCTCAGTTGCCCGGTAGGTGGGTGGGCGGTCCCGAGGCGACGGATATTTGCGTCGGGACCTGCCGGGTATGCGGCGGGAGCTGCCTACTTGCGGAGTCCGAGGCGCTCGATGGTGGCGCGATAACGCTCGACGTCTTGCCGCTTGAGATAGTCGAGCAGGCGGCGGCGGCGGCCCACCATCTTCAGAAGCCCACGGCGGCCGTGGTGGTCCTTGGTGTGGGTCTTGAAATGCTCCGTCAGCTCGATGATACGACTGGTGAGCAGGGCCACCTGCACCTCCGGCGAGCCGGTGTCCTGCTCGTGCACCCGGTAGTCCTGAATGATCTTCTCTTTGATTTCCACGGTTTGCGCCAAAGCAAACTCCTCCTTACATTTCCATTCGGCTCGGCATTGTAGCACGAGCCAGCTATTTGCCTGCTATCTGAACACCACTTTGGGCTGGACGATGCCAACGCCCGCGCTGCCAATCCTCTCCACGACGGTGCCGACGGCGATGAACTCCCGCCGCCGGTTCATCAGCTTGACCCAGTCCCCCTCCTCGCCCGCGAGCTCGCGCACCAGCACGGTCTGGCCGTGGCTGATCCGGGTCTCCTGCTGCGGATCGGCCATGACCTCGCCGAAGGGGAGAGGGATCTGGTCGAAGGGGATCCAGGTCGCTCCCGGTTCACTGGACTGGGCCAGCTCTTCCAGAGCGCGGAACGTCGCCGCGTCTTCGACCTGGAACCCGCCGATGCGCGTGCGCCGCAGCTCCGCCAGATGCCCGCCGACTCCGAGGGCCGCGCCCAGATCGTGCGCCAGGCCGCGGGCGTAGGTGCCGGACGAGCAGCCCAGGCGGAAGCGGATGCGCCCATCGCCGATACCCTGCTCGAGATCACCCACGGGGGAGAACTCGTAGATGGTGATCTCCTTGCTCTCGTCCGGGACTTCTTCCCCCTTGCGCGCCAACTCGTAGTACTTGACTCCCTGGACCTTCTTGGCGGAGTAGGCGGGCGCCTTCTGCTCGATGATCCCCTCGAAGCGCTTCATCCCCTCGGCCACGGCTTCCTGGGTCAGAGCGGCGACGGCCTCGGGAGAAGCCTGGCTCGTCACCTGGCCCGACGCGTCATAAGTGTCTGTCGCGGAGCCGAGCTGTATGACTCCCTCATAGACCTTGGGCGCGCGGATCAGGAAACGGGTGAGCCGAGTGGCGCTCCCGAGCGTCAGCAGCAGCAGGCCCGTGGCGTCCGGGTCCAGCGTGCCGCAGTGGCCGATCTTCTTCTGCTTGAGGAGCCGCCGCACCTTCTGCACCACGTCGTGCGAGGTCAGGCCGGGCTCCTTGTCGACCAGCAACAGTCCGTCTCTCATCTCCACCGGACTAGGCTCCCTCGCGGACCTCTTCGGCCACTACTGCTGCTGGGTTCAGGGCGGCCGCCAGAGCCTCGGCGACCTTCTGCCGAGCCTCTTCGCCGTCCCCTTCGAGCACGAAGCCGGCGGCGTTGCGGTGGCCGCCGCCGCCATGATGGCGGGCGATCTTCTCGACGTCGACCTCGCCGCGGCTGCGCAGCGAGACCTTGTGCGTACCGTCCTCGCGCTGGCGGATGAGGGCCACGGCCTCGACCCCGGCGATGGAGCGCGGGAAGTCGATCAGCCCTTCGGAGTCGCCGGGCTGGGCTCCGACGCGGTCGAACATCTCGGGCGTCAGGCGGGCGGTCGCGACCCGGCCGCCCTCGTGGATCTGGAGCGTCTGGAGCATCTCGCCCACCAGGCGGACGACCGGCAGCGGCTGGCTCTCGTAGAGCCACTGCGAGACCTGTTCGGGCTGGGCGCCGTCGCGCACCAGGGCGGCGGCGGCCTCGAAGGCGGCCGGGGTCGCGTTGGAGAAGCGGAAGCCGCCCGTGTCCGTGACCAGGGTCAGGTAGAGGCAGCTCGCCGTCTCGGGATCGAGAGCCAGCTTGAGCCCCTGCGCCAGGCGGTAGACCATCTCGCCGACAGCTGGAGCTGCGGAGTCCACCCAGTTGACCGAGCCATAGAGCTGGTTGCCCAGGTGGTGGTCGATGTTGATGATCGGCCGGGCGGAGAGGTGCTGCTCCAGGCCGGTGCGGTCGGGGCTCGGGCACTCCAGCACGATGATGGCGTCGAAACGGTCGGGGAACCCGGCCGGCGGCTCCTCGCCGGTGTGCACCCGGTCGCTGCCGGGGAGCGGACGGTAGATGGTCGGCGTGGGGTCGCGGTTCCAGATCACGGCGCCTTTGCCCATGCTGCGCAGCAGGCGCGCCAGGCCCAGCGCGGAGCCGATGGCGTCGCCGTCAGGATTGATATGGCTGGTGAGGAGGAACCGGTTGCCGAGCCGGATCTTCTTCAGCAGATCTTCAGGAGCTTTCATCCCGCCCATTTAGACTCTCCAAGAGGTCAGAAATCTTCTGGCTGTGCTCGGCTCCGCGGTCGAGCTCGAAAATGAGCTCGGGCGTCACCCGCGTGCGGAGCCGGCGTGACAGCTCCGTGCGCAGGAACCCCCGGGCATGGCGCAGGGCCTCGACCGCCTCTTCACGCTGGGTGTCGTCCCCGAGCGCCGAGACGCGCACGATGGCGCGCCGCAGGTCTGACGTCACCTCGACCCCCGTCAGGTTGACCAACCTGATGCGCGGATCCTTGATCTCCCGCAGGATGAGGTCGGAGAGCTCCGCCCGCAGCAGGTCCGAGACGCGCTCGGTCCGCCGCGTCATTGCATCCCCTCCATCCCCTCCAGGATCTGGGGGTCCCAGCGTGTCAGGTACAGCTCCGGGACGCCCTCCACCAGGTTTCGCACCTCTTCCATCAGGTTCTCCATCTCGCTCTCGCCGTTGGTGATCACCGCCATCGAGATCTCCGACCGCTGGTGCAGGTCGTGAAACCCGGTCTCCGCGATCGACACCCGGAAACGCTGATGGATGCGGTCGATCAGCGACTTCACGATCCGCCGCTTGTCCTTCAGGCTGCGGGCGGAAGGGAGATGCAGCTCGAAGCTGGAGACCCCAATGGTCATCGGCATGAACGGCCTTCCCTCGGATGGGGCGCGGCCGGCGCCCCATCCTCTCCCAATTGTCGGTGATGCGGGGGTCCGAGGACCCCTACAGAACGGGCGCTACCTCTTCGCGGGTGTACGCCTCGATGAAGTCGCCCGGCTTGAAGTCCTGGAACTTTTCCAGCCCGATACCGCAGTCGAAGCCGGACCGGACCTCGGAGGCGTCGTCCTTGAACCGGCGCAGCGAGGCGATCTTCCCTTCGTAGATGACGCGGTTGTCGCGCAGCAGACGGACGCCGGCGGTGCGCGGGATGACTCCCTCGACCACGTGGCAGCCCGCGATGGTGCCGATCTTGGGGACCTTGAACGTGTCGCGGACCTCGGCGCGGCCGGCCGTCACCTCGCGGAACGTCGGGTCGAGCAGGCCCGTCATGGCCTTTTTCAACTCGTCGATCAGCTCGTAGATGACGGTGTGCAGGCGGATGTCGATCTCTTCCTTCTCGGCCAGCTCGACGGCACTGCGCTCGGGACGGACGTTGAAGCCGATGATGATCGCCTTCGACGCCGACGCGAGCAGCACGTCGTTGGTCGTGATGGCGCCGATGCCCGCGTGGAGCACCTGCACCTTGACCTTCTCCGTGCTCTCCTTGGTCACCGCTTCGCGCAGCACTTCGAGCGAGCCCTGCACGTCCGCCTTGACGACGACGGCCAAATCCTTGACGTCGCCTTCCTGAATGCGGCTGAAGAGCTGCTCCAGCGAGAGCCGGCCCTGCCCGGGGGCGAGGTCGCGGCTGCGCTGCTCCTGCTGGCGGTACTCGGCGATGCCGCGCGCCTTGGACTCGTCCTCGACCACCTGCATCAGGTCGCCCGCGTCCGGCAGCTCGTTGAAGCCGGTGACCTCGACCGGCGTCGCCGGCCCGGCCTCCTTGATGCGCTTACCCTTGTCGTCGCTCATGGAGCGCACGCGGCCCCAGGTCGCGCCGGAGACGAAGATGTCGCCCACTTTCAGAGTGCCGTTCTGCACCAGGACGGTGGAGACGATGCCGCGGCCGACTTCCTTGCGCGCCTCGAGCACCGCGCCCTGCGCGGCGATCTCGGGGCTCGCCTTGAGCTCCAGGATGTCGGAGGTGAGCAGGATCATCTCCAGCAGATCGGAGATGCCGTCCTTCTTGATCGCCGACACCGGCACCATGACCGTGTCGCCGCCCCAGTCCTCGGGCATCAGGCCGCGCTCGGAAAGCTCGCGCTTGACCCGGTCCTGGTTGGCGTTGGCCTTGTCGATCTTGTTGATGGCCACGATCAGCGGCACCTTGGCTGCCTTCGCGTGGTCGATGGCCTCGATCGTCTGCGGCATGACGCCGTCGTCGGCCGCCACCACCAGGACCACGATGTCGGTCACCCGGGCGCCGCGGGCACGCATCATGGTGAACGCTTCGTGGCCCGGCGTGTCGAGGAACACGACCTTGCGGCCGTTGACCTCGGCCTGGTAGGCGCCGATGTGCTGGGTGATGCCGCCGGCCTCGGACTCGGTCACCTTCGCGGAGCGGATGGCGTCGAGGAGCGAGGTCTTGCCGTGGTCGACGTGGCCCATGATGGTCACGACCGGCGCGCGGACGACCTTGCCCACCTTGGAGGGATTCTCCGGCTGCTCGCTGCCATGCTGCTCCTCGCGGAGTTGGACCTCCTCCTCGAAGGAGACGACCATGGCCTCGACGCCGAGGTCGGTGGCGAGCTTCTGCGCGAGCTCCGTATCCAGCACCTGGTTGATGTTGGCCAGGATGCCGCGCTTGAAGAGCGCGCTCATCAGGTCGCGGGACTTGACCCCGAGCTTCTCGGCGAACTCGCGGACGGTCATGCCCTCGCCGATCATCACCGGGCCTGCCGGCGCGGCCTTCTTGAAGGTGAGGAGCTTGCCGCCCTCGTCCTCATTGCGCGCCAGAATGCGGCGCTTGCGCCGGCTGGCGCCGGCCGAACCCTGATTGACCTCTTCTTCCAGTTCCTCCAGGGTGCCCTTGAAACCGGTCAGATCCTCTTCCTGCTCGACGGGGCGCGGACCGGCCTTCTTGATCGGCTTCCTGTTCTTGTCCCGGCTGTCCCTGCGCCTGTCGTCGCCTCCCGAGGGCGCTGCCGGAGCAGGGCCACGGCTCGGAGGGGCGGAGGCGCCGACACCGCGTCCCGGAGGGGAGGAGGGGCCGGACGGCCGGTTGGCCGGAGATCCGGACGCGGCACCGTACGAAGAAGCTCCGTATGCAGGACGGCCCTGGGCCGGGGCGTCGCGCCGCGGCTGGGAAGGCGCGCCCGGCCGCGGCGGCGGGCTCGTGCGGGCCGGAATGTGGCCGGGCTGGCCCGGGGTCGAGATGATGCGGCTCCCCGTCCTGGGCGGCTGTCCCGGCTGAGACGGCCGGGCAGTCGGCGGCGAAGCCTGGGCCGGCGGGGCAGCTGGCTTGGGAACCATCTCGGGCTGCACGGCCGTGGCCTCGGCCGGCACTCCGGAGACCGCCTCCTGCTGAAGCGCCAGCTCGGGCTCGGCCGCGGACGGCTGGGCCTGGCCTTGGTGAAGCGGAGCCGGAGCCTCGATGCCCGGTGAAGCCGTTGCGAGCGCCGAGGGAGAAACTCCCATCTGCCGCTCGGTGACCGGCAGCTCCCGGATGTTGGGCTCGACCTTCTGGATGAGCGTGCGCGGGCGCTGCGGCCGCATCTGGTTGGTGAGCGGACGCCGGGCCGCCGTGGGCGGCGGAGCGGGCGCGCCGCCGGCACGCCGGCGGGTCTGATCGACCGCGGCCGGCGACTGCTCGTCACGCAGGATCACCTCCCGCGGATGGGGGAGCTTCTTACCTGCCAGGATCGCCTGGATGATGTCGGTGTCGATGGCAGCGTCGTCGCTCTCGACACGGACTCCGATGGACTTCAACTTGAAGACGAGGTCCTGATTGGAAATCCCCATCATCTTGGCGAGGTCCTGGACTCGAATCTTTCCCATATATCTTCTAGAGCTCCTTTATGTCCTACCCGCGAAACAGTCGATCCCATCCTCCCTCTCCCCGACCCTCTCCCTCACCTGCGTGAGGGAGAGGGAGCCCCGCCCCGCAGATCATCTGCAATGCATTCCGCTCCGGTCCCTGCTACTCCTCGCGTGGCTCGTCCTCACCGGAGGTGGAGCCGGCCGAGACTCCGGTCTCGCCCTCCTCGGCAGGGCCTCCCTTGGAAGCGCCAGCGCCGCGCTGCTGCTCGCTCTCCTGGAAAGCCCGGCTGAGGGCCGCCATGAAGTCGTCGTCGCCCATGCCGCCCGATTTGGGCGCGGGAGCGCGGAAGGTGGCGCCGATGTCGGCATCCGCCCGCTCCTCGCTCGCCTTGACCTGGGCCTCGGCCCACGCGTACAGGCTCTCGGCGAGCTCCTGGTCGATGCCCTCGACTTCCAACAGGGAGTCGCGGTCGTACTGGACGATCGTATCGGCGTCGCCGAGGCCGGCTTCGTCGAGCAGAAGCGCGAGCTCGGGGCTGATCCCGGGAGCCGCGGCCACGCCGCCGATCCCCGCGGAAGCGGCGCCCGGGCCGTCGACGGCGCTCTGAAGCATGCGGGCCAGCGCGTCGGCCACCTCGTCCTTGACGTCGCTCTCGCTCTTGATGTCGATGCGGCAGCCGATCAGCTCGGAGGCCAGGCGCACGTTCTGGCCGCGCTTGCCGATGGCGAGGGAGAGCTGCTCGTCCTCCACGATCACGTCGAGGTGCGGGACGTCTCCATGATGCGTCACGGACACGCGGGTGATCTTGGCCGGCGCGAGCGCGCTCTGGGCGAAGGTCACGAGGTCGTCGCTGTGCTCGATGATGTCGATCTTCTCGCCGCGCAGCTCGCGGATGATGGACTGCACGCGGGAGCCCTTCATGCCCACGCAGGCGCCCACCGGGTCCACATCGCGCTCGCGGCTGTAGACCGCCACCTTGGCGCGCTCGCCGGGCGCGCGGACGGCGTTCTTGATGACCACCGTGCCGTCGTAGATCTCGGGCACCTCGGTCTCGAAAAGCTTGACCAGCAGGCGCGGATCGGTGCGCGAGAGCACGATCTGCGGCCCCTTGGGCTGCTTGTGCACGTCGACGATCACGGCGCGGATGCGCTCGCCCTGGCTGTAGCGCTCGTGGCGGGCCTGCTCCTGCCGTGGCACGACGGCCTCGGTGCGGCCGAGGTCGATGATGATGTCGCCGCGCTCGAAGCGCTTGACCGTGCCGTTGAGCACCTCGCCCACGCGGTCGATGAACTCGTTGTAGACGTTCTCGCGCTCGGCTTCCCGCACGCGCTGATAGAGCACCTGCTTGGCCGACTGGGCGGCGATGCGTCCGAGCCCCTCGGTGGAAATGGGGAAGTGGATCTCGTCGCCCACCTTGGCGTCGGGCTTATGATCGATGGCTTCCTCGACCGTCCACTCGGCCAGGGGGTCCTCGACCTCCTCGACGACTTTCTTGACGATGAAGGCGTCGAACTTGCCCGTCTCGCGGTCGAGATGGGCGCGCACGGGCTCCTTGATCCTGTGCTGCTTCTTGGCCGCGGAGGCCATCGCATCTTCGAGCGCCGCGATCCAGCGCTCCATGTCGATGTCCTTCTCACGCGCGACCTGGCGCAGGATCTCGTTGAAATTGATGTCCGCCGTCTGTGCTTGAGCCATGGCTTCTTCCCTGTTTCCCTAGAGCTCGATCTCGAGGCGAATGTTCCGGATGTCCTTCCATAGGACTTCGGTGCGCTCGCCGGTCTTGTCGTCTGTCACGACCACTTTTGAATCCCCAGTTGACTCGGCCGGCTGCATCTCCTGCAGGCGCCCGATCACGGTCCTCTTCTTGCCGTTCTCCGGATCGATGATCGCCACGCGGGCGAGCTTGCCGAGGAACCGCTCGACGTCCGCCGGCTTGTACAGCTCCCGGTCGAGACCGGGAGAGGAGACTTCCAGGACGTACCGGCTCTTACCGAAATCGGCCACGTCGAGGTAGGCCGACGAATGCTTGGCGACCACCTCGCAGTCGGCGAGGGTGACGCCCTCCGGCTTGTCGAGGATTAGGCGAAGGACTCCGCCCTTGAGCTCGACGTGCACCAGCTCGCAGCCGTTGGCTGCGGCGATCTGCTCAAGCTCGGGTTGGAGCTCGGCGATACGGCTGGTGGTCTGCGTCATCGTTCTCGTCGTCGTCCCTTCAAGGTCTCGGCAATCTCAGCTTTCATTCGGTCCCAACCGGTGCCAACAAAAAAAGTGGGCACGGGCCCACTCCTTTACTGACCGTTTCCGGTCAGGGCAAGCTGGCCGTTGGATTATAAGCCAACGGGCCTATCGCTGCAAGTCGCTACGGATGAATACCTTGCCCGGGCCAGGCCGGGTAGGAGGAGCCGACAGGAAGGACAACGCTCCGGGAGGGGCGGGCATTCCCTGATCTCATGTTAGCTGGTCGTCCGCGCGCCGTGAATCCCCGCGGGGGAGCCGTGCTCGACCCTGGGCACCTGCCACTCGACCTTCAGTGCGTTTCGCTTACCCTCCGGTGCTGCCGTTCGAGCCCCACTGTGTTTCGCTCGACCTCCAGAGGGTCCCGCTCAGCTCCCAGCGTGTCTCGCTCGGCCTTCAGCGCATTCCGCCCGACCTCCGGCGTACTGGCCTGACCCCCGAGCGATGCCGTCCGGGCTTCGGCGGAAGCCGCTCGACCTCCAGGGGTACCTGCCCGATCCTGCATGGCACCTGCCCGACCCCCAGCGGCATCCGCCAGCCTCCGGTCGCGCGTGCTGGAGCTTGCGCGGCAGCCGATGGCCCTTCGACGGCTCGTGACGGAGCTTGCGCGGACGCCTCTCGACCTCGTGGATTGCCGCCGCCCCATTGGGCGCTGACTGATCTCGCTCTGTAGGAGCGGTTCAGCCCCGACAGGGCTGTTCTAGTTCGTACCCCCGAACGTCCCCAGAACCAACTGGTTGTCGATCGCGCTGACGAAGCCGTGCTGGTCGGTCACGATCTGGGTTCTCCCGCCCCAGGAGAGTACCTTGCAGTCCTCGAAGGCGGTGGTGATCCCTTCAGGCGCGGGACGCACGTACTTGAGCACTAACCGGCCCGGCTTCGATCTTTCACCGTCCAACTCGGGCTGAAAGACGGGCTCCTCCCCGAGGAAGAAGAACCCGGGCAAGTGGCCGGCGCTGAGGGTCCAGATGGCCTGCTCCGTGCCGGGATTGTCGACCCGGACCCCTCCGGCAGGCAACTCCGGGTCCGGGATCTCGAGGAACGGCTTCCATTCGCCGGCCTCCTGGCGGTAGAACGACCGGGAGAGGCCGTCCAAGACCGTGACCTTGCCAGAGAGGTCCCGGGCCATTGAGACCGGGATGCAGCCGACCACCGAGCCCTGGCCCTCCTCCGAGGTGAATTCCTCGCGGAGCGTGAGCGGCACTTCTTCACCCTCGCGGTGGAAGGCCTGCCCGAGGAGCTTGCCGTCGCGGGCGACCTTCCAGAGAGCATGCTCCGCGCAGGTGGGGACGACGTAGACCGCCTCCTCGTCCACCATGACCTCCCGGAAGCCGCCTTGCCCCTCCAGGCGGGGGATGCGCACGATGGTGCTCTTGCCGTCCGGAATCAGGTGGATCAGCTCGAGCCGCAGAAACGAGACGATCCACAGGGAGCCGTCGACCGGGTCCACGTCCAGGGCGTCCCAGGTGGCGTCCTCCTTTCCCGTGATCGTGCGGAAGGTGGGCTTGTCCGGGTTCCTCCCGACCTCGATGATGTGGTGCTGGTCCACGAGCAGCCAGACGCGCTCCGGCGTGAGCGCCATGTCGAGGAGGCTGGTGTAGAGAGGGATCCCCATCGACGGGAACGGGATCTTGCGGACGGCCGGATCGCAGACCAGGGAGACCGTGGGGCCAGTTGCCTCCTGCGCCGGGGCCGCGGCCCCGGCCGGAGGAAGGGAGCGGGAGCGCGCCGCAGGGGGAGCCGGCGAGGCGCATCCCGCGAGCAGGGCGAGGAGCATGGCTGCGGCCAGAGATCGGGCGCTCGGCATAGGGAAGGTTCAGTTTACCACTCCGACCAAGGGCGACAAGCCAAACCGCGGCAGGTCTCGGCGGCGTGCCAATCTGGCACGATCGGGCCTTGGCAGCTCGTCTTCTCCCTCGGGCTCCCTCTGGAATTTCCCTGGCAGGGCGATTGCTTGGAACGATTGCGAGAAGAGAAAGGAGATTTCGGTCCCCATGAGCACAACCCAGAGGCGCCAACTCACGACGTTCCTGCTCGTCCTAGGAGCGGTGGTATTCGGCATGGTTCTGGCCGGCGGGCTCAACCTGACGGTTCCGGGACGGGCTGCCGACGCCGAGTCGTCGCTGTCCGCCACCCAGATCGCAGGCAACCATTCGCCGATCACCGCGCTGCCGAGCTTCGCCGACCTGGCCCAGGCGGTCGATCCCGCCGTGGTCTCGATCCAGGCCGCGACGATCGAGAACCGTCCCCGCGGCCGCGGTCAGGGCCAGGGCATGGATCCCTTCGAGTTCTTTTTCGGTCCCCGCAACCGGCAGGACCAGGAGGGCGACCAGGAGGGCGCGCCGCGCGGGCCCGGACAGGCACCCCAGGCACCCCGGGGGCCCCAGGGGCAAGGCGAGGAGGGCGATCCGTTCCGCTCTGACGCCGGCGGCAGCGGCTTTGTCATCAGCCGCGACGGTTACGTCGTTACCAACTACCACGTGATCGAGGGCGCTACCGAGGTCAAGGTCCACCTCAACGACCGCGACTTCCCGGCCGAGGTCAAGGGTACCGACCAGGCCACCGACCTCGCCCTGCTCAAGATCAACGCGGGCGAGAACCTGCGCTATCTGGAGCTCGGCGACAGCGATGCCGTGCGCGTCGGCGACTGGACGATGGTCATCGGCAATCCGCTCAACCTGGACAAGACGGTCACCACCGGCGTGGTCAGCGCCAAGGGGCGGTCGCTCGGCATCAGCGACGCCTCCTTCGAGAACTTCATCCAGACCGACGCAGCGATCAACTTCGGCAACTCCGGCGGCCCGCTGGTCAACCTGAGTGGCGAGGTGGTCGGCATCGCCACGGCCATCAACTGGGGCGCCGAGAACATCGGCTTCGCCGTGCCCGTGAACACGCTCAAGGAGGTGCTGCCGCAGCTCCGCGAGAAGGGCAAGGTCAGCCGCGGCTACCTGGGCATCCAGATCAACAACCTGAACTGGAACCAGGCGCGCGCCTTCGGCCTGGAGTCCACGGACGGCGCCCTCGTCGCCTCGGTCGAAGCTGACACCCCCGCGGGGCAGGCCGGCGTCCACCACGGCGACATCATCACCAAGGTCGACGGCCGCGCGATCAAGACGACCCGCGACCTGATCAACTACGTGGCGAACAAGGGTCCGGGCTCCTCGGTCGACCTCGACGTGCTGCGCAACGGCAAGCCCATGCAGCTCAAGGTCAAGCTCGGTGAGCGGCCGGAGCGCGACGCCGTCGCCCAGACCGAGGAGGAGCACGAGGACAACGGCGAGAGCGGCATCGAGTGGATGGGCATCCAGTACCAGGACCTCAGCCAGAGCCTGCGCCAGATGCACGGCATCCCGGCCGGCGTGGATGGCATCGTGGTGACCCAGGTCGCGCCGACCAGCCCGCTCTACGAGCAGTTCGTCCGGCCGGGCACGATCATCACCGAGGTCAACGGCCAGGAGGTGGACGGAGTCGAGGCGTTCGAGCGCATCGTCAAGGGCGCGAAGACGGGCTCGTATCTCCGGCTCTACGTCAGGCCCTTCGCGCAGGGACAGCGCGGCCAACCGTTCTTCGCAGTCGTGCAGGTGCCGTAGACCGCGGACACGGGACACTCATCCGGCCGGCCTTCATTCGGGGCCGGCCTTTTTCTTGCTAGACTCTGGAACGACCATGGCCAGAACCACTGACAACATCCGCGCCTCCGTGCTAGTGGTAGACGATGAGGCGGCGATCCGCGACAGCCTGCGCATGATCCTGGAGTTCGAAGGCTACCGGGTGGACGAGGCGGGCAGCGGTCCGCAGGCGCTCACCCGCGTGGCCGAACGGCCCCCGGACGCGCTCCTCCTCGACATCAAGATGCCCGAGATGGACGGGCTCGACCTGCTCAAGGCCCTGCGCGAGCGGGGCTACGACATGCCGGTGCTGATGATCAGCGGGCACGCCGACGTGCAGACTGCCGTCGAAGCCACCCGCCGCGGCGCCTACGACTTCTTCGAAAAGCCGCTGCAGCGCGAGCGCGTGCTGGTCGCGCTGCGCAACGCGGTCGACGCCTGGCGCCTGCAGTCGGAGAACAGCGTCCTGCGCCAGGAGCCGGACGAGATGGTCGGCACCGCGCCGGCCATTCGCCGGCTGCGCGAGACGATCGAGAAGGCGGCGCCCACCCCGGCGACCGTCCTCATCACGGGCGAGAGCGGCACCGGCAAGGAGCTGGTGGCGCGCGCCATCCACCGCCAATCCTCGCGGCGCGACCGGACGCTCGTGCAGGTCAACTGCGCGGCGATCCCGGACGAGCTGATCGAGTCCGAGCTGTTCGGGCACGAGAAGGGGAGCTTCACCGGCGCGGTCCGGCGCCAGACCGGCAAGTTCGTGGCCGCCGACGGCGGCACCATCTTCCTCGACGAGATCGGCGATATGTCCGCCCGCACCCAGGCGAAAGTCCTGCGCGTCCTGCAGAGCGGGGAGGTCGAGCCGGTCGGGGCGGAGAAGACCGTGCAGGTGGACGTACGCGTCGTTGCGGCCACCCATCGCAACCTGGAAGAGGAGATCAAGGCGGGACGGTTCCGCGAGGACCTCTACTACCGCCTGAACGTGATCCCGATCCGCACCCCGGCGTTGCGCGAGCATCTGGAGGACGTCCCGCAGATCGTTGAGTACATGGTGCGGCGCTACGCCGAACGCAACAACTACCGGCCGAAGGAGTTCGTGCCGGAGGCCCTCGCGCATCTGAAGTCGCTGCCCTGGAAGGGCAACGTGCGCGAGCTCAAGAACCTCGTCGAGCGCCTGCTGATCCTCTCCCCGGGCGACAAGATCACCCGGGAGGATGTGATCGCAGCCACCGGCGGAGCCCGCCCCGAGCTGTCCAGCGCGCTCCTGGCGGTGCAGACTCTGCGCGAGTTCCGCGACCTCTCCGAGCGCATGTTCCTGATCTACAAGCTCGAGGAGAACAACTGGAACGTCACGCAGACCGCGCAGGCGATCGACACTCCACGAAGCAACCTCTACAAGAAGCTGGACCAGTACGAGATCCGGCGAGAGGAGCACCCCATCCGTGAGAGCTGACAATCCAGGTGAGAACGAGCAGGTCGTGATGCGCCTTCTGGAGGAGAGCGGCGCTTTGCGGCGCGGCCACTTCCTCCTCTCTTCAGGACTTCATTCGACCGCGTACGTCCAGTGCGCGCTGCTGCTGGAGGATCCCGTGCGGGCCCGCAGGGTCGGACAGGATCTGGCCGAGCTGCTGCGCAATCAGCATCCCGACTCGGTGGTGTCGCCCGCGTTGGGCGGGGTGATCATCGGGCACGAGGTGGCGGCGGCCCTCGGTGTTCCCTTCCGCTTTACCGAGCGCAAGGGGGAGGAGATGGGCTTCCGCCGCGGGTTCACCCTGCATCAGGGGGAGCGGGTGGTGATCGTGGAGGACGTGGTCACCACCGGCCGCTCGACCCTGGAGTGCGCCGCCCTGGCCACCAGCAAGGGCGCGAGGGTCGTGGCCATCGGCTCGATCATCGACCGCACCGTGGGGCGCGACCCGTTCGACGTGCCCTTCCGCTCGCTGCTGAAGCTGGATCTGCCGTCCTATCCGCCCAACGAGTGCCCGGCCTGCCGCTCCGGAGCCCAGGCCCCGGAGAAGCCCGGCAGCCGGCCCGAGGCCGAGACCACCACGGAGGAGTCAACCGTGGGGCGGGCCTCGGAGCGGGTGGAGTAGCCAGGCGAGGCTGCACACGGACTGACACGGACGAACACCGACCAACACGGACAGACTGTCCGTGATCGTCCGTGCCAGTCCATGTTCGTCCGTGTTCGCCCCTACACCTCGCCGCGCAGCGCCAACTGCGGATCCGTTCTCGCCGCCCTTCTCGCTGGCAGATAGCTCGCCAGCCCGGCCACCAAAACCAGCACGGCCGCCACGGCCACGTAGATGCCCGGGTCCATCGCGCTCACCCCGAACAGCAGGCTCTGCATTCCGCGGGTCGCGACCAGCGCGAGCGCCAGCCCGAAGACCGCGCCGAACACCGCCAGCACCATCGCCTGCCGCAGGACCATGCGGATCACCCGGTCCCGCGTGGCGCCCAGGGCCATGCGGACGCCGATCTCCTGGCTCCGCTGGCTCACGCCATAGGCGATTACCCCGTACATTCCGATCGCGGCCAGGATCAGCGCGACCGCGGCGAAACCGCCGAGCAGGAGCATGTAGAAGCGCGGCTCGGAAACCGATGCGGAGACCACCTCGTCCAGCGTCTGCAGCGCGTAGAGGGGGAGGTCCGGGTCCACCTCGTGGACCTGGGCCCGCGCCGCGGCAGCCACGGTGCCGAGATCGGCCGTCGAACGCACGATCACCGACAGGCTACCGATCGGAGCCTGGTCGAAGGGCAGGAAGATCTGCGGGTCGGCCGTAGTGTCCAGGGTGGACTGCTTGAAATCGCCGACGACCCCGACGACCTCGCCGCTGCGGCGGACGCCATCGCTGACCCAGCCCAGGAGGATGCGGCGGCCGAGCGGCTCCTCGTTCGGGAAGAACTGGCGGACCGCCTCCTCGGTAAGGATGGCGACCGGGGTGGAGCCCTCGCGGTCCTGGTCCGTGAACGCCCGGCCGCGCTTGAGGGGGAGGCCCAGCGCCTTGAAGTAGCCCGGTGTGACCAGGGCGACGCGCATCGCGGGCTCCTCGCCCGGGAGCGCCTCCGGCCGTCCCTCCACGTCGAAGCTCAGCATGAACCCGGAATTGTCGAGCGGCCGGCCATACGCGGCGGCACCGGCAGCGGTGACGCCCGGCAACCTTTCCATCCTTTCCATGAGCGAGCCCGCGAGCTGGCGGAGCTGCGGGTCCTCCGCGTACTTCGATTCCGGCGGCGCCAGGTTGAAAACGATGGCGCCCTCCGGGTCGAACCCGGGATCGACGTTCATCAGCGCGCCGAAGCTGCGCAGGAGCAGGCCCGCCCCGGCGAGGAGCAGCACGGCGAGCGCCGTCTCCAACACCACCAGCACGCTGCGGGCGGCGGTGGCGGCCCGGCCCTTGCCGCCGCGCGCGCCCTCCTTGAGCACGGACCCGAGGTCCGGGCGCGACGCCTTGAGCGCCGGGGCCAGCCCGAACAGCAGCCCGGTGAGGAGGCTGACACCCAGGGTGAAGAACAGCACCATGCCGTCCACCCCGACCTCGTGGAGCCGCGGCGTCCGTTCCGGAGCGAGGGCCACGAGCGCCCGGGTCGCCCAGACCGCGAAGGCCACGCCGGCCGCGCCGCCCAGGAGCGAGAGCACGACGCTCTCGGTCAGGAGCTGGCGGATGATGCGCAGGCGTCCGGCGCCCAGCGCAGTCCGCACGGCCAGCTCGGCCTCGCGTCCCGAGGCCCGGACGAGCAGCAGGTTGGCCACGTTGACGCAGGCGATCAGGAGCACCAGGAGCACGGCACCCATCAGCACCAGCAGGGGGACTCGGACATCCCCTGTCATGTACGTCTGCATCCCCACCACGTCCATGCGGTAGCCGGTATTGGCCTTCGGATACGCTGCGGCGAGAGCGGCCGCGATGGAGCGGGCCTCGGCGCGGGCTTTTTCCAGGGACACTCCCGGGACGAGGCGCGCCACGACGGAAAGATAGATGGCGCCGCGGTTGTCCGGGTCCAGGGCGTTCTCGCTCAGCTCGAACGGAATCCAGAGGTCGGCGATGGAAGGCCAGCGGTTGCGGCCTGCGATGCCGACGACCGTGTAGGGCTCACCGTCGAGATTGATCGTCTGCCCGACCAGGCCGCGGTCGCCTCCGAACCGGCGCTGCCAGAGCTCCGAGGAGAGGACCACCACGTTCGGGGCTTTCGGCTGGTCTTCGTCCTTCAAGAAACCGCGGCCGGCGAGGAGGGGAGCCTTGAGCACGGAAAAGAACTCGGGGCTGACCCAGGCGCCGGAGAGCCGCTCGGGCTCGCCGCCGGTCCCGGTCAGGTTCACGGATCCGGTGTTGAGGAGCGATGCCGCCTCGATCGTGCGGCTCTGTTTGCGCCAGTCGAGGAAGTTGAGGACCGAGATGGCGTTCGGTTCTCCCTCCTCGGTCAAGGGATAGACGCGCACCAGGCGGTCCGGGTCGGGGAAGGGTAGCGGGCGCAGGAGCACGCCGTCGACCACGCTGAAGATCGAGGTCGTGGCGCCGACTCCGAGTGCCAGCGTCAGGATCGCGATCAGGGTGAACCCGGGGCTCTTGGCGAGCTGCCGGAAGGCATAGCGGAGGTCCTGCCCGATCTCCTCGAGCGCTTTCATCCACTTCATCTGTTTCTCCTTGTGAGCGTCGAGCTGCCGGCATACCTTGCGCGTCGTTTCCACGTCTCCGAACCGGCGGACCGCCTCCATCCGGGCGGCATCCTCGGGCCAGCCGTCGTCGACGAGCTCCCGAGCGACCATCTCGAGATGGAACTGAAGCTCCTCGTCGACATCGGCCGCCAATTGGGCGGCCGTGCGCCAGGGGAACTGGAAGAGGCGGCGCATCTAGGCGGTCTCGAGGACCTTGGAAACGGCCGTGGCATAGCGTTGCCAGGTGGAGACCTCCAATTGGAGCTGCTTCCGTCCGTCGTCGGTGAGGCTGTAGAACTTGGCCTTGCGGTTGTTTTCGGAGACGCCCCACTCGGACTCGATCCACCTCTTGCTTTCCAGGCGGTGGAGCGCCTGGTAGAGCGCGGCGTCCTCGAGGCCCAGGGCCCCTTCGCTGCGCTGGCGGATGGTGCGCGAGATGTCATAGCCGTGCATCGGCCCCCAGGAGAGCGTCTTCAGGATCAGGACCGCGACGGTCCCCTGCATTAAATCGAGCGAAGTTCGTGCCATGGGTTCAGCTTCTCCCCTAACATTGTGAGGGGAAGAATGCGGGAGGGGCGGCGGGCTTGTCAAGCCCCCTCATCACGTGAGGGGAAGAGATCCTCATGACGGCAGTGAAAGGATGCTAAGCGGACACCCTCCAGTTGTCGACCTGAAGTCCCTTGACCCTCTTGAATTCCCTCACGTTGTCGCTCACGAGGGTGAGCCGGAGGGAGAGGGCATGCGCAGCAATCATGAGGTCGTACGGACCGATCGGCTCTCCGCGCTTCTCGAGATCCGTCCGGATGCGCCCGTAGACCGAGGCGGCGTTCGGGTCGAAGTCAAAGCAGGGGATGTCTCCGAGGAGGAGGTCAATACGTCTGTGGTTCTCGGCGGATTGCTGGCTTTTGTCAGCCCCGTAGCGGAGCTCAGCCACCACGACGGAACTGGTACAGAGATCCTCTGGGGAGCATCTCTGGAGGCGCTCGGCGACTGCCGGATAGCGCTGGCTCAGGATGTCGACGCAGACATTCGTATCGAGCAGGTATCTCATTTGTCGAAGTCGGGTCCTGGTTCCGCCGGAAGGGGCTCGTCAGGGTAGGGAAAGTCTGGCGCCGAGCCGATGAGCTCCAGGAACTCGGGGCTCCACTTCCGGCGGACTGGTTCCATGATGACTTGGCTGCCTTTCCGGTAGATCAGCACTTCCTCCTGGCCTTCGAAGCGGTAGCCCTTCGGCAGCCGGACGGCCTGGCTTCCTCCACTCTTGAACAACTTTGCTCGATCAGCCATGGGTCGATCCTCCAAAGGAAAGTATATACCTTCCGTACCTACACTGTCCCTCGTCTTGACGGCAACCCACCCCCGGACTACTGTTCGCCGAGCCATATGCCCCCACTCCTCGTTACCGACGAAGGCCCCGTCCGCATCCTCCGCATCCAGCGGCCCGAGGTGCGCAACGCCATCAACTCGAAGACGGCCAAGGCACTCCGGGAAGCCTGGCTCGCGTTCGATAAGGACCCGGGTGCGAAGGTGGCCATCCTGACCGGAGGCGACGAGGTGTTCTGCTCCGGCGCCGACCTTGCCGACCTGGAGGCGCTCTCCGCGGAGATCGAGGGAGACAACGGTCCTCTCGGGTTCACGCGGATCTCCGTGAGCAAGCCCACGATCGCGGCGATCGCCGGCTACTGTGTCGCCGGCGGGCTGGAGCTGGCGTGCTGGTGCGACCTGCGGATCGCGGATACCACCGCGGTCCTCGGCTGCTTCGAGCGCCGCTTCGGAGTCCCCCTGGTCGACGGCGGTACCCAGCGTCTGCCGCGGATCGTGGGCCTTGGACGCGCTCTCGATCTCATCCTGACGGGCCGGCCGATCTCGGCCGAAGAGGCCCGGTCCATGGGCCTCGTCAACGAGATCGTCCCCCCGGGGCAGTCCCTCCGTCGCGCGCTGGAGCTCGCGCAGCAGATCGCCGCTTTCCCTCAGGGCTGCTTGATCCAGGATCGCAAGTCCGTCTATGAGGGGCTGGGGAACCGGCTCGAAAAAGGGTTCAGGATCGAGGCCCGGAACGGCGCCGAGGTCATCCGCAGCGGCGAGTCCGCAGCGGGGGCTCAGGCCTTCAAGAAAGGGAAGGGACGGAGCGGGGACTTCAAGTGAGGTCCTGATGGAGAAGGGCAAGGCCCCGGAAGAAATGGTCCCGCGTGCCTTCCATCTGGAGCCCCGCGAAACAACGCTGCTGGTGGACCGGGTCAGCCTCGAATGCGGCCAGGGCCTTCCGCAGATCCGCCTCGGGAGCCGATTTGTAGGCCTCCCGCACTCTTTTCCAAGCCGTGTCCGGAATCGGACCACGAAGCCGCAGAAAAGCCAGGTCGATGAGATCGCGAGAGAGGAGCTGCCGATCCGCCCACCGATCGGAGTTCGCGAGCAGCTTCTCCGCGTAACAGTCTTCCAGAGATAGGCAATCGACAGGAGACCAGGGGGGCCGCACTCCGGGGCCCAGCTCGATCCGGGCCTCGCGGATCAGCTCGACTCCAAGAAGGACGTCGCCATGAAAGGCGCGGAACCGGATGCCGTACTGATCCACCCGCATTTCGCGGGGGAAGCGGAGCTGCTCCGACCGCTGCGGCTCAAAGAGTCCGTCATATCCCTGTTGCGTCGCGACGAGCCGCAGCTCCCCATACCCTGAGGCATCCGAGCACAGGAAGTCGATGTCGTGAGACTCACGGTACTCGCCGAGCTCCAGGACGATTCGCGTCCCACCGCCAAAGAGGAACTTGCAGGAGGCGAGGAGGTCGGCCCGGAAAGCGCCGAGCACGGACAGCACGCTCTGGTGCTGCGGACGCTCAAACATCCAGGTGGCTTCCGAACCGCGCCGCCAGCGCCCGGATAAGCTCCCACTCCTCGGGAGATGGGTCCTCGAGGACCCCCAGCCATCGCCAGCCCGACTCATAGCGCCGGAGTATGTCGAGAGGGGAGAGGTCCCGGTACCTGGCGTCGAACCAGGAGATGCTCTTCAGGAACGGGAGGTTCTCCGGGACGGCGATGTCGGGGGCCGCAGCCTCGCCAGAGGGCTTCATGACCTGCCAATCCTACTCTCTCTATGGTAGGGTCCGCCGCAACGATCTTTGGAGATGTAATCGCTGTGAAGCATCACCCCCTGTTGCCTGGGCCGGAGGCTTCCGAATTCCTCTGGGCCAGCGGCATCGAAGACACGTTCGTCCCTCAGACACGCCCCGGGCAGCGCGCCCTCGACGAGTACCAGCTCATGGGGCACTACGAGCACTGGCGCGAGGACCTCGACCTCGCACGCGATCTCGGCGTGCGCGCGCTGCGCTGGGGCATCCCCTGGTACCGGGTGGAGAAGCTGCCCGGGGAGTTCGACTGGAGCTGGACCGACCAGGTGATCCCCTACATGGTCGAGGAATTGAAGATCAATCCGATCCTCGACCTCATGCACTACGGCTGCCCCTTCTGGCTGCGCCGGGAGTTCGCGAGCGACGAGTACCCGCAGGCCGTGGCCTCCTATGCGAAATCGGTCGCCGAGCGCTACAAGGGACTCGTGCGCTGGTACACGCCGCTCAACGAGCCGCTGGTCAATGCCCTGTTCTGCGGCAAGCGCGGGCTCTGGCCTCCCTATCTGCGCGGGGAGGGCGGCTACATCCGCGTCCTGCTGCAGCTCGCCAAGGGGATCGTCCGCACGGTCGAGGCGATCAAAGAGGTCGATCCCGGCGCGCTCATGGTCCACGTGGAGGCGACCGGCCTCTCGCGGGCGGCGCGGGCCGACCTGCACGTCCTGGCGGTCGAGGACCAGCGGCGAGGCTACCTCGCGTTCGACCTGATCTCCGGCCGGGTGGACCACGACCATCCGCTCTTCACCTGGCTCGTGCGCAACGGCGCCGGCCCGGACGAGCTCCGCGATCTGGCCCGCAACCGCGTTCCCCTGGACGTGATCGGCCTCAACTTCTACCCGCAGTGGTCCACCCAGCAGTTATCCGTAGACCGCAACGGCCGCCTGCGTTACCGGGCGGTGGAGCAGGACGGCGCCGGCTTCGAGCACCTGATCCGGGATTACCAGACCCGCTACGACGCGCCGGTAATGATTACCGAGACGAGCGCCCGCGGCTCGGTCGAGGTGCGGGAGCGCTGGCTGGATGCATCCATGGCGGCGATCCGCCGGTTGCGCGCCGACGGCGTCCCCGTGCTCGGGTACACCTGGTTCCCGATGTTCACCATGATCGACTGGAAGTACCGCCTCGGCCGCCGGCCTTTGAAGGACTACCGGCTGGACCTGGGGCTGTACAAGATCCAGGACGAAGGCCCGCGCTGGAAGGCGACGCACCTGGTGGAGCGCTTCCAGGCGTACATGGCCGATCCGCTGGAATCAGTGGGAGAGCTCGCTCAGGCCCTGGAGCTGGCCTCCGCTTGACCTACGTCAACCCGGTCTGGCCCCACTCGTTCCCCGATCCGTTCGTCCTCAAGTTCCGGGGCGAGTACTGGGGATATTGCACGGGGTTCTGGACGGACGGCCGCTGCTTCGGGGTGATCCGATCGCGCGACCTGGTCCATTGGGAACCTATGCCGGGAGCGATGGAGCCTCTCCCCGGCGGCCATACCTGCTACTGGGCGCCAGAGGTCACTTACGACAACGGGCGCTTCTATCTTTATTACAGCGTCGGCAACGAGGAGCGGATGGAGATCCGGGTGGCCGTGTCGGAGCACCCGGCCGGCCCATTCGTGGACAGCGGCCGGCGGCTGACCTCGGAGCCGTTCGCCATCGACGCCCATGTGTTCGTGGACGACGACGGCTCCCGCCATCTCTTCTACGCGACCGACTTCCTGGACCGGAGCCATATCGGCACGGGGACGGTCCGCGACCGGATGCTCGATCCGTTTACCCTGGCGGGGGAGCCCGTGCCGGTCACGCTGCCGCGCCACGACTGGCACGTCTACCATCCGAATCGGCCGGAGAAGGGATACGTCCGCTGGCACACGGTCGAGGGTCCGTTCGTGCTCAAGCACGAGGGCCGCTACTACCAGATGTTCAGCGGCGGCAACTGGCAGAACCCGACCTACGGCGTGGGCTACGCGGTTACGGACAGCCTGGAAAAACCGGGCGAGTGGGAGCAGGCTCCGCTCCCCATTTTGCGCACGATCGAGGGCATGGTGATCGGACCAGGACACAACTCGGTCGTACGGGGTCCAGACAACCGGCAGCTCTTCTGCGTGTATCACCGCTGGCAGGAAGGGGCCAGGGTGCTGGCGATCGATCCAATGGGATGGGAGGGAGAGAAGCTCGTCGTCGACGGTCCTTCGACGGAGCCCAGGCCGGGGCTTCCGCAGCCTGCCTTCGTAGACTTCTTCGACAAGCCGGGCGGTCTCGATCTCGCGTGGGACATCCGCGGCACGTGGTCCACGGGCGGCGGCTCCGCCCGGCAGCCGCTGTCCGGAGCTTCCGGCGAGGCCCGGCTCGACGTGAGGAAATCCACCTTCCTGGTGGAGGTCAGCGCCCGTGCCCTGGAAGACCCGGGAGAGGGCTCCGGCTACGGCATCGCCCTGCAGGGATTCGTGTTCCTGATCCCCCCAGAATGGGATCCGCGGTTCTGGCATCTGATCCGGGCTGAGGTCGATGAGGCCCATGCTCGAATCTGGCTGGACGGTCTGCCGGTCTGGCAGGGCACTCTCCCGCAATTGGGCCGGAGGGTGTCGCTCCTGACCGACCACTTGGCCGCCGAATTTTCGGGATTTGCGCTGAGCTGAGAACACGGACGACCACGGACTGACACGGACCCGCGCGCGGGCTCCGTCGTCCGTGACCGTCCGTGTTGGTCTGTGTTCGTCCGTGTGTCCGTGTTCTTCAAAAGAGGCGGAGGCAGGCGAGTAAGGACGTTCCCGTCGGGGGATTGTGGCGGGTCTTACCAGAAAACATCCTCGGCCCTGGGGCCGCCTGCCTGCTCCGCCGCCGGAACTCCACCTGAGCAAGGATCGAGCCAACGCGCTAGGATTCCGGCGTGATGCGCGCCTACGTCGTCAACGAGATCTTCTACAGCTTGCAGGGGGAGGGGGTGCGAGCCGGCTCGCCCAACCTGTTCCTGCGCCTCTCCCGCTGCAACCTGGCGTGCAAGGTCGAGACGCACGGCTTCGATTGCGACACGGAATTCGAGTCAGGCCGCTCCATGGCGCTCGACGACATCATGGCGGAGCTGCGCCAGCTCTCCGCCGACTGCGACTGGGTGATCCTGACCGGCGGCGAGCCGGCTCTCCAGGTGGACGCGGAGATGATCGACGGTCTCCATGCCGCCGGCTTCAAGCTCGCCATCGAGACAAACGGGAGCATCGAGCTGCCGCCCGGGATGGACTGGATCACGGTGAGTCCCAAGGTAGCCGAGCACGCCATCCGCCAGCGCACGGCGCACGAGGTCAAGTACGTGCGCGGCTACGGTCAGGCGATTCCGCGGACGGTCGTCAAGGCGGAGCACTATCTCATCTCTCCCGCGTTCGACGGGGAGCGGGTCGATCCCCGCACGCTCGACTGGTGCATTCATCTCTGCAAGGAGAATCCGCCGTGGCGGCTCTCCGTGCAGCAGCACAAGCTCTGGAAGGTCCGCTAGTCGGACAAATCCCGGTAGTTTTCGGACAATCCAGCGCAAGGTCGGACAAAACGCCGAAGTTATCGGACAGGTCGGCGAACTAATCGGACCAACGCGCGAAGTTTTCGGACAGTGGCCCGAAGTTTTCGGACCACGCCCGAATGGTATCGGACAATACCCAAGAGTTTTCGGACTGAGACCGAGAGTTTTCGGACTGCGCCCAGATGGTATCGGACCAAGCCCGAACGGTATCGGACAAAAACCGTAAGTTATCGGACAGCACCCGACCGGTATCGGACCACGCACGGGAGTTTTCGGACAGCAGCACGAAGTTATCGGACAGGTCTAAGCCATCATGGGACAAAATAGCCGGTGACGTCCACGACCAAATGCGCCGCGCTCGACGACCAGGCCTCGATCTCGCCGGCCACGCCCAACGCGACGATCGAGGCACTCGCTCGCCTCTGCAGGGCAGCGAAACTTACATTGCTCGTCGTGGGAAGCGGCGCGCCCGAGGGGAAGACCCGGAGGTAGCCCGCCGTTGAGCCATCGATGGCGGTGATGTTCACGGCCAGCGCACGCGCGTCCGCCGGGATTCCGCAGGACCCTGCCGCCGGAAACGAGGCCCGGACGCCAGCGGCCAGGGGCGACCTACTCCGCGTGTCCACCAGGCGGCAGGCGGGCAGGGTATAGAAGTCCAGCGGTTCCGAAGGAAGCGCGGAGTGGCAGAGCCCCACGCCCGAGTCAAGGGTCGATCCGTTCAGGCCCACGAACCGCCACTCGTATCCATCCGGCCACAGCGTCAGCTCCAACACCCCGAATGCGCCGTAGTTGCGGACCTCGCTGTTGGCCCGCACCGTCGTCACGGAAGTGAGGCCCCTGCCCCCGGTCCCCACCACGAATTCGCGGATTCCGGCCGGATCGGCGACGGCGAACGCCGACTGCGGCGCGAAGCGCTCGTAGCCATGGTCGTGCCCGGTGAGCACCAGATCCGCCCCCGCGGCCTGGAGGAGCGTCCAGAAGGGCGCGGTCGTGGCGTCGTCGCCGTGCGGCCCCGAGGAGAAGCGGGGGTGGTGCCAGTAGGCTAGCGTGCAGACGCCCGGGTGCGCGGCCAGATCCGCCGCCAGCCACTGCCCCTGGAGCGAGGCCGCGCCGCACCCTCCCACCGCGCCGCAGTTCGAGTTGAGCCCGATCAGGTGCCATCCCCCCAGGTCGAAGTTGGACCAGCCCTTCGCCGGATCGCCCGCCGCCGTGCCGAAGTAGGCGTAGTAGCCCGCGGCGGCCGGGGTGATGTACTCGTGATTGCCCGGCACCGGATGCGTGATCGCCTTCAGCCGCCCCCAACTCGGGCCGTAGGACGCCTGGTACTTCGCCAGCGTGCCGTTCTCGTACTGGTTGTCCCCGAGGAGGAGGACCGCCGCGGGCGACAGCGACAGCGCCAGGTCCGACGTGGCGAACATGCGGCAATTCGCCGTCGTGCCGGCGCCGCCGTTGTACGCGATATCCGCCGGATCGCAGGCGATGTCGCCTACCGCCACGACAGTCATTTGCGCGGACAAGGGAAGGGCGAAGAGCAGCGCACACAGCACGAACCGGGGAAACATGTGCGAACGAGTATAAGGCTGCCTCCCCGAAATGAATCGGATAGGATTGTCACATCGAGTCAGTGAGCTGAATTCTTTCGGGTAGAGGAGGACCCAGATGGCACAGGCGTGTGCGCAGCACCCGAGTGTCAACGCAACCTTCCGTTGCGAGGGCTGCGAAAAGCTTCTCTGTCAGGACTGCATCAAGAAGGGGCATGCCCTGCTCTTCTGCTCGCTGTGCGGCGAGCGGGCCATGCCGATGGACGCAGGGCAGCCGGCCACGGTGCGCGAAGTGGCGCGGCGGCAGGCGATCTCCAAGCCCTACAGCTTCCAGCAGGCGCTGTTCTATCCCTTCCGCGGCGTAGGGCTGTACATGTTCATCGCGGCGCTGGTCTCGCTGGCGTTCGTCTCGTTCCTGCTCCAATACAGCGGCGGGTGCTATTCGATCATGCTGGCTGTCGGCCTCTGGTCGCTCATGGTCGGGCTCCAGTTCAAGATCGTGCGCTCCACGGCCGAGGGGGAGGACCAGTTGCCGGACTGGCCGGAGTACATGGACTGGGGCGAGAGGCTCGGCGACATCCTGATCTATCTGGTGGTCGCCATCCTCCAGTTCTTCCCGGTGGTGGCCTTCACCCTGCTGAACATGGGCAAGCTGCTGAGCTCCGAGCCGAGCCTCCTCTTCTGGGCCGGATTCGCGCTCTGCGCGTGGCTGGGCATGGCCCTGGGTACGGTCGCCTTCGGCGCGGCCGGCCGGTTCAACCGCTCCAGCGTGATGCGGATCGACCTGCACTTCAAGGCGCTGAAGATCGGCGGCGCGGACGCGGTGACCGCGGCCAACCTGGCATTCGCAATCGGCATCGCGCTTTTCGTGGCGCGCGCGCTGCTGCAGAAGATCCCCTTCGTGGGCGCGGCGGCGGCTGGCGTCCTCGGCGCCTACTGGACGTTCACGAGCGCTCACCTCGCCGGCGTGCTCTTCCGCCGGCACATCCTGGAGCTGGAGAAGGTCTATGAGTGAACCGCTCGAAGCGAAGCGTCCGACCACGGCCGTCAAGTGCGAGAAGCACGGCCTGCACTACAACCCGTCAACGATGGACGGCTGCGTCATCTGCCGGCGCGAGGCCGGAGGAGGGACCGCCGTAGTCAGAACGGCAAACGGCTCAATGGGGAGAGCCCTGGCGGTAACCGCCGTCCTCCTCCTGCTCACGACGGTCTGCCTCTACTTCGTCCACCGCATGGTGATCGAGAGCTTCCAGGGCGCTCCCGGGGTCAACGCCTTCGACGGCGGCCTTGAGGAACATATGCCGGAGCCGATACGAGAGATGAGCCTGCCGGGAGAGGACACGGGCGGCCCGGTCTACTCGGGCTCGGAAGGGAACTGACCCTTCCGGTCCAGCACCAGGATCTCCAGGTCGAGCTCGCGGAACCGCCTTGCCCGGGTTTCCTGCCATGACGGGTCGGCCTGCAGGATCTTGAGCGCGTCGAGCTGCCACGCGTTGTAACTCTGGAAGTCGGGGCCCTGGAAGAGCGGGCTTCTGGGCAGCAGCCGCAAGGCGAGGATGCGCCGGGGCTTCTCCCTCTCCAACCATTCCGCCAACTGGCGAGGGATCTCGCCCGGTTGGGGCCTCTGGAGCGAGCGCGCGATCTCGATGTTCTTCTGCGCCAGTGACCAGCGGACCAGGTTGTCGCTGAGCTCGTTGAACGTCCCGATCAGGGCCACTCGGTCGCGTCCGGCCGCTTTGCGCTGGAGGAGCTCCAGGGGATCGGCGTAGCGCGGATCGGCGGAGTAGAGAAGGTAGTCCTTCCTCAGGCGGTCCTCCAGGCCATTCGCCTTGGAGACCAGGCTGAGCAGAGCCGCGATGCAGACCACGGCGGCCAAGGTGACCCGCCAGCGCGCGAAGATCGCCGCCAGCCCGATCCCCGCGAGCAGGAAGACGAACGGCGCCGTGGTCGCGAAGAAGCGCGCCTCCTTGTAGGGATGGATCGTGGCGAGCAGCCATCCCAGGCCCGCGAGGAGAGCCACCACCCGGGACCTCCACGCCCCCACGAGAGCGAGCCCGATGACGGCAACTCCCAGGATCGCCTCCGGCGCGTAGTGCGTCGTCATCGATCGGACGTAGAACCCGATCGACTCCAGGGAGTAGAGAGGCGGCCCGGTTGCCCGGTTGCGCAGGAAGGCGTAGATGTTCTTCGGATGGATGGGGTTCGGGCTCAGGCACCAGATCCAGACCGGCAGCACGAACGTCTCCAGCAGCGCCTTCGGCGCGGGAGGGAGCGACCGCCACCAGGAGCGGAAGCGCTGCCAGTGTGCGACCGCAATCCCCGTGAAGACCAGGATCAGGACGTAGACGCCGATCCCCGGGTTGACTCCCGCAACCGCGCAGATCAGCAGTAGGTCGAGCACCACGGCGAGCGTGGCCTGCCCGCGCGAGGCTCCAGGCCAGGGCCAGAGAAGCCGCTGGATCCTCCGAATCACCTCCAGCCGCCGCTCGCGGGGAAGGGCGAGGAACTGGTCGACCGCGACGCAGAGCCCCCAGATCAGGGCGTAGTTGACCTTGATGAGGAAGAGGGCCAGCGAGGCGAGGCCCGCGAGGCGCCAGGCCCACAGCTTCTCGATCCGCCGGGCGCGCAGGTAGAGCCCGAGCGCGAGCAGTGTGAAGACTACGCCGGCCAGCTCGCGCATGACCACGATGGCGAGCACCCGGTGCAGCGGGCTCGCCAGGAAGAGCCCCGCGGCGACCAGCCCGCCCCACAGCCCTGATTTTCGATCTGCCTCGTGGGCCACCCACACCAGCAGAGGCGGCGTAAGCGCGAACAGCACCAGGCTCAACCAGGTGGCCGAGGCGAACGTGGAGCCGCCCGCGGCCAGGAAGGGGAGCAGGAGGAGCGAGTAGCCGAACGGCCATTTGTCCTGCGCGTTGAGGCGCTGGAGGAAGCGGAGGACGCGGCCCTCGGAGAGCGCCTGGAGCAGCTCGACCCCGCCGTAGCCGTTCCCGGCCATGTCCCACATGGGTATACGCTCGTTGACCACGAAATGAAGATAGACAGGCTTCGCCACCCGGACCGAGAGGTACAGCGTGGCGAGCAGCACGGCAGGCAGCGCCAGGGCGCGAAGGTGTTTCATGGGGAGGGCGGCATTCTAACGCTAGAATCCCCCCATGCGGACCACGACCTGTCTCCCTCTCGCCCTGGCCTTCGTGTTCCTTGGCGCTGCCTCGGCCCAGGAGTGGACTCCTCCCGACCCGGCGCTCGTAGCCCGCGCGCGCAAGCTTTTGGACGAGGTGCCGCTGGTCGACGGGCACAACGACGTGCCCTGGGAATTCCGGCAGAGGGTCAAGAACCATCTCGGGCAGCTCGACCTCCGCTCCGACACGGGCGCGCTGGAAAAGCCGATGCACACGGACATCGCCCGCCTGCGCAAGGGGGGCGTCGGAGCGCAGTTCTGGTCTGTGTACATCCCCGCGGACCTGGCCGGCCCGCAGTCCGTCCGCACCGTGATGGAGCAGATCGACGTGGTGCACCGCCTCGCCGAGCTCTACCCCGACACCTTCGAGATCGCCACCGGCACCCGCGACATCGAGCGCATTCACAAGTCGGGCAAGATCGCCTCCCTGATCGGGATGGAGGGCGGGCACTCGATCGACAACTCCCTCGCCGTGCTGCGTCAGCTTTACAACGCGGGAGCGCGCTATATGACCATCACCCACTCGAAGAACGTCGATTGGGCGGACTCGGCCACAGACGCGCCCAAGCACGAGGGTCTCACCAAATTCGGTGAAGAAGTGATCCGCGAGATGAACCGGCTCGGCATGCTGGTCGACCTCTCGCACGTCTCGCCGGACACGATGAAGGACGCCCTGGCCGTCTCCGAGGCGCCGGTGATCTTCTCCCACTCCTCGGCGCGGGCGATCGACGCCCACCCGCGCAACGTGCCCGACGAGGTGCTCCGCCTGCTCCCGCAGGACGGAGGGGTGGTCATGGTGACCTTCGTCCCCTCCTTCATCTCCCAGGCGGTGAGGGCCTGGAACTCCGAGGAAGCCGCGGAGGAAGCCCGCCTGAAGGCGCTCCTTCCCGAAGATCCCAAGCGGGTCGAGACCGGCCTGGAGACTTGGCGCAAGGAGCATCCCGTACCGCGGGCCACGCTCGCGCAGGTGGCCGACCACATCGAGCACGTCCGCCGCGTGGCGGGCATCGACCACGTGGGCATCGGCTCCGACTTCGACGGCATCACCAGCGTGCCGGCCGGTCTCGAAGGGGTGGACGACTACCCAGTCCTGTTCGCCGAGCTGCTGCGCCGCGGCTGGAAGGATGAGGAGATCCAGAAGCTCGCGGGCCGCAACGCCCTGCGCGTCTTCCGCGAGGCCGAGAAGGTCTCCGAGCGGCTGCGCAAGGAGCGGCCGGCGTCGGACGCGCTGATCGAAGAGCTGGACGGGACCCTCACCCCCTAACCCCCATAGGCGTTAACCTATGTCCCGTCTCAGGCGCCGTGCCGTTGAAAGAGCCTCAGCGGCTTGGTTGCCTCGCGCGCGCTGGGGTTCGAAGAAGTGGCGTTTGAGCTGAGCGGCTTGCCGGACCAG
>JAXDKG010000043.1:0-93989 GCA_034667225.1 Acidobacteriota bacterium
CGCGCAGGGCGGGGTTCGGGTAAGGCGCGCTTACCGGAACTCCCGACCTGCGTTTGCGCCGCCCCCGCCGGAGCCAGGGGCGGGCAGCTCCCGGGCCGTAGGGCGGGGGAAAGGTCCGGAATGCCACTGCACGTTGCGGGGCCCGAGGGCGGGGGAAATGGAAGAGGGCGGGTGGCGCGGGAGATGGGTGGGCGCGACGGAGGAACGGAGGACGGGCCGCCAGGCCCGGCCGCAGTCTCCGGCGCGGACACCCTGCCTTGTGGGATGGAAGGTTGCCGTCGGCGATGAGGCTGAGCAAGGCGCGGGTGGGAGCAGTTCGGCGAGCAGCTTGCGCGGAGCCGATCTGCGGGGGAGCTTGCCGTCCGCACGGCGGCTGAAACGAGAGACGCACGCGGGGCCGTCCCACGGCGGCTCCGACGACGGAGGAGCTCCGGGTGGGTGTGCAGGGTGCGGGAGCTGCTCCGGCGCAACCACGAGGGCTCGCAGGAGAGGGGGCGTTTGCGTCAGCGAGCTGGGGGGAGCTCGCCGTCCACGACTAGGCCGGAGCTTGTGCGGGTGGGCGGGAGGGGTTGCCGTCCAGACGATGGGTGAGTCAGGCCTGGAGCGTTTGCATCAGAGTGGACCTCTGACCCCTCAATATTCTCCTTTATGATATACTGACTTCGAAATATCAACAATGAAATTCGACATGTCTAATTCACCCACGGCGGATAATCTTCTAAACCCTTACCAGCCTTGCGTTTTAATCTGGGAGACTGTATTTCGCGGTCTCTCTATTCGAGAGAGGAGCAAATCCATGAAGAACCCCTCGATCCTGCTGGCCATCTGCCTGATCTTCCTCCTGCCGGCCGTTGTGGGCGCTCAGTCAAACGCCGAGCCGTCCCTTCATGTCGGCACCGCTCCCTGTCAGGTCTTCAGCGGGAATCTAGCCGCCAATACGACCACCTACCTTGACGTTCGAGGAGTATGCGGCGTTCCGGATGAGGCGACGGCGGTCGTTTTCGCCGTTCATGTCACCGCGACCGGTACGGGAACCCTCAAGCTTTGGGAGTATGACGGCAGTCAACCCTCAGCCAACGCAATGAGTTACAACTCTGGAACCAGTAGCTCCTTCGCCGATGTGCGGATCTGCGCTCCTTATTGGGATTGCTTCAATGACTTTTCCGCGCGCTCGACGACGGCGATTACCCTAACGCTCGTCCTTGAGGGCTTCTACGTCCCGCCGACCTAGTTCCCCGCCAACAGGTCGCCGCCCGGGTTCCCCACCCGGGCGTGTACGACCTCGGTCCGCTAGTGCTCCGGCAGGTGCGGCTCGTGGCGTTCGTCCAGACCACGCACCACCGGCCGAAGACTTGGAACACGATGAGCCCCGCTTCGTCAAACTGATCCGCCACCCTTTCCAGTAGGTCGGCCGTTCCAGGGGAGATAGGCAGCCCCCTCGTTCTGGCACGCCTGACGAGGGGCGTTTGCGTCAGCGAGTTAGGGGGAACTCGCCGTTCACGACCAGGCCGGAGCTTGTGCGGGTGGGCGGGAGGGTTGCCGTCCCAGGGAATTGGGGGCTGGTGGACTCTCGCCGAAAGGCGTATAACGGGCTCGTTTATTTTGTTGAAGTCATCCCTTGGCGTAAAATCTTTTACGGCCGCGCGACATAGCGTATCCGATCTCAGGGAGGAGTCCGATGTCCATGTTCCGCAGAGTCTTGACCGCCGCCGCTGTCGTTCTCGTCGCACTAACGTTCGTGCCATCGCATCTGGAGGCGCAGGAGAGGAAAGCCTCGGGCGAGATTCGAGTCTCAGCCTCGGTGCTCGACTTGGTCTCCGAAACCTGGAGAGGGCTCGCCGCTTGGTTCGCAGGCGCTGTGGTACCGCCTCCGCCCACTGGACCCCGGCCAACTACTGATGGTGGCTGCACAATCGATCCTGACGGAAGGTGCCGGGACAATCAGTAGGCCTGACCTTCCCCTCTCATCGCTGTCGCGATATCATCCCCCTCGGCGTCTTCCAACGTTAGAGGGGGATATTTGCGCTTCCGAGATCCTGAAGCTGCGCGGCTCTATTTTCGCAACCAGCCGGGGACCGCACGCGAGCGTCTTGCGGTTGCTGAGCATGGGTTCTCGCTGCGTCACAGCGATCCTGCCGCCATGCGCGCTTGGTGTGACGCCGTCCTGGTCGGCCTCCCCCCGGAGACCGATGCACACACGGCGGCGCTCCTAAATGGCTATGCCGGAAACGCTCACCGTGTCGTAGAGGACTTTCACAGCGCCGAGCACCTCCTGAACAAAGCACTCGCTCTCGATTCAGCGGATCCCCACCTCCTCGAATTCAAGGCTTCACTGCTGTACGATTTGCGCAGACTCCCGGAGGCTTCAGAGGTTCTCTCTCAGGCTGCTGCCCTTCGACGTCAGCAAAAAGATCCGATTCCTCTTGTTTCGACCTTGCTGAAGTCCGCCATGGTGCTCGAACTCACTGGGCACTCGGAGGAGGCTGCATCCATCGCACTGAGCGCCATTAGGACGATCGCAAGTCAAGCCCCCTCGAAGAGGGGCGAGGAACTATTACGAACGGCGCTGCAGAACCTGTCAATCTATTTAACGAACACGGGCCGCCTTGTAGAGGCTCTCCAGGTCCTGCGGCACTCTCGCCCACTCCTCGCTGGTGGGGGGGCCACATTTGAACTGAAGGTGGATTGGCTGCTGGCGCGCATCTCCAGTGCGCTCGGCGACGATGCAAGGGCGCGTGAAACCTACGTCACCGTCCGAGAGCGCTTTGCCGACGCGCAGATGCTTCAGGAATGTGCGCTCATCTCTCTTGACCTGGCCTCGCACCTCCTACCCACGAGCCCGCTCGGAGCCAGGGCTGAGGTCGCATATGTTGGCCCGATTCTTACCCAGCTCGGCATTTCCGAGGATGCACAGGAGTTCAAGCTGCTACGCTCGATCCTGGCTTCGACGCAACCGGACGTGGATCTTCTGAACGAACTGAGGCGAGCCCTCTCTCAACCGATCAGGAGATCCTAAGTCCCGGTCCCTTCCTTCTCGCCCGACTCTCCACCCGAGGGGTAGCCGTACCGCTTCAAGGCCCGCAGGACGGTCGCCTCGATCTCCTCGGTACTAGGCCCGCTCTTGCTTCTGCCCTCTTGGCCAAGGGCGGCAGCGAAGAACTCAACCGGGTCGGCATCGATCACCAGAAGCACTTCCAGGATGCCTTCCGTCGTGAGGGCGAGTCGGCCACCGAACAGGTGCGAGAAGTAGCCATGGCTCCTTCCCAGCGCCTCCTCTAGATCGACCTGCCGGAAGTCCCGCCGCCTGACCTCCGCTTTCAGAGCGCTGCGGACACGCTCCGCCTGCTGATGGGCTTCCTCTGCGAAGTTCCGCTTGGGTGCCTGTTTGGGTGCCATGCCCCTATCTTACACCAAATTTGTTGAGTGTGGCGAAGAGTCGGGCAACATGTTTGTTGATTTATTCGCCTTATTTGTCCTAATCTTCGCCTCCATGATCTACAAACACTTTGCCTCCCGCAGGCTCAGAAGGCTCCGGCAAGAGCGCGAGCTGTCGCTGGACGTGGTCGGGCTCCACACCGGCATCGACCGCGGCGCGCTTTCGCGCAAGGAACGCCAGCTCGTCCCACTCTCGGACATCGAGATCCTCAAGCTCGCGGCGTTCTTCGGCGTCGAGCCAAGAGAGATCAGGAACGTGGAAGGCGGCCCAAAGGCTGAGACTGCTCTCAAGCCTGCGGTCTCGGAATCCGTGTAGAGCGGCCAGCCGTGAATCTGGTCCATCTGCGCCTCCGTCGCGGGGAAGCAGTCGCCGAGGAGCGCGTCGTCGACGGCTCGGACGTGCTCTATTTCTGCGCGAGAGATGCCTGTCCGCACTATCGCGGCCAGCTCGCTCTCCTCGGCGGCGCCGAGGCCATGTATTGCGCGCTGGTGGAGCATCCGCCGGACCGCATCTGCCAAGCTTTCTACCTCGAAACGGCTGAGGATCTCGACAAGCTCAGGCGCCAGACGTGGGAGCAACGGCTCGACGAGGCCGAGGCCTTCGAGGCGGCGGTAGCTGCCGCAGCGGTGGGAGCGAGGCGCAGCCATGGGGCTTGAGCACCTCGCCGCCGTCTGGGAGCAATCCCGCCAGAGCGGGTCCGGCCTCGTCGTCCTCCTGGCTGTAGCCAGCTACTCCGACCAGCGCGGCGAATGGACCGCCGATCAGGCAACGCTCCAGAAGCGGGCTCGACTCGGCCGACGCAGAGTGCAGCAGCTCCTCGAGGAGCTGGTTGCCTCGGGCGAGCTCGCGGTCGTCTCGCATCACGGCCGAGGCAAGCTTTCTACCTACCGCTTGCTGGTCCAAGAGGAAAAGGCGCAGCAGAGTGCACCTTTTCAAAAAGGCGAAGCAGAGTGCGCCTTTCCGGCTGAGAAAGGCGAAGCAGAGTGCGCGTTTCCGGCTCAGAAAGGCGAAGGGGATTGCGCCTTTCCCGCTGGAAAAGGCGAAGCAGAGTGCGCCTTTTCGGCCCCCCTCGCTCCCCTTTTTCCCCCTCTTCCCCCTTTCCCCCCAAACCCCCTAATCCCCCTATACCCCCAAATTCCCCTCACGCCCCCAGAAAAACAAAAACAGGAGACCTTCGGTCTCCGGCCCCTGACGGGGCCGCAGGGCGCCGTCTTTCGAGTCAAGCTGCTGCTCGAAGAGGCGGGAGTGCCCTTGCCGAGCCCTGGGCAGATCGGTCTCTGGTCGAAGACGCTCGGCGGCACCGAGCCGCTCCTGGAACTGCTCGGCCGACTCGTCCAGGCCGGCTTGGCCAACAAGCGGGAGCCGATCGGCTACGTGCATCGGGTCGTAATGGAGCAAGCCACTAGACCGGCGAGCCCCGAACCAGGAAAGCCTCTCAGCGCCCGCGCCGGCCGCGAAATGTTGCGCGCTGCCGGTGCCGATGAGATCCGCTGGCAGCAAGCCCTCGAAATCATCGCCAACACGGAGGAATTATGACTCCCTGGAACTGCAAGAAATGTGGAGAAGACCAGGTCGCCTTCGGCCGCATCCCCGAAGAGCGCCTCTGCTACGCCTGCGAGGAAGCCCGGCGCGTTGCGAGCGCCTTCACCGAGGCCGATGCCGGCGTGCCCAAGCTCTTCCGCGGCCTCACTCGCGAGAGCTGGTCCGCGCACTTCCAGCGCCCTTGGCCCGAAGCGCTGGAGAGTTGGAGCGGGAAGCCTCGCTGGGCCGCACTCTGGGGACCGACCGGCACCGGCAAGACGGGCATCGCTACCGTGCTCCTGGCCGAACACCTCCGCACCGGACGGCGCGGGAGATGGATCTCCGGCCCTGAGCTGACACGACGCCTCTCCGACTTCGCCGCGGCCGAGGATGTCCTCGCCCCTCTTCTCGTCACTCCGCTCCTGGTTCTCGACGAGCCGCTCACGGCCTCCACTCCAGACTGGTACATCGACCGCCTAATGCTCATCACCCGGACCCGCGATGAGAGCTGCCTGCCGACGGTCGTTACCAGCCAGCTCTTGCCCGAGCTGCTGCGCAACCCCACCGGCGCCACGCCGCCGCCTCTCCTGTCGCGCTGGCTCTCCGGCCTCCGCATCCGCACGCACGGCACCGACGCACGGCTGAGGAGGGCCGCCCGGTGAAGCGGCAGAACGCCCTTCCACACAGCGAGGAAGCCGAGCGCGCCGTGCTCGGCGCTCTCCTTCTGGAGCCTCTGTGCATCGCCCAGGTCCGCACACGCCTGGAGCCACGCGACTGGCACATCGAGCGCCATCGCCTGCTTTATCACGCCTTCCTGGACGTGACTGACGCGGGTTCCACCCCGGATGTCCTCACGCTGCAGGCCCATCTCCAACAAGCCGGAAAGTTCGAGGCGATCGGCGGCATGGGGTATCTCGCGACGCTCGACCTGGATCTGCCGGACCTGGGCCGGCTGGACGAGTACGTGTCGATCGTGAAGGAGCGGAGCGTCCGGCGCGACCTGATCACCGACGCGCAGCACACGGTCCTTGCGGCAGCCACCACGGCTCGCCCGGTGCACGAGCTCCTGGCCGACCTTCGCGGCTCTGCCGACAAGCTGCTCGGCCGCGCTGCCCGCACGCGCTGGGAGGCCGCCGGCGCGGTCATGGAGCGCCTGCTCGAGGTCCTCGACGAGGATCAACCCGAGGCCCTGCGCGGGCTCACGTCCGGCTTTCCGGCCTGGGACCGGCTCGGGCCTGGCTTTTTGCCGGGCGGCCTGTACGTCATCGCTGGGCGGCCGGGCATGGGCAAGACGTCGCTGGCGCTCGACCTCACGCGGCACGTGGCCGTCGAGCTGAAACGGCCGGTCGGCGTCTTCTCGCTCGAAATGCGCTCGGACGAGATCGGCCTCAAGCTCGGCGCCGCCGAGGCCGACCTCGCCTCCCGGCAGCTCCGCAACGGTCATCTCTCGCACCGGCAGTGGCAAGACCTCTTCGCGGCCACGCGGCGGATGATGGCGGCGCCGCTCTTCCTGGACTACAGCCCGGGCTTGGCCCTGCGCGATCTCGAAGCCCGGGCTTGGTGGCTCAAGGCACAGCACCCCGACCTGGCACTCCTGATCGTGGACTACCTCCAGCTCCTCACGGCCGGGATCCGCGTTGAGAACCGGCGGCTGGAGATCGCGCTCATCGCCCGCCGGCTCAAGGAGCTGGCGGGCGAGCTGGGCCTTCCGGTGGTTGCCCTCTCCCAGCTCAACCGCGAGCTGACCCGCCGGAGCGATCCGCGCCCGCAGCTCGCTGATCTCGCGGAATCCGACGCGATCGGGCAGCACGCGGATCAGGTCGCCTTCGTCCACCGCCCCGAGGTCTTCGAGCCACATTCGGAGGATCTTCGCGGCCTCGCGGAGGTCATCGTGGCCAAGCACCGCCATGGTGAGACCGGCACCGCCGAGCTGACCTGGATCGGCGCGACCACCTCATTCCGCAGCCGCTCCCCCCTGGAGCCGGCCGGAGCGGAGACGTTCTGATGCGCCGAGAGCGAGTGCACGAGATGCTTTCCCGGGTCGATCCCAGCCGGATGCGGTCGGATTGTCCCGTGGGCCTTCGCGACGGCGCCATCCTGGCGCTGCTCGCGGCCGGACTCACGCCCGGGGAGATCTCCTGCCTGTGCGCCTCGGCGGTCACCATGTACCGAGGGAAGCTTCTAGTGGCTGTTCATCGCCAGGACGTGACGTGGCATGCGGCACTGCCTGCCGATCTCGGAGGCAGGGTATTGGCCTGGCTCACGGAGAGCCGCCTGTGGTCCGAACGCGTGCCGGTCTTTGCCGGACACCGAGGGCCGCTCTCGCCGAGGAGCATCTACACAATCCTCAAGCGCTACCGGCCTCGGAGAAAGGCTCGGCGTTCGCCATGCTAGTCGCCCTCTACGCGCGCACCTCGGCTGCCGATCGCGATGAAAAGACCGTCGAGCAGATCCTCGTCGGCTTGGCCGCCTACGCGGCGGGGAGAGGCTGGCAGGTCGTGCTGGAGTGCGGTGACCAAGGCCCCTTTCCCGAGGGTCGGAGAGAGGGCCTCAGGCGCCTCCTCGGGGCAGTGCGGGCGAAGGCTGTGCAAGGTGTGGTCGTGCTCTCCCTGAGCCAACTGGCGCGCTCCCTGCGCCACCTGAGTGACCTGGGCCGCCTCCTCGCCGCCCAGGATGTCGCTCTGATCGCCACCCAAGACCGCCTAGACACCACCGACCCGAGCGGAGCGATCCGCTGGCGGGACTGGCTCGAAGTCTCTTCCCGCTTCGCCCTTCAGCTCCGCGCCGAGGCCGCAAAGGTGGCCCGCCTGCGCACGCCTGGGGGGAGCTGGGGCCGGCCTGCGGCCATCGTCAACGCTCTGGAGCTGCTGACGTGGTGGGAGGGCCGTGGAGGCCGCTTGCCGCTCTCTCTGCGGGCGCTCGCCCGCAAGCTCGGCGTTTCGCAAGCCACTGCGCGCAAGCGCCTCCACGCGCTCCGCGCCGCCGGCCAAGTCGACGACGGAGCCCGTGTCCGGGCGCTCGCAGCTCGCGGCGGCCTTCGGAGGGGCGGTCGGCCCGCAAACCCTATCGACGACGCCGATCTCGTCGCAGCTTGGCGCAAGGCTCCGAGTCTCTCTGCCGTCGCCCGCAATCTGCGCGTGAGTCGGAATCGCGTGCGATCACGGCTCCAAGAGCTTGGCCTGCTCAGCGAAGGTACACAGAGTTTGGTGCCCCAGGGCGCCCAGGAGAAGGACAGATGATGAACGAGCTTCGAGAAGGTCTCCACGAACTGATGCGGCGGCTGGCCGAGGGCCGCTCACGCCGCGAGTGCCTGGAGGCCCTCGGCGACTTTCGCGACCTCACCTCGCGCGAACTGGCCCACTTGGAGCAGGTCTCCGTGCGCACCTTGGAGGACTGGGCGGAGCGCGGCGACGGCCCGCCTTTCCGCAAGGCTGGCCGCAAGACATCTCGGCGCCGATACCCCCTCGGCGGCTATCTCGACTGGCGCGAGAGGACGACCATGACCTGCACGATCGAGAGGCACAAAAATGCGGGCTGATTTTAAGTTTTGTACGCCCCCTAGCCAGCCGATGCCTCTTCCTCTTCGATCGCGTCGAGTAGCCGTGCCGCCCCGATGTAGCGCTTGAAACAATCCGGGCAATGGTTCAGGTGCCGGACCATCCGGCCGCGCTCTTCCCCCGTGAGGCTGCCCTCCAGGAAGACTGCGAGGTCAGTCGGGGTGTCGCAGGTTACAGCCACAGCCATCGGCCGGTAGTGTCCGTCGTCGATCCCCTGGACCTCGCTCAGGTCCTCCCAGCGGATCCCGGCTTTCTCCAGGATGGTCCTCACCTTCGTGATGAGTCTTTCGTTGCGCCGATACAGAGCCCGCTGATCGATCCCCAGGCTCCTCGCGATGCAGGAAAACTTGACTCCCTTGGCGTGGGCGCGCACGAGCAGGTCGCGGTCCTCCTCGGGAAGGTCCGACAATATCCGGTGCAGGAGGGCGAGCGCCTTGCGCTTCTTGATGAGCTTCTCCCGCCGTTCGAGGCGTTTGTCGCTCGTCGGCCTTAGGTCTGGCAGCCACCTGACCACGTCTTCGTTCTCGAAAATTCGACCCCGCCTGGGGTAGATCTGGGCCACGATCTCTTTGGCCTCGCTGCGGCTCAGGCCCGGAAAACGGGGCTCGATCAGCTGGTAAGCTTCTTCGAACGTGAGCCCATCCTGCCCAAGCAGCTTCTCAAGTAGCGGGGCCGGAGGACCCAGCCGCTTGGCGGCCGCAGACACGACGACCTTGCCTTTCTCGCTGCGTACCCAATCGTGCCAGATGTTGTAGACCACGGTTCCCAGGTAGCCCTTGAGGCTGGAACGGCTATCCCACTGTCGCAGCACCCGGTAGTCGTCCTCGAGCAGCTTGACCTGGATGTCGGATCGCAGGTCCTCCAGCTCCTCGGGGGAGACTCGCTTTTCCCGGCCCAGACCCCGCAGGATCGGCGGGAGGGCCTCGAGGCTTTGGTGATAGAGCTCTTCCAGGGTCATCGCGGGCAGGAGGGCGCCGTTCGATGCGGGGCACGGGGCCGGAAGGCAGCGGGATTCAAGGCGAAGATTCTACCGCAGGTGCCGCGCCTCAATAAACGGCCAACGACTACGTCGCCAGAGGCGCACAAAGATGCCGGCTGATTTCGTACGATTTTTGTACGACCCCCCATTTTGGGCGCTATTTGCGCTCTTGCGCGAAGGAGGCTCGCGCCGCCTAAGTTCTTATTTTTCTTGGATTTACGAGGGAGGAAATTGGTCGGGACGCCGAGATTCGAACTCGGGACCCCCTGAACCCCATTCAGGTACGCTACCAGACTGCGCCACGTCCCGACCGGATGCTGCTGTTACGAGGACTTCGAATCCAGGAGGGCGAGGATCTCGCGGGCCTCCTGGAGGGCCTTCTCAACCCCCGAGCGGAGAGTTTGTATCCGTTCGGCGGCGTCGCTGTCAAGCGCGGGTGGGGTGTCTGCCGACGCGGGCGATGGGGGCGCCGCCTTCTTCCTTGCCGTCCGGGGGACGGTCGCGGCGGGTATCTCCGCCGCCGCTTCGGGCGCGGTCTCGCTCTCTGGCTCTTCCAAGCTGCCATTGACGAGCTCGGTTTCCAGCTTCTTCTTGGCCCCGGCGATCGTGTAGCCCTCTTCGTAAAGGAGCTGCTTGATGCGCCGGATGACCTCCAGCTCTTTCTCGCTGTAGACGCGCTGGCCCGACCGGCTCTTGCTCGGCGCGAGCGCCGGGAACTCCGTTTCCCAGTAACGCAGCACGTAGGGCTGGATGCCCAGCTCTTTGCAAGCTTCGCCGATCTTGTAATAGAGACGCTTTTGGACGCGGGCCTTGACCACCATTCAGACCGATCTCGTCAGGAATCGCGCTTGCGCGGACCCATGACGTCCATCAGCCGCCGGGCGGGCCGGAAGCTGAGCCCCTTGTGGGGGCGGATGAAGATCTTCTCGCCGCTCACCGGATTGACGCCTACCCTTCCCGGCCGGGCGGTCACCTCGAAGGTGCCGAAGTTCTTGATGCGCACGGTCCGGCCCCGGCGAAGGGATGTCTTGACGGTCTTGAGAATCGTGTCCACGATCTCCGCCGCCTCGTCCTTCGTCAGCCCTCCGTGCCGCTCATACACCGCGTCGACCAAGTCGGCCTTGGTCATGCCCTGTCGATCGTCCGGCCTGTCCGTCCCCATGAGTCCGTCCCCGAGAAAAGGAAGTGAATCCCTCTCGCGCAACAGCCCGCGAGGCTGAAGAAGTACCTGAAGTCTAGCGGATCAAGTGGGCATGGACAAGGCGGCTACGTATCCCTCGCGGTAACGCGACGCAACCGCGTCCCAGGTCAGCTCCGTCTCGGCCTTGCGCCGGCCCCTCTCCCCCATCGTCCTGGCCAGCTCCGGGTTGGCCAGGAGCTTGCGCAGCGCTGCGGCCAGGGCGACGGGGTCGCGCTCCGGCACCAGCAGCCCCGTGAGCCCATCTTCCACAGCAAGGGGGATGCCCGAGATCCCGGACGCCACCACCGGCAGGCCGCTCGCCATGGCTTCCAGGATGACGTTGGGCAGGCCGTCGACATTCCCCTTGGAGTCGTGGACCGCCGGCAGGACGAAGAGGTCCGCCGCCCGGTAGAGGTCCGGCAGGGTGTCGCGGAGCACCGGGCCGGGCAGGTGAAGCCGTCCGTCGAATCTGGAGGCTTGATGCTGAAAGTCCGGCAGGAGGTCTCCCCCTCCGGCGAGGACCACGTGCGCTCCGGAGGAAAGAATCTCCGGTAGGGCCTCCATGAGGACGTGGAACCCCTTTTTGGTCGCCATCCGGCCGACGCTCAGGATCAGCGGGGCGTCCTCCGGGATTTCCAGGCGCTCGCGCCAGACGCTTGGACCGGGGGAGAAGGTCTCCACGTCCACTCCATAGGGGATTACCCGGGAGCGCTCCTCGGGAAAGCCGAGGGCGCGGACGCGGTCCACCAGCTCCGGAGAGCAGCCGGTGAGCAGGCGGGAGCGGCGGAGGGCCCAGGCCGCGGCTTTCCGCACCCCGGGCTTCTCGGCGAGGAAGACGTCGCTCCCATGGAGCCCGATCGCGAGGGGGATGGAGGTGGAGGCAGCCGCGATGACTCCATTGGGCACGATCCAGTGGGCGTGGACCAGGTCGAACCGCCGGGCTCTCCGGACGGCCCGCATCAACCCCAGGGCATAGAGGGGAGCCGCGATGGCCGCGCCTCCCTTGACCCGCTCGTCGGCCTCCAGGCTCCGGCCGTACCCCAGAACCTCGTAGCGCTCCGGCGCGTAGCGGAAGGTGATGGTCTCGACTCCCCGGTCCTCCCAACGGGCCGGCATCCCCTCGGCGTGGGGAGCGAGCACGGTGACCCGGTCGCCCAGGCGGACGAGCCCCCGGGCCAGGTCGCGGATGAACGGGCCCGCGGTGTCCCCTTCGAAGCGGGGGTAGGTCTGGGTGAGGAAGAGAAGGTCGAGCGGGCGTCCGTTCACTCCAGCCACTCTTTGATCGAGTAGCTGTCGCGGCGCCGGAAGTTCTTGAACGTGATCATCTCGCCGATCAGCCCGGTGGTGAGCACCATGATCCCCAGCAGGATCAACAGGTTGCCAAACAGCAGAAGCGGCCGGTTGGAGAGGTCCTCGTGGTGGAAGACCCACAGGTAGGCGAGCCAGGTGTCGATGGCGACGCCGCTGATGAAGAAACCCAGGCCTAGGGTGCCGAACAGGTGGAGCGGCCGGCGGGTGTAGCGCGTGATGAAGAGCACCGTGATCAGGTCGAGCAACCCCTTGTAGAGGCGGTCCCAGCCATACTTGCTGCGGCCGTGGAGCCGCGGGTGGTGCTGCACCTGGATCTCACCGACCAGGAAGCCGCGGCGGCTCGCCAGCACCGGGATGTAGCGGTGGAGCTCGCCATAGACCGAGATCTCGGCGAGGACCTCGCGCCGGTAGGCCTTGAAGCCGCAGTTGAAGTCGTGGAGGTCGACCTGCGCGAGCTGGCGCGTCACCCAGTTGAACAGACGCGAGGGCAGCCGCTTGGAGGCGGGGTCCTGGCGCCGGCGCTTCCAGCCGGAGACGAGGTCGAGGTCCTCATCTTCCAGCTTGGCGAGGAAGCGGGGGATCTCCTCCGGATCGTCCTGGAGGTCGCCGTCCATGGTGATGATGATGCGGCCGGTGCAGTGGTCGAAGCCGGCGCAGAGGGCGGCGGCCTTGCCGAAGTTGCGGCGCAGTCGGACCAGTTTGACCCGGGGGTCCCGCTCGCGCGCCTCGCGCACCTGACTCGGCGTGCCGTCGGACGAGCCATCGTCCACGAACACGATCTCGAACGAGCGGCCGAGCCGGCCGAGCACATCCGCGACCCGCCGCGCCAGCTCCTGGACCGTCTCGGCCTCGTCGAGCACCGGCACGAGAACGCTGATCTCCACCTCTTCAGGCGCGGGAGTGAGCCCGGGAGTCTTGTTGAACGGAATGGGCTGGCTCATCGGCGCGTATTGTAACAGGGGAGTACAATCCGGCCCCGATGAAGCAACTGTGCTGGGCCATCCTGGGCCTCCTGCTCGCGGCGACGCTCGCCGCCGCCGCGACGCTGGACCGCCGCGACTGGCCCACGTTCGTCGGCGACGAGGCCACCTACCTGATGGAGGCCCAGAGCCTCGCCTGGGATTTCGACCTCGAATACACCCGCGGAGATCACGACCGCTTCGTGGAGCAGTGGGGCCGGCCGCCCGAGGGGCTGATCCTGCAGAGCATGAACGGGGGCAAGACCCTCGTCTATGGCAAGCCCGCAGCCTATCCGCTCTTCATCGCGCCTTTCGTGCGCCTCTCCCCCACCCGCGGCGCGGCGGTCGCGAATGCCTTGCTGCTCGCGGCCGCCTCCGTAATAGCCGGCCGGGCGCTTCAGCGGCGCATCGGGGATGCGGCCCCTCTCTGGGTCGCGGCCTGGGTCTTCGCCTCGGTGACTTTCGCCTACGTTTTCTGGGTCCATTCCGATCTCTTCCTGATGTGCCTCGTGGCCATCGCCCTGTCTCTGGTCTATGAAGGAAAAGGACGCTGGGCCGTGGCGGGGGCTCTCCTGGGGATCGTGCTGCTCTCCCGCCCCCTCTATGCCGGGTTGCTCCTGCCGGCGTGGCTCGCCGCTCCGGCCGGATTGAGAAAAAAGCTGGCGGTCGGCGCGGCAGCCCTGGTCCTCGTCGCCATCCTCGGCAGCCTTGCAACCCGAGGGACTTGGACGAGCTACGGCGGCGACCGGCGGAGCTTCTACGCCTATACCGGCTTTCCAGCGGTCAACGACGTCGATTGGGCGGGGCAGATCGCCGAGCGCGGCACGCACTCCTGGGTCAAGGAGGAGACGCTCAGGATGGGCTTCGACCCTCGCCAGACGGGCTGGAACACCGTCTACTTTCTTGTGGGCCGGCACGTGGGCATCCTCCCCTACTTCCTCCCCCTGCTCCTGGGCTTCGTCGCCTTCCGGCGGGGCGAGGGCAGATGGGCGCTGATTCTGTCCGTGGGCCTGGCCGCGGCGGTCCTGTTCTGGCTGCGGCCGTTCAACTTCTACGGCGGCGGCGGGTCCATGTCAAACCGCTACTTCCTGCCGCTCTATCCGGCGCTCTGGTTTCTGGCCGCGCGGCCGATCCGGCCGGCGTTGGGGGCTCTCGCCGCGCTTCTGGTCACGCTTCTGGCGGCGCCCTTCCTCCTGCCTTTGTGGTCCGCTCCCCGGACCTTTCCCCTGGCATCCGAAGGGGGCTACCGCTACGTCTCCGACGCGGCCCGCCGCTGGCTCCCGTTCGAGACCACCCTGTCGCACCTGAAGCCTTCCGGCCGGGAGGATTTCGTCCACAACCTGCTGTGGATCCGGCTGCTCAGCCCGAGCCTGAGCCCCGATGAGGACCGGCTGCGCCTGGCGCCCGGCGAGCCTGGAGACCTCCTCATCGGCAGCCCGCAGCCGCTCGCGGGCATCGAGCTTCGGAAGCCGGACGGGACGACCGTGCGGCTCCAGCCCGAGGTCCGGGCCCGCCATCGCATGTGGTGGACGGATGACTACTACCTCTACGAGCTGAAGCTCGAAAGCCGGCCGGAGGGTGCCGTCTTCCAACTCTTCCCGGAGTGGCCTCCGAATGGCTAGCGAGCGCCGGAAGAAGATCGTCCTCGCCGGGATCTCGATCCTGGTGGCGCTGCTCCTGGCTGAAGCCGCGCTGCGCATCCTCGGCATCGGCGCGATCCGCCGTGGCTCCCCCTGGTTCGCCGGAGGGAACCACCCGCGCTACCTGTTCCAGGCCGACCCCGTGAGCGGCTACACGCTGCGGCCCGGGTTCCACGGCCGGGAGGTCGCCTTCACCGGCGAGTTCGAGATGCCGGTGGAGATCAGCCCGCTCGGCATGCGCGAGCACCCGCACACGGCCGGCCCCCGCCCGACGATCCTGGCGCTCGGGGACTCGATGACCTTCGGCGAGGGGGTGCCGGCGGACCGCACCTGGTCCGCGATCCTGGAGCGCGAGTCCGGCATCCGGGTCTACAACGGCGGCGTCCCCGGGTACAGCACCTGCCAGATGACGGGGCACGCCCGCGCCCTCCTCCCCCGCCTGCGGCCGGACTTCGTCGTCGTCACCCTCTCCCCTCATTGGGACCGCAACCGGTGCGACAACCCCTTTCTCTACCTGGAGGGGTACATCGTTTCCCAGCGCCACCTGGCGCGCATCCACCTGATCGGGGGCAACCTCTATCTGGGCGACACCCGCCTGCCGGGAATCGGGACCGCCACGGCCTGGGCCAAGCACGTCTCCTACTTGGCGCGGCTCGCCCTGCCCCCCCTGGGAGACGCCGCCCGGGCCCTGGCCGGCAAGAAGGAAGAGCCGTTCCGCCCCTCCCCGGAGCTCTACGAGCCCACGGCGCAGGCCCTGGCTTCGATCCGCGCCCAGGCCAACGCCGGCAAAGCTGGATTCCTCGCCGTGCTCGTCGAGAGCCGCGGCCGGGATTACGAGGTCGACCGCGCGAATCTCGAGGAAGCCCTGAAGGCGAGGGCAATCCCCTATCTCTCCCTCGACAGCATCGGGGCCGACTGGCCGCGTCTCCGCTACCCTCTCGACCAGCACTGGAACGAGGCAGGTCACCGCGCGGTCGGCAAGATCCTGGCTCCTCTCGTCCGTACCCGCTTGTCCTCCTTTCGGAAGCGATAAAGCTCGGTAAAACCCCGCGGGGAGACCCAGACCCGCTCGTAGCCCGTCCGGAGCTGCTGCCAGAGGGAGCGCACCGCCGCATGCCCCGAATACCGCCGGCCGGTGGGCATCTGCCAGAGCAGCACGAAATCGACCCGTCCCCCGGTGCGCTTCGGATAGGTCAGGAAATCCACCCAGGGTGGCACCCTCTCGACCCAGTGCCGCTGAGCGATGTGGCGGTACGGGTTCAGCGCCGGGCGGTAGTGGACGGGGAAGTAGCCTTCGTAGTTGGCCGCGTAGAGGCTCAGATCGGCCACGGGTTTTCCGGCCGCGACGTGCGACCCGGCATGCAGGAAAGGCTGAATCCGGTACGCGAGCTCGCGACCGTCCGGCCCCGTGCCGCAGTGGGAGTAGGACAGGGGGAGCACCGTGCTCCCCTCCGGGATCCGCTCCTCGGCGGAGATGTACTCGGCCAGGTAGCCGTCGAGGACCCGCCAGCGGGTCCAGAGCACTCCGAGCAGAGCCAGGGTTAGACCGACCGCCGCGACCTGGATCCCCTGCCGGAGAGCCGCGGGAGGGTCGGACGCGGAAAGCCAGAGGATCAGGGCGAAGAAGGGGAAGAGGCTCAGGCGCAGCTCGATGAACCCGCCGACCCCCACGTTCGAGGGCACCACGAGGACCAGAGCGACGAAGACCAGGAAGACCGCGAGCCATTGGCTCTTTCGCACCCAGAGAGCCAGCGCGCCGAACAGGACTGCTGCCGCATAGCCGAGATAGCGGGTCCGGGGATCGAAAGAAGCCAGCACATCCCCCGTCAGAAGCTTCACCAGCTTTTCTTTCGCCGGGATCGAGGTGGTCTCCGAAGCCGCCCGGCCGACGAAGACGAGCATCAGGACCAGGGTGGGCATCAAGGCCAGGACCGTGGGTACCAGCCGGCGGAATCCGGTCCAGGCGGCCAGCGTCCCGATCGCCGCCAGCAGCGTCCCCACCGAAACTACGTGGCAGAGATAGACCCCGAGCGTGAGGAGCGCGAAGACAGTCCCATGCCGCCATCCGAGCCGCTCCCGGTGCCTCAACCAATACCCGAGGGCGAAGAAGAATGCCACCAGGCTGCAGCAGAAGTTATAGAAGCCCATCCCCAGCAGGTAGTTGTAGGTGAATGGCAGGGCAAGCAGGGCGAGGAAGGCGTTGCGGGGCTCCACCGCCCGCACCGCGTAGCGCACCGACAGGGGGAAGAGGATTACGTACGCGCTGAGGAAGGCCTTCTCCGCCAGCGCCATGGGGAGAAACCGCAGGACGTGGGCCAGCAGGATGTAGACGAACCAGTTGGTGAGCGCCCCGGGCTCGAGCACGAAGTACTCCCGCAGCACCTTCCCGTCGGGTCCTCCGTACTCGCGCAGGATGTTGGCGATGGCCAGGTGGGCAGGGCCGTCCTGGGACGGGAAGTAGGAGAGGGTCCAGATCGGGATCAGTTGGACCGCGACCAGCGCTCCGAGCAGCAGAATCTCTCCGGAAGGTCGCCTTATTTGTGGCGCCACAGCTCGGCAAGCCCCTCTGGAGAGACATGGACCCGCTCGTAGGCTCCGAGCTGGCGCCGCACGTCCCCCGCTCCCCGTTCGTCCGCCGTTGGCCAGACGAGAAGCACGTAGTCGATACGTCCCGGATAGTTATTGATATCCACCCGGGGCGGCTGGGCCTCCAGGTCGAGAGGGTCGCGGGCCAGGTGGATGAAGGGATCGCGCCGCGGCCGGTAGGTGAGCGGAAAGTAGTCCTCATGGGCCTCATAAAGGGCCAGGTCCACCAGCGGCACGCGCGCCGCCAGATGGCTCCCCACGTGGACGAACGGCCAGGTGCGGAAGGTGAGGTCGTCTCCGCTGCCGTCCTCGTCCTCTCCGGCATTCGAGAAGGACAGGGTCAGCAGTGTGCGCTGGGGCTCCAGGTGAGGGGCCACGGTCAGGATGTCCGACAGATAGGCGCCCAGCCCCGCCCAGATCGCAAACATCGCAGCCAGGAACCCGAGGGAGATCGCGGCGCTCGCAGAGCGGATCGCCGTCCGAAGCGCCTCCGGGAAGGAGAACGTCCCCAGCCAGAGGATCAGCACCAGAAAGGGAAACAGGTTGAGCCGGTGGGTGACGAATCCTCCCTGCCCCATCTCGTTCGGGGCCGCGAAGTAGATCCCGATGAGAAAGAGGCAGGCGAAGAGAAGCCCGTCGCCCGGCAGCAGCCGTCTTCTGCGGAACCGGCGCGACAGAGCCGTCGCGGCGAGAAGGCCCAGGAGCACGGCAAGCGCGATCGAGAAGAACACGAGCCGTGTGTCGAGCGAGACCAGCGAATAGAGGCTCGCGAGCTGGCGGGCCTTGGCCGCGAAGGTCATGTCCGAAACCTTGCCGCCGATCCGGTCCTGAAGGAAGGAGAGCAGGAGGACTATTGCCGGGGCCGAAGCCGCCAGCGGTGCCACCAATCCGCTGAAAGACCGCAGGCGGAGGGTGCGCCAGGAGGCGAGCGTCAGGAGAGTCCCCACCAGCACCGCCAGCGTGACCGGATGGCAGAAGTAGGTCCATAGGACCAGGAGCGCGAGGATGGCCGTGTGGCCGATCCCGAGGCGCCCGCGATGCCGCAGCCAGAAGCCCACAGAGAAGAGAAACGCGGGCAGGCTGAAGCAGAAGTTGTAGAAGCCCATGTTGAGCAGGAAGTTGTAGATGAAGGGGAAGCTCAGGAAGGCGAGGAACCTGGCCCGCGGCCGTAATGCATAACGGGCCGAGAGAGGCAGCAGGATCACATACGCCGAGAGCAGCACCTTCTCCGCCACCGGCAGAGAGAGGAAGCGAAGGACGTCCGAGAGCAGGAAGAAGACGAACCAGTTGGGGATCGCCTCCTGGTTCTGGACGAAGTACTCCCGCAGGTAGAGCCCATCGGACTCGCCGTACTGCCGAAGGGCATGGGCCATCGAGAGATGAGCCGGGCCGTCCTGGGTCGGGGCGAACGGCAGCAGCCAGATCGGCAGCAGGTGCAGCACGATCAGGGCGGCGAAGAGCCAAACTTCCTGGCGGCGGTCAGGACGAGGGATCACGGAGGCGAATGGTATCTCTTATCAATGGCTTATCATGCCCCCCTCGTGGACATCCCCCGCAAGCTCAGCGTCGTGATCCCCTGCCTCAACGCTGCGGCGACAATCGGAGACCAGCTCGAAGCCCTGGCAGGCCAGAGCTGGCCCGGCGAGTGGGAAGTGATCGTGGCCGACAACGGCTCGACCGACGGCTCCCGCGCCCTCGTCGAGCGATACAAGGCACGCATCCCGGGTCTCCGGGTGGTGGACGCCTCGGGCAGGCGGGGTCAGGCCCACGCCCGCAACTTGGGCTCGGCCGTGGCAACCGGGGACGCTCTCCTCTTCGTGGATGCGGACGACCAGGTCGCTCCCGGCTGGCTGGAGGCCATGGCCAAGGCCCTCGCGCAGCACGATTTCGTCGCCTGCCGCTATGACAACCAGGCGCTGAACCCGGCCTGGGTGCAGCGCACCCACCTGAACCCGCAGAAAGATGGAGTTACCCGCTACGACTACCCGGCCTTCCTCCCCCACGCCGGAGGCGGCGGACTGGGAGTGCGGCGCTCCGCGCACGAGGAGGTCGGAGGCTTCGACGAGTCCATGCCTGCCCTGGAGGACACGGACTACTGCTGGCGCCTTCAGCTCGCCGGCCACGAGCTCGCCTTCGCGCCGGACGCGGTCGTGCGCATCCGCCACCGGCACGACTCGGGCAGCATCTTCCGGCAGGGGGTGAGCTACGGGAAGCACAATGTCCTGATCTACAAGAAGTACCGCACCCGGGGCATGCCGCGCCTCGGCTGGCTTCCCGGCGCCCTCCGCTGGGCCAAATTGCTCGTGAAGACCCCGATGATGCTCCTGAGCCGGGAAGGCCGCGCCCGCTGGCTCTGGCAGCTCGGCTGGAGGCTCGGCCGCCTGGAGGGTTGCTGGAAATATCGGGTGATCGCGCCTTGATCCCGGCTGATTGGGAGCATCCGGAGGCCCGGCGGGGGCCAAGCGAGGCAGAGATGCTCCGACTCGGCCGTGCGCCGGCTCCGCTCACGCTCGGTATGCTCCGACTCGGCCCCGAGTCTCAGCGGCCCGACCGTGAGCGGCAGCCGCTCGTGCGCGAGTCGCAGCATACCGGCCGTCTTTCGGAGCATATTGGGAGCAAGCCGGACCTGCCGGGCCTCGATTCGGAGCATAACGGCCTCGGGTGGCTGCCGCCGCCGGCTCGGATGCTCCGAAAACCGGGCGTTTTCCTGCTGCGGAAGGTCGGGATGCTGCGACTCGGGGGTGAGTCGGAGCATCCCGCGGGCGGGCGTGAGACGCCCGGGCGGGGATCGCGCCTGGGGTTAAAACCCCAGGCTAGAAGAGTATCGCCCCCTCCGGGGGCGAGCTTCCCGTTGTTGCGTCAGCCAGCCCCGGGAGGGGCTGTACTTTTCTAGCCTGGGGTTTCAACCCCAGGCGCTTGACGCCCGCCCCATCTGATACGCTCCCGCCCCATCATGAGAGTCCTGGTCACCGGCCACAACGGCTACATCGGCAGCGTCATGGTCCCACTGCTGCAAGCGGCGGGGCACGAGGTCTTCGGATTCGATGCGGACTTCTTCGAGCCCTGCCTGCTCGCGGGGCACAAGGCCTCGGAGATCCTCTCACTCCGAAAAGACCTCCGAGACGCCGAGCTGCGCGATCTTCAGGGATTCGAGGCCGTCCTCCATCTGGCCGGACTGTCCAACGATCCGCTCGGCAACCTCGACTCTTCGCTGACCTTCGACATCAACGATGCAGCCTCGATCCGCTTCGCGCGGCTCGCCAAGCAGGCAGGGGTGAAGCGCTTCCTGTTCTCCTCCTCGTGCAGCACCTACGGCGCGGCCGGGGACGATTTCCTGGACGAGAGCGCCGCGTTCAACCCGGTGACGCCGTACGGGATCTCGAAGGTGCGCCTGGAGCAGCAGCTCGCCGAGCTGGCGGACGACGGCTTCAGTCCCGTCTACCTGCGCAATGCCACGGCCTACGGGGTCTCCCCCCGCCTGCGGGTGGACCTGGTGCTCAACAACCTCGTGGGCTATGCGATCACCACCGGGCGCATCCACATGATGAGCGACGGCACGCCCTGGCGTCCGATCGTTCACATCGAGGACATCTCGCGGGCCTTCCTCGCCGCGCTCGAAGCGCCCCGGCAGGACGTCCATGACCAGGCCTTCAACGTCGGCCGCACGGCGGACAACTACCGCATCCGCGAGCTGGCCGAGATCGTGGCCGAGACCGTGCCCGGCTGCCGCATCACCTACGCCGAAGGCGCCGGCCCGGACAAGCGCTGCTACCGGGTGGACTGCTCCAAGATCGAGCGCGTGCTCCCCGCCTTCCGGCCGCAGTGGGACGCCCGCCGCGGAGCGCAGGAGCTCGCCGATGCTTACCGCGCGGCCGGACTGACCGAGGCCGAGTTCCTCGGTCCCCGCTTCACCCGCCTGCTGCGCATCCGCGAGCTCCAGGGCGAGGGCCGCGTCGACGAGAACCTGCGGTGGCTCGCACCGCCTCCGGCACGCTTCTCTCCGGAACCTGTTCCCGTAAGACACTAGATCAGGACTCCGGTTCCGGGTAAACTCGGGGCATGGAACAGTTCGACCAGGCTCTGAGGTTGGATCGTCTGGAGCAAGCCGTTCGCACGCTTTCCGAGCGTATCGATCCCGTGACCATCCAGATCTCCACCTTCGCGCCGGAACCCTACGAGGTCCTCCGTCCCATTCCGGTCCTCATCCGGCCCGAGGGAGAAGAGTTCGTCGCCTCGTTTGTCGAGGCCAACGTCAACGCTTCTGGAGAGACGCAGCAGGAGGCGTTCGAGAACCTCAAGGCCCTTGTCCTAGATGTCTTCGACAGCCTGAGATCCCATCCTGCCGAGAAGCTCGGCCCGGAGCCGGCCCGCCGGCTCGCAGTCCTCCGGGACTTCATCCGTGCCGCGTAGAGGACCGCTGGTCACGCGAGAGCACGCGGACCGGATCGTGAGGAAGCTCAACGCTGCCGTGGACCGCGGTCGCGGCGCCCACGATCTGGCAAGCGTCTACTACGAGGACAATCTCATCGTTCAGTTCGGGATCCGGCGCTCTTCCCGCAAGGACATCGGGCACGGCCATCTCCCCGAGGATCTCCACCTCTCCCCTCACCACACACTGCGGCTTGCCAACTGCCCGATGTCCTACGAGGAATGGGTAGAGCGCATGAAGCAAAAAAAGGTCATCTCCTAGGGCCGGAACAGCCGCACCACCCACGTCCCCTTCCGGTTCGTCACCGCGACCTCTTCGATCAACGGAAGCCTTTCGATCAGGCGCTTCGCGATGATGTCCGCACGGCGCGAGCGGAAGGTCGAAACGATCAGCGTGCCCCCTTCCGCAAGGCCGTCCCGGTACGCGAGCACGGTGCCGATCGGGTCCTCGAAGTAGTAGACGCACTCGTTGAAGACGATGGCGTCCCAGCGCTCGGTGGGACGGTACTCCTCCGCATTGGCAGCCAGGAGCGAGGCACGCTTGCCCATCCGATGAGCCCCCTGCCGCACGGCCTCCTCGGAGAGGTCGATCCCCAGATAGCGGGAAGGGCTCAAATGATGGTGGAGATGATCGAGGAGGATCCCCTCGCCCGAGCCCACGTCGAGCACCGAGCCTCCGGGATGGAGATGATCGAGATAGCCGGCGATCACGCTGTAGCGGGCCAGCTCGTCCGTGGCCCTCATGAAGGCCCAGTTGCCGGCCCGGTACTGCTCCTCCCACGCTTGACGCGAGACCGGCGCGTCTCCCCGGCCGGTTTGATGCTCCCAGGCGCGGATGCGGCGCTCCAGCCGGTCCGCGAAGGGGAACCGGCGGCCGTAGAGAAGACGGTAGTAGACGAGGTAGACCGGCTTGAAGGCGCGCCGGCCAAGCGTTCCGAGCATCTGCCCTCCTCAGAGCGGAGCGATAGTACCGCACGGTGGATTGCACAATTTGGGTTGCATTCCCCAAACGAGCCGTTTAAGATTGCCGCCAGGAGATTTCGGATCACGCTATCGATGGCAAAACGTAGGAACCAGAGCACGACCCAGAACCGATCGGCTTTCGTCGATGCCGAGTTGCGCGTTTCTGAGTTGCGCGTTCTTGGCAAACCGCGTACCATGCCCCGGTAGCTATTTCTTGCAGGCCAGATGAGGAAGCGCCCGTGGCGGAAGTCCGGGTTTTCCTCGCAGACACACGGAGGTGTTTCGCAATGAAGAAGGCGTTCGTTCCGCTCGCTCTTGCCCTTGCCCTCGCCGTCCCCTTCGTCGACGCCGCCCGCAGGGACGACGACGTAGGCACCCTGCCCTTCGACGCCCATCAGCTGTCTCCGGCCAGGGACATCGCCGCGGTGGGCGGGCTCGAGCACGAGGGCGGCTACCGCACCCTCGTGGTCGGTGCGGCCGTTCCCGGCGCCAAGTCCGCCCAGTGCTCGGCCCGTCTGCTCGACACGAAGTTCAACCTCATCGAAGAGGCCCGCTTCGCCGTCGACGCGGGCGGCACCGGCCAGATCGACTTCGCCAGCCGGATCGGCAAGCGCGTCGCCGCCGGCGCCCAGGTCTCCTGCGATCAGCCCTTCTACTCCTACGGCGCCGCGGCCGGCACCGGTGACAAGAAGGTCACGTGGGGCGAAGACGTCGGCCCCAACGGTGCCTGCAACTTCACGGTCGACGCGGTCGAGTTCCAGCCCGGCATCTTCCTGGCTGGCAAGGAAGGGGTCATCCACAACGCGGACAAGGGCCACGAGAAGGGGATCGTCTGCATCCACGTTCCCCGCGACCTCAATGTGGCCAGGATGGTCCTGGAGTGGGACGTCGCCCCCGGCCCCTGGAACAAGAGGATGGTTTCCGGAAACCACAACCTGATGTTCCTCCACCGTGGCCGCTTCCGCAGCAACACGGTCTCCAACGTCAACGCGTTCGGGCCCGGCAAGGGCTTCGTCAAGATGGCCCAGAACATCGACATGGCCAAGCTCACCAATACCAATACGAAGATGGGCGCCCTGCTGCAGCAGGGTTCGGTCTATCACCTCCGCTACACCTTCGACGCGGCCGCCAAGTCGGTCACGCTCGAGCTGTTCAACAACGGCGCGCTGCTCAACACGAGCACCATGGGCACGGCGCCGAAAGGCAAGATGCTGATCGTGACCAAGGCCGGCCTCAGCCCCAAGGGCTCGCTCTTCTCCGAGTTCGGCCACCACAAGGGCCAGCATCTGCCGGAGATGGACAGCCCGGGCTGGCGCTACGGCAACCTGCGCGTCGAGTTGAAGACCGCGTCGGCGAACTGAAGCAGGAACGCCACGGCGATTCGAAGAGGACCGGGGAAACCCGGTCCTCTTTTGTTTATGCCGCTTTACGACGCTTCTGGGGGATTGCGCGGACGGCGCAACTGGCGTAACCTATGTTCAGGAAGCTATTTTCGCAGTACGTCCGTAACCTCCCGAGGAGGTGCCCGTGAAGAAGGCAACGCTCGCCGCCCTTGTGCTGTGCTCTGCGTCCGTCCCGGTCTGGGCAGGCCCCGTCTACGTCCCGGTGACCCTGCCGAGCTGGAATGACGGCAGCCTGCACTCGACGGAGGTCTGGGTCTCGAACCCGGCCGGCGCGCAGCGCGGCTTCTCCACCCACTTCATCCCGGCCAGCACGGACGGCACGCACAGCGGCGGCACGGAGATCCCGGTGCCCGCGCAGCGCACCTTCCTGCTTTCGAACGTGGGGCCCGCGTCCGGCCTCCTCGAAGTGCGCTCCGGCCAGGAGATGTCGGTCGAGGCTCAGCTCATCAACACCTCGCCTTCGGGCATCCAGACGCGGACCTCGGTGCCCGTGATCTCGTCCACGAACACGATCGCCGCGGGCAAGACCGCCTTCCTGGTTGGCCTGGAGCGCGATCCCGGCCGGGGCACCGTTTCGAACATGGCCTTGGTGAACCTCGGCAGCCAGGGAGCGCAGTGCGAGCTCAAGCTCTTCCGGGTGGATGGAACGCCGATCGGCTCGACGGTGACGCTGTCCTTCTTCGCCCTGTCGCTGCGCCAGTTCGACGACACGCTGGGCGCCGTGGGCGAGCAGAGGATCTCGGATGCGCGGGTCCAGGTCACCTGCAACCAGCCGTTCTTCATCTTCGCCTCCGTGGTCAACCTGCCCCTGTCGCAGGTCTGGTTCCTGGAGCCGTCGGCCTCCACCGTCGCGGACAGCGGCGGCAGCTCGAATCCGCCTCCCACTCCCGGCTCGGGCAACTCGGTCGTCTTCCAGAAGAGCGGCCTCATCCACACTGCCACGCCGCCGAACAACGCCAAGGGCACGGTCGACATCCCGATCCAGACGACGCTCGCTGTCAAGCGCATGGTCATCGAGTGCGACTTCATCCCGGGCCCCTGGAACCGCGAGAAGATCCCGGGCAACCACGCGATCATCTGGCTGTACCGCGGCAAGTTCCGCGGCAATACGATCGCCAACGTCAACGCCTTCGGGCCGAACAAGTACACGATCAAGATGAACCAGAACGTGGACCTGGGACCCGGCGAGGTGACGAGCAACGAGGCGGGGCTGCAGCTCGAGCAGGGCAAGCGCTACCACCTGCGGTACACCTACGACGCTACGACGAATCAGATCACCACGGAGATCTCCGCGGGGGGCGCGAAGCTCAGGACTTTCAGCATGCCCGGTACGGCCTCGGGCCACATCCTGACGGTCCATCCGCCCTCCCTGAACGTGGAGTTCGGACACTTCCCGGGCCAGGAAGGCCCCGAGATCCCGAGTTGGGGCTGGTCGTACCACGACCTCCGGGTGGAGATGTTCCAGTAGGCGGCGGCTCTATGCGGGCCGGCGCTTCTTTTGATGGCGCCGGTGCTCCGCCTCGCGGTGCGGCGGATCCTGCGGCGGCGGCGGCAGGTCCAGGACGTAAGGCGAGCCCTGCTTGAGCCAGATGCCGTTGTGCCGCTGGTAGCCGGCGGAGGTCATCAGCTCCCCCACATTGAGCCCCTCCAGGCGCGGGCCCCAGACCTGGAAGAAGGCGTCGGGCCGGACCCTCTTGAGCAGGTAGTCGAAGTCCCAACGGTCGTGCCCCGGACGGAAGAGCCGGGGATGATCCTCGTCCCCTGGCAGACGGCTCGGCGCCCGGGCCACGTGGCGGTCGTTGAAGCCCAGGACGTCCACCAGCTTGTAGTCGCTGAAGTAGGCCGGGATGCCCGCCCAGGCCGTGGCGATCGTGGCCTCGGGCCGCACCGCCCGCTGCATCCGGCGGAGCTGGCGCAGCACCGTGAGATGGCTCTCCACCTGCGGCGGCCGCTGGGTTCCCATCATCAGTCGCCAGGCCGTATCCGTGCCGCCGGGCCAGAGGCCGTTGACGAGGACCAGGCCAAGAGCCGCCGCCGCGGCCGCGGCCCACTTCCCCGACAGCTCTTCAGGACTCTTCCGGGCATCCAGCACCCGGTTGAGCACACCGTTGAGCAGCACGAACAGCAGCGGCAGCACGAAGGAGATGTAGCGGTTCGCACGGACCGGGACCTCCACGTCCAGGTCCCAGGCGTCCCCGCCGACCCAGACGCTGTAGGCGCAGTAGAGGAGGAAAATCCCGGCCGGCAGCTCCAGCCGCCGGTTGTGCCGCAGCAGGGGGAGGGCTCCGACCCCGGCCGCGAGAAGGAGCAGGAGGTGGTCGCGGACGAAGAGCTCGAGGGAAAGGAGGCCGCGCAGAAGCCGGACTGCCAGAGGCACGCCGGTCATCTTGAGGTAGTACGTGTTCGGCAGGAAGTCGTGGAAGTAGACCCAGCGGAACACCTCGTAGCCGAGCGCCACGGCCAGGAAGAGCCCTAGCCCGAGGAGCCATCTCCTGCGGTCGCGGCGCAGACCGCCCCTCAGCGCCACCCAGGCCTGGACCGCCAGCACGAGCAGGAGCATGTCCATGCGCACCAGGTAGGCCGCGGCGCAGACGGCCCACAGCTCCAGGTGCCGCTCGCGCCTCCCTTCCACCGAAGCGATCGCGAGATGGACGGCCACCACGGCGAGCAGGGCCTGGAGGCCGGTCTCCATGCCGATGAGCGACCAGAAGGCGAGCGAGTAACAGAAGGCGGTCATGACCGCGGCGGGCATCCAATGGCGAGCTCGTTCGCCGGAGAACCACGACAGCATCAGGCGCCGGACCGCCACGACCAGTAGCGCGAGCACGGCCAGCGAGAGGAGCTGGATGGGCAGGCTGCGGAAGCGCAGCTCCAGCGGCAGGAGGTTGGCCGCCACCATGGGCACCAGCCAGAGCGGGTGGGTGAACCCCTCGACCGGGGCGCCCTGGCGCGCCCAGTTGAGCCCGTACCCTTCCACCAGGTTGCGGGCGTAGGTCATGGTGATCATGGCGTCGTCGAACAGGCAGAAGTACCGCTTGCCGTCCTCGGCCACGAACGAGGTCCGAAAGATCAGGAAGCCGCCCCAGAGCAGCAGGACGAGGAGCAGAACAGCCAAGCCTGGGTCGAGTCGAGCCCGGGAGTTCTTCATGATCCTCGGCTATGGGAAGAGCCGGTCGGCGGGCACGACCTGGCGCGGGAGGCCCGGAGCCGACCAGAGCAGCCGCACGCTCGCCCGGCCGGCGGTGTCGTGGTAGTCCAGGCGGATCGAATAGCGGCGGCCCTGCTGGAGCTCGATCGTCCCCTGGCTCACCCGGGAGGCGTGATCCTTCCAGTCGTCGACCACGGGCACGCCGTCGATCCAGAGCCGCGCGCCGTCGTTGCTGCGCAGGAAGAAGGTGTGCGGTCCGCCCACCTGTGTTTCGATCTCCCCCGTCCACCGCGCGCTCCAGGCGTCGGCTCCGATCCCCGGCGCCGGCGCGCCGAGCTTCCAGTCGAAATTGATCATGGGATCGATCCTGACGAAGGCTGCGCCCTTGAAATCGGGCTTCGCGAAATAGGTGCCGGTAAGGCCGGTGCCTACGCCACCGCCCTCGACCTTGCGGAAGATCGCCTTCCAGGTCGCGTCCGATTCCGGCGTGGCGATCACGTGGTTGGCGGCTCCGCCGTCGGACCAGGAGACGAATTCGTAACTGTCCTCGCCCAGGACCTGCGGCGACGGCGCTCCAAGCGTCCTCAGCATTCCCACCACTCCGACCTCGCCGTACGGCGCCGTGTGCGGCATGCCATCCAGCGTCAGCTTGAGCCCCTCCGGCTCGCTTTCCAGCCGGATCGCGGCCAGCCGCGGCACTACGTCCACAAAGGTTTCGGTCACCAGGCCGTCGTGATCCCGGGCCGAGAGGTAGATGCGGTACCAGACCTCGGGCGAGGTCTCGCCCTGCGTGGGGATGGTGAAGGTGCCCTCCGCAATGCCCGGCGTGTCGAGCAAGAAGGGGTGGATGTGATCCAGGTGATGGAAGTCGATCTTCCAGGTCAGGGCGGAGGGGGGCAGGGCGCCATCCTCGGCATCCGTGGCGCCGCCCCGGAAAGCGATCGTTTCGCCGGCCCGGAACAGCGTGCCGGTGGCGGGCGCCGCGATCGACACCGTGGGGCGATGGCCGTTCACCACGTCGAGCCGCGCCTCGCGGCTGGTCACCGAGCCGAAGCCGTTGGTGACCACCACGTCGAAGCGCGCGCCGCTGTCGGCCAGCGCCGCGGGGGAGAGCGTGTACTGCGCCGCGGTGGCGCCCGGGATCGGCGTGCCGTTGCGCCGCCACTGATAGGCCAGGGGTGCCGCGCCGGAGGCCTGGACGGAGAACGCCGCCCCCTCCCCCACCGGCACCTTCAGGTCCTCGGGCTGCACCGAGATCGACGGCGCCTGGCTCTGCGTGTAGATCACCCGGTAGACCTCGCCGCCGTGGTGGGCGAGGTAGTAGAGGCTGCCGTCCTCCCCCACCGTCAGGCCGATGGCCGTGGCGATGCCGCTCGCGAAGGGCTCGGCCGTACCGGTCTCGGGGTCGAAGAGGCGGATCCACCCGTTGCAGTAGTCGGAGAAGAAATACTTGCCGTCGTACTCCGGCGGAAAGAGCGGCGTGGGCGGGTCGTAGAAGGTGCCGCCCGTGATGGCGCAGCCCTTCTCCGGGCCGTTGCCGTGGCCATAGGTGAAGAGCGGCTCGCGGAAGCGCGGATCGTTCGCCGCACCCTCGACCTCGGGCCAGCCGTAGTTCGCGCCGGCCGCTCCCTCGTTGATCTCCTCCCAGGTGCGGTGGCCGACGTCGTTGATGAACATCCGCCCGGTCCCGCGTTCAAAGGTGAAGCTGAACGGATTGCGCAGCCCGAGCGCCCAGATGGCCCGCGCCAGGCCGGTGGTCCCGTTGTAGAAGGGATTGTCGGCCGGTATGGTGCCGTCGCGGTTCAGCCGCAGGATCTTGCCGAGCGGGTTGTCCATGCGCTGGGCGTTCTCGGGGATGTAGTTTTCCCCCACGGAGACATAGAGCTTGCCGTCCGGCCCGAAGCGCAGGGTGCCGGAGTTGTGCAGCTCGGTCACCAGCTTGGGCAGCTCCAGCAACACGGTCTCGCTGCCCGGACGCGCCACGTCGCCGTCGGCGATGAAGCGGCTCAGCCGGTTGTGGGCCACCGGCTTGGTCGCCGTGTAGTAGATGTAGATGTAGTGGTTGCTCTCGAAGTCGGGATCGAGCACCACGCCAAGCATCCCACGCTCGCCGTGCGCGTAGACCTTGAGCCTCACGAAGGGCTTCGCAAGCAGGACGCCGTCCTTGATGACGCGCAACCGGCCCTTCTCCTCGCAGACGAAGATGCGCCCATCCGGGGCCACGGTCATCGCCGTGGGCCGGTCAAGCCCCGCGGCGAGGCGGGTCTCGACGAAGCCGGGAGGCAGAGTGGCGGCCGAAGTGACCGCGGGAAGGGACATGCTTAGGAGGAGGATCAGGAGGAGGAAAACCAGGCGGCAGCGGCTGTACGACATGCGTGAAGCTTAGCGCAAGACCTGCCCTGTAGCCGTCATGCGGCTTTTGCTATGATCACTCCGGGTCCCAATGCAGTCGGCCCGGAGGTTGTAGCGACATGAAGCAGCGCTTTGTCATCGGTCTCGCGTGGGTCATCACGGCCCTGTCCATCTCCCCTGCCTTTGCCGGTTTCGTCTATGTCCCGGTGCTCGACCGCAACGGCTCGGGAGGGAGCACCCATCTCACCGAGGTCTGGCTGAGCAACAGCGGAGCCCAGGAGCGGCGGTACGCCACGCTCTTCCTGCCCGCGGGCACGAACGGCACCCAGCGGCCCGTGCCGACCACGAAGGCGACGCTCCTGCCCCTGCGCACCAACAAGCTGGTCGGCCTCAGCTCTCCGGGCGCTCCCGGGCTGCTGGAGATCGAGGCAGGCACCCAGGTGTTCGTCCACGCGCGGATGGCGAATTCCCCGGCCAGTGGCTTCGCCGGGACCACCGAAGTGCCGGTGATCTCGTCGGACAACGCGCTGACCGCGGGCTCGTCCGCGCACTTGCAGGGGCTCTTCCGCGACGCGGCCGGCTCCTACACGGACCTGGCGGTCGTGAACCTCTCCAACCAGGCGGCGACCTGCGACATCCTGTTCTTCCGGGCCGACGGCACGCAGATCGGAGGCACCGCGCGGGTGGGAGTGCAGCCGCTGTCTCTGCGCAACTTCGGCGATGCCCTGCTGCTCCTGGGAGCGCCGTCCATCGCCGACGCCCGCGCCGAGGTCACCTGCAACCAGCTCTTCTTCGCGTTCGCGCCGGTGTTCACCGCCTCCCGGACGCTGCTCTCGTTCGTGACTCCCTCGGCCTCCGGCGCTTCGACCCTGCCCGGCCCGACCGGTCCGGGACCCGCGCCCGGCGCGATCGTGTTCGAACGCACTGGCCAGGTCCACATGCCGGTCGCGGGACAGGAGGTCAGGATCATCAACGTCCCGGTGGCTCAGCCTCTGGCCCTCCGGAGGTTCATCGTCGAGTGGGACGTGGTCCCCGGTCCCTGGACGGCGAGCAAGCCCGACGGCAACCACAACCTCATCTGGATCCACCGCGGCAAGTACCGGAGCAACACCCTCGCCAACGTGAACACGTTCGGCCCGCCGCGCAGCGGAATCAAGAACACCCAGAATGTGGACATGGCTGCCAAGGCTTTGACGGCGCAGGAGGTCCCCCTGACGCTCCAGCAGGGAGTCTCCTACCATCTGCGCTACGTCTACGATGCGGAAACCAACAAGATCACTATGACGGTCACCTCGGGAGGCGCCACGGTCTCGACGCTGGAGATGAACGGCTCGGCGATCAACAAGACGATCACGGTTCCCGCCACGGGGCTGTTCGTGCAGTTCGGCCACACCGCGGCGCAGGCGGCCGAGGGGATCGAGTTCCCGACCTATGGCTGGGTCTACTCAAACCTCAGGATCGAGATGATTCCGTAGCGGGGCCATCTTGCTATTCCTGTCGATTGCGATATAGTAATAGGAGTCAGTTCATGTAAATCCGTAGGACGCCGTTCGCGGCTGCTGTTGGAGGTCGTCTGTGATTAGACTCATCCTCTCACTGTTCGCACTTAGCCTCTGCCTTGCCGTTTCCATCACTACCGCGGACCGCCTCGACCGCCTGCACCCTGCCGGCGACACGGCTGCGCTCACCGGGTTGGGGCGCGACAGCTATCGTCTTCTGGTCGTGGGGGCGGCGGTACCTGGTGACCGGCCGGCCCGCTGCCAGGCCCGGCTGCTCGACGCCGCGGGCGCCGTCCTCGACGAGGCCGCCCTGGAGGTCCCGGCCGGCTCCAGCGCCCAGATCGACTTTGCCGGGCGCTCGAACCTGAGCAGGGCCGCGGACGCCCAGGTGTCCTGCGATCAAACCTTTCGTGCCTACGCTGCCGCGGCCGGCAAGGATGAACCCAAGGCGATCTGGGGCCAAGGCAGCGGCCCGGGCGCTCCTTGCAAGTTCACCGTCGAGGCGGAGCCCGTGCCCCAGCAGCCGCGCGTCCTCAGGGCCGTCCGGGCCGGAGATATCCATACCCCTACACTGGGGAGCCGGATCGGAGTGGTCTGTATCAACATCCCCAGGGATCTTTCCCTGGACAAGCTGATCCTCGAATGGGACGTCACCCCAGGCTACTGGAACCCCGACTACGCGCCCGGCAGCCACAACCTGGTCTGGCTCCACCGCGGCAGCTATGTCCGCAACACCGTGGGCAACGTCAACGTGTTCGGCCAGGGCGGCAACTTCTTCGCCATGAACCAGAACGTCGACGCTCCCAAGCCCACGACCGGCAGGCTGAGGCCGGCCGATCTGGTGCTGGGCGGCTCGACGACCTACCACATGATCTATGCGTATGATGCGGGGAACCGGAAAGCTTACTTCGGAGTCAACGGCGGCGGCAGACTCGAAAGCACGGAGTTCGTAGCCACGGCCAGAGACCTGAGCCTGCTGATCCCCAAGAAGAACAGATGGAGCGACAGCTCCCTGTTCGTGGAATTCGGCCATTTCGGCGAGCTCAAGCCAGGGAAAGGCAAGCCGGCGGTCCCTACCTATGGCTGGAGGTACTCCAACCTGAGCCTGACGATGGTTCAGAAATAGATCAGGACGAGGGGCGTCCGAAGAAGGCCCGGAACGGCTTCCAGTAGAGGGAGACCAGTACGGCGGCGGCGAGAGCCGCCGCCGCGAGCGAAGCGGCGAAGCGGGGCCAGCTGCCCGCCTCGAAGAGCCACGCGGCCAGGGCGAAGAACGGCAGCGGCACCAGGTAGATCAGGGCGAGATCGCCCAACAACTTCCGGAAGCGCGGGCCGAACTCCCGCGCCACTTCCCAGGCCATCCAGAGGTTTCCCACGAGCAGGTAGTTGGCGGCGCCCATGCCCGCCGCGCCCCAGCGCTGCGTAAAGACGATCCCGATCCCAATCAGGGACACAAGGTTCAGCAGCATGACGCCCAGCCACACCCGGTCGCGATGGCGCGCCTTGAGCATCTCGCCACCCAGGATGGTGAACTGATCGAAAAAGGGGATGAAGGAGATCACCCGGAGCAGCGGCACCGCGCCTTCCCACCCCGGGCCGAGCAGGATGCGCACCACCTTCTCGGCATTGAACAGCAGGAAGTAGCTCGCCACCACCTGACAGCCCAGGAGCTGCAGCGTGCTCAACCGGAAAATCTCCAGGAAGCGGGGGCGGTCGTCCAGGTACTCCACCAGCGTGGGAAAGAGCGCCCGCGGATAGACGATCGTGGCCACCAGGAAGGCGATCATGTAGGCCTTGACGTACAGGCCCACCGTCTCCGTGCTGTCGAAGATCTCGATGATGTAGATGTCGATGTAGGTGACGAGCTGGAGCGCGATCCAGATCCAGAAGAGCCACCCACTGCGACGGATCAGGTCGGGCAGGATGCGGAGCTCGGCGCGGAGCGGGATCTTGCCCCAGGCCTGCCACCAGGAGTAGGCCGCCAGAAGCAGCGCGCCCGCGAGGTCGCCCACCACCAGCGCCCAGACGCCCCAGCCTTTCCAGGCCAGGCCGATCGAGACGATCGTGATCGTCACCCCGCGCAGCACCTCCGGCCCCACGAGCCGGCCGATCGTCAGCTCGCGCTCGAAGAACGCCCGCGGCACCACCGCGAGGCCATCGAGGAAGACCCAGATCGCGAAGACCTGGAGCACCTTCGGCAGATCGGGGTTGAGGAACCCGGCGGCCGGAGCGCCCAGGATCAGCAGGATGGAGATCACCAGGCCCAGCACCAGCGTCGAGGCGAGGACGGTGCCGTACGGCCGGCGACTGTCGCGCACCAGGTGGTACGGCAGCCCGAGGTCGCGCACGGCCGATGCGACCGTGACGATGCGCAGCGCCTCGTCGTAGAGACCGTGCTCTACCGGCAGGAGGAGACGGGCGAGCGCCAGCTTGGCGGCGAAGCCGATCAGCATCCGGGCGAGCTGGATGGCGTAGCCCGCGAAGGTCGAGCGCAGGATGCGCTGCTCGGTGCTCACAGAAGGTTCGCCCAGCGGGCCCACTGCTCGGTGAGCTCCATCCCCCTCTCCAGCGAGAAAATGGGCTCGTAGCCGAGCTGGCGGCGGGCTTTGTCGATCCGCACCCGGGTCTTCGCGGCGAAGAAGCCGATCATCTCCGGTGTGAGCGGATGGATGGGCAGCCCCTTCTCTTCCGGCGGAGCGGGTCTCCCTCCTCCGCCGGACATCTTCCCCTTGATCCGGTCCTGGACCCCCTCGGGCAGCACGGAGCTGGCAAGCTCGCGCAGAGCCATGAGCTCGCGGGTGGCCATCAGCCGGTCGCGGAAGCCGCGGTCCTGCTTGAAGGTCTGGAGGAATTCCTGGTGCAAGCGGCTCTTTTCCCGCTGATGCTTCTTGTACCAGGCCCGGGCTTCCTCCTCGGTCATCTCCACCAAGCGCGAGACGGTGCGCTCGGGGCCGTCCCCGAACATGCGAGCGAAGTAGCTGTAGAGCTCTCGCCAGGTCACGGTCTCGGGGCCGGAGATCAGGAAGGCCTCCCCCACGGCCGCGTCCTTTTCGGTCGCCAGGAGCATGGCGCTCACCAGGTCGTCCACATAGACCGCATTCGCCAGGCCGTCGCCGCCGTTGACGAGGATCATGCGGCCGGTCTTGAGCTCCGCGAGCTGCTGGACCGTCCAGACGCCGCCATAGGGGCCGTAGACCGCCGTGGGCTGGAGGATGGTCACCGGCACCCGTCCGGAACGGGAGTATTGGAGGGCGGTCGCCTCGGCGTCGAGCTTGCTGTCCGAGTAGGCATTGCCGAAGCGGCGGCGGGGCGCGGTCTCGTCGAGATCGCCGTCAGCGGTCTGGCCGTAGACCATCAGGGTGCTGAGATAGATCACCCGCTTCGCGCCGGCCCGGTGCGCGGCTTCCAGGGTGCGCTCGGTCCCTACCCGGTTGACCCAGGCGCGGCGCTTCTGGCTGCCGGTCGTGCCATAGGCGCAGTGAAAAACCAGATCGCACCCCTGAACCGCTTTGTCGAGGTCGGCGGAATTGGTCACGTCGCCGAGGTGGAACGTGAGGGGGAAGCGGGCCAGGCGCGCGGCGGAGGCCGGGCTGCGCACCAGGACGCGCACGTCCGCGCCTTGGCGCACCAGGCGCTCCACGAGCCGGCCGCCGATGAAGCCGGAGGCGCCGGTGACCAGCGCCTTCATCGCTTCTCCCAACCCGAGAGCTCCGGAGGGTTCGACCAGGGCAGCTCCAGCGGCTGGCGCGCGGCATAGCAGGCTTCGATCAGCTCGAGCGACCGCCGCCCCTCGCGGCCTGACACGAAGGGCTCGCGTCCCTCGCGGATGGCCGCTGCGAAGTCGTCGATCTGGCGCACGAACACGTCCTGGAAGGTGAGCCTGGATTCCCCTGCCCGGCCCGCCAGCGACGTCTCTTGATTGCCGAACCGCAGCGTGATCGTGGGATCGGGGTCCCAGATGTCGACCTCCAGGGTGGCGCGTTCGCCCTCGAAGATGCAGGTGTTCCGCAGGTTGCGGGTGCGGCTGACCTCGACGGTCCCCGTGAGCCCGGAGCGCATCCGCAAGAGCAGCTCGCAGTCGGATTCGAGCCCGCCCTGCGCGTCGTCGCGGTAGTCGATCGCGTCCCAATCCCCCAGCCAGACGAGGAGGAGGTCGAGCACGTGCACGCCGAAGTCGGCGAGCACGCCGCCTCCCGCGGTCTCCTTGCGGAGGAGGAAGCCCGTGGCGAACGGCCAGCGCGGGATCACTCCCTGGCGCAGGTCGAAGCTGCGCAGCTCGCCCAGGAGACCCTCGGCGAGGAAGTCCCTGACCCAGCGGGTCGCGCCGAAAAAGCGGAAGTCGAGCCCCACGGCGAGGGCGGCGCCACCCTCCTCGGCCGCGGCGATCATCTCGTCGCACTCGCGGACCGTGAGAGCCATGGGCTTCTCCACCAGCACCGGGATTCCGCGGCGGAGCAGGTCGATTGCGACTGGAGCGTGCAGGCTGTTGGGCAAAGCGACGACCGCGGCGTCGACGCGGTCGAGGACCTCGCGGTAGTCGGTGGCGAAGACGGGGACCCCAAAACGCCGGGCGATGGTTTGCGCGCGCTCGGCGTCGGCGTCCACCACGGCCGCTGCCTCGGCGTGCTCCGAGGCGGAGATCGCCGGCAGGTGGTTGATCTGGGCTACCGCTCCGCAGCCCAGCACGGCAAGTCGGACCTTCTGCATAAGGGGCGTATCTTACATGCTGGCACGGTCCTGGAATGATGCCCGGGCGAGGAGGGGAACGCATGAAGACCATGACCGAAGCCGGCTGGATTCCGGCCGAGCGCGCGCCGCAACAGTTGGGACAGACTTACAAAGTACGGATTCAGAGGCTGGTGACGGGAATTCCGGAGGTGGCCGAGACCAGCGCCATGTGGACCTCGGACGGCTGGGAGCTCACCGACGGCCTCTTTTCGCCGGACAAGATCCGCGTGCTGGCATGGAGGCCGGAGCCTCCGGAGGAGGCTGTACCCGTCTAGCCTGGGGTTTCAACCCCAGGCTGGCGCATCGCCGCAGCCAGATCTCCGGGGGTACCGATATCGCGGAACCATCCCTCGGGGAACTCCACACCCTCGGTGTGGAGCCCGCTCTCGACCGCCGACCGCACTACCGCGCCGATCTGGAGCTCTCCTCCCTCTTGAGGTGACGACCGCACCGCCTCATGCAGATGGAGAGTGAAGGCCGGCGTCCAGACCGCAATCAGCCAGTTGTAGCGCAGCGACGTGCTCTCCGGCCGCACCTCGATCCCATGCACCCGGCCGTCCGAATCGCAGTCCACCATGTCCGTCGTCCGGCACCGCTCGGTCGGAAACAGTCCGAGGACGAGATCGGCCCCGGTGGCTGCCTGCCGCTCCAGAAGCCGGGCGTAGGCGTCGGCCGGCTCAAACAGGCAGTCCGGGAAGCCGAGCGCCACCAAAGAGTCCTGGACGAAGGGAAAAGCGTTGTCGAGGGTCTCGGGCACGCTACGGGAGCCGGGAATCGAGAGATAGGCGAGGGCCATGTCCGCCATCGCGCCGGTCCCGAAGTAGCGGGCCACGTCCCATTTGGATTCGTGGAGCACCAGGAAGGCCCGGCTGATGCCCGCGGCGCGGAAGCGATCCAACAAGTAGTGGCAGGCCACCTTGGGCGGCGTCTCATGGAAACCGATGGGCAGCAGCTCCTTGCTGCAAGGCAGCCGGCCCAGCCGCTCCGCGCGGCCCGCGGCAGGGATGAGGCCGAGGACGTTACGATCGGTGCTCATGCGGGGGCGCATGCTATCATCCGCCCTCGAAACACATGGAGACCCTGTCGCCGGATCGACTGGATCCCAGTCCGCAGCGTTCGCCGGGTTGGGTCGGTCCAGCACTGGCCGCGCTGCTCGTCGTGAGCTTCGCGCTCAGGGCCTGGGATGCGGCCCAGGGGCTCCAGGCGGGGCGCTACTACGACGAGCGCTATACCTTCCGCAACGTCTCCCTGATCCTGCGCCAAGGCAACTGGCAGCCCGGCCAAGCCTACTACCTGAGCCTCTCCTACCTGCCGCAGACGGCGATCCTCGCGGCCAGCCAGGCGCTTCACCGCTCGACCGGCATCCAGGCGCTCTCGATCTACGGCAAGACGGCCGACCGCTACTCCCCCACCGCGTACCTGCTGGCCCGGCTGTGCAACGTGACCTATGGCGTGCTGAGCCTCTGGGTGCTCTTCCTCATCGGCCGGCGGATCTTCTCCCCCGAGGTCGGGCTCCTTGCCGCGGCGGCCATGTCCGCCTTTCCTCGCCATGTGCTCAGCTCGACCCAGTTCAAGCCCGACATCCTGGTGCTGCTCCTCACTTTGGTGACCTTTTACTGGACCCTGGATGCAGTGTTCCGGCCCTCGGTCCGGCGCTTCCTCAAGGTCGGGATCGGCGTGGGGCTCGCCGTGGCCACCAAGTACACGGGCGTCGGCGCGGCCATCCCCATCACGGGATTCGTGCTCGCCCGCGGCTGGCGCGACCGTCGGCTGTGGCTCTGGCTCATCCTGGCCGGGCTCGCCTCCTTCCTGGTGTTCGTCATCCTGAACCCCTACCTGGGCGTGGTCCTGGAGTACATCCCCAAACAGGTCACCCACTACTCCGGCAATGCCCGGCAGCGCGGCACGGGCCATCTCGACGTGCTCACCCAGCAGGTGCAGTTCCTCGTCGAGCACCACGGCCCGATCGTCGCGGTCTTCGCCGCCGCCGGACTTCTGGGGCTGATCTGGAAGGTATTCCGGCCCGCGGGCTGGAGCCTGGAGACGCGGCTCGGGGCCACTCTCGCCCTGGTGTCGTTCCTCGGCTACTCCGCCTTCCACTCCGCCGCAACGACCTTGTTCCGAGGGCAGAACTATCTGCTCGTCGTCCCCTTCTCGTCGCTATTCGCGGCCTGGGCCTTCGTCACGCTCTGGCAGATCCTCACCGAGAGCGCCGCCTATCTGCGTACGGCCACGGCGACGGCGGCCGCCTGCCTGATCCCCGCGGCCCTTCTCGTCTCCACGCAGGCGGACCTCGTCTACGAGCGGGTCGTGCCCACGACCTGGGCGGCGGCGGGCGAGGCTCTGACCGCCGAGCTCGCGCCGCTGGAGCTGCGGCAGGTGATCTATGAGAACCAGGGGGGAGCGCTCCGGCTGACGCACGGCTCGGACCGGGCCATTACGATCGGCGCAGCAAGGCTTTCGAAGATCGATCCGGCCACGCTCGAGATGGCGGACGCGGAGGTCTTTCTCCGCCACCGTTTCCAGGGAGGGGACGCCGAGTTCTACCGCGGCCGCGAGGCGCTCCTGCGCGGAGGCCGGGCCCAGGTGATCTCCGGCGCGCCATTCGACAGCCGCGGCGAGGCCGTGGTTCTGCTGCTCCACCCCTGGGTGCCCGCTTCTGTGCCCGAGCAGCTCCCCCTCGGCCGGCCCGGCCCGGCGCGCGCCCTCGCCGGCCGCATGCCCTCGGGGCTCAAGACGGGCGAGGTCGCCTCCCTCGTGGTCTGGGTGCCCAGGGAGGCGGGCCCGGTGGATGCCCTGCGCATCGAGCCCGGGGGCCGGCGCCTTCCCCTCACCGAGACCGGCCGCCGCGGCAAGAGGCGCCGCCTCGTGACGCCGCGCTTCGAGCTCTCGGGCCAGGAGGAGAGGGTGCGCGTGCCCGCGCCGCCGGACGTGCCGGTGCGCCCCTACCGCCTCGAGCTCTACCGCTGGCGGCGGCCGTGATAGATTGCTGGCTCAATATCCGAAGAGGGAATCGCCCATGAGGCCCATGAGCTGGCTGTTTCTCGCCTATCTCGATCCGTCGGCTGGGAGCATGATGCTCCAGCTCATCCTCGGCGGCCTCGCCGGCCTCGCGATCGCGCTGCGCCTCTTCTGGGCGCGCATCCTTACGACCCTGGGGCTCGGCCGCAAGAAGAGCGACCCGGAGAAGCCGGACGAAGCGGAACCGGAGACCCGGGGTGGAGCTTGAGGCCGGGTCGTTCCGCGACCGGACAGGCAGGATCTTCTACAGCAACGAGAACGTCTTCCGAGGCTTGACCGGCAGCGCCGTTCCCGAGTGGCAGGCCCTCCGCGGCAGCCGCTTCTTCCCCCGTCTCGTCCAGGAAGGAAAGATCGTCGCCACCGAGCAGGTGGAGCCTGCCGGAGAGTGGGCGGCCGTGCTCCGCCACGAGCGCATCCCCTTCATCTCCTATCCCTACGAGTGGTGCTTCGGCATGCTCAAGCAGGCGGCCCTGCTCCAGCTCGAGCTCATGGAGGCCGCCCTCGCCGAGGACCTGACACTCAAGGACGCCACGCCCTACAACGTCCAGTGGCGCGGCTGCCGGCCGGTCTTCATCGACGTGCTCTCCTTCCACCGGCTCCGGCCCGGGGAGCCATGGGCGGGCTACCGCCAGTTCTGCGAGCTGTTCCTCAATCCGCTCCTCCTGGAGGCGTACAAGGGGGTGCCGTTCCAGCCCTGGCTCCGCGGCAGCCTGGAGGGCATCCCCCCGCAGGACCTCCTGGCCCTGCTCGGCGCGCGCGACCTCCTGCGCCGGGGGGTCCTCACCCACGTCTGGCTGCACGCCCGCAGCCAGGCGAGATACGACGAGGCCGCGCAGTCTCGCGACGTGAAGCGGGAGCTGGCCGCGGCGGGGTTCCGCAAGGAGCTGATCCTCGCCAACGTCCGCGGGCTGGCGCGAGTCGTCGAGGGGCTTGCCCTCCCGGAGCGGCGGTCCGCCTGGGCGGGCTACGGCGAGGACCCGGGCTATGCCGGGGCCGACCGCGAGGAGAAGGAGCGCTTCGTGCGCGAAGCCGTGGCTCACCAGCGCTGGGGCCTGACCTGGGACCTGGGGGCCAACACCGGCGCCTACTCGCGGATCGCCGCCGCGGGCTCGGACCAGGTGGTCGCCCTGGAGGCCGATCCGCGGGCGGTCGAGCGGCTCTTCGAGGAGGGCCGGAAGGCGGGGGACTCCAGGGTGCTCCCCCTGGTCTGCAACCTCGCGGACCCCTCTCCGGGCCGGGGTTGGCGCGGGCGCGAGCGCAAGGACCTCCCGGAGCGCGGGCTCCCTGACCTGGTGCTCTGCCTCGCGCTGATCCATCACCTGGTCATCGGTGCCAATCTGCGCCTCGCCGAGGTCCTGGACTGGCTCGCCGGCCTCGGACGCTTCCTGGTCATCGAGCTCGTCACCCGGGAGGACGCGCGGGTCCAGGGCCTCCTCCGGCACCGCGACGACCTTTACGAGGATTACGGCCTGCCCGTGTTCGAGAGGGAGCTCGCGGCCTCCTTCGAGGTGCTGCGGCGCCAGGAGCTTCCGTCAGGGCGCCGCATCCTCTACTTCGCGAAGTCCCGGAGGCGCTGAGGCATGCGGCGGCTCGCGGCGCTGACCGTGCTGGCGGTCTTCTTCCATGTCGTGATGGAGTGGCTGTTCTTCGTCACCAAGCCCTCCTTCCTCACCCGGCTCGGCATGGGAGAGAAGGCGCTGCTCCCCTGGGTGGCCTCCTTCCCCCTGCTCGCCGCGGCACTCGCGCTCCTGCTGGTCCCCGCCATCCTGGCCCGGATCGCTCCGCGCGCGGAGAAGGCCTGCCTTCTCCTGGCCCGGGGGGTCCCGGCGCTCGTCCTCGCGGCCACGCTGCTGCTGCTGATCGACAACTTCACGCACACCCTGTTCGGCTGGGGGATCACCTCGCTCACAGGGCTCGGCAGGGCCGTTCCGCTCCTCGTCTACGTGCTGCTGGCCAGCTTCGCTTGGCGCTGGCTGAAGAGTTGGAAGAGCCGCGGCTTCCAGGCGGCGGCGCTGATCGTCTTCCTGGCCTCGGGCGGCGCGGCCCTGGCCCATACGTCCGGCGCCCGGATGCCGGACGGCCTGCCGGAGAGCCCTGGCGGAGAAACCGGGTACCGGCCCAACATCCTCCTCCTGGGGAGCGACGGCCTGAACGCGGACCGCACCTCCCTGTTCGGCTATGAGCGCGACACCACCCCGTTCCTCGCCCGCTTCGCCCGGGAGGCGCTGGTGTTCGAGAACGCCTTCCCGAACGGGGCCTCGACCGCCTCGTCGACCGTCTCGCTCCTCTCGGGCCGACTGCCCACCGAGACCGGCGTGATCTATCCGCCGGACATCGCCAGGGGGGAGGCGGCCTGGCTGCACCTGCCTGGACTCCTCCGGCAGCGCGGCTATCGCACGGCCCAGTTCAGCATCCGCTGGTATGCCGACGCCTCGGACTTGAACCTCCGCGGCGCCTTCGACTGGGCGAACTCCCGCTCCACGGCTCCCGGGAAGCTCGCGTTCCTCGACCGCCTCGGCGAGACGAGCCCCTATTTCCTGGCGCTGATGGGCGAGCGGCTGGCGTCTCGGCTGTTTCCGCGGGAGGACCCCTTCCATGAGATCCACGGCAACAAGATCCCCGCCCATGGCGACGAAGAGCGGCTGCGCGAGCTGTTCCGGTTCATCGACGCTTCCGGCCGGCCCTTCTTCGCTCACGTCCACCTCATGGGCACCCACGGCTGGAAGTTCAAACCGCGGCGGCGGCTCTACTCGGCCGGCAAGGCGCAGAGGAAGGCCTGGATGCCCGACTTCTACGACGACGCGGTGGTGGACTTCGACCGCTCGCTCGAGGAGCTGGTGGGCTTCCTGCGCCGCAGAGGGCTCCTGGACAGGACGATCGTCGTTCTCTACTCGGACCACGGACTCCGGTTCACGACCGCTGACCGGCTGCCGCTCCTCTTCCGCTTCCCCGGCGGAGCGCACGCCGGACGGGTGCCGGAGAACGTGCAGAACCTCGACGTCGCGCCCACGCTCCTCGACGCCCTTGGGGTTGCAGCGCCGCCCTGGATGGGCGGGGCCTCGCTGCTGCGCGGCGCGCCCGATCCCTGCCGCTGGATCGTAAGCGCGAAGTACAACGAGAAGCTGCTGGTCTTCGATGGGACGTTATGGTCGAGCGCTCCGAAGCCCCCCTGGTACACGCTGAGCTCGCTCTCCGTGATCTCGGGCCGGACGGCGGTCAAGCTGGACCTGTCCACGCAGGAGCTGAAGACCTCGCGAGTCAAAGCCTGGGGGGACGCGTGTGCGGCTCCCGAGCCGGAGAAGGTGCGCGCCTTCCTGATGGAGCACTTGCGAGCCAATGGGTACCAGGTGCGCTAGTTACCGGAGACGTTTGACGATAGCGGCCACATGCAACGCCGTGGTGTCGAGCACGGCTCTCGTCAGGTTTGTCGCGCCTGTTGGGTTATCTTCCGTGGCTTGAGCGTGATGTGTTCTCTGCCGCTGGATGCCTCAGCCTTCCGGAGCGCCTCGAAAATGGCGTCGATGTTGTAGTCGTGCTCCCTCGCGATCTCATCGCGAATCGCCCGCACCTCTTGAATAATGGCGTCCTGAATCATGTATCCTCCTGGATGGCGAGTTCTTCGGGAGTGCAGATCACGGGCGGCACGAAGCCGGCCCCCCGACAGACTTGCTCGATCTTTGGTCGCATTACTGCATTCGCGATGTGTGTGCAGTTCCACGTCATCAAGAAATCGAGCCCGTGAACAGCCGCGATCGCGATGTGTGCCGCGTCCACAGCGGCCTTGCGGGGAATCGCCACCTCTTGCAGTAGAACCGCGGCAAGTGTCTGTGCTTGAGTGGTCGCGGAAAGAACCTGCAGCCCCTCGGCTGCGGCGATCCGCCGCACAGCCGCCGCGGGGTCGCCTTTGCGGATTTCTGCCAGGACAGCCTCGAGACAAACAGTTCGAACTGCTCCCGACGAGCCCACCATTCCATCGTGATCTGCTGGTGCGCCGCTCGCACGAGATCCCTGCTTGGGAGGGCAGTCAGGTAGCTCAGCACTGTGGTTTCGACGTAGACGCGCGGCTTCACTGCCTGACGACCTCCTCGGGATTCTCCACTGACTTAGCCGATTGTATCAGCCTCCCTGAGGCTCCAGACCATATTCCGGAGTCTGCCGGCGCCGCCAGAACGGGGCGACACCTGGGACCTACCGGAGAGCACCGGAGAGCCAATGGAACACATTCAACGCGAACTGCCTGTCGTCGTTCCCGGCGGCGTTCATGCCCATCTTGAGGCCAACGGGATCGACCTGTGCGGAGAGCAGCCCTGCCTCGCCGAGAACGACGAGCCTGCCCTCTCCGAACGTCACGGCGATTCCCTGGGCATGGCCCCGTGCGGGCTTGCGGACCGAGCGCGACTCCCAGTCGTACGCGTCATCCGCCAGGCGGAGAAGGGGCGTGGCTCCGGCAGGAACGGACAAGGATTGGCCGGTGAACGTCACGACCGTTTCGACGTGCTCCTCCGGAGTCCGCCCTTCGGTGATCGGGCACACCGTGAGCAGCCGGTTGGCTCGGCTGAAAAGCAGGCGTTCATTGTCCCACCCGGAGTGATTCTTGTCGTCGCGGGCGAAGGCCAGGTACATCGTGACGCCGAAGCGGCCGGCCAGCCGCTCCGCGGCGCCTCCGAATGGGACGTGATCCGCGATGAGCAGGAGCGCGCCGCCGCGGCGGACCCAGTCGACGAGCGCTGATTCTTCCTCTTCCGAAAACGCCGGATGCCCCTCGTGCCCCTCGGGTCCCATCGCGTTCGCCACCACCAGGACCTGAACCGGTGCGAGCGCCGCCGCGCTGAATGGGGACGCCTGCTCGGCCACCACGTAACCGTCATGGCGCAACAGGTCGGCCAACGGGCGGTAGCGGCCGGTCGGAGTGTGCCAATTGTCATGCGCCACATCGAACACGATGCGCGGCGCACTCTCCGAGGTGTAGGCCGGGTGCGCTACCTCGGTGCTGAATTCCGGGTCCGGTCGTTGGCCCGTCTTGTCGTACCAATAGATGAAACCAAGGCCGGCGCCGAGCACAACGGCAACAGCCAATCCAAGCCGCCAAATGATGCGGGAGGTCATCACGGATTCGTCTCCCCAGGAACACAATCCCTTGGTGAGCTCCTACGAGGGATGGCATTGGAAAGTTGCGGGAAAGTTGCGGGGTCCCCGGATTGGCGGATGGCATTCTGCGATGCGGCCCCTTTTTGAAGCGGCGCCGGAACTTTTCCCGCTCCACATCCGTCCAAGGGGATTGACGAACGAACTACCTAGTACTAACTTATTAGTAGATGAAGACCAGGACCCGAACCCTCACCGAGCAGGAGCTGGAGATCATGAAGGTGGTCTGGGAGCGGAAGACCGCCACCGTGCGCGATGTCTATGAGACGTTGCGGGAGCGCAAGGGCGTGGCCTACACCACCGTGATGACCATGATGAACATCCTGGAAAGCAAGGGGCACCTGGTGAAGCGGCCGGAGGGGCGAGCCTTCATGTACGAGCCATCCCAGGCTCAGACGCAGGTGATCTCGGGCATGGTCCAGGAGTTCGTGGACCGGGTGTTCGACGGCGCGGCCCGGCCGCTGGTGCTGAGCCTGCTCCAGGAGCAGAAGCTGTCCAGGGAGGACCTGAAGGAAATCTCCCGGCTGATCGACGAGGAAACCCCGGAGGAGCCTCAGGAGGAGATATGACTGCGACCGCCTTCGCCGCCGACCTGACCGCGTACGTCCTCCAGATCTCTCTGGTCCTGGGCGTCGGCCTTCTGCTGCCCGTCCTGTTCCGGCTGCGGGACGCCCGTGCCGCCCTCCTCTATGGGCAGGGCCTGCTCGTGGCGGTGCTGCTGCTCCCACTCCTCCAGCCGGAGCCGGCTCGAGCGACCTTCGCCGGGGAGATGACGGTCACGGGAGAGTGGCTGGGACAGCTCGCGGAGACGGGTGGGAACAGCTCCGGCAGCCTGCTCCTCGGCGTCCTCGGTCTCGGAGCCCTCCTCCGTCTCGCCTGGCTCGGGCTCGGGCTGCTCACCCTGCGCTCCTGGCGCCGCGGCGCCCGGCCCGCCCGCCTGGCGCCGGAGGTCCTGGAGATCGCGGACGCCGTGGGCGCGCGGGCGCTCCTGCTCGCCTCCGGGCGCGTCGAAGTCCCGGTGACTTTCGGCTGGCGGAACCCGGCGGTCCTCCTTCCCGCCGGCTTCCCGGAGCTGCCGCTCCAGGCCCAGCGCGCAATCCTCTGCCACGAGTTGCTCCACGTCCGCCGCCGCGACTGGCTCGCGGCGCTGTTCGAGGAGGGGATGCGAGCCCTGCTCTGGTTCCATCCGGGGGTCTGGATGCTGCTCGCCCGGATCGCTCTCAGCCGCGAGCAGGTGGTCGATCGCGAGGCCGTCCGCCTGACCGGCTCGCGCCGGGCCTATCTGGAAGCCCTCCGCACCTTCGCCGGCTCCTGGCAGGCCGCCGTTCCCGGCCTGCCGTTCTTTCACCGCGGGCACCTGCGCGAGCGGGTGACCCATCTCTGCAAGGAGGTCCCCATGTCCCGCCCACGTATCGCAACGCTCGTGACCACCTTCGCCGGGCTCCTCGCCCTGACAGCATTCCTCGCCATCCTCGCCTTCCCCATGGCCGGCACGGCCTGGGCCGCGAGCCCGCTGAAGGTCGAGGGCGACGTCAAGCCGCCCAAGATCGTGAACAAGGTGCAGCCGGAGTATCCGGCGAGCGCCAGGGATGCCAAGATCGAAGGCACCGTCGTCGTCAAAACCGTGATCGACGAGCAGGGCCGGGTCCAGAAACCGACCGTCGGGGAATCGTCCGGCAACGCCGATCTCGACAAGTCGGCCTTGGACACCGTCGCGCAGTGGACCTTCCAGCCTGCCACCCTGAAGGGCAAGCCGGTCGCGGTGTATTTCACGCTCACGATCCGGTTCGCGCTCGACAAGTAGCCGGCGCGCCTCCCCACCTCCCCCCGGGACTCCCTGTCCCGGCCGAGGGCGTTCCTTCGCGGAACGTCCTTTTTCCCATTCAGTAGATTCCGGGCCGAGCCCGCCGATCATTGCCCACTCCTAACCACCCCTTGAGCGTGAGGCGGTACCCTGGGCCGCGTAGCTCAGAGGATCTGATTGTCGGTGAAAGGATCGTACACGGGGACACCAAAGCCGCGAAAGTGGGCGACGTTCCTTGTCGCGATGCTCAATTCCTGGGACTTGGCGATCGCTAGAATCAACAGATCTCTCTGCTCGATCGTTCGCCCACGGCGACGCGCTTCCGACTCCAGGACGGCACAACTGAGGGCCGCATCACGGTCGAATGGCAGCACATCACAGTCGGATGCAAGAAGCTCGGCAAGCCAATCCTCAAGGAACTCGCGCTTCTTCCCCGCCGCAAGCCGCTGGATACCCGATGCGAGCTCATAGACGCCCACGGAAGAAAGCGTAATGGCCGAAAGCTGACCAAGCCAGCGGGTCACATTGGCATCCGGCTTCGGTCGTGCTGTTTCTGAAATGACGTTCGTGTCGAGCAGGTAACGGATCACCGACGGCCCGTTCTTTTTCGCGCGAAGGGCTCAGATGGCACGAAGTCCAGACGCGGGGGATCGAAGTCCCCGACGCCACCGCCATGTCGCTGCTTCAAGGCCTCGACCCGCTGCAAGAACGCAGCACCGCCGGCCTTCGGGGCCTGCTGATCGGCCAATAGCCGCTCGTAATCTTCGACCGCCAGCACGACGGCCAAGTCTCGCCCGCGGCTGTGGATGACAGTTGGACCTTGTGCCGCATCCCGAAGCACTTCCGACAACTTGCCCTTGGCTTCGGCAACTCCCAACCGCCGGGTCTTCTGCGAAAGTGTTCTTGCCTTCATCATGACCATCATAGTCTACTCGATGGCCATCACGCAGGTCATCAACCGTACGCCACGGCCAGGACTGCCACCGAGCTCCGGGGCGTTTCTGGAGGCTGAGGGATCTGATCGTCTGGAGAAGCGATGGGTTCGGCGAGCATGGAATTCATTGTAACGCGGAGAAACCGTACTCCGGAGCCTGCCGGCGCCGCCAGAAGGGGGCATCCGGCCAGCGGCGCTCGCGGGCGTAGTGCTCGCGCTGGAGATCGAGGCAGGTGCCGCAGGCCCGTTGCATGATCTCCAGGTAGGCGAAGCGCGCCTCCTCGCGGCCGTCGAGGAGGTCGGCGATGGCGTGGCCGCCGTAAAAGCCCGAGCCCATGGCGGAGGCGATGCCGTACGAGGAGAGCGGGTCGTAGGCCGCCGCCGCATCCCCCAGGGCCAGCCAGCCGTCGCCCGCGATCACGTCGAGGCGCGAGCTCTCGGCGGGCAGCACACGGAGCGGCGGACCGGATTCATAGCCGTGCGCCTCTACCCTTTCCCGAGTGGCTTCAGACTCCCGCAACCGCCGCCACCAGGGGATGGGATCGGCGGAGGGGCGCAGGAGGTCGCCGTCTCCCAGGAAAGCCACGGCCAGGCGGCCGGCGGCGAGGAGAGCCGAGTACCACCAACCTTCCGAGGTCGCTTCGACGAGGGTGTAGGTATCGGACGCGGGCGTCCGGCTGGAGAGCAGCGCGCAGATTCCCACCAGGCGGTCGTAGCGCAGGCGCCTGGCTCCGAGCCGCCGGGCCAGGCGGGCGGAACGGCCGGTCGCATCCGCCACGAAATCGGCATCCAGGTCTTCAATTCGTTCGACCCGGCAACCCCAGCGCCATTCCGCGCCGGCCTCCCGGGCGGCCTCGGAAAGCCGGGCCTCGAACCGCTGGCGGTCGACGTGCCAGCCCTCCCCATGAGGATTGGACAGGAAGGGGGACTCGCCGGGCTCTGGCGAGCCCCATAGGGAACGGTTGCCCTGGGAGCGAAGATGGCCGTCGCGCTGGAGGCATTCCTCCAAGCCGAGATGGCGCAGGAGGGGAGTGAGGGCGGGCGGCAGGGTCTCCCCCACCTTGGCGGCGGGGGTATCGCCGGATTCGAAGACCGTCACCTTCACCCCTCGCCTGGCGAGCACGAGGGCGGCCACCGCACCGGCGGGACCGCCGCCTACGATGGCCACCCTCTTCATCTAGCGCTCGTCCCGCCGGATGTTGCGGCGGCGCGGATGGACGACCGCGGCGGGCTCTTCCTGCCTCTCGGCCGCGAGAGCCGGGAGCGGGGTCGCCGCCTTGCGGAGCAAGTCGGTCTTCCTCTCCTCCTCCTCCAGGCCTTCGACCATCAGGAGCTGGCGCCAGGAGGGGTCGGCGTCGCTGAACTGAGCGGAACGGTCGGTCTCCACCCAGTAGCGGGCCGGGAACCCCGGCTCCTCCGGAATGTCGCCGTTGTGCTCCACGACGATACCGAGCAGATGCCACTCCTTGACCATGTTGTTGATGCGCGCCTGATAGCCGTTGCCCTGGATGTCGCGCAGCCAGAACTGCCGGTAGGCGAACTGTTTGAATCTCTGGGGATAGGACAGCCGGGGCTCCGTGGCCTGGTCGAACGCCTGCTGGCTGAGCACGAAGTTCGGCACGCGCGCGGCCCAGAACGAGGGCACGGGCAGATAGGCCGACGTGTCGTAGCCGGCCAGGCAGCTCGCCTCGTCGGTCTGCCAGGGGATTCCCAGCCAGCGGGTGAGCGTGCCGGGGCCGCTCGCATCCAGCGGGCCGCCGGGTCCGAGGCAGACTTCGGGCGTGAGCACGGCGCCGAAATCGTCCTGCGGTGACTGGTCGGGAGGCAGGATGTTGAGCCGGAACGGCAGGCCGTTCGCATCCTGCGGCTTCCTCCACATGCTCGGGCGGCGCATCGGCCAGGTCAGCTCGATGCCGGGATGGAACGGTCCGCCGAGGCAATCCTCCAGGGGTGTCCGGTCCAGAGCGGCGGGCTGATCGCGCAGGGGGATGTCGTCGAAGCTCTGCGGCGGGCGCTCGCCGGGGATGAACTTCCCCTCTGCCCATTGCCGCAGCCACTCGTACTGCGTCTGGGTGAGAGCCAGCTCGTCAATGGCGAGGTCCTCGTACTCCCCGAAGCCGTCGCCGTAGAAGGGCGGCTGGTGGGAGGGCTGGGGAGGCGGCAGCTTCGCGCGGCGGCCGGGGGCGTCCCACGGCTCGACGGGCTGCCGGAACAGCCGGAAGACCCGCTCGCGCTCGGGCCGGCTCCCTCTGTCTGGATCGGCCAGCTTGGCGAGGAGATCGGGGGCGGTCAGGTCGCCCGGCGAGCCCGGCCCGAAGAGGATGTAGGCGCCCTGGTTCACCCACTGGCTGTTCACCATGCGCTCGAAGATCGGGAAGACGTGCCCCCAGAAGGTCAGGCGCTTCGGCCCCTTGATCCATCCCTGGCGCAGGAAGAGGTCGTAGACCACGTCGTAGAGGGTGACCACGCCGAAGAGACCGGGGCCGAAGTTGGGCGGCGTCACCGCGACCATGGCCGGCTCGGCATCCATGGCCCTCTTTGTGCCCTTGAGCTTCACCCGGGCGCGCACGGGGCCGTCCGAGGTGTCGTCGTACCAGCCGTCGTTGTTGGCGAAGGTGACCGCCGGCTGATTCGTGGCGGAGCCGGATTTGCCGTCGCCGCCGAGGACGAGGAGGCGGCCCTGCTCGTCGGTCCGCAGCTCGCCCAGCGGGACCTGGACGGGGCCGGAGCCCGGGAAGGTGACGAAGCCCTGGTCGAAGCGGTAGCCGGGGCCGCTGGTGTTCCGTCCCCCGATCCGGATCGCGCCCGGGTCGTTCACCAGCGCCTGGCGCAGACCGCCGCCGACCGCCGCGTTGCGGTAGGTCGTGGGCAGGGCGTACTGCTTGAGGTCCATGGCGTTCTGGAACTGGTACCAGGCGGCCTTGCGGTTGGCCAGGTGGACCTCCCAGGTGATCTCGGCGTCCTCGGCGGTGATCTCGCGGACGACGTTGCCGGCCTTGTCGTACCCGTAGATCCGGAAGCGGGCCGCCTCCTTGCGGACCTGCCCCTTCGCGTTCTTGTAGCCCCCGGGCGGATCGGCCGCTCTCCCTGGGACCTCGGGAGCCAGGTAGTACTCATCCGCCGGAGCGTTGCCGACGCGCGCGACGCCGACGGAAGGATGGATGGCATAGCGGACGATGGGCTTGTCAGGCATGCGGGGTCTCCTGTCTGGTCTTACAGTTCAGTGGAACGGAGCAGGCAGTAATTTCAGTGCAGCTCCCCTGAACGTTTTCGGAGCATCCGCAGACTCGGCAGATCCTCAGGTACGTCCGGATGCTCCGAAACCATTTGGTTTTGTGACTCAATCCCATGGTTATGCTCCGAAACCACGTGATTTAGGAGCATAACCCTTTGGATGGAGAGCTGCAATTTTGATTTTTGTAGCATAACCGCTCGATTTAGGAGCATCTCGACTCGATTCGGAGCCTCCATCTTATAGTTTAGGAGCATGTAGCTCTGCTGATGTCCTTGGGTTGGGGCTTATGCTCCCAAACCGAGAGAATCTGCTTCTGCCAGCCATGCTTTTGCTCCAAAATTATCAGGGGCTGCAGCATCCCCTTTTGGGGGAGAAGCTGGGGAGGTCGATTTCGGAGCTTAAATTGGAGCTTCAGGTGGCGCAACTGGCGGCAATCACAGGTAACCGAGCGCCCTCATCTCCGCCTCCTGCTCGGGGGTGAGCACGGGCTTCCTCCCCGTGTTCTTGCCCGGCGCCTTCTCCTTGCCGTTGGCGGCGATCCAGGCGCTGCGCAGGCGGCGGGCCATCTTCTCGGTCTCCGCGGGGTCGTCCACCTGCTCGCTCCCCCTCTCCGTCCAGCGCCAGAGCGTGAGCTTCGGTGGAGTCCCCTTCAGGCCGGACAGAGGCATGGTGCGGGCGAAAGCCTGCTCCAGACGGCCGAAGATGACCTTGGACGGCTCCTTGAGCGGACGCTCCAGCCGGCCCACGATCCCCTCGGCGCGGGCAAGGTAGTACTCGGGCTCGGGCGGCGAGAAGCGGCTTTCCCAGATGAGCTGCCGGTCCCCCTCCACCCAGGAGAAGAGATTGACGCCATTGCCGGAGTAGAGCTCCGAGAGCACGCCCGTATCTTCCATCTGATGGAAGAGGCTGGGCGCGGTCCCCTTCTCCGGCTCCCAGCCCGCGGCTTCCAGGAGGGTGGCGCGCACCCGGGCGGTCGCGGGCCGTTGCCCTGGTTGCTTCCCCGGAGGCAGCGCCAGCTTGGGTTTGAAGCCCGCCGGGAGCTTGATCATCAGCGGGACCTCCACGAGCTGGCGCCCGAGGTTGCCGCCGTGGGCGATCTGCTCCCTCTCGCCGAATTCCTCGCCGTGGTCCGAGGTGACCACGAGCAGCGTCCGCTCCCACTGGCCGCTCCGGCGCAGCGCCGCGACCATCCTGCCTAGCAGGTCGTCGGCATAGGCGGCGTTCAGCTCGTACATGGCCCGGAAGACCTTCTCCTGCTCGGGCGGCAGGGGCACGGCCGGATCGTAGTAGGGCTCCAGGTCGGCGGGGCGTACCTTCTGCGGCAGATTGGGCGGCGCGCCGGTCAGGTGATCTTCGAGATAGGCACGCCGGACATAGGGCGCGTGCGGCTGGAGGATGTGGACCCAGACGAACTCGCGGCCAGGGCCCAGCTTCTCCAGTTGTTTCTCGGCGCGCTTGCCCTGGGCCAGGTAGCGGAAGTCGTCGAACCCCTGCGCGTATCCGTACGGCCTCTCCAGCCAGTGATTGGAGCGGAAGCCCGTGGTGTGGTAGCCCCTGCCCTTGAGAGCCTCCGGCAGCGTGACCAGGTCTTCGCGCAGCACGGCGCGGTCGCTCGACCAGCTCTGGACGCTCCACGGCTGCAGGCCGGTGAAGAGCGCTGCCATCGAAGGGACGGTCCAGCTCGACGGCGACACGGCGCGCCCTGCCCAGGCCGACTCGGAAGCGAGCTTCTCGAGGTTGGGGGTGAGCTTCGCGCCGATGACGTCGGCCCGCAGCGCGTCGATGGTGATCAGCACGATCGGTCCGTGGTGGGCCGGCGCCTTGGGCGATATTGGCGCTATGGGCTTGTCCTCTCCACAACATACGAGGACCAGGGCAGCCACGAGGAGAAAGGCTCTTCTGTTCAAGGTGAGGTAGGATACCGCACGTGAGCGTCTCGTTCTCGCGCCCGCAGGGCATCGCCTGTCTCCTCCTGTTCTGCTTCTTCCTTGCAGCGGCCGGGACGGTCCATGCCCAGACCCTGCAATCCGGAGGATTGGTCCTTCATGGAGCACGCCTGGAGATGCCGGGAGGCCGCGCGGTGCCCGTGGTGCTGCCGCAGCGGGCCGACGTCTCCGCGCTGGCCGAGCTTGGCCAAGGCTGGCTTGCGGCAGGCAGCGCCCCGGGCGAAGACGGCCGCCGCACGCTCTTCCTGATGGGTAGCGAGGGCGCCTTGCCCGCCCCTCCCGGCCAGCAGGGCGCCGAGCGGCGGGGAGCGGTGTTCTTCGTCGAGGACGGCACCCTCCAGGGCATGGCTTGGCTCGAAGGCAACGACGACCGCACGCTCGCGGTCCGCGCCGCGGAGTGGAACGGCCACGCCTGGCAGGCGGTCGAGCCGGTCTCGCAGCCCGGTCCGGGAAGCCAGATCGCCCTCGCCGGCGCCGTGCTCTCCGACGGCTCCTGGCTTCTCGCCTGGAGCGCCTACGACGGCGAGGACCACGAGATTGTCTGGGCCCGGCGCACTGCCCAGGGCTGGAGCCCCGCCCGCCCGATCTCCAAGGGCAATGCCGTGCCGGACATCACGCCGGCCCTGGCCGCGAGCGGCACCGGCGCGCTGCTCGCCTGGAGCCGCTACGACGGCGAGAGCTACCGTCTGCAGCTCGCCCGCTTCGACAAGGACGGCTGGAAGGACGAGCGCCCCGTCGCCCCGTCCGGCTCGTTCCATCCGTCGTTCCAGGGCTCGTATCTTCTCTATCAGACCGCGGCTCCCCGCTCCTGGTCGGTCCTGGAGCTCGCTCCGTCCGGAACGGTGCTGCGCCGGGCGTCCGCCCTCTCCGCCCTGACGGAGCGGCCGGTGCTCTCCGAAGACGCCGAGGGCGGCATTCGCATGCGCTGGATTTCAGGTGAATGGGAGACCCGACCGGCCCTGGAGCGGGTGCCGTGAGCCGCAAGCTCCTCTGCGCCCTGGCCGTCCTGCTGGCTGGCCTTCTGGACGGAAGTGCTCAGGCCCAGACCGCCTACATCGGCTTCGGGGACAGCATCACGGCCGGCGTGGGCGACGACGACCTGCGGACGGAGAAGGGCTATCCGCCGCGGCTGGAGGCACTGCTCCAGGGCGGGGGGATCAACGCCGTGGTGGAGAACTACGGCGTTCCTGGCGAGGACACGGTCCAGGGACTGAGCCGGATCAACGGCGTGCTCAACGAGGCCGCGCTCTCCGGCGACGTGCTCCTCCTGATGGAGGGCACGAACGACATCTCCCGCGGCATTCCTGTTGAAACCACGCGGTTCAACCTGAACCAGATGGCCGAGCGCGCCGAGAACCGGGGCATGGCGGTGATCCACTCGACCACCATCCCCCGCTTGCCCGACGCGAAGTTCGACTCCGCGAACATCACCAACACCTGGCTGAACCAGAACATCCGCGACATGGCGGGCCGGCGCGGGCGCAAGCTGGCCGATCCCTTCGAGGCCTTCTCCACCACGCCGAACCTCTTCACCCTCTACTACTACCAGGGGAAAGACGATCCGGTCGGACACCCGAACGCCGCGGGCTACGACTTCCTCGCGCAAATCTACTTCGACGTGATCCGGAACGTGGACCACATACCGCCGGTGACGGGGCTCGTGAGCCCGGCCCATGGCGCCAAGGAGGTCTCGCCGAGCGCGCCGATCACGGTGGAGGTCTGGGACTTCGGAGCGGGCATCGACCTCGCCGCCACCACCCTGAAGATCAACGGCGTCTCCACGAGCGTGGTGCCGGCGGGCGACCCCAAGCATGCCATCCTGACTTATCAGCCGCCGTCGCCGCTCACGGGGGTCGTCTCGCTGGGTCTGAGCTCGCGGGATATCGCCACGGCGGCCACCCCGCCGAACACCACGGACCGCGAGGTCGTCAGCTTCACCATCGCCGGCACCCAGCTCCTCACGGGCGATCTGGACCAGAACGGCCGGGTGGACGGCGCCGACCTCCTCCGCTTCGCCCGCCGCTTCGGCTCGCGTCTCGGCGAGCCCCTCTACTCCCCCTCGGCGGACTTCAACAACGACGGGATCGTGGACGGGCAGGACCTGGCGGTGCTGGCGAACAATTTCGGCAGGTCGGGCTAGTTGGCGTAGCCCAAAGCCCGCAGCGCCTTCAGCGTCTCCTCGTCCTCTTCCTCCCCGGCGTGCCGTCCAGGCCGGTTCTTGACCCAGCCCATCAGCTCGCCGCGGAGCCGGCGCAGCTCCTCGGGATGCGCGGTGGCAACGTTGCGGGTCTCCTGCGGATCTGAGGCGAGGTCGTAGAGCTCCAGGCCGGTGGGACGCCGGCCTCCCACCCCCAGCACCAGCTTCCACTTGCCGTCCTGGACGCTCCGGAAGTAGCGCGGCTTCTCGCCGGCTTCCGAGAAGGCGAGCCTGAAATCGGTCGAGTCCTGCCCCCGCAGGAAGCCTGCCAGGCTTTTGCCTTCAAGGCCGGGCACCTCGTAGCCAGGCACGACCAGGTCGCGCAGAGTGGGATAGAGATCGATCAGCTCCACCGGCCTGCCGATCCGCCTCCCGGCGATACCGGCGGCCAGACCGTCACGGACGAAAAAGAGTGGCACGTGCGCGGTCGTGTTGTAGGGCAGCGGCCCGTGCTCGAACCAGGAGTCGTGCTCGCTCAGGCTCTCGCCGTGGTCGGCGGTGAAGACGATCAGGCTGTCCTCCAGCAATCCCAGCTCCCGCGCGCGGTCGAGGACCCTGTCGATGTACAGGTCCGCGACCAGGACGTTGGCGTCGTACTGGGCCACGTAGTACTTGAGATCGTCCCTGCCGCCGAGCTTGTACCCGCGGGCCACCTTGCGGGGAACGACTGTGTCCCCCTGGAACAGGGCGTCGTTCAGAAAGGGATTGGCGACGCCGTCGGGCAGCATGTACGGAGCATGCGGATCGGTGTAGTGCAGCCAGACGAAGAGGCGCTCCGCTTTGGCGTGCTTCTCCAGCAGCCGGAGGGCCAGCTCGTTGACCTTGGGTGCGTGGACCAGATTGCGGAAGGCATGCGGGTCGTCCGGGAAGTCGCCGCCCCCCCAGGTTTCCAGGAACTCGTCGAAGCCGTCGTTCCAGCCGAACTTGGCGGCCAGCACGGCGTTGGAGACCACTCCGAGCGTGGTGTAGCCGCTCTCCTGGAAGAGCTCCGGCAGCGTCAGGTACTCCTCGGGTACGCGCATGGCGGCCCGGTGCGTGAGCCCCGTGGTCTGCGGATACTGGCCGGTGAACATGGAGGCGAACGACGCGCCGGTCTTGGGCCACTGGGTGATGGCCCGGTCGAAGGTCACCCCGCCTGCCGCGATCCGGGCGAGCTCCGGCGAAGTCTGCCGCGGATAGCCGTAGAGGCTCATGTGATCCGCGCGCAGGGTATCCACCGTGATGAAGAAAACGCGGCGGGGAGCATCCTCCGCCACCCGCGGGCCGCAGCCTGCGAGAAAGAGGATCGAGAGGAGGATCAGCGGGCGCATTCGAGCGGGTCATCCTACTATACGGGCGTGCGCATCCATCCCGACAACCCCCGCTACTTCTCCGACGGAGGCCGGCCGGTCTACCTCACCGGCTCGCATCACTGGGACGTCCTCCTCGACAACGGCGAGCGCCCCGGAGGCTTCGACTTCGAGGGCTACCTGGACCGTCTCGCCTCCTGGGGGCACAACTTCTTCCGGCTCTGGACCCACGAGGCCTGGACGCACGAAGTCCATCCCACCGTATATCTGAAGACCGGGTCCCGCTTCGACCTCTCGCGGTTCAACCCCGAGTACTTCGGTCGCCTCCGGGCGCGGGTGCTGCGGGCCCGCGAGCGCGGCTTCCATGTAGCCGTCATGCTCTTCAACGGCTGGTCGATCCACGACAACGGCGAGGGTAACCCATGGTTCCGCCACCCGTTCAACCGGAGCAACAACGTGAACGGGATCGACGGCGACCCCGGTGCCCGGGGAGAGGGCCTGGATGTCCATACCCTGCGCGTGCCCGCCGTCACCCGGCTGCAGGAGGCTTACGTCCGGAAGGTGGTCGAAACCGTCGGGGACCTCGACATCCTCTGGGAGATCTCCAACGAGAGCCCCGGCGAGTCTCGCGATTGGCAGTACCATCTGATCCGCTACCTGAAGACGCTCTCCCCTCATCCCGTGGGCATGACCTCCTGCTTCCCGCGCGGGAGGAACGAAGACCTCTTCCGGAGCCCGGCCGACTGGATCTCCCCCAACCACCGAGGCGGCTACAAGCGCTCGCCGCCGCCCGCGGACGGGAGCAAGGTCATCCTCCTGGACACCGACCACCTCTGGGGTATCGGCGGCGGTCGCGAATGGATCTGGAAGAGCTTCCTGGCCGGCCACCACCCGATCTACATGGACCCCCTCGATGCCGATCCGGAGCACGAGGACGCCCGCCGTGCCATGGGACAAACCCGCCGCCTCGCGGAGAGGCTCGATCTGGCGCGGATGGTCCCTTCAGGGAACTGCCTCGCGGGGGAAAAGGAGCTGGTGGTCTATCTGCCTCGAGGGCGCGGGAAGGTCCGGTTTAAAGGAGAGGCGGAATGGATCGATCCGGGTACGGGGGTGGTCATCCCCGCCGGCCGGATCGGGGGCCGCGTGCGGGCGCCGTTCCGTGGCGACGCGGTGCTCTATCTCAGAGCCTCGGCCACCGACCGCGCCATCAGCTCGTAGCCCTCGGGCGTGAGGTGCTGGTCGATCGGGTAATAGATCCTCTTGCCCGCCTTCCGGAACGTGTCGGTCAGATCGAGGACGGGTATGCCGTGGCGCTCGAAGATCCCGCGGAACAGCCGGTTGGGTCGCAGAGGGTCGTGCTGGGCGGGATCGAGCCCGAGTTGCGCGAGCACCGCCTGCCATTTCGCGGGATCGACCTGAGGCAGCGAGGGGATGAGCACCGCCAGGACCTTCTTCCCGTTCAGCCGTGCCACCGCTTGCTCCGTCGCCTCCGCGCCGCGCTGAAGCTCCGCGGGGAGATTCGGCGAGTACATCGCGAACTCCGACCGCAGCCCGCGCACCGCCCATGGCTCCCGCAGCCCGATCATGGTCCGCAGGCCGCCCTCCAGCACCGAGGTTTTTAGCAGCCGGAACAGGTGGGAGTGGTAGTACAGCCAGCGCCGGAGCCCGCCCGTCTCCCCCGGCACGACCAGCGCGCCATCCACCACCGCCACTTTAGGCTGATCGGGCGAGGCATCCTGAAGGTCGTTCGCCAGGAACACCGCCAGCACGACAACGTCCGGATCGAGCTTCACCCCATACTGCTCGTACCACGCGACCGCGTCCGGCACTCCGAACCCGGGAGCCCCGGCATTGAGCACCTCGGCTCCGAGGATCTCTGCCAACTGCGCCGGCCAGGTCTCCTCCTGCCGCGCCCCCACTCCGAATGTGAACGAGTCCCCGAGGGCGAGGATGCGGAGCCCCCGCTTCGGTCCGACCTCCGGCCCGCGCAGCCCGAAACTGTTGGTGGAGACCTCCGTATTGAACTCTACCTGGTTCGAGATCGTGCCGCGGAATCCAGGCGCGATCCGATACCGGCGCGGCGGATCGGGCTGGTAGAGACCGCGCGAGACCGTCATCACCGCTTGGGGGCGGGCCAGGCGGACGGCGAGCTCGGCAGCGAGCAGGGCGAACGCAAGGCTGAAGCCCAGGAGGAGAAGGCGGGCGGCGAGTCTTCGGACGGAGAGAGGCTTCATGGGAGGCCGGAGGATCGTAACAGATGGAATTCGCCCAGTGCCCTGGGCGTTACAGGTGCACACAACACAGGGATTTGACAGACCTCAACGGCTGGACTACCCTCATCAGTAACCGACCGATCTACAGGAGTACCAAGATGAGCGCGGCTGAGTTCGACCGACTCGTGCGAGCCTTTCAGAAGGATTCCCCTCTCCTCGACGAGTTCAAAAGCCTCGAGGGCAACCTCGAGCATCGGCTCCAATGGGCCCAGGACAAGGGCTTTCAACTAACCCGCGAAGAGCTGGCGAGGCTCTCCGAAAGCGACCAGGCTCTCTCCGACGACGATCTCGAGCAGGTCGCCGGCGGCGACGACGGCTGGACCCCCGGTCCGGGCCCGGGCGGCACCACCGGCGGCGGCGGTTGATGCGGGCCGGTGTTACCTCCGACCCGGCTTCCGACCTGTGATGATTGGCTGTCCGTCCTCCACCCCCACCTGACGGAGCCCCTGTTCAACGCAGCGGCCGTGCGGCGCCTGCGGACGCTTGCCCGCCATCTTCCCGGAGAGGATGTGGCGGTGCTCGAGGTCCGCCTCGCCCGCGGCCGCGCAACTGTCGACGCGCCTGTCGACCTGTCCCTTCGGGTCCTGGAGCCCGGCGGCCCGTTCGTGGGGGTGTCCTCGATCTGGTTGGAGTACGACCTGGACCGCGAGCCCCGGCCCATCGTCTGCGCGAGGCTTCCCGCGGACGCTCAGCCCTCCTGGGTCGTGGATTCCATACTGCCAGCGCTGCACGGGAGACCGCTCGCCGAGGCTCAGCGCCGGCTGGTGCGCCTCTGCCATGAGGCGATTCCCCCTTCGGGCAGCCTGCTTTACGTCTTCAGCCTGCTCCCGCGGGGAACCGACGCCGTGCGGATGGAGATCTTCGGCCTCAACCCGGTCGAGATCGTCGAGTACCTGGGAGCCGTGGCGCCGGACGCCGATCCGCGGGTCGCGGAGGTCGCGCCCATCTTTGCCGGGGTCGAACGGGTCCACCTGTCTTTCGATCTCGGCTCGACCGTGCTGCCGCGCATCGGGATCGAGGGCTCCTTCGCCAGGCTCCCCAACCGCGAGCCCCGCTGGGCGGACCTGCTCGAGCGCCTGGTCCTCCGGGGGCTCTGTCTGCCCGCGAAGCGGGACGCCCTCCTCTCCTGGAACGGATCCGACACCTTCTGGACGGCTCCGCAGGCATGGCCCGTCGACACGGCCGGGGTCGAGGGCTTCTGCGTCCGCAGCCTCAGCCATGTCAAGGTGGTCTGCGACCCGGGCAGGGAGCTGGAAGCCAAGGCCTACCTGATGTTCGGACCGTGGCCCTCAGGAGAGGGCCGGAGCGAGCGGCAACGCCAGCTCGCTCGCGAGCTGCTCGCTGCGGGCAACGTAGCGAGGGACTTCCAGCTCCTGGAACCGGCTGCGGGCCTCCCCGAGCTGCCTCGCCGCCTCCTCGGGATGCCCTCGCCGGTGAACGACGACCGCCAGGTCCAGCATCGTGCGCCCCTGCTCGTAGGGGGAGCGAATCTCCACGAAGGTCTGGAGGGCCCTCCGGAGCCAGGCTTCTGACGATTCGAGCTCGCCTTCCGCGCGGGCGATCCTTCCAAGGCTTCGCTGGGCCCATCCGCTCCCATAGCGGAAGCGGACCTCCTCCGTGACCGCGAGCGCCTCGAGCGCCCGCTCCCGGGCTTCCGCGGGATTTCCTGAAATCAGGCAGGCCTCGGCCAGGAACGCCAGGTACCAGCCCAGGAGCTGCTGCATCCCGGCCTGTCTCAGCCGTTCGACCGACTCTTCCAGAGCTTCGACCGCAAGGGAAACATCGCCCTTCTCCAGGTAGGCGTAGCCCAGGAAACCCAGGGCCGCCGCCGTGTTCAAGGGGTCCTGGGTGCGTGCGAGCGCGCTCTTGCACTCCGCGATCCCCTGCTCCCAGTCGCCGAGAGACGCATGGAAGTACCCGGTGCTCCAGGAGGGGTCGAGGCGCGGGTCCAGGAGGGCCTCCCAGATCGCGTGAGCCCCTCTCATGGCCTCGAATGCGTCGCCGAACTGCCCCAGGACGTAGTGGTGGAACCCCAGCACCCAGTACGCCTGCGCCTCCCACCAGCGGTCGGCGGCCTGCTCCAGGAGCCTCACGGCCTGCCTGCCGTGCTCGATCCCCTCGGAGAACCCGCCCATCCAGAACGCGTCCCGGCAGAGGACGTAGAAGGCGCGCCCTTCCGTCTCCCCGTCCCCCGCCTGCCGCGCCTCCTCGATGGCTCGCCAGGCGTTCTCCTCGGCCTCCTCGTGCCGGCCGAGGTAGCTGTAGGTGTGAGCCAGCCAGAAGAAATAGCGGCCGCAGAGGAACGTGTCGCCGAGCCGCTCCAGGGCCTCGCGGCGAGCGAGGAAGAGCTCCAGGGTCTCGGCGAAGCGGGCCAGGGGGAGGAGCGAGTGCGCGAGTTGGAGGATCAGCTCCAGGAGGCGCCGGTCGCGGTCCTCCACCGGGAGGCGCTCGGCATGGGGGAGCGCTTCCCGCAGCGCCTTGGCCGCCTCGGTATGGGCATACCCGAGCGCCGACTTCCCGGCGAACCTGGAGAGATAGGTGACCGCTTTCTCAGGGTCTTCGGCCTTCGAGAAGTGATAGGCCAGCCGGTCGTAGACCTCCTCCAGGCGATCGGAATACAGCAACTCGAACGCCCTCCCGGCAGAGGCGTGCAGGATGCGGCGGCGGTTCGCCAGAAGGGTCTGATAGACCGTCTCCTGGCTCAGGGCATGCTTGAAGAAGTAGAGAGGCTCCTTGGCCGTCGGCTCTTCGTAGAGGAACTCCCAGAGCTTCAGGTCCGAGAGCAGCGGCCCCAGCAGGCCAGGGCTGTCCCAGACGGCGGTCAGGAGGTCGAGCGGAAACTCCCGGCCGAGGACGGAGGCGGTCTGCAACAGGCGCTTGTGCTGCGCCGGCAGCCGGTCGACCCGGGCCATGAGCACTCCTTGGACGGTGTCGGGAACGGAGACGTCCGGCCGCTCCATCATGGATTGGGTCAGCTCCTCCAGGAAGAAAGGGTTGCCCTCGGCTTTCGCGAGGATGGCGCCCACCAGGTCCTCGGGCAGCTTCACGCGGCGCAGGATGGACTCGACCACCAGGTGGCTCTCCTGCTCCGTGAGGCGCCTGAGGTTGATCTGGGTGGCATAGGATTTGTCGATCCAGCGCAGACGGTATCCGGGCCGATGGGTGACCAGGAGGAGCATGCGGGCCGCCGGCAGCCCCTCGACCAGGAAGGCGAGGAAGTCCTCCGAGGTCTCGTCGACCCAGTGCAGGTCCTCGATCTCCAGGAGGACCAGGCCGCCCCGGCCGGCGTTCAGGATGACCTTGCGCAGCACGGTGAAGGTCCTCGCCTGGAGGGCCTGGGGGCTCAGCCCGGCCAGCTCCTCGGAATTACTCCCCGCGACGAGGAGGCGGACGAGGTACGGCAGCAGCTCGCCGGTATTCAGGCCGATCCTCTCCAGGCCCGCGTGGACCTTGGCCGCGACGGCGGCGTGATCGTCCGCCTCGTCGATCCCCCATTCGTTGCGCAGCATGTAGAGGAGAGGCAGGTAGGGGACACCGCTGCCGTAGGAGAGGCAGCGCCCGACCAGACAGGCAGCGGACGGCCCGCCGGATCTGCGGCGGAACTCGTACAACAGCCGCGACTTGCCCGCGCCGGCCTCGCCCACGATTCCCACCACCTGCCCCGCTCCGCCCGCGGCCTGCTCCCGCAGCTCGTCGAGGACCTCGACCTCCCGCCTGCGGCCGACGAACGGCGACAGCGACGCGCTGTCGAGCACCGCCTCGTCGGAGAGGCGGACTCCGATCCCGAGCACACGGAAGGCCTGGATCGGGCCTTCCTTCCCCTTGACGTGCATGGGAGGCAGCGCTTCCAGCTGGACGTCGCCCTGCAGCGCGCGGCTCGTGGCCTCGCTCGCCAGAATGGTGCCGGGCTCCGCGAGCTGCTGCAGGCGGGCCGCCAGGTTCGTCGTGTCTCCGACGGCCGTGTAGTCCCTCCGGAGCTGGTCGCCGATGCCGCCGACCACGACCCAGCCGGTGTTCAGCCCCATCCGGACGTGCAGGTCCACGCCGTGAGCCTCCGTGATCTCCAGGTGGCGCTCCTCCAGCAGCCTCTCCAGGCCCAGCGCGGCGAGCACGGCGCGCCGGGCATGGTCCTCATGAGCGAGGGGCGCTCCGAACAGCGCCATGAAGCCATCGCCGAGGAACTGGTTGATCGTTCCCTCGTAGCGGTGGACCTCGCCCAGGGCCAGCTCGAAAAAGCGGTTCAGCAGGATGTGCATGGTCTCGGGCCCCAGGCGCTCCGCGAGGGCGGTGGAGCCCACGAGATCGCAGAAGAGCACCGTGACCTGCTTGCGCTCGCCTTCGAGGACGGCGCCGTTCTGGAGGATGCTTTCGCTGAGGTGGTGAGGGGTGTAGCTGCGGAGGGCGGGCCCCGAGAGGGCCGGTCCCTCGGGCGTCTCAACCGGATTGCGTGCCCCGAGCGGGGCGCCGCACTCGCCGCAGAACTTGAACCCCGGCGGATTCTCGGAGCCGCAGCGCGAGCATGGGCTCGCCAAGCCCGCCCCGCACTGGCCGCAGAACTTCATACCGGCGGGGTTGTCGAATTCGCATCGCGGGCATTTCATGGTATCCCCGGCAATCCCGGCAATCCAGTTTATAGGGCGGGAGCCCGGGCGGCAAACGACAGGTCCTCAACCAGCCCGGAACGGGGACTCGGAGAACAGGGGCTGGAAGAGATCCGATCTCGCCATCGTCCTGGCCTGATCGAGCAGCCAGCCGGGCTGCGTGGCGTAGGGATCGTCCGGGAGATCGGCCTGTGCCCGCTGCAGCAGACCCTTCTCGTCCAGGCCTTCCACCAGGGCGCGGAACACGAGCTGGTTGGGGCCCTCGAATTCAAAGCCGATGACCTGCTTGCCGGACATGCGCTCGAGCCAGGTCTCGATTGCCGCCAGGGGCTCGACGCCGGGGAACTGGAGCCGGATGGTCTCGAAGATCGAATCGCGGTCCGGCATCAGCATGAGCAGCGCCAGCAGGAAACGCGCCTCGGGATCGGTGGTCTTCGCGCGCCGCGAGACCACGAGGCGGGTCCGCCGCTCCTCTTCGCAGACCTGGCGGAAGAGATCGATGACGTCGCCATGGCGCTCGCGGGCGATCGCGTACAGCTCTCCGAGGAGCTCCTTGTCCACCTCTCTGCGGGTCAGGGACGAAAACATGGGATAGAGGTTGGCCAGGTCGGAGCTCTCGGCCATCCTGCGGGCGTATTCGCTCAATCCGCCGACTCCGTCGAGATATCCCCTGGCCATGTTGCGGAGCAGGATCAGGCGCCGGATCCGTTGCTGGTCCTGGTCCAGGGGGTCGACCGCCAGGCCCGGCGGCAGATAGTTGTACTGAGGCAGGTTGGGACGATCCTCATACGTGCGGACCACGATCGTGACGGACGGCAGCTCCAGGTGGAAAAGCTGATGGATCAACTGGTCTCCGGCATGGATCGGCCGGATGCCGCCCGGGCGCAGGATCTCGGTCGTGACGCGCTCCAGCCGGCCGCACAGCATGCGGGAATTGATGGTGCGCTGAGGGATGAAGCGCCAGTGGCTGTGGACGCTCGACCCGGCGAGCACCGCGAATGCCCCGGAGAAGCCGTGCTCGTGAATGGAGGTGGTGCCCGAAAACCAGAACAGGGCCTCGATATAGAACCGCTGCCCCTGGAAGACCATCACCGGCGGCTCGCCGAAAAGCTGATTGTAGCCCGGCTGCCGGAACGGCTGGAGGGGACTGAAGACCCAGTCGACGATTTCCGAGACCGTGACACGCTCGCTCGGCGGATCCTTCTCCAGCGCGTCCTGTGCCAGCCGGGCGAAGATCTCGTCGCTGTAGCTGTGCTCGACCCACACCCGTTCGATCCGTTCACCCAGACTCTGGAAGTATGGAATCACGTCGCGCTCCTGTCATATGAGCGATCCGGCCTCAGCTGCCGCCGCCGGTTCTCCCGGTCCCGGGCCCCCCAGCGGTACTTGTAGGCCTCGCTGCCCCGCAGGAAGTCGAAGGCCCTCGCCCCCCGCTCCACCGCGGCCTCGATCACCCCGCCGATCAGCAGCACCCCCGGGCTCAGCTTCTCCCAGGCGGCGTCGAAGGCGTGAAGGTAGCAATACGCCGTCCCCTGCTCGTAGAAGCCGTAGTGGACCGCGGCCAGCCGTCCTTCCAGGCGGAGCCCGTACATCCCCAGAGCTCCACGGGCCAGGAAGCCGGGGATGAGCTGGCGGTGGAAGGCCCACATCACGGAGCCTCCTCCCCAGCGCGCCCGGTGCATGCGTGCCAGGGCCACCAGCATCTCTTCCCAATCGCCGGCCTCCTCGACCTCCATGGACCCGGCGCGGTGCGCGCGGCGGCGATACTGCCGGAGGTTGTAGCGCTGGCGGCTCGGGATGACCTCCTCCAGCCCCGCGGCCGTGGCGGGCAGCGACAGCACCGGGCAGGGCACCCGCGGCTCGATCTCTTCCCTCCATCCGGCCGGGAGCGGGCAGGAGAGGAGCGGCGACTCGATCGCCAGGGAGTCCAGGTCGCAGACGTCCCAGTGCTCCCGCCGCTCTCCCAGCCAAGCGAAGACCGCCCCGGCCGCCTCCTCGCCCCGGCCGGGCTCGGCGATCAGGTCCAGCCGATCCGAGACACCCATCGCCATGATCGAGAGGGTGCGCGCTCCCCCGAGATCCCTGAGGAAGAGAGGGAGAAAGCCGATCAGCCTCTCCTGCTCGCGGACCTCCAGAATCCAGGGGTCCCGGGGCCGGAAGCAGCGGCCCCAGGGGATCAGCCACTCCGGGCGCTGGTACGGATTCGTCCAGGGACAGCGGTCGCAGAGGTCCGACAATTCGCCGCGGACCGCCTCCAGGCGCGCGAGGTCGTGGCTCTCTTCAAGCCGCAGCATGCCTCAAACCATCCTCGTGGCTGCCGAGCGGGAATGGATGAAGTCCATCACCTGGAATCCTGTATCCAGCTTTCCCCTGCGCTCGAAGAAGATGTGCTGGAAGATCTCGAAGACCAGCAGCTTTGCCTTGCTCGAAAAATACGCGCCCAGCTCGTGCCCGCTCCGGTATCCGGCCGGGAGGAGCTCCTCGCACAAGCTGTCGAATTGCCTCAAGTGGGGCGAGCCCGCCTGCGGAAAGCCGATCTTCTTCCGCGCCGCGACTCCGGCGATGGCGTCGCCGAAGGCTTCGACGGCGGCCGCTCGCAGGATGACCTTCTGAGCGCGGCCGACCTTGTAAGAGATCGGCAGGCGATTGACGAACTCGACCAATACGTGATCCATGAAAGGGACCCGCACTTCCAGACCCGCCGCCATTCCAAGGTGGTCTGCGAGGTCCAGATGATGGAATACCAGCCGCTCCGTCAGATTCACCTCGAAGACCTTTTGCAGGCATTGATCCTGGGAAATCCGGGTCAGCCGCCGAACGATCCCGGCAGTCTCGCCGCTCAGGGAGAGACCCAGCTTCTCCGCGGTCTTCAGCCGTCGACGGAACGACTCGAGGAAGAAGCAGGGCCTCTTGTATTCCCGGTAGCCCCCGAAGAGCTCGTCCGCTCCTTCGCCGTTCATGCAGACCTTCACGTGCTCGCCGACTCTCCGGAAGAGGAGAAAGGCTGCCATGGCGTACAGGTTGGAGGCGCGTTCCTCCGCCAGCACGAACGCGGGTACGGCCTCCAGGAAATCGGAGAAGCTCGTGACCCACACGTCGTGGCGGGCTTTGAGATGCCGGCCGAGCCTCTTCGCGTGAACGATGTCGTCCTGCGCCTCGTCAGAGCCGATCGTAAAAGCCAGGAGATTCCTGTCCATCACCTCGTTGATCATCAGAGCGAGGAAGCTCGAATCCAGCCCTCCAGAAAGAGTCAGCGCGACATCGACGTCCGACACCATGTGGGAAGAGACCGTCGATCGGAAGAGATCGATCAGCTTCGCGCGGCACTCCTTGAACCCGGGTTCCTCCGCCTCAGGGCACCAGCAGAGCTGGTAGTACTGCCGTCTGCGCAGGGAAAGCGATCCCTCCTGCTCCCGCGCGACGGTCATCGTCTCGCCAGGAAGCAGGCGTTCAATGCCGCGGAACAGGGTCTGCCGGCCCGGTATGAAAGTGAGCACCAGGCGATCCGCCAGAGCTTGCCGGTTGAGCTCGGCGGGCACTTTCCGGCAGCGCAGCAGGGCCTTGCACTCCGAAGCGAACAGGAACAGGTTTTCCTCGGGGAGGAAGGCATAGTAGAGAGGCTTGATCCCCAGCCGGTCGCGCGCCAGGAACAGCTTCTCCCCGTCCACGATGGCGAACGCGAACATCCCCCGCAGATGCTCCACGCACCGTTCGCCATACTCTTCGTAGAGGTGGAGGATCACCTCGGTGTCCGAACGGGTCGAGAACGTGTGGCCCACGGCCGCGAGCGTCGCGCGAAGCTCCCGATGATTGTAGATCTCGCCGTTGAAGACGATGACCTTGTCCCGGCTTTCGTTGAAGATCGGCTGATCGCCGTGCTCGAGGTCGATGATCCTCAACCTCGTGATGCCCAGGTGCAGATCACCCCGGCTGTAGAAGCCCGTGCTGTCGGGACCGCGGTGCTTCAGCGCCAGGGTCAGGGCTTTGACCACCTCCCCGTCCGGCTCCCCGAAAATCCCGGCGATCCCGCACATCCCTGACTGGCCTCTCTAAAGCAGCATCACTCGCGGAATGTTACCCAGGATCGGGCACGGGACGAACGCTTCTGCCCAGGCCACACGGGAACGCCCACCCCACATGGCGCCCATGCGGCGGGCCATGGGTACGTATCGAGCCATGGGCTGGGAGCTGTGTTTGCGCAGCGCCTTGATTTTGAGATCGAACGTCGCCGAGACATCCACCACGATGGATCCCGGAAATAGCGTGCTTCGGAGGACTGAATTATAGGAGTCACATAAAAAGAGCCGCGTTGGACGTCCATGCTCCATCACGAGGGTTGGAATTACTTCCATGACCAACTCGGCGGTACGTCTGTGATCAGAGTGCGTGTCGTCAAAGTGATGCGTTACGATCACGTCAGGCTGAAACGAGCTTGCCACGTCTATGATCAATTCCCGGGACAGCTCATCGTCCACGGTCACCTCGCACCCGAGCACGCGAGCGCCTGCCTGTGCCTCACGCTTGCGCCGCTGATCTTTGGATGCGACGAGAATGCACGCGGCGGCGGCTTTCGCATGAAGCGCCAGCGTCCCTCCCAACCACAGCTCGGCATCGTCTGGATGTGCCATCACGGCTAGAAGTCGCCGGCTCACTGCCGTAAGATATCACAGGGGGTGAAAACGATGCCTAGAGAATCTGACTTTACTTATGCTCGACCGGATTGTCCCCACCCGGAGTACTGGATGAGCCCCGGCCCTTCCTCGACCGAGGTCGAGGTTTCCAGGCTGGTCGGCGCCTTCGTCCGCGCGTTGAAGCCGGAGCTCGTCGTTGAAACAGGTACCGGATTCGGTCAGACCGCCGAATTGATCGGCCAGGCCCTGGTGCGCAACGAGCGCGGCCGGCTCGTTTCTCTCGAAACCGATCCTGAGCGTGTCGAGGCCTCCCGCCAGCGCTGCGCGGGGCTGCCGGTGGAAGTGCTGCAAATGCCGAGCCTCGATTACGTACCGGATCAAGGTATCGATTTCATGTGGATCGATTCGCTGGAAGAGCTGCGCCCGGCCGAGATCTCGCGCTTCGCGGCATGGGCCACCCCCAGGTGCGTGGTGGGGATTCACGACACCGGACCTCACAAGCCGCTCAGAAACATGATCGCTGAGCTGGTGGAGAACGGACTGCTGGCGAGCCCCCTATATCTGCCCACCCCCCGCGGAGTTTGTTTCTGCAGATATCGAAATGGTCTCGGGTAAGGCGGCCCGCTCGTCCACCTGCTCTACCTCCAGCGTGAGAAGCCCGGTCCGGCTGTAGACGGGGCGGATGCGAACCGCATCTTCAGTGACCGTCACGCTGGGCAGCACCATCACCGCCCCAGGATCGCGCAGATCGCTGACGACCCTGCCGAGCCGGACGCGCCGCGAGGGTTCCGCGGCGTCGGCCAGCCATACCCTCCAACTTCCATCCCCCTCACCCAGCAGCGCGTACGCGGAAGAGATGTCGACCCTGCAACGGAAGCCCTCGCCGTGGCTGGCGCAGGGAACGATGAATCGCCGCGAGCCTGCGGCAGCCATATCGATCTGCACCTGCATGTCTGGCCAGCCGTCTCCGAGGAGCACACCGGCGAGGGACAGGACCTCGCCGGCCCAGCTCACATCCGTCAGCTGAGCTCGGCTCGGCTCGGTGATCGCGTTGATCCTGAGCGTTCCTTTGTAATAGATGGGCAACAGGGCCTTGGCTTCCCCCGATCGTGCATCGAGCTCCGCGACCAGCCGCCGATTGTCGATGAACTTCAAATGCGGCGCTCTGCCGGCGACCGTCAAGCTCCAGGTACCCGTGGCCGCGGGTGGCAGATCGTCCACGGCGATCCGGAAGATGCCCGAGTGGGCGATCCGCAGTGTCTCTCCACTTCGCGCGTGGGTCAACAGCGCCTCGTCCGCGCCGCCGGTTCCCTCGACAACGAGCTCGAGCTCGGTCGCCGATTTCGAGGTGCAGGTCACGGCAAGGCCGCGGCCTGCAGGCGAGGGGCGGGCTCGCCCGGTCCGGGCCTTGCCGTGCAGGAGCGAAGAATACAGCTCCTCGTGCATGGCGGCGATGCGTTCGGCCGAGAAACGATCCGCCTTCTTGATTGCGTTGGCCGCCATGATCCGGCGTTGCGCGGGAGATTCGATCAAGCTGGCGATCGCGGAGGCGATCGCCGCGACGTCGCCGGGCTGAACCAGCAGCCCATCCACGCCGTGATCGATGAGCTCACGCGGGCCCACCGGGCAATCCGTGGAGATCATCGGCAGGCCCGCCTGCATGGCTTCGGGTATCACCAGCCCGAACGACTCCGCCTCCGACGTCAGCACCCCGATCGACCCTTTCACCCATTCCGCCTCCATGGGAGAAACCATTCCCATGAGAAATACGTGATCGTGGAGCCGGAGCTCCTGGATGAGCGCTCCGAGCTTTTCGCGTTCCTTGCCATCGCCGTAGATCCTCAGCCTCCAGTCCGGGTGCTCGCGCACGACCCGGGCAAAGGCCTCGATGAGAAGATCAAAGCGCTTCATTTCGTCGAGCCGGCCGGCAGTCACGACCAGCCTGGCTTCCCCCGTCGACTCGGGAACTCCCAGGGAACGGACCGCATTCGGGATAAAGTGAATCTTCTTCTCGAGCTCGGGGAACTGTTTGCGATAGCCGTCAGCGGCAGCCGCTGCCACCGAGACGATGCAGTCGATCTTCGCGTAAGCCTTCCTCAGAGCTGCCCGGATCGAAAGTGGATGGTAGTGGTAGAGCAGGTGGTCGTGAGCGACGGTAACGATGGACGCTGGCGCCAGCTCGGCCAGGAAATGATGCAGCACCGGCCAGGCGCTGATGACGACGTCGGCGGATGATGAGGCGAGATACTCCCCGAGGATGTGATCCGTCTTCCGGTCGTACGGGGCAAACATCGGATGACCCGCCGGGACGATCGCGGACGGAGGTCCCGCAGGAAGCTCCGGTTCGATACGGAGACCCTTGGGGAAGACCCGCAAGTCGATGAGGGCGACGACCGGCACGGCCGGATCGAACCTGTGCTGAGGGGTCGTGCGATCCTGGAAGATCGAGACGACCTCGACGTCATGGCCGCGCGAGGCGAGCCCTGATGCGAGCGTCAATGTCGCCTGGATCGATCCGAAGAGTGCATACGCTGTTTCCAACAGGAATGTAATACGCATGGTTCGCCTCGCTCGCCTTGTCGTGTTCCGTCAGCTCGGCCGCGATCCGATCGAGCGCCTGGGCCCGCTCGAGCTTGCCATCGAGAAATGGTACCCAGTGCTCCTCGAGCACCCTTCTGAGCCTGTCCCACTCGGGAATGCTCCGGTAGAGGGCCTCCGCGAAGGGCTTGAACCCACGAAGATCCTTTCCGCGGAGCTGGCGCCGAAGCAGCTCCGAGGCGGTCACGAACTGGACCACATGGACGAGATCAGAGGGCGGCTCGGCTCCATGGGCACGGAACGCCGCGCTGAGCTGTCCCAGGAGCGGTTGCTCGAAAAACGACGCATGCGATACCTCATGAAACAGCAGGTCCGCTCCCTTCACCCCTCGAAGGTCGGGATTGCTGGTCATGGTGATCTGGTTCGGACGGTTCGTGGTGTAGGCCCCGTGCCAGCTCGAGTACGCCGTGATGTCGACCCGGATGCGTTCGTCCGGCCACGGGCGGCCGTAGACGTCGGCGAGGCGATCCGCCAGGGACGTCTCATACGGCGCGATTGCGCTCGTGAGCCGCTCGATCCAATCCTCGTTTCTCGCGAGGTGCTCGGGCCACCAGTGCCGGCGATACACCGGCATCGCATCGATGAGCACCGCCCGCACGTCGGCCACGATGCTGTCCGGCGTGCCGCCGGCGCAGGCGATCTCCCCCAGCGGGCCCCGCAGGGCGATGAGGTTCGGGTCATGCACGAGGTCCCGGCCGACCAGCCGCTCACGGTAGAAGCGGACCGCCCGGTCCCAGGCCGCACGCTCGCGCTCGTCGAGCTCTCCGACCCGGCGGCTCTCCGGCACCTCGACGGCCTCCGGGTCTCCCGGTGCCAGCGGGGGAACGTTTCGAGCCCACTGGAAGAGGAAGTGGTGCAGGTTGATCCACGGATCACTCAAGAACACGAAGCGCTTGGACTCGGCCCGGTGGCAGTCCCCCAGGGACTCGAGCCGAACAACGCTCTGGTGTACTGCGCTCCGGGGCTCAGCCGGCGCGTGAGCGCAGCCGGATGAGAGCCCGAGGACGAGCAGCAGCGCCGAAACGACGGCAGGTCCACGGCGCGCTTCACCCATTCGCCCCCTCTTCATTCCCGACTCGATAGGCCACCAGCAAGCCGTCGCGCAGCGGTATGAACGTGACGATCCAATTCGGATCGTTCACGAGCTCCTGCGTGAAGATCCGCATCCCTTCCGTCGGCGCCGATTGATCGGCCTCGTGGATGACCCGTCCGCTCCACCAGGCGTTGTCCGCGATCAGGACACCTCCCGGCCGCAGCTTCTCCTTGATGACGGGGAGCGCCTCCGGGTACTGCTCCTTAACGATGTCGCAGAAAATGATGTCGAAGACCTCGCCGGTATCCTTGAGCGCTGCCACGGCCTCGCTCACACGGTACTCGACGAACGCGGCGAGACCCATCCTCTCGAGGTGCCGGCGCGCCCGCCGCGACAGCCCTTCGTTCCAGACTACGTGATGCACACATCCGCCGCCGTTCTCCTGGACAGCCCGGGCGAACCATGCCGTGGAGTAGCCATACCCGGAGCCCATCTCGAAGATACGCCGCGCTCCCATGATGCGGGCCAGTTGATAACAGAACTGGCCTGCCAGCGGCCCGACGATCGGAAACCTGTTCTCTCTCGCATATTGCTCCATTCTCAGGAGCTCGGGCGAACGGGGTGGGAGCAATGCGTGCATGTAGTCCGTACCATGCTGCGTGACCAGCTCCGACGTCACATCGAGGACTTCTTCTCTGGCGTTCATGCTCTGGTTTCCGTGCTGGATGGAGCCGTTGCCAACGAGACCGACGTCCGTACGCGCGGCATGGCATCGGCACGGCTCCGGATGAAATCGACGACATCCAGATTCGCAGGCACCTCGCCTCGCGAATCCACGAAGGCCTCCTGGAACAGCTCGAAGAGGAGCAGCCGGTCCCGGCGCAGGAAAAAGCGTCCTAGCTCGTGCCGCTCGAGGTAATCGCCGGGCAGAAGCTCGTTGCAAAGAGCCTCGAACCTTTCCCTGTAACTGCTGCAGGCGTGGGGCATGCCGAACTTGAGCCGATTGGTGGCATTGCCGATGGTCGAAGCGAAGCGGCCGGCAACCTGGCGCAGTATGTATTTTCCAACCCGTGGCGGATCCGTGACCTTCAGCCGCAGCGGAAGCCGGTTGGCGAAGTCGACGAGTACGTGGTCCATGAAGGGGACCCGGATCTCGAGGCTGGCCGCCATCCCGACCCGGTCCTGGAAATCCAGGTGCTGCCGAACCAGCGCTTCCCCCTGATGGTAGCGAAACAGGGCGAGCAGAAAGGCATCAGGTCCTTTGCCCCGCTCCGCGAACAAGGTCTCGATCATCTCGCTCGCCGCGGCGCTGGGACGGTAGCCCAAGGCGCGGAGCCGCGACTCATTGTGGCGATGCCGCTCGAGCCCCTGCAGCCAGCCATAGAACTCGTTGTAGCCGCCGAAGATCTCGTCGCTGCCGTCTCCGGAAAGGCACACCTTGAACCGCTGTCCGATCCTCCGGGCCAACAGCAGCGCGGAAAGCCCGCTGAGACTCGGCAATGCCGTCTCCCGCAGGGCGAGCCAATCCGGGATGGCGGAGAGGTATTCCTCGAAGGTCGGGAACAGGATCTCGTGCTTCACCCCCAGCTTCGCGGCGACCTCGCGCGCGCTGGCCAGGTCTTCGTCATCCTCCGCCGTCGTAACCGTGAAGGTTTGGAAGGGCTCGTCGAGACACTCGGCCATCAGGGCGGCGAGAAGGCTGGAGTCGAGCCCGCCGGAGAGCAGCAATCCGACCTCCACGTCTCCGGAGAGATGACCGCGCACGGTCTCCCGCAGAAGCTCGTAGAGGCTTGCCTCGGCTTCCTCGAGGGTGATGGATGGGTCGGGCTCGATCCGCGGCTCGTAGTACCGCCATTTCCGGGTTGCGATCACACCGCCGACCTTGCGGACCTCCAGCGTGCAACCCGGGTCGAGGCACTGAACGTCCTCGAAGAGAGTGCGGGAATCAACGGGGTGCGAGCAGATCAACGTATCGACGAACGACTCGAAGTCGAGAGCGGCGCTCACCTCCGGGCAGCGCAGCAACGCCTTGATCTCGGAGGCAAAGAGGAAGAGCCCGCGGTCGGCGAGGTGAGCGTAATAGAGGGGCTTGATGCCGAGACGGTCGCGGGCGAGGAAGAGCGCCCTGCCGTCGTCGATGGCGAAAGCGAACATTCCACGCAGGTGCTGGACGCAATTGCGGCCGTACTCTTCATAGAGATGGAGCACCACCTCGGAATCGGTGTCGGTGGTCAGCTCGTGGCCCTTCTCCCGCAGAAGCTTCTGAAGGTGCCGATAGTTGTAGATCTCGCCGTTGAAGACGATCGCCTTGTCACCGGCCTCGTTGTAGATCGGCTGGTCGCCGGATTCGATGCCGACGATGCTGAGACGGCGCACTCCCAGGTGAAGATCTCCCCGGCTGTGGCAGCCCGAGCTGTCAGGGCCGCGATGGACCAGGGCGCCGGTCATCCGCCGCACGCGGCTCACGTCCCTGTCTCCGAGCGAGCCAGCGATGCCGCACATCTACGCTTCCCCAACCCGAGAGGTCATCGGGTTGCGGAAGGTGGTCCAGCCGTGCGGGATTGGAAGTCGGCCGGGTCGCAATCCGGCAGCCATTGATCGGCGTAGAACGCCTTCAGTGCGAGTATCTGCCGCGTTCCTTCGAAAGCGTCGCGCCCATGCATGAAGCGAGTGTTGTCGATCCATACGGTTTCCTTGTGTCCAAGCTTGAACTTCAGGCAGAGCTCCGAGGTAACCCTCGTCAGCTCCGCGACCAACTCGTCGGGGAACCGCTCCTTGTTCGGCAATCTCGCTTGATGAAAGCCGTCTATTTCAGGGGGTGAGTCCTGCCCTGGGTGCTGGATGGTATTGAGGATGTGGTTTCCGAACACCGGCCGATGACCGAAACGGCTGTAGATCAGCGGGCGGCACAGGAACGTCTTTTCGTAGAAGCCGTCATGCAGGATCACTTCGTGATCGCGGAAGTTCCGCCCGAGGAAGGGCGGGTCCTGCAAGGCGCGGCGATAGGGCGACAGCTGCGGCTGGCCGGAGAAGCAGTGCCAGTAAAGGACGTCGTTCTGTTCCAGGAACTGACGAGTGTCCGCGCTGAGTTGGGAGAACACCTCGGCTCCGTCGCAGACGAACGTGTCGCCGCCTCGCTCCGCCGGCTTGGAGCTGTAAAACCAGACCGCGGAAGGAATGAGCGGCGTGAACGCCTGCTCCGTATGCAGCCCGATGCGCGGCCCCCCTCGGCGGGCCAAGGCGTGCGGAGCCCATTTTTCATCGGAGAAGGACGCGCCCAGCCGCTTCGTCAGCGCCCGGAAGTCCTCGACTGAAAGATCGAAATCTCGAAAGACGACGACGCCGGCCGACTGCATGAGCTCCTCCGCCGCCTGGATCTCGTCTTCACTCACCTGCGGCCGGCGGCCGCCTGGTATGACGGGTAGCTTTCCGGCAATCTCCCAGCGGACGTCACTGGTCGTCTGAATCATGGCGGTAGTTCCTCCTTATCCCCCTGCCACAGCGGCGTACCGCGGGCGGGAATCCGCACTCTTGGCCGAAGGCACCCAGTCGAGCGTGCGGCGGGTTCGGGTGACGGTGCTCATGAGGTCGGAGAAATCCTCCGGGAAAGACGCATCGTGCTCGAGGATCGAGCCCTGGACGTGGGGAGCACGAACCGCGAGCTCCTCGAGGAGGCTCCAGATGGCTTCGTCCGGAGTACGGCAGTGGCCGTCGATCAATTCACCTCGATTGTCCTCGAAACCTCCCGACATGTGGAGCTGGACCACGTACTCCAGCGGCATCTGATCCAGGAAGCTGACGGGATCGAATCCATGGTTCGCGGAGTTGATGCGGATGTTGGCGATGTCGAGCAGGACGCCGCATTCCGTGGCTCCGACGAGGCGGTGGAAGAACTCGGTCTGGCTCATGTCGGCGCCGGGGATCTCGAATGGGTAGGTTGTGTTCTCGAGGATCAGCGGCATGCCCAGGAAGTCCTGCACCCGATGGACGTTGTCGATCGTGACCGCGAGCGCCTCGTCCGTGAACCAGAGGGGCGCGAGGTGGCCGATCTCGATCCCGGGAGCACGTGTCATGCACAGATGCTCGCTGTAGTAGGGGGTCTTCGTGATCTCACAGACCCGGCGTACACCCCGCAGGTATTCGAAATCCAGGTCCGGAGATCCGATCGAGAGACAGACCCCGTGGGGAATCACCCGGAAGGAGTCGCAGAGCTCCTCCAGCTCGGAGGTAAGGTGGGGGTTCTCGATGTAGCGATCCGTGATCACTTCGAGACAGTCGATCTCGGACCGATGCTCCCAGACGCTCTTCTTCAGCTCATTGCGGTAGCCCAGTCCCGAGCCCTGGAAGGGTATGGATGAGAGTGTTTTCGCGGTTGCCATCAGTTTGCTCCTTGGGTTGTCTGCTACCGCAGGGAAGAAGGGCTCCATCCGGGAGGATGCCGCGCAGCATCCTGCAATGGCCGCAGAGCTCACAGCCCTCTGGAATGCCCGCCGCGGGCTCGATGTCCTCGCCGATCTGAAGAATCTCGAAGAGGCTCATCCGGCAGGTACCTCCTCCTCCAAAAGACCGAGCCGCACGAGCTTGGCCGCTGCCTCCGCGACCGCTTCCCAGTCGGCCTCCAGGCGCGCCGCGGCGTCGCCGAGCTCCCTTGTCCCGTCGCACTGCGAGAGCAGCCCGGCGGTCGATTTCGAGATTTGAAACTTCCGCGCACGGCCTACCTCCGGGAGGCTCTGGAAGACGACCTCGCACGTTGCGCGCTGGACATCCTGCGGCCTTTCGCCCTTGCGCAGAGTCTCTTCGAGAGCGGCCATGTCGTACTGAAACCGCTCGATCCGGACACCCGGAGCGAGACGGAGACGAGTCCGGAGATCAAGCCCTGCAGGTGAGGCAGCCGGTGGCGCGGTCCCCGCCCTGGGCTCGAACCGGGCCTGATAGAACAGGCGCTGGTAGCGGGCCAGATCGGCGGCGTAGGGAGGCACCTCCGGGTTGTCGGTGAACGAGCGTTCCAGAAACTGGCCGAGCTCGACGGTCGGGCCGTTGAAGGTCTCGTACGGCCGGATCGGGCGAAGCTCGTAGAAGCGCAGGTAGTACTTGTGGAAGGCGGCCTCGTCAAGCGCGAGGAGGAGGCGGTACGCATGCTCGAACCGGCCCCGGGTCTTGGAGCGGAGAGAGGCTGCGTACTTCTTGACCGCATCGCGGTCGATGCCTGCCAGAGCCGCCGCTTCACGAGGCGTCAAGTCGTACCTCGCGAGAGCCTGGTCCGGCCGGGCACAGAAGCTCTGCAGGAACGTCTCATCGACGTAGAGGCGCGCGAGGGCTGAATGCATCTCGATAAGGCTCATGGGAGCACCTCGATCTTGTGGAGAGGCTCGGGCGCGGTCACGGGTCGTGGCTGCACCCGAGCCCTCCCTGTCCCCGTTTTGAGGTTCTGATCGGCTCTCCTAGTACTGGTTCAAGGGTTCCTTGACGACACCGCAGCCGGCGCAGCCGGTACCCGAGCACCCGGTACAAGAGTTACAGCCAGTGCACGAACCGCCCCCCACGTCTTCGAGCTGGTCGTCGAGCTCTTCGACTTCGAACTCTTCCTTCTTGCTGTCGCCCTTGGGTTTGTCTTCCATGATCGTTCCTCCTAGTCCGTACGTTTTGAGATTCGCTTCCTGACTAGTAGCTCCCCGGCTGGGTGGGCTGAGCCCCGCAACCGGCACAGCCGGTGCCCGAGCACCCGGAGCAGGAGTTGCACCCGGAGCACGAGGCTTCCGCGCCGCCCCCGACGTCCTCGAGCTGGTCGTCGAGCTCTTCGACCTCGAACTTGTTGCTGTCATCTTTCGTTTTGTCGGCCATGATTGTTACCTCTTGATGCTGAGCATTTGAGATTCTGTTCATTCCGCGCCAGATTCCGCGAGGCGGCCCTCGCGATCCCGGAAGAACCGCGGAGAAAATCATGACTATGGGCATGCCTGCAGCCCTTCGCAGAAGACGAGGACGCGTTTGTTGTAGAGCTGCTGCAACGCGTCCTCGACGCGTTCCCGGCGCTCGGCGAGGGTCTCGAGGATCTGGTCCGTGGACCGCGATCCATCGCACAGGTCCAGGACCTCACGAGCCAGGGGCGTGAGCTTCACCTCGGTGCGCCGCAGGTTGGCGGCGCGAAGGAAGCAGACGATCGTCGGGCGCCTCTCGATGCCGTGTCCATTGCCTCCGGTGAACAAAGGCGCCACGTCGTAGTCCAGCTCGACCACTTCGGCGTGGCGGCTGCGGAGGGGCCGGAGCGAGCGTGCCTCGGAGCTCGACACCAGCGCTCCGCAGAGCTTGTCGGCCGCTGCGAAGGGCATCTGCCGGCGCACCTCCTCGCTGTCGCGCTGGGCCTGCCAGCGGTGGGTCTGGAAGCGCAGACACGCCGCGACGAGGTCCTTGTCGCCCGGGAGGTGATTCGTCTGGAGCCGGCCCCGGAGGAACTCGCAGAAGGCGAGCCCCGAAGCGACAGGGTCGCCGCTTTCCGCCGAGCCCGTGGTCTTGTAGAAGGCCTCGACGAGTTGGGACGCCTCGGTCGGCAGGACCGCGGCCAGCCACGGCATCCGCCGGAGGAGCCCGTCGGTGCCGTCCTCCTGGCGTGAGAAGAAGGTGGGCGCATCCGACTTGCCGCCCGCCACGTGCATCAGGATCTTCTCGTAGCTCTCGACGAAGCGGCCGAAGTCTTCCGGATCTCCGGCCAGCGCGGCGCCCCGCCGGCCGATGCGCTCCGCCTCCTCCGGGTCTTCGATGACCCGCCGAAGCTTTGCGGCAAGGTCGCCGTGGTCCTTCGGATCATCCACGAGGAGGACGGTTTCCCCATCGACCAGCGCCTCGCGCGACGCATGCTTGCGGGCGATCTCGCCGGAGAGGACCAGGCAGCCGCCGGCGGCGAAGACCTCGTTCGCGACCACCGGCGAGTGGATCTTGACCGGGAAGTCCCGCTCCAGGAAGCACACGGCGGTGCACGCGCGGATGAAGGAGGGGACCCGCCAGTTGGGCAGGAACGGGATGACCCAGGTCCGATCGTCGAGCCCCAGTTCGCGGACCACTCGGGCGAACTCGGAGAACCCATGTCCCTGTGTCAGGGCCAGGAATTGAAAGCTCAGTCCCTCCTGCCGCAGTCCCGACAACGCGTGCAGGAGGTCGAACGAGCCTTTGGTGACCCCGACCTTTCCATAAATCCCGATGGTCGGCCGCGAGGGATCGAACGCCTTGTGCCCGCCGCCCAGGGACTCCGGGGCGAGGACCTTCGGCACCTCGTTGACGTCCAGGGGCTCCGCCCCGGGATGGAAGAACGCCGCGGGCGGCGAGTACCCCTCGGTGCGGAAGAGGCGCTCGCTCCTGACCCCCATGCCGAGGAAGCGGGTGGCCAGACCGGGAGACCTGGTGAGGACTCCGTCGGCCGCGCGGAGGACCTCCTTGTACGCGGTGCCGAGCTCGGGTACCGCCATCAGACGGTCGAGGTCGCTTCCCGCATTGCGGACCACCCACGGGACGCCGGTCCACGCCGATGCCAGATAGCCGGCGATGGCGTAGGGCTCGTAGTAGTAGGCGAAGATCGCTTCGCACCCGCGGCTGCGGATCGTCTGGGTGGCGAGACCGGCGAGTTTGGTGGCGAACGGATTGTGGGTCGGGATGTGCGTCATCCGCGGGCCGGGGCGCTCGGTGGTGAAGACTTCGACGCATCCTCCCGAGTCGGGGAAGACGGGGGCGTAGAGCGCCTCGTCGCCGGACGAGAGGCGCATGCGGTACGCCTCCTCGACCTCGTTGGCGTTGGTGACGACGCTGACCTGATGTCCACGCTCGGCGAGACCGTACGCCAGCCAGTACGTGGAGGCGCTGACGCCCCCCTCGATCGGAGGGTATTTGCCGAGGATGCAGATCTTCATACCGCTATGACCCCCTTCTTGGCCCCTTTGCCCCTAGTGCCTGACAGCAGTCCGGTGAGGCGCGAGCGCGGCCGCGATCCGGTTCAGCGCCTCCCTCCGGGTGATCTTCCCGTCCAGGAAGGGCACCCAATGTTGCTCGAGTAGGCTCCGTTCCGCGGTCGTGCGGCCCCGCTCGTACAGTTTCGTGCGCTCGGCGTAGGTATGGAAGCCGCGGAGCGCTTCCCCATGGAGCTGCGCGCGCAGCAGCTCGGCGGGAGTGACCCATTGCAGTACATGGGCGAGGCCGTCGGGGACCTCGGCCCCGTGGGCCCGGAACGCCGCCTCGAGCTCTGCCAGGAGGGGCTCCTCCAGGAATGTCGCGTGGGACACCTCGTGGAAGAGCATTTCCATGGCGTTGAGGCCGGTGATGTAGGGATTGGTGGTGCTGGTGATCGTGACATGGTCCGGGTTGTTCGTCGTGTAGGCGCCGCTCCAGTTCGCATAGGCGCTCATATCGACCCGGATGCGCTCCGCGGGCCAGCGCCCGCCGTAGGCCTCGGCCATCCGTTCAGCCAGGGCCGGCTCGTGCTCGCTCAGCCCGGCCAGCACCTCGTCGATCAGCTTCATGTTCCGGGCGTGATGGCCTGGCCACCAGTGCCGCCGATAGACTGCCATCGCGTCCGTGAGCACCCCCCGGGCGTCGGCGGGAATGCGGTCCGGACCCGCAGCCGTACAGGCGATCGCCGCCAGCGTGTCCCGGAGGTCGATGAGGTCTTCGTCCTCCACGAGATCCCGGGCGACCCACCTCTCCCGGTAGAAGGTTAGCGCGTGCTCCCATGCCTGCCGTTCTCCCTCGTCCAGGTCCGCGATCTGCGCCCGCTCGGCCACATCGACCGGACGGCGGCGGTCCTCGGGCTGGCGCTCGGGAACGTTGCGCGCCCACTCGAAAAGGAAGTGGTGGAGATTGATCCAGGGATCGCTGTACAGGGCGAACCGTTCCGACTCAGCCTTGTGGCAGTCCTCGGACGCTTCTAGCGCCGCCCTAGGTGCCTCCGCCGGCCTTGGAGCCCGGCTGCAGCCGCAAAGCAGCGCAGCCGCACCGCTCAAGCCGAGCAGAAGGACGCGAGACGATTTGTGGATGTTGAGATTCGGGGAGAGCCTGGAGCCGGAGGGAGTGTATAACCTGAGATCGTCTCTCTTCGCTTCCGCTGCGAGAGCTGCCACTGGACGATCTTCGGCTTCGTGCTCCACCATGCTGAAACCTCGCGAGAGAGCCTTTGACCTCACTTGGAAGAAACGATCTCAATCCTTTATTTGTTTGAATGCCGGCATCACCTCCTGACTGCGTCCTGCGGAACTACCAGATTATTCTCCGCCCCGCCCATGCCCAATCTGGAGGTTAGCCAATCCCCTTGTAGCTTGTCAATAGGCATGGTTGACCGGCTTTCGCGAAGGGCACATAATCGTTTCCTGCGCAGGCTGTCCGCACGGCCGCAACGTTTCTGGAGGTCGCCATGAGAATGAAGAACAAGCCGAACGAGCAGAAGATCCCCGCGAAAGCCGAAGAGACCCCCGCAGAGAACAAGGACACCAGGCTCGACATCGAGGAGATCGACCTGGACGAAGCGTGCGACGTGGTCGGAGGCTCCTGTGCTGCATGCGGCAGTGTGTGCAGCAGCACTCCCCCGGCGCCGCCGGCCCTCAATCAGCTTTGACCCCGGGAGCCAATCATGCGCTCCACTGAAAAACCCCGCCCTCTCACCCGCCCTCTCAATGGCCGCTTGTCCGACCAGAGAGCAGTCATCCAACAAGCGAAACGCCGGGCACAGGAAGTGAGCGAGGCGACGCCCGTCAAGGAGTACGTCGATGCCGAGCACTGGGTCTTCAAGATCCCCAGGAAGAGACCAACCGGATAAGCCCGCCGCGGGTGCCCATCACCTCTGCCCCAGCTTCGCGCCGCGGGCCCCTGGCAGGGGCGTCGTTTTCGGCATCGTCGCCGGCACCGCGGAGCGGCCGGAAGTCATCCCCCTCGAAAAACCAGAGCCCGTCACCGAGGAAGTCTTCAAGCTCGCAGCACCCCACCATCCAAGTGAGATCTTCCGCATCGCCGCCCCCTGTGTCGAGGGCGGCTGCAAGAACTTCGGCAACGGTGTCTGTCACCTTGCGAAAGCCGTCCTGCGGGGCCCCGAAACCGCCGAGGACCTGCCCTACTGCCGAATCCGTTCTGAATGTGTCTGGTGGCACCAGGAGGGCAAAGCCGCCTGCCTGCGATGCCCCCAGGTCGTCACCAACAACCCCGTATCCCTGGCCATCCGCAACGAGATGAGGCGCTGAATTCTGGAGGCCGCCATGAGAAACAAGAGACGTGATTGATCGTCGCGCGGGGCGTCAACGCGGACATCAAGATACGATCAATCTTCTCACCATCCGGTTGAAGCGCTCGCCCGCCAGGTAAACTCCGTCGAGCACGTTGACGTCCAACTCGTCGGCGTCGTCCTCTTCCTCCGATTCCTCGCCTTCCTCGCCGGGCTCCTCCGGTCTCAGATCGCTCCCGAAGCCGATCGCCTGGTGCCGCTCGCGGACGGTGGTGGAAAGAAAGATGGCGAGGGCGCGGAAGAAGCGCGCGGCGAAGCCCTGGTCGGCAGCCAGCTTCGCGCTCAGCACCGGCTTCGGGATCGAGAACACGGTCGAGTCCTCGAGGGCGCGCACCGTGGCCGACGGTGGGCGCGCGTCCACGAAGGACATCTCGCCCACGATCTCGCCCGCGTTCAGGCGGGCGATCTCCCTCTCCGGGCCGCGTCGGGGCTTCAGCCAGACCGCGAGCCTCCCTTCGAGGACGATGAACACCGAGTCCGATACCACGCCCTGCTGGATCAGGACGCCCTGCTCGGGGACGGTCCGCTTCGTGCCGTTGGCGAGCATCCACTCGACGTCGTCGTCGTTCAACTGCCCGAAGAGGAAAAGGACCTTTCTCATCGACACTGTCTCCTTGGTACAGGCGCTTGTTTCAGGCGATCTGCCGCTCGGCGAGACGGGCGAAGGCCCCCCCGCGCCGGACCAGGTCCTGGTAGGTGCCCTCCTCGATGACCCGGCCGGCCTCGAGCACGTAGATGCGGTCCGCGTTCTGAATGGTGCTCAGGCGGTGAGCGATCACGAGGCGCGTCGCCTTGAGCCGCGCCAGGCTTTCGCTCACGATCTGCTGCGTACGGTTGTCGAGCGCGCTGGTCGCCTCGTCGAAGAGCAGGATCCGCGGCCGGTGGACGATCGCCCGCGCGATCAGGATGCGCTGCTTCTGCCCGCCCGAAAAGGTTTCGGCGCCTTCGCTGACCACCGTGTGCATGCCCATGGGCATGGCCTTGACGTCTTCCTCGAGGCCCGCCATGCGGGCCGCCTCCCAGGCGTCGTCGATCCCCAGGCTGGCACTGCCGACGATGTTCGAGAAGATGCTCCCCGCCATGGGCCGGCCCGTCTGCAGGACGACGCCGATCTGGCGGCGCACCGATTGGACCGCGAGCCCCGCCAGGTCCTGGCCGTCGAAGTAGATGGAGCCGGACTGCGGCTTGTCGAAACCGAGGATCAGGCGCAGGCAGCTCGACTTGCCCGCTCCCGACGGGCCCACCAGGGCGATGAATTCGCCGGGACCCGCCCGGAAGGAGACGTCGTCGAGGATCAGGGGCCCGTCCTCCTGATAGCGGAACGACACGTGGCTGAACTCGATCCCGCCAGCGAGCTCGCCGGGCTCGGCCTTGGAAGCGTCCACCTCGGGAGGCTCCTCGAGGATCGGCCGCAGCCGCTCGTAGACCGGCACCACGGCGAGCATGCCGGAGAAGACCCCGACCAGCGACAGCGCCGAGGCCAGGAACTGCCCGAAGGCCGCGCTGAACGCGAGGAACTCCCCCAGCGGCAGGGCGTCCTGCGCGGAGAAGCCCACCACGGCGAAGATCGCGAGCGAGGTCAGCACGCCGTATACCGCGTTGAAGGCGGACTGGAAGTTGGCAACCCGTTGTGCGGCGAAGGTTCTCCGGCGCTGCTCGGCGAAACGCTCGGCCCAGCGGGCGAAGGCCCGCGCCTCGGCCCCCGCCACCCGCAGCTTGCCGATGCCGCCAATCATGCCGAAGAGCATGCTCGCGATCTTCCCTTGGACGTCGAGCAGCGCGCGCTGGTGGCGGAGCTGCAGATAGACCAGGGCGACCGTGGTGCCGGTCAGCAGGACGACCAGCACGGTGGCCACCAGGGCCAGCCGCGGGCTGTAGTAGAACAGGAGCGCGAAGCTGAAGACCGAGAAGACCGCCGCCAGCAAAACGGTGAGGACGTTGCCGGTCAGCAGGTCGCGGATGGCGTTGATCCCCAGCGAGCGGTTCGCCAGGTCGCCCACGGTGTAGCGCCGGAAAAACGAAGCCGGGAGTGACAGCAGCCGGTCCCAGACCGCCGACTGCAGGAGCCCGTCCGCCTTGCCGCTCAAACGCAGGACCGCGATGCTCCGCGTCACCTGGAACGACGCCGAGGCCAGTGCGCCGACGATCAGCGCGAGGGTGATCTGCAGCAGTTGCGACCGGTCCGCCCCGGGGATCACGTTGCCGAAAGCCTGGCCGGTCAGGATGGGGATCAGGAGGGCCAGCAACCCGCCGCCGAGCCCCATCAGCACGATGGTGAGCAGGTCGCGCCGGCGGCCGGTCAGCGCCCGGCGCGCCAGGTCCCGCCAGGTCACGGGCCCCTCGGGCAGGGGCGGATAGAACATGTGGGCATCGCCGCTCAGCCCTTCGAAGACGGCCCGGTCCACCGGCGTCCTGGTCCCGTCGGCGGGATCGACCATCTCGTAGCTGCGCGCCGACGTGGGCAGCAGGGCGACCGGCCGCCGCAGCTTCTGCTCCGCGTCCAGGAAGCGGAATCCCACCAGCGGCCCGTTGTCCCGGCGCCACCAATCGCCGCGCAGGAGGACGCGCCGCGAGCGGATGCGCGAGGCCGCGCAGATCTGGAGGAGGAGGTCCCCCTGCCTGCCGCCCGCGAGGAGGTCCGGAGGGACGCGGATCTCGATCCCCTGCCTCTGCCCGACCAGGCGGCAGGCGCTGACCAGCGGGTGGACCGCGTCGCTGAAGCCCGCGGCGGTCTCGCCGGAGACGGGCCGGAGCACGGAGGCGAGGAGGGCATAGGCCCCGCCCAGGGCCGAGCGGTCGAGAGCGGCCTTGCGCGTGAGCCGCTCGCGCTCCTGCTGCTCCAGCCCCTCCCTCTGCATCGCCACCCAGGCCAGGAAGAGCCCGAGGAACCGGGCGAGCCCCTGCCAGAGCCGGTCGTCGAGCAGCAGATCGCCCGTGGCGAGCGACGAGATCCGGACCCTGCCGGCGCTCACCAGCCAGGCCGTCTCGGGAACCGGCACCAGGCCGTCCCCCTCGATCCGCAGCCGGGGATCGCCCAGGAGATGCGAGGTCCCCTCCAGGTGCCGCACCCAGGCGACCCCCGCCCTCGCCTGGGCGGCCCGGCCGGCCTCCTCCAGGACGGTCTCGGTGCCGGGACTCAGCTCCTCGTAGACCTTGGGCGCCGCGGCGCGGGAGAGCTCGCCGAAGAGCCGGAGCAGCCAGCGGTCCAGCAGATCGGCCAGGTCGGTCAGATCGGCGGCGGCCCGCCGGGTCCGGATCTTCGCGGCGGGGATCCTGAGCAGACGCGTTCCCGAATGGCCCACGGCAAGAAGGCCTGCCCCGCTGCCCTCCCCCGGCGGGAACGCGCAGAGCAGCTCGCCAGTCGGCACCGTGCACAGATGCACGCGCGAGCCGGAGCCTCCGCGGGCCACGGCGAAGACCTCGACCGTCCCCTCCTGGACGATGTAAAGCTCGCGGGCACCTTCCAGGAGCAGAGGCGCGTTGCCCGCGAGGAGTACCTCATCGGAGTCCTCGGAGAGCACGACCGTGCCGGTCTCACTCGGCGCTGATGAGTCGCGCATACGGCCCCTCGCTCCTCTTCAGTTCCTCGTGTGTCCCGCGCTCGACGACCTTGCCCCGCTCGAGGACGATGATCTCGTCGGCGTCGCGGATCGTGCTCAGGCGATGGGCCACGATCAGGCAGGTGCAGCCGCGCCGCCGCAGGCTCTCGTCGATGAGCTTCTCCGTCGTCGGATCGAGGGCGCTCGTCGCCTCGTCGAGCACCAGGATCGACGGCCTTCCCACCAGCGCGCGGGCGATCTCCAGGCGCTGCCGCTGGCCGCCGCTCCAATTGGCTCCCCCCTCCTCCACCTGGCTCGCGTAACCCCCGGGCCGCGCGGCGATCTCTTCGTGGATGGACGCGTCCTTGGCCGCGGCGACCACCTCGGGCAGGGGGACCGTGGCGTCCCAGAGGGTCAGGTTCTCCCGCACCGAGCCCTCGAAGAGGAAGACGCTCTGATCGACCGCGGCCATCGAGTTGACCATCACCCCCGCGGGGATCTCCTGCCGCGGTCGGCCGTCCAGCAGGATCTCTCCGCTCCATGGCTGGTGGAGGCCGGTCACCAGCCGCGAGATCGTGGACTTGCCGCTCCCCGACCCGCCGACCAGGGCAACGCGCGAGCCCGGCTTCAGCACCAGGTCGAGCCCCTCGATCAGCGGCGGGTCGAGCCGGCTGTAGCCGAAGGTGACACCGCGCAGCTCCAGGTGCCCTTCGAGCTTGACCATGGCGCCCTCCGCGACCGGCTCCCCCAGCCCGGCCGCGGCTCCCGGATCGATCCGGTAGCGCAGCACGTCGTCGAGCCGGTTCATGTCCCCCTCGACCATCTGCAGGCGGCCGCCGAGGTTCACCAGCCGGTTGATCGGCGCGATGAAGCTCGCCATGAGGACCTGGAACGCCACGAGACCGCCCAGGGTCAGATCGCCGTTCATCACCCGGATGCCCCCGATGCCGAGGATGAGCGCGGTGTTGACGGCCACGAGCAGGGTCGGCACGGCGTCGAGGATTTGTGTATAGCGCTCCAGGTCCTGCCGGCCGTTCACCACCTTGGCCTGATAGCCCGCCCAGCGCGTGAAGAGGTCGGACTCTCCCCCGGTGGCCTTGAGGGTCTCGATGGTCTGCAGCCCGCCGATGGCCGTGCCCATGAGCTTCCCCTGGTCCTGCAGGAGGCGGCGGTTGCCGTTCACCCGCTTGCGCGAGACGACCTGGAGGGCGACCACGTTGAGCGAGGCCACGGCGATGCCCACCAGGGTCAGCGCCGGGTCGTACCACCAGAGGACGACCGCGAAGAAGACGATCATCAGGGAGCCCAGGACGTTGATGGCGAGGTCGCGCGAAAGGAGCTGCGCGACGCGGTCGTTGATCCCGACGCGGGAGCTGATGTCCCCGGCGTAGCGCTGGCTGAAGAACTCGGTCGGCAGGCGCAGGATGTGCCAGAGGAAGCGGCTCGAGCCCGCGACGGCCAGCCGGGTCTCCAGCCGCAGCAGGTGGCTCTGCTGCAGCCAGGTGAGGACGCCGATCATCAGCCCGGCGAGGCCCATGCCCAGCAGCAGGGGCGGCAGCCACTCGGTGCGGCTCTCGAGGAGCACGCTGTCGATGAAGATCTTGGAGAAGACGGGCACGACCAGGCCCGGGAAGACCAGCGCCAGGCCGGCGAGAAGGACGAACAGGATGGCCGTGCCCGAGCCGGCCAGGCGCTTGCGCAGCGCCGGGATCAGCCGCGGGGACTCTCCCCGGCGCTGGAACTCGGGGCTGGGCTGGAAGGTCAGGACCACGCCGGTGAAGGCCTGGTCCAGCTCCTCCTCCGTGACCACGCGCGGACCGCCGGCGGGATCGTTGAGGTGGACCATCCCCTTCCGGAAACCGTCGAGGACCACGAAGTGATTGAAGTTCCAGTGCAGGATCATCGGCGGCTGGATCTGGCGCAATGCCCCGGGCTCTTTCTTGAAGCCCCTTGCTTCCAGGCCGTACAGGCGCGCGGCCTTGACGAGGTTGCTCGCCTTGCTGCCGTCGCGCGAGACGCCGCAGGCGATCCGCAGCTCCTCCAGCGGCACCCAGCGGCCGAAGTGCGCGAGGACCATGGCCAGGGCCGCCGCCCCGCACTCCACCGCCTCCATCTGCAGGACCGTGGGCGAGCGCACCTTCCGGGTCCGCGCCTCGGCGGCGGGCCGTTCTTCGTCTTTGCGGATGAGGCGCAGCATGGATGCTCCGGATCAGATCCCCAGCCTCTCGCGGAGACCAGGGATCAGAAGGCCGATCGGCCGCTCCTCGCGGACGACGATGGTCCCGGCCGCCAGCGTGCCGCTGCTGATCTTTGTGCTGGGTCCCCTGGACGACGACCAGCGATACCCGGTAGGCGTCGCCGGATCGCGCCGCAGGGCGACGTTGACCTGGATCGGCGGCCCCTCCTCGGTCAGGCGCGCGACCAGGGACTCGTTGCCGAGGAGGCGCGTCATGCCGCGCTCGGTCGAAGGGAACTCGGCAACCCAGACCACCGTGCCCAGCATCGCGCCGTACTCCTCCCGCTTGACCGTGCTGGGCGAGACCCGGGCGGTCATCCCGCGCTGGATCCGCTTGCCCGCCGTGGCCGGGACGAAGAGCACCGCCATCAGCTCCTCGGACATCACCTCCAGGTTGAAGATCGCCGTGCCGGGGTTGACCACGTCGCCGCGGTCGACCAGCAGCTCCAGCACCCGGCCGGCGCGGGGGGCGAGCACGCGCGAGCTCTCCGTCAGGCGGGCCTGGCGCTCGCGCAGCTCGATCTCCAGGTCGCGGATCGCCGCGGCCCGGACCTGCACCTGCTGGTCGACCTGCTGCTCGGACTCCAGTCCCTTGAGCTCCAGCCCGTTGAGCTCCAGCCGCGCGTCGGCGAGCTGGTCCTGGGCGGTGTTCAGGCGCTGCTCCGAGGTGAGCAGGGTCTGCTTGGTGATCAGCCCGTCCTTGAGCAGGTCGCGCTCGGCCGCGACCCGCTCGCGGGCGAGCTGGACCTCGCGCTCGTAGGCCCCGATGCTCTGCCTCAGGTTGGCGCGCTGCTGCTCCTGCTCCCGGCCGCGGAGCTGCCCCTGCCGGCCGGCGTAGCCCAGGAGCTGCTGGTACTCCGAACGGGCGCCGGCGAGCTTGTCGCGGCTGTCCTGGATCTGGCGCAGCAGCTCCTCCTGGCGGACGCGGGCCACGACCTGTCCCTTCTCGATCACGTCCCCCACCGCGACGAGGACCTCCTCGACCTGGCCGTTCTCCGCCGCCACCACGTTCGAGACGCCGCCCTGGCGGATGAGGATCCCCTCGCCGGCGGCCTCGGTGGGGATCGTGCCGAAGACGCCCCAGGTCAGCGCGGTCGCGAGCAGGGCTCCCAGGCCGGCGAGCGCGAGCCAGCTCCTGGGGCTGGTCACCTCCATGAGCTGGTCGAGCTGCTCGGGCGAGGACAGCCTCTCCAGGGCCACCTTGCGGAAGATCACGGCGCTTCCTCCCTCTCCCGGAACGGGATGCTGGTGAGCTCGGCCTGGCTGGCCGCGGCGGCCTGCTCCTCGGTCTCCGGCAGGGTGCCGGTCTCGAAGCGCAGGCGCGCCAGGGCGACGGCCAGGGCCAGGTGCGCGGAGACCTGGGACTGCCGGGCCGAGGTCAGCCGGTCGCGTTGCGAGATCACGTCGAGCAGGGTCGAGCTGCCCGCCCTGAGCTTCTTCTCCTCGTTGATTACGGCCTGCTCGAACAGCCGCACCGCCTCGGCGGCGCGCTCGAGCTGCTCGGCGCCGCGGCGCACCGCGTCGAGCGCGGTCGGCACGTCGGCCCCGATCTGCCGCACCACCAGATCCTCCTGCAGGAACGCCTGCTCGCGACTGGCCTCGATCTGCGCCAGGTCGCCGCGCGCCCGGCTGTTCAGCGTCGGCCACGACAGGATCATGGACAGCGACGAGCTGGCCCCCGGCACGTTGCGGAACAGGGGCGAGAAGAAGCTGGAGGCTTCGCTCCCCTGGACCAGGCCCGAATAGCTGGGGGTGAAAACCAGGTCGAGCTGCGGCTTCAAGGCGTTGCCGGCCGCGCGCACCAGGACCTCGATCCCCTGCCGCCGCTCGCGGGCGGCGCGGAGGTCGGCCCGGCGCTCCAGGGCGGATGAGATGAAACGCCCCTCCTCGGCAGTGGCCGGCACCTCGGCGGTCCGCACGACCGGGAATGGATCGGTAGGCGGCGGCAGCGCCGCGATGCTGGCGGGCTCCAGGCCGATCTCCCGCCCCAGGTCCTGGCGCGACTGGAACAGGAGGCGCTCGCCGCCGATGCGGGAGGTCTCCTGAGCTACGAGGTTGGCCTCGACCTGGACCAGCTCGGCCGCCGGCTGCACGTCCGCCTCGATCAGCCTGCGCGTGGTCTCGAGCAGCTCGCGCGCGCTCTGCTCGCTGGCGCGCAGGATCTCCAGGTTGAGCACCGCCGCCCGCGTCTGCCAGTACTGGGAGACGATGGCGAACGTGCGCAGGGCCGTGGTCTGCCGCAGCTCGAGCTCGCTCGCCACGACCTCGCGCTCGGCGGACAGCTCCGGAGCGGCCGTTGCCGCGCGCCCGCGGCCGCGCAGCAGCGGCTGGCGGATTTGAAACGATACCGTCCCCACGTTGGCCGAGGGACCCTCGTCCGTTGTGCGCAGCAATCCGACCTCGGGCTGGATCAAGAGGCCGGAGCGGAAGCGCTTGCTGACTCCCACGGTGTTGCCGAGGACCGACCGCTCCCGGCTGAGCGCCTCGTCGAGCGGCGTGCTCGTCTCGGATTCGGTGACGCTGGTGCTCAGCACGGGATCGAAGCTGCCGCGGGCGCTCAGCAGGAAGCCGCGCGACGAGCGGAGCTGCGCCTCTCCGATCGACAGGTTGGGGTCGTGCTCCAGCATCATCCGCACGGCCTCCACGAGTTGGAGATCGGCTTGACCCGAGACGGCTTGACCCGAAATGGCTGGCGGAACGGAGAGCGTCAGGAGGACAGAGAGGCAGACGAGGACCGCGGGGCGGAAAAAAGAGGCCGAAGAGGCCCGCGTAAAAAAGGTTTGCAACATGGCCTGTTCCGTCCCTTGCGGGTCCCGCCACGGTGATCTCAACCCCGGCGGACCAGGCGATTGAGTTAGCCTACCACCATGGGGCACGACACTCAAACCGCCGAGGAGCTGATCCGCTACTGCGACCGCGCCTTCGATTTCCAGGCCCTCGGCCCGGGGACCCGCCTCCCTCTGCCCGACGAGCCCTTCGTCGCCGTCTGGGAGCGCTGGGCCGCCGAGGCGCAGGACGGAGCGCGGAACCGTGGAGCCTTCGCCGTCCTCCGCGAGCATCTGCCGCAGCTCCACTTCCCCATCCGGGAAGGGATCAGCCAGAGCGAGGACTACCGCGCTGCCACGCTGCGGGGCGTCCCCCCGGAGGAGCTCGCCGGAGCCACCGGCCTGGAGCTGGAGCGGCCTGACCTCGTCGAGCTGGACATCCATCCGAGCCCCGCCGGGCGCATTCCGGTGCTCCTCGTGCGCGGCCGGGCCGAGTTCGTGGCCCTGGTCCGCGCCCTGGGCAGGAGGAACGAGCCTTCCCCCGTTCCCGACTCCCAGGGAGCCCTCATGGTCAGCGGTTTCAACAATTGGGCCAGGATCCGTGAGCTGCTGCGCAAAGGCGAGCAGATGGAGGAGATCCTGCCGCGCAAGGAGCTGTACCAGGACAGCTTCATCCTGCTGAGCGACGGCCCCTACAGCGCCGTGCCGGCCGCCGACCTCGGGCTCGGCGAGGAGGAATGGAAAGAGATCTCGCTCGCGATCCGGCGCGATCATGAGTGCGCCCATTACTTCACCCGCCGGCTGTTCGGCTCCATGCGCAACCACGCCCAGGACGAGCTGATGGCGGACTGGGCCGGCTTGGCCGCCGCGGCCGGCCGCTTCCGGGCCGACTGGTTCCTGCGCTTTCTGGGGCTGGAGGATTACCCGCTCTACCGTCCGGGCGGACGGCTGGACATCTACCGCGGCGATCCTCCCCTCTCGGACGAGGCGTTCCGCGCCCTGTGGACCCTGATCCGCTCCGCAGCCCTGAACCTGGAAAGCTTCGACGTCCGGCCGGGACTGGAAGCCCGCGCCCTGATGCTGGCCGCGCTCGCTTCCCTCCGCCTGGACGAGCTCGCCTCCCCCGCGGGCGAGGCGCTCCTGCGAGCGGCCCTGGAGTCGATCCGCGCTCGCCTGGGATGGCCCTGACGCTATCCCGGTTCCCCTCTCATGCCAAATCGTCTCATGGCAGGTCCAGCAGGAGGACGCAGGGCACCCGCTCGGGCTCCGCGAGACGCAGCAGGCCGTAACCGATCCCGGCGAGCCCCTCCATCAACCCCGGCGTTTCGACATAGAAAGGGACGCCGCACAGATAACCTTTCTCATCCATGGCGGCCAGGGCCTGGCGGGTGATCCTCCCGGCGGCCTCCAGCCATTCGGGGTTGCCGAGCGCGTCGCCGGCCTGGAGCAGCAGCTCCAGGTTCCCCATGTCTCCATGGCAGAGGCAGTGATTGACTCCGAACCCCGTCCGCAGCGTGGCCTCGACCGCGAGGCGGACATCCTCGGCGGCCTCCGGAAGATGAGGGACCGCGCGCAGCCGGCTGAGACCAATCCCCGAAGCCCCGTGGCACCACGCCGTGTTGCAGGGGATGTCCGCGTAGCTGCGCGAGCCGAGGTCCCAGAGGGCGTTCCTCAGGTCCTGCCAGTTGCGCTCCCGCGGCGAAAAGAACTGGTTCTCGAAGGCGATGGCGAGGGCCGCCGTCTGCCGGTAGCGCTCGTCGCCCGTGACCCCGAAGAGCTCCAGCAAGGCCCAGGCTCCCCCGGCGGTCCCGTGCGAAAACCCGGTCAGCGGATGGACGGGGAACGAGGCCGTGTGCCAGCAGATGCCCTGTCCGTATGGGAGAGCCTTGTCGACGAGGCGGTCGCCCATGCGCCGGGCGAGCTCCAGGGCCTGCTTCTCGCCGGTATGCCGGTAGAGGCCGAGGAGCGGAACCAGGCCTCCGGCGCATCCGCGGACGATGTCGATGTCCTCGTCGCCGTCGATCAGCGCGGCGATCTTCGGCAGAGTCTGGACGGCCTTGTCCACGAGCTCGCTGTCCTGCCACAGGAGACCCAGGCTCAGCCAGGTGTAGACGAGCCCGCCATAGCCGTCGAAGCCCCCGACGTAGGCCACGCGCTCGCGGCGCGCGAGCATGCGGTCGAGGTCCGCCAGGGCCTCCCGCGCGAGGCGGGTGTCCTCGGGCCGGCCCAGGAGATCCCCGGAACGGGCGAGGTAGAGCGCCACGCCGGGAAGGCCGCTGTAGAGATCGGCGTCGAGCGGGCGCAGCCACCAGCCGCGGCCCCGGGTCTTGGCCAGGCCGATCCAGGCGGCCGCGCCGTTGCGGCGCAGCGCCAGCTCCCCGATCCGGTCCGAGAGCGCTGCGGCCCGGGCGAAGAGCCCGCCGCGCTGGTCGCCGCTTTCCGGAGCCGGCTCCAGGCGGGTCATGGCGAAGTCCGGCCGCGTGGTGGACTGGAGCTCGATGGCGAGCGCGGTCAGCGAGGCGCGCACGTACCAGAGCTGCTTTCCCAGGTCCGCCTCGTCGAGCTGCCGCAGGCGCGCCTCGGCCATCTCCAGGGCGGAGCGGGCCAGCAGATCGGGAATGAGCTGCCCGGAGCTCCCGCGCACGTCGCGGGAGCCGCCGAGCGCGCTGAAGTACGGGAGGTCCCCCCGCCAGAGATCCTCGCGCTCGATCGGGAAGAGCCGCAGCGCGATCCTGGCCAGCTTGCTGCGGTCGATGCCAAACCAGAGATGGTCGAAATGCCGGTCGCGCTCGACCGCGTCGCGCAACAGCTCCGGGTGATAGCTCTCGTTGAGGATGAAGGCGTACATCTGGCTGGCCCGGAAGACGATGCGCACCTCGGTGTCCGCGAAGCGCGAGAGCGGCGAGCCCTCGCCGAGCAGCTCCTCCCGGTGCCGGACGAGCAGCCGGTAGACCGAGGCGAAGCCCTCCTCCAACTGCTCGCGGAACTCGATCGGGTTCACCGTCCGGCCGCCCAGGCTCGGCCGGTTGTCGGCCGCCGAAACGGGCGGGCGTCCTTGGGTCAGCCGCATCTCGTCCGTGCCCGGGTTCTCCCACACCGGGACCTCGTACACCGAGAGCTGGCCTTCGTCGCCGCCCAGGCCGCTCGGATCGATGATGTCCTGCCTGCCGTTGTCGTGGAAGAAAGGCAGCAGCATCACCCGGATCACCGTGTCATTCATCTCGAACTGTGCCAGGGAGTCGTAGGTCTCCGGATCGAACTGCCCGTAATCGGGAGACAGCACGCACTCGAGATCGATGAAGACCGGATGCTCGCCGGAAGCGATCAGGTTTTCGCGGTGCAGGTCGTTGGCGTTGAGCGCGTGGAACAGCGCGAGGAACGCGCCCTGGCGGCGATAGAAGCGCTCCAGCTCCTCGCGCGTCGCGCAGGGCCGGTGGGCGATGAGCTCCATCCAGCCGTAGCCCTCCCGCTCCAGCACCCGGGCGGCGGTCAGCCCCGGCGCGCCGCGCTCGTTGAGCCAGTCCAGCAACTCGGCGAACCGCGATTCGATCCTGAGCGCACGCGGCTTGTAGATCAGACGGAAACCCGATTGGAAGGTCAGAATGCGCACGGACCGGCCGCCGCGGTGGAGGTCTCCCGCGCCGCCCGACATCTCCGTGAGCGGCCCCGGATCTCCCTGCGGATGAAAGGCAACGAGGATCTCCGGCCAATCGCGGCAGAGGCGCACCAGCAGCTCGCGGCTGACCTCCTCCCAGAGGTCCAGCGTCTCGACCACGATCCTCGCGAGGACCGGAAGCTCGTGGAAAAACGCGAGCGCCCGCGGCGGCGAGCTGAGCTGCTCGACAAAATTGCGGAACCTTTCCTCCGGAGTGTCGCCAGCCAGGGGTCCCTGGAGCTTCGCGATATAGAGATCGAGCACCACGGAACGGCTGAGCATCCAATCCAGCCGATCCGCCATCCCGGTCCACAGCAGCGCAGCCACGGTATCGGGATCGAACGGGGCCGCAGGAAATCGCTCCTTCAGCTCCCGCGCCTCTTTTCGCAACCTTTTCCAGGCGCCGTCGATCAGGGGCCGCACCAGCGGCGTGAAACCGCCCGCATCCTGGGAGACATCCTGGGAGAGAGGCTGCGAAACGCTGGCCGAGTAAGCCTCTTCGAGGCGCTCCTCCCAGGGCGGCCGCACAGGCATCATCCGCCCCAGGTCCTCGTCCCCCAGGCTGAGGAGACGGGCGAGCGTTTCGGGCGTCAGCCCATCCTGTTCGAGACGGCGATGGAACCACTCGTCGATGTGGAAAGGCGTCTGGTTCCGCCACGCCTCCAGGAGGGGCTCGGTATTCGCTTTCGCTTCCGCTTCGTCCCGCTCCGGCAGGACCAGGACCGCGCCCGCTGCGGACGCTCTTTCCGTGAGATGAAGAGACCTCGGCCAGCTCGATGAAACCATTTCCAACCCACCCTCGAGAGAGCACCCGGCCGGGTGCGACACTCCGGCCGGGCGCGATGGAAGCTCAACGATCTAGCAAGCGCAGGTGCAGTCGCCGGGAGCCGCGCCGTCCGTGTCGGCGAGGCGGCTGGAGGCGCCGCAGGTGCACTGCTGAAGGTTGGTCGTGGTCGTGGTTCCCTGCAGGCTCTCACCACCTCCGAGACCACCGCTCACCGAATCCAGGTCCTTGTCGCGCAGGCCGGATCCGCCCACAGGGCTGGCCTTCCGCACCGTCTCCTTGTCTGCCTCGCTCAGGCTGTTGAAATAGTCACGGTCCTTCAGAGCGCGGGCGATGTCGACTTGGTTAGCCATGCTTCACC
>JAXDKG010000044.1:0-63921 GCA_034667225.1 Acidobacteriota bacterium
CCCCACGGGGCGAGCGACCATCCCCACGGGGCGAGCGACCATCCCCACGGGGCGAGCGACCATCCCCACGGGGCGAGCGACCATCCCCACGGGGCGAGCGACCATCCCCACGGGGCGAGCGACCGTCCCCATAGGGCGAGTGACCGTCCCCACGGGGCGAGTGACAAGTGACGCAGTAGCCGCCGGAGCTTCGGCGGGACAGGAAGGAAAGCGGCAGGGACTCACAGCGCGATGCCGGATCGCCTTCGCAAGCTGCTGTCTTGAAGGGAATCGGGATTGGAGGCGACGACCGGATTCGAACCGGTGGATAAGGGTTTTGCAGACCCTCGCCTTACCACTTGGCTACGTCGCCTAGAGACGGTCAAGGCCGCTCGCGCGGCCTATTCTAGTGCAGGTAGGAGGAAGTTTGGAGCGGGAAACGGGATTTGAACCCGCGACCCCAACCTTGGCAAGGTTGTGCTCTACCACTGAGCTATTCCCGCCCGAGCCACCTCTTACAGGCCGCAAAGGATACTCATGGCCCGCAGGGGTGTCAAGCCGTGAAGGGAAAGGCGTCCCGGACCAGGGTGTAGCGCCAGCCGTCCCCCTGTTTGTCGAGGCCCAGGACGTCGAAACGGCAGGGGGCGTCGCGGGGTCCCTTCATGGCCAGGTAGAGGGACGCGGCGCGCGAGATCCGGCGCTGCTTGCGGAAGTCCACGGCCTCGATGGCCAATCCGTAGGCGCCGCTCGCCCTCGCCTTGATCTCCACGAAGCAGAGCGTCTCTCCCTCGCGGGCCACGAGATCGATCTCCCCGCCGTGGTTCACGACGTTGCGCTCCACCACCCGGTAGCCCTGGCGCTCCAGCCAGCTCACCGCGTCGTCCTCCCCGATCTTCCCCCGGCCGCGGTTGTGCGGCTGGTCCTGGAACCTCATCTACGCTTCCATCTCGTTCCCTGCGGCGTGTCCTCCAGGATCACTCCCTGGGCGGCCAACTCGTCGCGGATGCGGTCCGCGGTGGCGAAGTCGCGGTTCTTGCGGGCGTCCAGGCGCTCCTGGATCCGGCGATCGATCTCCTCCTCCGAGGGGCCGGAGGCCGTCTCGGCCGAGGGCCACTCCGCGGGGTCGAGCACTCCCAGCACCTGGTCCACCTCCGCCAGGGCGCCGAGGATGCGCTGCCGGTCGCCTGCGCCGATGCGCCCCTCCTCCACCGCCAGGTTCACGTCCCTGACGAAGGTGAAGAGCGCGGCCAGCCCAGCGGCCAGGTTCAGGTCGTCCGCGACCGACTCGGCGAAGTCGCGGCGCAGGCGCTCGACGGCGGCGGCGAGCGCCGGATCGGGCTCCCCCGCCTCGGCCGCATGCCCCAGGCGGAAGCGCATCTCATCGATCCGCCGCAGGGCTCCGGCCGCGCCGTCCAGCGATTCGAAGGTGAAGTTGATCTTCTGCCGGTAGTGGACCGACAGGAACAGGTAGCGCACGGCGCGCAACGAGTAGCCGCGCTCCACGAGGTCCTTGAGCGAGTACTGGTTGCCCAGCGACTTGGACATCTTCTGGCCGTCCACGATCAGGTGCTCGGAGTGCAGCCAGGTGTGGACGAACGGCCGGTCCGTGGCGCTCTCGCTCTGGGCGATCTCGTTCTCGTGGTGCGGGAAGATCAGGTCCACGCCGCCGCAGTGGAGGTCGAACGTCTCCCCCAGGTACTTCATGCCCATGGCCGAGCACTCGACGTGCCAGCCGGGCCGGCCCGGACCCCAGGGGGAGTCCCATGCCGGCTCGCCCGGCTTGACCCCCTTCCAGAGCACGAAGTCGCGGACGTCTTCCTTGGTGTACTCGTCTGAAGCCACCCGCTCGCCGCGCCGCACCTGCGCCAGGTCGAACCCCGACAGCCGGCCGTAGTCCGGATCGCGCGAGATGCTGAACCAGACCGAGCCGTCGCTCTCGTAGGCGTAGCCCTTCTCGATCAGGCGGGCGACCATCTCGATCATGTCGGCGATGTGATCCGTGGCGCGCGGGAAGTGCTCGGCCCGCTCCATGTGCAGGGAGTCGAGGTCGCGCAGGAACGACTCGATGAACGGCGCCGTGTACTCGTCGAGGGAGATCCCGGCCGTGTGCGCGCCGAGGATGGTCTTGTCGTCCACGTCGGTCACGTTCATCACCTGCGTCACCTTGTAGCCGAGGTAGCGCAGGGTGCGCCGCAGCATGTCCTCGAACAGGAAGGTGCGGAGATTGCCGATGTGGACGTCGTTGTAGACGGTCGGGCCGCAGGTGTAGACCCTCGCCTCGCCGGGGACGACCGGCTTGAACGGGGTGCGCCTGCGGCCAAGCGTGTTGTAGAAAACGAGCTCGGGCATGGGTTGTGGGTTCGGAAACGGAGAAAAAGGTCAGAGGGTGACCTGGACGGTCCCGGTCCCCCACGAGAGACCGTTGATGGACTGTCCGGCCGAGTTGACTGCAACGTTGCGCGAGAAGCTGAACGCCCCCTGGCCGGCGCCGATGGCGCGGAACTCGAGGGTCAGCAGCACTCCTGAGCCGCTCGCGCCGGGCACGGGACCCAGGTTGGAGAGGCCGACCACCAGGCTTCCCGTGCCAGGAGCCACCTGCAGCGTGCCGCCGGCCAGGAGCGGACCCTGGGCAGCCCGCACGTACTGCACCAGGTTCGCCGGGTACGAGAGGTCGAACGCCACTCCGTAGAGGTCGGTGACCGAATTCGCCCGCACCTCCAGGATCAGCGTCGTGGCCGTGCTGGCTGCGCCGGCGGTGAGCGAGACGCCGGAGCCCGCGCCCCCCGCGGGGGTGAACACCAGGCTCGGCTGGGTGAGCGGAGGGGTGGGGGTGGGTTGCGTGGGGCCACCTCCGCCACCACCGCCGCCGCAGGCGATCGTCAGGGCGAGGAGGGCGAGGAGGAGCAGCCCCGGGAGGGGCTGTACTCTTCTAGCCTGGGGTTTCAACCCCAGGCGGGGTGCCGGCGCTATAGCCTGGGGTTGAAACCCCAGGCTATAAGAGTGTCGCTCCTCCGGAGCGAGACTCCGGAAAGGTGCTGTCGACATCGCCCGGGATACCCTCCTCACGCCGTCACCTCCTGCTCCGCGGCCAGTTTTCTGAGCTGGCGCTTGATCCGCTCCTTGCGCAGACCGCGCAGGTAGTCGGTGAAGAGCACGCCGTTCAGGTGGTCGATCTCGTGGCAGAAGGCGCGGGCGAGCCAGTCCTCGGCCCGGATCTCGATCGGCTTGCCTTCGAGGTCCTGGGCCTTGATGGTCACGAGCGTGGGCCGCTCCACCTTGTCCGTGATGCCGGGGAGCGAGAGGCAACCTTCCTCGGCGGTCTCCGCGCCTTCGCGGGTCACGACCTCGGGGTTGACGATCACGTAGATTTGCTTCGGGTCCTCGCCCACCGACAGGTCGATCACGGCCAGGCGGAAGTCGAGGCCGACCTGGGGCGCGGCGAGGCCGACGCCGGGAGCGGCGTGCATGGTCTGGATCAGGTCGGCCGCGGTCTTGCGGAGCTTCTGGTCGAACTCCGTGACGTCGCGGCACTTCACCCGCAGGACCGGATCGGGATAGATGCGGATCGGGAGGATGGCCATCAGGCGGTACGCAGGCGTCGCAGCGTGGCCGCGAGGTCACGGTCGTTGTGCTGCTCGCGCAGGACCTCCAGGAAGTTCCGCGGGTCAGGATTACCGACGAGGGTCTTCTCCAGCCCCTCGCGGCTCAGCTTCAGCGCGACGATCGGCTCGGACACGCGGTAGTGGGCGGGCCAGGCGCCGCGCTCCAGGAGCGGGCCTTCGCCGATGATGTCGCCCGACGTGAAGGTGCGCATGGTCATCTCCTTGCCCCCATCCTGGTGATAGTAGGCCTCGACCACGCCGTTGACGATCAGGAGCAGGAACGAGTCGCGGCTCCCCTCCTGGGCGAGGATGGAGTCCTTGTCCGCGCGCACCAGCTCCATGGAGGAGAACAGGCGCTTGATCTGGTCGCCGTTCAGGTGCTGCACCACCGAGCTGGTGGCCAGGTAGTGCCAGAGGCGCTTGAGCTCCACGGCGCTCGTGCTGGCGTTCGCGCCGCCGGCGTGGCGCAGCCCTTCGAGCGCGATGGCGCGGACGTTCTCCATGCTCTTCTCGCGCTGGATGCGCTCGATCCGGAAGCGCAGCGACTGGTCCATGGGCGCCAGCTTCTGCGCCTTGGAGAGCAGGGCGATCCCCTTCTCGTAGAAGCCGTCCTGGGCGTACTCCTCGGCCACGTAGCCGAACTCGTCCACGGCGCGGTCGTACTGCTTGAGCCCGATGTAGGCCTCGGCCAGCTTCAGGTGCATGTGCAGGTCGTTCGGATTGAGCTTGATCTTGGACTTGAGGTGCTCGACGGCCTCCTCGTAGCGCTCCAGCACGATCAGGTCGTCGATCGTGTAGTTCTCTTCTTTCTTCCCGGTTGGCTTTGATCCCGGTTTCTGGCCGGGGTCCTGCTTCGCTCCACCACCGAACCAGTTTTTCATGCCCACGACGCGCGGCCTCCAAACAAAGGGATGTGCACGACCGGCTGACTGGGCATCGAGGCGTCCGGTGGACGCCGCTGACGCCTGGGGGGGACACCCGGGCCGGCCGAAACGCGCTCATTATAGAGGGAAAGCTAGAGCCGCGGGAGGAATTCCCCGGCTGGTCCGGAAGTTGCTCTCTGTGCTGGGTTAGAGTGTGTTCTCTGACCCATGGAGGTTAAAGATGATTCCCCTTGACAGGTCCTTGATCCGCGTCGGGCTCGCGCTGGGGTTGCTCACCCTGACCGCGCTTCCTGCGGCTGCGGAAGGCCGCGACGGAAGCTACGGCTATTTCCGTGTGATCGAGGGCTCGGCGACCTTGATGCAGCAGGCTTCCGGCGGTACTACCGACCGCCAGCCGGCCGAGGTCAACCAGCCAGTCCTTGCCGGAGACCGTATCTGGGTCCCCGAGCGGTCGCGCGCCGAGATCGTCCTCGCGGACCGCAATATTCTTCGCCTGGACGGCGGCTCCGAGGTCATTCTCGAGCAGCTCGCCGCCTCCCCCGACGGGGAGGACCCGGCCACGGTCCTCCGTCTGCAGGACGGCAACATCCTGCTCACGGTGACCACCGACTCGCTGGGCGACCAGCTCCCGCGGGTCGACACCCCGAACGCCACCATCTATACCCAGAACTTCGGGACCTACCGCATCACCGCGACGGATAGCCGAGTCACCGAGCTCGTCGTCCGCCGCGGCAAGGCCGAGGTGGTGACCGACCGCGGCTCGCAGATCGTCAAGGCCGACGAGACCGCCTTCGTGGAGGGCGATCGTTCCGCCGACATCGAGTCCGCGACCGCCTACGACGCCCTGGAGCGCTGGGCCGACAAGCTCGAGGGCGAAGGCCGCTACGCGGACAACGACTACATCGACGACGACCTGAGCTACCAGGCCGCGCCGCTGGCCCGCCACGGCTCGTGGATCCAGCACGAGGGCCGCGCCTACTGGCGGCCGCGGGTGGAGGTGGGCTGGCGTCCCTACTGGCAGGGCCGCTGGGCCTACACGCCGGCCGGCCTCACCTGGGTTTCCTACGAGTCCTGGGGCTGGGTGCCCTACCACTACGGAAGCTGGGACTTCCTCCCCGGCTACGGCTGGGCCTGGGCGCCGGGCCGCCAGTGGGCGCCCGCCTGGGTCTACTGGTACTGGGGTCCGAGCTACGCGGGCTGGTGCCCGACCGGCTACTACACCAGCTTCTACCGCAACCGCTATCCGTACTTCCGCTCCGGCGTGTACGGCTGGGCCGGCGGCAGCTGGGACAGCTACTCGCACTGGTCGTTCATCAGCCACGACTACTTCCGCGGCTACCGGAACGGCTACCGGGACGGGTACAGGAACGGTCGCCACGACGGCTGGGACGTGCGGCGCTTCGCCGTGCCGCGGGATCAGGTGCGCCGTGCCGGCCCGCTGGAGCGCGGAGTGATCACGACCGACACCCGGCCGCTCAGGCCGGACACCTGGAACGAGCCGCGCCAGGCCATCCGCGTGCTCACGGATCAGCCCATCGCCCGCCGGCTGGAGCGCGGCGACCGGGAGACCGGCGAGCTGCCGGACGTGACGCCGTTCATCCAGCGCCGTCCGGACCTGCCGGACAACGTGGTCCGCACGGTTGTGCCGCGTGACGGTGACAAGGGTAATCAGGCCGGAACCCGGCCGACGGTTGCGGGCCGTCCGGGTGGCGGCACGCCGTGGGAGGGTGGAGTCATCTCCACAGATCCCTCGGACCGCTCGCGCAGAGGCGGCGAGACGCCGCGGGTGCGCATCCCGAACGAGGGGACCGTCCAAGGCAGCACGCCGAGCGCGGAGCGCCCGCGGGTCGGCCGGCCGCAGCCCGGCCAGGGCGGTGGCGCCCCGAGGCCGGACAGCGCCGATGTTGACCGCAATGACCGAGGCGGCACTACGCCCCGGGTTAGGGTGCCGGAGACGCCGCAGCAGGGCGGCAGCGACACGCCTCGGGCGCGTCGTCCCGAGGCCGGTTCCCCCGGCGGTGCGCCGAGGCCGGAGGCCGGCGACAACGACAATGAGGGCCGCTCGCGACCCCAGGCACGCCAGCCGCGCCAGGAGGACGACGGTGACCGCAACGACCAGGTGAGGAGCCGGAGGCCCGAAGTCGGGTCGCCCGGTGGTGCGCCGCGTCCGAGCCAGCCCGAGTCCGAGCAGCCGTCCGTCCGGCATCCCGATCCTCCGCGGAGCTACGACGCGCCGCGGACCCAGGACCGGGACCGGGAGCAGGAGTCGCGAGCCCGCGAGCGGGATCGCGAGCAGGAGCAAGAGCAGCAGATGCGCAACCAGGCCCGGGAGCGGGAGCGCGAACAGGACCAGGAGATGCGGGCGCGGAGTCAGGAGCGCGAGCAGCAGCAGGAGCGCGAGCGGGAGGTCCGGACCCGGGAGCGCGAGCGCGAGCAGGAGGCGCCGCCGCAGTCCTACAGCCGGCCTTCGCGGCCGGAGCGGGAAGAAGAGGCCCGTCCCCCGGAGCGGCGTGAGCGCGACAGCTCCCGGGGGAACGAGTCCCGTGGGAACGAGAGCAGTGGCAGGAGTGGTGGGAGTGGTAAGAGCGGCGGCAGCCGCGGCAGCCGTTCGCGGCCTCCGGAGGACGGCGGGCGGTAAGGCCAGCCCCCTGGAGAGAACGAGACGGCCGGTGGTGACACCGGCCGTTTTCTTTCCATTCCGCTTCATTCCGTTACAATCCCCCCCGCCCATGCGGTTCTCCACCTTCCTCACCCTGCTGTTCATTTTCTACTGCGCCGAGGCCGGCGCCCTGCTGATCTTTGCCCCGTGGAAGCCCGTGTGGGACCGCACCATGATGCAGATCCCCTTTTATGGGCTGCGCGTCCTGATGCTCCATCCGGTCATGCGCGGCGCAGTGACCGGGTTCGGCCTAGTCCACCTCGTCCTCGGGGCCCACGACCTCCACAGGCTGCTCACCCAGCGGAAGGCCAGTGCCGACGTTTGAGCTGCTGGCCATCAGCGACCGGACGACCTCCCTCCCCTTTCCCGAATGGCTTGGACGCTTGGCCGCGGCCGGCGTCGGGGCGGTCCAGATCCGTGAGAAGGACCTCGACGACCGCGCCGTCTACGAGCTGGCGCGCCAAGCCCGGGCAGTCTTGTCAACCGTCCTGGTCAACGGCCGCCTGGACCTGGCGCTCGCGGCCGGCGCCGACGGCGCCCATCTGCCCGCGGATGGCGTGCCGGTAGCGGCCTTGCGCCGCCGCTTCGGACCGGGCGTGCTTTTAGGCGTCTCCACCCATCGCATCGAGGAGGTGGAGCGCGCCATGAATGATGGCGCTGACTACGTGACCTTCGGTCCTGTGTGGCCTACCCCCTCGAAGGAGGGCTGCGTGGGGATCGAAGAGCTGGCGAAGGCCGCGCGGGTCGGGATTCCCGTGTATGCGCTGGGAGGCGTTATGCTCTCCCGGTTCGGCGAGGCGGCTGCGGCCGGCGCCGCGGGCGTGGCCGGCATCCGGCTCTTCCAGGGACCCGCGCTGGAAGAGGTCATATTGGTCGCGCGGCAGTGTTTTTCGAAAGGATGACCCCGGTGGAAACGGAGCAGCCCATACCCACGCACCCGGCGCTCGCCGGACGCTTCGCCGTCCAGCTCGGCAAGCTGCGCTACCTGTTCCTGTCGCTCGGCGTGGTCGTCCTCGACCAGTGGACCAAGTGGCTGGTGGAGGTCCACCTCCCCCACCACACGGCGCACCCGCTGATTCCAGGGTTCGTGAACCTGACCCACGTGCGCAACACCGGCGTGGCGTTCGGCCTTTTCGCCTCGGAGGGGCTCGACGGCGGAAGTTGGTTCCTCACCCTGCTGGGGCTCGCGGCCCTGGCCGCGGTCGGGGTTTACTTCTGGTACGCGCCGGCCCGCGACCGGCTCCTCCTCGTGGCCCTGGCCCTGGTCGTGGGGGGCGCCATCGGCAACCTGATCGACCGGGTGTCCAGCGGCGCGGTCACCGACTTCATCGATGTCTACGTGGGCACCCACCACTGGCCGTCGTTCAACGTGGCCGACAGCGCCATCTCCATTGGCATCGTGCTGATGGCGATCGACAGCTTCCGCGCCCGGAAAGAATCTCCAGCGACGGCTCCACAGCCGTGACGTCCTGGACGGTCGGGCCCGAGGACGCCGGAGAGCGCCTCGACCGGCACGTCGCGGCCCGCCTCGACATCCCCCGCAACCAGGTCCAGCGCTGGATCCAGGACGGCCTCGTACGCGTCGCAGGCCGTCCAGCCAAGGCCTCCTACGCCGTCACCGAAGGGGACGCGATCGAGTGCAGCCCGCCGGAGCCTTCGGATGACCGGGTGCAGCCCGAGGAGGGGGACCTCCGGGTGCTTTATGAGGATTCCGAGCTCGCCGTCCTCGACAAGCCCGCGGGACTGACCGTCCATCCCGGCGCCGGCCGGACGACCGGCACGCTCGCCCATCACCTCCTCGCCCGCTACCCCGAGATCGTGGGCGTAGGCGGATCGGGCCGCCCCGGGATCGTCCACCGTCTGGACCAGGGAACCAGCGGAGTCATCGTGGTCGCGCGCACGGCCGCGGCCTACCACCGCCTCGCCCGCGCCTTCGCCGCCCGCGAGGTGAGCAAGCGCTACCTCGCCATCGCCTACGGCGAGCCGAAGCCCGCGAGCGGCATGATCGACGCGCCCATCGGCCGCCATGCATCGAAGCGCACGGAGATGACCGTGCGGAAAGACGGCCGCCCCGCCCGCACCGGCTATAGAACGCTGGGGACCCGCGCCGGGATCTCCCTGGTGGAGCTCGATCTCGCCACCGGCCGCACGCACCAGATCCGCGTGCACCTGAAGCATCTCGGGCATCCCCTGGTGGGAGATCCTCTCTACGGCGAAGCGCGATGGAAAAGTCTGCCGAAGCCGATACAGCCGGTCCTACGGGATTTCCCCCGGCCCGCGCTGCACGCCTGGCGGCTGGGCTTCGAGGGCCGCGAGTTCGAAGCCCCGGTGCCGTCAGATCTGCTGGAGCTGTGGGAGAAGGCCACGGGCACGCCGTGGCCTACAACAGCTCTTTGAAAGGCTTGTACGGCCGCCCCAGCGAATCGGCCACCGGCTTGTTGGTGATGTGGCCTTTGTAGGTGTTGACTCCCGGAAGCAGGCCCGAGTCCTCCGCGACCGCCTGCTCCACGCCCTTGTTGGCGAGCGCCAGCCCATACGGCAGCGTGGCGTTGTTGAGGGCGAAGGTGGAGGTGCGGGGCACGGCGCCGGGCATGTTCGCCACGCAGTAGTGGACGACGCCGTCGACGATGTAGACCGGGTCCGAGTGGGTGGTGGGATGGGTGGTCTCGAAGCAGCCGCCCTGGTCGACGGCCACGTCCACGACCACGGACCCCTCCTTCATCAGCTTGAGCATGTCGCGGGTGACCAGCTTCGGCGCCGAGTAGCCGGGGATGAGCACGGCGCCGATGAGCAGGTCGCAGCGGCGAAGGGCGGCGCGCAGGTTGTACTGGTTGCTGGCGAGCGTGGTGACCAGGCCGTGGAACAGGTCGTCGATCTGGCGCAGGCGGTCGAGGTTGGTGTCGAGCACCGCGACGCGGGCGCCGAGGCCGAGCGCCATCTTGATCGAGTTCAGGCCGACGATGCCGCCGCCGAGGACCACCACGTCGCCGGGCGGCACGCCCGGGACGCCGGCTAGCAGTGTGCCGCGCCCGCCGTAGATCTTCTGCAGGTAGCTCGCGCCCACCACCACCGCCATGCGGCCCGCCACCTCGGACATCGGGGTGAGCAGCGGCAGGCGGCCCTGGCGGTCCTCGATGGTCTCGTAGGCGATGCCGGTGATCTTCTTCTCGACCAGCACGTCGGTGAGCTCGGGCAGGGGCGCCAGGTGGAGGTAGGTGAAGAGGGTCTGGCCCTCGCGCATCAGGTCGTACTCGGGGCCGACCGGCTCCTTGACCTTGACGACCATGTCGGCCCAGCCCCAGACGCCGGCGGCGTCCGACACCAGCCGGGCGCCGGCCTGGACGTACTCGTCGTTCGGGATGCCGCTGCCGTTGCCGGCGCTCTCCTGGACGACGACCTCGTGCCCGGCCGACACCAGCGCATGCACGCCGGCCGGAACCATGCCGATGCGGTACTCGTGGTCCTTGATCTCTTTCGGGATTCCAATGCGCACGTTTTAAGCCTTCCCCGGCTCCGGCGAGCCCTTCGGTTGACGTTGTTCCTTCTCCGGCTTGATTTCCAGCTTGTCCGCCAGCTTGCTCTCTCCCGTCATCTCCACGCGCCCCTTGAAGAAAGCTCCTTCCGCGATGATGATGCGCGGCGCGGCCGCGTCCCCCTCCAGGCTGCCGGACGGCGCGACCTCGATGCGGTCGGAGGCGGTGACGTTGCCGAACACCCGCCCGCCGATCCGCACCACGTGGGCGGTGACGGGCCCCTGCACGACCCCCTCGGTGCCGATCATGACGGTCGAGTCGACGCGGATCTCGCCTTCGACCTCGCCTTCGACGAGAAGCTCGGTGGGGCCGCTGAGCTGGCCCTGGACGCGGGAGCCGGGAGCGATGTGGGTAATGCGGCGTTGCTGGGGCCTCGACATCGTCGAGGGCTGGTCGGGGGACCCGCCGGGGGAAGCCGGATCCGAGCCTGTATTTTCACGCCGACCGAAGATCGACATAACCCCTTTCAGTCCCGCGTGCTGGACAGTGGAAGACTCGATCCGATTCAAAACTGGAGCGGGCAACGGGACTCGAACCCGCGACATCAAGCTTGGGAAGCTTGCACTCTACCAACTGAGTTATGCCCGCCCAAAAAATCTCTGAGCGGGGAGAAATCTAGCGGACGCGCCCTGTGGCGGTCAAGGGCAAGGGGTTGGAAGGCTCCCGATTCGGTCCCGGACCCGGTATACTCAGGACCATGCAAGGCTCAGGCAGGGGCCGCGACGGCTCGGACCGCCAGGAATTCCTCTACTTCTTTCCCGACCAGAGCGTGACGGCCGAGGAGGTACGCCACCTTCTGCGCCAAGGCACCACCCCCCAGCGCGCCTGGGTGATCTCGCATCTGCTTCGATATGCCGTATGGGACGACATCTGGGCCTTCGTCAGCCGCGACGACGTCCGGGAGATCTTCCCCGAGCTCGACCTCCCCGAGAACCTGCGCGCCGCATGGGGGCGCATGCTCAAGGTCGAGGCTCCGGTAGAGCGGTAGACCCGGCATCCGGCCTGGGGTTGAAACCCCAGGCTAGAAAAGTGTCGCCTCCTCCGGAGGCGAGATCCGGAACCATCTTCAGCATGCCCGCAGGTCAGAGGAGGCGCAGCTTTCTGCGCCTCCAGCCCCGGGCAGGGGCTGTACTCTTCTAGCCTGGGGTTTCAACCCCAGGCGGGGCCTCAATCCCCCATCACCATCTCGCCCAGATCCCCCAGGATCGAGCCTTCGCCCTTGCGGTTGCCCGCGCCGCGCGGGATCGCGGCGAGCACCCGCTTCGCCAAGCGGCTGAACGGCAGCGATTGCAGCCAGATCCGCCCCGGACCGGTCAGCGAGGCGTAGAACAGGCCCTCGCCGCCGAAGAAGGCGGTCTTGATCCCCTTGACCATCTGGATGTCGTAGTTGACCGTGCTCTCGAAGGCCACCAGGCAGCCCGTGTCGACGCGCAGGGTCTCGCCGGCGGCGAGCACCTTGTCGAACACCGTGCCTCCCGAGTGGACGAAGGCGAGGCCGTCCCCTTCCAGCTTCTGGAGCAGGAAACCCTCGCCGCCGAAGAGGCCGGCTCCGAGCTTGCGCTGGAAGGCGATCCCCACCGAGATACCCTTGGCCGCGCAGAGGAAGGCGTCCTTCTCGCAGAGGATGCGTCCGCCGTGCTGCTTCAGGTCCAGGGCCACGATCCGGCCCGGGTAGGGCGACGCGAATGCGACCTTCTGGCGGGTGCCGCCGCTGTTCGAGAAGACGGTCATGAAGAGCGACTCGCCGGTGAGCACGCGCTTGCCCGCGGTGAGGAGCTTGCCCATGAGGCCGCTCCCCTCCTGGCCCGAGCCGTCGCCGAAGATGGTCGCCATCTCGATGCCCGGCTCCATGTAGAGGAAGGCGCCGGCCTCGGCCACGCAGGCCTCCCCGGGATCGAGGATGATCTCGACGTACTGCATCTCCTGGCCGAACAGCTCGTAGTCGATCTCGTGCGCCGCGGACCGGCCCGGCGGCGGAGGTGGTGCCGCCGACGGCATCGCCGGCCCGAACGCGGAAGCGAGCTCCGGCTGGCTCGTGATGGGGACCCAGTTGGCCATGCCCTCGGAGAAGACGTAGGCGTCCCGCCCGAAACGGCCGCCGCGGATCGAATCCTGCACCTCGGCAGTGGACCACGGCCCCTGCTGCTGACCCCCGACGGCTACGTACCAGAATCTGTCGTTCATGGGTTTGCTCCTCTCTCGCGGAAAGTCTATCAGGGCCTGTACTAGACTCAGTCCATGCGACTCCGCACTCTCGTCCTGCTCTGCCTGATTGCCGTCCCCGCCTCAGCCCAGGAGGTCCTGGAGATCGTCGAGAGCGTCCCGGTGGAGACCACGCTCGACCATCCCGACCTGCGGGACGCCTACGTGGTCTGGCCCGAGATGATCGACCAGGCGCAGAAGACGCTGGACTTCGCCGAGTTCTACGCCTCGGACGACCCTGCCAACAAGCAGAGCCGCCTGGAGACCGTGACCCGTGCAGTCGAGCGCGCCGCGGCGCGGGGAGTGAAGATCCGCTTCCTCGCGGAGAAGGTCTTCCAGAAGACCTATCCGGAGCTCCTCGCCCGTCTCGGCGCGAAGCCGGGCATCGAGGTGCGGATCTACGACTTCGCCGCCATCGCGGGCGGCGTGCTCCACGCCAAGTACTTCCTCGTGGATGGCCGCGAGGTCTACGTGGGCAGCCAGAACTTCGACTGGCGCTCGCTCCAGCACATCCAGGAGCTGGGCGCCCGCGTCATCGAGCCCGGCGTGGCCCGCGCCTTTCTGGACGTGTTCGAGACCGACTGGGCCCTGGCCGGCGGCGGCGACAAGCGGAAGCGGACGCGCACGGGGAGCTACCTCTTTCCCGCCGCGATAGGCGATGCACAGGTCACTCCCGTGTTCAGCCCGACCGGCTGGCTCCCCGATCCCACCCTCTGGGACCTCCCGCGCCTCGTCGAGATGATCGACCGCGCCACCAGGACAGTGCGGGTGCAGCTCCTGACCTACAAGACCACGGCCCGCGACGGCTCCTACTTCGATGCCCTGGACGCGGCCCTGCGCCGGGCGGCGTCGCGCGGGGTGCAGGTGCAGCTCCTCCTCGCCGACTGGAGCAAACGCAAGGGGACGATCGAGGGCCTGCAGAGCCTTCAGGTCACACCGGGGATCGACGTGCGGATGAGCACGATCCCGCCGTTTTCCGGCGGCTTCGTGCCCTTCGGCCGCGTGGGCCATGCCAAGTACATGGTGGTGGACGGCCGCCGTGCCTGGATCGGCACCGGCAACTGGGAGGGGGACTACTTCACCCAGAGCCGTAATGCCGGGCTCGTCATCGACAGTCCGAAGTATGGGGAGCGGCTGGATCGCTACTTCGCGGATGCCTGGGGCTCGACCTACGCCTACGACGTGGACGCCTGCGCCACCTACGAGCCGCCGCGTACAGCAGAGTGAAGGCGTAGAGCCACGATCTGGGTCTGCTGGAGCAGGGGCTTGAAGTTGTTGTCGCTCACCAGGACGAGCGTGCGGTCGTCGTCCGGCAGCTCGGGGCCTAACGTCATCCCTTCGAGGTTGTCCGGCACGAAGCCCGAGCGGGCGAAGTCGTAGAGGAGGGTCTTGCGGACGGGTGTGTACGTCTGTCCGGCGAGCGACTCCATGCCGGATACGTCCGTGGCTCCGTCGATCGCGACATGGAAGAGCTGGACCTCCATACCGAAGCCTTCGACGAACTCCCGCTCCAGCGCCAGCAGGCCCCCCTCGGGGAGGATGACCAGGTCCACGAGCCCTCGCACGTGCAGGCCGGGCCCATGCCTCTCGATCGGCTCGACCACGTAGACGTACTGCGCCGCGGGGACGTAGCCGTCATAGCGCAGGAGACGGATCGGGTGGGTGGCGAAGCGGGCCTCGTCGGGGGCGTCCTGGGCGAGAGCCGCTTCGTTGCCCGTCCACAGGGTGCGCCCGTCGGGCGACAGCACCAGCGCCTCGAAGCCCGCGTTGACCCGGGTTCCGCGGCCCGCCAGCTTGTCGGACAGGAAAAGATCGGGCACCGGCAGCGACCGGAGCGTCTCCCCCGTGGCCGAAATCTCCCGGATCGAAGGCTCTGTCTCCGACGAGACGAGGAGTGTGCCCTGGGGCGTCAGCGCGAGTCCCTCGCCGTCGAAGCTCTCGCCGTCCAGCCCGGCGAGGCGGAGGGCGGACCGGGGCACGTCCGACGGCGCCTCACCGAGCAGCGGCGCGGGACCGCGGCCGGTCACCCTGAAGCGGAGCTCGAACACCCGCGCCGGCGTGTCCTCCTCATTGTCCACAAGCGAGCGGTAGGTGTCCCCCTGGACCCGGACGAGCGCGGACAGGCCTCCCACGGTGAGGCCGTCCACCTTGAGCCTGGGCGGAATCACCATGGGTCCCTTGCCCAGAAGGGAGACGGTGTAGCCGGGGGCGGGTCCGGGAGCGGCGGGCGTGGGCGGGCGCCAGCCGAGGTCCGGAACGCAGCGGGCCGAGAGCAGCGCCATCAACAGCGCCGCGAGGTGCCAGAGGGTTCTCTTCACTTGGGCACCAGCTCGACCTCGAACATCAGCGGCCAGTGCTTGCCCGTGATCAGGAAGCGCTTCGTCTCGGGCATCCAGGCGATGCCGTTCAGCACCTCGGCCCCGGCCTCGTAGTCAGCGGCGGTGAGCAGGCCCGAGGCGTCGATCACCGCCGTGACCTCGCCCGTCGCAGGATCGATGCGCACGATGTCCTCGGTCTCATAGATGTTGGCGTAGACCGCGCCATCCACGCACTCCAGCTCGTTGAGCCGGTCCACCGGCGCGCCGCCCATGCGGACTCGGACCTCGCCCACGGATGCGAAGGTCTCCGGATCGCGGAAGGTCAGGCGGTCGGAGCCGTCGCTCATGACCAGCCGGGTGCCGTCGTTGCAGAGGCCCCAGCCCTCGCCGGTGTAGCGATGCTCGCCGACCGTCTGGAAGTCGGACAGGCGGTAGACCAGGGCCACTCCCTCCTGCCAGGTGATCTGGATGAGCCGGTCGCCCACCCGCGCCAGCCCCTCGGCGAAGTACTGGCGCGGGAGGTCGACGCGGCGGCGCACCTCGCCGGTGGCAGGGTCCACCTCTCGCAGGGTGGACTCTCCATACATGCCGGCGCTCTCGAAGAGCCGGCCCTCGTGCCAGACCAGCCCCTGCGTGTAGGCCGACGTGTCGTGCGGACGGGTGGAGATCACCTTCACCATCAGCCGCTGCGGACCTTGCGGGGCGGGAGTGGGCTGTGGAGCTGGCGCTCCCTGGCCCGGCGAGCAGGAGGCCGCCATCAGCAGGATGGCGAGCAGCCTCATCCGCCCCACGAGCAGTCGCTCAGTCCGCTCAATCCGAAAGTAGCCGAGCCGATCGGCTGACCCGGCGGCGGCTCCGGCGGCGCGGGCAGCCGGGCGGGATCGCCCACCGGGCGCTCCAGGAAGCGTTCGATCTCGGCAGCTAGAAAGGCATCCTTGCCGTCCAGGCGCTGGCGCAGGGAACGGAGGGCGCCGTCCACCCGCGAGCGCACGCCCGGGGAGGCGTTCGGATCGCCGGCCAGGCCGATCATCCGCCGCACCACCACCCACTGGACCGTCCGCCGCAGCTCCGCGCGCCGGGGATCTTCCTTGGCCGAGGAGAATGAGGACTTCGTGAGCGCGTCCAGCACCTCCTCAAAGCCGGGCAGCTTGGGATCGCGGCGGTGGAAGTCCACCAGGCGAGCGGCCCGCTCGGGCTGGAGCAGCCCCTGCACCGCCAGGTCCGCGGCAACGGACGCTGCGGCGAGGGGATCGAAGGCCGGGGCCGCCAAGGTGGGGAACATCTCCGGGTTCGGCTCGTAGCCGGCTGGCCGCGGAGGCAGCACCGCGAGCACGCTCTCGGGCAGGTCCAGGGCCTCGGGCTCCATGGCCTCCAGCACGGTGGCGAGGGCCTTGCGCTGGACCTCGCCATCCACCGGCCGGACCGCGGGCTGGCCGTCTCCGCGCACCGCGTAGCTGTAGTCCAACCCGCCCACCACCTTGAGGGCGCCGTCGAGCTGGTAGCGGTGGTGGAAGTAGACCGGCACCAGGACTTCCTGGAGCAGGGCCAGGGGCCGTCCCTGCGCGATGTTGTGCTCGCCGAAGCGGGAGAGCGCGATCTTCCGCACGGCCAGGGCGTGGCGCAGCGCCTCGATCACGTCGGGACCGTTGTCCCAGAGGATCGCCCGCGGATGCGCCGCTCCCGCGGGCCGGGCGTCCTGGTCGGTCAGGAAGACCAGCCCGCGCTTGAGAGCATCCCGCAGCAGGGCGTCCTGGGCCGCGGCCTCGTTCGTGCCCGGCGTGTGCTGGCCGTAGGCCCAGCGGATGGCGAAGACGTCCCACTCCCCCACTCCCGTGCCGTAGGCCTTCGAGAAGTCGAGGTTGCCGTCCGGGGTGATCCCCACCATCGGCGCCGGGTAATCCATGACCGAGGCGCGGCCATAGGTGCTGGCGGCGAAATTGTGCGACAGGCCGAGGCTGTGCCCCACCTCGTGCGCGGCGAGCTGGCGGATGCGCCAGAGCGAGAGCTGCACCGGGTCGTCGGCCGCGCCGGTGCCGGTCTTCTCGGTGCCGGCGAGCCCTTCGAAGATCAGGCGGTCCTGCCGCACGCGCAGCGAGCCCAGGGTCACGCTCCCCCGGACCACCTCGCCGGTGCGCGGGTCGATAACCCCGCCACCGTAGGACCAGCCGCGGGTCGAGCGGTGCACCCACTGGATCACGTTGTAGCGCATGTCCAGGGGGTGGATGCCGGGCGGCAGCACCTCGACGCGGTAGGCGTCGATGAAGCCGGCCTTCTCGAAGGCTTCCTTCCACCAGTTCGCCCCCTCGACGAGGGCGCTGCGCACTGGCTCGGGCGCGCCGGAGTCGACGTAATATACGATCGGCTTCTTGACGCGCGAGCGCTCCGCCGTGGGATCGACCTTCTCCAGGCGGTGCCGCCCGATCCAGCGCACGTCGATGGGCGCGTCGAGCGGCGCCGCGTAGTTGTAGAAATCGATCCCGTACGAGCCGGCGCGCGGGTCGTACGCCCGCGGCTGATAGCCCGGCTCCGGCAGCTTCATGAACGAGTAGTGCTGGACCAGGGTCATGGTGCCGGGGAGCGGCGCGGTGCGGGTGACGAGCGGCCCCGGCTCGGGCGAGGAGTAGGTCAGCAGCGACTCCATCTCCACGTTCTCGGGGAAGGCCAGGCAGTTGTCGAGGTCGGCGACGCTGCGCGCGGCGTCGAGCTGCCAGGCCCCCTGGCCGGTCTGGCGGAGCTGGTTCACGACACCATGGGCATCGCGGACCAGGAAGCCAGTGATGTCGACCAGGGCGCGGCCGTCGGGGTCCTCGGCCGCGATCTCGCCGGCCCAGGCGATCGACGTGGCGAACGACTCGCGCACCGCCCGGATCTCGTCCGGGTTCTCCGACAGCGCCCGGAAGTCCAGGTTCGGCTGCTCGATCAGGAGCCGTCCGCCGACGCGGCGCAGGTTGACCACCGAGAAGACGCCAATCTGGCCGCGGTCGAGCCCCACGGGGTTGGAGCCGAGACCGGTCCGGAGCGCCTCGGTGAAGAGGTAGCTCCCGACCTCATCCGATCCGGCTTTGGCGGGAGGCACTTCCAGCCAGACCTTGCCGGCCTCGCGGTCGAGGTAGATCGTCAGGAGACCGGCGCGCCGCTCCAGGCCGGCGGTCATCTCGGCAAAAGTCTCTACCTCGGGGGCGGAGGTCTCCGCGGGTTTCTTCGGGGGAGCCGCCGCGGACGGCAGGGCGGTGAGCAGGAGAAGGAGAGCGGCAAGGAAGGTTGATCGTCTCATGCGGCCCGGCAGTTTATACCAGCGTGCACTGCATCGGAGCCGCCAACGAGCTGGTAGACCGCTCCAACGAGTGGGTAGACCGCTCCAACGACTCGTTTGGACCGTCCAACGAGTGGGTAGCGCCCTCAAACCACTCGTTTGGAGCCTCTACCCACTCGTTTGGAGCCTCTACCTAGTCGTTTGGAGCCGCTACCTACTCGTTTGGAGCCTCTACCTACTCGTTTGAGCCTCTACCCACTCGTTTGAGAGCTCTACCCGCTCGTTTCCCTATCCCGGAGGCCGGCCCGGCTGCCGCGGACGCGAGGGGATCATGGGCCGCGGCGCATTGGGATTGCCAGCTTCCTTGAAGTAGATCGTCAGCACCGCCCGCCGCTCGCTCGCGGAGCGGTTTTCGAACGCGGCGGACACGGTGGTCTTGCCGGTGCCGTCGCGGAACAGCAGCGGGTCCATGGGCCAGCGGGCATCTCCCGAGGGACAGTCCTTGCCCGCCTCGCAGTTGACGGCGGCGGCATTTCCGCCGGCAGCGGCAGCGTCCTGAACCTCGTAGCGATAGCCGATGTAGCGCGAATTCGGGGGCAGCTCGAGCCGCAGCATCTGGCAGCCGGCAGGCAGGCCGGTCACGTCCCGGCGAAGCAGGGATTCCCGCAAGCCTTCTCCGCAGCCCGTGGCGCCCGCGGCCGGCGGCGTGACAACTTCGATGGAGAGAGCCTTTTCCCCCGGCTTGCACTCGGGGCACGTGCTGTCCTGGTTCGAACGGCCTGGAGCCGGGACCGCTGGCGTGACCTGAGGGGCCCGCGAGGGAGGCTGGGCCGGACGAGGCGTCTCTCTCCTCGGCTCCGGACGGGGTGTCGGAGGCGGTGGAGTCGCCGGCGCGGGAGCAGGGGTCGGCGCCTCGCGCTGCGGGACGGGAACCGGAGCTGGCGGCGGCGCGGGCTGCTGGGTCGGGGTCAGGGTCGGGGTGGGGGTCGGTGGAGTCGGCGTCTCCTCCCGCGGCTCGGGCCGGGGCGCCGGAGGCGGAGTAGGAGTAGGAGCCTCGCGCTCGATGGGCATCGGAGTTGGCGGCGGTGTCACCGACTGGCGTGTAGGAGCCCGCGGCGCAGCCTCGCGCTCAACGGGAACCGGAGTCGGCGCGGGCGCGGGAGGTATCGGAGCCGGCTTGGGCCTGGGAACCGCCGCCGCGGCCTGCCGCTGCGGAGGCGCCGCGCCGCCGCGGGCCCGCGCCAGCTTGACCTCCATCATCGACACGGCGCCCGGCACGTTGTGCTGGACGGCGTTGATCACCTGCGGCTTGCCGTCGGCCCGCACCAGGACCTCGGCGCGGTAGGTCATGGCTCCCGGATGGCTGACCTCCACGCGCCAGTGCCCTTCGGCGAGCGACCCGATCACGGCCCGGCCGCGGCTGTCGAGAGGGACCGGGGCCGGCCCGTCGGAGGGCTCCATGTCCAGGTACTCCAGCCGCACCTCGCCGCCCGCGGCGGGCTTGCCGCCGTCCTCGGCCCGCACCTCCAGGGCCGCCGGACCCATCCAAATCTGTGACTGCGCCACGGCCGTGGTCGCCGTGAGCAGGAGAACGAGCAGCAGAGTTCTTCCAATCGAAGCTCGCATCAGACCCGTCCTTTCCGCGAACCTCCGGGCCCGCGGCTCCATTCTAGGCTGGAAACGGCCCCTCGGGAGGCTCCTTGCGGAGCCCGCTCGAGAGGCGAGGGAGGGGGAAGCTCTTCCGGGGGGTTCGGTGAAACGGGGACGAAGCGCGGCCCTAGTGCTCGGCCGGGCCGGAATCGACCGGCGTAGCGGAGCTCGACACCCAGGTCAGCGCGCAGTTGGCGAGGGTGCTGCGCGTCTTGCCGTCTGCCTTGAGACACTTCTCGCCGTTGTGCTTCTGGCACGCCGCTTCGGTCGTATCCGGGAAGGCCGCGAAGATCTCGCCTCCGCAGTAGCAGATGCATTGCTGGACCGGCGCGGCGGCCGCGTCGACCACCTCCGCGGCCCCGGCCTCCAGTTGCAGCAGGCGGCCGTTCGAGAAGGCCAGGATGACGGGGCGGGAGCTCGTGTTCGTCAGGACTCCGGCCTCGACCCGGTCGCCGATTGCGAACGGGCGCCCGTTGAGGCTCAGGGCGCTCCCGCCCAGAGTATTGCCGAGCTCGTCGAACTCGAGCGCGTTGATGAGAGTCACCCGGCCGGGACCGGCCGAGGCCGGTACGGCAACCAGGAGCGCGGCGGCGAGTGCAATGCCCACAACACAGACGACTGTTCTCTTCATTGAGACGTCCTTTCTGTCGAATGCGGCAGGGCCCGCCCCCTCCCTGGAAAGCGTCCCTTCTTTCAACCTCTCTAAAAGAAGAGGGTGCCCGGCAGGGCAGGCGCGGGACAAAACCGTCCGCCTTGACTGCAACGCATTGCATTCATAGGATGTAAGACTCGAATGCCACGCAAAACCTACCAACTCACCGTCCATCAGATCCCATCAGAGCTTGCCGGCGCGCTTCAAAAGGAGCAGACCCGCTCCGGACGTCCGCTCAACGAGCTCATCCTGGAGCTGCTCCGCCGCGGCCTCGAAAACCTGCCCGCGCCGCCGCCCGACGCGAAACCGGTTGCGGAGCTGAAGCCGGAGCCCCCCAAAGCGAAGGCGGAGCCCAGGCCGGAGCCGAAGCTCGAGCCCGAGCCCAAACCGGCCAGAAAAGACCGGGCAGCCGAAAAGGATGAAGATGAGCCACACCTCTTCCGCGACGCGCACCAGTCCATCGCCATCCCCCAGCACCCCGTCCAGACCATCGACAAGCCCTTCGAGTCGCTGGGCCTGAGCCCGTCGGTCCTGCGCATCGTCAAGCGCATCGGCTTCGAGCACCCGACGCCGATCCAGGCCGAGGTCATCCCCGTGGCGCTCTCCGGGCGCGACGTGATCGGCCTCGCCCAGACCGGCTCGGGCAAGACCGCGGCCTTCTGCCTGCCGCTGGCCGAGCGGCTCACCCACGGCGGCGGCGTGCGCGGCCTGATCATCTCCCCCACCCGCGAGATCGCCCTGCAGACCGAGGCCTTCCTGAACCTGTTCGGGGAGGACCTCGAGACCGTCTGCCTGATCGGCGGCGTCAAGATGGGGCCGCAGATCCGCAAGCTGGGCAAGAAGCCCGACGTCGTCGTGGCCACGCCGGGCCGGCTCCTCGACCACGTCGAGCGCGGGCTGCTGCGCCTCGACAAGGTCCAGGAGCTGGTCATCGACGAGGCCGACCACATGCTCGACATGGGCTTCATGCCCCAGGTCCAGCGCATCCTCGACGAGCTCCCCCGCGAGCGCCAGACCATGATGTTCTCGGCCACCATGCCGCCGCCCATCGAGCGGCTGGCCGAGCGCATCCTGACCAATCCGGTGAGGATCGACATCCTCCCCGAAGGCGGCGCGGCCGAGGGCATCGACCACCGGCTCTACCTGGTGGAGCCGGACGACAAGAAGGCCTGCCTGCTGGCCCTCCTCAACAAGGAGCTGGGGAGCACGCTGGTCTTCATCCGCAGGAAGGTGGACGCCGAGTGGCTCACCCGGGTGCTGGTGCGCGAGGGCCATCCGGTCGAGCGCATCCACTCCGACCTCTCCCAGGGTCAGAGGGTGGAGGCGCTGCGGGGCTTCCGTGAGGGCGCCCATCGCATCCTGGTCGCCACCGACATCGCGGCCCGGGGAATCGACGTGCCGGGCATCCAGCACATCGTCAACTTCGACATGCCCGACACGGTGGAGGATTACATCCACCGCGCCGGCCGCACCGCCCGCGGCACCGCTCGGGGGATCGTCTCCACGATCGCGAGCTGGATGAACAAGCCGACGATCAAGGAGATCGAGGAAGCCCTGGGCGAGGAGATCGCCCGCTGCACCGTCCCCGGTGTCGAGCCCTACGTGGAGATCAAGCCGCGGACGTCGATGGGCAAGGGGCGGCGGACGTTGAAGGTCAAGCGTCGGTAAAGGGGCTTACGGGCAGCGTAATCACCACCTCCAGCCCCCGCTCCGGCCGGTTGCGCGCGGCGATGCTGCCGCCGTGCTCCTCGGCCACGCGGCGGGCGATGGGCAGGCCCAGGCCGGTGCCCGTGTCGTGGGTCGAGAAGTAGGGGTCGAAGATCCGCGGCAGGTTCTCGGGCCGGACTCCCGGCCCCTCGTCCATCACCGAGATGCGGGCCAGTCCGTTCTGCCTCTCCACCTTGACCGTGACCCGGCCGCCGCCGGCGCTGGCCCTCATTGCGTTCTCCAGCAGGTTCCTCACCGCCCGGCCCAGGAGCTTGGCGTCGAAGCGGGCGGGGATCGGGCCGTTCGTCTCCAGTTCCACCTTCACGCCCTCGGGCGGCGCTGCCAGGTAGCCCTCCACCAGATCGGCGATGGTCGCGGTCAGGTCCCCCGGCTTGGGATCGATGTTCAGGATGGTGCTGTAGGTGGAGAACTCGGACGCGATCGAGCGCAGCTCCTCCACCTGGGTCAGGATGTTGACCGTGCAGCGCTCGAATACCCGGTCGAGCTGCTCGGGCGCGCGCTGGTAGACCTCCCGCAAGTGCTCGGTCGAGAGGCGGATGGGGGTGAGCGGGTTCTTGATCTCGTGGGCGATGATGCGGGCCATCTCCGCCCAGGCCAGGAGCCGCTGGCCTCTCAGCACCTCCGTGGCGTCCTCCACGACCAGCAGGGCCGAGGGTTCGCCCGCGCCGGGGACCGGCACCCACACCAGCGACCACTCGCGCTCCCCTCCTCCCCCCAGTTCTGAGAGCCGGATCGTCTGGCGGTGCATCTCGCCGGGCCGCTGCACGGCCTCACGCAGGAAACCGGCCACAGGGGCGAGCCGCGCCTCCTCGACGCCCCTGTCGAGGCTCTGGCCCACCGACACGCCCAGCAGCTCGGCCGCCACGCGGTTGTGCATCAGCACCCGGCGCTCGCGGTCGAGCGACACCACGCCCGAGGTGATGTTCTCCACCATTCTCTCGACCACCTGCTTCTCGCGCACGAGCCGCTCCCGCGCCTCCGCGATGCGCAGGGCCATGTCGTCGACCGCCTGCACCAGCGCCGCCAGCTCCAGCTCGGTCGGAGCGAGATTGAGGGACGTCGCGCCCGCGGCGATGCGGCGGGTGCCCTCGATCAGCTCCATGAGAGGGCGGGTGAAGTTACGCGCCAGGCGAGTCCCCACCGCGACCAGGAGGAGAAAGAGCCCCACCGTCACCAGGATGCCCTGCCCGCGCAGATGGGCGAGCTCCTGGGCCGCCTCCTCCTGCTGCGCCAGGAGCGGCATGGAGAGGAACAGCCGCTCCTCCTCGACCGGCACGCCGGGCAGCCGGAGAGGGGCGTAGACCTCCAGGTAGTCCGTTTCCCCCACCCGGTTCGTGCGCGCCGAAAGCTCGAAGCCGAGCAGGGCCAGGCGGGAGTAGATCTCGCCGGGGATGCGGTTCGGCAGCAGGCCGGCCGTGAACAGCTCGTGCCGGCTGGAGGCGTAGATGCTGCTTCCCCAGTAAAGGTTCACCTCGTGATGGACGATCTCGGAGAGCTCGATGAGGAGCTTGTCGCCCAGCGCCGTGTCCACTCCGAAACCGGGCTCCAGGCGCAGCAACCGCTCGCCCAGGATCTGCTGCGCCGACGCGAGAGCCGCCTCGCCCGCCGCCCGTTGCTGGTGCTCCAGCCGGTCTTCCATGGCGCCGACCAGGACGACGTTCAAGAGCAGCAGCGGCACCAGGAGCAGCACCGTGTACACGATGATCAGGCGCTTCGAATAGGAGCGCATGACCCGGCCCAGCAAGGCACGGAACGAGGCCCGGGGAAGCGACAGGAGGAGCACCGGCGGCGCGGCCAGCGCCAGCAGCATCAGCAGTCCCACGCCGGGGTTGGCGGTCCGCTCCAGCGCCCGGAACGGCTGCAGGAACGGCAGGTAGATCACCTCCCAGACGCCCAGGGTCATGTGGCTGTAGGCCCGCGCCCGGCCGACCGGCGTGTCCACGATGGCCGAGCCCTCGCCGGTGGTCGGGCGCAGGCGGTCGGAGAGGCGCGGCGTCTCGTCCCAGGGTGAGAGCGACGGCAAGCCGTTCTCGGTGTAGAGCGCATATACCGCGGGCTCGAGCAGCTCCTGGACCGGGTCCGCCGCGGGACCGCCTTTCAGGAGACCGGCTTCGACTTCACCGAGCCGGCGGCGGTCGCGCAGCTCGAATCCGGGCCGCGGCATCAGCCAGAAGCGCACCACGCCCCAGGGCCGGCCCGCCAGCTTGAGCGGCGCCTCGCCGTAGACCGGGCTCTCCTCCCACAACGGCAGACCGAGCTCGCGCCAGCGCTCCGGGCTCCAATCCACCCGGTTCCCCTGGGTGAGCGGCATGCCGAAGGCGAAGGACGATATCGCCCCCTCCCGCGGCATCACCACCAGCGCCGACAGCGAGTAGGGACGGGCGAGCGGCGACTGGCGCCAGAGCGCGTAGGCGAGGTCCTGGCGTTCCAGTCCTGCCGGCGTCCGGGGCACGAGGCTCGCCAGGTCGCGGCGGGAGAAGTGAGCGTTGGCCTCCGCGCCCAGGGCGTCCAGCTCCTCCCGGGTCGGCGGCGTGACCTTGTGGAGCAGCTCGGTCGCGGCCCAGCGCCGCAGAGAGAGGCGGTACGCCGTCTCCCACAGGGCCGAGGCGGCCAGGATCGCCATCAGCACCACGGCCGCCACCGCGAGTCCCACTCCCATCCGTCGGGCATCCGCGTAGACCGAGGCTGCGGCGACGCCGGCAGCCAGGAGCGGCAGGGCCAGGAACGGGAAGTCGCAGACGATCGCCCCCAGGAGCAGCAGGCCGGCCGCGACCCAGCCCCAGAGCTCGCGCGGGGGCGGATCGTCCGTCCGGCGACGGCCCGCCGCATAGAGGAGGCCGAAGGCCGCGGCAGCGAACGCCAGACGCAGGCTGAAAGCCTCGGGCTCCGCCAGGATGGCCGAGCCGAGATCGATGGGCTCGCGCAGCTGCAGCAGCCAAGCGGCGAGGAAGAGCAGGAGCGCGGAGACGGCACCGCGGAGCGCGATGTCCACTGGACGCGATTTCCACCAGGACAGAGGCCGCCAGCTTGAAGCCCCCCAACCCGCGAGCGCCAGACCGGCGACGAGCACGGCCAGGGAGGTCCAGGACAGCCCGGCCGCCATGCCGGCGGCGACCACGCCCGTGAAGGTCAGGATGGAGAGGCGGACGGGGCTCTCATGGCGGGCCGCCGGCGCGGGCTCTCCGGGCAGGGAAAGGCCCGGGCTCCGCATTACGCCAAGGGCCAGCAGGACGAATGCGAACGCGCCCCAGGCCACTTGCCGCGACCAGGGCCAGGCGGGCGGCACCCTCTCGAATACCGGTTCCACGACCAGGTACGGCGGCGACTTGGAAGGCACGAGCAGCATGCCCGCGAGCGCCTGTTGCGGGCTCCGAACCATGGACCAGCGCAGCATCCGCCCGCTCGGGAAGGGCAGCCGGTCCGACGGGAAGCTGGCGCCCGCCACCACACGCCACGGCCGCCGGGCCTGACGGTCGGACGGCAGCGGCTCCACCGCGAGCAGGGTGACCGCCGTGAAGCTGGCCTGGAAAGCGCGTCCGGCGCGGGGCACCTCGTCCGCCGACGGCTCGTGGAGGAGGCCCTCCCCCGACCAGGCCACGGCGGCGCCGTCGGGATCGAGGAGCAGCAGCGCCCGCCGGCCCCGCCCCTGGTCGACTTCATCGGGCACCAGCTCGGCGAGACGGCGGAACGCGCGCATTTTGGCGTCCTGGCCCTCGGGCGGGCTGCCCAGGACCTCGGCTGCCTCCCGTGCCTCGCCGCCCAGGCCGTCCCAGAGCTCCGCGTACTCGTCCGCCGCGCCCGCCGCCCACTCGCGGGGCGGCATCCGCGCCATCCGGTCGCCGCTCCATTCCAGGGCCAGCGCTCCGAGCATGACAGCGAAGGCGATCCCGCCCACCACCTTCTCGCGGCGCGGCGGCCCCATCGCCATCCCGGCGAGGAACGCCGCTCCGAGGATGAGAGCGGCCCAGAGCGGCGGCAGGAAGAGCGCCCCCAGGGTGAGCGCCAGCAGCAGGAGCCGCGCGTATTTGGAGGTCAGGGCTTCATCCCATGGGCAGGTCTACGCCGTGCCGGCGGCCGAACTCCACGGCCTCGGGATAACCGGCGTCGGCGTGCCGGGCGATGCCCATGCCCGGATCGCTGGTGAGGACCCGTTCCAGGCGGCGCGCCGCGGCCTCGGTGCCGTCGGCCACGATGACCATGCCGGCATGGAGCGAGTAACCGATGCCCACGCCGCCGCCGTGGTGGACCGAGATCCAGGTGGCGCCGTTGACCGCGTTGATCAAGGCATTGAGGATCGGCCAGTCGCCGATGGCATCGGAGCCGTCGAGCATGGCCTCGGTCTCGCGGTTGGGAGAGGCCACGGAGCCGCAGTCCAGGTGGTCGCGGCCGATGACGATGGGAGCCTTGACGCGGCCCGAGGCCACGAGGTCGTTGAACACCTTCCCGGCCCGAGCCCGCTCGCCGTAGCCGAGCCAGCAGATGCGGGCGGGCAGCCCCTGGAACGCGACGCGCTCGCGCGCCAGGCGGATCCAGCGCGCCAGCGCCTTGTCCTCGGGGAAGGTCTCCAGGATCGCCTGGTCCGTGACCGCGAGGTCCTCCGGATCGCCGGAGAGCACGGCCCAGCGGAAGGGGCCTTTGCCCTCGCAGAACAGCGGGCGGATGAACATCGGCACGAACCCGCCGATCTCAAAGGCGCGCTCGACCCCGGCCGCCAGGGCCTGGCCGCGCAGGTTGTTGCCATAGTCGAACGTGACCGCGCCGCGCTCTTGCAGCACGAGCATGGCGCGGATGTGCGCCGCCATCGAAGCCATGGAGCGCTCGATGTACGCCTTCGGATCGTCCCGGCGCAGGCTCATCGCCTGCTCGTAGGACATCCCCTGGGGCACGTATCCCTGGAGCGCGTCGTGCGCCGACGTTTGGTCGGTCAGAGCGTCCGGGACGATGCCGGCCGCAGCGAGCTGCTCCAGAAGATCCACGGCATTGGCCTCGACCGCGATGGAGATCGCCTCGCGCCGGTCGCGGGCGGCCAGCGCCTGTTCGATCCCCTCGGAGATGCTCGCGGCCACGGTATCCAGGTAGCGCGTCTGCAGCCGGCGCTCGATGCGGGTGCGGTCCACCTCGGCCACGAGGCAGACCCCCTCGTTCATGGTGACCGCGAGCGGCTGGGCGCCGCCCATTCCCCCTAGGCCGGCGGTGACGGTAAGGCGTCCCGCGAGCGAGCCGCCGAAGTGCTGGCGGGCGCATTCGGCCAGGGTCTCGTAGGTCCCCTGAAGGATGCCCTGAGTGCCGATGTAGATCCACGACCCCGCGGTCATCTGCCCGTACATGGTGAGGCCGAGCCCTTCGAGCCGCCGGAACTCGTCCGCAGTCGCCCAGTGAGGCACGAGCATCGAGTTGGCGATTAGGACCCGCGGGGCTTCGAGGTGCGACTTGAAGACAGCCACGGGCTTGCCGGACTGGACGAGCAGCGTCTCGTCGTCCCCCAGACGCTTCAGGGTGGCAACGATCGCGTCGAAACACTCCCAGTTGCGGGCCGCCTTGCCCGAGCCGCCATAGACCACCAGCTCGTCCGGCCGCTCGGCGACCTCGGGGTCGAGGTTGTTCATCAGCATCCGCAGAGCAGCCTCCTGCTGCCATCCGCGGCAGGAGAGCTGGGTCCCGCGAGGAGCGCGGACCGTGCGGGGGCCGGCAGGCCCGGCGGAGACGGAGGGCGGGGTGGCGATGGTCATGCCGGGTATTCTACCCGGCAGGGGCTACCTTCGGATGCGAACGCGCTCCTCTTCGACGATCCAGAGCGCTATGGCCCTCCCGAACGCCCGGAGGATGGATGGCTTGTCGTCCGCAAAACCGACATCGAGGTTCAAGCGGCTCAGACCGGAAGAGCGATGATCCTCTCGCGCGTCAGATCCGAGGCGTAAGCCACTGCCGCCTGGATCGCTTCGCGCGTCAACGAGGGATAGCTGCGGAGGATCTCCTGGATGTCCAGACCGGCTGCCAGATTGTCGAGCACCACGGACACCATGATCCGTGTGCCCCGGATGCAGGCCTGCCCATGGCAGATCAGGGGGTCGACGGTGATGTGGTCTCGCCAGTCCATACCAGGACGATAGAGCAAGCCGCGCGGAGGGTCAAACCCGGACCTCTCTCTACCCGCGCCGCGGACGGAACGATTCCGCCGACGCCGCGGAGGGTCCGGCCTGCGGTCCGGACGGCCCGGGTCGCGGAGCGGAGCGCCCGGGAGCCGGCGCGGACGGTTTCTCCCGCGGCGCGGACAGTTGGAGTCGGTTCGCGGACGGTTCAACCCGCGATGCGGACGGTTGGAATCGGCTCGCGGATGGTCCAACCCGTGGTGCGGACGGTTGGAGACACCTCGCGGACGGTTCGACCGGCTATGCGGACAGTTCCGCTCGCGATCCCCACCGTCCGCGCGCCGATGCCGACCGTCCCCAAGGCGGCCTAATTGTAGATGCCGGGCCGTAAGGCCGAGGTCTGCTCCACCATCCGTTGGATCTGCCCGGGCGTGAAGTGGTCCATGCAGAGGTCGTCGCCGTAGTTCATGAAGTTGGTCACGTCGTCCAGCCCCGGGAAGGCGGGACAGGTATCGGTCCCGGCGGTGCAGGTGCCCGTCGGCCTGCCCTCATCCGGCGTGTCGGCCACGAAGTCGCCTGTCGCACCACACCCGCCCTGGAACGTGTGGTAGAGCCCGAGGTAATGACCGAGCTCGTGCCCCACGATCATGCCGTAGACCCCGACCTGCGGATGACCTCCGGGCATCAGCGCCGGATGAAGGACGGCGCCGTGCATGTAGCTGTTCTCGGGAAACATGAAGGGTAAGTAGGCGTAGCCGAGCACACCCCCCGTCACGGGGAAGTTGCTCGTCTTGCAGGTATAGATGTTGAGCGTATGCCTGGGGTCTACCGCGAGCCGGCGCTTCATGGTCTTCTCGTTCTTCAATGACAGACAGTTGCCGTACCACGTCTTGTTGTTCGTGCGGCTGACGCTGGCCAGGTGGAAGGAGAAGGGAGAATCACCGTACGCGGCATTGAGATTGTTCAGCAGGGTCGCGATCTGCTGGTCCGAGACGCGTCCCTTCGTCCCGGCGTAAACCACGTGGAAGGCGACGGGAATCTGGACGGAGCCGGCAAGCCTCATTTCCGGCCGGGGCAGGCTCTTTACCAGGCTCTCGACCCAGCGCGCCGTGTCCTGGTCCAGATCCTCGACTCCACAAAAGCCGGCCGGAGCCTGGGCCATGCCGGGGGCGGCCATCAGGGTCAGACCGAACAGCACCAGCGTCAGCATTCTCATCGCCTTAATCTCCTTGCAAGGAGTGCCCAGTAAGAGTGTTCCATTTCATAGACGGACGCAATGGTAGAGTCCGCGGGCATGATCCCAGGACAGCTCGCGCTGCTCTTTGCCCTTCTCCTCTGCTCTCTTCCCGCCCGCGCCGTCACCCTCGAAGACGAAGTCGAAGCCTTTCTGCAAGTGCCCGCCGTGGTGGGACGCGAGGAGCCTGCCGCCGAGTTCCTGCGCGGGCGGCTGGCAGGGCTTCCCGTCGCGAGTGACGCGCTGGGCAATCTCACAGTCACGGTCGGCTCAGGCTCTCCCCGAAGGCTGGTTGCCTGCCCGCTGGGCGAGCCGGGATACGCGGTGAGCCGCATCCTCGACAATGGCTACCTGCGGCTCATCCCCGCCAGCGGCGCGCCCCAGCCGGCCTTGTGGGACCAGAGCCACTTCGGGCAGACGGTCGTGATCGGCGGAGCCAAGGGGTGGGTTGCCGGAGCGGTGGTCCTACCCTCCGTCCATCTGATGCAAGGAAGGTCTCGCCCGCCGGAGAAGCCGGTCGCGGTCGACGACCTCTGGGTGGACGTGGGTGCCGAGAGCGCGGCCGAAGTGGCCGAGATGGGCGTCCGTCTCCTGGATGCCGTGGCCCTCGTCCGTCGCCCCTCCCGCATCGCGGGCGGGCTCATCGCCGCGCCGTCCGCCCGCCTCAAGGGCGCGTGCATGGCCGTGGCCGAGGCGGCCCGCCGCGTCCATGCCTCCCCTGGCACGGGCACCACCGTCTTCGCCTGGACCACCCTCGACATCTTCAACCAGAAGGGGATCGAGCACCTCGTCCGGCGGATGGGTCCCTTCGACGAAGCGCTCCTCGTGAGCCCCGGGTTCGGTTGGAAGCTGGCGGAGAACAACTTCACCTTCGAGCCCCTCCCGCGTCCCGGCAGCGGACTGCTCGGCGCCGGCGATCTTCCCAAGGGCCTCTCGACCCAGACGGCCCCTCACATGGCACCCCTGGACGACGGCTTTGTCCGGCCGCCCAACTGGGGCAAGGCCCGGGTTGGCTACCTGGGACTCCCGGCGCTCTACTCGGAGAGCCTGGTGGAGACCATCTCCCTCGCCGAAGTGAAGCGGCTCGCCGATGCCCTCGCAGGCAACCGCACCTCCGTCATTCCGCCTCTGCCTCCCCCGCCGCCTCTCATGGAGGCCACGGGCCACGACGAAGCGGCCGGGCTGCTGGCAAACCTGATCGGCCGCTATGGCGTGAGCGGCGCCGAAGGCCCCGTGCGGGAGGAGATCGCCAGGCAGCTCCCCTCCTGGGCCAAACCCGAGATCGACGCCAAAGGCAACCTCCTCGTCACCGTGGGACAGGGAGACGAGCACGTCCTCCTCGTCGCCCATATGGACGAGGTCGGCTTCGCCGTCAAGGAGATCCTGCCGGATGGACGGCTGAGCCTGGAGAACCGGGGCGGGCTCCTCGCCCCGGTCTGGGAGGCCCAGGCGGCGCTCGTCCACGGAGAAAAGGGTTCCGTTGCCGGCGTGTTCGAGCCGCGGGAGGGCTGGGTCAAGGCGGAGACGTACGGAGCCGACCCGCCCCTCAACGTGTACGTGGGAACCTCCTCCGCCAAGGAAGCCGAGGCCATGGGCATCCGCGCCGGACAGAGCACGGTCACCATGCCCAAGCGCATGCTCCGGATGGGTCGCCATCGCGCCGTAGCCCGCGGCTTCGACGACCGGATCGGCTGCACCGCTCTGCTCCTCGCCCTTCGGCAGATCGACCCCGCCAAGCTCACCCGCCGCGTCACTTTTGCTTGGGTAGTGGAAGAGGAGACCGGGCTCGTGGGCTCCAGTGCCCTCGCGGATCGGTTCACCCAGCTCACCCGCGTCCATCCGGTCGATACCTTCGTCTCGTCCGACTCACCCATCGAGACCGGACGTCTCGGGTATGCGCAGCTCGGCAAGGGCGCGGTGCTGCGCGCCATGGACAACTTCAACCAGACCCCGCGCCCGCTGCTCGACCGCTTCCTCGACCTCGCGAACCGCAACGGCATCCCGGTCCAGTACGGGATGACCGGCGGCTCGTCGGATGGCTTGGCCTTCGCAGCGAACGGTCCCGAGATGCTCCCCTTCTCCTGGCCGGGCCGCTACTCGCACTCTCCCGTCGAGGTCGCGGACCTCCGCGACATCGAGTCCCTCATCCGGCTCGTCGTCGCGTCGGTTACCTATTAGCCATGCCTGTCCTGACTCAGCTCTACCGACCGTCGCTGGCGCTCCTCACCGACCTGTACGAGCTGACCATGGCCTATGGCTACTGGCGCTCGGGGACGCACACGAAGGAGGCCGTCTTCCATCATCACTTCCGCAGGCCGCCCTTCGGCAGCGGCTTCACAGTGGCCTGCGGGCTCGCGCCTGTGATCGAATTTATCGAGCACTTCCACTTCGACGACGACGACCTCTCCTACCTGGCAGGGCTTCAGGGCAACGACGGCAAGCCGCTCTTCGACGGCGAGTTCCTGGACATGCTGCGCACCCTGCGCTTCGAATGCGACGTGGACGCCGTGCCCGAGGGCACCGTCGTCTTTCCCCACGAGCCGCTGATCCGGGTGCGCGGGCCGATCCTCCAGGCTCAGCTCCTGGAAACGCCGCTGCTCACGATCCTCAACTTCCAGACCCTGATCGCAACCAAGGCGGCCCGGGTCTGCCTCGCGGCCCAGGGGGACACGGTCCTGGAGTTCGGCCTGAGGCGCGCCCAGGGGATCGACGGCGGGCTGTCAGCCAGCCGCGCCGCCTATGCCGGCGGCTGCCATGGCACTTCAAACGTCCTCGCCGGCAAGCTGTTCGGCATCCCGGTCGGAGGCACTCACGCCCACTCCTGGGTGCTCTCTTTCGACACGGAGATGGAGTCGTTCGAGGCCTACGCCCGCGCCATGCCCAACAACTGCGTCTTCCTGGTGGACACCTACAACACGGTCGAAGGGGTCCGTCACGCGGTGCAGGTCGGGCGATGGCTGCGCGAGCAGGGGCGCGAGATGCTCGGCGTCCGCCTGGACTCGGGCGACCTCGCCTACCTGAGCAAGGAGGCGCGCCGGATCCTTGACGAGGGCGGCTTCCCCGAGGCCCAGGTCTACGCCAGCAGCGAGCTCGACGAGCACCTCGTCGAAAGCCTCAAGATCCAGGGAGCGAAGATCGCGGTCTGGGGCGTCGGCACCAACCTCGTCACCGCCAAGGACGATCCGGCCCTCGGCGGCGTCTACAAGCTGACCGCCGTGCGCGGGCCGGGCGAGGCCTGGAAGTACAAGGTCAAGCTGTCGGAGCAGGCGGTCAAGATCACGACGCCGGGCATCCAGCAGGTGCGGCGCTTCTCGGCGGGCGGCGAGTTCGTGGCCGATATGATCTTCGACGAGGAGCTGGGCGCGCCCGCGGCGCCCACGATCGTGGACCCCGGGGACCAGACCCGGCGCAAGGAGATCCCCGAGAGCACCCCATACGCCGATCTCCTCGTGCCCATCTTCCGCCAGGGCCTCCGGGTTTACGACCCGCCTCCGCTCAAGGAGGTGCGCCAGCGGACGGCCGAGCAGCTCGCGGGTTTCCACGGCGGCGTCAAGCGCTTGGCGAACCCGCACCAGTATCCCGTGGGCCTGGAGCGCGGGCTGTTCGACCTCAAGACCCACCTGATCCTGCAAGCGCGCGGACTGGAAAAAGAAACATGAGGGAACTTCCCGTCCCTGCCCACTACGATCCCGCTCATGCCCGCGAGTGGGCCTACGCGCCGGACCAGGAGGCGCTCTTTGCCGTCGCCAACGCCTGGCGCCGCGAGCACGGGATCCGACCGTCAGGCACGGATCGCAGACGTGTCCACATGCTCCTGATCGACGTGCAGAAGGATTTCTGCTTCCCCCAGGGGACCCTGTACGTCGGGGGCCGCAGCGGCACCGGCGCCATGGAGGATAGCGACCGCCTCGCCCGCTTCCTCTACCGCAATCTGGAGACGATCACCGACATCACCTGCACGCTGGACACCCACTACCCCTTCCAGATCTTCTCCCCCTCGTTCTGGCTCGGCGAGGACGGCCTCCCCCCGGCGCCGCACCAGGAGATCACCGCGGAGATGATCCGCGCCGGCCGCGTGCGGCCCAATCCCGACGTGGCCTGGTGGATCGGTGACGGAAGCGTAGACTGGCTGAGCCGGCAGGTGGAGTTCTACTGCGAAGAGCTGGAGCGGGCGGGCAAGTACAAGCTCTATCTCTGGCCCACGCACTGCCTGCTGGGGAGCGACGGGCACCCGCTCGTGGGGGTGATCCACGAGGCCCGGCTGTTCCACGCGTGGGCGCGGGGCTCGCAGAGCGCGATCCAGAGCAAGGGGGACAACCCGCTCACCGAGAACTACTCGATCCTGGCGCCGGAGGTCCTGATGCTCCACGACGGCGGGCAGCTCGCGGAGCGCAACCACCGGTTCATCGAGACCCTGCTCAACGCCGACGCGGTCCTCATCGCCGGCCAGGCCGCGAGCCACTGCGTGAAGAGCTCGATCGACGACTTGCTCGGCGACATCCTGACCCGGGAGGAGGAGCTGGCGCGGAAGATCTACATCCTCGGCGACTGCATGTCCTCAGTGGCCGTGCCAGACCCGGAGAGGCCCGGATCTTTCCTCTTCGATTTCACCCCCCAGGCCGAAGAGGCTCTCGCCCGCTGGGGCGGCGCGGGGATGAACGTGGTGCGCTCGACTGATCCGATGGAGCGGTGGCCGGGGATGGGTCTTCCTACCCCTTCAGCCCATACCGCTCCATCTTGATCGCCAGCCCGTTGCGCGAGAGCCCCAGCATGCGCGCGGCCTGGGATTTGTTGCCGTGCGTGCGGCGCAGGGCCTCGCGGATCGCCGACTGCTCGCAGCCGCCCACCAGGCGCTCGAGATCGAGATCCGAGGAGGTGTCCACGCGGGTGGTCGTGATCGTGCCGCTGCGCACCCGCTCCGGCAGGAGGTTGACGTCCACCGGCTTGCCCGCGGGGCTCATGTAGACGAGCTGCCGCGCGATGTTCTCCAACTCCGCCAGATTGCCTGGGTAGTCGTAGTTCAGCAGCGCGGACATGGCCTTGACCGTGATCCCCTGCATCCGCTTGCCCGTCTCGTGGCAGAACCGGTTGACGTACGACTGGATGAGCAGCGGCAGGTCCTCGCGCCGGTCGCGCAGCGGCGGCACCTCGACCGTGAACTGCGACAGCATGTAGGCGAGATCGACGCGGAACAGGTCGCGCGCCGCCACCGACTCCAGCGGCACGCGGCTGCCGGCCACCACCCGCACGTCCACCGGGTGCGCTTCGGTGCTGCCCGACGGCTCCACCTGGCCGGTGCGCAGGAAGCGGACCAGCCGCCCCTGCACTTCCATGGGAAGGTGCTCCACGTCGTCCAGGAACACCGTGCCGCCGTTGGCGAGGAGCAGCTTGCCCTCGCGGCGCACCGGCCCGGTCTTGCCCGGCACCTCGGCGCCGAACATGTCGGCCTCGATCTGCTGCGGACGCACGCCGCTGCACGAGGCCATGATGAAAGGCCCGTGGCGCCGAGGTCCGGAAAGGTGCAGCGAGCGCGCGAGCAGCTCCTTGCCCACGCCCGGCTCGCCGAGCAGCAGCACGTGCACCGCGGGATCAACTGCGGCCCGGAGCTGCTCGATCACCTGTTTCATGGCCTGCGACTCCCCCACCACCAGCGCCGGATCGAGCGTCAGGTCCTGCTGGCCCGGCCGGCCCGGGAGGATCGGCTCGTACCAACCCACGTGATGGACGAGGCCGAGCACCAGCAGGTGCCCCAGCGTGCGGAAGGAGGTCACGGGCGACCAATCGTCAGGCGTGAAGTTGGGGAACGCCGACATCAGGGAGTAGGTGCGGTCGAGCGCCACGAAGGAGTGGTAGCAGATCCAGGCTGGACCCCCGGCGAGCTCGCCCTGGAAGGAACCGCCGTGCTGGAGGCTGTTGCCGGCGTTGCGGTGCGCGAGGAGCTGATCCATCAGTCCCTCGCCGCTCGCGAGCCAGCTCGAATCGCTGCTCACGACCAGCTTCAGGCCGGCGCGCTCGACCTCCCCTTGCAGGAGGAAGAGGACGCCGCCGCCGAAATCGACCAGCACGTCGCTGACCAGGGCCTCGGAGGTAGTGCGGCTCTCGGCGTCGGCCAGCACCCATTCGCTGATGCGGGAGAGGTGCTCCACCATGCGCCCGGCGGTGATCCGCGGGCCCGGCGGGACCGCCTCGGGCTCGGGCGCGGCCGGCTTCTCCGGCGCGGGCACGACGTCCTCGACCAGGAGCGTCACGCCGCCGACGCGGATCTCGTCCATGACTTCGAGCAACGCTTCTCTGACCTTTCGCCCGCTGACCAGTGTGCCTTTGCGGCTGCCGAGGTCCTCGATGCGGAGCTCGCTGCCATCAAAGCGCAGCACGGCGTGCTTCTGGGCCACGCCGGTATAGGGGAGATAGATGTCACACTCGGGACGGCTGCCGATGAGGAGCTCATTCCGAGAGACGGGAAAGCGCCGGACGCCGTCCGGCGCATAAGCAACAAGTCGAAGCATAGGAGCCGCATAGTACCTGATATCCTCCGCCGCCATGAACGACCTGTTCCTCCGAGCCTGCCGCGGCGAAGCCGTGGAGCGCCTTCCCGTCTGGCTCATGCGCCAGGCCGGGCGCTATCTCCCCGAATACCGCGCCATCCGCGAGAAGACCGACTTCCTCACGCTGTGCAAGACACCCGAGCTGGCCGCGGAGGTGACCCTGCAACCGGTCCGCATCCTCGGGGTCGACGCCGCCATCCTCTTCGCCGACATCCTCCTCCCGCTGGAGGCCATGGGCGCCGAGCTGCAGTTTGTGAAGGGGGACGGCCCCAGCTTTCCGAACCCGGTGCGGACCCGCGAGGACGTTGCCCGCCTGCGTGCTCCGGACGTGGACTCGACCCTCGGCTACGTCTTCGACGCCATGCGCCTGGTGCGCCGCGAGCTCGAAGGCAAGATCCCCGTGATCGGCTTCGGGGGCACGCCCTGGACGCTCGCCGCCTACCTCATCGAAGGCGGAGGCTCCAAGCACTTCGACAAGCTCCTGGCCTGGAGCTACTCCGATCCCGAGGGGCTCGCCGTGCTTCTCGACAAGATCGCCGATGTCTCCATCGCCTATCTTCTCGGCCAGATCGAAGCCGGCGCCCAGGCGCTCCAGCTCTTCGACACCTGGGGCGGTCTGCTCGACCTGGAGCGCTGGCGCGCGCTGGCCCTCCCCCCGCTCCAGAAGATCGTCAAAGGGATTTCCGGCCGGGTGCCCCTGATCTACTACGTCAACGGCGGCGGCCATCTTCTTGAAGGGATGCGCGAGCTGCCGGTAGACGTGCTCTCAGTCGATTGGCGCCAGCCGCTCAGCCGGGTGCGCCAGGTGGTGGGGAATCGCACGCTGCAGGGGAACTTCGACCCCGCGGCCCTGCTCGGCCCGATTCCCGAGATCGAGCGCCAGGTCAAAAGGGTGATCGAAGAAGGGCGGGGCGGGGGGCATATTGTGAACCTGGGCCATGGCATCCTGCCCATGACGCCGGTTGAGAATGCGCAGGCGTTCGTGGCGGCGGTGCAGGGGATGTCGGCGAGGTAGCGCCGGCGCGTCCGCCTGGGGTTGAAACCCCAGGCTAGAAGGGTATCGCCCCCTCTCGGGGCGAGTTTCCGGGCCAACCAACGCGTCAGCCAGCCTCCGGAGGAGGCTGTACTTTTCTAGCCTGGGGTTTTAACCCCAGGCAGCGCCTCCGCGGCCCGCGTGAACGTGGGATCCACCGCCAGCGCCCTCTCGTAGCACTCCACCGCCTCCTCCGTTCGGCCCTGCGCCGCCCGCACCTCCCCCAGATGGAACCAGCCGGCCACCAGATTCGGCCGCAGTGCCACGGCGCGTGCCAGATGCACCGCGGCCTCCTCGTGAGCGCCCTTCGCGGCCAATAACCTTCCCAGGTTGTACTCACCCTCGACGCGATCGGAGCCCCGGGCGAGCGCGCTGCGCGTGAGGTCGATCGCCTCGTCGAGCTTTCCCTGACCGGCCCGCGCCAGGGCAAGCCATTCCAGGAGGAGGAGATCGTCCGGCCGGCGCTCCCGCAGTGCGGCGAGCGTGACCTCGGCCTCGGCGAAACGCCTCTGCTGGAGCTGCGCCTGGACCAGATCGAGCCAGGGATCGGGCTCGGGCAGGCGGACCTCGGCCAGCTTCTTCTCCAGGAAACGCGTTGCGTCGCGGCTCCCCGCGGCGCGGACCACGGTGGTGGCGCGGTAGATCTCGGCGAGAGCCCCGGTGGGCCCCCCTTCCAGAATCCGCAGCTCGGTCAGGACCGGGTTCCGCTCCGCACGCGGCGCCAGCAGCTCCGGCCCTCCAGGCCCGCGCTGGATGCGATGATCGGTCATCAGCACCTGGACCACGTCCTGCGTCCGCCGGCGCGGCATGTGGCACGAGGCGCAGTCGGTATTCTCCACATGTTTCGCGGGCAGGCTCGCGTGACAGCTCCGGCAGGCGCTCCCGACGCGCACCTTCATCTCTTCCCTGGGCACGACCCGATGAGGATCGTGGCAGTCCAGGCAGCCCACCCCTCCCCCGCTCTCCAGGAAGCAACGGCTCTGCCGCAGCCGGTAGGCGTGATGGTTGATCTCGAAGCGCTCCGACGGAGCCTGCCCCTCCTCCTCCACGTCGACCTGGACCAGATAGTCGGACAGCGGCTCGCCCGCCCGGTAGGAGAAATCCGCGCGGCCGAAACGGCGCAGACCCGGCAACACGACCGACGGCTGTAAATGGCAGGTCATGCAGACCTCGTCCTGCTGAGCCTTCGGCAGCCGGGCGGGATTGAAGATTGCGGCGCGGATCTCAACGGCCGGACCCATGCCGCCGGTTGCAAGCCAGACATGCTCCGCCCCCGGACCGTGGCAGCGCTGGCAGCCCAGTCCCTCGGGAAGCTCGGCCGGAAAGGCATGCGGCGCGCTCGGAGCGTCGGCGCCGGCCGGCAGATCGGGGTAGGCATCATGGCAGAACAGGCACTCCCTCCGCACCCGCCGCAGCACACCGTCATGATCCGGGCGGTCGTAGCCGGGCGGCATCCCCCAGCTCCGCGTCTGGGTGTACCAGGCGAGCGGAAGCTGGTACATCTCTCCCGACGGGGTGCGGTAGAGATAGGTCCGGGCGTTGTTGCCCGAGCCCAGAATCCAATCGACCTCCCGCTCGAAGAGATGGACGGGACGGCCCGCCGCGTCCGTCTGCCAGCGGCGGAAGACCAGCCGCTCTCTCTCACGGACGATTTGAAGATGCTGTCGCGACGGGGCGTGGAAGAAGGGAGGAGCGGAGAAATCCTCGATATCTGTCGAGGGACGCGGCCGGAAGAACGCCCGCGCCATGCCCTTGGACCGGTAGGACTCGGCGATCTGCGTGTGGCAGACGGCGCAGGCGCGGTCCTCGACGTAACCCGGCGCGGCTCCGCGAGTTACGGCGATCCCCAGGGCATCCAGGTCGCGGGCGATCTGCTCGCTTGCCGGCTGGTTGGGGGCCTGGCTCAGGAGCAGGGCTGCGAGCGGGAGAAGGGTAAACGTGCGCATCTCACTTGCTCACGATTTCGATCCCCTTCTCCAGCACCTCGTCCTTTCTCTTTCGCACGCCCTCGAGCGTCGGAGCGACGGGGACGGTCGGCAGGATGCCGATGCCGTGGTGCTGCGAACCGTCGTGCTTGAGCACCTTCATTCCCGTCCAGAAAAACGAGTAACCGCCGGGGAGGTCGAACGGGTTGATGTTGCCGTTCGTGCCCGCGGTGGGACCGCCCACGATCTCGGCCAGCTTGTAGTGCTCGACCATCCCCATGTAGGTCTCGGCATAGCTGATCGCCCGGCCGTCGGTCAGGAACGCCACCTTTCCCCGGATGCGCGGCTCCCGGGGCTCCAGGGACCAGTTGGAGAATTGGAACTCCATGCCCTGACGGTCGGGCCGCCTCACGATGGGGACGTTCCATTGGGCGCTGGTGATCGGCGTGTCTGTCAGGTGCTGCAGGACCACGGGCGAGAGCTTCCCGGGGTAGCCGCGGAGATCGAAGATCACGCCTTTCGCCGTGGCCAGCTTGGCCACCGCAGCGTTGAAGTCGCCGTCGTCGATGCGGCCGATGTCCACGTACCAGATGCCGGGGCGGATCTCGGAGATCTTCTCCGGCCGGGGCTCGGCCGGGAAGGGAAACTTGACGTCATAGGCCAGGGAGACCTCGTACGGCTCACCCGTGGCAGGCTGGATCCTCAGCTTGACCGTCTTCCCGATGAGGCCCCGGCCAAGGCGATTCACCGCGCTCCAGCGGCGCCACTGGGGCGTCGCGCCGGAGGTGAGCCGCTCGCGTTTCGCGACGGCTTCAGCCGCGGGCACGCCGTCGAGCGACAGGATGACGTCGCCGGGCCGGATCCTCTCCGCCTTGCCAGGAACGACTGCTACGACTGTGAGGCTGTTCTCGATCCAGCTCAGGGCGAGCGGCACGGAAGCGAACTTGTCCCAACTTTGTGTCTGGAGGCCCACGTTGCCGTGGCCGTCGTGGAGTTGGGCCACGAGCAGCCTCAAGCTGTCGAGGAAAGCCAGCTCGTCGCGGTCGGCGGCGGCGGAGGTCAGCGCCTCGCGCAAGGCCGCGGGCCAGTCGGTCTGGACCACGTCGAAATACGGGTAGAAGTGCTGGAACACGTTCCAGGCGAGCGCCACGTCTGCCAATCGGGTGGCGCGGTCGTTGCCGGACGGCTGCCATCCGTTGGTCGCCGGAGGCGTCCAGCCGTGGGATGCGGGTACGGTTTTGCCCTTTCCATCCAAATAGAGCGTGAGCGGCACGCGGCAGGAGACTCCGCCTCCCAGGTCCGCCTCTAAGACCTCGGCCGGCGGGGAGAGCGTCGGCGGCGCGGACGCCTTGCCGGTGAGCGATACGCAGCCGCCCTCGCGGCAGCTCGCCGCGAGCGCGATCTCGAAGCCGGAGCTCGCCTTCTCGTTCCAGGTCCAATCCGCGGGCAGCCCCTTCTTGTCCGTGTGCTCCTGGTCGAACCCCGGGTTCTTCAAGGGGATGGCCTCCCACGTCCCATCCGGACGGGCGGCTTCGAGCACGGCGTTCTCGAACCACGCGCGCCCTCCGCCCTGGAGAGCGACACCCACATAGAAGCTCGTGACGGTCGCCTCCAGATTCCCGACGAGCTCGACCTCCTGCCACTCGGTGCCGCGGAACGGCTTGTCCTTCATATCCATCGACATCTCGTCGCCGTCCTCGTTCCACCCCTGCGTCCAGAGCCCGGCCCCGCCGTGCTCGCCGAACCCTTCGGTGCGGAGCCAGGCCCGGAAGCGGACCTTGCGGCCGGCCACCAGCTTGGGCTCGATCTCCTGGGCCAGATTGGCGACATCGTCGAGAAGAGGCGTCTTGCTGTCGATCCGCCGGCTCTTGTAAATGGACTGTGGACTTCCGGTCCCCACGCCCAGATGGTGCCAGGCGATGATTGCCTGATTCTCCCCGGCAGGCATCAGCGCGCGAGGCAGCTCGGGAGCCGTTCCTGTGGGAAACACCTGGACGGTAGGTGCCACGGAACGGAAGAGCTCCTCCAGACGGCGCGCGAGATCCTCGGGGCTCTTCGGTCCCTCCACTTCCTTGACGGCATGAATGGCGAAGGCGTTCCAGTTCGTATCCGCCGCCGCGTCGCTGGGATGGAAGTACCGGACGTACCCCAACAACCGCGTGAATGCGACCAGGTTGTCGAGCCCGCGGCCTTCGAGGGGCCGGGGGGGTTGATCCTGGGCCACGGCAGGGGCAACCAGACAAAGGATCAGGAGGAAGAGAAGACGAGCGATTCTGGGCACCACGGGAGGATAGCAGAGGCAAAAAAACGATACGCTCGCGCGACCATGGGAGAGCCCTTCCTCGACTATTCCGGCGGCGTGCTGCGGATGGAAGGCGTGCCGCTCGCGGAGCTGGCGGAACGGCTTGGCACCCCCTTTTTCCTGATGAGCGAATCCCGCCTGCGGGCCAACTACCAGGCCCTGGAGCGCGGGCTCGCCGCGGCAGGGCCGGGGACGATCCTGCGCTACTGCGCCAAGACCAACCGCGAGGGCGCCGTGCTCGAAACCATGAGCGCTCTCGGCAGCCATCTGCTGGCGAGCCACGCCGCCGAGGCGGCTCTCGCGATCCGCTGCGGCTTTCCACCCGAGCGGATCGCCTACGCGCGCCCCGTGCTCACTCCCGAAGAGCTGGACGCGGCGGTCGAGCTCGGAGTCCCGCTCTTCCACATCCACCATCCGGACGATCTGGCGCAGCTCGAAGCGGCGGCGGCCCGTGCCGGCCGACCGGTCCGGGTCTCGTTCCGGCTGCGTGGCAAGGCGGGCCTCTCCCCTCTCGGCCGGCTCAACCGCCGGCTGGGTCTCGATGAGGACGAGATCGTCGAAGCCGCGCGGAAGGCCGTGGCGTCGCCCTGGCTGGAGCCGGAGGCGTTGAACTTCTATCTGGGCACGCAGCAGGCGTCGCTCGACGGCTTCACGCGTGTCTTCCGGAGAGTCCTGGACCTCCTGAAACGCCTGCCAACGCTCCGTGAAGTCAACCTCGGCGGCGGCATTCCTTCACCCACGCTGAAGCGGGTGGGACCCCGCCAGGTGATCGGACGGCTGCGGGACCGTCTCGCCTCTTCCCCGACGGGGAACCTGGAGGCGTTCGCCGCCCAACTGGGAGCGCGCTTCCGCGATCTGGTCGATGCGGATCTGCCGATCCTCGCGGCCGAGCCGGGGCGGGCAATCGTGGGCGACGCGGCGGTGCTCGTCACCCGCGTCCGCGCGATTCGCGGGAGCTGGCTCTTTCTGGATGCGAGCCGCAACCACCTACCCGAGTCGCCCCTGTTCTTCACCCGGCGCATCCTTCCCTTGTCCGAAGGAAAGGGAGCGGAGCGCTTCTGGAACCTGTCCGGCTGCACCCTGAACACCCTCGACGTGCTCGACATGCACCGCCGCCTGCCGATGCTCGCGCCCGGCGACGGCATTGCCTTCTGCGACGCGGGGGCTTACTCGATCTCCCGCGCCAGCTCCTACGCGGGGCTCTCGCCGGCGGTCTATCTTCTCGAAGCGGCTGGAACGGTCAGGCTGGTCCGGCGGGCGGCAGGCGTGGAGGATCTCTGAAAGTCCTGATCACCGGAGCCTCCGGCTTCCTGGGACGTCATCTGGTCCGGGCTCTGCGGGACCAGGGCCGCGAAGTCATGGCGCTCTCCGGAGACATCCGCGATCCTTCCTCGTACTCTCCCTGGCTCGCGGCAGGGGACTCCGTCTTCCACCTCGCCGCCGTCCGCAACCATCCCCGCGTCCGAGTCCGCGACATGGAAGAGGTCAACGTCCGCGCCACGATCGAGCTGGCCCGGCACTCCCTCGAAGCCGGGGTTGGCCGGTTCGTCCATGTCTCGACGGCCATAATTCACGGGTCCTTCGGTGCCTATGCGGACTCCAAGGCGCGCGCCGTCCAGGAGATCCGGAGGCTCGCCGCCGAGGGTTTGCAGGCGGTCACCGTCTGCCCGACGATCGTCTTCGGCCCGGATCATCCTTCCCGCCCCAACCGCATCACCTCCGAGATTCGCCGCCTCCTGCGCCAGCGCATCGTGCTGGTTCTGGCGGGCGGCGGACACGCGCGCAACCTGGTCTACGTGGACGACGTGGTACGCGGCCTCCTTGCCGCCGAGCGGCGCGGCGCGGTGGGAGAGGAGTACGTGCTGGGCGGCGAAGAGATCGCGCCCCGGGACTTCGGACGGCTCGTCCTGTCGCTCGCCGGCCTCCGGCTTGTCGCCACGCTCTCGCTGCCCGCCGGACCGGCGCTCGCAGCGGCGCGGATCGCCGACCGGTTGAGGAAATTCGACGCGGGGAGCGGATATGCTACCGCCGTCCAAATCCTGCTGCGCGAATGGCGCTTCAGCTCCGATAGAGCGCGGCACGATCTGGAATACCATCCCCTCCCTCTGACTGAGGGGTTGTCTCTTACGATCGAATGGTTGAGGGCGGCAAATGGACGTTCTGAGATGGGATGAAGCGACCCGGGATCTGCGCGAGCAGCAGCGCCGGGACTGGGATCGGATCGCCGCGTCGGTGCGCGATTTCCACGCCGCGCCGAGCACCCTGTACTACCGCCGCTGTGAGATCGCCCTCCTGGAGCGCTCCCTCGGGAGCCTGCGGGGCAAGCGCGTGCTCAAGCTGGACCTCTGGAACGAGGCATTCAACACGCGGATCCTCGACTGGATGCGCGAACAGGGGGCGGAAGTGGTGGGGCTCGATATCTCGAGCGTGGTGGCCTTCCGGGCACGCCGCAACGCCCAGTCGAACGGCCATACTCCGGCCCTGCTGCGCGCCGACATCCGCGAGCTGCCGTTCCCGGCCGGCTCCTTCGACGCGGTCTATACGATGGGAACCATCGAGCACATCGACGAGTACCGCGAGGCGATCCGCGAGGTCCACCGCGTCCTCAAGCCGGGCGGCCGGGCGGTGATCGGCGTGCCGCACAAGTGGGACCTCTTCCTGCGTCCCCTCATGGTCCGGGTTCTCGATGCCTTCGGCCAGTACCTCTACGCGCCGGAAAAGTCGTTCAGCGCCGGGGAGCTGCGCCGGGACGTCGAGCAGACGGGTCTGCGGGTGGTCGAGCGCACGGGCATCCTCACCCTGCCTGGGCTCCTGCGCATGGCCGACCTCTTCTTCTATACTCGGGACATCCCTCTCTACCGGCTGAGCCCGCTCTTCCTCGCGCCCTTCCAGTACCTGGAAACGCGCTGGCGCTGGCCGGGCCGCTTCGGCTATCTCCTGACAGTCGTGGCGGATAAGCCTTAATGGAAGCGTACCGTCACGTCCCGGGCTTCCTCTCCGGCGAGGAGCTGAGCCGGCTCGCCCGCCTGATCGAGGACCATGAGGACTTGTACACCGAAGTGCACGGTCGGGGCGGCCTGGGCCCGCGCTATAGGGTCATAGACGGCGACCAGATCCACGAGAAGCTGTCCGAGGTGGAAGAGCTCGGCGACCGTCGGGTGCGGCCATTGGCCGAAGAGTTCGCGGGCGAGGCCTTGCGCCCTCTCGGCAGCTCCAAGCGGTCCATGCGCGTCCAGGCCTACGAGCGGCGGGAGCACGGCTTCCGCTGGCATCTGGACGGCCATGCCTACGTGGCCCTGGTGACGCTCAAGAACACCAACCGCGGGCAGACGCAGTTCATCTCGCCCGGACTCACGCGGTTCCTGCGCTTCCTGCTCTACCCTCTCTACGCGGTCCCCCAGGTCTTCTCGATCGTCCCGCGGAGTGCCGTCACCGCTCAGGCCGGGGACCTGCTCGTGATGCGCGGCGCCCGCACGCTCCATCGTGGGATCACGCTCTCGGATCAAGGGGAGCGCATCCTGCTCGCCTACACCTTCGACTCTCCGGGCAAGAAGCCGAACCCCTTCCGTGACTGGATCGCCCGACGGCTGAACTATTGATCCACCTTTTGGCCTTCGCGATCCTGGCCTCCACCGCATGGGCGGCCGGCTCGCTGTTCAAGCTCGAGGATCACGCCGTCAGGATCGCGCTCGGGCTCGCCCTCCTCGCCCATCTCGGTTTCCTGCTCGCCTCGTTCGGCCAGTTGCGGTACGGCGCCCTGATCGCCCTGATCGTGGCAGTCCATGCCGCCGCCTTCTATCAGGAGCGCCCGCATCTCGCCTGGCGCCCGTTGGGATTGGGTCTGATCGCGCTCGCGCCGCTCTTCATCCTCACGCTCTATCCGCCGACCGCCTTCGACGAGACGATGTACCACCTTCCCTTCGCCCGGGCCTTCGCGCAGTCGGGAGGGCTTCCCGCCACGCCGGAGATCCGCTTCCCGGTGTTCCCTGCGCTCGGGGAGTTGCTCTTCGCGGAGACTCTTCTGCTGGCCGACGACGTGGCCACCCATCTCGTCGCATTGGTGGCGGTGCTCGCGACCGCCGGCCTTTTGGTGGCCTGGGGCAGGAGGGCCTTCTCGCCGCAGGTGGGCTGGATCGCGGCGGCGCTCTACCTGGGCAATCCGATCGTCGCCCACCTGGCCGGCACGGACTACGTCGATCCGCTCCTTGCGCTCTTCGTCACCGGTGCACTCTTCTCTGCCTGGAGCTTCCGACAATCAGGCGAAAGGAACTGGCTGCTGCTCGCCGCCGCTTTTGCCGGTTCGGCGGCGGGGGTCAAGTACCTGGGACTCTTCTTCGCGGCGGCCGTCTTCGTCGAGTTGGCCCTCGCTCGCCGGAAGGCGTCAGCGCCCTTCCTATTTGCTTTCCTGTCCTTCCTGGTGCTCGTGCCCACCTACGCCCGGATCGCGGCCCACACCGGCAACCCGCTTTTCCCCTTTCTGCCCGGTATTTTCGGATCGACCGCCTGGGACCCGATCATCCTCAAACCCATGGCAGACGCTATCGCTCCCGAGAGCCTGGTCCGGTTCGTCCGCCTCCCCTGGGACGTGGTCTTTCACCGCTCGGCCGTGGGGCAACAGCCGCCGTTCTCGCCGTTCTACCTCCTGGGCCTCCCCCTGCTCCTCGCCGGCGCCTTTCGGGATTCCCAAGTGAGGCGCCTCCTGGCGATCCCGCTCGTCTGGGGAGCCGTCTTCCTCTTCCTTCCCCCGGACTCCCGCTATCTGGTCACCATCCTGCCCCCGGTGAGCCTGGCGCTTGCCGGGTCCATCCGGATCGAGAAGCGCTCCCTGCTGGCGGCGGTCTGCGTCCTCGTTTTCCTGCCGGGCTGGCTCTACGCGGGCTACAGGATCGCGAAACAAGGGCCGCCGCCGGCCACGGCAGAGGAGCGGGATCTCTATCTAACCCGCAAGCTGCCGCTCTACCCGGCGGTCCGCCACCTCGACCGGATCTCCTCCGTCGCCTACGCCTTCAACGCCGAGAACATGAAGTATTTCTACGAGGGAGCGCTGTACGGCGACTGGCTCGGCCCCGCGAGCTACCAACGCCTTCTCCCACTCGTCGGGAATCCGGCGCTCCTCCATCGCGAGCTGCGGAGACTGGGAGCGACTCACCTCCTGATGAGCAACAGCCCGGGCGCGGTCCGGCCACCCGAGACGCCCGAGTGGCAGCGATGGTTCCGGCGGGTCTACGAAGATGAATCGGCGGAGGTCTTCGCGCTGTTGCCGGGGCGTTAAAGACCTTTTCGCGGCCGAAAATCTACTTTTTTAGGGTGTGCGGAGAGGATTCTTGTGCGAAAAACCAAAATTTTCGCACAAGAATTCTCTCTCATCGGCCGTGAAAAGACATTAGTTGTGCGAAAAAATAGAATTTTCGCACAACTAAGATGGATTCTTGTGCGAGAAAACCAAATTTTCGCACAACGAGAGTGTCTCGCTGTGCGAAAAAACTAGATTTTCGTACGAAAATTTTGGATTCGCGAGGGACGAGCGCCCTTTTTTCCCCTGGGGAACGCCGGCGCTCCTAGGGAAAAACGCTCCTTGCCCGTTCGGCCGTTCGGCTGGCCCAACACCTTCTAGAATAGGCACCTATGACCCTCCTCGACCTCCTGATCCTGAACCTGGGAGCCCGCTTCACCAAGCTCCTCATCGAGTCCTGGCTCGGTAAGGGAGCCGGGACGACCATCGCTGGCGATGTAGTCGACCTGCTTAAGGGCCGTTTCCAGAGCACCGCCGAGCGGAAGAAGGCGGAGCGGGAGTTCGAGGAGCTCGGCGACCGCATGGCCAGGGAGCTCCTGCCGCTCTTCGAGAGCGCCGAGAAGCAGGGTCATGTCAACGCGGAGGCGGTGGTGCTCGCGCTGGAGTCCACCCTCTCTGGCCTGACGAGGTCCGCCTACCTGATCCAGAAGGATCTCGACCCCGGAGCCATCCTCGCCGAAATGAGGAAGACCCGGCCGCTCCCCGCCGCCCATTTCTCTCAGGCGGAGACGGACCTCTACGAGCGCGCGCTCGAACGCTCGGTGCGGCATCTGGTCGAGATTGCTTCTCGGCTCCCGCAGTTCCATGAGGCCTTCGCCGCCCGAAGCCTTCAGCAGCTCTCGAGGTTGACCGGCAATGTCGATGGAATTCTGGAAGGGGTACGCCGGATCGAGGCGACCGTCGGCGCGGAAGCCCGGGACGAGAAAGCCCGCGAGTATGAGATCGACTATCGGCTCGCCGTCCAGCGCAACCTCGATTATCTAGAGATCTTCGGAATCGACCTTCCTCCGGAATCTCGAACCCAGAAGCTCTCTGTCGCTTACATCTCGCTCAACCTGGAGAGCCACTCCGAAGGGGCTTCGCAAGCGCTTCCCGCCGAAGCTCTGTTCGACCGGCTGAGCGCGGAAGACGGGCACCTGCTGATCCGCGGAGACGCCGGAACCGGCAAGAGCACGCTGCTGCGCTGGGTGGCCATGCACGCGGCTTCCGGGCAGCGGAGATGGCCCGTGTGGCCGACAGGCGATTCCGGTTTTCTCGCCGGAGTCTCTTGGAAAGGCACCATTAATGCGACGGTCAGAAAAGGCCGGGCTGTAGACAAGGCCAAGGCACTACGGCACCTGTTGGGGAAGGAAGAGTTGCGCGAGTTCGACTCCTACTCCCTCGCATCCTGGCGAAGCCGGGTACCTTTCCTGATTCGGCTGCGGCAGTGCAAAGCCGGCTCACTCCCGAGCCCGGACGAATTCCCGGAGATGGTGGCTCAGGCGCTCGGCGGCCCGCCTGCGGATTGGGTGAAGTCGGTCTTTCAGGACGGGCGTGCCCTTCTGCTCCTGGACGGTGTGGATGAGATCCCAAATGCCCATCGGGATATGACCCGTCGGGCGATTGCGGACCTCGTCGCCCAGTACCCGGAGACGTACCTCGTCATCAGCACTCGACCCCGAGCTGTGGAACCGGATTGGCTCGCGCACCTGGGCTTCCAGGAAGCGCGCATCAACCCACTTTCCGAGCTGGACAGGGCCAACTTTATTGACCGCTGGCATGAAGCCGTCGCCGAGGAGTTGAAGTCGCGCGGAAAGGCGGCCCCAGATCTCCCCGGTCTAGCCGAGTCGTTGAAGAGACAACTTGAGGACAATCCCGAGGTCGCGCGGCTTGCGACCAACCCTCTCCTCTGCGCGATGATCTGCGCCCTGCATCGGGATCGCCGCGAGAAGCTTCCGGAGAGGCAGCGGCAGCTTTGCGAGGACCTCTGCCATGCGCTCCTCCATCGACGCGAGCGGGAGAGCGGATTGAATCTCGACGACTTCCCCGAGCCTTATCGGCGGCTCGACTATCCCCAGAAGCGCGCTGCGGTCCAAGAGCTCGCCCACCACATGGTGCTTAACGAATACTCCTCGCTTTCAGCGGACGAGGCGCGGGAGCAGATCGGGGGGGCGCTCAAGCTGTTCCCTGGCCATTCGGCGGACGATGCTCCAGTCGTGACGGACTCATTGGTCGAGAGGAGCGGCATCCTCCGGGAGGAGAGCCCGGGAGAGATCAGCTTCATCCACAATGCCTTCAAGGAGCTTCTCGCGGGTGACTACTTCGCGGGGGCAAACGCCGCAGGATTGCTGGCCAATCATGCCCTCGATCCCTCTTGGCAACCGGTGATCCTCTTCGCGGTTGCGGCGGACCTACGCGATTTCCCGTCTAAGGTCATCCGGAGGATTCTGGAGCCCGGCTCGGCTGTTTCAAAAGGCGAGCTTCGGGCGAGGCAGCTCATGGCCCTCCGCTGCCGGGCTGCCGCCATTTATGTCGAAGAGGCACTCGACCACCAGTTGCAACAGCTCACCGCAAGCCTTTTTCCCCCTCGGAACATGGAGGATGCCGAAGCCTTGGCGACCGGTGGCAACACAGCCGTACCGTTCCTTGCTGCCAGCAAGAAAATGAAGGCTAACGAAGCAGCGGCGAGCGTCCGGGCTCTCCGCTTGATCGGCACCTCCCAAGCCCGGCAGGCACTCCGAAATTTCCTCGGAGATGGCAGAAAGGCTGTGGTTTCCGAGTTGTCGCAAGCTGTCAATCCGCTGGAGATCGGCTGGGTGCGGGAGGAATTGCTCGTGGGTAAACACCTGCCTCCAGGAATCGCCGCACAGATCAGCGACCTTTCTCCTCTGGCCACGCTCACATACCTACAGAGCCTCAACCTCAGAGGGACTTCGGTCGAGGACATCTCTCCGCTGGCCGCGCTCACAAACCTACAGAGCCTCAAACTCAGCGGGACTTCGGTCGAGGACCTCTCACCTCTGGCCACGCTCACAAACCTACAGAGCCTCGATGTCAGTGGGACTCAGGCTAGTGACCTCTCCCCTCTCGCGATGCTTGTCAAACTCAAGCATTTAGATATCCGTGGGACCCCTGCGGCCGCTGGAGATCTAGACGTGCTGAAGCACCTCGACTGCGAGATCTTTCGCTGAAGCTCCCTCCCAGCCCTCCCCCGCTGACGCGGGAGAGGGAGCCCCCACCCTCCCCATGCAAAGGGACGGCAATGACTCAGTCGGGATCAGCATGGGAAACGTCCCCCCCTCCCGGCGGGGGTATGGACGGAAGATGGGAGAGGAGAGGGGAACAGGGGGTGAGGTCTACTCCCCCCCGCCCGAAGGCGCCGCCGGGCTCTCCAGCGCGGCTCGTCCCTGGCGGGAGAGGTACTCCTCCACGAAGAGCAGCCGGTCGGGGCCGGCGCGGCGGATCACGGCGAGGAGGTCGTTCATCGAGGTGACCTCCTCGAGCTGCTCTTCCACGAACCAATCGAGGAAGCGGATGCCCACGTAATTGCGGTCGGCGCGGGCGATCTCGACGAGGTCGTAGATCTGGCGGGTGACTTCCTCTTCCCACTCCAGGGCCTTCGAAACCGCCTCTTCGGCCGTGGTGAAGTCAGCCTTGGGGGCCGGGAGCGACGGAATCAGCACCTTGCCGCCCACGTCGTTGATGAACTTCACGAACTTCATCGCGTGCGTGCGCTCCTCCTCCGACTGCCGGTAGAAGAACTTCGCCAGCTCGGGCAGGGTCTCGGAGTCGAAGTACGACGCAATGGCGATGTATTGCATCGAGGCGCCCATCTCGTTGCCGATCTGCTGGTTGAACGCCTGAATCAGCTTTTCATTGGCCAACATGTGCCGCTCCTCCCTCTTGAAGGTATCTGGTACTGCTGGGCGCATTCTATGACGGAACTCAGCACTCGATGACGTTGATGGCGAGGCCGCCGCGGGAGGTCTCTTTGTACTTGGTCTTCATGTCGGCCCCGGTCTCGCGCATGGTCTTGATGACCCGGTCGAGGGAGACCTTGTGCGAGCCGTTGCCGCGTACCGCGATGCGGCAGGCGTTGATCGCCTTGACCGAACCCATGGCGTTGCGCTCGATGCAGGGGATCTGCACCAGCCCCCCTACCGGATCGCAGGTCAGCCCCAGGTTGTGCTCCATGCCGATCTCGGCCGCGTTCTCGACCTGGGGATTAGTCCCGCCCAGAGCCGCCACCAGGCCGCCCGCCGCCATGGAGCATGCCACCCCCACCTCGCCTTGGCAGCCGACCTCGGCGCCCGAGATGCTGGCGTTCTCCTTGTACAGGAAGCCGATCGCCGCCGCGGTGAGCAGGAAGCGGATCACTCCGTCTTCCGTGGCTCCGGGAGTGAACCGCCGGTAGTAGTGCAGGACCGCGGGCAGGATCCCCGCCGCGCCGTTTGTGGGCGCCGTCACCACCCGGCCGCCGGCCGCGTTCTCTTCGTTGACCGCGAGGGCGAACAGGTTGACCCAGTCGAGCACGGTCAGGGGATCCTTGAGCGCGTCCTCGGGACGCGAGGAAAGGTCGCGGTGGAGCTGCGGCGCGCGGCGCGGCACCTTGAGGCCGCCGGGGAGCACCCCTTCCTGGCGGCAGCCGCGCTCGACGCAGCGCTGCATGGCGTCCCATATCTTCAGCAGCCCTTCGCGGACCTCGGCCTCGCTGCGCCGGACCTTCTCGTTCTCCAGCATCAGCTCCCAGATGTCCTTGCCCGTCTCCTCGCAGAGGTCCAACAACGCCTCGCCGGAGAGGAACGGGTAGGGAACCGGAGTCGAATCCTCGACCACCCGGCTCTCTCCGAGAGCGCCCTCGTTGACCACGAAGCCGCCGCCGATCGAGTAGTAGACCCGCTCGTCGACCGCCTGCCCTTCGGCGTCCAGCGCGGTGAAGCGCATGCCGTTCGAGTGCAGAGGGAGGATCTCCTTGCGATTGAAGATCAGGTCGGCCTTCTCGTCGAAGAGGACTTCATGACTGCCGAGAACGCGGAGGCGGCCGGTGCTCCGGATCTCCTCGACGCGCCTGGGCATGTGGTCGGGATCGACCGCTTCGGGGCTCTCCCCTTCGAGACCCATAAGGATGGCTTTGTCGGTGCCGTGGCCCTTGCCCGTCATGGCGAGGGAGCCGTAGAGGTCGACCTTCACCCGGGCTGTGTGGCCGAGCGTGCCTTCGCTCTCCAGCCGCTGCACGAAACGCCGCGCGGCCCTCATGGGGCCGACGGTGTGCGAGCTGGAAGGGCCGATTCCGATGGTGAAGAGATCGAAGACGCTGATGGACATGGCTGCGATTCTAAGCCTTTTCGGGTGGGCGAAATTCCCGTCCGTGCTATCGTTTCCCCGAGCCCCCTCGCATGCCCGACCGAGCGGAGTCCGTCCAGAAGATCATCGAGGAGCTGCAGGCCGGCATCTCCGTGGAGGAGAACTTTCGTCTCCTCTGCGATCTCTTCCACCGCCCCCTCTACCACTTCTTCTCCAAGCGCGGCTTTCCCGCCCAGGACTGCCTCGATCTAACCCAGGAGACGTTCCTCGGGATCTATAGAGGCATCGGTACGTTCCGCCGGGACGCGCGGTTCGAGACATGGCTGTTCAAGGTGGCCACGAACGCCTTCCGGAAGCGCCTGCGGTGGGGGACGGCCGATAAGCGGGCCGGCGAGGAGGTCCCCCTCGATGCGGAGCCGTCGGGAGGGCCGGTTCCGGGCGCAGGGATGTTCGAAAGGGAGCGCGCGCGGCTGCTGCGCGAGGCCGTCGAGCGGCTGCCCGAGCAGATGCGGAAGTGTCTGATCCTGCGGGTGTACCATGAGTTGAAGTACCGCGAGATCGCCACGGTGCTGCGCCTGTCTCCGGAGACGGTCAAGGTCCATCTGTTCCAGGCCCGAAGACGGCTCCAGGAGGAGCTCGGCGACTACTTCCGGGATGCATACCCAGAAGAGGCGGCGTCATGAAGCGAGACGAGACCTTGCATCAGGTGATCGAGGAGATCCTCGGGCAAACGGACGGGCATCCGGACGCGGACGAGCTCGTGGCCTACCACGAAGGCACGCTCGCCCCCGCCGACGCGCAACGCATCCAGGACCATCTCGTGGCCTGCCGCGAGTGTGCCTCGCTGATGGCGGACCTGGAGGGGCTAGGAGATCCTGATTTCGGAGTTGATGAGGATCTCTCGCGGGAGACGGGCGAGATCGTGTGGAAGAAGGTGCTGGAAGAGATCCGGCGGGAAAAGGTCGTCCCCTTTCCTAGGAAAGAAAGGCGAAGCATGCCCTGGCTCCAGCCCTTGGCGGCCGGGCTGCTCATCTCCACCATGGCTCTCTCCGGCTGGGTGGCTTACCTGCGCGGTCAGGTCCAGGATCTGTCGAGTCCGCAGCTCAACGCGCCCATCCTGGACCTCTACCCCGCCGGCTCGACCCGCGGCGAAGGCCCGGGCGTGCAGACCGTGCCGCCGGATGCCCGGCTGTTCACGGTCGTCCTCAACCCCGCCGGTCGCCCGGCGTTCGCGGAGTACGAGCTGCAGATCGTGGATACCGAGGGCAAAGAGATCCGGCGGGACGGCGGCTTGAAGCCCAACCCGTATGGCTCGTTCAGCGTGACTCTTTCGCGGGACCTGCTGGGACCTGGAGACTTCCGCGTCCGGCTCGTGGGGATCGATTCCGGCGGTGGCCGGCAGGCAGTCGAGGAGTATGCGCTGCGCATCCCTTAGCGCCGTCCTTCTGGTCCTTTTCTCCGCCTGTGGGAAGCCGCCGCCCACCCGTGAGCTTCCCCCCGTAGCTGGCACCACGATCGAAGCTCGAATCAAGGGCGGCGAGACCCACGCGTATCTCCTCTCCTTGAAGACCGGCCAGTACGCCGGCATCGTCGTCGATCAGCGCGGCGCCGACGTGGCCGTGATCCTCCGCGACCCGGACGGCCTGCTCCTCGCCTCCGTGGACAGTCCCCAGGGTGCGCGGGTGCCGGAGCCGGTCCCGGTCATCGCCTTCACCGCGGGCAACTACAGGGTGGAAGTCAACGCCCCCGAGGGGGAGGGAAGCTACGCCGTCCGACTCGATGCGCTCCGCTCCGCGACTTCCGCAGACCGCACCCGCGTGCGCGCCGAGCGGCTGCTCTCCGTGGCGGAAACCCTGCGGCGGCGCGACGATCGGCTCTCGCGGGAGGCAGCGGCCATCAAAGCCCGCGAGGCCGCCGGCTCCTTTACCGATCCGAGCCGGAAGGCGGATGCCTTCTACACCCTTGGGAGCGCCCTCTACCTCCTGGACGACAACGCCGGCTCCCGGGACGCCTACTACCGCGCCCTCGCGCTCTTCCGCGAGACGGGCCGGAACCGCGAGACCGGCAAGGCTCTGAATGCTCTCGGCAGGAGCTGGCGCCAGGAGCCGGAGCGCGCCCTGGAGCTCTACCGCGAGGCGCTGGCGCTGAATCATCGCCTCGGTGACCGGCAGCAAGAGGCGACGACCCTCCAGAACCTGGGCAAGATCCATCAATCCCTCGGCGAGACCGAGGAGGCTCTCGCCCACTACGAGCGCGCCCTCCCCATCTGGCGCGAGCTGGGTGTCAAGTCCGAGGAGGCCGGCACCCTTCTCGCCCTGGGCGACCTCTACCAGCGCATGGGCGAGCCGACGAAGGCGCTCGACCTGCTCCCCCGCGCCATCGCCCTGTTCGAGGCAGCTGGGTCGTCGGGAGACGCGGCCTCCGCCCTGACCACCCTCGGCGACGCGCAGGCTCGCGCCGGACAGGTTAGCGAAGCCCTCGCCTCGCAGTCCCGCGCCCTCGTCATTCAGCGCCGGAACGGCAACCGACGCGAGGAGGCGCAGGCGCTCAACAGCATCGGCTGCTGCCACCTCCTCCTCGGCAAGACCGAGGAAGCGCGCCGCTCTCTCGCGGCCGCCCGGTCGATCTTCCGGCAGATTGGAGACCGCTCCGCCGAGGCCGTGGCGCTCGTCAACCTGGGCCTTGCCGACGAGCAACGCCCCCGGCAGGCGATCGCCTCCTTCGCCGCCGCGATGCCTTCGCTGATCTCCCAGGATTACGAAGCTTTGGCGCTCCTCGGTCTCGCCCGCGCCCATCGCCGGCTGGGCGATCTCGCGTCCGGCCGGAAGGAGGCCGAAGGCGCGATCGAACGCATCGAGTCCCTGCGCGGAAAGTCCGCGGGCCTGGGGATGAGGGCCTCCTTCCTGGCTTCCAAGCAGGATTACTACGGCTTCTACGTGGACCTGCTCATGGATCTGCACCGCCGCGAGCCGGGGGCCGGATACGACGCCCGTGCCCTCGCCGCGAGCGAGCAGGCGCGGGCACGCAGCCTCCTCGACCTGCTCGCCGAGTCCCGCAAGGAAATCGATCCCCGTCTTCTGAAGAAGGAGTCCGAGCTGGCCCGCAGGATCAATGATCTGGCTCAGCATCCAGCCGGGCCCGAGCTGCGCGAGCTTCTCGCGCAGCAGGAGCGGATCCGCCCGGCACTTACCTTGGCCCGGCCGCTGACCGTGCCGGAGATTCAGCGGGAGGTGGCCGACAGTGTGACGCTCGTCCTCCAATACGCCCTGGGCCGGGAACGGAGCTTCCTTTGGGCGGTGACGCCGGACTCGCTGACCAGCTTCGATCTGCCGCCGCGGGCCATGATCGAGGAGGCCGCCCGCCGTGTCCATGGCCTTCTCTCCACGGCTCCCCAGACTCTGGCTCGCGCCCGGACCCGGCAGGAGATGGCCGAGCTCTCCCGGATGCTGCTCGCTCCGGCCGCGGGTCTCCTGGAAGGCAAACGTCTGGTGATAGTGCCGGACGGCGCCCTCCATTACGTGCCGTTCGCCGCGCTGCCGGCTCCAGGGAGCAAAGAGCCGTTGGTGGTCCTCCACGAGATCGTGACTCTGCCCTCTGCCTCGTCACTCGCTGCGATTCGTCGCGAGGCCCGCCCTCCGGCGACCGCGACCCTGGCGGTCGTGGCCGATCCCGTGTTCAATGACAGCAAGCTCGGCCGGCTCCCTTTCTCCCGCGAAGAGGCCGAGGCGTTGCTGGCCCTCGTCCCTCCGGCCGAGCGCCTGGGCGCCCTGGGCCTCGAAGCCAGCCGCGAGACCGTGCTGAGCGGACGCCTTTCCCGCTATCGGTTGGTCCACTTCGCGACGCACGGCATCGTCGACACGGACCACCCGGAGCTCTCCGGGCTCCTGCTATCTCAAGGCTTCCTCCGCGCCCACGAGATCTACCGGCTGAGCCTGCCGGCGGACCTGGTCGTGCTCTCCGCCTGCCGCACGGCTCTGGGGCGCGAAATGCGCGGCGAGGGGCTGGTCGGCCTGACCCGCGGCTTTTTCCACGCCGGAGCGCGAAGCGTGCTGGTGAGCCTCTGGGAGGTGGAGGACCGCGCCACTGCCGAGCTGATGCGGCGTTTCTATCGCGAGATGTTGAAGGAGGGCCGCCCGCCCGCAGCCGCCCTGCGCGCCGCCCAGGCCTCGCTCCGCCGGGAGCCCGGCTGGGAAGCGCCCTACTTCTGGGCCGGCTTCATCTTGCAGGGGGATTGGCAACCTCGATAAACCATTCGCCCCCTCCAGGATCTACACTTGGAGGAACGGCCAACCGACTCTCTTGGAGGATGAGATGAGACAACTACCTTTCGGCATCGACGACAACCCGACCGACAAGAAGACCGATCCCTGGGGCGGCGGCACACCCCCTCCGCGGTAGCAAAACCTCACGCTCCTGCCGCATTCGAATCAGCCCCCGGACGGGGGCTGTATTTTTTCCGCCTAACCCATTCCGCCGAACCCTGGATCTATCCCCCTGGAACCTGACCCAGGAGGAAAGACATGAGCCTTGAGGCCCTCGGCGATTCTTCGACCACGATCCCGATCAACACCTGGATGCTGGCGCTCCAGCCCGCCCGTGGCGCCCGCGGCGAATGCCCCGCGGGGCCGGCCGACGAGCATCTCCTCGCCCGCATAGCCCAAGGCGACCTGGACGCGTTCCAGGCCTTCTACGACCGCCATTCCTCGCGCGTGGTGGCCTACGCCTGCAAGCTCGCCCGCGACCGCCATCTCGCCGAGGACTTGGTCCAGGAAGTCTTCACCTCCGTCTGGACCAAGGCTGCGAGCTTCCGGCCCGAGCGCAGCACTGGCGACGGCGCCCCCGGCTGGCTGTACACCCTCACCCGCAACAAGTTCATCGACAACTGGCGGCGGAGTCCCAAGGCCGCGGTCACCGAGGAGATCGACGACCAGCGGCTCCCTTCCCTCCAGGGAGAAGGCAGGGACCTTCATCTGACCATGAAGCAGGCGCTCGCTCAGGTCTCTCCCGACCAGCGCAAGGCCATCGAGATGGCCTACTTCGGCGGTCTTACCTACGAGGAGACCGCGGGCGAGTTGGAGCTGCCGGTGGGCACGCTCAAGTCGCGCATTCGCCTGGGACTGCGGACGATGCGGACGCTGTTGTCGTGAGGTTTGCTACAGTCCCAACCGATGAGACACCTCTTGCTCTCTCTTTTCCTCCTCGTCCCGGACTGGAAGACCACTCCCGTCGAAACCGCTGGCTTCGAGGCCACGCCCAACTATCAGGAGACGATCGAGTACCTGCAGGAGCTCGACAGGCGGATGCCCGAGATGCAGCTCAGCTTCTACGGCGACTCCCCTCAGTCGCGAGCCATGCCCCTCGTCGTGGTTTCGAAGGAGGGGGCCTTCACCCCTGCCGCGGCCCTGAAGACCGGCAAGCCGGTCGTGATGATCCAGAACGGCATCCACGCCGGGGAGATCGACGGCAAGGACGCCTCCTTGATGATCCTCCGTGATCTGGCCATGGGCCAGCACCGCGAGCTGCTCGACAAGGTAATCCTGGTCATCCTGCCGATCTACAACGTGGACGGCCACGAGCGGATCTCCCCCTACAACCGGCCCAACCAGGACGGGCCGCGCAAGGGCATGGGCTTCCGCACCACCGCCTCCGGCCTGGACCTCAACCGTGACCATCTGAAGGTCTCCTCCCCGGAGGCCCAGGCCCTCATCAAGCTGGCGTCCGACTGGCGGCCCCACCTGCACGTGGACGACCATGTGACGGACGGGGTCGATCACGACTGGGTCCTGACCTGGTCCTGGGCCGAAGCCCCCCAGGCGCCGCTCCCGGTCGACCTCTGGCTGCGCGCGCACATGCCGGCGGTCCTCGCCGCCACCGAGAAAGCCGGCCACCGGGCCGGACCGTACGTGGACTTGAAGGACGGCAACGATCCGAGCAAGGGGTTCAGCTCCTGGATCGGCCCGCCCCGCTATGCCACCGGCTACTACCCGCTGCGCAACCGGCCGTCGATCCTGGTGGAGATGCACTCCTACAAGCCCTACCGCCAGCGGGTGCTCGCCAACCGGGAGTTCCTCCTCGCCCTGCTCGCCGAGGTCGCCCGCGACCCGGAGTCCCTGATCCGCGCCGTGTCCGAGGCCGAGGATGCCACGGTCGCGCTGGGCAAGCCGGACGCCAAGCCGTCCACGGTCGCAGTGGTTTACGAGGAGAGCGAGGCCGCCGACACGATCCGCTTTCCGGTCTATGCCCACGAGACCATCACCTCGACTGCCATGGGCGGGCCGCTCCTGCGCTACCGCCGTGGACAGGTGCAGGAGATGGAGGTCCCCTGGTATCACCGGCCCAAGGTGGCCATGGCACTCCCCCGGCCGCGCGGCTACCTCGTGCTCCCCGGCTGGCCGCAGATCGAGCAGCGCCTGCGCACCCATGGCCTGCGGTTCTCCTGGGTGAGCGAGCCTACGGAGCTCGAGGTCGAGACGATCCGCGTCTCGGACCCCGAGTTCGCCGAGCGCTCCTACCAGGGATTGCATCGGATCGAAGCCAAGGTGGAGCGCCGCACGGAACACCGCCCCATCCCGAACGGCGCCATCTGGATACCCGCCGATCAGCCGGACTTCGCGATCGCCGTGCAGCTCTTCGAGCCCGAGGCGCCCGACTCCCTGCTGAGCTGGGGACTGCTCTCGAGCGTTTTCGAGCAGAAGGAGTACATGGACACCCGCGTCCTCGAAGAGCTGGCCGCGGAGATGCTGAAGGACCCGAAAACCGCCGCCGAGTTCCAGGAGGCGATGAAGGACGAGAAGCTCGCCAAGGACCCGTTCGCGCGCTACCAATGGTGGTACCGCCGCACGCCCTACTGGGACGAGACCATCGGGCTCCTCCCGATCTACCGGGTGATGCAGAAGCCGAAATTCAGGACGGAACCTGCTCGATGAGCCCGGCGATCTCCGGCGGGATCGGGACAGCCTGGATCCCGTTTTCGAACAGGCAGTAGACGGTCGTTACCTGACCGCGGGCCACGGCGCGCTCCCTGAGGCGGATGTCGAAGCCGTAGGTGATCGACGAAGTCCCCTTGCGCACGATGCGCAGATGGATGTCCAGCTCGTCACCGAAGCGGGCCGGCGAGAGGAACTCGCAGGAGGCGGCGACCCGGGGCCAGCCGACCCGGCGGCCCTCGGGATCCCGGTAGGAGCCGGGATTCGCGCCCAGGCTGCGCAGGAAAGCGTGCTCCGTCTGCTCCATGAAGACGTAGAAACGGGAGAAGTGGACGATCCCGCCCATGTCGGTGTCGACGAACTCGATCCGGCGGCGCGTGTGGTACTCATGGGTGGGAGGCATGGCGGCGGATTGTACCCGTGATCAATACCCGTGATTCAATGAAGAACCGATGAGGTCTTCCAGCTCCATACTGGCCAGGCTCGCGCTCGGGCTGTTTGCCGTCTTCCTCGCCGTCTCCCTCTCCCAGGCGGCGATCGCGACGGCCAGGAGCGGCCTCCTGCTGCTCCACGCCCGGGGCGAGACGTCGTACGAGGAGCGCCTCCGGGCCTACGGCCCCGATTACATCCAGGCCATCGAGAAGATCCGCCGGACGATCCCGCGCGACGGCGCCTACATCCTGATCAGCGGCGTCTCCGAAGCGGAAGGAGCGCCGTACTGGGTCAAGTACGACCTGGCCCCGCGGCGCGCGGTCTATCTCGGCGAGCTCCGCTCTCTGCAGCCGGTCGACAGGCTGCGCAAGCGCCTGCCCCGGGCGGCCCGCTGGGTGGTGATCGCGTACGACTCCTACCGCCCCCCGGTGCTGATCGAGCGCTTCAAATTCGTGCAGGAGAGGAAGAGGCGTGAAGGTGCGTGAGCTGCTCGCCCACCTGGGAGGAATAGCGCTCTTCGCCGTCCCCGGCTTCGCCCTGACCGGACTCTTCCCCGGCCTGCGCGCCACCCCCTGGCTGCGCCGGTTGGGCTACGGACACCTCCTGGGGATTGCCGCCCTGGCCGGCACCCTCTACGCGCTCTCGGCCCTGCTCGAGGTTCCGCTCCGCCGCCCGGCGATCTTCGGGACCGCGGCCGTGCTGACCGCGGCCGGGGCCGCCGGATGGTTGCGCGCCTGGGGGAGGCATGAGGTCCATAGACATCGGCGGCAGCTACCGCGCCGCGCCCGGCTCGCGGCGCTCTTGCTGGCGCTCGCCGGCGCCGGCGTGTCGGCCGGACTGTTCGCCGACGCGCTCGTGTTCCCGTTGCGCGACTGGGACGGCCGCATGCACTGGTCAGCCCAGGCGCGCTACATCCGCTTCGAGGGCTCGGTCCTCCCCCTGGCGGTCGTGCGCGGCCAGTGGTACATCAATCATCCGCGCTACCCGGTGCTCCTGCCCGTGGCTCAGACGGCGGTGCTGGAGGCGACCGGGGCAGGCGAGGACGAGCTCTTCTACCGCGGGCTGTACGCGTCCTTCTTCCCCGCCTTCCTGCTCGTGCTCTACGACGGCGCACAGCGCTGGGCCGGTTGGCTCGCAGGCGGCCTCGCCACGGCCGCGGCCGCGGGCATCCCGTTCCTGACCTTCTTCGTGGACGGCGGCGCGTCCGGTTCCTACAGCGACCTGCCGCTCGCCTGCTTCTACGGCGCGGGTCTGGTCCTGCTGCTGCGGGGTCGCGTCTTCCCCTCGGACGGCCCCTCGGACGGCCCCTTGGACGGAATGGCCGCCGGACTGCTCCTGGGCGCGGCCGTGCTGACCAAGAACGAGGGCACGATCCTGGCGGGGTTCGCGCTGCTCGCCGCGGGCCTGGTCCCAGGCCTCCGCCTATGGATGGCTCGGAAAGGGAAGCTGCCGGCCGCCGCCCGCCGACACTTGCTCCTCAAGGGAGCGCGCGCGTGCGCCGCCGCCTCGGTCCTGGTCGCCGCGCTGGCCTTCTTCTTCTACTGGCGCTCCCAGATTCCCAACCGCCAGGACGAGAACTACGAGGAGCGCGTCACGGTCGGGCAATTCTTTCCCGGAGCGGTCACCCGCATCCCCGAGTTCGGGAGCCGCATCCTGTTCCAGACCTTCCTCACCTGGAACCGGTGGATCGGGTTCTGGTGGGTCGCCCTCCTCGTCCTCCTCGCCGGAAGGGGCATCCTCAAAGGGAGACGGGCGGCGCTCTCCTGGCCCATCCTCCTCGGCTTCGCCGCCCCTCTCGCCATCGCCTGGGGGGCGTACACCGTCCACTGGGATCCGGACGAGCTGGTCAAGGTCACCTGGGAGCGCTTCCTGCTGCAGGGCTCCCTCCCCTTCTTCCTGCTATTCTCCCTCGCCTTGCGGGAGGTGCTGCAACGGTCTTTCCCCGGTTGGCGCGCCGGGGTTGGCGTGGATATAGCAAAGGAACGAAGCGTCCGCCGGGCGGTGAGGACATTTCCGTCTCGGCAATGATTTGATTCAGCGGCAGCGGGGAACGACCCCATGGCGAGACAGACGAAATCAGATGCTCGGGACTGGCTCCGGCTGGGCCTCGAAAGCCTTGGCGACGCGGTCGTAACGACCGATGGCGCGGGGCGAATCACCTATCTGAATGCGGCGGCCGAGCGATTGACCGGCGCGACTGCTGAGGCCGCGCGCGGCCGGCACCTGAACCAGGTGCTGCGCCTCGTCGACGAGGGCACGGGGAGGCCGGTCGAGCTCCTGATCAGCGATGAGGGGATCGGAGAGGCCGCGGCCACGGTGCGCCGGCCGCTCCGGGTCGAGGGCGGAGCCGGGTGGCGCGTCCAGGCCAGCCTCGATCCCATCCGGGAGCCCATCGGGGAGGGTACGGCGTTCGCCGGCGCCGTGCTCGTCCTGCGCAACGTCAGCGACCGGCTCGAGCAGGAGAAGGAGGTCCGCGAGAGCGTCTCGCGCTACCGCGCCTTCTTCGACCAGAGCGCCGAGGGCATCTGGCGCTGCGAGATGGAAGAGCCCGTGCCGGTCGAGCTCCCGGTCGAGGAGCAGATCGAGCGCTTCTACCGCCATGCCTTTCTCGCCGAGTGCAACCGCGGCATGGCCCGCATGTACGGCCTCTCCGAGCCCGCGGAGCTGATCGGCGCCCGCCTGGGCGACCTGCTCCCCCGCTCGGACACCCACAACGTCGAGTACCTGCGCTCGTTCGTCCGCGCGGGCTACCGGCTGGCCGGAGCGGAGTCCCATGAGCTGGACCGCGAGGGCAAGGCCAAGTACTTCCTCAACAACCTGATCGGAGTGCTGGAGAACGGCCGCCTGGTGCGCGTCTGGGGCACCCAGCTCGACATCACCGAGCGCAAGCGCCTGGAAGACGAGCTGCGGCGCCGCGCCGAGGACCTCGCCGGCGCCGACCGCCGCAAGGACCAGTTCCTCGCCATGCTGGCCCATGAGCTGCGCAATCCGCTCGCGCCGATCCGCAACGCCGTCGAGCTGATGCGCCAGGTCGAGACTATCGATCCCGCGTTCCAGCCGTCGCGCGAGATGGTCGAGCGTCAGGTCAAGCATCTGGCCCGGCTGGTGGACGACCTGCTGGATGTCTCCCGCATCACCCAGGGGAGCATCCGTCTGCGCAAGGAGGGGGTCGAGCTGGGCACCGTGGTGGAGCGCGCCATCGAGGCTACGCGGCCGCTCATCGACTCCCGCGCCCACGACTTGAAGGTCCAGCTCCCGACCGACAAGATCCACCTGGAGGCCGATCCCACCCGCCTGGAGCAGATCCTGACGAACCTCCTCAACAACGCGGCCAAGTACACCATGCCGGGCGGCCAGATCCGGGTGACCGCGGCGCTCGAGGGGGACGAGGCCGTGGTGCGGGTGCGCGACAACGGCATCGGCGTGCCGCCCGACGTGCTGGACCGGGTCTTCGAGCCCTTCGTTCAATCGGAGGGCTCCCTCGCCCGCTCCGAGGGAGGCCTCGGGATCGGCCTGACCCTGGTGCGCAGCCTGGTCGAGATGCACGGCGGTACCGTCGAGGCGACCAGCCCGGGCCTCGGCCAGGGGAGCGAATTCGTGGTGCGGCTGCCCGCCAACGTGCCGGTCGAAAAGGGTCCGTCCTCCCTGCCCGAGGCGGATGCCCCCTTCCCCTCCCGCGGTCTGCGCGTGCTCGTGGTCGAGGACAACGTGGACGCCGCGGAGAGCCTCTCCGCCCTGCTCCGCCTGTGGGGCCACGAGGTATGGATGGTCCACGACGGCCTCGCGGCCATCGACGCGGCGCGGGAGCATCACCCCGAGGTCGTGCTGCTGGACATCGGCCTGCCCGGGCTCGACGGCTATCAGGTGGCCAAGCGCCTGCGCGAGGATGCCTCCATGGACGGCGCGCTCCTCGTGGCCATGACCGGCTACGGCCAGCCCGAGGACCGCCGCCGCTCCCGCGAAGCCGGCATCCACCATCACTTCGTGAAGCCGGTGGAGCCCTTCGTGCTGCGGACGCTGCTCTCGAACCTGGGCGCGCCGGTGGTTTCGGAACCTTATTAGTAGGGGCGGGGCTTGCCCCCGCCCGGGAGACGGGGACAGCCCCGAGCGACTCGGGGAGAAGATTTAGTGACTCGGGGACAGCCTCGAGCGACTCGGGGAGAGGATTCAGTGACTCGGGGACAGCCCCGAGCGACTCGGGGAGAGGATTTAGTGACTCGGGGACAGCCTCGAGCGACTCGGGGAGAGGATTTAGTGACTCGGGGACAGCCCCGAGCAACTCGGGGAGAGGATTCAGTGGCTCGGGGACAGCCCCGAGCAACTCGGGGAGAGGATTCAGTGGCTCGGGGACAGCCCCGAGCAACTCGGGGAGAGGATTTAGTAACGCCTACGGCGCATC
>JAXDKG010000045.1:0-148916 GCA_034667225.1 Acidobacteriota bacterium
GATGCGCCGTAGGCGTTACTAAATCCTCTCCCCGAGTTGCTCGGGGCTGTCCCCGAGCCACTGAATCCTCTCCCCGAGTTGCTCGGGGCTGTCCCCGAGCCACTGAATCCTCTCCCCGAGTTGCTCGAGGCTGTCCCCGAGCCACTGAATCCTCTCCCCGAGTTGCTCGGGGCTGTCCCCGAGTCACTGAATCCTCTCCCCGAGTTGCTCGGGGCTGTCTCCGAGTCACTGAATCCTCTCCCCGAGTCGCTCGGGGCTGTCCCCGAGTCACTGAATCCTCTCCCCGAGTCGCTCGGGGCTGTCCCCGAGTCACTAAATCTTCTCCCCGAGTCGCTCGGGGCCATCCCCGAGTCACTAAATCCTCTCCCCGAGTCGCTCGGGGCTGTCCCCGAGTCACTAAATCCTCTCCCCGAGTTGCTCGGGACTGTCGCCGCCCTCCGGCGGTTGCCTACGGATTCACCGTCAGCGTGACCGTCCTAGAGATCCCATTCGCCATCGCTTTGATGTTGGCGGAGCTCACCACCGAGACGTCCTTGGCCGTAACCGTGAACGTGCCCGTCGTGGAGCCTGCCGGGATACTGAGGTTTGGCACCGTGCTGGCCACCGCGGCGTTGCTCGAAGTGAGCGCCACCGCGATGCTCGAGGGCCCGGCCGGGCACTCCAGGGTCACGGTCCCGACGACGCTGTTCGGACCCACGACCGGATTTGGGGACAGCGTCAGGCTCGCGACGCCGATCGGCCGCACCGTGACCGTCCCGCTCTTGCTGACGCCGCCATAGGAGGCGGTCACCGCTCCGGACTGCTTCGCGCTCACCGCGACGGCCGTGATGGTGAACTTCGCGGTGGTGGCGCCGGCTGGCACGGTCACGCTCGCCGGTACGCTGGCCGCCGGGTTCGTGTCCGAGAGCGTCACCACCGCGCCGCCCGCGGGTGCCGGGCCGGTGAGCGTCACCTTGCCGCTGGAGGTCTGGCAGCCGCCGGCGAACGTGGCGGGAGCCAGGGTCAAAGCCGAGAGGGCGGGACCGGACGCGACCGTGTACTTGATGGTCAGGTAGTCGTACAGGTAGTTGCCGCCGGTGAGCCCGGCCACCCAGAAGTCGCTGGTGCCGGTGAAGGCCATCGAATAGGCGCGGTCATCCGCGCCGCTGTCGTAGAGATCCGCCAGCGCCGCGGCGCCCGAATCCTTGTTGAAGACCACGAGCAGGACGTCCGAGCCCGCGGAGCCGGCCACGTAGAGGCTGTTCCCCACGAGCCGGAGTGCGTACGCCTTCTCGGTTCCGCCCAGGTCGTAGGAAGTCGACCAGAGGCGGGCGCCCGTTGCGTCGTAACGGGCCGCCACGACGTCGCTGCCCGACACGCCCGTGGCATACACGACGCCGCTCACGGTGATCAGCGCGTGCGCAACCCCGTTGAAGGCCCCGACCCACTGCTGGGTGCCGGCGGAGTTGTAGCGGACCACCCCGGACGTTCCGGCCACGCTCACGTTGCCGCTGCCGTCGACCGCCACGTCATAGGCCTCGTCATAGTGCCCCATGCCCCCGGTCTCATAGGCCCGGGTCCACAGCGTTGCGCCCGCGGGGCTGTACTTGACCGTCAGGTAGTCTGTGTCGAGACCCGGCTTGTAGAGGAAGCCCGTGACGTAGACGTTGCCGCTGCCGTCCAGCGCCAGGTCGTAGGCCGAAGATTCCTCGTAGTCGTACCCGTAGAAGGCCGACGTGTTCCACTGGATCGCTCCGGCCGCGTTGAGCTTGAACGTCATCATCGTGTGGAGGTCGCTGTTGCCGGAGTAGTACTCGCCCGCGACATAGACATTGCCGGAGCCGTCCACCACCGCCGCGAAGCCCGCGCTCAGAACGCCCGCCACGTATCGCGTGGCCCACTGCTGGACGCCGCTCGCGTTGTACTTCACCACCAGGAGATATCCCTGTTCCCCGTAGTCCGTCTCCGTCCACGACTGGCCGGTCACGTAGACGTTGCCGCTGCCGTCGACCGCGACCGCGTACCCGCAGTCCGTGCTGCCGCCGTCGTACGGCACGGCCCACTGCACGACGCCCTGGGAGTTGTACTTGACGGTCAGAACGTCCGTGGTGGCTCCGCCGTTCGTGGCGCCGGTGAAGTAGGCGTTGCCGGCCGCGTCCGCGGCGAGCATGGCGCGGGAGCGGGAGCCGCCCGACGGAAAGAAGCTGGACGAGCACCCCGAGCCGCCTAGCTCACCCCGGCTGTAGGTGTCCGCCCAGGAGCGCGTGGCTTGCGCAGCGAGAGCCGAGGGGATCAGGAGCACGGCCAGAAGGAGCCCGGCCGCGAGCCGGACGGGGGAAGAACGCCGAGTGCAGAACGAGCGAGGAATCATCGCATCAACCTCCAAACACCAATGGCCGCAGAAGTACAGCACTTTCAATGCCACCGGTGCTCTGGTAACAAGGTTCTGCAGCCCGGCTGTCTTGCTTGGATGAAGCGAGGACCCGCAGCTTTGCGACGCCGGCTTTCACCGGGTGTGCCAAGTGGAATTAGTGTAGCTCAAGATCTCGGATTCAGCGACGGGCGGTAGGGATTTTGCTTAGGCTCACGGCGTCGGTGTCGCAGGCAGGGTGGGGAGAGGGTTCCGCCGATAGAAGTCGAGGGTCGGCAATGGCAGTCAGGCAGTTCCTCCGGGTCTCCCTTTGGGTCGGACTCCTCGCTCTCGCAGGTCGGATGGAGGCGGCGGTCCTCCGGTTCGACACGGCCGAGATCGTGGTCCATTCAGCCGTCTCCTACGACGGCTCCCAGGGCACGCCCAATCCCTTCACGGACGTCCAGCTCACGGCCCAGTTGACCGCGCCAAGCGGGCGGAAGGTCACGGTCGACGGCTTCTTCGACGGCGACGGAGCGGGGGGACAGTCCGGCGACATCTTCAAGGTCCGGGTCTTCGCGGACGAGCTCGGCACCTGGAGTTGGACCACCCAGAGCAACGACGCGGGCCTGAACGGCCAGTCGGGAACCTTCACCGTATCCGGCACTCTGGCGGGGGCCTTCGGCAACGGTCCGATCGTGATCGATCCCGCCCATACGCGGTATTTCAAATACCGGCAGGGGAGCCCGGTCTACCTCCTTGGCAAGTACCTCGACCGTGCGGCGCCCGTTTCGATCCGCTTCTCCCACACCATGCTCTCCGAGGAGCGCACGGACGTGGACCGCCAGGCGCTCCTGGACCGCCATCTCGGGATGGGGCTCAACAAGATCAACGTCTACCTGGCCAACCAGACGGACTACAGCAGCATCTCCACGACCCCCTGGCTGGGGACCGCGGACGCCAACGACAAGGCGCGCTTCGACCTCCAGCGCTGGCGCCTGTACGAGCAGTGGGTCCGGAAGATGAGGGACTCAGGCGTGGCCGCCCAGCTCTGGTTCTTCGCCGACGGCTTCGGCAACCATCCGGACGCGGACCGCAAGCGCCTGATCCATTACGGCATGGCCCGGCTCTCCGGCTATGTGAATACCGTCTTCACGCTGATGACGGAGTGGCAGGAAGGGTGGACCACCACGGAAGTGGACACACATATGGTCTATCTCAACCAGCACAACCCGTGGGACCGGCTGGCGACCGTCCACGGCTTGCCGGGCGACTTCTCGTTCCCGACCGCATCCTGGGCGGACTACATCGACCTCCAGGCGGGGGTGTCGGCCTCGGTCACCCACGACTTCGTGCACGACCTGGGGTTGGCGAACCGGGAGAAGGCGGTCAAGCCGATGATCCAGGAAGAGTTCTGCATGGGGGACGAGACCGACGCCGAGCGCCAGATGCTCTGGGCGGCGTTCACGTCCGGCGCCGCGGCCTCGGGAACCGGCGCGTACCTGAAGCCATTCTCCCAGTTCGTGAAAACGACTGCCTTCGAGCGCATGGCTCCGGCGGACGACCTCGTCGTGACCGGCGCGGCCTACGTCTTGGCGGAAGAGGGGGCCTCCTACGTGGCCTACCTGTACCAGGGCGGGACGGCCTCGATCAACCTGACCGAAGTCTCGGGCACGGTGGAAGTGGACTGGTTCAACCCGCGGACCGGGGTCTTTCAGGACGCGCCCTCGGTATCAGGAGGGGCCGCGAGATCCTTCACGGCACCGGGAGCGGGCGACTGGGCTCTGCGCCTGACCGTGATGGACGCTCCGCCGCCTCCGCCGCCACCCACGGGCGACTTCCATACCGTGATCCCCTGCCGTCTCTGGGACACCCGCCAGGATGGACCGATGCTGAGCTCCGGCGAGGTGCGCGAGATCGATGTGACAGGGCTCTGCGGCATCCCCGACTCGGCGGTGGCGCTGTCCCTCAACGTGACCGCGGTCCAACCGAGCGCGACAGGCCAGCTCGTCCTCGGCCCCGGAGGGGAGCCAATCCCCCCCACGAATACGGTCAGCTTCACGGCCGGCCGCGACCGTGCCAACAACGCCATCCTGAAGATTTCCAACAGCGACGTGCTCAGGGTCGCTCCCTCCCTACCTGGAGGGGGAACGGTGCACGTCGTGCTCGACGTGAACGGCTGGTTCGAGTAGGGCAGGCGGTTCCCGGCCTACCAGTGGAGCAAGAACACGGGCGCCATCGCTGCTAGCGCAGCACCGACTTGCAAGCCTAGGATAGGCACAGCCTGTCTTGGTGACCGAGGCAGCCATTTAACCGCGAAGAACAATACGATTGGAACCTGGGCAGCCATGAGGAGCTGCCAAATGTGGGCAGCTGCACCCTCATCTGCCTGGGGAGCGGTTCCATGCAAGGCGACGAACATCAGCACGATGGCGAGGGCACCGACGGACATGGCCACGGGAAGGAACGCGCTCGGGTGCTTCAGCACGATCGGACTCCTTTCGCTGGGTCGGAGTAGGCATCTGAAACCAGGGTAAAGCACTTTGCGGTGAAAAGCAAAGGGGGAGTCACCGCCGCGTGATCGTGCCGCGGAAATTCACCGGCACGGCTGCGGCGACCAGCGCTATGCGGACAGATTCGGGCTCCTCCAACTCGATGCGGTAGCGCGTGCAGAGCAGGTGGCAGAGCAACATCAGCTGCGTCGTGGCCAAGCCGGCTCCGATGCACGCCTTGGGAGCGAAGCCGAAGGGGACGTAGGCGCCCGCGGAGCAGGGCCCGCGGCCGGACTCGGGCAGCCACCGGTCGGGATCAAAGGATTCCGGATCCTTCCAGTGCCTCGGGTCGTGGTGGATGACATGCGGGCTGACGAGATAGCTCTGGCCGGCCTCGAGGCAAGCGTGCTCGAGGTTGATCCCGGTGCGGACCGTCCGGGCCAGAAGCAGCGGCGGGCTCCACAGGCGCAGCGTCTCTTTGACGAAGCGAAGGGTTGCCGGGGCGACGCGGGCAGGCGCTTCGGCGACCTCGCCGTGGAACCGTGCCGGGGAGATCGGATCGAGCTCGCTTTTCAGGCGCGCGGCCCAATCCGGCCGCCGAGTGAGCTCGTACATCAGGCAGGCGGAGGCGGCCCCGGGCACCCCGGCAATGGCTGTCATCACGGCCGTCACCGCGGCGACGGCGCGGCCCGCGCCCAGCACCGGCAGCAGGTCGACGAGCGGATCGATCAAGTCGAGCTGCCGGGGTCTGCGGCCGGTCGCGCGGCCCCGCAGCTCGCGGCGTACTGCCAGCCCGGCGCCGATCTGGCTCACCAGTGTGCGGATCGGCTTCCAGAGCCGCCGGGGTGATGTGTTCTCCGTGTTCAGCAGCCCGGCCGTCTTGCGGGCGAGGTCGTGCTGGAGCCGCGTCATGTCGGCCGATGGAAGGTCTGCGATGACCATGGGCAGGAGCCCCCGGGTGCACGCTTCCTGGGCAACCCAGACCAGGTCGAGATGGCGGCCGAGCTGCTGTTCGAGACTGTCGCTCATGCGGGCGGCGAGGTGCCCGACCTGCGCGGGCTCGGACAGGCGCTGCAACTGCGACCTCCAGGCTGCGCGGATCTCTTTCCAGGAGACCGGCTCGCTGGCGCGTCCGCGGAGCAGGTCGGTGAGCTTGTCAGGCAGGGTGAGGTCGCTGTAGTTGGCGGAGTTGACCTGCTGTGCCAGATGGGGGTCGAACACGGCGAGCCGGTCGTCGCCGGCCCAGAAGACGCTGCTTCCCTCGTAGCTCTGCGCCCGCAGCGTTTGAACGATGCTGGGTTCCTCGGTTGTCGTGGCCATGTGTCCTCCGGCAGGTCGGGTGGGGAGCGGAGCGTGTCCGCCCCCCACCCCGGTCACGGCTAGAGCTGGTGGTAGATGTTCCACGTGTGGGTCCCGTGGCCGTCGTTCTCAATACCCAGCGCTGCCTTCACGGCGCGGACGATCTTCTTCATCCCGATCACCTCCTTTCACCGCCTGTCGGCGTCTTAAGGCCCTCATCATATAGAGTGTCTTCGAAGTGTCAGGCGGGACACAGCTCCGGGAAGTTTCAGCAGAACTGCCAAGTCCGCGAGATCGCCGCTTCGCGCTCACCGCCGTAACGGCGGTAGGACCTATATGGTATCTACGCTCCCCGTTTCCTGGGGGTGCGTAAGTCTGTAAAGGCTGTAATTGGAGAAGTTAGGATGGAGCCGACGGCCGGGATTGAACCGGCGACCTGCTGATTACGAATCAGCTGCTCTACCGCTGAGCTACGTCGGCTTGTGGGGGGGACTGCCCCGGGAGCGGTCGGTATTGTAGGGCACTCCCCCCAACAGCGCAACCGAGTGGATTACTCCCTGAAAACCACTTGTGTGCCCGGGTTCACGTGCTGCGCGAGGAACAGGGCGTCCCAGTTCGTCAGGCGCACGCAGCCGTGGCTGGAGGTGTAGCCGATCGTCTCCGGCGAGGCCGTGCCGTGGATGCCGTGGTGGGGCTTGGACAGGTCCAGCCAGACCAAGCCGACAGGAGAGTTCGGCCCCGAGGGGAGCTGCGCCTCCGGCTTTTCGTCCGACACGTCAGCGAACAGCTTCGGCTGATAGTGGAAGCCCGGCTCGGGATGGATGCTCGTGATCTGGAGCGTGCCCGTAGCCGAGGGGTCGTACTTGGAGCCCAGCGTCGAGGGGAAGTGGTAGAGGATGTGCCCCTGGGCGTCGAGCGCCTGCAGGTAGAAGCCCTGCTTGGAGATCAGGATACGGGCCACCTGGCCACCAGCGGGCGGGGTCGCTTTTACTCCGCCTTTGGAGGAGACGTCATCGGGCGACATCTGTGGCACGTTCGGCAGCACGATTTCCGTGCTGGCCTGCAGATTGGCGAAATCCACCTGCGGGTTGAGCTTCTGGATCAGCTCTGGCGTGGCGTGCCCGCGCTCGGCGAACAGCTCCAATGGCGAGCTGTAGCAGAGACACTCGAGCTTCGCCTGCTCGTACGGATCGTGGGGCAGGGGATCGACGAACGGCCCTTTCAGGTCCTCGGCCGTCGCCTGGACGCGGCTGAGAGGCTCGCCAGCTCCGGCCGCGCGAGTGAGCGCATCCCAGGTCCCCTGATCTACCTCGCCGGTGGTGTTCAGCCCCTTGGCGAACTGGAACCAGTAGACCGCCTTCGCCGTGTTCTTCCCCCAGTTGCCGTCGATCACGCCGGGCGAGAAGCGGGCGCGGTCGAGGAGGATCTGGGTGCGCAGGATGCTGGGGCCGCCGCCCTCTTGACCCAAAGGCAGGGCAGGATTGCCGCTCAGGGCCTCCGGAGAGATCTGCTCGTAGGATTCGCTCCCGGCACGCTTCGGCGTGGCGGGCACCCCCCCTTCGGAGCCAGTCGGTGGAGGAGGCTCCGCACCCGTGGTCAGGGGGGATTCGCCCTTGGGTGCCGGTGCCGGAGTCGTGCCGAGCCGCTCCAGGCGGTCACGCTCGGCGTACTGGCGCCAGGCGGGATCGAGCCGCCCCTGCTCCAGGGCAGACGTGTCGTATTCGGCCTCCCCGATGGGAACGGAGTAGCCCTGCTGGCTCTGGGACGTCTGGGCTGCCGGGGTCTCGCTCGGCTGCTCGTCGGTCGCATCCTCGTAAGTGCAGGCGCTGAGCAGCAGCGGAAGGATCAGAATCGCGAGTTTTGCATTCATGTCCCCGGGCGGACTGCAACATCCGTTCCGGATCAGCTGAACTTACGCGCCAGTTCGGTCATCCTGGCCAGGTGATGGTCGTCGTGCTCGGCCACGAAGAAGGCCATGTCTATGACCCGCATGGGCTGGCTCAGGCGCGGGTGCATTGCGGACTGGCTAGGATCAGCCCAGGTCTCCAGCCGTTCCACGAAGCTCTCGCGCTCGCGGCGGAACTGCTGGACCAGGTACTCAGCTGCTTTCAGATTGTGGTCGGCCTGCCAGGTCTTGCGGTTTTCCATGTCAGCGGCGCGGAGCACCTCGGCGTTGGCCAGGTAGTCGGCCAGCCGGCCGATGTGCAACTCGTCGAGGTCGAGGAGATGGCCGATGTGCTCCTGGATCGACCAGGAGTCGCCGCCGCGCCGGGTCAGAATCTCGGCGGGAAGCCCCCTCACCTTCTCCTCGATGCGGGGAGCGGCGCCGCGCAGCCGCTCGATGACCACAGGGAACATCTCGACCGGCAGGTCGAAGCGGAAGGTGCGGTCGGTCCAGCGCATCAGGCCGTCGCCCGCTCCTCCTCAGGCTGGACCTCTTCCATCTGGACGGAGACCAGCTTCGAGACGCCTTTCTCTTCCATGGTCACGCCGTAGAGCGTGCCCGCGACTTCCATGGTCAGCTTGTTGTGGGTGATGACGATGAACTGGGTGTTCTCCGACATTTCCCGCAGCACGTCGACGAAGCGGGTGGTGTTCACGTCGTCGAGCGGTGCGTCCACCTCGTCCAGGATGCAGAAGGGCGAGGGCTTGGTCTTGAAGAGCGCGAAGAGCAGGGCGATCGCGGTCAGGGCCTTCTCGCCGCCGGACATCAGCATCAGGTTCTGAAGGCGCTTGCCCGGCGGGCGGGCCAGGATCTCGATGCCGCTCTCCAACATGTCCTCCTCGTCCAGGAGACGCATCTCGGCCTCGCCGCCGCGGAACAGGCGCGCGAAGGTCTGGCCGAAGTGGACGTTGACTTCCTCGAACGTGGCCTTGAAGCGCTCGCCGGAGGCTTCGTTGATTTCCTTGATGGTCTTCCTCAGGCTGTCCACCGAGTTGGCCACGTCGGCGCGCTGGGTGGTCAGGAACTGGAAGCGCTCTTCCTGCTCGTCGTGCTCCTGGACGGCTAGCAGGTTCACGGGCCCGAGGCGCTCCAGCGCCGCCTTGGTGCGCGCCAGCTCCGCTTCCGTCTCGACGAGGTCGGCGGGCGGCTCTCCCACTTCCTCAACCGGCGGCAGCGGCTTCTCGAAGTGCTCGTGGAAGGTCACGCTCAGGTGCTCGGCGTCCTGGCGGAGCGCGGCATGGGCGATGCGGTGTTCTTCGACCTCGGCTCGGACGGCGTCCCGGCGCTCGCGGGTCTCGTGGATACGCTCGTCCAGGCCGTGGATCTCTTCGCGCCGCTCGTCGAGCCGCTGCTGCTCCTCCAGAACCCCTTCTTCCGCGGCGGCCCGGCGCTCCAAGGCGCTCTGCAACTCCTCCTGGGCCTTGATGATCGCCGCCTCCAGGTCGTTCCGGCGCGCTGCGAGCTTGTCCGCGTCCTCCCGCCAGAGGGCGACCTGCCGCCGGCCGCGATCCACCTCGGCGCGGAGGCGCGACTCCTCGCGGTCGTGCGACTCCAACCGCTCGTCGAGCAGCTCCAGACGGCCCCGCCGGCCGGCGCTCGCGGTGCGCAGAGCCTCGCGGGAGGCCTTGGACGCCTCCAACTCGGCCTGTGCGCGGTCGAAACCCTCCTGGAGCGAAGTGTTGCGCTCTTCCGCGGCGGCCAGCTCGTCCTGGGACTGCTGGCGGCGCTGGGTCACGCGCTCGATCTCGCGGGCGATTTCCTGCTGCTCGGTGGTCAGGGTCTCCTGCTCGGAGGTGAGGCGCCGGTGGCGAGTGGCCGCATCTTCCTGGCGGGCGCGGTGGACGGCCAGCTCCTGCCGGAGCTGCGCGACCTCTCCCTGGAGCCGGTTCGATTCCTTCGCCAGATTTGCCCGCTCGGTCACCAGACGCTCGAGCTCGGAGGTGGATTCGCGGAGCTGGCGCTCCAGGTCGGGGATTGCCTTCGCCAGAGTGGCCAGCTCGCTCTCGCGCTCCAGCACGCCCGGCGTGGCGATGTCGCCTTCGACATGGAAGGTGCCGGCCTGCACCCAGATCCCCTCGCGGCTCAGGAAGGCATAGCCGGGATGGAGGCGGGCCAGTCGTTCGGCGTCGGCCGCGGAGCGCACCAGGAAGGCGGGCGGCAGCGCGGCTGCCAATTCCTCGGGCAGGGCCAGCGCCTCGCCCAGGGAGAGAACCACCGCGGAGTCGTCCACCATCGGAACGTGCTCGTCTGAGGGAGGCCGGCGCTCGACGAGCACCGCGGCCGAGCGGCCAGCCAGCGCCTGGGCCAGGTCGCGGGCCGAGGCGCCCGGTTCCAGGACGACGGCGTCGGCCAGGCTGCCCAGGTAGACATCCAGGCTGCGCTCCCAGCCTTCCAGCGCCTTGGCCTGGCCGGCGAGCCAGGCGGGCTCGGCGAGGCCGGCGGAGGAGAGGGCCTTTTCCAGGGCGGCCCGGCGCTGGGCGTGGGCGCGGGAGAGCTCGGCGAGGATACGCTGGCGCTGGCGCGAGCCGGTGAGCTGGTCTTCGAGGCCGCGCTTGCGCTCGGAGGACTCAGCCTCGCGGCGCATCGTGATCTCCAGGGCGGCGGCGACCCGCTCCTGGTCGGCCGACTTGCCGGTGAGAGCGGTCTCCGATCCCTTGACCTTCTCCTGGGCCAGGGCGAGGCCCTCGGCGGCCTGCTTCAGCTCGTGGGCGTGCTGGGTCAGCTCCTGGTCGAGATGATGGCGGCGGAAGTTGCCGCGCTCCAGCTCGATCTGGGCCTGCTGGACCCTCTGCCGGAATCCGTTGATCTCGTTGACCGCGGCGGCGAGCTGGCCGCGCACGGCTTCGACGCGGGCGGCAACCTGCTGCAGATCGCGCTCGGCCGAGGCGATCTGGCGCTCGTCGGCTTCGACCGCCTGGGCGGCCTGCTCACGCTCGGCCGCGAGCTCGACGCGTCGCTCTTCCAAGGCCTCCAGGGCATCCACGTGGGCCTGGATCTCGGCCTCGCGGCGCTCGGCCATGCCGCGGTCCTGCTCGGCGCGGTCGCCGATCTCCTTGACGGTCTGTCGGTTGGCCTTGAGGAACTCCTGCCGGCCCTCGATCGTGGCGGCGAGCTCGGCGACCTTCTGATGCCGCTCGGCCATGGCGCGGGCCAGCTCGTCGAGCCTCTGCCGGCCTGCCGCGAGCGCGGCTTCGTCGCGGTGCAGGTCGGCGGCGAGCCCGGCCTCGCGGGTGGTGGCCTCCTCAATCTTGGAGCGCAGCTCGTGCAAGCGGGCGGAGAGGGAGGCCCAGCGGCCGGCGAGGACCTTCTCCAGCAGCTCGCGGTACTCGATCTCCTTCTCCTGGTAGCGCCGCGCCGCGCCGGCCTGTCGCTTGAGGGAGCGCAGGGCGCGCTCGACCTCGGAAATGACGTCGTCCAGGCGGAGGAGGTTGGCCGTGGCTTCCTGGAGCTTCACCTCGGCCACGCTCTTGCGCGCCTTGTAGCGGGTGATGCCCGCGGCCTCTTCGATGAGCTTGCGGCGCTCCTGCGGCTTGCCGGAGAGGATCATCCCGATCTTGCCCTGCTCGATGACCGAGTAGGCGCGGATGCCCAGGCCGGTGTCCATCAGGATGTCCCGGATCTCCTTCAGGCGCACGACCCGGCCGTTGAGCCGATACTGGCTCTCGCCGCCGCGGAAGACCCGGCGGCCGATGGTCATCCAGCCGCCGTCGGAGCCCTGGAAGGAGGAGTCGGTCTCCAGCGTCAGTGTGCACTCGGCCATGCCCAGGGGCTTGCGGTGCTCGGCGCCATTGAAGATGACGTCTTCCATCGTGCCGCCGCGCAGGGACTTGGCGCTCTGCTCGCCAAGCACCCAGGTCATGGCTTCCGACAGGTTGCTCTTGCCGCACCCGTTCGGACCGACGATAGCCGTGATCCCGCCCGCGAATTCCACGCGGACCGGGTCGACGAACGATTTAAATCCGGAGATCTCGAGCCGTTTGACTTTCAGCATGTTTGGTGTGCCCCTGCCAGTAGAGGGCAGGATAGCAGAGGCCCGGAAGCCACTACAAGGTGGTGGTGGAGGCTGGTTTCGTACCACAAGATGTGGTAGGACGGCCCTGCATGCTCCGGCAAGACGCATGCATTATGATGAGAACCAAGAAAGAAGAGGAGGCTCCTGGATGGCTTCTCTACAGATCCGCAATCTGCCCGACGATGTTTACGAGGCGCTATCTTTCCGTGCGCAGGCCGAGCACCGGAGCGTGGCAGAGCAGGCCATTGTGGAACTGCGCCGGCTGCCCGAGTTCACCGCACGGGAAAGGCGGCTAGAGATCCTAAAGGAGCTGAGGACGAAGATTGAGAAGGAAGAGCCGTGCCGGCTGTCCCGCGCCCCGGAGAATCTCATCCGCGAGGATCGGGAGCGTTGACGCCCCATACTGGTGCAGCTCTCCTGAACGCCACCCTGCGAGTTGTATAGACTTTCCGCTGTCATGGATCACGCCACCTGGTTCGCTGCTCTCGCCGGCCTGCTCGCCGGGCTCACTCACGCCCTTGCGGGGCCGGACCACCTGTCCGCCGTCGCGCCGCTCGTGGTGGGGGAGCGGCGCAGCGGGTGGGGCACGGGCCTGCTCTGGGGAATCGGCCACAGCGTCGGCGTCTGGATGGTGGGCCTGCTGGCGCTCGCGCTGCGGGACGTGCTCCCCTTGGAGCGTGTCTCCTCCTGGAGCGAGCGCATGGTCGGCGCGGTTCTGATCGCGGTCGGCCTCTGGGGGCTGCGCAAGGCGTTTGCGCCGCGGCTCGAGGAGGAGGCTGCTCATCGCCACTCCCGGCATGGCCTGGCAGCCCTTTGGATCGGGGGCATCCATGGCTTGGCTGGCAGCTCGCACATCCTCGGGCTTTTCCCGGCCCTGGCGCTCCCCTCCCGGGCGTCGTCGCTGGCCTACATGGGCGGCTTCGGCTTGGGAGCGATCGTGGCCATGGTGGCCTTCGCCTCGGTTCTCGGCCTCGCGGCCGCCCGGCTGGCGGCCTTCGGACACCGGGGCTATCAGGCCCTTCTCGGCGGCGCCTCGGCCGCGTCCATCGTGCTCGGGGGCTTCTGGTTGATGTCGTGACCCGGCGCGAGCTGCTTTTTCTGGCATGTCTCACGGCAGCATGTCAGGGATCCAGGAAGAAGGAGGAGCCCTTGATCCCGACAGCACGACAGGACGCGCGGTTGCTGGCCCGCCCCGGCCGTCCGAAGGAGGCTGCGCAGTCGGGCCTGCACGAGCTCGGACTGGGCCAAGGAAGGGACGGCTTCCTCTACGTGCCCAAGGGATACCGGGCGGACCGTCCCGCGCCGCTCGCCGTGATGCTGCACGGCGCCGGAGGTAGCGCCCGCCCTGCCCTGGGCCCCTTTCATGGGCTCGCGGACGATGCCGGGCTGGTCCTCCTGGCGATCGACTCCCGGCGGCAGACCTGGGACGTGATCCAGGGCGGGTACGGACCCGACGTGGCCTTCCTCGACCGCGCCCTGGAGCTGACATTTGCCCGCTGCGCCATCGACCGGGCACGTATCGCGGCCGAGGGGTTCTCGGACGGCGCCTCCTACGCGCTCTCGCTCGGGATCACGAACGGCGACCTCTTCAGCCACGTGATCGCCTTCTCGCCGGGATTCATGGCTCCTAAGGAGCAGCAGGGAAGACCGGAGATCTACATCTCGCACGGCACAAGGGACGAGATCCTGCCCATCGACTCCTGCAGCCGCAGGCTCGTCCCGCGCCTCCGGAGCGCCGGCTACGAAGTGCTCTACCACGAGTTCGATGGCCCGCACACGGTCCCCGAGGACATTGCCAGGGAGGCGCTGGCGTGGTTTACGGGGTAGAGCCTTTCGACCATGGCAGGCGCCGTCGCGTGGTCGCCGCCTACGCTCAATGACAGGGAGTGGGGGGAGAATTGCTTCGGGATGCGCTTACAATTGCAGTTGTAAAGGAGGGCTTGGCCGTGCATGCTCATAAGCTGAGGGTAACGATCCAGGAAGACCATCGAGTCGAGGTTCGCCTCCCAGACGATTTCCCGGAGGGGCCTGCCGAGGTCATCGTCCTCACAAATTGGCAGGCAGGTGACGCGCAGCCAAGCCCAGAGGAGAAAGAAGTCCTTGACGCATTGCCACGCTTCCAGATCCGCGCCTTCGTTGACGGCCTCCAGCCGGGGATCGATCCAGACAAGATGAACCAGTTGCTGGACCAGCTCGAAGTGGAAGATATCGCGCGGAAGCTCCGAGGATGATCCTTCCGGACCTCAACCTCATCCTTCATGCCCATAACCGCGGGGCGATCTCTCACCTGCCGGCAAAAGCGTGGTGGGAGGCCGTGTTGAGCAGCCAGCGTCCGGTGGGGCTCTGCTGGGCGGTGATGCTGGGGTTCATTCGGCTATCCACCCATACCAGCGTTTTCAGAGAACCTTTGCCGGTCAAGGCCGCATGCAGCGAGGTTCGTGCTTGGCTTGCACAGCCCCAGGTGATCGTTCTGGAGCCTGGGCGGGGTCATGCCTCGATTCTCTTCGATCTTCTGGAGAGGCTTGGCACTGCGGGCAACCTGACGACCGATGCCCATCTGGCTGCTCTGGCGATTGAGCACCAATGCGAGCTGTGCTCGACCGACTCGGACTTTGGTCGTTTCCCGGGACTCAGGTGGACGAATCCGCTGAGCCTACGCTGAACCGCCTACGGCCGGATCTCCACCACCGTCCCCACATCCACCGCCGCCCAGATCTCCTCGATCTCCTCGTTCGTGACCGCCACGCAGCCCAGCGTCCAGTCCGTGGTGCGGTGGAGCTTGCCGAGGAACGCGAACTCCTTGCCCAGACCGTGGATCATGATGTCGCCGCCCGGCGGTGGAAGCGGGAGGCTCGGTTCTTCAGCTCGATGCGGTAGGTGCCCTTGGGCGTGCGCTGGTCCCCCTGGCACTGCTTGTCCCCGATCGGGGAGCCTCCGAGCGCCACGAGGTAGGTCTTCAGGGGCTTGCCTTCGCGGTAGAGCGTGAGCTTGCGCTCCGATTTCAGGATCAGGATGCGGTCGGCCTTTCCCAGGGCGGCCGGCTCGGCCGGCGCGCTCGCGGCGAGCGCGAGCACCCCAAGAAGGGTAGGGAGCCACGGCCGGCACAGACGCGGAGCGGTCATTGCCCGTAGAATACGTGGACAGGATCCCGGAGGTTTTCTCATGCGCGACATCGTGCGGCAGCTCTCGACCGCGTTCCGATCGCTCTCCCGCCAGCCGGCCGTGATGCTGCCGGCCGTGCTGACGCTGGCGCTCGGCATCGGGGCCAACACGGCCCTGTTCGCCTACCTGGCGGCGATCCTCTGGCCCATGATCGACGCGCCTCACTTCGAGCGCATCGTCTCGGTCTACGCCGGGACCGATGAAGAGCCGCGCAGGGCCATGTCCTACCCCGAGTACGAGGATTTCCTGAAGAGCCAGAACGCCGTCGTGGACCTCGTCGGCCACTCCCGCTTCGGCGCCTCTATCGCCGTCGGTGGCGCCGACGGCGAGCGCACCTCCTTCGCCTGGGGCGGACTGGTGACGGGCAACTACTTCGGGTTCTTCAACACGCGTCCCACGATGGGCAGGCTCCTTCAGCCCGCGGACGACCGGCCGGGCGCGCCTCCCGTGGTCGTCCTCAGCCACCGCTTCTGGCAGGGCACCCTGGGCGGGAGCCCGGATGTCGTGGGACGCGAGCTGCGCGTCAACGGCATGGGTATGACGGTGGTCGGCGTCGCCGGCAAGGACTTCCAGGGGTTCAACCTGGCCTCGGCGATCTATGTGCCGGCGAGCCTGACGGACCGGGCGACCGCGGTGCCGCGGCTGCACGAGCGCGACGCACAGTGGGTGAACATCACGGGCCGCCTCGCTCCGGGGGTGACCCGGGAGAAGGCGCAGGCCGCGATGGCCGTGCTGGGACGGTCGCTCGACGCTACGGCGCCGTTTCCCGACGGCAAGCCGCGCCGGATGGACGTGGTCCTCTATGGCGAGTACGACCCCGGGTGGGGGGACCCGGAGTGGCTCGACCGGACGCGCATGCTCATGGGCGTGGCTTCCGCCTTCCTCCTCCTGGCGTGCGTGAGCATCGCCAACCTGCTGCTGGCGAGAGCCATCTCGAAGCAGCGGGAGTGGGGGATCCGGGCGTCGCTTGGCGCCAGCCGGGCCTGGCTGCTCTCCGGCGTGCTCGCCGAGAGCCTGGTGCTCTGCTTGGTGGGCGGCGTCCTGGGCCTGGGCGTAGGCGCCGCCCTCGGGAAGAGGATCGAGGCCTACGTGATGACCCCGCCGGGCGGCCTGGGCGATTGGGCGGAGGGGACGCGGCTGTTGCAGTTCGACGGCCGCATCGCCGCCTTCGCCGCCTTCGTGACGGTGCTCTGCGCGCTCCTGGGCGCGCTTGGCCCGGTGCTGCGGGTGATGCGCGGAGACCTCCTCGGCCCCCTCAAGAGCGACGCCTCGGCGAGCGGCTCCAGAGGGGGTCTGGCCCCGCGCAAGGTCCTCGTCGTGCTCCAGGTCGCCCTGTCGTTGCTCCTCCTCCTGACCGGCGGCCTCCTGGTCCGCACCCTGAGTCAGGCGCAGCGGGTGGACCCGGGCTTCGATCCCGACGGCCTGCTCCTGGTCACGGTGAACATTCCGCGCAACGTCATGTCGGGCGGGGGCGGGGCCGGCATCTACCGGCGGGTGCTGGAACAGACGCGGTCGACCCCCGGCGTGACCTCGGCGAGCCTCTCCCACATCCTGCCGGTCTCAGGGTTTTCGCGCATGTTGCAGGCCGCGAGCCTGGACCGCCAGGATCGGCTGTTCGAGGTCGCCTACAACGCGGTGTCGCCGGCCTACTTCGAAACCATCGGCATCCCGATCCTGGCCGGCCGGCCCCTGGACGAGCGGGACCGGAAGGACGCGCCGCGGACGGTGGTGGTGAGCCGCAGCATGGCGCGGAAGATCTGGGGAGAGCAGGCCGCCGTCGGCCGCGTCCTGCGCCTGATCGACCTGTCTTCTCCGGAGGTCGCGGAGAGGCCTTTCGAGGTGGTGGGCGTGGCGAAGGACGTCCGCTCCGCGCTCATGGAGGAGCCCGCTCCGTTGGTCTACCTCTCCCACGAGCAGCGCGAGCACCCGCGCATGACGCTCCTGGTGCGCTCTTCCGTGCCCACGGCCGCCCTGGCGCCGGAGCTGCGGAGGGCGCTCCACGAGGCCCACCCGGACCTGGCCATCGTGAACCTGGTGGGCTGCCGCGAGCACATCGCACAGGGCCTGTCCGAGCAGCGGATGTACGCCGAGGTCGCCGGCCTCTTCGCGCTGCTCGGGCTGGGCGTGGCGGTGGTGGGCCTGTTCGGCCTGCTGAGCTACTCGGTGAGCCTGCGCAGGCGGGAGATCAGCATCCGCATGGCCATCGGCGCCCGGCCCCGGGACGTGCGGCGGCTCGTCATGGGGCAGGGCATGGCGCTCGTGGCCTGGGGGGTGGTCGGAGGGGTGGCGGGCGCGTTTGCGCTGACCCGCGCCGTATCCGGCATGCTGTACGGGATCGAGGCGACCGACCCGCTCACTTTCGTGGCCGTGCCCGTGGTCCTGGCCCTGGTCTCCCTGATCGCCTGCTATTTCCCCGCCCGCCGGGCGGCGCGGCTCGATCCCACGGTGGCTCTGAAGGGAACGTAGGCATGCGCGAGCTCCCGCGGCAGCTCTCGGCCGCGTTCCGTTCGCTCTCCCGCCAGCCGGCCGTGATGGTGCCGGCCGTGCTGACGCTGGCGCTCGGCATCGGGGCCGACACGGCGCTCTTCGCCTACCTGGCGTCGACGTTGTGGGAGACGGTCGACGCGCCTCACCCCGAGCGCATCGTCTCGGTCCACTCCGGGACCGGGCAGGACCGGTGGATGATCTTCTCGTACCCCGAGCTCCGCGACCTCCGAGAGCGCCAGAGCGTGGTGACGGACCTGTTCGGCACCTCGCGCTTCGGCGCCTCCGTGTCCGACGGCCAGCGGACCTCCTTTGCCTGGGGCGGCCTGGTGACGGGCAACTACTTTTCCTTCTTCAATACCCGGCCCGTCGTGGGGCGGCTGCTCCAGCCCGCGGACGACCGGCCCGGCGCGCCGCCCGTGATGGTGCTCAGCCACCGCTTCTGGGTCGGCACCCTCGGCGGCGATCCCGGCGTGGTCGGCCGCGAGCTGCGGATCAACGGCACGGGGGTGACGGTGGTCGGTGTGGCCGCCGCAGGGTTCCAGGGGATGAACTACGCGTCCGCCTTCTACGTGCCCGCGCTTCTGACCGACCGGTTGGCGACCCCCCGGATCGACAACCGCGGCGCGCGCTGGCTGGGAGTCTTCGGCCGGCTCGCTCCCGGGGTGTCGCTGGAGAAGGCGCAGGCCGGCCTGGACGTCCTGGGGCGGGCCCTCGACGCCGCCGTGCCGCTCCCCGGAGGGGAGGCGCGCCGGATGACCGTCCGCTCGTTCGGCAGTGTCGATCCGGAGCTCCAGGACGACGAGCTCCTGGACCGGACGCGCATGCTCATGGGCATGGCCTCCGCCTTCCTCCTCCTGGGCTGCGCGAGCATCGCCAACCTGCTGCTGGCGCGGGCCATCTCGAAGCAGCGGGAGTGGGGGATCCGGGCGTCGCTCGGCGCCAGCCGGGCCTGGCTGCTCTCCGGCGTGCTGGCCGAGAGCCTGGTCCTCTGCCTCCTCGGCGGGCTCCTGGGCCTCGGCGTGGCCGGCGGCCTGGCGCGGCGCATCGAGTCCTTCGTGACGACCTCCCCGATCGGGGTGGGAGACTGGTCGGCGGGAACGAAGCTGGTGCGGTTCGACGCCCGCACCGCCGCCTTCGCGGCGCTCATCACGGTGCTCTGCGCCTTCCTCGGCGCGCTCGGCCCGGTGTTCCGGGTGTTGCGCGGGGATCTCCTCGGCCCTCTCAAAAGCGACGCCTCCGCGCTTGGCTTCGGAGGAGGGCTCGCCCCGCGCAAGGTCCTCGTCGTGGTCCAGATCGGACTCTCGGTCCTCCTCCTCCTGACCGGCGGCCTCTTGGTTCGCACCCTCTCGCAGGCACAGCGGGTGGATCCAGGCTTCGATCCGGACGGCCTGCTCCTGGTCACCGTCAACATCCCGCGCAGCGTCATGGCCGGGGAGGGCGGCGCCGGCATCTACCGGCGGGTGCTGGAGGAGGCGCGGCAGACCCCCGGCGTGGCCTCGGCCAGCCTGGCCAACAACCTGCCGGTGTCCGGATGGTCGCGGCTGGTGCAGGCCGCGAGCCTGGACCGCCAGGACGAGCAGATCGACGTGGCCTTCAACACCGTGTCTCCGGACTACTTCAAGACCGTGGGCATCCCGATCCTGGCCGGGCGGGCCCTCGACGACCGCGACCGCGAGGAGTCGCCGCGGGCGGTGGTGGTGAGCCGCAGGATGGCGCAGCGGCTCTGGGGCGGCGGCCCCGCCGTCGGCCGCTCCCTGCGCATCGTGGATCCCGCCGCACCGGAGATCGGGGAGAGGCCGTTCGAGGTGGTCGGGGTCGCCAGGGACATCCGCTCCACGCTCCTGGAGGAGCCGGGGCCGATGGTCTATTTCTCCAGCGGGGAGCGCAAGCTCCCGCGGATGACGCTCCTGGTGCGCTCGGCGGCTTCGCTGGCTTCGCTGGCTTCGATTGCCACGGTGGCGCCGGCCCTGCGGCGGTCCCTCCAGCAGGCCCATCCGGACCTCGCGGTCGTGGAACTGGTGGACTGCCGCGAGCACCTGGCGCGCGGCCTGGCCGAGCAGCGCATGCACGCCGAGATCGCCGGTCTCTTCGCGTTGTTGGGGCTGGGCGTGGCCGTGCTGGGGCTGTTCGGCCTGCTGAGCTACTCGGTGAGCCTGCGGGGGCGGGAGCTCGGCATCCGCATGGCGGTCGGCGCCCACCCGCGGGACGTGCAGCGGCTCGTGCTGCGCCAGGGCATGGCGCTCGTGGCCTGGGGGGTAGCCGGGGGCCTGGCGGGCGCCTTCGCTGTCTCCCGCGCCATGGCCGGCATGCTGTATGGAGTCGAGGCGACCGACCCGCTCACCTTCGTGGCCGTGCCCGTGGTCCTGGCCCTGATCTCCCTGATCGCCTGCTATCTCCCCGCCCGCCGGGCGGCGCGGCTCGATCCCACGGTGGCGCTCAAGGGGACGTAGGAAACTTTTGCCGCTGTCCGTCGCCTATGCAAGACGAGACAAAGGAGCCCCCATGCAGCCTCAACCCCAGATGACCGCCCCCCTTCCCTTCCCGGGAAAGATCATCAAGCTCGGCCACAAGGACAAGGACAACGTGCTCGCCCTGCAGCGCCGCTTGAACGAGGTGGGCTGCGGCCCCGTCGACGAAGACGGAGACTTCGACAAGCCGACCGACAATGCGGTGCGCCTGTTCCAGGCCCGGTTCACGGATACGGACGGCCTGCCGCTCAAGATCGACGGCGAGGTCGGCTCCCTCACCTGGGCAGCCCTGTTCGGCGCGCAGTCGGTCACGGTCCGGAACGAGACGTCCTCGGACCTCCTGACCGAGGTGCTGAAGTTCGCGGTCACCCAGATCGGGGTCATGGAAACCTCTCCCAACCGCGGACCGGAGGTCGACGAGTACGTGCGGACGGCCGGGCTCGATCCCGCGGGCCGGTTCGCCTGGTGCGTCGCGTTCGTCTACTTCTGCTTCGACAAGGCGGCGAAGAAGCTGGGCCGGGCCAATCCCATGGTCAAGACCGCGGGTGTGCTGGACCACTGGAGCCGGGCCGAGAGCAAGGGCGCGAAGCGCATCACCCTGATGCGGGCCAAGAACAACCCGTCCCTGGTCAAGCCGGGCCACATCTTCGTGATCGACACCGGGCCGGCGGGAGGCGCCGGGCATACCGGTCTGGTGGAGCGGGTGATGGGCGGTAAGCTCGTGACGATCGAAGGCAACACGAACGACGGAGGATCGCGCGAAGGGGTCGGCGTGTTCCGGCGCACCCAGCGGACGATCGCCTCGATCAACAAGGGGTTCGTCGATTACGGCAGCTGCTAGCGAGCGCTGGGAGCTTTTGCGTTAGTGTATACTTCGCGAAGGATTGAAAAGGAGGACTTATGAAAAGAGTCGCCGTCCTGTTCGCCTTCGCTCTTGGATTTGCCGTGGCGGGTGCGTTCGCCGAAGCGCCTGCGCCGGCCGTGGTCGACCCCTCCGGGTTCCTGGAGCAGCTTGGCGCCCCCGCCAAGGCTCCCGAGCCGGATTTCCTGACGGGCTGCTATATCTCGAAGCAATGTGTCTGCGGAGGGGGGTATGTGACGATCGAATGTTGGGGAGAGGTGAGCTGCCAGCTCAAGCCGAAGGCGGTCGTCTGCGACGGCAATTACACCTATTGTCCGCCGATCGGGTCCTGCCCTCCCTGAGCCTCCGCCGTCCTTCAGGAGGCCCGGGTGCGCCGGCCCGGGCCTCGCTCCGACCTCAGTTCTTGCCGTAGATCCGCACCCGCGCTTTCTTGCCCACCAGCGACTGCGCGATCCCCTCGGTGCTCTGAAGGGAAAGTCGCGGTAAGATGACGGCGCGAGAGGAGAAGAGCCGTGGAAGTCCGCCACCATCGATTCAACCGCATCACCTTCGATCCCGACAAGTGCTTCGGAAAGGCGTGCATCCGCGGCCTGCGGATGCCGGTGGCCTCAATCCTGGCTTACCTGGCCTCCGGGATGACGGTGGAGGAGATCCTCACGGAATGGCCTGAGCTGGAAGCGGAGGATCTCTCCCAGGCTTGGGCCTATGCCTCCTCGGTGCTGGAAGAGAGGGTCGTACTCCTCGAAGAGCCGGCTTTCCGGCACAGTGGGCCCACTCTAGCCGATGGGCAGCCGGCGAATCCTGATCGCTGAGTCTTCGAGAATGACGAGCGCTCCCGCCTCCAGCGCGGGAGCCAGCTCGGGCCAGTACTTCATTGTCGCTTCGAAAAGTCCTTGCGGGTGGACGTTCCGCCGTTCATTTTCTACTCCGCCCGCGCATAAACCGCTTCCGTGTGGGGCCGCCCCTTGCGGACCAGACGCAGCCGGCCGCGCTCATGCATCCGCCGGAGAGCGATCGCAACGAGATTGCGCTCCGCGGGCTTCTTCAGCCGGTCCCCGAAGCGCCGGTCGACCTCCGCGGCCAGCTCGCTGGCGGTGAAGGGATGGTCCGGCTCCAGGTCCGCCACGGCCAGGCCCACCAGACGGGTGAGGCTGGGACGGCCGCTCTGCGGCTTCGGCGCGGCGAAGCCCGCGATCACCCCAAGGCTCTCCCGCAGGTTCTCGTAGTGTTTCGTGAGCCCCTCCAGCTCCGCGGCATGACGGGCGCGCCGCTCCCGGTGAGCCGCCTCCTGCCCGGCGTGGAACGCCTCCCTCTCCCGATGGTGCGCAATCTGCGCCTCCAGGGCCTCCAGAACCTGCGGCACGGTCAAGCTCATCGTCTCCTCCCGCGGCATCGTAGCATCACGAGGGGCGGTCCGTTGCGAATCGGGGGATGGTCGCAACCGCGCGCCGACGATTCGCAGCGAATGGAGGGCCGTCGCGTGCTGCACGGAACTGATTCGCAGCGGATCGAAGGTTGATCGCAGCGATAATATCCTGATTTGTTGCGAAAGAGGGCACGGCTGCTGCGAATTGCGGGCGTGTCGCAGCGGATGGCGGACCGGCGGTTGCGAATCGAGCCCCGTTCGCAGCGGATGGCGGCCGGTTCGCAGCCGCGGACGGCCGGAATTTCCCCTGCGCCGCGTCTGTTAGACTCTCCCGCTCATGACTGAACCGATCCACCCCGTCCGACGCCCCCGCGTGGGCATGATCAGCCTCGGCTGCCCGAAGAATCTCGTCGACAGCGAGGTCATGCTCGGCGAGCTGGCGCGCCGCGGATACGACGTGGTCAACGACCTCGACAGCGCCGACACCGTCGTCATCAACACCTGCGCCTTCATCGAGGAAGCCCAGCAGGAGTCGATCGACACGATCCTCGAAGTCGTGGCCCGCAAGGGCAAGGGCGGCGTCGAGAAGGTCCTGGTCGCCGGGTGCATGGTCAACCGGTTCGGCAAGGAGCTGGCGAAGGAGATCCCGGAGATCGACGGCTTCGTCGGCCTCGATCAGCTCCGGGACGTGGGCGACGTCGTGCAGCTCGGCGGCGGTCCCCCCCTGCCCGCGCCGGCGCACATGGTCTTCGACCACACCGCGCCCCGCCTGCTCACCACCCGCGGCTTCGCCTACCTGAAGGTCGCCGAGGGGTGCAACAATCCCTGCACCTTCTGCGCGATCCCGATCTGGCGCGGCCGCTTCCGCAGCCGCACGATCGAGAGCCTGGTGGAGGAGGCCCGGCGCCTGGAAGAGGAGTCGGGGATCGCAGAGCTCAACCTGATCGCCCAGGACACCACCCGCTATGGCGAGGACCTGGGGCTGGGTCGCCACGGCCTTGTGCGGCTCGTCGAGGAGCTCCTGGGTAAGACCTCGATCCCCTGGATCCGCTTCCTGTACGCCTATCCGACCACGCTCGACGAGGACCTGCTCCGCCTCATGGGGAGCGAGAAGCGCTTCTGCTCCTACATGGACATCCCGCTCCAGCACAGCCATGGGGACATCCTCTCGGCCATGCGGCGGGGCGGCGATGCGAAGCGCTATCTGCGCCTCGTGGAGCGCGCCCGCGAGCTCGCGCCGGACATCTTCCTGCGCTCGACGTTCATCGTCGGCTTCCCGGGCGAGACCGAGGAGCACTTCCAGGACCTCCTCGGCTTCGTGAAGCAGGCCCGCTTCGACCATCTCGGCGCGTTCGCCTACAGCCCCGAGAACGACACCCCGGGCGCCAGCCTCCCGAACCGGGTGCCCCGGCACGTGGCCCGTCGGCGCCTGCGCCAGCTCCTCGAAGCGCAGAGGCCGATCGCCCTGGAACAGCGGCGGCGGCTCCTCGGCAAGCGTCTGGAAGTTCTCGTCGAGGGCCCCTGCGAAGAGACCGAGCACCTGCTCCAGGGACGCCACTACGGCATGGCCCCGGAGATCGACGGCCGGCTCCTCATCAACGACGGCTCGGCCCCGGCCGGCGCCCTCGTCGAGGTGGAGATCACCGAGGCCTACGCCGACGATCTTGTCGGGCACATCGTGTCGGGCACATCGTCAGTTCCTCTCGAGTCCTGATACCATCCCGCCCCGATGATCGTCATCAAGGACGCTTTCAACGCGAGCGATCTGCCCCGCGGCGGCGTGGGCACCATCGGCAACTTCGACGGCGTGCACCGCGGCCAGCGCTACGCCCTCGACCTCATCGTGGCCCGCGCCCGGGAGCTGGGCGTGCCCTCCGTAGTCGTCACCTTCGACCCCCATCCGGTCGCGGTGCTGCGGCCGGAGCAGGCGCCCACGCTGCTCACCACCCTGCCGCAGAAGGAGAAGCTTCTGGAAGAGGCGGGGGTCTCGGTGGTCCTGGTGGTCCGCTTCACCCCCGAGCTCTCGAAGATCCCGGCGCAGCGGTTCGTGCGCGAGTTCCTGCACGAGAAGCTCGACCTGAAGGAGGTCTACGTCGGGTCCAGCTTCGTCTTCGGCCATGGCAGAGAAGGAGATCTCTCGCTGCTGCGGGAGATGGGGGAGAGCCTGGGCTTCCACGCCTTCGGGGTGGACGAGGTCAACTCCGGCGGCGACCGGATTTCCAGCTCGCGCATCCGGCGGGCCATCTCGGAAGGGAAGGTCGCCGAGGCTCTGGACATGCTCGGCCGCCCCTACTCGATCGCCGGGGTCATCGCCCGCGGCGACCGCATGGGCAAGCGCCTGGGCTGGCCGACGATCAACCTGGTGGCGGAGAACAAGCTGCTCCCCCTCGACGGGGTCTATGCCAGCCGGGTTTTCTTCCCCAGCGTGCCCGCCTCCTTCGACAGCGTGACCAACATCGGCACGCGGCCGACGGTCTATGAGAACTACCAGCGCGTGGTGGAGAGCCACATCCTGGATTTCAACGCGGACGTCTACGGCGAGCGCGTGGAGCTTTCCTTCTTCAAGCGGCTGCGGGAGGAGCGGATCTTCCCCACGGTGATGGACCTCTCCGCCCAGATCGGACGGGACGTGGAGACCGCCCGCGAGTTCTTCAGCCGGCGGCGGGTGGAACAAGAAGCGCCCGCCGCGGAGTTGTAGAGGTCGGGCGGTCGAGAGGACGTCGCCCTTTGATTTCAGAAAAGAGAGGACTGCAATGGCCAGCGAAAAGGTCGTGACGCTTAGCGAGGACAACTGGGAGCAGGAAGTCCTCAAGTCGGATACCCCCGTTCTGGTGGATTTCTGGGCGGCGTGGTGCGGCCCGTGCCGCATGGTGGCGCCGGTCCTGGACCAGATCGCCAACGAGATGGACGGCAAGGTGCGCGTCGCGAAGCTGGATGTCGACTCGAACCAGAAGATCGCGTATCAGTTCCAGGTGTCGAGCATCCCGACGTTCATTCTGTTCAAGGACGGCCAGATGGCGGACCGCATGATGGGCGCGATGCCGAAGTCGGCCTTCGAGAGCTTCATCAACCGCAACCTGTCGGGCGATTGATCCATCCGCATCGAGGAGCTGAGGGCCGGGCTGGAGGAGCGGGGCTGCAAGGCCCTGCTCGTCCTCGCCCGGTCGTCTCAGGATCCTGACCTCGCGCCCTTCGTCGGCGACGTTCATCTCGGCGACAGCCAGCTCGTTGTTCCATCCGAGGGCCCGGCCTGCCTCGCCTATCAGACTCCCATGGAGCGGGAGGAGGCGGCGGCGACCGGCCTCCGTCTCATCACCCCCGAGCACCTGGACATGGCGCGGTGGCAGAACCTGGCCGCCGAGCCCGGCGACGTCATGGCCTGGGTGGCAGAACGCTCCCTGGAAGCGGCAGGAGTTGCGCCGGGCCGCGTCGCCCTCGCCGGCCACGGCCAGGCCGGGCTCATCCAGGCCGCCACCGCCGCCCTTGCCCGGAAGGGCTGGACCTGGGTGCCCGGGAATCCGATCGTCCTCGCCGTGCGCAAGAAGAAAACCGCGGCCGAGGTAGCCGCGATCCGTGTTGCCGCCGAGGGGGTGATGGAGGCGATGCGCCGGGTGGCGGCCCGCTTGGCCGGGGCCGCGGTCCGGGACGGCGAGCTCTGGACGGAAGGGGAGCGGCTGACGGTCGCTCGCCTGCGCTCCGAGATCGGGCAGGTCCTCGCCGTCCACGGTCTGGAGCAGCCCAAGGGGAACATCGTCGCACCGGCGGAGGAGGGGGGAGTGCCCCACTCGGCCGGTACGCAGAAGCGCGTGCTCAGGGCGGGCGAGCCGATCGTGGTGGACATCTACCCGCGGGGTACGATGTTTGCCGACTGCACCCGGACGTTCTGTGTAGGTGAGCCTGCTCTGGCCTTGCGCCGCGCCCATGATCTGGTCCTCCAGGCCCTGGAACGGTCGCACCAGCGGGCGAGGCCGGGCGTGCGCGGCTGGGATCTCCAGGAGGAGGTCTGCGCCTTCTTCGAGTCCGTGGGGTTCCCGACCCCGATCTCCGATCCCACCACGATCCGGGGCTACGTCCACAACCTCGGCCACGGGGTGGGCTTCGACCTCCACGAGCAGCCGGTCTTCCGCAAGGTCTCGGGAGCCGAAGGGGTCCTCCGCGAGGGGGATGTCTTCACCCTTGAGCCCGGGCTCTACGACCCCCAGGAGGGGTATGGTGTGCGCCTGGAAGATCTGGTTCATCTGGGATCGGGGGGGCTCGAGAGTTTGACGCCGCTGCCCTACGCGCTAGACCCCCGCGCTTGGTAGGATGCCGCCTATGGCGGAAGACATCGCGGCATACGAGAAGCTCGGGGCGTTCTACCTGGGACGGCCCTTCGACCTGCAGCGCGGGGAGGCATCTACCACCCCGCTCCTCTACGACTCGCGCGACCTGCTGACCCACGCGGTCTGCGTCGGCATGACCGGCAGCGGCAAGACCGGGCTCCTGATCTCCCTGATCGAGGAAGCCGCGATCGACCGGATCCCCGCGCTGGTCATCGATCCCAAGGGGGACCTGGCCAACCTCCTCCTGACCTTCCCGGAGCTGCGGCCGGCCGACTTCGCGCCGTGGATCGATGCGGATGCCGCGGCCCGCGCCGGGCTCACGCCGGAGGCGTTCGCGGCCAAGGAAGCCGAGACCTGGCGCGTCGGGCTCGAACGGTGGGGGCAGAGCGGCGAGCGCATTGCGCGCTTGAAGGAGGCGGCGGACTTCGCCGTCTACACCCCCGGGAGCGAGGCCGGGCTGCCGGTTTCGATCCTCTCCTCGTTCGAAGCGCCGCCGCCCGAGATCCTGGAGGACGGCGACCTCCTGCGCGAGCGGGTCACGACCCTCGTGGCGAGCCTGCTCTCGCTGCTGGAGATCGACTCCGATCCGATCCGCGGGCGGGAGTCGATCCTCCTTGCCACGATCTTCGACGCGGCCTGGCGGCAGGGGAGGGGGCTCGACCTGGCGGCGCTCATTCAGCAGATCCAGAAGCCGCCGGTGGAGCGGGTCGGGGTCATGGACCTGGAATCGTTCTATCCCGCCAAGGAGCGCTTCGAGCTGGCCATGGCGGTCAACAACCTGCTCGGCTCGCCCGGCTTCGGCGCCTGGCTCCATGGCGAGCCGCTGGACATCGACAGGCTGCTCTACACCCCATCTGGCAAGCCGCGGGTCTCGATCTTCTCGATCGCCCACCTCTCGGACCGCGAGCGCATGTTCTTCGTCTCCCTGCTGCTCAACCAGACGCTCGGCTGGGCGCGCAGCCGTCCGGGCACGAGCAGCCTGCGGGCGCTCCTCTGCATGGACGAGGTCTTCGGCTACATGCCGCCGGTCGCGGAGCCGCCGTCGAAGAGGCCGCTCCTGACCCTCCTCAAGCAGGCGCGCGCGTTCGGCCTCGGCCTCGTGCTCGCCACCCAGAACCCGGTGGACATCGACTACAAGGGGCTCGGCAACGTCGGCACCTGGTTCCTCGGCCGCCTGCAGACCGAGCGCGACAAGCAGCGCCTCCTCGATGGATTGGAAGGAGCCGCGGCAGGCGGCACCTTCGACCGCAAGCGGATCGAGGAGACCCTCTCGGCGCTCGGCAACCGGGTCTTCTTCCTGCACGACGTGCATGAGGATGCGCCGGCCGTGTTCCAGACGCGCTGGGCCATGTCCTACCTGCGCGGTCCGCTCACCCGGCCCGAGCTCAAGCGTCTGATGGACCCGCGCAAGCAGGCGCCGCCGGCCGGCCGCGTCACCTCTCAGGGTCCCACCGCGGGCGTGACTCCGCAGGCCGCGGCAGCGTCCACAGCTCCGGCGGCGGCGGCAGTCGCGCCCGCCGCGCCGCGCCCTTCGGACGGGCAGGCCGACCTGCCGCCTGTGCTCCCGCCGGATATCTCGCAGAGCTTCCTGCCAGTCCGCACCCGGCCGGACGGCGTCGTCTACGAGCCCCATCTCTACGCCGCCGCGACCGTTCACTACGTGGAGCCGAAGACGGGGATCGACCACGCCGAGGAATTCTCCCTGCTGGCGCCGCTCGCCGGGGCAGGGGATGTGGACTGGTACGCGGCCGAGCCGGTCGAGGTGGAGAAGGAATCGCTGGAGCCGGAGCCGGTCCCCGGAGCGCGTTTCTGCCCGCTGCCCGCCCCGGCGGCGCGGGCGCGCAGCTACGAGGGCTGGCGCAAGGGTTTGGAGGACTCCCTCTACCGTACGCGGCGGCTGGAAGTCTTCCGCAGCGCCAACTTCGGAGCGCTGTCGCAGCCCGGCGAGACCGAGCGCGACTTCCGCATCCGGCTGGGCGATGTTGCACGGGAGCGGCGGGACGCCCAGGTCGATGCGCTGCGCCGCAAGCACGGTCCCAAGGTGGCGCAACTGGAGGAGCGCCTCCGCCGCGCCGAGCAGGCGAGGGAGAAGCAGGAGGCCCAGGCGTCGAGCCAGACCTGGAGCACCGTCATTTCAGCCGGTACCGCGGTCATGGGAGCGCTCTTCGGCCGCAAGACCATGAGCTACGGCAACATGAGCCGGGCGGGCAGCGCCATGCGCGGCGTGAGCCGGACCATGCAGGAGCGCAAGGACGTGGCGCACGCCGAGGAGACGATCGAGTCGCTGAAGAAGACGCTCGCGGACCTCAACGTCGAGCTGGAAGCCGAGATCGAGCGCCTGGAGCAGCGTCTGGACCCCGAGGCCGAGGAGCTGGAGGTCCTGGGCCTGAAGCCCCGGCGCCAGGACATCGAGGTGCGGGCCCTCACCCTCGCCTGGGCGCCGAAGCGGGAGGGGGAGGCGGTCTGGTAGCTCTCCTCGCGGCAAAGCCTGGGGTTGAAACCCCAGGCTAGAAAGGTACAGCCCCTGCCCGGGGCTGGCTTACGCAAAAGCCGGCAACTCGCCCCCGGAGGGGGAGATACTCTTCTAGCCTGGGGTTTCAACTCCAGGCGGGCTGCGGGCTCGGCCTCCTTGGCTGCCGGTCTGGCGACACGCTGGAAGGCCAACGCCCCGCCCTGCGTTATCCTAGTCACACGGATGGCCGCACAACCCGCCACCCGCTGACGAAAGGAGCCGCGATGGAGACTCTCCTCAGCATACTGCTCGGCCTCGGCCTGGCCGCGGCCTGTGGTTTCCGGGTTTTTGTGCCCCTCCTCGTCATGAGCATCGCCTCTCGTGCCGGAGCCGGCTATCTGGATCTCGGCGATGGCTTCGCCTGGATCGGCTCGACCGCGGCCCTGGTCACCTTCTCGATCGCGACCACGCTGGAGATCGCCGGCTACTACATCCCCTGGGTGGACAACCTGCTCGACGCCATCGCCACGCCGACCGCGATCGTCGCCGGCATGGTGGTGACGGCCTCGGCGGTCACCGATGTGGACCCGTTCCTGCGCTGGACGCTCGCCATCCTGGGCGGCGGCGGCACGGCGGCGGCCTTCCAGGGCATCACGGCTACCGCGCGCTCGGTCTCGTCCTTCACGACGGGGGGCCTCGGCAACCCGGTGATCGCCACGTTGGAAGCGGGCGGCTCGGTCCTGCTGTCGGTGCTCGCGATCGTGGTGCCGGTCGTGGCGATGCTGCTCGTCGTGGGCCTGCTCTACTTCGGGGTGAAGAGGCTGCTCTTCCGGCGTCCTGCACGGGCTGTCTGAGGAGCCGCCCATGCTGACCCGCCGTCTCTCGCTCCTTACCGCAGCATTGCTGGCTGCCGGATGCACCTCGTCGGGCGTGGCGAACCTGGATTCCGGCGATGTCGTCCGCGAGCTGCGCAACCGCGGGCTCGAGCCCTCCGGCGTCGTCATTCCCTACGAGATCAACGAAGAGATGCGGGCCTGGGCGCACCGCCTGGTGCCCGAGGAGACGGCGCCGGAGAAGCGCCTGGAGACCCTGCTCGCCGGCCTGGTCGATCCCGACAAGCTCAAGGTGGTGTACGAGCCTCGCCACACCGCCACGGCGCAGGAGGTCTTCGAGACCCGGCGCGCCAACTGCCTGGCCTTCACCAGCCTTTTCGTAGGCATGGCCCGGGAGATCGGCGTGCCCGCCTTCTACCTGGACGTGGACGATGTCGAGAGGTTCGAGAAGGAGGGGGACCTCGTGGTCGTCTCCGGGCACGTGAGTGCCGGCTACGGCACGAGCTCCGAGCTCAAGATCCTCGACTTCTCGGCCGCGCCGGAGCCCGGCTACAAACATGTGCACCGGATCTCCGACATGACCGCCATCGCCCTCTTCCACTCCAACCGCGGCGGCGAGCTGCTGCGGACCGGCAAGCAGGACGAGGCTCTGCCGTGGCTGCAGAAGGCGGTGACGATCGATCCCGAGCTGCCCGGCGCCTGGATCAACTACGGCGTGGCTCTGCGCCGGAGCGGCGACCTCACCCGGGCGGAGGAGGCCTATCGGAGGGCTCTCGAGATCGATCCCCTGGCGGTCTCGGCCTATCAGAACCTGGCGGCGCTCCTGCGCCACCAGGGCAAGCCGCAGGAGGCCGAGGACCTGCTGGCGCTGTCCGGCACGCTGGGCAGCCGCAACCCGTTCATCTATCTCGCCCTGGGGGATCTGAGCCTCGCCCATGGCCGCATCGACGAGGCGCGGCGCTTCTACAAGCGGGCCATGCGCCTCTACCGCGATAACGCCGAGCCGTACGCCGCCATGGGCATCGCGGCTCTCGCGTCGGGAGATGCCGGGGAGGCCCACCGGTGGATGCGCAAGGCGGTCGCCATCGACCAGGAGAACCAGCGGGTCAAGGTGCTTGTCGCCCGGCTTGGCGGATGACGGCCTGGCGGATCTGGATCGACACCGGTGGCACCTTCACCGACTGCCTGGCCGTCGATCCCGGAGGGCGCCTGCATCGCGCCAAGGTGCTCTCGACGAGCGCTCTGCGCGGCCGGGTCACCGAACGGCTCGGGCCGGCCACGCTGCGCATCGAAGCGGGTTGGAGCGTGCCCGACGGCTTCCTCCGCGGTTTCAAGCTGAGGCTCCTTCACGAGGAAACTGCGCGCAAGGTAACCGCACAGACCGGCATGGTCCTGGAGCTGGACGGCCCGGTTGAAGATGAAGGTGCCTTCGAGCTGCGCTCGCCCGAAGAGGCTCCGATCCTGGCCGCCCGGCTCGTCACCGGCACGCCCCTGGACCAGCCGTTGCCGGAGATCGCCATGCGGCTCGCCACCACGCGGGGCACCAACGCCCTGCTGGAGCGGAAGGGGTCGCCCACGGCGCTCTTCATCACCCGCGGCTTCGCCGACCTCCTGCTCATCGGCACCCAGCAGCGCCCCGACCTCTTCGCCCTTAACATCGAGAAGCCCCAGCCGCTCTACCAGGTGGTCGTCGAGGTGGAGGAGCGCCTGGCCGCGAACGGTGCCGTGCTCACCCCCCTGGAGGTCGAGGGGTTGGGGGAGAGGATCGGAGACCTGCACCGCGCTGGCATCCGGTCGGCCGCGGTCGCCCTGATGCACTCCTACCGCAACCCGATCCATGAGGAGGCGGTGGGGGAGCTGCTGCGCGAGGCTGGCTTCCGCCACGTCTCCCTTTCCTCGTGTCTGGCGCCGCTGATCAAGCTGCTGCCGAGGGCGGAGACCGCGGTCGTGGACGCCTATCTCTCGCCGATCCTGGAGGGTTATCTCAACCGCGTCGGCAAGGCGCTGTCACGAGGGACTCTCCATGTCATGACCAGCGCGGGCGGCCTGGTGCGCGCCGGCTCCTTCCATGCCAAGGACAGCCTGCTCTCCGGGCCTGCCGGCGGGGTGGTGGGGGCCGCGCTCTCGGGCCGGCGTTCCGGCTTCTCCCGGATCATCGCCTTCGACATGGGCGGCACGAGCACGGACGTGGCGCGCTACGACGGCGACTTCGAGTACCTCTTCGAGCACCGCGTGGGCGACGCCCACTTGGTGGCCCCGGCCCTGGCGGTCGAGAGCGTGGCGGCCGGGGGCGGATCGATCTGCGGCTTCGACGGCGGGCAGCTCCATGTGGGACCGGAGAGCGCCGGCGCCTGGCCTGGCCCTGCCTGCTACGGAGCTGGCGGTCCGCTCACCCTGACGGACGTCAATCTCCTCCTCGGCCGGCTCGATCCGGACCGCTTCGAGATCCCCCTGGACACAGGAGCGTCGGAACGCGCCCTGGAAGGGCTGGGAGAGGAGAGGGAGGCCTTGCTGGAGGGTTTCCTGGAGATCGCGAACGAGCGCATGGCCGAGGCGATCCGGAGCATCTCGCTGCGCCGGGGCTACGACCCGGCCGAGTACGCCCTGGTCGCGTTCGGAGGCGCCGGAGCCCAGCACGCCTGCGCGCTCGCGGAGCTGCTGGGGATTGGGCACGTGGTCGTACCCAGGGATGCCGGCCTCCTCTCCGCCCTGGGCTTGGGCGCGGCCGTGGTCGAGCGTTTTGCCCATCGTCAGATCCTGGAGCCGCTGGCCAGCGTGGCGGACCGGCTCTCCGGCTGGTTGGACGAGCTGGGCCGCGAGGCCGCGGAAGCGGTTGCGGCGGAAGGTAGCCCTGGCGTAGTGAGGCGGCGCATCGTGAATCTCCGGTTCGTGGGTCAGGACGAGGCCCTGCCCATAGAAAGCGAGCCCTTCGAGGAAGCCTTCGCCATCGCCTATCGGGAGATCTACGGTTACGCCCCGGAGGGCAGGGCCATCGAAGTGGAGTCGATCCGGGCCGTGGCGTCCTCTGCGGAGGAAGAGATGTCAGCGGAGGCTGTAGAGGCGCAGCCTGGGATATCGCGGACGCGCCGGTGCTGGATGTCGGGCTCCTGGAGCGAGGTCCCTGTCTACGCCCGCGCTCAGCTCGCCCCAGGGGAGACTTTCCCGGGACCGGCGTTGATCTTCGAGAGCCACAGTGCGACCGTGATGCCGGGCGGATGGCAGGGGAGGGTGGACGGGGCCGGCAATCTGGTGCTCTCGTTCTCCGGCGGTATAGATTCCCCTTGACCATGGATCCGATCGCAAGGCTCCGCCGGCTCCGGCTCGTCTGCAAAGTCCTCGCTGGCTTCGTGCTCGCCTATGGGATCACGGGCTGGTTCCTGGTCGAGGGCTTTCGGCTCCGTCCCTTCGGAAAGGTGCCTGTGGCGCTGCCGCTCTCCATGACCTTCCTGGCGGCGGTGCTGATCCTCCTGGCCTCCCGTCTCCGTACGGCGCTCCTCCGGAGCGGTCTGCCGTCGAACCGCATGATCCCTACCGACCTGGGCAACCTACTGTCCGCCTACCAGAGGGCGACTCTGGTGAGCTTCGCGGTCCTCGAGCTAGCCGCGCTGATGGGCCTCCTGGTGGCCCTGCTCTCAGGCTCCTCTTTCTACGGGGTGGTGCTCTGCGTGGCCAGTTTTCTCTCGATGCTCTTGCGCTGGCCCAAGGCCAACGAGGTCGACCGCTTGGCCCGCGGGCGGGTGTCGCCCTGACCTACCAGCTTTCCGCAGGCAGCCCGAAGTAGAAGTCGTTCGCCTGGGGATCGAGGGCGAAACGGATGGAGTCTAGGAGACCGGAGTAGCCTAGAAACGTGAGGCCGCTCGGCCAGTCTTCAGAGATGAGAAAGGTGCCTGTCATGAGCAGATGATCCCCTTCATCCGCATGGAAGCTGAAGGGAACCCTGACGAGACAGCCGTACATGAGCCCAAGGGGAGTGAGCATCTTGGCCGGATCTCCATCGCTCAGGGAGAGTCCAATCCGCTCGGCCAGGTCGGGTGCCATGACGGACCATGCAGCCCCGGTATCCAGCTGGGCATATACCTCGATCCCCCGCTCAAACTCTACTCGAACGTAGACCTTGGCTGTTGGATCTGGGGTCGCCGGTCTGTGATCCGCAAACCTGGACCGACCGCTGGTGAAACGGACAAGGCCTAGTCGGAGCAAGGGAGAGTCAGTCAGGGATGCGGTGGAACAGTGGGTTACGCTCGAGTGGCCGCTCTTCGAGCTGAGCGAACAGATCCTCTAGGTGATCGGCATAACCGACCAGCTTGTCACCCAGAACGGCGACCCATTGACCCCGGTAAGCAGGACCGTATGTGTCAAGCCAGCGCAATTCCGCATCACGGTTGAGGCCATTGGAAGGCTTGTATCCATTGAACTTCGCCGGCCCAAGCAATTCTTTCCAGCGCGCCAGGGCCGGATCCCCAGGGAACTGCCGGAGAGCCTCCTGTAGCACCTTGCGGGCGCCACCGACCCGATCAGTTCCGGCAAGCTCCCGGATCCGGGCCACGTAGGATTCTGCCGTCTCTTCGTAAGGAACTTTCATTGGTTCAGCCATGCCGTCCTCGCTCCCTCCGTCGCCGGTCCATGATACATCAGGACGCGTGAGGGAGGAAAGTCACTTGGCCGGCACGAGGAGAGTACCCGTGCGCTTGGTGCGCTTGCCGTACTCCTCGACGAGGCGCTCGCCGATCTTCCGGCCTGTGCCGGCTTTGGCGACGATCACGACCGAGCCCCCGAAGCCTCCGCCGGTGATCCGGCCGCCGTAGACGTCGGGCTCGCGGCGGGCCAGCTCCACGAGGAGGTCGATCTCCGGGATGGAGACCTCGTAGTCGTCCCTCAGGGACTGGTGCGAGAGGTAGAGCAGCTTGCCGAGGCGCTCGAGATCCCCCTCCTGCATGGCCGCTACGGCCGAGCGGACACGGGCATTTTCGGTGATGACGTGGCGCGCCCGGCGGTCGAGCGGCTCGGGGAGCTGGGCCAGCCTCCAGAGGTCCTGGTTGTCCAGGTCCCGGAGCTGGCGGAACCCGAGCAGCTCCGCGGCCTGCTCGCACTCCTGCCGCCGGACGCGGTACTCTCCGCCCGCGTGGCTGTGCGAGACTCCCGAATCGATCACCACCAGCTCGGCTCCGGCCGGCAACGGCACCCGCTCGAAGCGGAGCGAACGCGTGTCCAGGAAGAGCGCCTTGCCCTCGTCCCCTAGGCTCGCGGCCATCTGGTCCATCACCCCCACGGGTGCGCCCACGAAGTCGTTCTCCGCCTTCTGGCCGGCGAGCGCGATCTCGAGGTCGTCGATCTCCAGGGCGAAGGCCTCGCGCAGGCCGCGGAGGAGCGAGACCTCCAGGGCCGCGCTGGAGGAGAGACCGCTGCCGAGAGGGACCTCCGAGCTGATCCGGAGATCGAAGCCGCGGAGCCGGTGACCCCCCTCCTGGAGCACCTGGGTCACCCCCTGCACGTAGTCGAGCCAGCCGCGGCCGGGCGTCTCCTCTCCGAGACGGTACTCCTCGATCCCCGGCTCCTTGACGTCGGCGCTCCAGGCGCGGACGAGGGTGCCGATGCGCGTGCCGATCTCCACCTTTGTGCGCTGGGGAATGGCCATGGGGAGCACGTAGCCGCCGTTGTAGTCCGTGTGCTCGCCAATCAGGTTCACCCGGCCGGGCGCGTCGGCCGTGACCGTCGACTCGCGCCCGAACAGCTCCTCGAATCCCGGCGCGCTCGTACGGCGCTCCGTCTCGTTAACAGTGTCATTCAAGACTCACCTCCACGGCCTGCAGCTCGGTTACCTTTTCTTCGGGCAGTGTATCCGCAGTGAACACCCCGGCGCCGATCTCGCTGCCCGCCAGGTACTTCAGGCGTCCCGGCATGCGGTAGGCGGGATAGATCTCGACGTGGAGGTGCGCCTCGGGATGGGGCTCGCCGTCGGTCGGCGCCTGATGGAAGACCAGGATGTACGGGAAGGGCTTGTCCCACAGCTTGTCGTACTTGAGGAGCACCGTCTTGAGAGCACGGGCGAAGTCGGCGCGCTCCTCCGCGTCGAGGTCGGCTATCGACGGCGCCGGCCGCCGCGGCGCCACCCAGACCTCGTAGGAGTAGCGGGCGCAGACCGGCATCCACGCGAGCGCCCGCTCTCCGGTGTAGATCGTGCGGCGGCTGTCCTCCAGCTCGCGGCGGATCAGATCCTCGAGCAGGCCGCTGCCGTGCTTTTCCAGCCACTCCCGCTGCTGCGCCAGCTCCCGCGCCGCGATCGGCGGGATGAACGGGTAGGCGTAGATCTGGCCGTGCGGATGGTGGAGGGTCACTCCGACTTCCACGCCGCGGTTCTCGAACGGAAAGACGTACTGCACTTCCGGCCGCGCGCCCAGCTCGCGGTAGCGGTCGGCCCAGACTTCGAAGATCAGCTCCAGACGGTCGAGGGGGAGCCCGCCGAGGGAGGCCTTCGGATCCTGCGTGAACACGACCACCTCGCAGACCCCCTTACCCGGCCGGGTGTCCACGACCGCCTCCGGCGCCGGCTCCTCGGCCTGGAGCGTGAGCGTGGGGAAGCGGTTCTCGAAGACCGCCACCTCCCAGTTGCCGGCCGGCACCTCGGTCGGATTCTCCGGGTCGACCGTGGGAGCCAGGGGGTTGTACTCGGGCGGCGGCAGGAACGTGCGGTTCTGGCGGTGATTGGCGTAGGCCACCCACTCGCCGCGCAGCGGATGCCAGCGCAAGTGCGACTTCGTGCCCGGGGGAGTGACGCCGGGGCTCGGCGCTTCCATGTCTTCCGCGAGGGGCTCGCGGGCGTAAAGGATGAGCGCGCGGCCGTCCGGCTTGGTCAGGGACAGCTTGTGCATCAGTCGTCCTCGAATAGAAGCGGCACCTCCGGCTCATGCCGGGTGCCCGAGCCGCTGGCACTCTCCGTGGTCTTCTGGCGCCGGTGCTTCGACTCGCCGCGGGTGGCGGCGGCGATCTGCTCCAGCGGGAACTTGGGCGTGCGGTCGGCGCGCAGCAGTCCGTTCGCCTCCTGGTAGGTGTCGGAGAACTGGGTGTAGCAGAACCCGGCGAACAGCGGGCTCGAGTTGACGGCGTAGAGAATGTCGGTGTAGAGCGCGGCCAGCTCTTCGCCGCTGGCGGCGCGGGAGTAGCCCCAGGTCCCGCGCGCGGCCGAAGACGCGATGCCGCCGAACTCGGTCAGCATCACGGGCTGGCCATTGTGCGCGGTTTCCTCCAGCACGAGCAGCCGGCCGCCGGGGCGCTCCCGCTGCAGCAGGCGGGGCAGGTGGTCGTGCGCGAGATACCGCTGGGCGATCCGCTCGGGGTCCGCGTCGTAGTCGTGGATGCCGATGATGTCAGTCGCGACGCTCTCCCAGCCGTCGTTGCCGATGACCGGCCGGGTGGAGTCGAGCGTCTTGGTCAGGTGGTAGAGGGCGCGCACGTAGTGGCGCTCGGCTTGGCTGTCTGGCAGGTTGGGCACGCCCCAGGACTCGTTGAAGGGGACCCAGGCGATGATGCAGGGGTGGCTGTAGTCGCGGCGGACGACCTCCATCCACTCGCGGGTGAGCCGCTGGATCGAGCGCTTGGTGAAGCGGTAGGCGCTCGGCATCTCCTCCCAGACCAGCAGGCCGAGCACGTCGGCCCAATAGAGATAGCGCGGATCCTCGATCTTCTGGTGCTTGCGCACGCCGTTGAAGCCCATGGCCTTGGCCAGCTCCACGTCCTTGCGCAGGGCGTCGTCGTCCGGCGTCGTCAGCCCGGTCTCGGGCCAGTAGCCCTGGTCGAGGACCATCCTGAGAGGATAGGGGCGGCCGTTGAGCACGATGCGGTCCCCCTGGACGGCGAGGGTGCGCAGAGCGGTGTAGCTGTCCACCTCGTCCAGGAGCTCGCCGCGGTCGGCCCAGAGCTTGACCTCGGCTTCGATGATCGTCGGCTTCGCCGGGCTCCAGAGCAGCTCGTTGCGGAAGTCGTCGATGCCGGGGTCGGACAGGGCGATGCGGCGGTGGACCTCGCCGGCCACGACGGTGTAGCTGTCGTCCGCGAGGATCTGGCTGCCGGCGCGCAGTTTCACGCCCAGGCGCATCCGCTCCCGGGGATCGCCGCCCAGCCAGGCTTCGAAGCTGATCTCCCAGCGGTCGAGGCTGGGCGTCCAGCGCAGGCTGTCGATCCAGGTGGGCGGCACCTTCTCGATCCAGACGGTCTGCCAGATGCCTGTCGTCCGCGGGTACCAGATGGAGTGGGGCTCGAGCTGCCAGTCCTGCTTGCCCCGCGGCTTGCCGAGGTCGGCCGGATCGTCGTCGGCCCGGACCACGATCGTCTGCTCTGTCTCCTCGCCAGGGGGCAGGAGCGCATCCGTGATGTCGACCCAAAACGGGGTGTACCCCCCTTCGTGGCGGACGGCGACCGAGCCGTTGATCCAGACCTTGGCGGCCCAGTCCACGGCGCCGAAGTGGAGGATGAGGCGCTCGCCGCCGGCCATGGGCGGGGCCTGGAAAGTCCGACGGTACCAGCAGCGGCGATAGAACCCGGGGTTCCCGATCCCGCTCGCCGGCGTCTCCGGCGAGTAGGGGACGAGGATGCTCGCCTTCCAGGTGACCTCTCCGGGAGTGTCCCACTGCTGGTCGGGGTCGATGGCGAACTCCCAGGGTCCGTTGAGGGATTCCCAGGCCGCCCGCTGGAGCTGGGGCCTGGGGTATCCGTGCTTCAGGGCTCGGGCTAGGAAGCTCTTCGAGGAGTTTGATCGTCTGGGCATGTCACCCCCCGCCCGGCTGCAAGTAGGATGCCCGTTGAGGACGAAGCCGGGCTTCTCGGCGCGAAATTTATGCTCCGAAATCCTCCTCTCCAAGCTCTCCCCCAAAAGGGGATGCTACAGCCCCACGAGCTTTTGGAGCATAAGCCTTTCCCTGGAGCACGGATTCTCTCGATTTTGGAGCATCCTGGTCTGTACCAAGGATGAAGGTGAACAATTATGCTCCTAAGGCCGAAGTGAGAGGCTCCGAAGTTTTTGACTTTGCTCCGAAATTATACGATTATGCTCCGAAAACAAACCTTGCGGCTCCTCGGGTAAAGGATTGTGCTCCTAAATCGCGTGCTTTCGGAGCATAATCATAAGTCGCAGTCGGAGAATCATCTGGTTTCGGAGCATACGCATGCGGTTGAGGGACTGCGGAGGCCGCGGATGCTCCGAAGCTGCACTACACTGTGACCCATGCGTCCTGAAGCGGTCCAACTGGAGTTGTTCACGCACCGATTCGCGGCGGTTGCGCGGCAGATGGGGGAGCGGCTGCGGCGCACCGCCGTCTCGACCAACGTCAAGGAGCGGCTCGACTTCTCGTGCGCCCTCCTCGATGCGGCCGGCGAGCTCGTGGTCAACGCGCCGCATATCCCCGTGCACCTCGGCGCCCTCGGGCTCTGCGTGCGGCGGCTGCGCGAGGTCATCGCCATGGAGCCGGGGGACGTGGTGGTCACGAACCATCCCGGGTTCGGGGGCTCCCACCTTCCCGACGTCACGGTCGTCACGCCGGTCTTTGAAGGCGACCATCTCCTCGGCTTCGTGGCGAGCCGCGCCCATCATGCCGAGATCGGCGGCATCCGGCCGGGCTCCATGCCTCCCGGTGCTACGCATCTGGTGGAGGAGGGAGTGGTAATCCCTCCGATGTACCTGGTCCGGGCCGGCGAGCCTCGCTGGGAGGAGATGCGCCGGGTCCTGCTCGACGCTCCGCATCCCACGCGGGCGGTGGAGGAGAACCTGGCCGACCTGCGCGCCGCCGTGGCCGCGAGCCACCGCGGGGCCGAGGCGCTGCTAGCCCTCGCCCGGGAGCATGGGCGCGAGACGGTCGCTCATTACATGGATGCGCTCAAGGTGCGAGCGGAGGCTCGGCTGAGGGAGGCTCTTTCGCGGCTGCCGGCGAGCCGCTATGAGGCTGTCGAGAATCTGGACGATGGCTCGCCCATCCAGGTCGAAATCCGGATCTCGGCCGACGGCGCGGTCGTCGACTTCACCGGGTCGGCCGGGGTTCACCCGGGCAACCTCAACGCGCCGCCGGCCGTGGTGCGGAGCGCGGTCCTCTACGTCCTGCGCCTGCTCATCGCCGAGCCCCTGCCGCTCAACGAGGGTATCCTGCGTCCCGTGGAGATCCGGATCCCGCCCGGGATGCTCAACCCTCCCTTTCCTGAAGATCCCGCCGAGGCGCCGGCCGTGGTCGGGGGGAACGTCGAGACCAGCCAGCGCGTGGTCGACACGCTCCTGAAGGCGCTCGGCCTCGCCGCCTGCAGTCAGGGGACGATGAACAATCTACTCTTCGGCAACGTCCGCTTCGGCTATTACGAGACCGTCTGCGGCGGCGCGGGCGCGGGGCCGGGCTTCCATGGTGCGAGCGCCGTCCACACCCATATGACGAACACGCGGATCACCGATCCCGAGGTGCTGGAGCACCGCTACCCCGTGCTCGTCGAGCGGTTCACGGTCCGCAGGAATTCGGGCGGAGCCGGGATCTGGCGCGGCGGCGACGGCGCCGTGCGGGAGCTGCAGTTCCTCGAACGGATGTCGGTCTCCCTCCTCACCCAGCACCGGGTGGAGGTTCCGTACGGTGGGGAGGGCGGTCATCCCGGGATGCCGGGGCGGCAGCGGCTCGTCCGAGCCTATGGCGCGGAAATCGAGCTCAAGCCCGTGGATGGTTGCGAGGTCGGCCCCGGAGACCGGCTCATCCTGGAGACCCCGGGCGGGGGAGGGTGGGGGAAAGAGCCTTTTGCCTTAGCGCCTCGTACAGCGCGAGCGCCACGCTCGTCGAAAGGTTGAGCGAGCGGATCTCCGGGTCCAGCATCGGGATCTTCACCAGCCGGTCGCGGTAGCGCTCCCGCACCTCGCGGGGAAGGCCGACGCTCTCCCGGCCAAACACCAGCACGGCCCGCTCAGGATAAGCAACCCTCCAGAAGTCCTGCGTCGCCTCAGCACTGAAAAAGAAAGGCTCCCCCAGCTCCGGCATCCGCTCCTCGAACGCCGGCCACGACGGCCAGATACGGGGATCGACCCGCGGCCAGTAGTCGAGGCCGGCGCGCCGGACCTCGCGATCGTCGAGGGAGAAGCCGAGCGGCTGCACCAGATGGAGCTGCGCGCCGGCCGCGAGACAGGTGCGGCCGGCGTTCCCCGTGTTCCAGTGGATCTCGGGCTCGACGAGCACGACGTGCAGGCCGGTCTTCACTCCAGGCGGACCCGGGCCTCGCCGACGCCGCAGTCGATCTCGACCTCGGCCTTGCCGGAGCCCTTGGTCCAGTCCAGCTCCTTGCCGACGAAGCCGGAGCCCTCGACTTTATGCCCTCCGGCGAGGAGGTTGGCGTCGCCCACGCCGGTGTCCACATGCACCTCGGCGACGGCGGATTCGGCCATGATGACCATGATGTCGCCCACGCCAAGGTCGGCAGTGAGGTCGGCCTCCAGGCCGGAGATCGTCATGTTGCCCACACCCAGCTCGGCGTTGAGCGGCAGGTCGCGCGGCACGATCACGTGGAATTTGCCCTCCATGCCGCGGTCGCTTGATTTCGGCCACCCTTTCAGCTCCACGTTGAGGCGGTTGCCGGAGGTGACGACCAGCTCGACCTTCTTGGCCGCCTCGACGCAGCGCGTCTTGCGCGGAGAGTCGCACTCCAGCTCGACATAGACTTCCACCTCGCGGCCGGAGCCCGCCTCGACCTTGAGGTCCCCGACCGGGAAGTCCAGGTGGATGCGGGACGTGTCGGCAGCGGTGACCTGGCGTTCGAGCTTACGGACGACCTCGTCGGCCGCGGCGGGCAGAGCGGCCAGCAGCAAGGCGGCGGCAAACGGAATGAGCTTTTTCATGAGCTTCTTCTCCCTGAAGGAAGTGGACATGAGAACCACTACGGGAGCACCCGCGCCAGGGTTTCGGCACCGATCTTGCCTTTTCTTCCTTTCATGAGTACGCCGGCGCCCCCTTTTCAGGAAGCCCACCTCTTCTCCCGCCCCATCCGGGACCTCGGGCTGCGTATCGCTGGCACGCCGCTGGAGCCCGTGCTGGCCGAATTCGATGACGAGCTCGCCCAAGCCGGCATCCACAGGGTCCGCCCGCGTTTTTACCTGTCGAGCGAGTGGGGAGTCCCCTTCGGCACCATTGCGATCGCGATCCCGTTCTACCTCGCTAGCCGCGAGCTGACCGAGCTGCACGCCGAGCGCACCGGCCACGTCGAGGGGCTTGGCCGGGCCGATCTCCTGCGCTACCTGCGGCACGAGATGGGGCACGTGGTCAACTACGCCTGGCGGCTCTACGAGGACGAGGACTGGGTCAAGCTCTTCGGCTCCATGACCCAACCCTACAAGGAGGAGTACCGTCCCGAGCCGTTCAGCCGCCGCTTCGTCCGCCATCTGCCGGGCTGGTACGCCCAGAAGCATCCGGACGAGGACTGGGCCGAGACCTTCGCGGTCTGGATGACGCCGGGCTTCGACTGGCGCGCCGAGTACGCGGGCTGGCCTGCCGTCCTGGAAAAGCTGGAGTACTGCGACCGCACCATGTCCGCTCTCGGTGACCCGCTCGTGGTGGACGAGGAGCTTGACGAGGACGTGGGGGAGATCCAGTACAGCTTGGAGCAGTACTACGGCAACTCCACACTCGGCGACGACATGCCGCCGGGGCTGGATGGCGCCCTGCGCTCCATCTTCGAGGACCGGGGCCGCTGGGAGGATCTATCGACCGACGCGCCCCGCCGGCCCGCGGCCGACCTGATCCAACGGTTGGGCCGCGACCTGCCCGCGGACGTCTATCGCTGGACCGGCCACTTCCCGGAGCGCACCCGCCTGCTCCTGCAGCAGCTCGCCCGCCGCGCCGACGACTTGAAGCAGGTCTACCCCGCGGACCGCGAGGTGCCCATGATCATCGCCCTCACCACTCTGGTGACGGCGCTGGCCATGAACCACGTCAATACGGGCCGGTACGTTCCTTAGGAATGCACGGCGGCCGGCGCTTCCTCATTTTCCGTTAAAGACTCCGGCTTCGGACCATTGATCGAATAGCGCTCTATCGCCAAATCCACGATCCTCTGGATCAGCGCGGGGAACTCGATTCCCTGGGCGGCGGCGGAGACGGCGAACTCGCTGTCCTTTTCCAGGTAGCAGTTGGCGTTGACCTCGATCACGTAGATGTCGCCCGTTTCGGTCAGGCGGAGGTCGACCCGGCCATAGTCGCGGACCCGCAGCGCGCGGGCGGCATCCACGGCTGTCTTCTGGAGCCTTGCCCGCAGCTCGTCGGGAAGATCGGCCAGCACCGACTTCGTCCCTTTGTACTCGGCGCTCTCCGGCGACCACTTGGCCTTGGAGCCGAGCACCCGCGGCATTCCCTCGGGCATGCCTGAGAAATCCACTTCGATCGGGGGCAAGGCAAGGGGCTCGCGGTTGCCCAGCACGCCGACGTAGAGCTCCCGCCCTTCGATGTACTCCTCGACGAGCGCCGAGTCCTTGACCTTCTCATGGATGTCCAGCACCCGCCGCATCAGCGAGGTGGCGTCGCGCACCAGCGAGTCGCCGTCGATGCCGATCGAGGCGTCGGCGGCGAGCGGCTTCACGAACAGCGGCATGCGGAGCTGGCCGAAAGTCTCCAGGTCGGCATCCTGGCTGAACACCGCGTAGTGCGGGTAGGGGATGTTGTCGAACGCCAGCGCCTTCTTGGCGAGAGCCTTGTCCTGGCGCAGGTAGAGCTCGCCGGGGCCGCCGCCGGTGTAGCGCACGCCCACCAGATTGAGCAGGCCGGCCACGGCCACGTCGGCGCCCAGGTCCTCCCCGAAGCTCTCCAGCAGATTGAAGACGAGATCGGGCTTGCGCGAGGTCAGCCCTGCCACGAGGTCGGTGACGCTGTTGTATACCGCGAAGATCGAAACCTGGTGCCCGTTCTCGCGCAGTGCGGATGCGACCTGATCCACGACGGGATCGTAAGAGCCGGCATTTTCACTTTCGAGTCCGGCCAGGACGGTGATGTTCATGTTCTGTTGTTCCTCCTGATCGCCCCACTATGCAAAGGGCGCGCCGTCGTGCTTTCGGGTCGGCACTGCTCTTGCACTCTCCCATGGACGCAAGGCTCGCGGGTCGCGAGCAACCGATCCAGGAGGATTCCGCCATGAGATGGAAGACCAACATAGCCGCGCTCGCGCTCCTCGCGATCACGGCCACGAGCTGTTCGACCAACCCGGCGACGGGCAAGAAGCAGATTGCCTTCATCGGCGAGGAGCAGGAAATTGCCATGGGCCGCGAGGCCGATCAGCAGATCGTCCAGCAGCTCGGTCTCTATGACGACAAGGACGTCCAGGCCTACGTCAGCCGGCTGGGCAAGCAGCTTGCCGCCTCCTCCGAGCGTCCGAACCTGCCATGGACCTTCCGCGTCGTGGACGATCCGGTGGTGAACGCGTTCGCCCTGCCCGGCGGCTACATCTACGTCACCCGCGGCTTGATGACCCACCTCACGTCGGAGGCCGAGCTGGCCTCGGTCATTGGCCATGAGATCGGCCACGTCACCGGCCGCCACAGCGTGGAGCAGATGAGCAAGGCACAGCTCGCCCAGGTCGGCCTGATCGCGGGCATGGTGCTCAGGCCCGAGCTCGCCCAGCAGTTCGGCGATCTGGCCCAGACCGGCCTCGGGCTCCTCTTTCTCAAGTATGGCCGCGACGACGAGCGCGAGGCCGACGACCTCGGCCTGCGCTACATGTCGCGCGACCAATATGACCCGCGCGAGATGGTCGGCGTCTTCGAGGTGCTGAAGCGGGTGAGCGAGGCCGAGGGCAACGGCCGCATCCCGGGCTGGATGTCGACCCACCCGACGCCCGAGAACCGCATCGGCCGGATCTCCGAGCAGGTCGCGAAGCTCGACGCCTCGACTTTCGCCAACGCCCGCGTAGGCCGCGAGCCCTATCTGAAGGAGCTGGACGGTATGCCGTTCGGCCAGAACCCCCGCGAGGGCTACTTCATCGGCAACCGGTTCATCCAGCCCGAGCTCGGGTTCGAGATCCGCTTCCCGCAGGGTTGGAAGGCCAGCAACCAGAAGGCGTCCGTGGGCGCCATGAGCCCCAACGAGGACGCGGTCGTGGTCCTGACGCTCTCCGGCCAGCAGTCGCCGCAGGCTGCGGCCCAGGCGTTCTTCAGCCAGCAGGGCGTGGTCCAGGGGCAGTCGCTGCGCGCGGATCTGGGCGGTCTGCCGGCCGTGGCCAACGTCTTCGGCGTGCAGCGCGGCCAGGCGGGGGACCTCCAGGGCGTGGTGGCTTTCGTGGAGCACCAGAACAAGGTCTACCAGGTCCTGGGCTACACCATGGCCAACCGCTGGCGCAACTACAGCGACGAGCTCAGTGCGGCGCTCGGCACCTTCGAGCGGGTCACCGAACGGCGCCTCCTCGACGTCCAGCCGAGCCGGCTCGACGTGGTGAGCATTCCCAGCGCGATGACGCTGGAAGAGTTCGCCCGGCGCTATCCTTCGACGGTGGACATCAGGACCCTGGCCATCATCAACCAGGCGGACACGAATACCCGGTTCTCCGCGGGCACCGAGCTCAAGAGGATCGTGGGCGGCGCGCTGCCCAGTTGAAGTGAAGAAAAGGACCAAAAGGGACTAAAAGGACTTTAAGGACATTGTCGTCTTTGAGGTCCTTTAAGTCCTTTACCTCCTTTTGGTCCTTCCGGATCAGCTTCTGACCCACGGTCGATCGTTTGACCCACCACACAGCCCCGAGGTGGGTTTGAAGGTGACCCTTTCCCTTGGTCCCCAAAGTGCCCACCTTTTTGTAACTGCTTCTATCGCTTGAATTTCCAGCATCGCTAGAAAGGCTTGCTCTCTCTGGCACCGGAGTTGCTCTAGAAGAAAGACAGTTGTTTTCTTTTTGATGCTGTTCTGATGTCCTCGGTTGAGGAGGGAGGTTTGCCATGACCCGCTTGATGTCGTTCGGTCTTGGTCTGGCCGCGATGGCGATGAAACGTCTCGTGGCGCTCGGTTTTGCCTGTCGTTCCTGAAGTCTTGTCGTTCTGTTTTGGGTTGGAGGATTGAAGCGTATTTGAAGCCGGCCGGCGCGGTTACGCGTCGGCCGGTGCAACTCCCAACTGTTCCACTTCCAGCACTCCGATAAGACTGTTCGTGAGCAGCACTTTGCTCGCGGCCTGCAGGTCCCCGGGAGTCAGGGAGCGCTCCGCAATTTCCCCTTTTTCCAGCAGACGGCGCCGCACCGTCCCCGGCAGGCAGCCATCCGCGAGGGGCGGCGTGAAGAGGCCGTCCGGCAGGGCAAGGATCACATTGCTCCGTGAGCCCTCCACCAGATGGCCGTGCTCGTTGAGCAGCAGCGCCTCGAAAACACCCGCAACGCGGCGCAGCGCCAAACGGTTCGCTTGATAAGAAAGGCTTTTCAAGCCGGCGAGAGGGGAGCGCGACCAGATCCAGGGCTCAGGCAGGAGGACGACCGAGACGGGACTGGCCGGCGGGGTGTAGAGCGCAAGGGAGATCAAGCGGGTCTCCTGCGTTACGGCGACCCGCATGCGGGCGATCGGCCAGGGAGAGGCCGCGGCAACCTTTAACAATGCGGCGGCGAGGGCTTCCCGGTCCTCGGGCGGATCGATCCCGACCCGCGGTAGTCCCTCGAAGAGACGATCGAGATGGGCTTCCACGTCCGCGGCCTGGCCCTCGTCGACGCGCAGAGTTTCGAACAATCCATCCCCAAGCATCTCCCCGACGCCTATGCGCACTTCCTCGATAGGAACCAGCCGGCCGTTCCAGTACGCAAGGCTCACTCGGAGGCTCCCAGCGCAGTCAGGAAGGCGCGGGCCTTGACTGTGCTCTCCTCCAACTCCAGCTCCGGATCGGAATCAGCCACGATGCCGCAGCCCGCGTGGTAGGCGATCCTCCCCTTGGCGCAGACGGCCGTGCGGATCGCTACGGACAGCTCCAAGTCGCCGCCCAATGAGATCCAGCCGAAGGCGCCCATGGCCGGACCGCGCCGCACCTCCTCCTCGCCGGCCAGGATCGACATGGCGCGGATCTTCGGCGCGCCGGTGATCGAAGCGGGCGGGAAAGAAGCGCGCAGCAGGGCGGCGGGCCCCCGGTCCGGGAGCAGCCGCCCCTGCACGGTGGAGACGGTGTGGTGCAGCGTCGGCAGCGTCGCCAGCTCGGCATGCGCGGGCACCTGGACCGAGCCCGCGTCGCAGACTCTCCCGAGATCGTTGCGGGCCACGTCCACGATCATGGTCAGCTCCGCCCGGTCTTTCTCGCTCTCCATCAGCTCGCGGGCGAGCGCGCGGTCCTCACGCGGATTCGCGCCGCGCGGCCGGGTCCCCTTGATGGGCCGGGTCTCGACCCTATCCCCGCGCACGGACAGATACAGCTCCGGGCTCACGGAGAGCAGTGCGCGCCCCCCTCCCAGGCTGAAAAAGGCGCCGTGATCGGCGGGGCTCGCGGCGCGCAGCCGCTGGTAGAAGGGCCAGGCGGACTCCTCGGGGAAAGGGGCCTCCAAACGCCGGCAAAGGTTCGCCTGGAAGATGTCGCCGCGGGCGATGTGCTCCCGGATGCGCTCCACTCCGGCCTTGAACCCGGCATGACCGGGCCGGCTCACCACCGGTCCCATGGCCAGCTTCCCTGAAGAAAGCTCGGGAAGGGGCTGGCGACGGGACTTCTCCAGGAGCTGCTCGGTTTCGACGACAGGGAAGGGCATGGTCCAAGCGTCCGTAGCCTCCAGGGTCCAGCCGCGGCCGTCCCAAAGCAGGCCGGCAGCGAACAGCTCCAAGTGGAGGTCGGGGAGACCGAGGTCGTCCGGCGGGGGAGGAGGAAGCGGCTCGAGCTCGCCGGCCAGCTCGTATCCGAAATAGCCCACCAGCGCGGCGCCTGCCGTGCCTCCCCAGGCCGCGAAGGCGGCCTCGACGAGATCGAAGCCGCCGGCCCGGAACGACACTTCGCCCAGGGGGCCCTCCACTTTAGCCCGCCCCTTCCTCACGGTCAGCGTGGCGAGCGGCCGGGCATACAGCCGGTGCGCTCCGGGTCCGCCGTCGAGCCAGGCCAACTGCCCCCGGAGCTCCGCTGCTACGGCCTCAGGTGATGGGGGAGAGTCCCCCCGGCCCGGCCGCAGCGGCGTGCGCGAGCCGCGCGAGCCTGCCGCCGGAGCCGGCAGCACCGACCTCAGACGCTCGGCGAGCTGTCTGCGCCTGCGCTCGGGGAGGCGGTCGGACCACACGGCCGCGTCACCACGCCTGCGACTGGTAGAGGAAATTGAACAGCATGTCCCTGCCTTCCTGAGTCGCGAACCACTTCGTATCCACCTGGATCCCCTCCATGCCGAGCCCCCAGACGCGGCAGCCCACGGTGGAGCCGTGCTCGTCCCAGGCGCTGACCTCCAGATCGTGCGGGAGGCGCTTGCGCCCGTCCAGCATAAGTGAGGTGGTCATGTCGCGCGGCGCGTTCAAAGGGCTGGGGAGGCCCGCGAAGAGGTTCACGGCATCGTGACGGATCGTCGCCTTCTTCCGGCGGGCCTTGCGGGCCGGGACGAGCACGCCCTGGGCCGCGGCGATGATGACCAGCATGCCGAGCCCGATCCCCGCGATCGGGATCTCCCCGGCAAGGCTCATCACCACCTCCTGGCAGACGCCGGTCTCCTCCGGCCGTCCCGGTCCCGACGTCATGAGGATACGGCGCACCCTCGGTCTCATGTCGCGGATCTCCTCGAGCTGGAGCGATCCGGACGGGCGCACCTCGCACTCCGCGCCGAGCTCCCGCAGAGGGTCCACGAGGTTCCCCGGCGAGGGATCCCCGTTGTCGAGGACGAGGACACGCATGCGGCGAAGTCTATAACCGCCTGGAGACAGAATATCGCCGGCAACTTTCTCTAAAGAATTGCGCCTAAGCTTGATGTGAGGTCCGTCTAACGTGTCTATGAGCCTGCTCCGAACCGCCGTCCTGACCCTGGCCCTGGCCTGCGCCGGATGCGGCCACGTCATCCAAGGCCAGTTCGCGCCGAACCATCCTGGCAAGACGTACAACTTCGCGGGCCAGAAGTGCGCTCGGCAGCGGCCTGCCGGGGCCGGACCGGACGAGGTCTTCGTCCGCTACCTCGGCGCGGGCGGGCTCTATCTGGAATGGCGGGGGACGCCGATCCTCTTCGGTCCATTTTTCTCCAACCCCTCCTTCCCGCGCGCTCTCCTGGGCAGGCTCGCCACCAACCAGGTGCGGATCGACGGCGGGCTCAAGGGCATGGACCTCGGCGGCGTCAAGGCCATTTTCGTGGGCCATTCGCACTACGACCACCTGGCGGACGTCCCCTATATCGTCGAGAACCTCAGCCCTCAGGCCCGGATCTACGTAAACCAGACCGGGGCCAACATGCTCGCCGGCGTGAAATGCGTGAAGGGGAAGGTCTGCCCGCTGGTGGACAAGCAGGAAATCCCGCTCGGCCTCATCCGGGTCCGTGCGGTCAAGTCCCAGCATGCCCCTCTCTTCTGGCACATCAACTGGGCGCGTGGCGAGGTGGACAAGCCCTGGGAAGAGGATTGGACCCGCCGCCGCTTCCGCCAGCTCAAGGGCGGCACCGCCTTCGCCTTCGTGATCGACCTCCTGGACGATCTCGGAGCGGTCCGCTACCGCATCTACTACCAGGACTCGGCGAGCCCGGAAGGCGAGGGGTATCCCCTCCCGGAGGCCGACACTCATGGTTACGACCTGGCCGTGCTCTGCATGGCCTCCTTCAAGTACGTGAAAAACCATCCCGGCGGTATCCTGGACAAGCTGCACCCGAGGCACGTGATGGTCACCCACTACGAGAACTTCTCCCGCGGCCCCGACAAGTCTCTTCAATTCGTCACGCTCCTCACGAACAGCGCAGCCAACCTCTTTCTGAGCAAGGTGCGGACTTCGGTGAGCGAGAGCGATGCGCAGGGGCCGACCGCCGACGTCTGCGGACCTTCGAGCCGCGTCTCCACCATGCCGTTGCCCGGAGAATGGCTCCGGTTCCAGGCTTCAAGAGGTAATCCATGAAGGTTCACCGTGCCTTTCTGCTCCCGGTCCTCCTCGCGCTCTGCGCGCAGCCGGCCCTCGCCAACCACGACGACTGCAAGAGCGCCCTGCCGCAGGTCCTCAAGCTCGGACTGACTCGCCAGCCCGAGACGGAACAGCAGAGGAAGGTCCTGGAAGCGCAGGTCAGGTCCCTCATCTCCGACATCTATGACGAACACGGCCGTTGCTCCGACATGAGGCCGCTCAAGGTCGACATCGCGCTCGGCAACGATTACGAGATCCTCGACTGGCTCGGTCAGGACCTCATCGATGCCGCCATCGTCCCGGAGCTCACCCTGTACCTCCTGAAGCGCGACGAGGTGGAGCTGCGGGAGCTGGCGATGCACGAGCACAAGGTCCAGGATCTCGTGCTGCCGGATCTGCAGGCCCGAGTCCTCTCCGGCCAGCTCTCCGGCAGGCGTTGGAGCCCGAGGGCGGACCCGCAGAGGGATCTGGAAGAGCTTCGGAAACGGGTGCTGAAGAGCGCGCTCGAGAGGGAGGACAGCGAGCACTGGGATGCCGAGGCCTACTGGCTGGGCAAGAAGGACGACGCCAAGGTGGGGCTCGGCTACCGCGCCGTCCTGGTCTCCCATCTCTCCTCCACGGGGTTCCTGGAGCCCGTGGCCTCCACTCAGCGCTGGCTGGAAGAGCGCCTCGACAGGATGGAGAGTCAGCGCCGCGCCTCCGTCCAGGATCTCTTCTGGCAGGTCTTTTTCGAGAATGCCCGCTTCACCCTGGAGTGCGGCTCGCTCACCAGGGAGCCGGGCGCGAGAGGCTGCTGGGAGCTTCCACGCCGCGAGGAAGAGGAGGGGAACGGTCCGATCGAGGTCCTTTTCCCGGGAGAGCGCGTACTACGGAGGCCCGGCCAGGATGCCCTCGGGGTTCCCGCCGGGGGCGGCTCCTACCACGATCACCTGGTCTTCACGCCGGCAAAGGCGGAGGCCCTCTTTCACAAGGAAGCCTACGCTCCGATCAATCCGGTGCTGCCACCCGAGCTGGAGAAGCTGTTCGCGGAGCCGGACGAGCACGCCCAGGGGCCGCCGCGCGCGTTCCTGCCCATGCTGGCCCCGGAGCCCTACTTCGGCGTACGCACCTTTGGTTTCACGGTGGATGAGAGCATGCGCCTGCTCCGCCAGGACCGGGCGACCTCCGGGCTGACCGAGGGAGAGCTCGACCTGGCCCTGGTGCTCCCCGGCGGCGGCGTCAAGGCCGCCTACCAGTCGCGGATCGTCGACGAGCTCTACCGCGGCGGGCGCTACCTGAAGAACTTCACGCTCCCGAAGCGCGAGGATGCCCTGAGCGTCGATTACGTGATCGGCACGAGCGGGGGAGCCCTCCTGGGCTTCTTCGTGGCCCAGCTCAGTGAGAAAGGGCCGTGGAACCTGACGGAGATCCTCTGGCACAACGGGGACGACGACCTGAAGAGCACCGACATCTTCGGCTGGACCGACCTGCTGCGCTACGCGAGCATCGTGACGGGATTCCTCATCCTCTGCTTCTTCCTGGGGGTCTTCTCGATCCCCGAGCGGGCGGCGCTCAATCCCGCGCGCCGGCCCCGGCTGACGGCCTGGCGCCTGCGTCTGACCCTCGCCATCATGCCGCTGCTGCTGATCGCGCCGCTCCTCGTGCGCCTGCTCAACGAGAAAGCCACGCACGAAGAGCAGGTGCCGGCGATCGAAGGGCTGATCTATGCCGTGCTGGGCATGTGCGCCATGTTCGCTGACCAATGCCTGGTCCTGGACCCCAGGCCAAGCCGCCGGGGAGCGCCCTGGGTGAAGCCGGCCGTGCCGCTCATCTTCGGCGGACTCCTGGTCGTCCTGCCGCTGATCGCGGCCCTCACGGACGGAAACGACCAGATGGGGGAGCGCTGGTTCGCCCGCGATCTGACCGTGGGCTTCGCCTTCGCATTCCTGGGACTGACGGCGCTGCTCGGCGGCCTGGTCTTCCCCCTGCGCGTGCGGTCGCGGAGGCCCGGGCTCCGCACCTCCTTCTTCCTGGCCCTGGAAGTCGCAGTGCCCCTGCTTCTCGTCGTGGGCACGATCGGCCTGGTGGGGGTCGAGAGCATGCCCCGGATCCCATTCTTTCTCTCGGGATTCCTCCTCGTCTTCGTCCTGATCGCCGCCATTCGCTTCCTCGGTTCGCAGCGCCGATGGCTCCGCGGGGCGGGGTGGTGGACCGCCTACTACGGCAGCCTTCTCCTGGCCGCGTCCCTGGTCCTGAGCCTGGTGTGGCCCGGGGAGCTGGGCAAAAACCCCACCTTCCGCGGCGCTCTCTCCATGCCCACCCTGGACATCCCCGTGGGCACCCTGCTCCTCTGCATCGGCCTCGCTTTGCTCCTCGTGGGTGGGATTGCCTGGGTCTATGCTTCGGAGGACCGTTATCACCTCCGCATGCCCCGCCGCTTCCTGGCCGCGTTCTTCGTGGTCCTGGCCCACGCCGTGGCGGTGTCCCTGGCGATGTACGCGGTCATGTGTGCCCTGCCCGGCTGGCTTTCGCCCCTGGAGCTGACCGGGGGGTACTGGCGATGGCTCTTCCTCATGAGCGTGCTCTTCGGCCTGGGCCTGTTGCTCTTCGGCATCTACGGCAGGCGCGGCGGCCGCGTGCTGCGGACTCTCCGGCAGGGGCTCGTCTATCTCTGCTCCCACCACCCGAACGGCGACTTCGTGACGCGGAGATTCCTGCGCCTCGCCGCGATGGCGGTCTTCGTGCTGGTCTGGTGGAACATGATCGTGGCCCCGGCGCTCTATGGCAACGGCGCGGCGCAAGGCTACCTGTTGGGCGCCATGAAGCGATACCGCGAGGCCGGGAAGAAAGCCGGAGTGCAAGTGGCCTCCACGAACCCTGCCGCTCTTGCAGAGGCTGCCGGCAAGCCGGAAGTGTTCACCTTCGAGCCCACCAGCCGTTTCATCGCGCCGGCCAATGTCCTGGAAAAGGACGGGACGCGCTACTACCTGTTCGTGCCCGAGGAAAAGGACTGTCCGCCGATTCCGCGGCGGGCGGCCAGCGGCGCCCGATGGCTCCCATACCGGATGAAGGGCAGTGGAGGGGAATGCCTCTGCAAGGAAGTCCCCTCCGCCAACAGGGAATATCTCCAGAACGTGGTCTTCGCCTCCGGGTCTCCCTTCCCGATCTTTCCGGCCCACCGGGTGCCCGACCTGGGGCAGGAAAGGCACGAAAAAGAAGCGGTGGACAAGGAGCGTCCGTCACTGGTGGACGGGGGCTACTCCAACAACATCCCGGTAGACGCGGCGCGTACGGTGTCGGCCGAGCAAGTGCTGATCGTGGAGTCCACGAACCCCCTGGGACCGCCGAGGATCGCGGAGACCAGCCGGCTGCCGAAGCTGCCCGGCAAGCTCGTGGAGAACCTCGGGCGTCTCCCCTCGTTCCTGTTCGAGAGATCGCAACAGGTGGACCGCCTGAGCCGCCAGGGTCTCTTTGTCGTCTCCCTCTCGCCCTCCCGCGAGTGGAAGAACTGGCCGCCGCTGTTCGACTTCCGCGGTGAGACGGTGAAGAGGATGGAGGACCTGGCGGACGTCGACCTCAAGCTGCGGACCGGCATGGTCCAGAGCTGGGGCCATCCTTCCTTCGTCCTAAGCGTCGAGGTGAAAGGCAAGCCGAGGGAGGAGCAGGCCCCGCACGAGCACGCGGAGGGAGAGACGCACCCGCACGTCTGAGGCGTAAAGAAAGAAGGGAGGGACGGGGTCTCGCCCGAAGACCCCGTCCCCGGTTTGGAAGGTATTTGCATCGATTGTCAAAGAACCCGCCAGACGCGGAGCGGGACGAGCCCGCTTCTCCTGCTTCTGGATTGACTCTACTATATACATAGTGCGCTCGCTTCGTCAACCCGGAGAATTATCCGGGGAATGATGCGCGAGCGCTTCGGACACGAGATGAGCGGCTCAGCCAATACGCGAGCGGCTCGCGCACGAGAATGAGCGGCTCGGGCATTGCGCGAGCGCCTCGCGCTGTGGTTTTCCGGCTCAAGCCAAGCCTTTTGCCGCAAAAGCAATGCGCGAGCGCCTCGCGCACAAGAATAGCCGCTCGCGTTGAGCCCGAAAGCTTGTTGACATCACTATAGAGTCGTTGTAGTCTTTTATTCCACAGGCAGGCGCACCAGGCAGGGGGAGCCGGCTTCCGAAACCCCCACCCGCTGGTTCTTTGACAATCGATGTAAGCCTTCAAAACAGGGGCAGGCCCTGAACGGCCGGGGTCTGCCCTGTCAATCTGGAGGCGGGCCAAGGGAGGCCCGCCCTCCTGCTTCTCCGGCCGCTTTGATAGCATCGGGAAAATTGGAGGAGACAGACGATGCCCGAGCCGCCGAACTACGCATTCGAGCCGCAGAGCCCTCGTGACAGCGGATGCCTGAGGATGGTGCTCGCGGGTTTGCTGGGCGTGATTGCCGGTGTCCTTCTGACCATTCTGGTCGAGGCCACTGTCCTGCCCGGTCTGTTCGACAGGGTGCACGACTTCTTCAGCCGCGATGCCGCGGCTCCACAGGCTGCGCCGGTGCCGACAGAGGAACTGAATGAGGAGGCGAAGCGGCTATCGCGCGCGGAGGAGGAGATGAAGGAGATCGCGCGGCAGAAGCAGCAGGAGCTGGAGCAGGACTTGAAGAAGCACCAGGAGGAGGTCGAGGGCAATCGATAGCTCAGCCAAGCCCGCGCCGCAGCGTGGGCTCCTGCATGACCACGTGAGTGCCGCCCACGACCGCGAAGACGCGGTGGCCCTCTTTAAGATGACTCGTGAGCTTCTCCACCATGAAGCGGTCCCGGTACTCGCTCACGGCTGCCGGTGACCCGCAGGACATAAGGCCACTCCATGGAGCGGCTCTCATACTCCTGCCACGTCATGATGCCTGCGGGCTGGCGCTGGGCACATCCGGCGCCCAGAGTGATGATCAGCAGCAGTGCGGCCGCAATTTTCATCGGCGCCCTCGGTGCTATGCGGAGGCCAGCCGCTCCTGCGCCGCGAGGAGCGCCTGTCGGACCTCCGAAGCATTGCGAAGATCAGCCAGGTCGATCCGCCGCTCCGCGCCTCCCCGTGCGACGATCCGCGCCTTGCCCTCGTCGAGATCGATGTGTTCGACCTCCGGCCAGGGGGCGAAGAACTGGCGGCGGAAGCGGCTGCGGAGCCGGATGCCGTCCTCGTCGATGCGCAGTAACCGGCGAGGGCCGATCCAGCCGGTGAATTGGCGATGGAACAGTCCCATGGCCAGGGTGAGGGCGGCCAGCACGAGGGTCGGCCGGGGCAGGTGGCCGGTGTGGTGCCAGTGCTCCAGGGCTTCGGCGACCAGCACACCTGCCGCGAAGATGTCGAACCAGTCCACGCCGTGGTGGTGCTGCGCGGCTTCCGGCCGCCGCACGGCGGCAAGCTCCTTCGCCGCCGAGCGCAGGAGCAGGGCGCTCACCACCAGCTCTCCCACCGCGAGCGCGAGCCCCAGGCCGCGCTGCCCGTGCATCAACCTCTGCGCTCCCGCGCCGAGCAGAGCCACGGCAGGGACCGCGTGCTGCAGCTTCTGCAGCCGCCTTGCCCGGTCCTTGCGAATCGAGACGAGCGGGAGCTCGAAAGAAGGGTGGTCCATGACTGAAGTGTATAGAATCACACCATAACAAGGGAGGCTCCTGCTTGAAACGAAGCCACATGATGATGCTGTTGGCACTTCCGGCCGCCGCGGAGCCCGTCCGCGTCCCGGGCACGGGCATCAGTCTTCAGCCGCCTGCAGGGTTTGCGCTCGCGGAGGACTATCCCGGCTTTCAGAGCGCCGAGCAGCAGGCATCGATCATGGTGACCCGGATGCCCGCCCCGGTGGCCGAGATCCGGAAGGCGATGACCAAGGACACACTGGCGACCCGGGGCATCACGCTGCTTCTCACCGAGTCGGGAAGCCCGGGAACTTCAGGGCCGGGTGAACCGGTCTATGTCATCGGAAGCTCCATCGGCCCCGGCGGTAGCGGAGACCTGAAAGCCTTCTCCGAAGCGCGCGCGAAGCAGACGGAGCAGATCCGGAACCTCGAGAACCTCAGTGGACGCGAGATCACCCTTGGCGGGCTCGCGGCCTACGAGCTCCTGGCGGATGCGAAGGACGTGAAGTCCGGGACCGCGATCCATCTCTATCAGGTGATCGCGCCGGACGGCGACGGCTACTTCATCGCCCAGGGCCTCGTGGGCGCGGCGAAGGCGAGCGAGATGCTGCCGGAGTTCCGGAAGGTGACGGAGAGCTTCCGCAAGGCGAACTGACGACAAAAGGAGATGTCCATGATGCCAGGACCGGCGTTCAGATTCGCGGTGATCGGCTTGCCTTTGCTCGTGCTCGTCGGCGCTGCGCCGCAGCCTGCGCCGGTCTCGCCTCATGAGCAGGCCGCCCGGGAGGTTGTTCAGCTCGTCGGCGGAGACAACCTCGCCATGGGGGGAGCCGAAGCGGCGATGGCAATGATCCTCCAGGACCCCGACATGAGCCCTCACAGGGAGCTGGTCCGAGGCTGGTTCCAGAAGGTGTTCTCCAAGGCCGAGATCGAATCCGACATGGTGAAGCTCTACATGGAAAGGTTTTCGGAGAAGGAGTTGCGGGAGATCGCGGCCTTTGCCAAGACTCCCGCCGGCCGGAAGGCGATCGCGGCCATGCCGGAGCTCATCAGGGAAGCTTCCGAAATCGGGATGAAGCGAGCGCAGGAGCACGGCTACCAGCTCGACGAGATGATCGCGAAAGCGAAGGAGGAGAGCGAGAGCCAGCCCGCGTTCACCGACAGCGAGGCGCAGAAGAGAACCGTTGCCGACATACGAAACACGGGCACGGCCATGTTCAGCTGGCTGACCGATCAGGTTGGGGCCGCAGCCGCAGGGCAGTCGCAGACCGAGCCTTCCGACGAAGTGGATATGGATCGATATTCCGCGCTCTCCTACGAGGAGGTGCAGACGATTCTGCTCCCGCAGTACATGCAGACGGTCCCGGAGAGGGATGGCTGGGGCTATCCTTACGAGTATTACCTGAACGTCGAAAACCCCCTGGCGCAGCAAGTCATGGGCATCCGCAGCCCGGGCCGGGACGGCAGGTTCTCGGCTGACAGCTACACCGTGACTGCCTTCGACCCCGACGATCTCGACCAGGACATCGTCTGGGCGGATGGATTCTTCGTGCGCTGGCCCCAGAAGAAATAGAAGCAGGTTGGCGGGATGGCCGGGCTCCTTGCGTAACTCAGGGTGGGAGGGGGAACGGGAAAACAAAAGGAGCACACGACATGAAGAAGATCGCGACCGCCATGATGAGGGCGCTGTCCATCCGCCGCAAGGACCGTGTCTATGGCTGGTGGGGCTACCACCAGATCTAACGAACGCCGAGGATGTAAGGAGCCATTTCGTTCAACAAGGGCTCGCGCCGGCAGTTGTCGTAGATCCGGATCTCGGAAAACTCCGCATCGCGCAGCAGGCCGGCAATGAGGTGCACGTCCGCGATATTGAAGACGTGCTCCTCATAGAGCAGCTCTTTGAGGCTGCGGCATGAGTAGACGTACTGCGCCCGGACGGACGGCACGTCACCAGGAACGTTCAGGAAGCGGCAGAGGAACTGGACGTCCCGCTCGCCGGCGGGTCCCGTCTCCCAGTCCTCGATGAGGAGGTCGGGAGCGTTGGCGGCGTGCGCCACCTGAAGAAGGAGGAGCCCGCCGGGGCGCAAGGCGCGGTGAAAGCCGGCCAAAGCCGCGCGGGCTTCCGGGAGGTCGGCGCAGTAGTTGAACGGTAAGGAGAGCGAGACGAGAGCGTCGTAGGCTTCCCGCTCCTCGACATCCTGCAGGCGCTGGACCCGGACGACGCCGGGGCCGAGCCGCTGTTCGGCGACGGCGACCATCTCGGGCGAGGCGTCGATCCCGTAGCCCTCCAGGCCCGCGCCGCGGAGCCTCTCCAGCAAGGCCCCCGTGCCGCAGCCCAGGTCCAGGACCCGGGCGCCTGGGCCATAGCAGCGCAGCTCCTCCAGGACGAAGTCGTGGTTGGGCCGGTAGTGGCCGGGCGGCGTGTGCAGGTCGTACCGGGCCGCGAGCTCCCCAAACAATCTATAGGTCTTGCTCATCATGGTTGTCCCGAGTTGTCCATCTCCTGCACCAGGGTATTATGAAAGTTCGATGGGGTGGACGTATGTTGAAGCGAGAGATGGTTGCAGAGTTTCGACGCGATCCCGTGGGTTACCTCGATCGGACGTTCCCGGCCGCGGGCGACGCCTTCTGGTTGCCGGGCCGCCAGCTCTGCGTGGCGGATCCGGCGGTGGCGCGGGCGGTCCTGATCAACGGCGACGGGCTGTACGAGGAGCACGCCGACTTCTTCCACACGCGCCGCGGCGTATTCGGTCCGCGCCAGGCACAGATCCAGATCGGCCGCTCGGCGCGGACGCTCCTGCGCGGCTACCTCCAAGCTCATGCGGACGAGCTCGCGGAATCCGTCCGGCGGCTGCCGCCTTCGAGCGAGTGGCCCGACACGGGCAACCGGCTCGTCTACCGGCATCTCGTGAACATCTTGATCTCGCCGGACAGTCCGGCCCCGCTGCGCCGGATGATCGACGCGGTCCTGGAGCGGGCGGTGCTGGCCGGGGCGCGCCAGCGCTACTCCCGGCTGCGCCGGGCGGTGTTCCGGTTCCGGGTGGAGAGGACGCTGGCGCGGGCGGTGGAGGAGCGGAGAAAGGGTACCGGCGAGCCGGCCGACCTGCTCGACGTGGTGGTGCAGGGCGGGGGGCCGGACGCTCCGGCCGTGGAGCTGGCCGAGGTTTTTCTGTCGTTCATTTTCTCGATCGGGGGCTCGGTCGGCTTCGTCCTCGGCTGGTCGGTCTGGCTCCTGGGCACGAACCCGCGCACCGAGGCGCCGCCAGCCTCGGTGGTCCTGGAGGCGCTGCGGCTGTGGCCGGTGGCCTGGATGCTGGGGCGCCGGCCGGCCCGGCCCCACCAGGTGGCAGGCGTCGAGGTCACGCCGCAGGACCTCGTGATCGTCTGCCCCTACCTGGTGCACCGGCACCCGCGCTACTGGGACGATCCGGCGAGCTTCCAGCCCGAGCGCTGGGCCGAATCTCCCGACATGCAGGCGTTCATCCCATTCGGATGGGGACCGCACACCTGCGTTGCGGGCTCGCTCTCCATGCAGCTCGTCGAAGACATCCTCAAGACCCTTCTCGACGGTCATGAGCTGGCCGTCGCGCCCCGAGACACCCGGCCGTGCGCCGGCCCGGCGCTCGCCCCACCCAGGTTCGTGCTGAGCCGGCACCCGCAACGGCCTTCAAGCCAGGAGAAAGGAGGTGACTGACATGGCGAAGATCGCGCGCGCTGTCATGACTGCTTTGGCCATCCGGCGCAAGGACCGCACCTACATCTGGTACCTGTACCACCACATCTGAGTGGTTCCAAGGTCGGAGGGGCGGAGCCGCTCCGCCTCTCCGGCGGCACCGGGGAGGACGCATGGACAGAGCACCCGAGGAAGTGGACTTCGTCCGCGACATGCGCGCCCGGAACCGGACGGAGGGCGGCGTCTTCTGGACCCCCGAAGGCGAGCTCGCCGTGTTCGATCCCGAGGTGGCGCAGAGGGTCAACGCCATCAACTTCGGCGATCTGACCCTGCCCGACAAGCTCACCGACGTGCTGCGCCGCCGCAAGGGAGATCCGGTCTCCTGGAAGCAGGTGCGATCGGCCTGGATCGCGCAACTGCGGCGCCTGTCGGACGCCGAGGGGATCGGCCAGCTCGCCGAGCGCATGCGCGGGCTGATCGACGAGAGGCTCGACCGGCCTCTCGATCTCGTCTGGGCGGTGCAGCAGGTGTGCACGCAGGCGCTCCTGCCCACGGTCGTGGACGGGCTGCCTCCCGCCGACAAGGCACGCGTCCTGCGCGATCAGGATTTGAAGCTCGCCCGGCTGTTGCGCACCCGGTCGGACGACGAGTCGTTCTGGAAGGAAATGCGTGCGATTTATATTCAGGTCAGCGCCGGGAGCGCGGTGCGGCGCGAGCTGCGCGGCCGTGCCGGAGGGCGTAGGCCGCGCCGGCTCGACCTCACCGATTCGATCGTCGACCTGCTGCCGGCGCTCGGCATGGACCGCGCGGTGGATGCGGTCACCATGGTATTGACCGCCATCGCCGGACCGCCCGGGGCCTCTGCCGCGAGCCTGCTGTACGAGCTGACGCGCCGGAGCGACTGGGCGGCGCGGTTGACCGCCGAGCTCGAGACGCTGACCCTCGAGCAGCTCTACGGCGCGCCGACCCAGACGGCCCCGGAGACCCACCGTTTCGTCAAGGAGGTCCTGCGCATCTGGAGCCCGCCGGTGTTCATGACCCGGCCGGTGCGCACCGACATCCGCCTCGAACAGGCGAGTCTCGAACCGGGCCAGCGCTACCTCCTCAGCACCTACCTCATCCATCACGACCCGCGGCACTGGAAGGACCCCGACACCTTCGACCCCGACCGCTGGCTGTTCGGGTCCGAGCGCGGCCCCTGCTCCCACGCGAGCTACGTCCCGTTCGGCTGGGCTCCCAAGGCATGCGTGGGCGCCGGCCTGGGCACCGCGCAACTGATGCTGCTCTGCCACCTCTTCCTGACGAGCTATCGAGTCGAGGTGGAGGAGCCGGAGTCGGCGGGCATGATGCTCGCCGCCGTGCCCATGCCAGTGCGCTTCCGCGGGACGATCGCGCGGCGCTGAAAATGACAAACAGCCGACCTCGGACCATTCGGGCGGCCTGTTGCGTTTGTAACGGTACCTTGTATTGACAAGTACCTTGCAAGAAGCTATTGTGTCTCCCGTGACGGATCTCTCCCTCGACAACTGGATGACGCAGCTTCGCAAGGGACTCCTCGAGCTCGCGGTCCTCAACGCGATCTCGGCCGCGCCTCTCTACGGCTACGACATCGTCCGGCGCCTCCGTGATGTCGAGCACCTGGTCATCACCGAGGGAACGGTCTATCCGATCCTGAGCCGGCTGAAGAACAGTGGTCTCGTCGAGACGTACATCGAGGAGTCGCAGGAAGGGCCGGCGCGTAAGTACTACCGGCTGACGCCCCGCGGCCGCGACGACCTTCATCGGATGAATCAGCATTGGGACAGCCTCCACCGAGCCATCGGCGGTCTGCGAAAGCAAGGGAAGCGATGATCGAAATGACACCTGCAGCACGCCAGCAGCTCGACCACTACCTTCAGCGCCTCCGCAGCGAGCTGCGCGGAACGCGTCCCGAAGTCGTGGAGGAGGTGGAGCAGAGCGTGCGCGAACACATCGAGGTCGCGCTCGAGGATGCGCAGACGCCGGTCGGCGAGACGGAGATCATCGGCATCCTCGATCGTCTGGGGCCGCCCGAGCAATGGCTCGGTGAGGAAGAGCGGCCGATGTGGCGCCGCGCTCTCGACGGAGCTCGATCCGGGACCGACGATTCGCGCCTCCCCTACGTTTCCTTCGGCCTCGTCCTCGCCTCGATCGCGCTGTTCATGGAGTTCGGCTTTCTGCTGCTGATCCCGGCGATGTTCGTCAGCCGCGCCTGGATCGAACAGAAGCGCGAGCGCGGCGAGCCGCTCGGCGCGCGTCGCTGGCTCGTCTACCCGGCGATCGCGCTCGTACTCGCGTTCGCAACAAGCCTGCTCCTCATCGGTCCGCCGCTCTACGCGATCACGTTAGCGGTTCAGGACGCGCGACAATTGTTCGACGTTCCGGCGACCCGCGCCGGCGAGCTCCGTTTCCTGACCGGGCTCCGCGGCGTGGTGTTCGGATCGTGGTGGATCATCGCCGGCGCTTTCTGCGCCGCGTTGATACGGCCGATCCGCTTCGTCTTCGCGCCGCTGCTCGAGCGCGTGCGGCGAAAGCACTTCGCACTGCTCGCCGCCATCGGCGCACTCCTCGCGGCTGCAGGCGCTGCGCTCATCTACTACCGGCACTGAGCACACCATCACGGACAGGCCAAGCCATGTCGATCGAACTGCGTATTGACCATCTCTCCAAGACCTACGGCAACGGCGTAAAAGCATTGCAGAACATCAACCTGACCATACCGGCGGGGATGTTCGGGCTGCTTGGCCCGAATGGCGCCGGGAAATCGACGCTGATGCGGACTCTGGCGACGCTGCAGGAGCCGGATGAAGGGAGCATCCGATTGGGAAACCTCGACGTCATTCGGCAGAAGGAAGCCGTGCGCCAGACGCTCGGCTACCTGCCGCAGGACTTCGGTCTGTATCAGGACATCGCGGCCGAGAAGCTCCTCGACCATTTCGCGATCCTGGAAGGAATCGTCGATCGCACGGAACGCCGTTCTGTCGTCGAGGCGCTGCTGCACCAGACGAACCTCTGGGATAGGCGCAAGCAGAAGCTCGGCGGCTTCTCCGGCGGCATGCGCCAGCGCTTCGGCATCGCCCTCGCGCTCCTCGGCAATCCGCAACTGCTCATCGTCGACGAACCGACAGCAGGTCTCGATCCCGCGGAGCGAGTGCGCTTCCTCAACCTACTCAGCGAGCTGGGAGAGAACAGCATCGTCATTCTCTCCACGCACATCGTCGAAGACGTCTCCGAGCTCTGCACGCGCATGGCCATCATCGACAAGGGACAGATCCTGCTGGAATCGGAGCCGCTCCGCGCGGTCGAGACGATGCGAGGGAGCGTGTGGGAACGGGTCGTGGCGAAGGACGAGCTGCCGGCAGTCGAGCGTGACTACAACGTGCTCTCGACGAAGCTGCTCGCGGGAAAGACCGTCGTCCGCGTCTATGACGAGACGCAGCCCTCGCCCGCGTTCCACGCCGTCGGGCCCGAATTGCACGACGTCTACTTCAGCGTCATGGGTGGCCACTACCGTCGTCCCGCCGCACTCGAGGCAGTACGATGACGAAGCTACTCGCAGTCTTCCGTTTCGAGCTCGCCTATCACTTCCGCCGCGCTTCGACTCTCTTCTACTTTCTGATCGTATTCAGCATGTGCAGCGCGCTCATGCAGGTCATGGCCGGTGGGTCGCGCGACGACGGCAGCTTCAACTCCCCGTTCACCTTGCTGGTGATCACGGTCCTCGGGAGCATGCTGGCGCTGGCGATGATGGCCGGCTTCGCCGGCGATGCCGCGGCGCGCGACACGAATACCCGCGCCGACTCACTCTTCTACACCTCGCCGGTCGGGAAGCGCGCCTACATCCTCGGTCGCTTCCTCGGCACGTTCACGATGAGCGCGCTGCTGCTGCTCGCGTTTCCTGCAGGGTGCCTGCTCGCGAGCGTCATGCCTTGGGTCGATCCCTCGAGGCTCCTCCCGATTCGCCTCTCCGCCTATCTCGCCCCTTACTTCTTCTTCGCACTGCCGAATGCGTTCGTAGGAACGGCTCTGCTCTTCGGCGCCGCGCTGGTCACCCGTCGCGCGACGGCGAGCTATGCGGCCGGCGCGTTTCTCTTCTTTTCCGCATTGATCTGCGGAAAGTTGCTGGCGCCGCAGCTGGGCGTCAGCGTCGCGACGCTGCTCGACCCGCTCGGCTTCACGACCATCAACTCGCTCCTGCTCTCACTGACTCCGCTGCAGAAGGATGCGTTCGTCGTGCGGCTCGACGATAATCTCGTGACCAGTCGGCTGCTCTGGATCGCAATCGCGACGAGCGCCGTGGCGGCGGCGCACGCGCGCTTCCGCTTCGCCCATCACGCCGTCGGTCGCGAATCGACGGCAGTCACTTCGAGGCCGACCGACGCAAGCCGCGCCGGCGCGATCACGAGCACGGTACCGGCGGCACGGCGCGTATTTGACGCCTCGACGAGGCTGCGCCAACTGCGCGCGATCACGGTGCGCTCGTTCCGGGAGCTCCACGCCAGCCGCGCATGGTGGATCGTGCCGCTCCTGGCGCTCCTCTTCATCCTGCAAGCGCCGGCGCTCGCCACGAACGAGCTCGGAGTTCCCGGACCATTGACGACCGCTCGCCTGGTCGAATTCCTCACCGGCGACATCTCCATATTGGTCACATTGCTCATCGCGTTATCGGCCGGAGAGCTGGTGTGGCGCGAGCGCGGTGCGCGCATGCACGCCCTCGCCGGCGTTACACCTGTAGCCGACTCGCTCTCGGTCACCGGCAAGTTTCTCGGGCTCGCGTTGATGCTGGCCGCCGCGCTCACGGTCTTCCTGGCCGCGGGACTCGCGGTTCAGACGATCTACGGCGCCGATGAATACGACCTCGTGCTCTACGCACAACTCCTCTACGGATTGCTGCTGCCCGAGTATCTGCTGTTCGCGGCGCTCGCGATGATCATTCACGTCATCGTGAATCAAAAGTACGTGGCCAACGTGGTCGTCGTGCTCACCCCTTTCGCCAGAGACCTCATTCAGAGCCTCGGCGTCGAAAACAAACTGCTGCTGTACGGCAGTCTGCCGGTGTGGATGCATTCGGAGATCTCCGGCTTCAGTCCGGGGACGGAAGCGCGCCTCTGGTTCACCCTCTATTTCGGCGGTTGGGCGCTGCTCTTCGCGCTCGCGACGTACCTCTTCTGGGTTCGCGGCGAGGAGCGCGACCTGCGACAGCGAATCGCGCTCGCGCGTCGACGCGTCACCCGCGCGTCCGCGACGATCGGCGCAACGGCGCTCTCCATCATCGTCGGCGCCGGCGCGTTCATCTTCTACAATACGCACATCCGCCACGATTTCCTCACGACTGCGGAGACGGAGCAGCGCCGCGCCGAGTTCGAGCGTCGCTACGGCCGCTACGCGTCCCTCCCGCAGCCGATCCTCGCCGCAACGAAGCTGCACGTCGAGTTCTATCCGCAGCACCGTGAGGCGACGATCCGCGGCACGCATCGTCTCGAGAATCGCAGCGACGCGCGAATCGACACGATCCAGGTCGCCACCTCACCGGATGCCGACACCACGATCGTTTCCTTCGACCGCCCATCGCGCCTTACCGTCGACGACGATCTGAATTACAGGATCTACAAGCTCGATCAGGCGCTGGAACCGGGAGAGTCGCTCGAGATGCGCTTCGGCGTCGCGATCGCGACGCGTCTGTTCCAGAGCCAGGCGACTCCGCCGGTTGTGCGCAACGGCTCGTTCATCACGCACCGGCCGCGCGACGGCGTGCACTGGCTCCCGGTCGTCGGCTATCCGGCCGCTCGTGAGCTCGATGACCCCGGGATCCGCAAGGCATACGGGCTGCGCGAACGCTCACCGTATCCGCGCCTCGGCGAGGTTCCGGTCGGCAGTGAGCAGCGAGGATACGAGGCGATCGAGCTCGAGACGATCGTCGGAACGGACGCCGGCCAGATTGGCGTGGCGCCCGGGATCGCGCGCCGCAGCTGGACGGAGGCGAGCCGCCGCTATGTGCATTACGTCACTGAGGCGCCGATCAGCAACGCCTGGACGATCACCTCGGCGAACTACGCTGTGCATCGTGCGCGGTGGCGCCCTGCAGCAGGGTCACAGCAGCCGATCGACATCGAGATCTTCCACCACCCCACGCACACAGCGAATCTCGAACGGATGGTCCGCGCGGCGCAGGCATCGCTCGACTACAACACTCGAGCGTTCGGCCCTTACCGATACCGGCAGCTGCGGCTTGTCGAGTTTCCCAGCCATGCATCGGTGGGAGGCATGACCGCGCACAGCAGCCTCGTGATGTATGCGGAAGGCATGTCGCTCTTACGACCCGCGAATGACCCGCGCAAGATCGATTTCCTGTTTGCCGTCGTCGCCCACGAGGTCGGCCACCAGTGGTGGGGCCATCAGCTCACGCCGGCGTTCGTCGAAGGGGCGCCGTTCCTCGCGGAGAGCCTCTCCTGGTACAGCGCGATGCTCGCGGTCGAACAGACGCTTGGTCGCGATCACCTGCAGCGGCTGCTCGACGTGCTGCGCGCCGACTACATGCAACCAAACCAGCCGCGCACCGTCCCGCTGCTGCAGGCGATCGAAGCCGTCGACAGCTATCGCAGAGGTCCATTCGCGATGTACGCGCTGCGCGAGGCCATGGGCGTCGAGCCGGTGAACCGTGCACTCCGCAATCTTCTGGCGAAGTTCCCGCCGGGACGCCCGCCGTATCCGACATCGCTCGACTTCTACTCCGAGTTGCGCGCCGCGACCCCGGCGTCGTCGCACGCGCTGCTGCGTGATCTCTTTGAAGAGATCACCTTCTGGGAGCTCAGCGCGAAACGCATTGACGTAAGGCCCGACGGTCAAGGTGCCTACCGCGTGACGCTGCACGTGGACGCACAGAAGCTGAAGGGCGACAACACCGGCACAGAACGGGCGGTAGCGATGGACAATCTCGTCGAAATCCTCATCTACGACGCCGATCGCAAGCCGCTCCACCGCGCGCCGCAACACCTCCGCTCAGGGCCGCAGACGCTCGAATTCACCCTGCCACGCTCTCCCGCAGGCGCCATCATCGACCCCGATCACGAGCTGCTGGATCGCCAGCCGGCGGACAACGAGATCACGGTGGAATCGACGGAGAGCTTCCGCAAGGTGAACTGACGATAAAAGGAGACCATGATGCTGGCCGCGGTACCCATGCCGGTGGGCTTCCGCGGAAGGATCATGCGGCGTTAGAATCAAGTCCGATGAAAATGAAGGCAGGTCTTCTGATCCTGTTCCTGGCAGTATTGCAGTCGGGGCAACTGGGTTGCTCGCGGACGGTCTCGTCGTTGTCCAAGGAGAAGGCAGGCTGGGATTATGTAGAGGCCGCGTGGGGCGGAGCCAAGGCGGGTCCGGTCGAGGTAGAGGGAGACATCCTGAAGATACCGCTCCTGCTCCATGTTCACGAATCGACCCGCGCGGACTCGTCGATCTGCATCTACGACCCGGCCGGCAAGGTCCGCGGCAAGCGGATCCGGGTCCGCCTCGATCGGGGAATCTGCAGCAACTCGGCGGCGCGTCTCACGGTCGTCGAGATCCCGAAGCCGGCCGCGGGAGAGTACGAGATCGTCTACGACGATTTTTTCGCGAGATATCCGGTGATCGGAAAAACGGTCATCTCAGACTGAGCCATTCGACCAGATCCCGCAAGACCCGCTCCTTCCCGATCTCGTTGAAGATCTCGTGGAAGAAGTCGTCGTAGACCTTCAGGGTCTTGTCCAGGCTGCCGAGGCGCTGGAAGATCTGGCGTCCGCGGTCGGGCTCGGCGATGGGGTCGGCCGAGCCGATCATCATGAGGACCGGGAGACGGATCTCCGCGGCCCGCTCCAGCACTTCCTCCTGCGCCTCCCTCGTCTGGAAGAACCAACGCGCGTTGAAGGTCTTGAAGACCAGCGGATCGGCGATATAGGCCTCGACGACGGCGGGGTCGTGGCTCAGCGCCTTGGCCTCGATGGGACTCTTCGTCAGCAGGGTCGGCGCCAGGTGGGAGGCCGCCGTGGCCATCGCCTCCTTGAGGAAGTTGACGTCCGTGGCGAGGTGGAGATAGGGGCTGCTCACCGCCAGCGCCGCGAACGCCTCCGGACGGTCGAGGACATACCGCAGCGACAGCAACCCGCCCAGGCTGTGGCCCACCAGGAAGCGGGGGAGCGAATCCTGCGGCAGCTCCGCGACGAAGAGGTCCAGGTCGTCCAGGTAGTCCTGGAATTGGAGGACGTGCCCGCGCACCCCTTCGGACTGACCGTGCCCGCGCAGATCCAGGGCGTGGCAGTCGTAACCGGCTCCGGTCAGAGCTTCGATCACATGCGGATAACGGCCTATGTGCTCGGCGTAGCCGTGGACCAGGACGACCCGGGCGCGGGGAGCGGGGGAGGGCCCCGAGGAGGGGAATCGCCAGGTGGACAGCGCGAGGCCATCCTGGGTCCGGATCGTGGAACGGGTCTCCGAGGGCACGGCGCGAGCCTAACAGATCCTTGACAGCGGCCGGAGAGGGGGTCTACAGTCACCCCGGATGTAAACGGTTACACCGCCGTGAACGATCCCATCAATCGTCCTTCCTCGCCGCCCGCCGCCACCATCAAACAGGTGGCCCGAGAGGCAGGTGTATCCGTCGCGACCGTCTCCCGGGTGCTCAACGAGAAGGGGCCGGTGCGGGAAGAGACCCGGCAGCGCATCCTGGAAGTCGCGGGGCGCCTCGGCTACTCGCCCAACGCCGCGGCCCGCAGCCTCAGCACCCGCAAGACGGGCACCATCGGCGTCCTGCTTCCCGATCTCTACGGCGAGTTCTTCTCCGAGGTGATCCGCGGCCTGGACCTCGCGGCGCGGCGCAGCGGCTACCACATCCTCGTGTCGAGCTCGCACAGCGACCGCAGCGAGGTCGAGGACGTGCTGCGCACCCTGCGCGGCCGGGTCGACGGCCTGATCGTGATGTCGCCCGAAGCGGGCGCCGTGACTCTCCAGGCCAACTTGCCCGGCACGCTGCCGATCGTGCTCCTGAATGCCCGCGCCGAGGGGAGCAGCTTCGACTCGATCAACCTCGACAACTATGGCGGCGCGGCCGCCATGGTCCGCCACCTGGCCGGGCTCGGCCACCGCCGGATCGCTCACGTCAAGGGCGCGCCGGGCAACAACGACGCCCTGGAGCGCCTGATCGGGTACCGCGAAGCCATGCGGTCGCTGTTCGGAACGGCGACGGAGGATCTCGAGCTCGAGGGGGACTTCAGCGAGGAGTCGGGCGACCGCGCCGGCCGCGAGATCCTGAGCATGAATTCCCGTCCCGACGCGGTGTTCGCGGCCAACGACGCCATGGCCATCGGCCTGCTTCACGCCTTCCAGAAAGCCGGAGTGAAAGTCCCTGAGGAGGTCGCGGTCGCGGGCTTCGACGACATCCCCATTGCCCGGTTCCTCACTCCTCCTCTCACGACCGTGGGCGTCGCCATCGCCGATCTCGGCGCCTGCGCGATCGAGCGATTGCTCCAGGTCATGAAGCGCGGAGAGGTCCGGGAAGGTCAGCACGAGGTGCTGCCCACGACCCTCGTCGTCCGAGGATCGTGCGGCGGCGTCTTTTTGGATACCCCATCAAGGAGGAGTGTATGAGACCCAGCAAGATAGCTTTCCTGCTTCTGCTGCTGGCCCCGCTGGCTGGGACCGTGGCGCGTGCGCAGACCAGCACGTCGTCGATCCGCGGCGTGGTGCGCGACGACTCGGGACCGCTTGCCGATGCCACCGTCGAAGCCGTGGGAGCCCAGAGCGGCTTCCGCCACACCGCCACGACCGGCCCGGAGGGCGGCTTCACGCTGGCCGGCCTCGATCCGGGCGTCTACACCCTGACCGTCTCCTCCGGGGCCTACGCACCCCAGAGCCGCAGCGTGCAGCTGCTGATCGGCCAGGACGTGGACCTCGACTTCGTGCTCTCGCCGAACGAAGTCTTTACTGAAAACGTCACGGTCGTCGGCGAATCCGTGCAGCTCCTGCTGGAGACCCGCAACTCCGAGATTGCGACCAACGTCACTCCGCGGCAGATCGAGTCGCTGCCGCAGAACAACCGCAACTTCCTGGGACTCGCGACGCTGGCCCCTGGCGTCCGCATCAACGACGACCAGGATGCGGCCGGGCAGAAGTTCCGCAGCGGCGGCTCCGACGCCCGCCAGGTGAACGTTTTCATCGACGGCCTGTCCTTCAAGAACGACATTCTTCCGGGCGGCGGCTTCATGCAGGAGTCGAGCCGCGGCAATCCCTTCCCGCAGAACGCGGTGCAGGAGTTCCGGGTTCTGACCCAGAACTTCAAGTCCGAGTACGAGAAGGCCTCGGCCGCGGTGATCAGCGCGGTCACCAAGTCGGGCGGCAACGACGTCCACGGCGATGTCTTCTACCTGACCCAGGACAAGGACTTCGTGGCGCAGGACGACTTCTCCCGCGAGCGCGGGGACGAGAAGCCCGACTACGCGCGCGAGCAGATTGGCCTGTCCGTCGGCGGCCCCATCGTGCACGACAAGCTGCATTACTTCCTTTCCTATGAAGGCCAAGAGCAAGACCGCAACGCCTCGGTCTTCTTCGGCGGCGCCTTCAACTCCGCACCGGCCAACATCCAGCAGTTTCTCAGCCAGTCCGAGACGGGCGTGCTGACCACCCCGTTCGAGTCGGACCTCTACTTCGGCAAGCTCTCCTGGCAGCCGGCGGTCGGGCAGACGTTTCACACGACCTTCCACCGCCGCGACGAGCAGGAGATCCGGGGCTTCGGCACCCAGCGCACCCGCGAGGGTGCCGAGAGCTTCGAGATCGGGACCGACGCCTTCGTCGCCAGGCACACCTGGATTCTCGGCAACGTCCTCAACGAAGCCTCCGGCACCTTCCAGACGCAGGAATGGCGGCCGACGGCGTTGGACTCGACCACGCCCCGCCTGAACTACATCGGCATCCTCGACATCGGCGGCAAGGACGCGACGCAGGACTTCCAGCAGGACCGCATCGGCGTGCGCGACGACGTTTCCTGGGCGCTCGATTGGCGCGGCGGCCACAGCCTCAAGAGCGGCGTCTCGGTGAGCTGGCTGGACTACTCGATCAGCAAGAACACCTTCGAGAACGGCCTGTTCGAGTTCCGCAGCGACGAGAACTGGCAGTTTCCGTTCCAGGCGCGCGTCGGCTTCGGAGACCCGGAGCTCGCGTTCAGCAACACCCAGGCCGGCCTCTATCTCCAGGACGATTGGACGGTCCTCCCCAATGTGACTCTGAATCTCGGCGTGCGCTGGGATTACGAGTCGAACATGATCAACAACGATTTCCGGACGCCGCCGGAGCTCGTCTCCGCTTTGCAAACCGCCTGTCGCGACTACGGCACGCCGGTGGGCGGGCAGAGCACCTGGTGCCTGCGCGACTTCCTCGACCTCGACCGCTATACCACCGACGGCAGCGACCGTGACCCCTATTACGGCATGATCCAGCCGCGCCTTGGCTTCGCCTGGGACGTGCAGGGCAACGCCAAGACCGTGATCTTCGGCGGCTGGGGCAAGTACTACGACCGCGTCGTCCTGAACGACATCTTCGACGAGCAGTACCGCCAGCAGTACAAGATCTATTCGTTCTGCTTCTCGGCCGATGGCAGCCCGACGCCCAACTGCAGCGTGCCGGCGCTCGCCTGGCGCCCCGAGTACCTCTCGGCTGAAGCGCTGCGGCAGCTCATCGCCAGCGGCGCCGCTCCCGGGCCCGAGGTCTATCTGGTCGACAACGAGATGAAGCCGCCGCGGTCCGACCAGTGGACGCTCGGCGTCCGCCGCCAGTTCGGCAACTGGCTGACCTCGCTTTCCTACGCCGGCGTGCGCGGCTACAACAACCTGATGTATTTCTTCGGCGACCTGCCGCCGGGCACCCAATTCAACGACCGCTTCGGCAACAACGTGGGGGTGCCGGGCTACGCGCGCGTGTTCGTCACCTCGACGGCGCGGCGCACCTGGTACGACGGCTATTTCCTGACCCTCGACCGGCCGATCACCGCCGATAGCAGGTGGGGCTTCAACCTGGCCTACACCTACGCCGAGGCGGAGCAGACCGGCACCGACAACCCCGGCGAAGGCGTGGCGTTCGGTGCTTTCGACTATCTCAACCCCGAGAGCCTCTACCGCTTCCCGGGGACCAACGACGAGCGCCACCGGCTGATCATGAGCGGCATCCTGGCGCTGCCGGCCAACTTCCAACTCTCCTCGATCATCACGCTGGGCTCGGGACTGCCGTTCACGGTCTTCGACGATTCGACCGCGCCGTTCACCGTGCGCTGGAACGAGGGCCGGCCGGAAAAGAAAGACTTCATCATCCCGGACGCCTGGTCGTACCGCAGCGTGGACACGCGGCTGGAGTGGCAGGCGCCGCCGATCGCCAACACGGCGCGGGTCACCCTGATCGCTGAAGGATTCAACGTCTTCAACTTCGACAACGGAAGCTGCTTCGAAAGCTTCAAGCCGCGCCTGCCGGCCACCAACTCGCGATTCGGAGATCCCAACTGCCAGCTCAGCACGCGCCGCTTCCAGGCCGGCCTGAGGGTGGGCTTCTGATCTGATGACACGAGGCGGACGGATCGCGCTGCTCCTGCTCGTCTTTTTGACGGCCGGGAGCTGCGCGCCGTCCGTTCCACCAGTACTTGCCCCGGCTCCGCAGGTCTCCACCGACCTCGTAGCCGATATTCAAGAGCGGACGTTCCGCTACTTCTGGGATCTGGCGCAGCCGGAGAACGGGCTGATCCCCGACCGCTGGCCCACGCCTTCTTTTTCCAGCGTCGCGGCGGTGGGCTTCGGCCTCACCGCCTATCCGATCGGCGTGGAGCGGGGCTGGGTGACTCGCGAAGAGGCCCGGCGCCGCGTGCTCACCACGCTTCGTTTCCTGGAATCGGCGCCCCAAGGGCCCGAGCCCAGGGGCCGGACCGGACATAAAGGTTTCTTCTATCACTTCCTCGACATGAAGACGGGGACCCGCTTCGAGACGGTGGAGCTGTCCACCATCGACACGACGCTGCTCCTGGCGGGCGCCCTGTTCTGCCAGTCCTACTTCAACCAGGACTACCCCGAGGAGGAGGAGATCCGCAAGCTCGCCGAGACGCTTTACCTTCGGGCGGACTGGCAGTGGGCGAAGCCCGAGCCGCCGCGGGTTTCCATGGGCTGGCATCCGGAGAAAGGGTTCATCGAGCATGAGTGGATCGGCTTGAACGAGGCGATGATCCTCTACGTGCTCGCGCTCGGCTCGCCCACGCACCCGATCGATCCAGAAGACTGGGAGGCGTGGACCAGTACCTACAAATGGGGAACGTTCTACGGCCAGGAGCACGTCAACTTCGCGCCGCTCTTCGGCCATCAGTACTCGCACGTCTGGATCGACTTCCGCGGGATTCAAGACGCCTACATGCGCGGCAAGGGAATCGATTACTTCGAAAACTCGCGCCGCGCCACGCTCTCCCAACGCGCCTACGCGACGGACAACCCCAACAGCTTTCGCGGTTACGGCGATAACGTCTGGGGGTTGACCGCCTGCGACGGTCCGTTGGACGGCGACCTGAAGATCGACGGCCGCAACGTTCGTTTCATGACCTACGCCGCGCGTGGAGCGGCCCTCGGAGAGATCCGCGACGACGGCACGATCGCGCCCACCGCCGCCATCTCTTCGATCGCATTCGCGCCGGAGGTGGCCATCCCCGCCATGGAGGAGATGCACCGTCGCTGGGGCGAGCACCTGGTCTCGAAGTATGGCTTCCTCGACTCGTTCAATCCCAGTCTGACCTTCGCGACCCGCACGCATCACGGCAAAGTGGTGCCTGGGGTCGGATGGTTCGACGGCGACTATCTTGGAATCGATCAGGGACCGATCGTGGCGATGATCGAAAATCATCGGAGCGGGCTGGTGTGGGAAACGATGCGGAAAAATCCTCACATCGTGCGCGGCCTCAAGAGGGCGGGTTTTACCGGCGGATGGCTCGATACGGCAAATTGATCCTGCTGGCGCTGCTCCTCGCGAGCTGCGGCCAAGGCGCCGCCGACCAGCGCACCACCGTGCGCTTCTGGGCGTTCGGCCGCGAGGGGGAGGTGGTGCGCGAGCTCGTGCCGGAGTTCGAGCGGCGCCATCCGGAGATCCGGGTGGAGGTGCAGCAGGTCCCCTGGACAGCCGCGCACGAGAAGCTCCTTACCGCTTTCGTGGGCGACGCCACGCCCGATGCCGCGCAGCTTGGCAACACCTGGGTCCCCGAGTTCGTCTCCCTCGGCGCCCTGGCTCCTATCAACGCTCGGCTCTCGGCGCCCCTCCGAGCGGATTCGTTCCCCGGCATCTGGGACACCAACGTGGTCGACGGCGAGACCTGGGGGCTGCCCTGGTACGTGGACACGCGCCTGCTCTTCTACCGCACCGACCTCGTGGCGGCCGCGGGCGTCCCCTGGCCGCCGAAGAGCTGGGCCGAGTGGCGCACGGCCATGGAAGGGATCAAGCGTCACGGCGGACCGGGCAAATTCGCCATCCTGCTGCCCATCGACGAGTGGACACAGCCGGTCATCTTCGGCCTCCAGAATCAGGCCCCGCTGCTCCGCGACGGCGGTCGATATGGGGCGTTCCGCGATCCGCGGTTCAAGGAGGCCATGACTTTCTACCTCGGCCTTTACAGCTCCGGTCTGGCTCCCGCTCTCGATCTGCAGAGCGTCGCCAATATGTACCAGCAGCTCGCGGAGGGGTACTTCGCGATGGTGATCACCGGCCCCTGGAACCTCAGCGAGTTCCGCACCCGGATGCCTCCCGAGATGCAGGACCGCTGGGCCACCGCGCCTCTGCCGCCTCCCGAAGAAGGGATGCCCTATCCGGGGCTCTCCGTGGCGGGAGGCTCCAGCCTCGTCCTCTTCCAACAGAGCAAGCATCCGGATGCGGCCTGGCTGTGGTTGCAATACCTTTATGAGCCGGCCCAACAGGCGCGCTTCTATGAGCTGTCCGGAGACCTGCCGGCGCGGCCCTCGGCCTGGAAGCTGGCGGGGCTCGCCGACGATCCCAAGGCGGCTGCCTTCCTGGCTCAGCTCGAGAGCGTCGCGGCTACGCCCAAGGTGCCGGAGTGGGAGCAGATCGCAACGAGAGTGGCCGAGTGCGCCGAGCAGGTGATGCGCGGCGGCCGGGACCTGGACGACGCGCTCGCCGCCCTGGATGCCGACGTGGACCGGATGTTGGAGAAGCGGCGCTGGCTCATGGACAGGGAGGCGAAACGGCAGACACGATTGCTGGATCGCCCTTCCACTGTAGAGACGCCCCGTGGGGCGTCTCCTCCCACACGCCGCAGCGAAGGAGACGCCCCACGGGGCGTCTCTACAGTGGGGGAGGAAGGGCAGTGAACGAGGAGCACCTGGAGAGGAGCGGCAGGCCTGCCGAGCGGCGAGCGGCCTGGCTGCTGCTCTCGCCGGCCCTGGGCGCCATCGCGCTCTTCTTCGCCATCCCTCTGATCGCAGCCCTGCTGCTGTCGCTCACCGACTTCGACATCTACGCCCTGGCCGACTGGCGCAATGCGCGCTTCGTCGGAGGCGGGAACTTCCTGCGGTTGCTCAAGGACCCGCTGTTCTGGAGGGTGATGCGGAACACGCTGGTCTTCGTGGTGATCGGCGTGCCGCTGACGCTGGGGGCCGCGCTCGGAGGCGCTCTCCTCGTGCACTCGAAGCTGGCGCGGTTTCGCGGTCTGTTCCGCACCGTGTTCTTCGCGCCGGTGGTCACCACGCTGGTCGCGGTGGCCGTGGTCTGGCGTTACCTCTACCATCCGCGCTTCGGTCTCATCAACCAGATGCTCGGGCTGATCGGACTTCCGCCCATCGACTGGCTCGGCAATCCGGCATGGGCCACGGTGGCGATCACGGTGCTCGCCGTCTGGCGCGGCTTCGGCTACGGCCTCGTGATCTACGTCGTCGGTCTCCAGAGCATCCCCGAATCGCTCCATGAAGCCGCGCAGCTCGACGGCGCCGGCCCGTGGCGCAAATTCAAGGACGTCACGATGCCGCTGCTCGCGCCCACCACCCGTTTCGTGGCGGTGCTCACGACCGTAAGCCTGTTCCAGATCTTCGCCGAGCCTTATGTAATGACGCGCGGCGGCCCGCTCTACGCGACGACCTCGATCACTCTGCTCATGTATCAGCAAGGTTTCCGCTGGTGGAACCTCGGCAACGCGGCCGCGGTCGCGTTCGTGCTCTTCGCGCTGATCATTGCGGCCACCGCTCTGCAGGAGCTGTGGCGCAGGTGGCGAAGCTCATGAAGCGCCGGGGCCTCCGGCGGGCAATGCCGATGCTGCTCGTCAACGGCGGGCTGGCGCTCATGGCGCTGCTCACCGCCTTGCCCCTCCTTTGGATGATCTCGGCGTCGCTGATGCCCGCGGGCGAGGCCATGAACCTGCCGGCGCGCCTGCTGCCCTCGCGGCCAACGCTGGAGCATTACGCAGTTCTCTTCGAGCGGCTCAAGCTCGGGCGGACCCTGGCGAACACATTCCTGCTGGCCTCAATGGTCACAGGCGTCTCCCTGCTCTGCAACTCGATGGCGGGGTACGCCTTCGCCAAGCTGCGCTTCCCGGGCCGGGGCCGTCTTTTCGCGCTGCTGCTGGCGACGCTGATCGTGCCGCCGCAGGTCACGGTGCTGCCCCTATTCCTCGAGATTCGAGCGCTGGGTCTTGTCAATTCCTTTGGCGGCATCCTGGTGGCGGGCATCGCCACGGTGTTCGGCATCTTCCTGGTACGCCAATTTGCCCAAGGCATCCCGGATGAACTGCTCGACGCGGCGCGCCTCGACGGCGCCTCGGAATGGAAGATCTATTGGACAGTGGTGATGCCGCTGCTTCGCCCGATCCTGGTCACCCTCGGCGTCTTCACCTTTCTCACCTCGTGGAACGACTTCATGTGGCCCCTGATCGTTCTAACGGACGAGAGCAAGTACACCCTGCCGGTGGCTCTAGCCAACCTTTCGGGCGAGCACGTGCAGGACACGGAGCTGATGATGGCGGGAGCGGTGGTCACGGTGCTGCCGGGGCTTCTGCTGTTCCTCGCGCTGCAGCGGCAGTACATCGAGGGGATCACCATGGGAGGTGTCAAGGAGTGAAGCGGATGTTCCTCCTTCCTCTCTTACTTCTCCTTACAGGGGCGAGGCTCGACGATTTCGAAGACGTCTCCGGCTGGAAGTCGGTCCCCTCGGACGGCGTCTCCCTTAACCTGTCGCAAGCCGAGGGCGTGAGCGGGAAGGCCCTGCGTCTCGACTTCGATTTCCATGGCGGCGCGGGCTACGCAGTTGCGCGCAAAGAGCTGCCGTTCACGTTGCCGGACAACTACGAGATCTCGTTCCGCCTCCGCGGCGAGGCGCCGGTCAACAACCTCGAGTTCAAGCTGGTCGATCCCACGGGCGACAACGTCTGGTGGGTGAACCGCCGCAACTTCCAGTTTCCCCGGGAGTGGACGCAGGTCCGTCTCAAGAAGCGGCACATCCAGTTCGCATGGGGTCCTCTCGGCGGCGGAGAGATCCGCAACGTCGCGGCCCTGGAGCTTGCGATCACGGCCGGGACCGGCGGCAAGGGATACATCCTGCTCGACGAGTTGACAGTGAAAGAGCTGCCGCCCGCTCGGCCCTACGATCGGACTCCGACAATCACCGCTTCCACAAACGGGCTTTCGCTCGATTTCCTTGAGAACCGCGAGTACGGCGGATTGGTGATCGATTGGGGCAAGGGACTGCACGCATCGAGGTACGAAGTCCAGATCTCGGATGACGGCGCGGAGTGGAAGACGGTCCGGACGGTCGAGGGGAGCGACGGAGGAAAGGATTGGTTTTTCCTGCCTGAAACGGAGTCGCGCCATCTCCGCCTGCGGTTCCTGGAAGGCACCGGAAAGCCCGCGATCGACGTCAAGCCGATGGAGTGGGCTCCCACGCCGGATGCCTTCTTCGCCGAGATTGCCAAGGCTTCTCCGCGGGGCTCCTATCCCCGCTGGCTCACGGGAGAGCAGTCATATTGGACCGTGGTCGGCGTCCCCCGCGACACACCCGAGGGCCTCTTCAACGTGGACGGCATGCTGGAGAGCGGCAAGGGCGGGTTCTCCGTCGAGCCCTTCCTGGAGCAGGACGGCCGCATCGTCACCTGGAATGACGTGCGGTCCAGGCCATCGCTCGCTGAAGGCTACCTGCCGATTCCCTCGGTCAGGTGGGAGAGCGGCACGCTGGCGCTGGATGTCACCGCCTTCGCCACGGGCGAGCCCGGCGCCTCGGTCCTGCGGGCGCGCTACCGGGTGTTCAACCATGGAACCGAGAACGCGCGAGTGCGGCTCTTCCTCGCGATCCGGCCTTTTCAGGTCAACCCGTCCTGGCAGTTTCTTGGCAACCCGCCCGGCGGAGTCGCCCCGATCCGGGAGATCGCCTTCGACGGCTCGCTCACCGTCGATGGAAAGAAGGTCTCGACCAGCGAACCGCCCTCGGCGTTCGGGGCCGCCACGTTCGACCAGGGCTCGATCGTGGAGCACCTGCGGAACCTGCCGAAGCGGACGCGGGTCTCCGATCCCTTCGGCTATGCCTCGGCGGCGCTGGCCTGGGACCTCGCGATCACCGGCGGACAGGCGAGGGATGTCGAGGTGGCGATCCCGCTGTATGAGGCGGCAGCGGTCGTGGCAAGCAAGGGCGCGATGAATCGCGCCCCTACAAACCCAGCAGGACAGAGAGAATCTGATCTTGCTTGTAGGGGCGCGATTCATCGCGCCCCCTTGGATCTCGCCATCTGTTTGTGGAAATCCGAGCTGGACCGGGTCGAGATCCGTCTGCCCGCGGCCGAGGAGCTCGTCCGCACCTACAAGAGCACGCTCGCCTACATTCTGATCAATCAGGATGGACCCGCGATCCAGCCCGGCTCCCGCTCCTACGAGCGTTCCTGGATCCGCGACGGCGCCCTCACCGCCACGTCCCTGTTGCGGCTGGGGCACGAGGAGGACGCCCGCGCCTTCCTCGCCTGGTACGCTTCCTTCCAGTTCGAGAACGGCAAGGTCCCCTGCTGCGTGGACTACCGCGGCGCCGACCCCGTGCCGGAGAACGACAGCCACGGCGAGCTGCTCCATCTGACAGCCCAGGTCTACCGTTTCACCGGAGACCGGGAGCTGATGCAGAAGATCTGGCCCCACGTCGAAAAGGCGGTGGGGTATATCGAAGAGCTGCGGCAGCAACGCCGGACCGACGCGTACCGGACGCCGGAGAAGCTGCCGTACTTCGGCCTCCTCCCCGAATCCATCAGCCACGAGGGCTACTCGGACAAGCCCGTCCACTCCTACTGGGACGACTTCTTCGCGCTCCGCGGTTTGAAAGATGCCGCCTGGCTCGCTCAAGCTCTGGGAAAAGCCGAGGCGGAGCCGTGGGCGCGCATCCGCGACGAGTTCCGGACCGACCTCCTGGCTTCGATCCGCCGGACCATCGCCCTCCACAAGCTCGATTACCTGCCGGCCTCGGTGGAGAAGGGGGATTTCGATCCCACCTCGACCAGCATCGGCATCGCGCCTGGCGGCGAGCTCGCCGATCTGCCCCAAGCCGAGCTGCGCCGCACGTTCGAGAGGTACTACCAGGAGTCGATCGCCCGCCGCGACGGCAAGCGGGAGTCGGACATCTATACCCCCTACGAGCTGCGGACGCTGCGAACCTTCCTCCGCCTCGGCTGGCGCGACCGTGCCCACGAGCTGCTGGACTTCTTCATGAGCGACCGGCGTCCCGCCGCCTGGAACCACTGGTCCGAGGCAATCTGGCGCGAGCCGAAGACCCCCAAGTTCATCGGCGACATGCCCCACACCTGGGTCGGCTCGGAGTTCCTCCACTCCTTCCTCGACTTCTTCGCCTACGTCCGCGAGCCCGACGGCGCGCTCGTCGTGGGAGACGGGCTACTGCCAACCTGGAATGACGTGACCGTCCGCGGCCTCCGGACCGAGTACGGCCCGCTGGATTTCTCGGTGACTCCGGCGGGGGAGGGAGTGCGCTACCGGATTTCGGGACCCACCGTGCCACCCGGCGGTATCATCGCGCGATGGCAAGGCAAGGAAGTCGTAGTCCGCGAGCTGCCGGCCGAAGTCATCATTCGGCCGTAGCTCTCCTCGTCTTTGTTGCTCTCCTCGCCGCCGGCTGCGCTCCCGTTCTCCAATCGCCACACCGCCAATTCGCGGAGGTGGACCGGCTCCTGGAGAGCTACCGTGAGCGCGGCGCCTTCCCGGGCGGCGTCCTGGCGGTCGGGGATCGGGAAGGGCTGATCCACCTGCACCCCTTCGGGCGCCAGACGTACGACGAAAACGCGCCGCCGGTAACCGCCGCCACGCTCTACGATCTCGCCAGCCTCACCAAGGTGGTTGCCACCACGACCATGGCGATGATCCTGGTGGACGAGGGACGGCTCGACCTGGAGATGCCGGTGCGGGAAGGCGTGACCGTGCGCCACCTGCTCACGCACTCCTCCGGCCTCCCCGCTCTGGCACCGTTCTTCAAAGAGATCCGCGGCAAGGAGGCCTACCTCGAGCGCATCCGGGCCATGGATCTCACCTATGCCCCCGGCAGCCGCTCCGTATACAGCGATCCTGGAATCATCCTCCTGGGAGTGGTCCTGGAGCAGGTGGCGGGGCAGCCGCTGGAGACCTTCGTTCAGGAGCGGGTGCTCGGGCCTCTGGGGATGAAGGACACGATGTACCGGCCGCCGCTCAACCTGCTGCCTCGCATTGCGCCCACCGAATTCGACCCCTGGCGCGGCCGTCTGATCCACGGCGAGGTCCACGACGAGAACGCCTTCGCCATGGGTGGCATCGCACCCCACGCCGGGCTCTTCAGCACGGCCGGCGACCTGTCGCGCTTCGCCCAGATGCTGCTGAACGGCAGTATTGGCGGCATGGGCGGCATGGTCTCCCGCGAGACGATCGAGCTGTTCACCCGCAAGGCCGGGATCCCCGATTCCGACCGCGCCCTCGGCTGGGACACGAAGTCCGCCGAGGGCTCCTCAGCAGGCACGCTCTTCTCGTCGCGTTCCTTCGGCCACACCGGCTTCACCGGCACCTCGATGTGGATCGACCCGGAACGGCAGATCTACTTGATTTTGTTGACGAACCGGGTCAATCCGACGCGGGAGAACAACCTGATCCGCGAGGCACGGCCGGCCGTGGCCGATGCCGTGGTCAGGGCGCTCTCTCCAGCCAAAAGAATCCCCTGAGCGGCGGCGGCAGTCGATGCAGAGCCTGGAAAACGGCCGTTCTTCGCACAAGAATCCAAAATTTTCGTGCGAAAATCCTCTTTTCGAGGGCGTTCAAGAGCTTCCTTCGTACGAAAAAACAAAAAGTTCGCACAAGAATTTAGAATAGTTGTGCGAAAATTTACTTTTCTCGCACAACGAAGAGCTTTTGTTGTGCGAGAATTTGAAATTCTCGTACGAAAATTTGCTTTTCGCGCCCGTGAAAAGAGAATTCTTGTGCGAAGATTTAGGATTCTTGTGCGAAAAAGAAGGATTCACGAGCGCGGAAAGGGCCCGCGCCGCCTGTTGACGAGGCCCAAAGGCCCGGTGAGGGGCTGGCAGGGTCTGACGAGAGGCTCGAAGAGGCTTGGCCGGCTTTCCGTGTCCAAGGACGCCGCCGCCCGCCAACTCAGAGGGGGCTTGGTCTTCAGGGAAGCTGTGTGCCTCTTTCCCGTCGAGGAGAGGATCTGTCGGCTCCGGGGGAAGGCCGGGGCGAGGGCGCGTGCCCTCCATACTTTCCCCTCCCGCCTCGCCAGTGAGAACGATTTCAACTTTCAGAATGAGGTGCCGAGCCCGGAGCCGGCCGGCCGTATCTCTCTACCCTCCTGCTTTCCGTCCCTCCTCCGAATAAGTTCCCCTGGCCGACCTGTAGTTGCTCCGCTGTCGGCCCTTGCGGGCTGCGGCTGTCTCGCAGATCAGTTGGAACTGAGCTGGCCTGTTCGCTGGAGGGATCAGGGATCGAATTGGAGCGGGACAAGACTCGGCCTGGCACACCTGCAGATGTCGGACTTCGATCTATAGATCAGTCAGATAGGCGAGCTTTGCTTTCTGGGAAGGGACGCCTTCGGTGCCGATCATCGTATTTTAGCTATAAACTTGCCAATCCTTTATAACGGATTTAGACTTGAGCCTGTCCAAGCTTCCGCCCATTGCTGAAGGGAGGCCCTTAGGATGTTGGATATTCAAGAATGGCTCAGAGACCATAAGCCGCTATGGAAGACGCGCCAAGCTCGTGCTGAAGAGAACCTTGTCCCAAGGCCTCTGTTTGGAGAGGAGGACGCAGCGACAGAGTGGTCACATAATTCTAATCCACAACAAGTCTTTGCACACATAGCAAGCTATGAAGAATTTATCTCCTATGGTGCACTCTTTTTGTTTGGCCGCCGTGGTACTGGGAAAACCGCTCTGCTACACATGGTAGCTCACGACATCAACTCCGGAGGTGCGAACTCGAAGAACTACTCTTGCGCCGTACTCTTGCAGCCTGTACTCGTAGATGCTCTGTCTGTCTTTAGGGGAGCTCGACTCTCTGAGCTAAAAGAAACTGACCTACTATCGCTAATGCGAGTCTTGTGGCACTGGCTTATTGTTTCGGCTTCATACATAGAGACAATTCGCAGATCTCCTAACATCCGCCTCCAGAATTCGGACCTTGCAGATAAATTTCATAAAGCCCTAGAAACAGACCTTATCAGTCATGATCTTGCATCCTACCTCTTAGGTGAACTTCTTCTGATTTTTAAATCCATTTTAAAGGAAATACCAGATGGAGCGAATCAACTAGCACTCACAACTATAGCCCTCCGCGAACAGCTAGGGACGTTCTCAATTCGTCCACTCGAAATCCATATCGCCGAATTCCAGCGAAAACATAAAAAGCCCATTCTCGTGCTCGTCGAGACCGAAGAGGTGTATCAGATTGATGACCTTTTCGCATCAGCGATGCGAAGCGCACTGATAGACTCACTCATTGAAATCTATAAACACTACCAGCAGCTTGGATTCTTGGCCAAGGCGGCATTTCCTTCCGAAATTTACCCGTTTATAGAGCCGTCAAATGTGGAGAAGCTAGAAAACAAGATCGTGTTTATTATCTGGCGTTATCGCGACCTCGTTACACTTGTCGCAAAGCGGTACTATAGATTAATTCATGGCGATGAGAGGCAAGGCAAACTTGAGAAAGGCCTGGACTCTCTTGATGACTACAGCAATGCGAAGAAGTTTCTCGATGGTGTGTTACCTTCTCGCATCGCTACACGCAATAGTATTGAGCTCGACACGTTCAGCTACATACTGCGGCATACACAAAAAAAGCCTCGGCAACTGATCGCAATTTTTAATTGCATATTAACTATGGCTGACGACCGAAATCTTGAGTTTAGTGATCTTGCTGATGAAGTAGAGTTGGTTCGTGACGCGGTACATTCCCGCCTCGATACCCTGGTTGTTGGCGCCCTCGATATTTATAGAGGAATCTATCCGCGCGCGACTGAAATCGTGCGGAAAACAATGACCGGAATGTCATGTTATTTCACTGCTTCTGACTTGGATAAGGCGATCAAACAAACTAACGAGCTCCGAAATGAAGTGATCGGAAGAGAGCATGTACGCCAACTGCTGGTACAAGCAGGCGTTATTGGTCTAACTCGGGATGTGCCAAATACTTTTCAACGGAGCGAACCGACCGCCTCAATAATGGAGGCGCTTTTCGAGTACCAAGTTAAGGGCAAGCTTGTAGTCACCAACAATTCAATCTGCGTTGTTCATCCGATGTTCTATGAGGAACTGCAAATTAGAATAGATTCATCCGTGCTCGCCTATCCAAAACCATCCGAAGAAGAGGAGGAGCTTCTACGAAGCTATGGATGGCTTCGCCTATGATATTCTCTAAGAGAACTCAGAAGGTGTCAAGCGGAGAACAGGGCACACTTGCTTATGCAGTCGTCCCTCAATGGTCATTTTTCTCTCGAGTTGGCAATAGTAAAACATTGAGAGAGTTGGCGCGATGGTTCGTCCTAGTTCCTGTCATTGCAAAGCTACTTGCGACACTCACAAAGGAGGCCACGCAAACCAAGCAGCTTGACTTCGTTTATCATCTTACTATGCCGTTCGATTGGCAGCTACTATATTATTCTGCGTTTTCCTTTATGCTTGCTGAGTTGATATACAGTCTTCGCTCGCCCAGTCTGTTCAGGGATTTTCCTAGTTATTTCAATTTTTCTCGCTCTGTCCAAGAAACTCGAGAACTGATAGACTATATTCTTGAGGTCGGAAAATTCGGAAAAAGTAATCGCGTAGAGGAACGTGCCGTCATCGAAATCCTGAAGTTAGCGGACGACCCACGAGATCATATTGCCTTAGAGGGTCAGCTAGCTGACGTTGAGGATGTAGAGCAGGCCCTACGTTCGGCGACTTTTCAGGACCAAGAGCGGCTGCTACGAAGACACATCTGGCGTTTTTGCAATCGCTGTCGCCTTACTGCCCGGGCGCTTTGCTGTGCCTTTTATGGGATTGGATTCTCTCTTCTGGCTTTGGCTTTTGCATCCGACCTCCATGCTGTTTTACGACAAAGTGCCAATACTCACCTGTTAGAGCACATCGGAGAAGTATTGGGATTCTGACAAGGCGGAGTTGCTGGCGCGGACCGCCGGAGACTTCTTCGACTTTTCCGGACGTGTGTGCGGGTGCTGGCTCAGAATGGCCGCCGCACCAAGAGGCTTATGCCCCGTGAGCTTCCATTCCGCCGCGGCATCAGCATCGATCTCGCGGACCAGCCCCGCGACCAGGTCCCGACACACCTTGGAGCTCAGATGGTGCCAACAGGGAAGTTGGGAGAGCGCGACGGTCTCCTCCGTCGCGTAACGCCGGGGTTTGAAATTCTCTCCACGCAGGCGAGCCTTGTGTTCCTCGGCTCGATCGAACCAGGTGGCCCGGATGGGCTCGCCGCTGAGCATGGATTTCACCAGTCTGATGCCGAGCCGAGGCAGGTGCCATGGGATTCCGGCACACCCATCTTGCGCAGGCGGCTTATACTCACGCCATGCGATCCGTAGCCGATGACCTGCGAGACGAGCTTCAGGAGGAGGTGCTTCGTCTTCCTTTCGAGGAGCGCATGGCTCTGGCCTTGCGGCTTGGGGAGCGGGGGCTGGAGATGTTCCGTCAGGCGAACGGCCTCGATCGGGAGATTGCGCTCCGGGAGCGCCAGCGCCAGGCTGGGCGGACGCCTTCGAAGTGCATGTCCGAGCTGATCGGATGAGCCTGCTCGACATCCACCAATGATCGAGATCACAGAAGCGCATAGCGTGACTTTGGTGGAGACCGCTCGCGCGCTCTTTCGCGAGTACCAGAAGGCGCTCGGCATTGACTTGGGCTTTCAATCCTTCGAGGAGGAGCTCCGAGGTTTGCCTGGCGAATACGCGTCACCGTGCGGACGGCTCCTGCTCGCGCTCAGCGATGATGAACCGGCTGGATGCGTGGCAATGCGGCCCTTGACGAGTGACGCGTGCGAGATGAAGCGGCTCTACGTTCGTCCGGCGTACCGGACAGCTGGCGTAGGCAGGCAGCTCGTCCAGCGCGTGATCGCCGAGGCCAGGTCCGCGGGCTATCAGAAGATGTACCTCGATACGCTGCCTGTAATGGCCGGCGCGCAACGGCTGTACGAGACCTTGGGCTTCAAGGACGTTCCTCCATACCGGCACAACCCGATACCGGGCACACGGTTTCTCGGTCTCGATCTGACAGTAATTTGCTAAAATAAATCCATGTGGCGCAAATCCGTCCCCCTCTTTCTTGCTCTCCTGGCTTTCTTGGCGGCGGCGGCTCGGGGGTCGGCGATCGTCCTGGACCCGCAGCCGGGTTTCGACGAATACAACGCGGAAGCGGCCGTTCACCCGAACGGCGGCGTGCTCCTGGTCTGGACCCGCAACCAGCCGGATGTCCCCGTGCTTACGGCCATGGCAGCGACCCTGGACCCGGATACCGGCCAGCTCGGCGAGTTGCACGAGTGGGGAGCCGGCTCCGTCGACCACGTCGTGCCCCTCGGCCCGGGTTACCTGGCGCTACGAGTGGACGGGCAGTTGTTCGCCCAGTTCCTGGATGAGGGCGGCCGGCCCGTGGGCGTAGCGCAGTTGCTCGGAGCTGCCGGCTTCCCGGCGGCGGCGCACTCCACTCCCGACGGTGGCGCGATCGTGGTCACGATCGTCAGATCCAGCACGGCCGCCGAGAGCGTCGTGAGCGCGTGGCGGTTCGGCCCGGACGGTACCGTCCTCTCCGGACCGACGGAGCTCGCGCGCAACGCCATCCAGGCCGTGTTGGACATGGACGCGGCCGGCAACCTCGTCCTGGCCTGGAGAAGCTTCGGGAACGCGGTCTACGTCCGCCGGTTCTCTCCGGACCTGCAGCCTCTGAGCCGGATCCTGCCTATCACCACATCCAATGCGTACGCCGTCCGCGTCGTGATGGCGCCGGACGGCCGGTTCGTGGTGATCTACAGCAAGAAATCCGCGTTATGGGCGCACGCTTTTCGTGCCGACGCGAGCTCCAGCGGCAAGAGCGCCCAGATTGCGCCGCAGGGCCAACGAGGCCATATTCTGTATGAGCTGGACGCCGCGATCGGAGACCAGGGAAGGATCCTCGCGGCCTGGTTCGGCTACGCGACCGGCGCCGTGCCCACGATCCAGGCCCGTGTCCTTTCGCCGGCCGGTCTTCCGCTGACCAAGATCTTCCGCCTGGCGCAGACCCGCCCCTACGTGAGCGGTTTGCAAGAGCCTCGCGTGGAGAGACTCCCCGATGGGGACTTCCTCGTCCTGTGGACCGGCGTGGGAGAGAATGGGTCTACGCTGCGGTTCCGGCGCGTATCGGGCCGTTAGGCAGGATGTGCCGGCGAGGCCGCTCTCCGTGAGCTATACTAGGAATATGCGACAACCACATACATACCTCGGCGTCCTCCTCCTGGCCCTCCTGGCGGCGGCGGTTCCAGTCGCGGCGGGCACACTCGATCCGCAACCCGGATTCGAGGAGTTCAACCCAGACGCTGCCGTTCGGCCGGACGGCGAGGCGCTGTTGACGTGGACCCGCCAGCAGGAGCCGGGCGGTCCGTGGACGGCCATGGCCGCCACTCTGGACTCGAATTCCGGCCAGCTCGGCGAGATCCACGAGTGGGGCCCAGGCGGCACCGAGGAGATCGTGGCCCTGGGGTCGGGATACCTCGCGGTCCGGTCCAACGTGGACCACAATCTCGAGTGGCTCGTCCAGCATCTGGACGATTCTGGCCGACCCGCGGGCGAGGCTCTGTCGCTTGGCTCCGGCTACATTGTCAAGGCGTCCGTGCATCCGAAACCTGACGGCGGCGCGCTCGTGATCGCGGCCGGCGTCGGCGGCGCGGGCGGCCCCGTTCAGGCCTGGCGGTTCGACTCGGACGGCGACCTGCTCTCCGGCCCCACGGTGCTCGCGGACAATAGCAGCGACGCCGCGGCCGGCGTGGACGCGGCCGGCAACATCGTCCTGGCCTGGAATCCCACGCGGGCTCCGCACTCCGCGCAGCCCCCGCTCTCCGCACGGCGGTTCTCTCCCGCCCTGCAGCCTCTGGGGCCGGTCCTCGAGGTTTCGCCCAGCGGCGGGGGCGGCATCCGCGTCGCGGTCGCTCCGGACGGCCGCTTCGTGGTCGTCTTCACCCAGTCGCGCCGGCTGCAATTCCGCGCGTACCGCGCCGACGGGAGCCCCCTCGGCGGGAAGCGCGCGTTCTCGGTGCCTTCCGAGGGCGTGACGGCGGAGGATCTCGACCTCGCGGTGGGCGAGGACGGCCGGATCCTCGTAGTGTGGAAGTGCTACGAGAACTTCAGCATACCCGTGATCCGGGCGCGCGAGCTCTCGTTCGATGGCCGTGCCGTGCCCAAGTCCCTCCTGGCGCGGGTCAAGCTCGGCCGGGGCGAGCTGCTGCGCCCCAGCGTGGAGGCCCTCCCCGGAGGGGACTTCCTCGTCCTGTGGAGCCGCGTGCAGGCGGACGGCGAGACCATTACGCTAGAGAGCCGGCGCGTCCCGAGCCACTAGACTCGCCGCGAGCCCCGCGGCGACCGTGAGCAGCGAGCCGGCGAGGGCGTACCAGGTCCAGGCGAGCGGCGTGGCGAAGACGATCCAGATCATGCCGGCGAGGCCGACGACGAGACCGGCGAGCGCCGCGTGCTGACCCACTCGGCGCGTGAACATCCCCAGGAAGAAGACCCCGAGGACGATTCCGGTCGTGAAGGCGGCGATCCCCAGGACGCTGCTCACGATCGAGGTCTGCACCCACTGGCCGGCGATCCCCACCCCGATCTGTACCGCTCCGAAGACCGCGGTGAGAATGCGGGTCAGCCGTAGCTGCCGCTCCGGCGCGACCTTCAGGAGGTCGTTGACCGCGACGGTGGCGCACGAGTTGAGGGAGCTCGTCATGGCCGCGGCGAAGATGGCTCCCAGCAGCAGGCCCACCAGGCCGGATGGCAGCTCTTCCAGGATGAATCGGGCGAAGATGCGGTCCGCACGGTCGAACGGTACGGCGGGCGGGTGGAGCTGGTAGAAGCTCCAGAGCCCGACTCCAATCAGCAGGAAGAGGGCGAACTGCGCCAGCGCGACGATCCCGCTCATCCAGACGGCGCGCCGGGCTTCCGGGAGCCCGCGAGCAGAGAGATACCGCTGGACCGAGAGCTGGTCCACCCCGTGGGAGCCGAGGGCGATGAAGGCGCCTCCTACCAATCCAGCCCAGAGTCCGAAGGGCTCGCTCCAGTCGAACGTGAAATCGAGCGCCCGGAACTTGTCGGCGGCCTGTCCCATGTCGATGAGCTGATTCCATCCACCCGGCAGGCGGGCGAGGATCGCGAAGAGGGCGATCAGTGCCCCGGCCAGGTAGAGGAAGAACTGGATCAGGTCGGTCCACAACACCGCGCGCATGCCGCCGAGGTAGGTGTAGACGACGGTCGTGATCCCCAGCGCCGCGACGGCCCAGGGGATGGAGATGCCGGTCATCTCCTGGAGCACGAGCGCGGAGAGGAAGAGCCGCAGGCCGTCGGCGAGGCTGCGGGTCAGGATGAACAGCACCGACGCGGTCTGCTTCGTGGCGCCGCCGAACCGGCGGTGGAGGACTTCATACGACGTGAAGAGGGTGCCCTTGAAGTACTCGGGGAGCAGGAGAAAGGCGACCACGAAGCGCCCGACGACGAAGCCGAGCGCGATCTGGATCCAGGTGAAGTTCCGCTCGTAGGCGAAGCCCGGGATGCTGAGGAAGGTGACGGCGCTGGTCTCGGTGGCGATGATGGAGAAGAGGATCAGCCACCAGGACTGGTCGCGGCCCCCGACCGCGTACTCGGCCACGTCGCGCGCCCCCCGGCCAAGCCACGAGCCGAGCAGGACCATGCCCGCCATGTAGGCCAGGAGGATCGCGAGGTCGAGGGGGCTTACGTTCATTCAGGAACCTTCCGGCCTCCTGGTGTGTCTAAGAGGGCATGATCCTATCGAAGGAGCAGACCATGTCCTCGAAAACGATTCTCGTTTTGATCCTTGCCGCCCTGCTGGCGCCCCAAGTTATAGCGCAACCGGCCCCGGCGCCTGACAAGGCCTCTTCCCCAGAGCAGGAGTTTCAGGCGCTGCTCGAAAGGGTCAAGAAGTCCGATGGCTCCGTGGACTTTGCGCGGCTGCGTCAGCTCCAGACCCAGGTCAAAAGCTACCAGCCTTACGGTCCCGACGTGGAGGGCCATCCGCTCGCGCTCCTGGCCGACGGGAACTTCGAGGGGGCGCTGCTGCTGGCGAAGCAGATTCTTGCCGTGAGCTACCTCGACATGGAGGCGCACACCGCCGCCGCGAGGGCGGCCGAGAAGCTCGGGGACAAGGCCGCCGCGGCACACCACCAGTACGTGCTGCAGGGCGTCCTCGATTCCATTCTGAAATCCGGTGACGGCAAGACAACCGAGACCGCGTATGTGGTGATCGCGATCTCGGAGGAGTACGCCCTGATGGGACATCTCGGTCTCCAGGTGGCGGGGCAGAGCCTGCTGAACGACGAAGCAGGCCACTCGTACGACCTGCTCAGGGGGGTGAACCCGGAGACCAAAGCCGCGCAGGAGGTGTACTTCAACATCGACGCGATGATGGGCGCTCTGGGCGAGGAGCTCTCCGAGTAGGCGAAATGGAACGGGCCACCGTGTCATAGTTGGACATGACGCTACATCTTCGAATGCCTGCCGTGCTCCTCGGCGCCTGGATGGGCCTGACCTCTTGCTCCGCGCCGCAGATCGCCCGGCCGCACGTTCCGCCGGGTCCGGCGCTCAAGGAGCCCATCTCCTTCGAGCTCGCCCTCTTCTATCCGCAGCCGCCCAAGGAGGATCCCCGGGCCGCCCTGGACGCCTTGCTCTCCAGCGACTTCGCCGGCTTCACGCGGATCGACGAGATCCGCGAGGAGGAGATCGGCAATCGCAAGATCGTCAGCGCAATCTGGGTGACCGACGGGTCCTACGTCGCGCCTGATCCCGAATCCCTGGGCTACTTCGGCCGCGGGCTCGCCGACGGTCAGGCCGAGGCCCTCCAGGAGTCAGAGAGCGTCCTCCGCCTCGTCTTCAGCCACGGGAAGGAGCATGTGTGGACCGCGTTGCGCGATTCCGGGCGCCTGACCAGCGCGCTCGCCCGGCGGACCGGCGGGTTGATCTGGGACGAGGAGACCCGCGAGATGTTCGCGCCCGATTTCTGGGACGAGCATCGCCTCTCCGCATGGACCGAAGCCGGTCCGCCTCCCAGCATCAGTGCCCACTTCACCGTCCACACCTACCAGAAGGAGAACGGCTATCACCGCCTCGTCTCGCTCGGCCTGGGTAAGCTCGGGCTGCCCGATCTGGTCATTGAGGACTTCCCGGGCTCCAGAGTCGGCCGTGCCAATACCGTGCTCAACCTCCTTGCCCAGACGCTGTCGGAGGGCAAGCCGGTCGGGAGCGAAGGCGCGTTCGACCTTGAACTTCAGAGCCTCGGAAGGTCCGATGCACGCGACCGGCAGCTCGAAGCCCTGGCCGCGAACGCCAGGGCCGTGGCGCGCCTGCGTCTCGTCGAGGGGGTCTGGGAGGAGGGAGATCCGGAAAACCGCCTGTTCGAGATCGTCTTCGATCGCTATAAGGGTCCCGACACACAGGCCCGGCAGACCGCGATGCTCCTCGAGCTGTTCGGCGCCGAAGAGGATGCCGCCGTCGAGGTCCAGCACGATGCGGAGATGCTGGCTGCCAGCAGGAAGGCCCGGGAGAAGCTGCTCGCGTTCAAGCCTGCCTTCCAGGCCGGACTGCCGCCGGGCGAGGTCCTTCTCGTCAAGGCGCCCTTCCATGCTGATGGAGGGCGGGAGTGGATGTGGGTCGAGGTGATCGAGTGGAAGGGCGACGTGATCGTCGGAACCCTGCGCAACGAGCCCGCTTACATCCCCTCGCTGAAGGAGGGGCAGCGGGTCGAGGTCTCCGAAACGGAGGTGTTCGACTACATGCGCAACCTGGCCGACGGCTCTTCCGAGGGGAACGAGACCGCGAAGCTGCTGCATCCTGAAGGGTAGTCAGAGACAGGCGCCGCGGGTGCGGATCACTTCGGAGTAGAGCCGGGCGCTCGCCTTGGGCGTGCGGCGCTGGGTCTCGAAGTCCACGTGGACGATGCCGAAGCGCTTCGAGTAGCCGTGGCTCCACTCGAAGTTGTCCAGGAGCGACCAGGCGAAGTAGCCGCGCAGGTTTACACCCTTTTCGATCGCGTCGTGGGCAGCCAGCAGGTGCGTCCGCAGGTATTCGACTCGGAGAGGGTCGGAAAGCTCGCTGCCGTTTACGGTCGGCGGGTCATAGAAGGCGGAGCCGTTCTCGGTGACGTAGAGCGGCAGGTCGCCGTAGTTTTCCTTGATCCAGACCAGCGTGTTGGTGAGGCCGGGCGGGTAGACCTCCCAGTCCGTTTCCGTGTAGACGTGGCGGGGCTGGCGCACGCGGCCGGCGCGGACGGGCATGCACTGCGGATCGTGACAGGTGACGGCCCGGGTGTAGTAGTTGATGCCGAGGAAGTCGATGGGCTGGCGGATGAGGTCCAGGTCCGCCTGGGGAAAGTCGGGCCAGGCCTCGCCGAAGATCTCCTTCAGCTCCTCCGGATAGCGGCCGTGAATCACCGGGTCGAGATATTGCCGGTTCATGTAGGCGTCGGCGCGGGCGGTGGCCGCCAGGTCTTCGGGACGGTCGGACGCCGGGTCCTTGGGCTCGATGTTGAAGACGATCCCGATGCGGTGCTTGCCTTCGGCGCGGTAGGCCTGGACCGCGGAGCCGTGGGAGCGCAGCAGGTTGTGCGAGGCGATGGGGGCCTCGAAGAGGTTCTTGTGCCCGGGAGCGAGCACGCCTTGGAGATAGCCGCCGTCGGTCACTACCCAGGGCTCGTTCAGGGTCGCCCACATCTCCACGCGATCATCGAGCGCCTTGTACATCACCGAGGCGTACTCGGCGAACCAATCGGCGATGTCCGGGTTGAGCCAGCCGCCGCGGTCGTCGAGCGCCGCGGGTAAATCCCAGTGGTAGAGCGTGACGGCGGGCTGGATGCCATTCGCTAGCAGCGCATCGACCAGGCGGCGGTAGAAATCGAGCCCGCGCTCGTTCACTCGGCCCTTGCCTTCGGGCAGGACGCGGCTCCAGGAGACGCTGAACCGGTAGGCATTCAGGCCGAGATCGCGCATCAGGCGGACGTCGTCTTCGTAGCGGCGGTAGTGGTCGCAGGCCACATCGCCGGTCTCGCCGTTCTTCACCAGTCCCGGCGAGTGGGAGAAGCGCTGCCAGATGCTGGGACCGGCGCCGTCCGCGAGAGGAGAGCCCTCGATCTGGTAGGCGGAGGTCGCCGCGCCCCAGAGGAAGCCTTCAGGAAATCGGTCCTGGCTCATGACGCATCGGAGTTTATGAGAACGGTTACATCCTGTCCACGCGCTATGCTCTTCCCGTGGAGAGACCGAGCTTCCGGACTGCGCTGATCCGCGGGATGCGGGGCCGCTGTCCGCGTTGCGGCCAGGCGCCGATGTTCCAGGGGTGGAACCACCTGCACGAGCGCTGCGCCGTCTGCGGGCTGGACATCGAGGCGCGCAGCGGCGACACGTGGTTCTTCATGTACATGAGCACGGCCGGTCTGACCGGGTCGATCGTGGTCATCATGTTCCTGCTCCGGCCCCGGGTGCTCTGGGTCGGTCAGCTCCTGGTGATGGTGGCGGCCGTGCTGGTGATCGGGCTGTCGCTGCCCCTGCGCAAGGGGGTGGCCATTGCGCTCGACTATCTGATGACCCGGGGACCGGAGGAGAAGGATCAGGCGGGGGGCTGAGCCCCCACTGGCGCGCCCTGGGCGCCCGGGGCACCATCGAGCCGCTCCAGCACCCGCTGCGCGATCAGCTTGGCGAGGTAGAGCGATCTGGGCTGGTTGTCGGTCTGCGCGGTGACGACGAGCACGAGGTTGCCCTTGAGCACGTGGAGCTGGCTGAGCGTGCCGCCGGCAAACATGGCCTTCTCGCCGAGACCGGGGACCTCCTGGAACTCGCCGCCGGCCAGGCGCTTCAGCATGTCGCGGCTGCTCTCCATGTTGCGGGCCGCGGCTTCGGGCGAGCGCGAAGGCTTGATTTCCAGCCCCAGCACTTGCGGCTGGTCGGGAGTCGAGACCGCGGTGTTGAAGGAGCAGGTCAGCGAGTTGCCGCTGCGGGCGGCATCGTCGAACGTGCTGCTCCTGGGCGCCACGGCCCGTCCGCCGTTGAATTGCAGGGCGTCCTGGACGGTGAACAGCTCGCAGGCGTTCAGGCTGGCCGGATCGATCGTGGCTCCCTCCGGGGCATCCTCCGACTTGGAACCGCCGCCGCAGGCGGCCAGGAGCATGGCGAACGTCAGGACCGGTAGCGTGCTCTTCGGAAAGGTCATGCGCCCATTCTAGTGCGAAGGTTCTGGTAAAGTTTGGGAGAGGCTCCATGAAACAGCTCGAGGCCACTTCGAATACAGGTGAAGAGCCGGTCGTTCCCTGCCTGCCCGGGGATATGACCTCGTGTCTCCTGGCGGCGATCCAGGAGCTCAACGGGGCCTCCGAGCTGCGTGTCGGACTGGCCCGGATGGCCGATCTCCTGCACGGTGTGCTCGGGCACGACTATTTCTGTGTCCTCCTGCTCGACGACCTCGGCCGCGAGCTGCGCTACGAGCTGGCGACCGGAGTTCCTCCCGAGATTGCGGAGCACTGGCGCTTTGGAATGGGGCAGGGGCTGGTCGGCACCGTGGCGAAGACCGGGCGGACGGTGCGCGTAGGCGACGTCCTGGAGGACCATCGCTACATCCGGGCCGTGGACCGCACCCGCTCGGAGCTGGTGGTGCCGCTCGCCACCAAGGACCGCACCGTTGGCGTGCTCGACATCGGCAGCTTCGAGCCGCACCACTTCACGGACGAGCACGAGACCCTGATGACCTCGCTGGCGGGGTTCCTGGCCAATGCCATCGAGACCGCCCAGCTCTACCAGAACATGCGGGAGCAGGCGCGGACGCTCTCGCTGCTGCACGAGGTCAGCCGCGAGGTGAGCTCGATCCTCGACCGCCGCGCCCTGCTGGAGCGGGTGGCCGAGCTGGTCCGGCGGCTCATCGACTACGACGTCTTCAGCGTGATGCTCTGGAACGAGGACCGGCAGCTCCTGGAGCCGTGGATCGCATTCCACAAGGACGGCCGCGACGTTTCCGGGATGGTGCCCAACATGCTCGGGGCCGGCCTCACCGGCGCTGCCGCGGCGCTACGGCAGTCCTTGCGCGTGCCGAACGTCCATCTCGACCCGCGCTACCGGCGCTGCGTCGACGGCATCGACATCCGCTCCGAGCTGGTGGTGCCGTTGGTGTTCAAGGACCGTCTTCTGGGCGTGCTGGATCTCGAAAGCCTGGAGTACGATTCCTTCACCTCCCGGCACGAGCAGCTCCTCTCGACGCTGGCCGCGTCGCTGTCGATCGCGCTCGAAAATGCCCGGCTCTACGAGCAGGTGCGGCAGGACGAGAAGCGGCTCCAGGACGATGTGACCATGGCGCAGCGCATCCAGCAGGCGTTGCTGCCGCACGCCTCGCCATGGCTGCCCGGCTTCCAGATCGGAGTGGCCTACGAGCCGGCGCGGGATCTGGGCGGTGACTTCTACGACTTTCTGCCGTACGGAGAGGGCCGGCTGGCGGTGGCGGTGGGGGATGTGGCGGGCAAGGCGCTGCCGGCGGCGCTCTACGGTTCGTTCGCCATCGGACTCCTGCGCGAGTACGCGGCGCACGGCGAGTTCCGGCCGGCGCAGGTTTTGGAGGCTTTGAACTGTAAGCTCCAGCACGTCCGGGTCGACCGCCGCTTCCTGGCCATGGTCTTCGGAGTGTTGGACAGCGCCGATCGCACCCTGACGCTGTCGAGCTCAGGGCTGCCGTACCCGCATCTCGTGCGGGGCGGCCGGGTGGAGGAGATTCAGTTGGCTGGCCTGCCCCTCGGGCTGCTGCCGGAGCGCACCTACCAGGAGATCCGCCTGGATCTCCAGTCCGGGGATGTCGTGGTGATCTGCTCGGATGGAGTGGAGGAGAGCCGGAACGGGAACGAAGAGGATTTCGGCAGCGAGCGCCTGAAAGAGGTCCTCCTGGCCTTCACCGCCCTCCCCGCCACCGAGATCGCCGAAGGAATCCTCGAAGCCTGCCGCCGCTACAGCGGAAGGGCCGGAGCCGGGGATGACCGGACGGTGTTGGTGATCAAGGTGGCGTGAGTGCGCTACGGAAGTTTCCTTCCGCCGGGATCCGCGTTATGATTCGAGGGATGAGTCCTACCGCCGGTGCGATGGAACTGCCTCGGCAGCAAGGAGGCATGCATGGCTGAACCCGCTTTGCCGCTGGCGTCTTTCGACAATAGGCAGGGATGGCCTGCCCAGGGCGAATGGACGTATGAGGACTACCTGCGCCTCCCCGACGACGGGCAGCGTTACGAGGTCATCCGGGGAGTCCTCTACGTGGCGCCGTCACCGAACTACGACCATCAGCTCGCGCATTCGCAGCTATTCCGTGCTCTCAGCAACTACATTGTGGAGAACCGGCTGGGCGTGCTGCTTTCAGCGCCTTTCGACGTGATCCTTCCGGAGGGCATCGCGACTCCGGTAGAGCCGGACCTTCTCTTCATCAAAGAAGAGAACCGGCCCCGGCGGGGCGACAAGAACTTCCAGGGAGTGCCCGACCTTCTCGTCGAGATCCTTTCCCCGAGCACCCGCAGCTATGACCGCAAGACAAAGCTCGCGGCCTACAGAGACGCTGGCGTCCCCGAGCTCTGGCTGGTAGACCCGCAGACTTTTTCAGTTGTGATCTACGGCTGGAAGGACGAGCAGTTCACCGAGCTGCAGCGCAGCGGCGAAGGGGACGAGGTGGGCTCGGTTGTCCTACCCGGGTTCCGGATGCAGGTAGGGCAACTTTTCCGCTGATCAGCGCACCCGCCGCCTTCTATTCCGGATGTAGTCCGCGAGGATGAACTCGCCGAGGTTGTAAGGCGAGGCGAAGTAGGCTCTGCCGCGGTTGATCTGGGTCAGCTTCTCTACGAATTGGGTCAGCATCGGGTCCGTTGCCAGCATGAAGGTCGTGATAACCACCTTCTGGCGGCGGCAGAGGTCCGCCTCCTCCAGGGTCAGGTTCACGATCTTCATGTCCAGACCGAAGGGGTTCTTGTAGATGCGGCCCCCTTCCGTGATCGCCGACGGCTTGCCGTCCGTGATCAGGAAGATTTGCTTGTTCGGCTGCTTCTGGCGGGAGAGCAGGCTCCTCGCGAGCTGCAGACCCTCTCTCGTGTTGGTGTGGAACGGTCCCGCGTTGATGTAGGGGAGGTCGGTCAATCCCACCTGCTCGGCGCGGTCACCGAAGAGGATCACGGAGAGGTGGTCCTTCGGGTACTTGGTGGTGATCAGCTCGGTCAGGGCCAATGCCACCTTCTTGGCCGGTGTGATCCGGTCCTCGCCGTAGAGGATCATCGAGTGGCTGATGTCGATCGCCACGACCGTGGCGCAGGAGGTCAGGTGCTCGGTCTCGAAGACCTCCAGGTCCTCCTCGGCCAGGTTGAACTCGCCCTTGTTCCTGCGCATGGAGTTCTGGAGCGAGCGCGCCGGATCGAGGAGGTGGATGTCGTCGCCGAACTTGTAGGGGCGCGTCTCGGGCAGGCGCTCGATCCCCTCGCCCGCGGCGGGCGTCGGGTGGTAGCCCGGGCCGGAGCGGTCGAGGTTCGAGAAGATCTCCTCGAAGGCGCTGCGCCGGATGCGCCGCTCGCCTCCGGTCGTGAGCTGCATGCCCCCTTCGCCATCCCGGTTGACGAGCTGCTGGTCTTCCAGGCTGGCGAAGAAGGCCTCCAGGTCGATGTCTTCGGAGATGTGCCCCTCGCGCTGAAGATAGCGCATCCAGTCCATGGCCTCTTCGACGTCGCCCCCGGTAGCCAGCACGAGCTGGTTGAAGAGGCGCAGGAGGTCCATCCCGGCGAGGAGCGCCTGGATGAGCTCGGGGTCCAGGTAGAAATACTGGTGCCTCAGTTGATATCTCCTCGGCTTCCGCGGCCTCCGCCGACGTTCTTGCGCGGTTTGAGGAGCTGGAACTTGACCATCTCCTTGTAGCTGATCTGGCTGTCCATGTCGTTGCGGGCGAGCTTCAGGTGCTGGTGGAGGCCCTCCAGGGCCATCTCGGCGGCGAGCGCCCGCTCCTGGCGGGTGCGGCCGAGCTTGCCCGTGAGGTCCGTCAGGCCCGGCACGCGCGCGAGCTCGGTCTCATAGTCGGCGAACGACTGCTCATCCGAGAGCGTCACGGCGTTGCCCTCCGAGAACCAGCGGACGATGCGGGCGTAGGGGCCTTTATCGTCATCGCTGCCGCTGCCGAGCTCCTTGCCCACTTCGGGGAAGCGCTCGTCGAAGATTTTGCGGACGGCCTGGCCTACCAGACGCCGTGCCACCACCTCGGAGCCCTGCTGCTCGCCCTCGTAAACCATCTCCACCTTGCCCGTGATGGCGGGCAGGAGCATGTGGAGGTCGCAGACGCGCGGGTAGACCGGATCGTCGCCGGTCGCGAGCGCCCGCCGCTCCAGGTTCGAGACCAGCAGCTCCAGGGCCGCGATGGCCACGCGCGCGCTCACGCCCGAGGACTGGTCCACGAGGTCGCTCTCGCGCGCCGCGAAGCTGATCTCCTCGACGAGGACGCGGATGTCGTCCGGCACTACCACGTTGGGGACGTCGCGCTCGGTCCAGGCTTCCTGCCGGGTGATGTCCGCTGCGATGTGGACGTCCGGCGGGTAGTGGGTGAGGATCTGAGACGAGATGCGGTCCTTGAGCGGGGTGATGATGCTCCCGCGGTTCGTGTAGTCCTCCGGGTTGGCCGAGAAGACCATGAGGAGGTCGAGCGGGATGCGCACGGGGAAGCCGCGGATCTGCAGGTCGCGCTCTTCGAGGATGTTGAACAGGCCCACCTGGATGCGCGGCGCGAGGTCTGGCAGCTCGTTGATGGCGAAGATGCCGCGGTTGGTGCGCGGGATGATGCCGAAGTGGATCACCTCGGGGTCGGCGAAGGTGAGCTTGCGCGTGGCTGCCTTGATCGGGTCGATGTCGCCGAGCAAGTCGGCGATGGACACGTCGGGCGTCGCGAGCTTCTCGTTGTAGCGCTGCTCGGCGGTCATCCACTCGACGGGCGCGTCGTCGCCGGCCTCGGCCACGATGCGGTGGCCGCGGGTCGAGATCGGCGCCAGCGGATCGTCGTTCAGCTCGGTGCCGGCGAGGACCGGGACCTCGGGCTCGAGCAGCGTCACCAGGGCGCGCAGGATGCGCGTCTTGGCCTGACCGCGCAGGCCGAGGAGGATGAAGTCGTGCCCGGCGAGCAGGGCGTTGACCACGGACGGGATGACCGTGCGGTCGTAGCCCAGGATGCCGGGGAAGAGCGGTGCGCCGCTCTTGATGCGGGCGCGCAGGTTGTCGCGGATCTCCTGCTTGACCGAGCGCGGCCGGTAGCCGGACGCCTTGAGCTCTCCGAGGGTCGTCGGGCGGCGCATCAGTCCTGCAGCTCCGCGAGCCAGTGCTCGGCGTCCATGGCCGCGCGGCAGCCGGTTCCGGCGGCGGTGATGGCCTGCCGGTAGATGGGATCGGCAGCGTCGCCGCAGGCGAACACGCCGGGGATGTTGGTCTTGGTGGAAGGATCGGCCACTCGGATGTAGCCCACGTCGTTCATCTCGACCTTTCCTTTGAAAATCTCGGTGTTCGGCTTATGGCCGATGGCGAAGAAGACGCCCTGGGTCGGGTATTCGGAGTCGAGCCCGGTGCGCTTGTTGTGCAGCTTGACGGCCTTGACTCCCTGCTCGCGGCTGCCCACGATGTCGGTGACCACGCTGTCCCAGATCCACGCGATCTTGGGGTTGGCGAAGGCACGGTCCTGCATGATCTTGGAAGCGCGCAGCTCCCGCCGGCGGTGGACGACGGACACCTTGCTCGCGAACTTGCTGAGGAAGGTGGCCTCCTCCATGGCGGAGTCGCCGCCGCCGATCACCACGACTTCCTTGTCGCGGAAGAAGAAGCCGTCGCAGGTCGCGCAGGCCGAGACGCCGTAGCCCATCAGCTCCTTTTCGGCGGGGATGCCCTGGAGCTTGGCCGTGGCGCCCGTGGAGATGATCAGCGCGTCGGTGCGGAAGGTCTCCTCGTCGGTGCGCACGGTGAAGGGACGGCGCTCGAGGTCGACCTCGACGACGGCCTGGAACTTCACCTGGGCGCCGAAGCGCCGGGCCTGCTCGCGCATGCGGTCCATCAGCTCGGGCCCGAGGATGCCCTCGGGGAAGCCGGGGAAGTTCTCGACTTCCGTGGTGATGGTGAGCTGGCCGCCCGGCTGGTGGCCTTCGAGCACCAGCGGGGCCAGATCGGCGCGGGCAGCGTACAGCGCGGCGGTCAGACCGGCTGGGCCCGAGCCAAGAATGATGACCCGGTGATACGGGTGATTGGTTTCGGAACTGGACAAGGAGTCTCTCCTCCTGGGTGGACGGTTGGGACCAGGCGAGGGTCAGTATATCGCCCTGATCGCAGTCCCGGGAGGTACAACACGGGTAGGGGGAGGAGGGATTCCTATCTATCGTTCGGCCGCCGGGTACGTTCCCAGCACCCGGATCTCGGAGGTGTGCGGCGTGGCTTCCTCAAGGGCGGTGCGGACCCGGTCGTCAGAGGCGTGGCCTTCGAGATCCAGGTAGAAGCGGTACTTCCACGGGCTCGAGGGGATGGGCCGGGACTCCAGCTTGGTGACGTTGACCCCGCGCTCGGCGAAAACGGTCAGCAGGCCCGCGAGAGAGCCGGGCTGGTGCGACACGGCCAGCACGAGGGAGGTCCGGGCCGGGGTGCCGGGGGGGACGGGCTCGGGCTCGCGGGCCAACTCCACGAACCGGGTGTAGTTCCCTTCCTGCGACTGAATCCCCCGCCGCAGCACTTCCAGGCCGAAGAGCCGGGCGGCGGTCTCGCTGGCGATGGCCGCGACCCCGGGGTCCTCCCGCTCGCGGACCTTGCGCGCGGCGCCGGCCGTGTCGAACTCCACCTGGGCCTTGGCATTGGGAAGAGTGCGGAGAAAGTCCTGGCACTGGGCCAGAGCCTGGGGATGAGAGAGGACCGTGTGCAGATCCTCGACGCGGGCGCCGGGCAGGCCGAGCAGGCAGTGCTCGATTCGGCTGACCACCTCGGCGGTGATGGTGAGACCGCCCTCGGCGAGCAGGTCGTAGGTCTCGTTGATGCTGCCGGCCGTGGTGTTCTCGATAGGGAGAAGGGCGCGGTCGGAGACGCCCTCCCGCACTGCGTCGGCCGCGCCGCGGAAGGTCTCGTGCCCTTCGAGAAGGACGCCGCCCGGCAGGCTCGCATAGCGCCGTTGAGCGGCAAGGTGGCTGTACGCGCCCTCGACCCCCTGGTAGGCGACCCGCAGCGGCGCGGTGGCGAGGGAGCGGACGTGCGTCTTCTGGTGCGCTACCGACATCTCGAGGATGACCCGGTAGAGCCGCTCGACCTCGCGGGCGTCGAGCCCCTCCTCGACGGCGAAGTGGCGGACACGCTGGAGGATCTGGTCCTCCCGGAGCTGATCGCGGAAGGGGGAAGCCGCCGCAAGCTTGGCGCCGACGACCTCCTCGGCGAGGTCCATGCGCCGCCGGAGCAGGTGCAGAAGCTCGTGATCCACGGCCTCGATAGCCTCGCGCAGGGTCGGCAGGTCGCGCACGGGCGCAGTATATGGCACTGCTTTTGCTCGCTTTTACAAATGTGATCTCCGTGGTGATCCCTGCCCATAACGAGGCTGCCTCGATCGGTGGAACGGTCCGCCGTGTGCTGAAGCAGGCCGCGGATGTGGAGGTGATCGTCGTCGACGATGCCTCGACGGACAATACGGCGGAAGAAGCGCGGGCGGCCGGCGCTCGGGTGCTGAGCCTGAAAGAGGGAGGGAACCCGGCGGCAGCGCGCAACCGTGGGGCGGAGGCTTCCACAGGCGATCCGATTGTTTTCCTTGACGCCGATTGCACTCCGGATGACGGCTGGATGGCCGCGATCCTCGCGGCTCATGGCCGCGGTGCCGCGGTGGTCGGCGGCTCGCTCGACTTGCCGCCCGGTCTTTCGCCCACGGCGCGCTGCGATTACTACTGTGGCTGGTATCTCGTCCATTCTGGCCGGCCGGCTGGATATGTGCCGCATCACCCGCCTCCCAACCTGAGCGTGCGCCGCGACCTGTTCCTCTCGACTTCCCGCTTCACCGAGGAGCAGCCGTTCTCCTATACGAACGAGGAGCGGATCTGGCAGGCGGAGCTGCAGCGGGCGGGCCATCGGATCTGGTTCGAGCCCGCGGCTCGAGTGTTCCATCACAACCGGCCGGGATTCCTCAATCTATTGCGCCGTAACTATCGCTGGGCGTACACCGCTTTGCCGAGCAAGAGCCAGACCGGCGCCGCGCGCATGGCCTGGCTCTATCGCAGGCCGCGCCTGCTCATCGCCGCCAGCGGGCCGCTCGCCCTGGCGCACACCGCATTCATCCTCGGCTGCTGGCTCCGGGCCGGCGTTTTCGAGCCGCTGTGGATGCTCCCCGCCATCCTGGCCTCCCGCTTCGCCTATGCGGCGGGCATGGCGGTCGGCGGCATTCAGTGGCTGCGCCAGCGCAATCTCCGCCCCCGATGGAACTAGAGCTTCCGGTCACCCGCATCCGACCCTCCCGTGGCTGGGTGGCGCTCGGCCTGCGCGAGCTCTGGGAGTACCGCGAGCTGCTCTGGTTCCTGGTCTGGCGCGACATCAAGGTGCGCTACAAGCAGACCGCCCTCGGCGCCAGTTGGGCAATTCTCCAGCCCATTGCGACCATGGTCGTGTTCAGCCTCTTCTTCGGCCGGCTCGCCGGGATGCCGTCGGACGGCTTGCCGTATCCGATCTTCAGCTTCGCGGCGCTCGTGCCCTGGACTTTCTTCTCCCAGGGGCTTTCGCAGTCCGCGAACAGCTTGGTGGGCAGCCAGAACCTGATCACCAAGGTCTACTTCCCTCGCCTGGCGATCCCGATTGCCACGGTGCTCGCGGGTCTGGTGGACTTCGCGCTCGCCTTCCTCGTGCTGATTGTCATGATGCTCGCCTACGGGATCGTCCCCGGGCCGGAGATCGTTGCGCTGCCGCCGCTGCTTCTCCTGGCACTGGTCACCGCTCTCGGGGCGGGGCTCTGGCTCTCGGCGCTCAACGTGCAGTTCCGGGATGTGCGCTACGTCGTCCCTTTCCTCACCCAGCTCTGGCTTTTCCTCACTCCGATCGCCTATCCGAGCAGCCTGCTCGAAGAGCCCTGGCGCACGGTCTATGGGCTCAACCCCATGGCTGGCGTGGTCGAGGGCTTCCGCTGGGCGCTGCTCGGGACCGCCAAGCCGCCGGGACCGATGCTCGCCGCGTCGGTGCTCGCGGCTCTCGCACTGATGGCGAGCGGGGCCTTCTACTTCCGCCGGATGGAGAAGACCTTCGCCGATGTCGTCTGACGCAATCGTCGCCCAGGATCTGCGGAAGCTCTATCGTCTAGGGGAGGGGCGCCCGCGGCACAACACCCTGCGCGACCTGGTGGCGAGCGCATTCACTCGCCGGGAACGGGCCGAACCGGCTTCGATCTGGGCTCTCGACGGGGTCTCGTTCACGGTGAAGCCGGGGGAGGTCGTGGGCATCCTCGGCCGCAACGGCGCTGGCAAGAGCACTCTCCTCAAGGTGCTCGCGCGGATCACCGAGCCGACGTCGGGCTGGGCGGACATCCACGGCCGGGTCGGCTCGCTGCTGGAGGTCGGGACGGGCTTCCACTCCGAGCTGACCGGGCGCGAGAACCTTTATCTGAGTGGTGCGATCCTCGGGATGCGGCGCGCCGAGATCGCCCGCAAGTTCGACGAGATCGTCGAGTTCGCCGAGGTCGCCCGCTTCATCGACACGCCGGTCAAGCACTACTCCAGCGGCATGTACCTGCGCCTGGCCTTTGCCGTCGCGGCCCACCTGGAGCCGGAGATCCTGCTCGTGGACGAGGTGCTGGCCGTGGGCGATGCGGCCTTCCAAAAGAAGTGCCTGGGCAAGATGGGCGACGTGGCGCGCGAGGGCCGCACGATCCTCTTCGTGAGCCACAACCTGGTGGCGATCGAGAGCCTCTGCGGGCGTGCCCTGTGGGTCGACGGCGGGCGGATCGTGCGCGAGGGAACGCCCGGCGCCGTGGTGTCGGAGTATGTACAGGCTTCCTTCTCGCCGGCCAACGAGCGCACCTGGAGCGCGACGGATGCGCCGATCCAATTGCGCCGCACGGGAGTGAGACCGGACGGCGGTTCGCCGGGAGATCCGATCACGGTGCGCACTCCGATCGTCCTGGAGTTCGAGTATTGGAACAACGACCCCGCCGCCTACCTGTCGGTGAGCATGGCGGTCTACAACGGGCAGGATTTCCTGCTCTTCGATGTTTGCCCGCCGCTGGAGCCAGACTGGCGTGAGCGGCCGAGCCCGACCGGGCTGTTGCGCACCGTTTGCCATATTCCTGGCGATCTGCTCAACGACGGCCTGCACAGGGTCGCGTTGATCGTGCTGCGCGATCATGAGCCGGTGATCCGGGAGCCCGAGGCGCTCGTGTTTACCGTGCAGGATACGACCGACGAGCGCGACGGGTGGTATGGGCATTGGCCGGGGGCGATTCGGCCGGCGTTCCGGTGGGAGGTCAACGCGCCAGGGCGAGCTTCAGGCGGAACCGCCAGCCGTGATCGTGCCGAAATATCTCGATCCTAGGTAACCGATAGAGATCCTGGCCCGGAAGCACGCGCCCAGGGACGACCGTGAAGGCGGCAGAGAAGCCCGCCCGTTGCACGGCGCGCCGTACCCGATCATCTTCAATCCCATAGGGGTAGGCAAAGAAGCGTGGGAGGGGGAGGCCGAGCTTGGCGAGGTCCTGCCGCGAGCCGGCGATTTCCTCGTCGAGCTCGCCATCGGCCACTCGGGTGAGGTTGGGATGGGTGCGCGAGTGGGCTCCCACCTCGATTCCCCTGGCCATGACATCCCGCAACCCGTCCGCATCGAGCAGGGGGAGCGATCGCGCGCCCCGGCCACGGTCCCATTCGTTGATGCCGCCCAGCCGTCCGCTGACGGCGAAGGTCACTGCGGGCGTTCCGTCCAGCAGGGGGAGAGCGGCTTGGGCGAGATCCTCGTAGGCATCGTCGAAGGTCAGTAGGATGGGGCGGCGGGGGAGGCCGCCGCGCCCTTCGAGGAAGCGCACGGCCTCGTTCGCGCTGATGGGATGGTAGCCGGCGCGCCGCAGGGACTCGAGCTGGCTGCGGAAGCGCTCGGCAGGCACGGAGTAGCGCTCCAGGACAGGATCGCCGGCCAGGTCGGCGACCGCGTGATACGCGAGCACGCGCAGCGGCCTCGGTCGCGGGATGCCTCCCGCCTCGCGCACGCCTCGCCAGTACTCCAGCATGCGCACCCGGCGGAACCAGCGGAACATCAGGGCCGATCCACCCTTGGCGCGCTCCGCCAGGAAAAGAACGGGCGGCTTCAGCACCACGGCGAGCAGGGCGCCAAGGCCGGGCACCTCCAGGACCCAACGGAACGGGCGCCCGCGAGTCGCGAAGACGGCTTCGGCGCGGTTTGGATGCTTGCGCGCGAAGCCGACGTCGGCCCTTCCGGTCTGGCGCCACTGCCTCAGGTGTTGCCGCGGGGTCACGATGTAGCGCTGCCAGCTCACCGCCTCGGGATTGAACACGATACGGCAGCCGGCATCGAGCAGCCTCTGGCCGAAGTCGAGGTCCTCATCGCCGTAGGTACCGCCCTTGGTAAAAGCGTCGTCGAAGGCGCCCAGGCGGCGGAAAAGCTCTCGGGGGAGCGAGATCTGCCCGGTCAGCAGATCGTAGGAGGTCAGCTCCGTGCCGGGTACGGCGAGCTTGCGCGCCCGGTTCTCGGCCCAGACGCCGACGGCCCGGCTCAAAAGCCCCTTCGGCGAGTCCGGATGGAGTGGGATGTGCCCGAGCACCACCTCGGCGCCTTCGCGGTGCGAGCGATCGTGCTCGGCGAGCAGGCGCGGGTGCGCCTCCATGTCGTCATCCAGGAAGAGAAGGATTTCCCCCTTTGCCGCTGTGGCCCCCCGGTTGCGGGCGCTCGCCGCGCCGGCGTTCGCCTGCTCCAGGACGGTGAACGGGAAGGATGGGCGCAACTCGCGCAGGGCCTGTACCGTGCCGTCGGTCGAGCCATCGACCACCACGATCGCCTCGAAATCGCGCAGCTCCTGCCCTTCCAGAGCCCGGACCGCGGCGAGCGCCAACTCGCGCCTCTGGTAGGTGGGGAAAACTAGGCTGAAGCGCACGGTCTCAGAACCTTGAGGACCCAGGTATAGCCGGCTTTGTTCGTCACGCGCGTGGTGTCCTCGACGGCGTAGACCGACTCCAGCCATTTCCAGATGCGGAGCGTGCGAGCGGTTTCGATCCCCGCGAACATGGAGACGAGGAAGGCCCCGCCCGGCGCCAGGCTCGGCTCGTAATGCCGCACGGCCGCGAGCGGATCGTCGAAGTACTCCAGGCATTCGTTGAAGACGATCAGGTCGAACATCTCGCCTGGTTCCCAGGTTGTCGCATCCGCGCAGACGAAGGATGTCTTATCGTCGGACTTCGCACGCTGGATTGCCTCGGCGGAGACGTCGACCCCCACGAACCGCGAATAGCGCGCGGGATCGAGCCTCTCCTGGAGGATGCCTTCGCCGCAGCCGATCTCCAGGATGCGCCCTCCCGGCTTCAGAAAGTGGCAGTAGCCCACGAGGACGCTGAAGCGGCCCAGCTCTTCGATGCCGCGCAGGTAGTCCCATTTGCCGCGCGCGTAGTCGGAGTCCATCTTCTCCCGGCCGCCGCGCATCTTCTGGTAGGGGAGGACCAGCGAGAGCCCTCGCCGAATCGTCTTCATCATCTCCGGCCCTCCTGTCGTGACCACTGCCATGCCGCGGACAGCAGGCCGCGTACGTAGGCGATCTCTTCGCGCGGGGTCCGCCCGCTCCGTCCCATCCGGAAGAGGCGGCCAGCCACGTCGCCGGTCAGGCGCCGCACATCGCGATGCTTGGCGTAGAAGGCTCCCTGGCCGCGGCCGTAGTCATAGCGCAGGCTGGCGTGCTCGGACCAGGGCCTCCAGGCACGGTGATAGACCACTGCCGCGGGATCGAACACGATTCGGCAGCCCGCCTCCAGCAGGCGGCGGCAGAGGTCGTTGTCCTCCGCCGCGGGGTAGGGGGTGCCAGGGCCGAGACGCTCGTCGAAGCCGCCGATCGCATCCAGGACCGAACGGTGGAGAGCGAGATTCATGGGCCAGATCACGTCGCGGGCGCTCCTCCCCTCGTAAACCGCGGGGGTGGTCGAGGGGTTCAGAGAGGGCGCGAAGCCGTCAGCGGATTCCGGTTCAGCGGCGAGCACGCGGCCAGTGACCACGGTGCGCGGACCGCCTTCGATGAGGGTCGCCATCATCCGGCCATACCAATCCCGCTCGACCAGCACGTCGTCGTGGGTGAACACCAGATGGTCATGGATGGCGGAGCGGGTCCCCAGGTTGTTGGCCCGGCTCAGGCCGCGGGATTCGGTCCACAGATAGCGGACACCCGAGAGCCCCGGGTGCGGCCGGTTGCTCTGATCGACGACGATCACCTCGTCGGGCTGGGGATCTGCGCGCAGGATCGAGGCCACCGTGTCTGCCAGCAGGTCGGGGCGATTGCGCGAGGCGAGGATGACGGAGCCGTTCATCCCAGACACTCGCCAAGACGCTTCTTCAGGGTTTCCGCTGGCCATTCGTGAACCGTCAGCCGCGGCAGCGCGAAGAGCGGCGAGGAGGGAACGAGGCGCCGCGGCACGGTGGTGAAGGCGGCTCGGTAGCCGGCGCGGCGCGCCAGGCCCTCGGTTTCCTCGGAGACGTCGCCCGGCTTGCCGAAGGGGTAGGCGAGCAGCGTCACCGGCCTGCCCAACAACTCCTCCAGCCGGGCTTTCGCGACCTCCAACTCGCGCTTCTGCTCGACGGCCGGCAGCAGGGCGAGCGACGGATGGGAGAGCGTGTGCGCCCCGATCTCGACGCCGGGCCGGGATGCGAGATCGCGCAGCTCGTCCACGGTCAGCGGGCGTCCGCGGTCGGAATCCTCCTTCCAGGCCAGGGTTGCGAGGCGTCCCCGCCGCTCGCGGCTCGGCAGGCCCTTGAGGCGCGTATGAAGCTTTTTGCGGAGTCCGGGCTCGATGCCGGCGATCTCGTCCCACCAGAACTTGCCGCCGTCGAGCACGGGCTCGACCGTCACGAAGACAGTGACCGGCACCTTTACCGCGATGGGCAGAGCCTCGGACAGGTTGTCCGCATAGCCGTCGTCGAACGTGATGGCGACTGCGCCGTCCTTGTAACGCCGTTCGACCAGATTGCGGAGCGGCACGATCGGGTGCTCGCGGGCCAGCATCTCCAGGTGCCTGGCGAACGTCTCCGGCCTGACCGCTTGGCCGTACGGATCGTCCTGAGTCTCCGATATACGGTGATAGACGAGGACGGCTGCGCGCGGCCAGAGCCTTCGGAGGAGGTTCATGTCTTCACCGCCCGCGCCGCGACGATCACCGGGAAGTGCTCGTCGTGCTTGTCGAGGAGACGGCGGGGGACCTCCTCCTTTGCCATGCCGGAGAGGAAGGCGGTCGCCGCCAGCACGTTGCCATAGGCGCGGACTGTCACCTGCCCGAACGACTCCTCCAAAAGCCGGCTCATGGAGGCTGGGGTGAAGCGCCAGAAATCCCCGCTGCGCACGCGGCTGACCGCCGGGCCGGTGACGAGGAGAATCCCGCCGGGCCGGAGCAGGTGATGGCAGCTTCTCACCGCCGCGGGCAGGTCGTAGATGAGGTGGAGTGTCTGGGTGAGGATGAAGCAGTCGAAGGCCCTGGGTGGCAAACCGGTGAGCTTCGACAAGTCAGCGACGATCGTGGCCCGCGGGTTGGCGGGATCGATGTCGAGCACGTCCCGACCCTCGACGCTGGAGCCGTAGCGGTCCGTGTAGCCGCTGTCCTGCACCTCGAGCACCCGGCCGCGGATGTCGGCCCGGTGCTCGGCCAGGAAACCCTCGATGTAGTGGCGGTCCACCGGCGTGCCCCGGTCGAAGCCCCAGAAATCGCTGAGCGGCCGGGTACGGCGCAGGATCGCGGGCCACGCCGGACGGAGCAGACGGCGCCAGCGGCGATCACTCTCGTTCCAGGGTACGGTCACACCGTCCTCCCGGCTCGAAAGCCGTAGACCAGCCCCCGGGCAGTGCCGCCCAGCACCAGCAGCTCCTCGCGCACTCCACTCCATTGACGCCGCCGGACGGCTCCGGCAGCCATTCCGCCCCGCATCCGGAGCCAGCCGGCGAGGACGCCGAGCGCGTGCAGGTCGCGCCCGCGCAGCCAGAGTCCGCAGCAGGCTCCGATGCCTCGTCCGTACGCCGAACGGCTGGCGAGGCGCCGGTCGCGCGGCTGGCGCTCGTGGTAGATCACGGCCTGCGGCTCATAGCGGATGCGCGCACCGGCTCGCAGCAGGCGGTAGAGAAGGTCCATGTCCTCGCCGGAGCCTCCGGGAGAACCGGCGCCGAGGCGCTCGTCGAAGCCGCCGACGCGGAGGAGCAAGTCGCGCCGAGCCGCGAAGTTGCCACCCGTTCCCACCAGCCAGGGGAGAGCGCGGCCTGCGAAGTCGGCGGGCAGGGCGGAGGTGCGGGAAGAGACCGCGTAGAGACCGGGCTGCTCGGGGCCGAGGGGCAGGACGCGGCCGGTGACGGCATCGGGAGGGTGGGTCCCTCCGGTCCCTCCCCCCTGGGAGGGGGCGGTTGGGAACGGGGGGAGGCTAGGAGGGGAGATCTGCGCGCTTGCCACGACCTCATCGCCTTCGGAGCTCCCCCCTCCTAACCTCCCCCCAGAGCCAACCCTCCCCCTCCCCGGGGGGAGGGACCGGAAGGCCTGCTCCAGCGCCGCCACCCACCCGATATCCGGCACACAGTCGTCGTCCGTCACCGCGAGCACCGGGCAGCGAGCCTCGGCCAGGGCGAGGTTGCGCGAGGCCGCGAGACCGCGGCGCTCCTGGCGCAAGTGGCGTACCGGCAGTCCCCGCGCCTCGATCGTAGCGGGCACGTTGCCCTGGTCCACGACGATCACCTCCGCGGGCTGGACGGCTCCCAGGGCCAGCGCCTCCAAGCAGCGGGCCAAGCCCTGGGGACGGTCGAGGGTCGCCACGGCCACTGTGAGGTCAGCCCTCATGAGACCAGCTTCTCGTAGAGGGCTTCGAAGGCATCGACCGTGCGTTGCCAGCCCAGGTGGGCGACGGCCCATTCGCGGGCCTCGGTGGCGAGGGCGACGCGGCGGTCCCGGTCTTCAAGAAGGCCGGCGATCGCCTCGGCGGTCTCCTCGTCGCTGTCGGCCAGGAGCAACGGCGCGCCGCCGAGGCCCTCGGCTGCCAGGGGCGAGGCCACGACCGCCTTGCCGGCGGCGAGGGCTTCCAGAACCTTCACCCGCATGCCTCCGCCGGATGAGAGAGGCGCGGCGATCACTGCGGCTCGGTCGAGCCAGGGCTCGATGCTCGGCACGCGGCCGGTGACCACAATACCTGGACCGGCAATATCGCTGATATCGGGAGGGGCGTCTCCGACCAGGTGCAGCACGGCTTCGGGGCAGCGCTGCCGTACCCGGGGGAAGATCGACTTGGCCAAGCGAATCGCGGCCTCCACGTTGGGTGGATGGTTGAAGTTGCCCACGAAGAGAACGGAGAGCGGCGCCTGCCCGGCGGGGTCGAGCGGCCGCTCGGGCGTCTCGATTCCGAGCGGGATCACCACCAGGGGTGTGGCGGATGAGTAGGGGAGCATGGCCTCGCGGTCACGCAGCGTGAGCACCACCACGGCATCGGCCCGCCTTGCCACGGCACGCTCGTAGCGCTCCCAGGCCCGCATCTCCAGATACCCGCGAAGATTTTGATCGCCTGAGCGCCAGCGCTCCCGGGCGGCGTGCGCGCCGGGCTCGTACTGATTGAGGACGCGCCGCGATCGAACACAAGCGAGATACTGGCCCATCACGTGGTACTCGGCCTGCACCACCTCGGGGCGCCAGCTGGCGTCGAGGGCGCGCAGGCGCTCCTCGAAGGCGGGCAAAGCGCACCAGGTCGCCCACTTGGGGCGCATGGCGAGCAGCGATTCGGCTGTCCGCAGGTGCTTGCCCACCCGCTCGCGCAGATTCTTCGACCGGCGCCGTCCTCGCCGGGGCAGCTCTTCGGCGATCTCGCAGCGCTCGCTCAGATCAGGATCGATCCCGGCCTCGTCTTCGCCGCGCAGGCAGAGCAGCGCTACACGGTGCCGCGCTGCGAGGCCGCCGATCAGGTGCGCCATGGCTCTCGCGCCGCCGTGCAGGGCGTCCCGCCGCGGTGGATAAGGCGCGAGGAAGAGCAGCCGGCGCTCAGGCGGCATGGCGAAGCTCCTCCGGGACACGCTCGGCTAGCGCGGATACGTACTCGGCGTCGAAGGTGCGGCCCGGGCTTCGCAGGGCGATCTCGACCCAGGTGTAGACCAGCAGCAGGGGGATGAAGCGGTGGTCGATGCCGAGCTGGTCGCAATACCTGGTTACCTGCCGGCGGGACGCCGGCGCTCCCAGGGAAAAGGCACGGAGTCTTGCCTCTGGAGTCGCGGCTCCGGCGGCGAGCTCGTCCCAGTGGCTTACGAAGTGGAGGAGGTCGCAGAGGGCAAGACCGGGCTGCGCTCCTTCCCAGTCCAGGACGCTCAGGCGTCCCCCCCAGGCCCTCAGCAGATTCCAGGGGGTGAAGTCCCGATGGCGCCAGACGATTGGAAAGGGTATGCCGTTCAGCTCCCGCGAACGGGCGAGGGCGAGATCGAAGAGCGCCTTCTCCGCTGGCGTAGAACTGAACGCGGCGAACGCTTCGGCGATCTCCCGTCCATCCCAGGGCTCGCGGCGCAGCGTGGTCTGGAGATGGAACCGGGTCAGCCACTCGGAGGCCAGGTACAGGTCGCTTTCCCTTCCGCCGGTGAGGATCATCGAGCGCCCCGGCGCGTAGCTCTCGACGCTGGCTATGACCTCGCCGTAGCGCTCCGTTCCCCGCGGCTCAGGGAGGGCGCGGGCGGTTTCTGCATCCAGAAGGCTTCGGATCTGCGTCAGCGTGTCCTGCTCCCGCGCCGTCTTCTCGTTGAAGGCGGGATCGCGTGGCACCTTGATTACCCTGTCCAGCGGGAAGGGGAGAAGGATCACGCGCTCGACCCCATGGGTGAGGAGCACCGGCCGGGACACATCCTCGACTGGACCGGCCACGGCCGTGATCGCGAAGAACCGGGTCATGAGGGCGCCGCGCATCGCAGGCATAGCCGTCCCGATCACCCGCTCCCTGAGCGTCCGGGTGGGGTAATGGGTGCGGCCGAACCAGCCGAGGGCTGCGGTCGGCACATAGGCCTCGTGCCGCTCGAAGCTCGGCCACACGGCCCATACACCGGCTACGTTCAGTCCACAGGCGCGCAGCCGTGCGATCGCCCGGCCGGGCACGGCCCAGGGAGAGCGCAGCGACCGGCGCTCGTCCGACTCCCAGTAGAGCCACCCGCCCGGAGCCAGGCAGCGCGCCGCCTCGGCCGGGGAGACATTCGCCCCTTGCAGCACGGCAACCGCGTCAGCGTTCTCCTCCAAGGCCTCGCTAACCCGCTCGGCGATCCCCTGAAGCTGCTCCGCCATCCCGGAAGACCCACCCAACAGCACAAGGTGGCGAAACTTCCTCTGAGGCAGCAAGAACCGCCAGTCCGTAGTCGTCCTTGCTGTCCTTGGAGTCCTTTCCCCCAACATCCGCCGCCACACCTCGACATCCCCCGCAAGCCGCTCCCGCCGTTCGGGATAGCGCCATGACTTCCATCGATCGCGGGCGATCCGCTCCAACATCACGGCCTTCACCACCCGCCGCAGCCGGGGCAGCCGCTCGGGGTAGTGCTGGAGGTAGAACTGCTCCAGGCTGACGAAGAGCCGCTCGGCCATGGCGTGGCGGTCCTGCTCCGTGCTCGCCCCCTCGACGTGCACGACCGTCGCCTCCGGCGTGTAGTGGATCTCCCAGCCGGCGCCGTGCAGGCGATAGCAGAGGTCCAGCTCCTCGGCGTACATGAAATAGCTCTCGTCGAAGCCGCCGACGGCGGCGAACGCCTCGCGCCGGATCGCCAGCGCCGCACCCTTGACCCAGTGGCCGTTTCGCGAAGGGGTACCGCGCCAGGTCGGCCGGAAGCGCGGTAATGCGCGCGCGGGCCGGTTGAGCCATGTGTTGAGCACCAGCACGTTGAACGGCGTGAGATAGGGAAAGCAGGAGGATTGCAGCGTGCCGTCCGGGTTGAGCAGGCGGGGGCCGGCGATGGCTGCGCGTGGATGACGATCGAGCCAGGCGGCGAGCTGCGCCGGCGCTCCGCGGTCCAGAAACGTGTCGCTGTTGAGCAGCAGGACGTAGGGCGCGGTGCAGGCCGCGATGCCCTGGTTTGCGCCCCCGCCGTAGCCGGGGTTGTGCCGGTTGGCGATCAAGCGCACCTCGGGGAACTCGGATTGGACCATCTCGGGGCTGCCGTCCGTGGAGGCGTTGTCCACCACGACCACCTCCGGCAGGCCCTCGCCGCGGATCGACTCCAGGCAGGAACGCAGGAGGTCGCGGGTGTTGTAGTTGACGACGACCGCCGCGATCTCCATGGTCAGTCGGTCTTGAGCACTCCGCTCCAGATCGCCAGATCCTGGGCGAGCCGGCTCCGGCGCCGGCCGTCCCGCACCAGCCGGAGGCGCAGCGAGTCGCGGACCCAGCGCAGCCGCATGGCCGTCCGGATCAGGCCGTCCAGCACGGCGGCGCGCATGGGCGGGTAGTGCAGGCGGTAGAAGCGGCGGGCGCTCTCGACCCGCCGCACCTCGAACTCCGGCGCCGCCGTGCTCGCGCCGCCGACGTGCATGACGGTCGCGGACGGCGCGTAGTGGACCTCCCAGCCCGTCTGCCAGAGGCGATAACAGAGATCCACCTCCTCGCCAAAGAGGAAGAAAGCGGGATCGAAGCCGCCGACCGCCTCGAACGCCTCGCGGCGCAGGGCGAGCGCGGCGCCGAGCACCCAGGGCGCCGTCCGCGGCTGGTCGTAGGGGCCGTAATGGACCGACCACCCCGATAATCTCCCCAGGCAGCGGCCGAGCACGGTCTTTTCGATCGCCAGCCGCGCTGTGCCGAGGAAGGCGAAGCAGGAGCGCTGGAGCGTGCCGTCCGGGTTCTCCAGGCGGGGGCCGGCGAGGCCGGCGCGGGGGTGGGATTCGAGGTAGCCCGCGAGGGCGCGCAGCGCGCCGGGCCGCACCACGACGTCGCTGTTGAGCAGCAGAACGAAGGGCGCCGAGCAGGCCGCGATCCCGCGGTTGGCCGCGGCGCCGTAGCCGTCGTTCGGGCTCTCCAGGAGCCGGACCTCGGGAAAGGCCCGCCTCACCGCCTCCGCCGTGCCGTCGGTCGAGGCGTTGTCGACGACGATGACTTCGGAACCGCGCACCGAGGCGAGCGCGCCGAGCAGCAGCTCGCGGTCGTTGTGGGTCACCAGGACGACGGCGATCTCATGCGGCCCGCGCACCGTCGACCTCGCTGTAGAGCTCGCTGACCGAGCGGACGAACGAGAACCACCCGAACCGCTCCAGCGAGTAGGCCCGGCCGGCGGTGCCCAGGCGCGTTGCGAGCTCGCGGTCAGAGAGCAAGCGGACGATGCCGCGGGCGAGATCGGGCGACCAGAGGCCGGTCAGCAGGGCGCGCTCCTCATTCAGCACGGAGCGGTGTGCCGGGATGTCTGTCGCCACGATCGCCTTGCCCGCGCTCAGGTAGTCGAAGACCTTGAGCGGCAGGTTGTCGCCGTAGGCCCGGGGGGAGACCACCACGTCGGCCATGGCGAGATAGGCGGGGATGCGCTCCCGGGGCTGGCGCTTCACCACGCGCAGCGATCCGGCGCGCACCAGGGCGGCGTGCCCGCGCTCGATGGAGGTGCCGCCCGATTCCGAGGCGCCCACCAGCACGAAGCTCGCTTCCGGCACCTCGGCCAGCACGTGCGGGATCGCGGCCATCAGCTCGGGCAACCCCTGGTAGGACTCGAATGTGCCGGTGTAGAGCACCACCGGCCGCGCGGGTCCGATCCGCAGCTCCTCGCGCAGGGCCGCAGCCTCCGCCGGGCCGGCGAGCGGCAGGGGAGAGGAGTACTCCCACTCCCGCAGCCGCGCCTTGGGAACCTGCTCGCGGACCAGGCGGGCGAGGCCTGAGCTGCTCACCACGGAATCCGCGCGGTGCAGCAGCCAGCGCTCGCACCTGCGCAGCGCGGCCTGCATGAAGGGGAGGCGGAAGGCCCTGTGCTGCGCGAGCTGCTCGGGGAGGCTCGACTGCATGTCATAGATGACCGGCACGTCGAAATGCCGGCCGAGGAGCACGGCCAGGAAGGCGGACTCCTCCAGGGCGTGCACGCACGCGTACTGGCGGGTCGCCAGCCGCCGCGCCAGCTCGGGCAGGAGCAGCACGTCGAACATCACCTTGCGCAGGGAAAAGCCGATAGGCACCCGGCGAATCCCGAGCGGGTTCGAGGTCCGCAGGCAGCGCACCCCGGGGATATCCACATCGCGCCCGACGGGGTAGGTCAGCAGGTCCACTTCGTAGGAGAGTTGCGACAGCGCTTTGAGCAGCTGGCACACGGCGATCGGCGTCCCACGGTCTTCGTAGAACGGCTCGGGCGCGACAACCAGGACTCTAGAGCCAGTCAGGCGATGCTCTCCACGCGCGGAAAAAGATGATGCGCTGGCTAAGACTGAGCAGGTTTCGTGCCAGAGGAGCTCCAGGGCGTTCCGGTCGTTTCAGACGCCTCTTATAGAAGAAAGGCTTTGTAAGGCGCTCCCTCGCCGTGTCAAGGTTCCATTACCCGAGTGCGATAGGATCATGCCGCACGCTAGGGGGGCCGCAAGGCTGAGAGTCCCGTTCGGGGACGACCCTCACGACCTGACCTGGGTAATGCCAGCGGAGGCAAGCGCAACATGATCCTCAGTACCGAGCCGTTCCCCAACTCCACCAAGATCTACGTCGAAGGCGGGCATCCCGGCGTCCGCGTCCCCATGCGCGAGATCCGCCTGTCGCCGACACCCATCCGAGGGGGACAAACCGTCGAGAACCCGCCCGTCACCGTCTACGACACCTCGGGGCCGTATACCGATCCGAGCGCTGAGATCGACGTGCACGAGGGGCTGGCGCCGCTCCGGCGCGAGTGGATCGTCGGCAGGGGAGACGTCGAGGAGCTGCCCGCGATCTCTTCCGAGTACGGCCGCCGCCGCGCGGCCGATCCCGTACTGACCCCGATCCGTTTTCAGAACGTCCGCCGGCCGCTGCGCGCCAAGCCGGGGGGAAACGTCACCCAGATGCACTATGCGCGCAAAGGGATCGTGACGCCGGAGATGGAGTTCATCGCCATCCGGGAGCGGATGACGCCGGAATTCGTCCGCGACGAGGTGGCCCGCGGCCGGGCGATCATCCCGTCCAACATCAACCATCCGGAGAGCGAGCCGATGATCATCGGCCGCAACTTCCTGGTCAAGATCAACGCCAACATCGGCAACTCGGCGGTCACCTCCTCGATCGAGGAAGAGGTGGAGAAGATGGTCTGGGCCATCCGCTGGGGGGCCGACACGGTCATGGACCTCTCGACCGGCAAGAACATCCACGAGACGCGGGAGTGGATCCTGCGCAACTCGCCCGTGCCGATCGGGACGGTGCCCATCTACCAGGCGCTCGAAAAGGTGGGCGGCAAGGCCGAGGACCTGACCTGGGCGATCTTCCGCGACACGCTCATCGAGCAGGCGGAGCAGGGCGTCGACTACTTCACCATCCACGCCGGTGTGCGGCTGCCCTACATCCCGCTCACCGCGAAGCGGGTGACCGGCATCGTCTCCCGCGGCGGCTCGATCCACGCCAAGTGGTGCCTGGCCCACCACCGCGAGAACTTCACCTGGGAGCACTTCGAGGAGATCTGCGAGATCATGAAGGCCTACGACGTGGCTTTCAGTCTCGGCGACGGTTTGCGCCCCGGCTCGATCGCGGACGCCAACGACGCCGCCCAGTTCGCGGAGCTGGAAGCCCTGGGCGAGCTGACCAAGGTCGCCTGGAAGCACGACGTCCAGGTGATGATCGAAGGGCCGGGCCACATCCCCATGCACCTCATCAAGGTGAACATGGAGAAGCAGCTCGAATCGTGTGGTGAAGCTCCGTTCTACACCCTCGGTCCCCTGACGACCGACATCGCGCCCGGGTACGACCACATCACCTCGGCGATCGGCGCGGCCATGATCGGCTGGTACGGCTGCGCCATGCTCTGCTACGTGACCCCGAAGGAGCACCTGGGTCTGCCCGACCGGGACGACGTGCGGCAGGGGGTGATCGCCTACCGCATCGCTGCCCACGCCGCGGACCTGGCCAAGGGGCATCCGGGAGCGCAGGTCCGGGACGACGCGCTGTCCAAGGCGCGCTTCGAGTTCCGCTGGGAAGACCAGTTCAACCTAGGGCTCGATCCCGAAACGGCGCGCAGTTACCACGACGAGACGCTCCCGCAGGAGTCCGCGAAGGTCGCGCACTTCTGCTCCATGTGCGGGCCGCACTTCTGCTCGATGAAGATCACCGAAGAGGTGCGGGAGTACGCCGCGCAGCAGGAGCTGGAGGAGGCCGCTGCGCTGGAGAAGGGGATGCGGGAGAAGTCCGAGGAGTTCGTGCAGGCCGGGGCCGAAATTTACAGTTAAAAACGCGAGGGGCGGCGATTCCCCCGAATGGGGCGGCGATCGCCCCAAGTGGGGGAGCCTTCCCCCCAATCGGGGCGACGGCCGCCCCATTCGGGGGAGCTTCCGCCCCAACCAGGGGAATCGTTCCCCCGTTTGGGGCGACGGCTACCCCGTTTGGGGGAATGACTCCCCCGACTGGGGGGATCGTCGCCCCATTTGGGGGGAAGGCTCCCCCAATCGGGGGGAAGGTCGCCCTTCCTGGGGCGATCGCCGCCCCTTCGGTTCGAGGCTGGGAAAGGGAGTGAGTCAGGAGACCGGATCGGAGTCGGCGACCTTGGCCATCGCCTCCCGCTCGGCCTTCACATCCTTGAAGCGCCGGCGGCGGGGGTTCATCCCGAATTCCGTGAGCTGCTCGCTGTTGAGTCCGTACTGCGTCTTGGCCCCCGCGCGGATGCGGCCGGCCACGTTGCGCCCGCGGTTCTGGAGAGCCTCCATGTCGCGGGTGATCTGCTGGCTCCGAGCCTTGAGCTGCAGCCGTTCCTTGTGGAGGTCCAACACGCTGTTGAGGATGAGCCGGAGTTCGGAGCTGAGATCCTCCGTGAAGTCCATCTCGTCGGGATGGTTTCCAACGCAGGCAAGAAGCTGGGACCAGTCGAACGTATCGTCCGCGAACGAGTTCTTGGGCATTCTGGGTCTCCGGGGGTCTGGACGGAATTCTCTGCAAGAGGGGCTCTCGTGTCAAATGGCTTTGTCGGCGAGCGTCGTATACATAGAATGGCCCCTGTGGATTCCAGTCCGTGTAATCACTGCGGGAACGCCATTCCCTTACGCTGGGAGCGCTGTCCTCACTGCGCTCTTCCCGGACTCTTCTCGAACGTCAGGGCTGCTGAAGCCCCGGCAGAGCGAGAGGCCCTCGCTCGGAGATATCGGAAAGCCGTGCGGGTGGTCGCCAGCCGTGGCGCCGGTGAGAAGGTCAAGCAGTTCGAGGCAGCGGTGGCCGGCTCGAAGGCCGTCATGGCTCGCCCCATGAGGGAACTGGACCGTCTGATCGCCTCGGACCAGGAACTGATTCCCAGCTACTACGGGCTCTTGGCGGGCCAGGTGCGCCTGCCCCATGGGAACCAATGGGACGGACTGCGCGGAATCGCCGACGAGGCCTTGTTCCCCGGATACAAGGAGCACATACGTTTTGCAGCTCTCTCCTTCGACGGGCAGGGCCTGTCCAGCTATGGAGAGTGCTTTTTCGTCTTGCGTGATGCGATGATCGGCCACCGCGCTTCAGTCTATGAAGAGAACTCTGCGGTTTCTCTGGAGAAGCAGGGCTACAAGCCGCCCCTCGGCCATCGGGCAACCTGGTCCGAAAGAGCTAAGCTGTGCGTGGCGAAGCTCGCGGATAGGATCAAACCAACGACAACGCGGGATCAGTTCTCGCAGCTTCTCTTACGTGCAGGAAAATCTTCTAAGACAGATCGTTTCGTCGAAGTCCATGTCTGGGGGCCTATGACGATTCGGACGATCGAGCGTATCCTTGTGAGGAAGCAACTGCGGCAAGCGTCTCTCAAGGCCTTGCGAGACAGGCTGAAAGCCTTCGGAGTGGAACTGGAGGAGATCGAATGAACGCGGTTATTTCCGGGCAATCGGGGGTCGCAGTACTGGTGGATGGCCCTCGGCTGGCCTCGTTGCACGCGGGAAGTGACGCGGCGCCAGTTGATCGCAGCCCAGGCGAACTGCGGTTTCTTCTCGGCGATGCTCGGGACCTCGAGTTTTTGGAGGACATTACGCCGGAGGAGGTAGGGAGCCGCCTCCAAGTCGCTACCTTAAAGTATGACGCTCTCCATCTCACGCTCATACTCTTGGACCCCGAACTGTCCCATGATACCCGCAGGACCGCGGCCGAAGAGTTGGACGAACTCTTGACCGATGAGGAGATCGCCCGTTGGGTGGAGAGCATACTTTATGCTCGTCCGCTGCCGAAAAGCGGAGACCCTGTAGGTGCCCGTTCTGCCTGCACCAGTCGCACAAAACGCACACGAGCGTTTCTGGGAAAATTGCAATCGCTCCAGTCGGTCATTGCTGAGGTCCACGAAGCTTGGGAAGGAATCCCAACGCACCACTTTGGAACGAATGACGACCGGAAACATGCCCTATCCATTGCGGTGAAGGAGGGATTGTTCCGGGACCTTGTAGAGATTCGAGCGGCCAGAAAATCGGCGGACGATTTCGTTGCGCAGAGTCTGATGAAGCCGAGTCTCGAAGAGTTGCCCAACGCCCAGCAAGCTCTCGCGGGGTGGGTCAATGGTTTGCACGACCCGGAAGAGGCTTGGCCTTCTGTTCCAAGTACGGTTTCTTACGTGGCTGAAGATAGCCCCCAGACCTATTGGAACGACTCTTACCCTTTCATGTATACGCCTGAGGACCTCTTCCGGCGATATCACCGACCTGTGATCTCCTTCTTTGCCCATAGGGGATTTTCTGTCGAGGAAAGCCGAGATCTCGCCCAGGAGACGTTCCTTCGGGTCTTTAAAAATTGGGATGGCTTTCGCGGGGATAGTTCGGTTGAGACTTGGCTCTTCCAGATTGCCGGGAACCTATACAAGAACATGCTCCGGAGCCTGCAGACGCAGAAACGCGACGCGCAAGAGGTTTCCCTGGAGAACTCGGATGCTGTCGTGGAGTTGGGGGCCCGACAGAGCAACCTGACCGAGGAGGATGTCCAACTGCTACGGATGGCCTTGGAGGATCTGCCGCCGCAGATGCGGCAGGCGGTGTTCCTACGCGTGGAGGGAGGCTTAAAATATCAGGAGATCGCCGAGACCATGCACGTCTCGATCGAGACAGTGAAAGCCCACCTGTATCAGGCGAAGCGGCAGCTGCGGGACAGGTTGGCTCACTTTTTTACCGATGAGGACTGATCCCGAACAGACCCGAGCCTCGGAGTACCTACGCCGCGCCGGCACCCAGGCGCCCGTGGCGGACATCCGCCGCAAGGTGGCTGAGACGTTTCGCGAGCTGGATGAGCTGGTGGCCGGCATTCCCGCGGAGACCGTGCGGGTCCGCCCCCGGCTGGGACGGTGGTGCGTGCAGGAGGTCGTTGACCACCTGATCTTGAGCCACCGGCCGGCGGGAGACGAACTGGCGGACCTCCTTCAGGGGCGGGTGCCCGAGGGCGAGCCCATCCCGGCCCACCTTCAATCACCCGACGCGATGGAGAAGGAGTGGCCTGCCCTAGTCCGCGAGATGAGCGCGGTGCATGGGCGGATGGCCTCCCTGGTCGCGGGGGCTCCTGAGGACACCCCTTTGGGGACGCGGGCGCCGGTGGTGATGGTGATCAACGGGATGGAGTGGATCGAAGAGCTGGACTGGAAGGCCTACGCCATTGCCTTCCGCGCCCACGCGCTGGGGCATGCCGGGCAGATTCGCGCCATCCTCGAAGAAGCTTCCGGGGTAAAGAGGCATGCCGGCCCGGTCGATGCCGGGCTTCTTCCAGTATGATGGCAATAGAGTGTTTAACGAGAGTCTTCGTGGACGGTTCCACGCGTTAAGCGCTGCCACACAACCCGTAACTGTGAGGAGAATTCAATGAAGAAGAGAATCTCGAAGCTCCGGCTCAACAGAGAGACCCTACGCAGCCTGACCGGGCGTGATCTGATGGACGTGGCGGGCGGCGCAACCGGGTGGAACACTTGTGGTTGTCCGACATATATATCCGACTGTTCCCCATGTGTCACCGAGCTCTGCTCGGGCGGCAGCTGCCCGAGCTGGCCCTGCTGAGGAAGTAGATGCGTAGTTGGGGACCAGAGGACTCGCCCGCCGCTCTCCAGGCCGTTTAGGGGGAGGTTTGGGCAAAAAAAAGAGGAGCGACCGGAGGAAAATAGTCGCTCCTGAATTCGGGTTGAAGGAGGTTTGGTAGCCTCTTCATTTATACAGTTGCCGCTGGCCCCCTTTTTTTGACACGAAAACCGAAAAAAGTCGAAAAAACTTTTAGCCAGGGGTGCGGACCAGGGAAAACACCTCCCCGAACACGGGGTGGAGGTCCGCTTCGAGCCCCAGATCCAGGCGCTCGAGGACCGTCCGGAACGGGTCTCCCTCCACCGGCGGTGGGTCCGGCCAGCGCAGGGTGAGACGGTTGGGGCCGGCCCGCAGCGCCGAGGCGGGCACGCGGAGAGTGCCCTTCGTCCAGCGCTCCCCGACGGGGAGGGTCCCGACGTCGATGCCATTGACCGCAGCTTGGACCTCCCCCTGACCTTCGGGAACCCGGGCGGTCAGCTCCAGGCCGACGTCCTCCGTCCCGTCCGTGACCAGGCAGAAGGATGAAACTGGCCAGGGAGAGCGCCAGGTCCCCCGGCGCGGCAGGTCCTCCAAATCCATGACTTCGGGAAAGAAGCGCTCCAGCGGCTCCCAGGGCTCCAGGTCAGCCCCCTTGGGAGTCGTGGGGAGGGGGAACGGCCGGCCGCGCCGCTCCAGGGCGGCGGCCATGGCCTGGAGGAGGTCGGCGTCCAGGTAGTCCCAGCGCCAGCCGTGCTGGAGGAGGAGGCGGTAGGGGGAAGCGAGATTGCGCTGCTGGGCAGCGGTCAGGACCGCCGGCACCGGAGCGGAGCGCGCCTCCAACAGGTCGAGCATGGCCTGCTCGATCTCCGGGCAGAGGTCGAGCGCCTCTTCGCACCAGCCTTCCAGAATCTCCTGCTTGGGCCGAAGAGTGGTCAGCAGCCGGTGGGCGGAATGGATCGCCGCGCCTAGGAGGGCGGTGGCCTCCACCTCGTCTGAGAGGGAAAGCTCCCCGTGGAGGAAGCTCCGCCAGTCTTCATCTTCTTCCGTCATCCCGGACAGCCAGAGCGCTTCCGTGGCGACGGCGGCCATCGCCACCTGGATGCCTTCGAGGGTCAGGTGGCAGTAGTCCAGGAAGAGCCGCCTTCCGGGGAGAGGGTGCTCGGTCCAGGAGGCGAAGATCTCCCGCAGGTCCACGGAGACGAAGCCGTGCTTGCTGGACAGCTTCCGCAGCAGCTCCCGCGCCTGGGTGGTGGCCTGGGGCGCGGAGAGGAACCCCAGGGTGGCATAGCGGGCGCTGTCGATCTCGGCCTGAAAAGCTTCCAGCGCTCCTTGCCGGTCCCCGAGGCCCCACCGCGCCATGCCCAGGAGGCGCCAGGTGGTCGGGCAGGTCCCGCCGTCCAGCTTCTGCATGGCCTTGGCGGCCCGGATCATCGCCTGCGCCTCCCACTTCCCCTCCACGGCCTCCCGATACAGGGCGTGCCAGCGGGCTACGCCGTCCCCCGGCAGGCGGACGACCGGCTGCCGTGTCTCCCAGTCGGCCAGGTTCACCTCGGGGATGACGACGATGACCGGGATCTTCACCGTGCCTGCGATGAGCGCGATCAGCTCGAAGGTGCCCTCCGCTACCTTCCGCAGCTCCTCCTCCGCGAGGCGGATCGGCCCCGCAATCCCCTCGCGCAACGCCTGCGCGTACCGCTGGCGTGCCTGGACTGCGGGAGCGTAGGGGGAGATCTCCGGGGTCTCCAGGAGGTTCCAGTTGTTGCCCACGAAGAGGACGAGCATGTCGGGCTGGATCTGAAGCGAGGCGCGGACGGTCGCGGCCAGGGAGGGGAGGGTCTCATTGGTGCGCGAGAGGTCGATGACCTCGAAGTTGTCCTCGCCTCCCGCGGCCCGGAGGTACTCTTCCAGCACCTGCGCAGGGGTGATGTGGGGTGCATAGAGATAGCCGGCCGCCACGGACTCGCCGAAGAGCACGACCCGGAGCGGCAGCTCGGCTTCTTTCTTCGAGAGGATCTTGCGGGAGGCGTAATGGTCTCCGAGGGGGAGAGGGTCCGGGCGCACCCATACGTCGCCCTGAGGCTCCCAGATGCTGATGGGCTCGGGGCCTTTCTCTCTCGGGCTCGGGGTCAAAGGAGGGGATTGGGGCAACGAGAGCAACCCCGCGGATTGGAGGAGGCGGAAGGTGCGCAGGCCGTCCGGCGTGGCCAGGAGCTCGGCGAGCCGCTCGTAGATCTCCCGCTTCATACGAACGTATAAAGGTCCCGGCTCACCGCAAACCCCGATCGCGGCCTATGCCAAGACTGGAGCAGCTCAGGCAGATTATCCGGGAGCGCCTCCCGGTCGATCACAAAGTCTTCGAGCACCAGCGAATCAATCCCGGTGCTCCCGAAGCACAGCAGAGCGTCCACGGGTGAGCAGACGATGGGCTCCCCCCTCACGTTGAACGAAGTATTCACCAGCACCGGGCACCCCGTCCGCCGGTGGAAAGCCTCCAGAAGATCGGCGTATCGAGGCGCCGCTTCGGCATCGACGGTCTGCGGGCGAGCCGAGCCGTCCACGTGGGTCACGGCCGGCAGGGACAGCGGCGAGATCACCCGGCAGGTCTCCAGCATGAACGGCGACGGATGGTCCAGGTCCAGGTGCTCCCGCGCGTGGGCCTGGAGGATGCTGGGCGCGAAGGGGCGGAAGGCTTCCCGCTTCTTGACCAGGTGGTTGAGCCGGTCGCGCATCCCGGGGTCCCGCGGGTCCGCGAGGAGGCTGCGCGCTCCCAGGGCCCGCGGTCCCAGCTCCATGCGGCCATGAAACCAGCCTACGACCTTGCCGGCGGCCAGCCGGTCCACGACCGCCTCCAGCAACTCCGTTTCCTTCCCCCGGAAATCCAGGGTCCGCAGGCCGGTCGCGGCGAGGATGGTGCCCACCTCGTCCGCGGTCCACGACGGTCCCAGAAAGGCGTGGCGCATCGGCTCAGTGAGCGCCTGGCCGGTCAGCTCCAGGTGCGCCAGGGCCGCGGCCCCCAGGCAGCCTCCCGAGTCGCCGGCCGCGGGCTGGACGAAGAGCCGCTTGAACGGCCCTTCCCGCAGGATGCGGCCGTTCGCCACGCAGTTCAGGGCCACGCCGCCGGCCATGCAGAGACGGCGCGAGCCGGTCTCCCGGTGCAGCCAGCGGACCTTCTCCATGAGGATCTCCTCCAGCACGATCTGGAGGCTCTGGGCCACGTCGTGATGGAAGCCGGTGATCTCCGCTTCCCGCGGGCGGGGCGGGGCGCCGAAGAGATCGCAGAGCGCCTCGGAGTACATCCGGCTGCCGCGGATGAAGTCGAAGTAGCGCAGGTCCAACTGGAACTGCCCGCCGGGTCCGGAGGAGATGAGCGTGCGGATGCGGTCCGCGTAGCGCGGCCGGCCATAGGGGGCGAGGCCCATGACCTTGTACTCGCCGTCGTTGACCGCGAAGCCCAGGTAGGCGGTGATCGTGGAGTAGAGAAGGCCGAGCGAGTGGGGGAACTCGACGCGCTCGAAGACCTCGAGTCCTCGGCCATAAGTGGTGGTATCCCACTCGCCGACGCCATCGACGGTGAGGACCGCGGCCTCGGGAAAGCCCGAGAACAGGAAGGCGCTCGCGGCGTGGGAGGCGTGATGGCCGAAGGAGAGGACCGGACCCTCGTAGCCGAGCCCCTCGCGGATCGCCCGCTCGGGCCGGCCCGGGTCGGCATCTCCTATGGGGACGCCGGACCAGAGCTGCCGGGCGAGCTTGCGGACCGGGGACTCGTAGTAGGCGACCGCGTCGATCTCCGTGATCCCGATCCCTCCCGCCTCCAGGCACCAGCGGAAGGCCGAGACCGGCAGGCGGGGGTCGTGCTTGACCCGGGAGAAGCGCTCCTCCTCGGCGGCGGCCACGAGCCGGCCGTCCCGCAGGAGGCAGCAGGCCGACTCGTGGAAGAAAGCCGAGATGCCGACGACGTTCAACGGCGGGTGGCGACCTGCTTCGGCTCCGGCGGCTTGCCCAGTACCTCCAGCCGCTTGCGGACCAAGTGGATCGTGCTCATGGGGTTCGAATCATCTTTCTGCTGGGCGCCGGCCTTCTCGTAGTAGCGCCGGGCCGCGTCGGGCAGGCCGTACTGCTCGGCCAGCCGGCCGAACACGTACAGGTCGTCGACGTCGGGCTCGCCCTTGAGCTCCAGCGCCTGCAGGATGATGCGGTAGGCCTCCGCGGTCTTGCCCTGCTCGGCATAAACGGTCGCGAGGGTGTGGAGGATGCCGTAGTCCTTGTATTCGGAAAGGCTGGCGGCGCGCTGGGCGAGCTCCAGGACCCGCTCGTCGGTCCGGCCCCGGACGAGGGCGATCCAGGCGGCTTGGTTGTACTGGTCGGCGGTGGCCTTGCCAGAGTCGAGGATGCGCTGGACGATCCTCTCCGCCTCGTCGAAGTCACCCTTGCGCAGGGCGACCTCGGCGAAGGTGTCCTGGGCGAGGACGTCGTCCGGAGTCTTCGCCAGCCGCGCGTCGGCGATGCGGCGCATGTCGTCCCAGCGCCGGAGGTCGGTCAGCGACACCAGTTGCGCGCGGTACAGGGTCTCGGAGCTGGAGGTCTCGGCCAGCCGGGAGGCGGTCTCGGCGGCCTCTTCGTGCCGGTCGAGCGCCAGGTAGGTCGCGAGCAGCGCCCGGTCGAGCGCGGCCCGCCCCGGTCCCTCCGGCGCTGCCTGCCGGCAGGCGGTGAGGACCGGCAGGGTCTGGGTGAGCGTGCTCTCGTACGAGAGCAGGCTGGCGGCGGCGCAGCGCACCTGCTTCGCGTCGCCCTGCGCGCCCCTGGTCCACAGGTCGAGGAAGGCGGAGGACTGGAAGGGGTCGGAGCGGTCCCCGCCGTCCAGCTCTTCATAGGCCCAGTCGAGCCACTGGCGGGCGCCGCGCAGGTCGTTGCGCTCCAGCCGCCGGAGGGCCTCGCCGCCGGTAAGCCACAGCGCCCGGTCGACGGCCGCGATCCGGTACTCGCCGTCCTCCGGGATGACGTAGCCGATGCTGCGCTCGCCTCCGCCTCCGACCACCGCGGCCATGACGATCCGGTAGCCGAGGGAGTCGTCGCCGGAGACGGTCTCCCGCATCACCGCGAGAGCGAGGTCGACGGCGACCGCGACCGGCATGTCTTCCCGCGCCTTGCGGACCGCGCCCTTGAGGCCGTTCTCGAAGCCTTCCCAGAAGGCCCGCCGCCCGTCGCCGCTCATGCCGCGGGTGACTTCCTTGCTCATGAGCGTTGCGAGGACCTCCGGACCTGTAAGCGCGGCTCCTGTCATCAGCCGGCGGTAGGCGCCCACCGGGTCGCGGGACGTGAGCCCCATCTCCTCGTAGCGGCGGGTCTTGCGCAGCACCTCGGCCATGCCCAGGAGCGACGCGGCCTTGGTGGACTGCCGGCCGGCGCGCTCGAACAGGGCCGCGGCCTCGGGGTAGCGCCGCAGGAGCATCAGGTTGCGCCCGGCGCTCGCCAGGGCGGTGGCGCGGGCGTCGCTGTCGGTGAAGGAGCGCTCCGCGGCCTGGAGCGCGGGCTCCGTCCCCTCGGTGGCGGCCAGCATGACGAGCCGCAATGCGGCGCGTGTCTCGTCGTCCTCCCGGCCGTCGAGCTGCTCCTTCATCTCCTCCCAGCGCTGCGCCCACATCAGGGCGATCTCCAGGTTGTTGGGCAGCCCCAGGCCTTCGAGATCCTCCTGCAGGAGCACGTACTCTTCGATGGCACCCTTGAGGTCGGCTTCGGGCGTGTAGCGATTCCCCTCGGCGTCATGCTCCAGGAGGATGGCCAGATCGCCGCGCGCCTCGCTGTTCGCCGGCTGGAGCGCCACCGCCCGGCGGTAGGCCGCGATGGCGCCGGCCCGGTCGAAGCCTTTGCCGAAGCGCCGGCCGATGTCGTCGTGCTGGCGCAGCCAGCCGAGCGTGACCCAGGCGTAGGCGTTGTCCGGCTCGAGCTTCGTGGCCTGTTCGGCCTCCTGGCGCGCCGCGGCGCCCAGGCCGCCGGCGAGGAGGGCGCGGGCGATGCGCGTCCGCGGCAGGGCCTTTTGCGGAGCCTGCGCCGCCAGGCGCCGGAACTCGTCGATGGCCTCGCGGATGCGGCCGGCGGCCAGGTGCGACTCGCCCACCTGGTCGAAGGTGACCATGACCGGCTTCTCCTCCGAGAGCTGGCGCAGGCCGTCGCGCAGGGCCTGGTATTCGGCCGCGCTGATCCGCCGCTTGCCGGTGTCGAAGCTGATGACGGCCTCGACGGCTCCGTCCTTGCCCGCGGTGTAGACCTCCTCCAGCTTGCCCGGGCCGAGCTTGCGCGCCCGATGGGCGGGCAGGGGGCGCGCCGTGTAGCCGGCCGGGGGGAAGATCCGGTAGCGCACCTCGAGCTGCATCGGGCGGCTGAAGAGATAGTCGTGCTGGCGGGGCTCGTCTTGAGCACCTTCCTCAGGCTCCGCCGTCAGCTCCTCGGGAAGGCGCTCCGCAAAGGAGGAGAGGAAGATGGCCACGGCCGATTCCCGGATGTCGGTGGTGCCGCGGGCGGCGCCGGCCATCTCCAGGTGCAGGCGGAAGGGCTGCGACAGGTCTTCGGGATCGGAGTAGTCGAAGTCGGTCAGCTCCTGCGCGAGGTAGGCATCACCCGCGTACTCCTCGAGCGCCGTGCGCATCTCGTCGCGGTCGGCCTCGGCGTAGGCGGCGCGCAGCTCCTGCTCCTGGGCTCCGTGGTACTCGGTGGTCTCGACCACGCGGGCGCCGCCCAGGTCGGCCAGGTAGATCTCCCTCGTCTCGACCTCGCGGTTGTCCGCGGAGCTGGTCTCGGGGGTGCGCACCAGGCTGGTGGCCGTGGGGCTCGCGACCAGGGCGAGGCGGCCCTGGTCCCCGGCCGGCAGCTCGCCGGCGCGTGCGTACGGATCGGTGGGGTCGATCCACACCGCCGGGTTCCCCGGCACCATGACGATGGCGTGGTTGAAGTCGCCGAGGCCGGGGAGCGACTCCTCCACGTCCGGTTCCCCATCGCCGGCGTTGAGCAGGGCCACGTAGGCGGGGATGTCGAGCGAGCGCAGCAGGGCGGTCAGCAGCACCGCCTTGTCCTTGCAGTCGCCGAACTTCCGCTTCAGGGTCTCGGCGGGCGTGCGCGGCATCACGCCGCCCTCGCCCAGCTCGATGCCGGTGTAGCGCACCTCGCGCCCGAGCCGCGAGAGCAGGCCGTTGATCATCTCGACCTGCGAGCCCGCCGGCTTGGCGGTCTTGAGGAACACTGAGAGGTTGGAGCCCTGGATGGCCCGGTCCACGATGTCCGAGTAGCGCCGCGCCAGGTCGGACCAGGAGCTGCCGGTGGAGAAGGAGACGTGGGTCCAGCGCGGTATTTCGGGGGGAAGCCCCGCTTCGGTCTCACCATAGGCGGGCACATCGGCCGCCTCGAAGATGAGGCGGCGGCGGCCGTTCGCGTTCTCCTCGCGGGGGGAGATCTCCGGCATGCCGGGCGTCGAGCGCACCATCCAGCGCAGCGGCAGCCCGGCGGGGGACTCCAGCACGAGCCGGGCGCGGCGCATGGGCACCGAGATCTGGAAGTAGGAGGAATCGACCGTGCCCCCCTCGAAGAACGGGGCGGTCTCGCGGACGGTCACCTCCTGCTCCACGATGGCGCCCGGACCGATGGCCGGCAGCGGCGCGCGCAGCACCCGGCCGTCCTCGAACATGTCGGCCGACCCCGCGGCCTCGCCGTTCTCGGCGATCGTGGCGGGATCGAGCAGGTGCTCGGCGCCGTCCGGTGTGATCACGCGGGCGCGCACCTGGGGGCGTTCCTGATGCCAGGGGGACCAGGAGTGCTCGAGCGTCGACCAGCTCTCGTGGGCCTGATCGTCCGTGAAGCGGTAGACGAATCGTTGCGTGTAGGTCTCGCGGCCGGCAGCGTCGAAGGAGCGCACCGTCTCCAGGAGGAGGACGTCGATCGACTCTCCGCTGCCGTCCGGGAGCGCAGAGGCGGCGCGGACGAGCGCGGCCGGATCGGCGGAGAAGGCGGGGCCGTCCCAGGGCTCGGCGGCGAAGGTGGGGAGCCCGGAAAGGACAACAAGGACTCCAAGGACACCAGGGACGCCGAACGAACGGCGGACGACGGAGGGCACGCGGTGCGGCATCGATTCTCCTAGGGATGGAGCGCGATCATCCTAACATGCATCGCTTGACATGCATGGGATCGCGCCGGTCCGGTGTACAATGGGGGTTCTGAAAGAACCTGTTGGAATGAAGTCGCGCCCAGGCCCAGGAGTCCCCGTTCCGTCCTCGATCCCCTCGTAGGACCTCTGCGCTCGCCCGGCTGACACACTCGGAGAGATATGGCATGAGCATGCGAAGCATTTCCCTGCGGGCCCTTCCCGCGATCATCCTCTCGATCATGGCTCTGGTTCTGGCCGCGGGGTCAGCCCCGCTGTCGGCGACGAGCTACGTCATGGTCTCGGATGAGGCCCTGGTCGATGCCGCCCCGGTCGCCGCGGTCGTGCGGGTGGTCTCGGAAGACCGCGCCGCCGGCCAGCGTCAACCGAAGACGATGCCCGCGATGACCGCGATGACCGAATACGTGGTCCAGGTGGAGGAGTCGCTCAAGGGCGAGATCCCCGGCGGTACGGCCATCGTCCGCATGCCGGGCGGCCAGGGCCTCGACGGCATGAACCTCAAGATCTATGGCATGCCGCGGCTGCGCTCCGGCGAGCGGGCGCTCCTGTTCCTCGAACCGGCCGGCGACGGCACCTGGCGGATCATGCACCTGATCCTCGGCGCGTTCCGCGAGATCGAGGCGGGCGGCCACCGGCTGGCCGTGCGCGACCTCGATGAGGCGCGCGAGGTCCGCAAGACCTCCGCGGGCATCGAGGCCGTGCCGGGCAGCGACCGGTTGCGCGACTTCGACGGCTTCGCCCGCTGGGTCGCGGACCGTGCCCATGCCGACGCTAATACTGTCCGCCGCTCCGCCGACTACTACGTCCAGGACAATGAGGGCAGTGTCGGCAAGGCCATCGGCGAGTTCCGTCTCTTCGAGGACGCCGACGACGGCCACGGCCTCCGCTGGTTCCAGTTCGACACCGCGGGCAACGTGAAGTGGTTGGCCTACAAGAACGGCCAGCAGGGCGTTCCCGGCGGCGGCTACGCCGACCTTCAGGCCGCCCTCAATGCCTGGAACGGCGAGTCCCAGACCCCGGTGGACTACCGCTACGGCGGCAAGACCAAGGACAAGAGCGGCCTCCTCGAGTACGACACCATCAACTCGGTGGTCTTCAACGATCCGAATGGCGAGCTGCCCTCGTTCAGTTGCTCCTCCGGCGGCGTGCTCGCCTACGGCGGCCCCTGGTACTTCCAGGAGACGACCCCCTTCCAGGGCAAGCAGTACCATCAGATCGCCAACGCCGACGTGGTGATCAACGACGGCCTCGCCTGCTTCTTCAGGGACAGCCCGAGCGCCCCCAAGGCGGCCGCGGAGCTGTTCGGCCACGAGCTCGGGCACACGCTCGGCCTCAACCACGCCTGCGGCGACAACGGCAGCCCCGGCTGCGATGACAACGCCGGCTTCGATGAGGCCCTGATGCGCGCCTTCATTCACGACGACGGCCGCGGCGCCACGCTCAGCCCGGACGACCAGGCCGGCCTGCGCGCCCTCTACGAGCTCAACCCGGCGCCCGTCGCGCCGACCAATCTCCAGGCCTTCCCGGTTTCGACCACCGCCATCGGGCTGACCTGGCAGGACAACGCGACCGACGAGACCGAGTACCGGATCGAGATGCGCACGCTCGGCGGCGACTTCCACGAAGTGGGCTCGGCGCCGGCCAACGCGACCAGCACCGAGATCGGCGGCCTGACCCCCGCCACCGGCTATGTGTTCCGGATCAAGGCGATCAACGGCGCGGGCTCGTCCGCCTACTCCAACGAGGCGGCCGCAGCCACCAACGGCCCTGTCGGCGCCTGCGTGGCGAACGCCACCACGCTGTGCCTCAACAACGACCGTTTCCGGGTCCAGGTCGCCTGGAAGACCGCCAGCGAGGAGGGCGTCGCCTCCACGGTTCCGGTCGTCTCCGACGATTCCGGCCTGTTCTACTTCTTCACCCCGGACAACTGGGAGATGCTGATCAAGGTTCTCGACGGCTGCGCGAGCACCTCCCACTACTGGGTCTTCTACGCGGCCACCACCAACGTGCAGTTCGTGGTCACGGTCACCGACACCCAGACCGGCAAGGTCAAGACGTACTTCAACCCCCAGGGCTTCTCGGCGAACGCGGTGACGGACACCAACGCCTTTGCCACCTGCCCATGATGACGAGGGTGAGGGTCGCTTTGGTGAGCCCGGAGCACTCTGCTATATTGAAAGTTCTTATCCCCGCCGGTGGGCAGCGCCGGTACAAGACAAGCGGCCAGAGCGCCGAAGGAGCGACAGACTGATGGGCAGGAAGCTTTTCGTCGGAAACCTCAACTTCGCGACCACGAGCGATGACCTTCGCACGTTGTTTGCGGAAGGGGGCACGTGCGACTCGGCGACGGTGATGATGGACCGGGTCACCGGACGCTCGCGCGGCTTCGGGTTCGTGGAGATGAGCACCGAGGAGGAGGCCAAGCTCGCCATCGAGAAGTTCAACGGGTTCAACTTCCAGGGCCGCAGCCTGAACGTGAACGAGGCGCGTGACCGCGTCCCGGGCGGGGGCGGCGGCGGTTACGGCGCTCCGCGCGGGGGTGGCTATGGCGGCGGCGGTGGCGGTTACGCCGGCGGCGGTGGAGGTGGCGGCGGTTACGCCGGTGGTGGCGGCGGTGGCGGCTATCGCGGCGGTGGCGGCTTCGGTGGGGGCGGCGGCTTCGGCGGCGGCGACCGCGATGCCGGCGGCGGCGGCTACGACACCGGCGGCTTCGGCGGCGGCTTCGGCAGTGGCGGCGGCAAGACCAAGCCGCGCAAGGAAGGCGGCAGCCGCCGCGGCCTGCGCGCCAAGAAGCGCAGCCTCTAAGACTCTCCTGGGCAGAGCGGCTCGCCAGCCGGCGAGCCGCTCTTAGTACAGATCAAACAAGAGAATCCGGCCCTCCAAAGGACCGTTCATGACGGGGATGCGCCTCCTGGGGCGCAGCCCGATCTGCTTGCCGCGGTCCTCGCCGGCGAGCACCACGGCCTTCCATCCCTTGAACTGCTGCTTCAGCAGGTCCCCCAGCGCTTTCCAGTGCTCGGCGTCCGTCCCGATCCTTTCTCCATGCGGAGGATTGATGAGGACGAGGCCGGGAGCTTCCGGAGGGTGCATGTCCTTGGCTGGCCCCTTGGTGAGGGCGGCACGGTCGAGCACCCCGGCCTTCTCCAGGTTGGCCCGCGCCGCGGCGAGCGCTTCTCCGGAGAAGTCGTTGCCGTAGAGGCGGACGCCTGGGCCGGGGACGGGGATCGGCTCGTTCTTCACGGATTCGAAGGCATGCCTGTCGTAGGCGGGCAGACGCTCGAAGGCCCAGCTCCGTCGCAACTTGCCGGGCGCCTGGCCGAGCGCGAGCCAAGCCGCTTCGATCAGCAGCGTGCCCGAGCCGCACATCGGATCCACCACCGGGCCCTGGCCGTCCCACCCCGAGGCGAGGACGCAAGCCGCGGCGAGCTGCTCGCGCACCGGCGCCGCCGTGGTGACGGCGCGGTAGCCCCGCCGGTCCAGCGGCTCTCCCGACGTGTCGAGAAGAAGGGTCGCCCGGTCACGAAGGAGCCGCACCCGGAGATGGAGGTCGGGGTCGTCGCGGTCCACGGTCGAGCGCTTGCCGTAGTGGTCGCGCTGGCCGTCCACGAGCCCGTCTTTCACGGAGAGCGCGGCCCAGCGCGTGTCGCGGACCTCGGAAGCGGTCGCGGTCGCCTTGATGGCGAAGCTGCGGTCGGGGTGGAGGAGGCGTGACACGTCCACCTCGGAACGGACGAGGCCCCGGGCGCGCATCCGGCCGCTCACGAGGGCCCGCGCTCCGGCCGCGAGCGAGGGGCCGTCCGCCGCCTCCCACGAGGCCAGCTCCACGAGCACCCGGTTGGCCGTGCGCAGCCGCCAATTGGCCCGCCAGCAGTCCTTCCAGTGTCCCCGGAACGCCACGGCGCCGCGCTGCCGCTCCGTCTCCTCGATGCCGAGGGCGCGCAGCTCCGCCTCCAGGATTTCCTCCAGGCCGAGCACGCAGGTAGCGACGATTCCGAGTGACATCAGCTATTGGCGTTCCAGGAAGGGGAGGACGATCCGGACCAGCTCGTCCGGTTTCTCCTCCATGGGCACGTGGCCGACGCCCTCCATCAGGACGAACTCGGCGCTCGGCATGCGCTCCGCCGCCCGCCGTCCCGCCTCCGCTGAGATGAGCAGGTCCTCGGCGCCCCAGACGACCAGGGCCGGCATCCGGATTTTTTCCAGCTCGACCGGCTCGGACACGGTGCGTATCGGCGCCGTGAGGCCGTAGTAGGCGTCGACCACGCCCTCGACGCGGATCCGCTCGTAGTACTCGTGGACCAGCTCCGGCGTGACCAGCGAGTCGTTGTAGAAGGAGTGCAGGAGGGCGCGGCGCACCGTATTCGGGCGCAGCACGACCGAGCGCAGATAGAGGCCGAGGAGCGGCTTGACCGACGCGGCGCGGTTGCGCCGGTCGTTGGCATAGGTCGGAGCCGAGCTGTCGACCAGGACCAGCGAGCGCACCCGCTCGGGATGGCGGGAGGCGATGAACAGCGACAGCCCGCCGCCATAGGAATGGCCCATGAGATTGGCGCTGTCGAGCCCGAGAGCGTCCATGACGCGCAGCACCAGACCCGCCTGCCCCTCGCGGGTGTAGCTCTCGAATGCGCGGGGCCGCTGGGTGTAGCCGAAGCCGTTGAGGTCGATCGCGATGACGTGGAAAGCGGCGGCGAGCGCCGGCATCACATTGCGCCAGGCGTAGGTCGACGCGCCGAAGCCATGGAGAAGGATCACGGGCTCGCCCTGGCCCGCCTGCTCGATGTGGACGAGCTGCTCGCCGATCTTGAGGAAGCTGTCCTCCGGCACGGTCTTGCGGACTTCGTCGAAGGTGCGCACCGAGGCGCAGCCCAGGAGCGGGAGGATCGAAGCGGCGAGCAGGGTCAGGCGGCGGCGCATGCGGGGGAGTGTATACGGAAGCCCCGAAAGGGGCGCAGGCATAAAGCCTGGGGCTTCAGCCCCAGGAAAAGCCATCAAAACATCCCAAGTCCCGAAGGGACGTAGGCATTGGCTCCCGGGCGCCAGCCCGGGAGCCCACCACCCCTCTGCGGGGCTCGCGCCCCTGGCCCATGCCTGCGCCCTTTCAGGGCTGGGGAACATGGGAACAACCTACCTGGGGCTGAAGCCCCAGGCTTTACGCCTACGCCCCTTTCGGGGCTTACTGCTCGTCATCAAACCTCAGGCGTAGCGCGTGCATGCCCAAGCCCTCCATGAAGCTCTGGATTCTTGCCCTGCTGTTCGCCACCCCTCTTTCCGCCCAATGGACCTTCCAGGTCTCGGTGGGCGAGGTCGCCAACCTGGAGACCTCGCTGGAGATCCGCCAGGAGGGCTCGCCCCCGATCGAGCTCGACGCCGACTACGAGTCGCAGTCCTTCACGTCCCCGCTCTACTACTCCCTGCGGGCCGGCCGCTCCGGATGGGAGCTGGAGCTGATCCATCAGAAGCTGTTCCTCAAGAACCGTCCCCCTGAGGTGCAGCGCTTCGACATCTCCCATGGCTACAACCTGTTGACCGTCAACCGCGCCTGGGAGGTTCACCGCTTCGTCTGGCGGATCGGCGCCGGGGCGGTCGTCGCCCATCCCGAGAATGAGGTGCGCGGCCGGGAGCTCGACTCCGAGGATACGAACCTGGGCGGCGGCTACCACCTGGCCGGCCCGGTGATTCAGGCCGGGATCGAGAAGCGCTTCGTGCTGCGCGAGCGCTGGCTGCTCGGTATCGAAGCCAAGGCGAGCGCCGCCCGGGCCGAGGTGCCGGTGGCGGGCGGCAAGGCCGAGGTCCCCAATGCCGCGCTGCACCTTCTTGTAGGTGTTGGGTTCCAAAACCGGTAGTTTTTGTCACCGCCTTTCGACTGACACTGTCACCGCCTCCTCCTACTCTGAAGCCCGTGGGAAGGAGGAGTGTATGTCGATCGTTCTGGAAGAGCTGACCAAGCGCTACGCGGGCCACCCGGTCGTCAACGGGGTCTCGCTGGAAATAGCGGATGGCGAGTTCTTCGTCCTGCTGGGATCGTCGGGGAGCGGCAAGAGCACGCTGCTGCGCATGATCGCCGGGCTGTCCGAGGTCGACGCCGGGCGTGTCCTGCTGCACGGCCGCGACGTGACCGGCTTGCCGCCCGCCAAGCGCGGCGTCGGCTTCGTGTTCCAGAGCTACGCCCTCTTCCGCGGCATGTCGGTGGCCGAGAACGTCGAGTTCGCGCTGTCGATCCGGGGCGTGTCCCGGGCCGAGCGCCGGCGCCGCCGCGACGAGCTGCTGGAGCTGGTCGGCCTCGCCGGCCTCGGCGGGCGCATGCCGCGCCAGCTCTCCGGCGGCCAGCAGCAGCGGGTCGCCCTGGCCCGCGCCCTGGCCCACAACCCCGAGGTGCTCCTCCTCGACGAGCCGTTCGGCGCGCTCGACGCCAAAGTCCGCCTGGAGCTTCGCCGCACGATCCGCGAGATCCAGCGCGAGCTCGGCATCACCACGATCTTCGTCACCCACGACCAGGAGGAGGCCTTCGAGCTGGCCGACCGCCTGGCTGTCCTGAGCTTCGGCCGCATGCTGGAGACCGGCCCGCCGGACGAGCTCTACCTGCGCCCCGAGACCGAATTCGTCGCCACCTTCCTGGGCACGGCCAACCTGATGGTGGGGGAGCACACGGCTGCTGGCGTGCAGCTCGGACCGGTGCAGTTCCCGCTCACCACTAGGGCCGAGGCCGCGGACGGCTCGCGCCGGGTGCAGATCCTCTTCCGGCCCGAGGATGTGGCGCTCCGCGGCTCGGCCCAGGACCTGTCCTGCCCGTCGCTCGGCGAGGCGGTCGTGGAGCAGCGGTCGTTCGTGGGCTCTTTCGAGCGCCTGCGCCTCCGCCTGCCCCCTCTGCCCGGGGTGCGCGCCATCGCGCCGCCGGTCCCGTTCGGCAACGACGGCGTCTGGGTCGAGGCCGCCCGCTCGCAGGACCAGGCCCGGCGCTTCCCGCTCCATCCGGGTGACACGACCTGGGTCGGCGTGCAGCGTGTCCATGCCCTGGTGCATCCCGGGATGAAGTTCCTGCTCGTGACCGACGGCTCCGGCTCCAAGGCGGTCCTCGGGCTTGGCGGCGAGCTCGCCCGGCTTGCCCACGCGCAGGTCACGGTCCTGGAGACCGGCTCCGAAATGGGTGAGGCAGCCGAGCGCCGCAGCCAGGAGGTGCGCGAGCGCCTCGGCTCCGGCCTTGCCGCCCTGGAGACCCGCCTGACGCGGGAGGCCGCGGCCGTAGCGGTCGAACGGGAAGCCGAGCGGCAGCCTTGCGACCTGGTGGTCCTGACGCCGCCTCCGCGCGAGGGGCTCGAGACCGCCGAGCGTGTGCTGCGCGGGGGCCAGCATCATCTGCTGATCGTGCCCGAGGCTCACCCCGGTCAGGTGCCGACCCGCGTCCTGATCTGCGTCGCCGTCGGAGAGCCGGGTAAGGAGGACGTCTCGTTCGCCGGCCGGCTGGCGCGCCATCTCGGCGCCGAGGCCACGATCATGACCGTGCTCCACGAAGAGGAAAAGGGAGCGCCGGGAGAGGCCCATGCCGAGCGCTTCCTGACCAGCAGCACACGCACACTCTGGCGCCTGGGCGTCACGGCTTCGACCCGGATGCGCTACGGCAACGTGCGCGACGAGATCCTCGCCGAGCTGGCCGAGGGCAAGCACGACCTGCTCGTGCTCGGAACGCCGTTGCCCGGACGGGGCGGCGAGCTGTCGCTGGGCGGCCTGATCGAGAAGCTGCTTCCCCTGCCATTGCTCGCCGAGCTGCCGGTGCTGATCGTCCGCTCGGTAAAGACATCATGACAAGGAGATCCTGGATGAGAGAGATAGGACTGGCGCTGTTCTGCGCCTGGTTGACGATCGGCAGCGCCGCCATGGCCGCAGCGCAGGAGCCGGCAGAAGAGACGACGGCGGAAGAGACGCCGAAGTCGGTCGAGGAGCGTCTCGACGAGCTGGACCAGAAGGTCCGCGTGCTCGACCGCAAGTCGGAGCTGGACAAGGAGCAGGCCGCCGAGAAGGCGAAGACCGCCGGCCAGGTCACCGCGGGCAAGGACGGCTTCACCCTGAAGTCGGCCGACGGCGCCTTCCAGCTCAAGATCCGCGGCTATACGCAGCTCGATGGCCGCTTCTACAACGGGGACGACGAGCGCCCGGCGAACGACACGTTCCTGCTGCGGCGCATCCGCCCCAACATCGAGGGCACGCTGTTCAAGATCTTTGACTTCCGCATCATGCCGGACTTCGCCCAGGGTCAGACCGTGCTGTTCGACGGCTACCTGGAGGGGCGTTTCTCGCCCGCCTTCAAGGTGCGCGCCGGCAAGTTCAAGCCGCCGGTCGGCCTGGAGCGCCTGCAGTCCGCGACCGACACCTTCTTCGCCGAGCGCGCATTCCCCACGTCGCTGGTGCCCAACCGCGACGTCGGCATCCAGATCAGCGGCGACCTGGCCGGCGGCGGCGTCAACTACGCGGTCGGCTACTTCAACGGCGTGCCGGACGGCGTCAACGGCGGCGACGTGGATGCCGAGGACGACAAGGATCTCGCGGCGCGGCTCTTCTTCACGCCCTTCGCCAAGGGGGGCGGAACCCTCAAGGGCCTCGGCTTTGGCATTGCGGCCTCGCAGGGGAGCACGACCGGCAGCGCGACCGCGACCGGCCTGCCCGGCTACCGCACGCCCGGCCAGCAGACCTTCTTCTCGTACCGCACCGATGCCGTCACCCCCGCCAACACCGCCTTCGCGGACGGTGACCGCACCCGGCTCTCGCCCCAGGGTTACCTCTACATCGGCCAGTTCGGGCTGCTCACCGAGTACGTGCAGTCGTCGCAGGAAGTGCGGCGCGGCTCGGTGGTCGAAGAGCTGGAGAACGAAGCCTGGCAGGTTGCGGCCTCCTGGGTGCTCGCCGGCGGCGAGCCGTCCTTCCGCGGCGTCAACCCGAAGACCGTGTTCGACCCCACCGCCAACACCTGGGGCGCGTTCGAGGTCGTGGCCCGGATCAGCAGCCTGGATGTCGACGACAAGGCGTTCCCCCTGTTCGCCAACCCGGCGAGCGCCGCCTCCGCGGCCGATTCGATCGGGCTCGGCTTCAACTGGTACCTCAACCGCAACCTCAAGCTGATGCTCGACTATGAGCGGACTACGTTCGAAGGCGGCGGCGGTATCGCCGGGGTGGGAGACCGAGAGGACGAGAGCGTCCTCTTCAGCCGCTTCCAGATCGCCTTCTAGGAGAGAACCGACATGAGACTCAAATTAGCCCTGATTACCCTACTTCTGGCCGGCCCCGCGTTCGGCGCGGTCCAGCTCCTCAATGTCTCGTACGACCCGACGCGCGAGCTGTATGCGGAGATCAACACCGCTTTCGCCAAGCACTGGAAGGCCAAGGGCGGGCAGGACGTGACCGTCCAGCAGTCCCACGGCGGCTCGGGCAAGCAGGCGCGCTCGGTCGTCGACGGCCTGCCGGCCGACGTGGTGACCCTGGCGCTGGCCTACGACGTCGATGCCATCGCCAACGCCGGCCTGATCCCCAAGAACTGGCAGACCCGTCTGCCGAACAACAGCTCCCCCTACACCTCGACCATCGTCTTCCTGGTGCGCAAGGGGAACCCCAAGAAGATCAAGGACTGGGACGACCTGGTCAAGCCCGGGATCTCGGTCATCACGCCCAACCCGAAGACCTCGGGCGGCGCGCGCTGGAACTACCTGGCGGCCTGGGGCTTCGCGCAGCGCAAGTACGGCAACAACCCTGCGAAAACCCAGGATTTCGTCAAGCGGCTGTACAAGAACGTGCCGGTCCTGGACACCGGCGCCCGCGGCGCGACCGTGACCTTCGTCGAGCGCGGCATCGGCGACGTGCTCCTCGCCTGGGAGAACGAGGCCCTGCTCGCCGTCCGCGAGATGGGCAAGGGACAGTTCCAGATCATCGCGCCGTCGGTGAGCATCCTGGCCGAGCCGCCGGTGACGGTGGTGGACAAGGTGGCGAACAAGAAGAAGACCGCGGCTGTCGCCAAGGCCTACCTGGAGTTCCTCTACACACCCGAGGGGCAGGAGATCGCGGCCAAGCACTACTACCGTCCGCGTCTGCCCGCCGTGGCCCAGAAGTACGCGCAGCAATTCCCGAAGGTGCAGCTCTTCAACATCGACGAGTTCGGCGGCTGGACCAAGGCCCAGCAGACGCACTTCGCGGACGGCGGCCTCTTCGACAAGATCTACGAGGGCAACTAGATGGTGGAGACGGCAGACAAGCGTGTCCTGCCGTCCCCCCTGCCGGTCTCCACGCGGAAGGCTCGGAAGGGAGGGCGATTTCCCGGCGGCAGCCCGCTGCCGGGCTTCGGCCTCTCTCTGGGCTTCACGCTGCTCTATCTGTGCCTGGTCATCCTGATCCCGGTCTCGACGGTCTTCCTGAAGACCGCGACGCTCACCTGGGCCGAGTTTCTGTCCAAGGTCACGGCGCCGCGCGCGCTCGCCGCCTTCGAGTTGAGCTTCCAGTCGGCCCTGATCGCCGCGCTGCTCAACTGCGTGTTCGGCGTGCTGGTCGCCTGGGTGCTGGAGCGCTACCCCTTCCCGGGCCGGCGCCTGGTCGATTCCATGGTCGACCTGCCGTTCGCGCTGCCCACGGCCGTCGCCGGCATCGCGCTGGTCACCATCTACACTGGCAACGGCTGGGTCGGCCGTTTCCTTGAGCCCATGGGGATCAAGGTCGCATACACGCCGCTGGGGATCATCGTGGCGCTGACCTTCATCGGCCTCCCCTTCGTGGTGCGGACGGTCCAGCCGGTATTGGCCGACCTCGACAGGGAGGTGGAGGAGGCCGCGGCCAGCCTGGGCGCCGGCCGCCTGCAGACGTTCCGGCGGGTGATCCTGCCCGAATTGGTGCCGGCGATCGCGACCGGGTTCGTCCTCGCCTTCGCCCGCGGGCTGGGAGAGTACGGCTCGGTGATTTTCATCGCCGGCAACATGCCGAAGGTGTCGGAGATCACGCCGCTCCTGATCATGATCCAGCTCGAGCAGTACGACACCGCGGGAGCCACGGCGATCGCGATGGTCTTCCTGCTCGCCTCGTTCTCGCTGCTCTTTCTGATCAACATCCTGGCCTGGCGCCGCAGCCGTCGGCTGTCCGGCAACGCCGAGGAGAGGTGACCCATGGCCGGTGCCGTCGCCGCCCCGATCCGATCCCGTGAGACGCACGAAGCCAGGGGGAGCGCCCTCACGGAGCCGCGCTTCGTGCGCTGGCTCCTGCTGGGGACCGCCCTGCTCTTCCTCGGCTTCTTCCTGTTCGTGCCGCTTCTGCTCGTCTTCACCAAGGCGCTGGAGGACGGCTGGCAGGCCTACGTGGCCGCCATCAAGGATCCCATCGCCCTCGCGGCCGTGAAGCTGACGCTGCTGACGGCCCTGATCGTGGTGCCGCTCAACCTGCTCTTCGGGCTGGCCGCGGCCTGGGCGATCGCCAAGTTCCGCTTCCGTGGCAAGGGGTTCCTGATCACCCTGATCGACATGCCGTTCAGCGTCTCGCCGGTGATCTCGGGCCTGATCTTCGTGCTCCTCTTCGGCGCCCAGGGCTTCTTCGGACCCTGGCTCGCAGCGCATGACTGGACGATCATCTTCGCCGTGCCGGGAATCGTGCTGGCGACCCTCTTTGTGACCTCGCCCATGGTGGCGCGCGAGCTGATCCCCCTGATGCAGTCGCAGGGGAGCGACGAGGAGGAAGCCGCGCTGACCCTGGGAGCCTCGGGCTGGCAGACCTTCTTCCGAGTGAGCCTGCCCAAGATCCGCTGGGGGCTGCTCTACGGCGTGATCCTCTGCAACGCCCGCGCGATGGGGGAGTTCGGCGCAGTATCCGTGGTATCCGGGCATATACGGGGCCTGACGAACACGCTGCCGCTGCACGTCGAGATCCTCTACAACGAGTACCAGTTCTCGGCCGCGTTCGCGGTGGCCACGCTGCTCACGTTGCTGGCTCTTGCGACGCTGGCGCTCAAGAGCGTGATCGAGTGGAGAATGAGCCGGTGATGAGGGGCTGTTAAGCTCCATGTGATGCGCCGCGCCCGCCTGAGCACCCTTCTTATCGGAGTCAACGCCGGCCTTGTCCTGCTGGCAGTGGTCTGCGTGGTCTTCACGGCCATGGGCCTGCTGCGGCGGCTGGCCGACCAGCAGGCGCTGGCGCGGGTGGACCTGGCGGGGAGGGCCGCGTTGGAGGCGGTCGAGCGCTCCGCGGAGGATGTCCGGACCTCGGCCCGGTTGCTCGGCGAGCGCCCCACCGTCGGCCGGCTCCTGCGGGAGAGGGACGCCGCCGGCCTGACCGCGTTCCTCGAAGGGTTCCGGCGGACCAGCCGGCTCAGCGGGTGCGCAATCCTCGTCGGGGGCCGGCCGTTCGCCCAGGCCGGCCAGCTCGGCGGCCGGCTCGCGGCCGAGGTGCCGGTGATCTTCTACCCGGGAGCGACCGCGAGCGTGGCGCTGGCGCTGGACCGTTCGGTCGTCGAGGGCATCTCGGCGCAAGTCGGATTGCCGGTGACGGTCGTCTCCGCTTCCGAGGCGGTAGAGCGGACGGACGACCCGCGTTATCTCCTCCGCGACCAGGTGCTTTCCACCGGCAAGCCGGCGTCGGGCCGCCTGGACGAGGCCGGGGCCTATGTCTCGATCTTTCCCCTGGCTGGCGCCTTGGTGGAGACCTCACTCTCCACGCAGCCGATTGCCTCCTCGTTGCGCGGTTTCGTCCGGACTCTCCTGCTGCTCTCTCTCTGGGCGGCGCTGCTCGCCACGGCGGCGGGATGGCTCATCAGCCGCCGTCTGGCCCGTCCGGTCCAGGCGCTCACCGCCGCGGCGGCGCGGATCGGCAGCGGCGATCTCTCGACTCCCACGCCGCGCGCGGCCGGGGAGGAGCTGGGCACGCTCGCGGCAACCATGGAGGAGACCCGCTTGCGGCTGCTGCGCCTCACCTCCGAGCTGCGGCGACGCCAGGCCGAGGGAGAGGCCATCCTCACCGGCATCACCGAAGGGGTGTTCAGCGTGGACCGCGACCGCCGCGTCCGGTATCTCAACCCGCAGGCCGCGGCGTTGCTCGGAGTGCGGCCCGAGGACGCCGTGGGCCGCTTCTGCGGCGATGTGCTGCGGGCGGTTTTGCCCGACGGCACGCGGCCCTGCTACGAGCAGTGCCCGATCCTCCACGCCCGCTTCCGCGGCGCCACCCGCGCCACCGAGAACCTGCTGCTCGCCGATGGCAGCCGGCGCGCCGTGGTCGTGACCAGCTCGCCACCGGCCGAGGATCACCAGTTCCAGGTGCTGCGCGACGAGACCGACGTGGAGGCCGCGCGCCGGCTGCGCGACTCGGTGTTCGCCAACATCTCGCACGAGTTCCGGACCCCGCTCTCGGCCCAGCTCGCCTCGATCGAGCTGCTCATGGACCGCCTCCACGAGCGCGGCGAGGATCCCGAGACCGAGGCCCTCGTCCTGTCGCTCGAGCGCGGCACCCTGCGGCTCACGCAGCTCATCGACAACCTCCTGGAGAGCGTGCGCATCGAGGCGGGGCAGGGCTCCATCCGCCGCCGGCCTGTGGCGCTCGACGAGGTGGTGGAGGAGGCGGTGAGCCTCACCGCGCCCCTGATCGCCCAGCGCGGCCAGCATCTCCAGGTGGATCTCCCCTACCCGCTGCCGGCGCTGATCGGCGACGCGCCGCGCCTGACCCAGGTCTTCGTGAACCTGCTGGCCAACGCCAACAAGTTCGCACCCGCGGGCTCGGAGATCCGGGTGGGAGGGGCGTTGGAGGACCACGCCGTCGCGCTCTGGGTCGAAGACGAAGGGCCGGGCCTGCCCGAGGGCGAGGACGGCGAGGGGCGCTCGCTCTTCAACCGCTTCGTGCGCTCGGCCGGTGATGGGGAGCCGGAACAGAGCGGCATGGGCCTCGGCCTCTGGATCGTGCAGTCGATCGTGGAGCGGCACGGCGGCAGCATCAAGGCACTCCGGAAGGGAACCGCCACCCGCATGCGGATCACTCTTCCATTGGAGGCTGCGTGAAGCTGCTGGTCGTTGACGATGACCTGGAGCTGCTTGGGCTGGTCTCCTACGCCCTCCGCCAGGCCGGTTACCTGGTCGTGGAGGCGTCGGACGGCATGGCGGCCCTCGCCGCCTTCGAGCGCGAGGAGCCGTCCCTGGTAGTCCTGGACGTGAACCTGCCGCGTCTCTCGGGCCTGGAGGTCTGCAAACGGATCCGCGCCATGTCCCGCGTGCCGATCATGATGCTGACCGTGCGCTCGGCCGAGGAGGATCAGGTGGCGGCCCTCGATATCGGCGCGGACGACTATCTGACCAAGCCGTTCTCTCCGCGCACGCTCCTCGCCCGGGTGAGGGCGCTGCTGCGCCGGGCCGGCGAAGAGAAACCGGCGCCGCTCGCAGCCGGCGACATCGCGCTCGACCTGGAGCGCCAGGCCGTGAGCGTGGCCGGCCGCCCGCCGGTCCGCCTGACCAAGCTGGAGCTCCGCCTGCTCCAGCTGCTCCTAGCCAACGCCGGCCACACCCTCCCTGCCGAGCGCCTGCTCAGCCACGTCTGGGGCTCGCGCGGCGCCGGCGACCGCCAGCTCCTCAAGCAACTCGTCCACCGGCTCCGCCAGAAGATCGAGGGAGACGTGGCCGAACCGCGCTACCTGGTGACCGTGGCCGGAGTGGGGTATCTGCTGCAGGCCGAGGAAGGCAGCGAGGTCGATTGAAAACCGGTCTGGCTCCCGATATTGACGGCGCGCGTGGCGACGCGGGCCGCAGTTGAAGCCATGAGAGCCTCTCAACTCGCGGGTTGAGACGCAAAACCCACGGGCTGTAACGCTAAACCCCCGGATTCCGACGCGGAGATGTCGGGTTGCGACCCGAAACCCGCGGGTTTGGGACGTTAACCCGCGGGTTGGGACGCAAAACCCACGGGTTGATAGATTCGACCTGCGGGTTGAGACATGGGACCGGCGGGTCGGACCGCCAACCCGTGGGTTCAGACGTTCAACCCGCGGGGCTCGTGTTTCTCGCCGTGGGTTTAGTGTCTCAACCCGCTTCCAGAGCGTACCTGACGCCGGGTAAGGACGGGGGAGGCAATTAGCGGGAGCCAGTTACCAGGGACAGGCAGCGCGGTGCGATCTACGAAGGGAAGGCTTGCCCGAGAGAGTAGGTGGAGCTGTCAAGAATCAACCGCTGAGCGGGTTCAGCGCCAGAGGGCGTCATCGATCGTCCGCTGAGGCGCCAGGGTTTCGTTGAACTCCTCCAGGTCTTCCTGGGTCCAGGTTGTATAGCGTTCGAGCCTCTGCCGTCGTTCGTCTACTCCGACAGCAGACCCCAGGATGGAGAGCACGGTTGTATTAAGGCTCTGGCCTCGTGCACGGCTCAGACTCTCCAGCCGCTGGACGACTTCATCGGGAACGCCACGGACCGTCAGTTGCCTACTCATTACTCCGTTCCCCGCACGTCCACCGTCCCCCTAATTCCCGCCAGGAAGGCCGGTACGATCGCGAGCACCTCCTCCCGCCTCACCGCCCGCACCTCCCGCTCCCACTCGGCGTCGGTGAGCAGCCGGCCGCGCTCGATCCATTCGCGGGCGTAGGCGGCGGAGATCTCTTCGTTGCTCATGGGCGCGGTCAGGCGGCGGCCGATCAGGTGCTGGCGGGCCTCTTCCACCTCGGCTTCAGTGGGAGGATTTTCGCGGAGGGTGTCGAGCAGGCCGAAGAAGAGGGCGCGGGTCTCGTCCAGCTTGTCGGGGTTGACGCCCGAGATGATCGAGAGCCAGCCGGTGCGGCCGTCGGAGCGGAAGTGGGTGCCCAGGTAGTAGAGGAGGCCGCGGCGGGCGATCAGCTCCTTGCCCAGCCTACCCTCGTAGTCGTGGGCCACGGTGTAGAGGAGCATCCGCCAAGCGAGCGGTGAAGAGGGGACGGGCACGGCATAGCCGATCTGTGACTGGGCCTTGCCCGGGAGCGCGACCCGCACCTCGCGCTGACGGACGCGGAGGTCGAGCGGCGGAAGGGGACGCGGCGGAGGGAGACTAGAGAAGGCGGTCGCCAGGAGGCGGAGAGCTTCGTCCTCATCCAAGTCGCCCACGGCTACGATGACCGCGGGTATGGCTGGCTTCAATGTAAGGGCGGGGTTTACCAGAGCTTCGCGGAGAGATTGGTCCAGGCGCGCCTCGGGGTCTTCGATCTCCTCCGGAGGCAGTGCTGGCTCGGCCGAGTCCAACGCCTTGCGTAGCTCCTCGGTGGCTTCGGACAGCTCTCCGGCCCGGAACCGGCGGCTCATTGAGGTGTGACGCCAGGAGGGCTCATCGTCGGCGACATCCGCGGTGGGCACCACCACCCGCAGGTATCCCACGGGCACCCGAGGGATGCGCCGCACGATCAAGGCGATCCCGTTTGGGAGGGTCTTCACCCGGGGCGCGGACGGTTTCTCGGAAATCCGGGCTGGCGCGGGACTGTCCTGGACCACTCGGGGAGGCGCTGCGGCGGGAACGGCTGGCGGGGGAACCGGATGCACCCAGCCGATCGTGCGCTGCCAGGGCTGGAGGCGTGCCGCGGCGGCGCGCTGCAGGTCTTCCGGAGTCACCGCGGCGATCAGGGCGGGCAGGCGCTTCAGCACCTGGAAGGCGCCGATCCCCTCGTAGAAGGCCATCTGGTGGGCGGCATCCTCGGAGGTCTCGACATCCAGCTCCAACTCGGTCAGCAGGGCTCGCCGGGCCTTGTCGAGCTCCTCGGCAGGCACCGGGCGGTCCCGCAGCGCGGCGATCCGCTCCTCGATCGCCTTCTCGACCTCCGGACCGCTGCTGCCTTGCAAGCTGAAGAGGTAGGGCTGTGCGGTCGGGGCGAAAAAGGAGGTGATCTCCTCGGCGACGCCATACAGGCGCGAGCCCGGCCGGGCGGGGAAGGGGTCGCCGTCCTGGCGGAAGCTGGCTCCCGAGGAGCCGGTCAGGAGCGCCTGGATCAGGAGGAAGGCAGCCCAGTCGGAGTCCGTGGCGGCCGGTGCCCGGTACGCGATCTGGAACCGGCTCCCGCCTCCGGGGACATCCACGCGGCGCTCTCCCCGCTGCGGCGGCTCCACGGTACGGGGGAGGGGAGTGGGATCGCCTCCCGGGATGCTTCCAAAGGCCTTGCGGACCAGCGCCAGCGCTTCCGGGGCCTTCACATCTCCCGCGATCGCCAGCACCGCGTTGGCCGGGTTGTAGTGCCGGCGGTAGAAGGCGGCTACATCGGCATGGGTGATCCGTTCCACGTCGCTGGTCCAGCCGACCACGTTCTGGCGGTAGGGGTGCTCGGTGAACGAGACCGCCGCGACCGCGTCGTGGAGCACGCTCGCCGGATCGTTCTCGTAGCCGTGCAACTCGGTCAGGACCGCGCCGCGCTCGGCTTCCAATTCGGCCGCTGGGATGAGCAGCCGGCTCATGCGGTCGGCCTGGATGTCGAGGACGAGCGGCAGCCGCTCCCGGGGAACGGTCTCGAAAAAGGTGGTCTGGTCGATCCAGGTGTAGCCGTGCCATTCGCCGCCCACTGCGTAGATGCGGCTGACCACGTCCGTATCCGGGAAGCGCTCGGACGCGCGGAAGGCCATGTGCTCCACGAAATGGGCGAGCCCGGTTGCGCCTGAGCACTCAGTGCGGCCCCCTACCTTGTAGAGGACCTGCGTGCTGACGATCGGCAGCGTGGGATCTTCGAGGACCATCACGGTGAGGCCGTTGGGCAGCCGCTCGAGGATGACGCCGTCGAGCCGGCCGGCGGAAAGCGGCGTAGCGGCGAGAAGGAAGAGGGCCAGGAGGGCGCGCATGGTTTCGCTGGAGCCTAGCAAACCCTGGCATCCCATTTGCCACAGAAATAGATGCCATGGACAACCTTCCCTCCCCCCACCTTACCCATCCGGGCCTGCTGATCGCGATCGGCGGGGCCGAGGACAAGACGCGGGAGCGCGTCATCCTGCGCTATTTCCTGGAGTCCTCGGGCGGCTCGGACTCCAACATCGTCGTGCTCGCCACCGCTTCCGAGGTGCCGGAGACCGGCGAGCGCTACGCCGAGCTGTTCTATAGCCTGCGGGCCGAGACCGTCGAGGTGCTCAAGATCGAGAACCGGCAGGACGCCCTCGACGCCAGCCAGGACATGCACGACCTCCTGGAGTTCGCGACCGGCCTGTTCATCACGGGAGGCAGCCAGCTCAAGTTCTCGTCGGCCCTGGGCGGCACGCCGCTCGCCGCATCCATCCGCCGCCGCCACCAGGAGGGGATGGTGGTGGCCGGCACCAGCGCCGGCGCGGGCCTGCTGGCCGAGCACATGATTGCTCTCGGCGACAGCGGATCCTCCCCGCGCCGCCGCCTGGTCCATCTCGCGAAGGGGTTGGGCCTCGCTCCGGACATCATCATCGACCAGCACTTCCGGCGCCGCGACCGCCTCGGCCGGCTGCTCACGGCCCTCTCCTACAACCCGGAGCCGCTTGGCATCGGCATCGACGAGGACACCGCCGCCGTCATCGAGGCCGGAGGCGTGATGAACGTCATGGGCGCGGGCGGTGTCACCGTCATCGACGCCTCGGGCCTGCGCTACACCGACAGCTACGCGGTCCAGCGCGGCCAGCCGCTCGCCATGCTCGGCCTCAAGCTGGACTTCCTCACCTCGGGCTGCCGCTACGACCTGCGCCGCCGCTTGGGCATCGCGCCCCAGCATGCCACGCGCATCGATTCGCTCATGGAGCCGGCCGTGGTCGAGGAGGCGCCGGCGGACCCGACGCCAGTAGGAATGCGCGACGGCGAGTAGGCATGATGATTGCTCATGCTACACGACGCATGAGTCGCTCCTTCTGAGAAAGTCACCCATGGAAATCCTGGAAACACGGGTTTATCGCGGCCCGAATCAGTACGCGCTCTGGCCCATGATCCGTCTCAAGGTGGACCTCGGGGAGCTGGAGCAGTACCCGACCGTCAAGCTGCCCGGGTTCGCCGACCGGCTCCTGGAAGTAATCCCGACGCTCGCCGAGCACACCTGCGGCCTCGGTGTAGTAGGCGGGTTCGTGAAGCGGCTCAAAGAGGACGAGGGCACCTGGCTCGGTCATGTCCTGGAGCACGTAGCCATTGAGCTTCAATGCCTGGTGGGCACCTACGTCACTTTCGGCAAGACCCGCGGGGAGGGCCTTCCGGACGGGCAGTACCACGTCGTCTACAGCTACGTGGAGGAGGCCGTGGGCCTGGAGGCGGGGCGGCTTGCGATGCGCCTGATCCATCACCTGCTCCCGCCCGAGCTCGCGGACCACGATCCCACGCCGTTCGACTTCAACGCGGAGCTGGAGAAGCTGGTGCGCCTGGCCCACCGCCGCGCCCTGGGACCGACCACCGCCGCCCTGGTCCGCGCCGCGGAGGACCGCGGCATCCCCTGGCTTCGCCTCAACGACCGGTCGCTCGTCCAACTCGGCTACGGCAAGTACCAGCGCCGCATCCAGGCCAGCATCACCAGCGAGACGCGGCAGATCGCCACCGAGATCGCCTCGGACAAGCGGCTGACCCATCGCATCCTGGATGACCTGGGCCTGCCCGTCCCCCGGCAGGTGCTCGTGGACGACGTCGAGGAAGCCGAGGCCGAGGCCGAGCGCATCGGCTTCCCCGTGGTGGTGAAGCCGCTGGACGGCAACCATGGCAAGGGCGTCGTCGTCGACCTCAAGACCCCGGAGCAGGTGCGCACCGCCTTCCAAAAGGCGCAGGACTACTCCAGCCGCGTCCTCGTCGAGGCCTGCCAGTTGGGCAACGACTACCGCATCCTGGTCGTCAATGGCCGCGTGGTCGCGGTGGCCCAGCGGGTTCCCGGCCATGTCGTGGGCGACGGACAACACACGGTCGCCGAGCTGGTGGAGGTCGTCAACCGCGATCCGCGGCGCGGCGTGGGCCACGAGAAGGTCCTCACCCGGCTGGAGGTCGACGATCAGGCGCAGCGCCTCCTGGAAGTCCAGGGGCTCGGCCCCGAGGCCGTTCCGGAGCCGGGACGGATGGTCTACCTGCGCTCGACCGGCAACCTGTCGACCGGCGGCACGGCCATCGACAAGACCGACTCGATCCACTACGACAACCGCATCATGGCCGAGCGGGCCGTGCAGGCGATCGGCCTCGACGTGGGCGGCGTGGACTTCGTCTCCCCGGACATCTCCCGCAGCTTCAAGGACGTGGGCGGGGCGATCGTGGAGATCAACGCCGCGCCCGGCTTCCGCATGCACCTGGCTCCGACCGAGGGGACTCCCCGCGACGTGGCCGGACCGGTGATCGACATGCTCTTCTCGCCGGGGACACCCTGCCGTATCCCCATCGCCGCCATCACCGGCACCAACGGCAAGACGACGACCACCCGCATGGTGGGGCACATCCTCAAGCTGGCCGGCTGCACGGTCGGCATGACCACCAGCGACGGCGTCTACATCGACGGCGAGCTGACCGTCTCGGGGGACATGACGGGCCCCTGGGCGAGCCACCTGGTG